>NZ_NBNX01000013.1:0-40250 GCF_002213225.1 Thioclava sp. IC9
ATGACGAAGGCGGGCGCGCTTGGGGACGCATCGCATCGCTCATCGAGACCGCAAAGATCAACGGCGTCGAGCCCTTCAACTATCTCAAGGCCACCCTCGAGGCCATCGCCGCCGGCCATCCGCAGGGCCGCATCGATGAACTTCTCCCGTGGAACTTCAAGCCATCAAGCTGAACCTGAGGTGGGATGCAGCCGCCGCTTACGCCCGAATAGAGAACTGCCCGCGATGCTCGGCCACGAACGCGTATCTCACTTGGCATCCCTGGCGAAATACGCGGTCGCCTTTTTTAGAATGTCCCGCTCCTCCGTCACTCTCAGGAGCTCACGCTTGAGCCGTCGGATCTCGGCTTCCTTCTCAGCGTCGCCGGATGACGCCTTCGCGAACGTCTTCTTCCAGGAGTAGAGAGAGTATTGGCTCACGCCCAAGCGCTCGGCCACCTCCCTGACCGGGTAGCCCCTCTCCGTGATCTACGCGACGGCATCTCTTTTGAAATCGTCGCTGAACGCGGGTCGCTGCTCATCATGGCCTCCTTGCCTTAAAATTAGCAAAGAAGGCGTCCACGATACACGGGGCTATTCAGAACCGATTCTGAAGGGTGGCAAAGAGGCCGCCCCGCGTGTCCAGCGGCACTCAATTTTGGCCTCGAATTGGCGCCCAAAATTGCTCACGCCGGCACAACGGAGGCTGTCCCGTTGCGGTGTAGCCATCATACAGCGCAGCCGTATTGGTCCAGCGAGACTCTGGTCTCACGCGGGTCCTGAACGAAGGCATGCGCACGGTAGAGGCGCGTCTGGTCGCAAATTATCCGCCGAGCAACATTTCTGGGAAAGGAAAGAAAGTGAGGAAGGAAAATAACAACAACGACCCGGAGATCCATACGGAGAAGCTCGTGAACCTAAGCGACAAGGAGTTGGAGCTTCTCATCTCTCGTGCTGACCCTGACAGTGCCGAGAACGCATTCGCGCGTCTCGAGTTGCAACGCAGAACATTAGAGACACTTGAAAGGCGTGCGAACATAGCGGTTGTGGTCGCGGCCTCAATTTTCGTCATTGCGATATACGTTTACGTCGCACTTTAGGGTGCCGTGCCATTCGTTGAACTTTGTCTCAATCGACTTGGTCGCGTCCTGAAGGTGAAAGGGAGGATAGGGCAAGGCAGCTCTGTGTCTGAAGTGTCGCCGTGCCGGTTTGCTGGCGGCGGTGAGGCCTCCGGCGGACGCAGGCGGACCTACCGTGTCACAGGGCCATGAGGCTTCAAAATGCCGGGCCCTTTTGTGAAGCTGTTGGGCGAGCATGACGAGGCGACGAAGAGTTGGCGAGAAGAATTCTGCGGTGGAAGACTGCAGAAAAGCGGAGCACTCGAGATGGCTTTGCTTCCTTTCGAGGCGCAGGATGACCCACCTCGCTTAACGCTGAGGCGTCAGCTCTTGTGTTGCTCGACGAACCGCCCGAGTTTGAAAGGGTTGGAGATCGCCAGAAAGCAGTGGCTCAATGCCCTGTTCCTGATGCGCAAAGACCACGGCAACGCGAAGAGACGTGGAACAGGCCACCTCTTTCCCGAGAGCGTCGTGGCGGAGATCTAGGCCAAGTCACTTAGGCGTCGGCACACCTATTCTCACTTGATCTCAGCGCCCGCAGCACCGGCTGGATCGATCTGGCCGGCGGCGTTGAAGAACAGTTCGATCAGCTCGTTTCTTTCGTCCTTCAGGGCGAACACGACCTCGTCCACCGTCGATCGGATGTCCTGGATCCGCAGCCGCCGCACGGTATCGTTTCGGTAAGTGCCGAAGCGCCACATGAAGCCGACACCGATGCCGAGGGCCACCGCCTCATAGACGGCGTCGCGGGTGTCTGCGATCAGCTGCGGCTCGGGGGACAGGCCGGCGGCGCGGAAGGCGCGGTCGACGACTTTTTGCGTCGAGGATCCCTGCGAGCGGAAGATCAGCGGCAGCCGCGCCAGGTCTTCGAGGCTGACCTCGTCGCGCAATCCCGTCGGGCTGTCCGCGGCGACGATGCCCACCACCTCTTGCGAGAGCACGCGCGCGGTGCGGAACCGGCGATCGTTCGGCAGATCGGGCAACACTGCGACATCCACCTCGCGCCGCAGCAAGGCCGCGAGGATGTCCTGATGCGAGCCGCTTTCCACCGAGACGGTCAGGGAAGGGTGCTGGCGCAGAAGCTGGTGGACGATCGCGATGCCCGGCATGGAATTGCCCAGCCCGACGCGCAGCCTGCGTCTGCCAGTCGGGCCCCGGCGTTCGAGGATGCGCAGCGCGTCATGTTCGGCCTCGCGCATCCGGGCGCCGATGTCGCAAAGCTGCTCGCATAGCGGCGTCGCGCAGAGGGTTCCGTTGAGCTTGTCGAACAGTCGCACGCCGAAGGCGGTCTCGAGGTCGCGAATCTGCTGCGCGACTGCGGAATGCGACACGCCCAGCCGGCGTGCGGCCGCCGAAAAAGACCCCTCCTCGGCGACCGCAGTCACCGAGCGCAGGCGGGAAAGCGACAGGGCGCTCGCCATGGATCCAACCGAAGCTTTCATCATCCGACGGCTTAGCTTGCAGATGTAACATCCACGTCACAGAAACTCGTCAAACCGTGAGCAATCCGGGGCGACGCCCCATCACCGCATGAACTGACGCGCATTGCGCGAACGGGGCCGAGGCCCCGAACGGAGAGGATTTGCCCATGACCCAGCCTGTCGGATTGTCCGAGTTCCTGTCAGGGCCGCTCCTCGAACGCGCCGCGATCCTGGCCGATCTCGATGGCTGCCTGATTGCTGGAGACCGCGTGCTGCCCGGCGTGCCCGAGCTGATCGCGCGCTGCGGTGAGCGGCTTTGGGTCGTCTCGAACAATTCCACAGACACGGCGGAGCACCTGTCGGCCCGGCTCGGCCTGATGGGGCTCGCGGTGGCCGCCGAACGCATGGTGCTGGCAGGGGAGGAAACGCTTCGCAATCTGCAGCGCCGTCACCCCGGTGCCCGCGTCGCGCTCTTCGCCGCGCCGCCGCTTGTGGCCCTGGCGCGCCAGCTGGGGCTGGTGCCCGACCGCGTGCAGCCCGAGCTGGTGCTGCTGGCGCGCGACACCGGTTTCAGCTTCGCCGACCTAACGGAACTCACCGCGATGGCCGCGCGAGGCCTGCCGGTGCTGCTGAGCAATCCCGACACGTTCCATCCCGGCCCGGACGGCACGCCCCGTCCCGAAACCGGTGCGCTTTGGGCCGCGGCGCGCGCCGCAGTGCCCGCCGCCACCGCATCGAGCCTCGCCAAGCCTGCGCCCGATCTGGTCCATGCGGCGCTGTCGCGCGCCGGCGTTGCACCTAGTGGTGCGGTCTTTCTCGGCGACACGCCCGAAACGGACGGGCGCGCGGCGGCGGCCGCAGGGGTCGAGTTCGTCCTGCTCGCCCGGCCGGGTGGCGTGACCCTCGCCCAGGAGATCGTGACATGCTGAGCTACACCCTGCGCACCCTCGTCCGAATGGCGCTGACCTTCTTCGTCATCGTCACCCTGGTGTTCTTCGCCACGCGTCTGTCCGGCAACGCGATCGATTTCCTCGCGGGCGAGGGCATGACCCAAGAAGACCGCGAGATCCTGATCCGCTATTACGAGCTTGATCAGTCGCTCTGGGACCAATACTTCGCCTTCCTGCGTGCCTTCCTTGATGGGAATTTCGGCCTCTCCTTCATCGAGCGCCGACCCGTGATCGAGATCGTGGCGGAGCGCTTGTGGCCTTCGGCGCAGCTCCTCCTGTCGGCGGTCGGGCTCACGCTCGTGGTGTCGCTGCCACTGGGTGTGATCGCCGCGATCTGGCGCAAGCACTGGCTCGGCAGCGCGGCGATGGTCGTGGCCTTCCTCGGCTACGCGGTGCCCAACTTCATCCTCGCCGTGGTGATGGTGTTGGTCTTTGCCTACTGGCTCAACTGGTTGCCGGTGGTGGGCAACGGAACGCCTTTGCATTTCATCATGCCGACGCTGGCGATGTCGGGCGTGCTGATCGCCGCGCTCACGCGCTTCACCCGCAACGCCATGCTCGACGTGCTGGGGCAGGACTTCATGCGCACCGCCCGCGCCAAGGGGCTGCCAGAGCGGGCAGTGATCCTGCGCCACGGGTTGCGCAACGCCTCGATCACGCTGCTGTCGGTGATCGGTCTTCAGATCGCGGGACTCGCTGCCTCCGGCTCGGTGGTGGTGGAATCGATCTTCGCCTGGCCTGGCATCGGCGACCTGCTCGTCTCCTCGGCGATACGGCGCGACTACCCGGTGCTCCAGTTCGGGGTCATCACCGTCGCCATCGCCGTCATCCTCATCAACGCCGCCATCGACCTTGCCTACGCCTGGGCCGATCCGCGCCTGCGCCATCAACTCAAAGGGTGATCCGATGACCATGGCCCTCAATCTGCCCGCGCCTTCGGCCCTGCGCCGCCTCTGGACCGGCACGAACATGATCCAGAAGATCGCCTTCGCGGTTGGGTTCGCGCTGCTGTTCATCGCCATTCTCGGCCCGTCGATCGCGCCGCATGATCCCAATGCGCAAAGCCTGCTCTCGCGGCTGCGTCCGCCGATCGGCTTCGAGCGCGCGAAGATCGCCTATCCGCTGGGCACGGACGAGCTGGGCCGGGATGTCTTGTCGCGCAGCCTGCACGGATTGCGCCTGACCCTGATGCTGGCATTCCTCGGAGCGCTGTTGGGCCTTCTCGTCGGCGGGCTGCTCGGGCTGCTGGCTGGCGTGGTTGGCGGACGCACCGATGCTGGAATCATGTCGGCGGTCGATACCCAGATCGCGGTGCCCTTCACGCTGATCGCGCTGTTCACGCTGGCGATCTTCGGCAGTTCGCTTCAGGTGATGGTCATCGTCCTCGGTCTCGCCGGCTGGGAGCAATATGCCCGGATCGTGCGCGGCGACGTGCGGCGCCTGATGCATCTGCCCTTCATCGAGGCCGCCCGCGCCGCCGGCGCCAGTCCGCGACGCATCGCCTTCACCCACCTGCTGCCCAATATCGTCTCGCCGCTGGTGGTCCAGTTCACGCTGTCGCTGTCGAATATCGTGCTGCTGGAAAGCACGCTGTCCTTCCTCGGCCTCGGCGTGCAGCCGCCCACCGCGACGCTTGGCTCGATGGTCGGCATCGGTCGCGACTACATGCCGACCGCCCCTTGGATCGTCATCGTCCCCGCCGCGCTGATCGTGTTGCTGACCTTCGCCGTCCAGGTGGTCGGCGACTGGTTACGCGACAGCGTCGACGTGCGCCTGCGCGCACGCTGACACCCCGCAACAAGAACAGAAGGCCGCAAGCGCCCGTCGTCAAACCCTGCAATGGAGAGACCCATGCTCAGACTGCTCGTTTCCACCGCTCTTGCCGCCGGCATCGCTGCCGCTGGCGTCACGGGGGCTCAGGCCCGCGAACTGAAAGTCGGCGCTGCCAATGTCGCCAAATATCTCGACCCCGGCCGCGACCACTCGAATGTCGGCTCGCAGTTCTACTACAACACCTTCGACACGCTGATCGACAAGGATCACGAGAAGATCGGCGGCGAATGGCGCCCCGGTCTGGCGACCGAATGGAACCTCGTTTCGCCCAAGGTCATGGAGTTCAAGCTCCGTCAGGGCGTGACCTTCCAGAACGGCGAAGCGATGACCGCCGATGACGTGGTCTTCTCGCTCAACCGCATGTATCAGGCCATGTTCCCGCCCTATATGGTGCGCTCGAAGGACCGTCTGAACAACTTCGAGAAAGCCGAGAAGGTCGACGATTACACCGTCCGCATCACGGTGAAGCGCGAAGAGCCGCTTTGGGAAACGCTCGTGAACCTGCAGCAGGTCATGATCATCCCCGAAGACTACACCAAGGGCCTGACCGGCGATCCGAACGTCGCCGAGGACAGCGATTACGAAGCCTTCTCGATGGCTCCGGTCGGCACCGGTCCCTATGCGATCAGCGAGTTCAGCCCCGGCGAGCGTGTGGTCTATACCCGCTTCGACAATTTCTGGGGCGACAAGGCGCCGCTGGAAAAGGTCTCCGTGATCCATATCCCGGAAACCGCATCGCGGATCACCGCGCTGAAGACCGGCGAAGTCGACATGATCACCAATGTCGCACCCGACCAGCTGTCGCTGATCGAAGCCGATCCGAGCATCAAGGCCGCGGGCAGCGTCACGCCGCTGTTCCACGTCATGATCATGAACACCAACCATCCCAAGCTGCGTGACCCGCGCATCCGTCAGGCGCTCAGCCTCGCCATCGACCGCGAGGCGCTGAACGAGGCGCTCTGGCTGGGCAAGGCCGTCGTTCCCTCGACCCACACGATGAAGGAATACGGCGATCTCTATATGCCGGAGCTGAAGACCTTCGAATACAACCCCGAGAAGGCCCGCGAACTTCTGAAGGAAGCTGGCTATGACGGGTTCGAGATCACCTATGACACCGACCCGGTCTATTACACCAACGGTCTTCTGGCCGCGCAGGCCATCGTCGAGATGTGGGCGCAGGTCGGCATCAAGGGCAAGGTGAATGTCGCGGAGAAATGGACCGGCAACAGCAAGGACATGATGACCCGCAACTGGTCGAACCCGATGTATTTCGCGGACCCCTTCGGCTCGTTCGGCGTGATGTGGGCTCCGGATGCGGCCTCCGAATCGGAAGGCCGTTTCACCACCGACGAAGCCTATCGCAAGACCTGGGACAAGTTCCGCTTCTCCAAGGATGTCGCGGATCGTCGCGCCGCTTATGCCGAGCTGATGGATCGCATCAAGCAGGACCCGCCGGTGCTGCCGCTCTATCGTCCCTATGAGAGCTGGGCGATGCGCAAGGATATCGCCTGGGCGCCGAAGCCCGGCCATATCCCCTATGTGCTCGACTTCCGCGCCGGGGCGATCTCCTTCGCCTCCAACTAACGCTTCCCGCCCGTCGCCGCTTGCGCGCGGCGGCGGGCACCTTCCCCACTCTTTGGAAAGTTTCAGCATGTCCACCCGTATCGCCATCGTCACCGACATCCACCATGGCAAACCCTCGACCGCGAAGCGCGGCGACATGGCGCTGCCCCTGATGGAAGACTTCGCCCGTTACGTTCGCGACGCCGGCGCCGATCTTGTGCTCGATCTCGGGGACCGGATCTCGGATGAGAACCGCGACACCGACCTGCGGCTTGAGGCCGAGGTGGCCGAGGGCTTCCGCGCCGTCGAAGCCCCGATCCTGCATCTCAATGGCAACCATGATCGCGATCACCTGGAGGTCTCGGATAACGAAGGGATCCTCGGGCAGACGCTCGATCACGGGGTGGTCGATATCGGAGGCTGGCGCATCGTCCTGTGGCGCGCCGATACGCGTATCCGCCGGATGCCCGACTATTCCGGCTTCGTGCTGACCGAGCCCGACGTGATCTGGCTCTCGCGCACCATGCAGGCGAGTGATCGTCCGACGCTCGTGGTGAGCCACGTGCCGATCTCGGGCCATTCGCAGCTGGGCAACTACTATTTCGAGAACAACCCCGCCAGCTCGACCTATCCGATGGCCGAGCGCGCCCGTGCCGCGCTTTCGCGTGCGAAGGTGCCGGTCGTCTGTCTTGCCGGTCACGTGCATTGGAACACCCTCACCACGGTCGACGGCATCACCCATCTGACCCAGCAATCGCTGACCGAGAGCTTCACCACCGAGGGCGAACCCGCTGGGGCGATGGGGATGATCGAACTGGGCGACAGCTTCCGCTGGGAGGTCGTGGGCGACGATCCGTTCTCCTTCGAGACCACCCCCCGCCATCGCCGCTGGACGCCCCCGCTGCCGTCCTTCGCCGACCACCCCGAGGCACGCGTCCGCCGCGCTGCCGCAGCCGCGAGTTGATCCATGAGCCGCGCACCGCTTCTGTCAGTCCAGAACCTGAGCCTCGCTTTCGGCTCCCACACCGCGCTGTCGGGGCTCAGCTTCGACATCGCACGCGGCGAGACCGTCGCGCTGGTGGGGGAGTCCGGCTCGGGCAAATCCGCCACCGCGCTGGCGCTGATGCGCCTGATCGAACGCGAGGGTGGGCGCCTGACCGGCGGGCGCATCGATCTCAACGGCGACACGCCGGTCGAGATCACGGCGCTCGAGGAACGCGAGATGCAGCAGGTGCGCGGCAACCGGATCTCGATGATCTTTCAGGAGCCGATGACCGCGCTCAACCCGGTGATGCACCTTGGCGAACAGGTGGCAGAAGTCTTGCGCCTGCATCAGGGGTTGGACCGCAAGGCGGCGCTGGCAGCGGCCCGCGCCGCCTTCGAACGGGTCAAAATCCCCGAACCCGAGCGGCGATTGGTGCAATATCCGCACGAGCTGTCAGGCGGTCTGCGGCAGCGCGTCATGATCGCGATGGCGCTGGCTTGCCAGCCCGATCTGCTGATCGCCGATGAGCCGACGACCGCGCTCGATGTGACGACGCAAGCGGAGATCCTGTCGCTGATCAAAGAGCTGCAGGAAGAGAGCGGTATGGCCGTGCTGTTCATCACCCACGACATGGGGGTGGTGGCCGAGATCGCCGACCGCGTCGTGGTGCTGTGTCGCGGCGAGCAGGTGGAAACCGGTCCGGTCGGGCAGATCTTCGCCGCTCCGCAGGCCGAATACACCCGAAACCTGATGGCGGCGACGCCGATGCTGGGCGCGGGGGCGCCGAAACGGCCGCTCAGCGCCGATGCGCCGCTCCTCGAAGTCGATCGGCTGTCTGTCCGTTTCCCGGTGCGCCGTGCTGCTCCGGGACGGCCCGCGCTCGATTATCACGCGGTCAATGAGGTTTCGCTGACCCTCGGGCGCGGAGAAACGCTGGGGCTGGTGGGGGAATCCGGCTGCGGCAAGTCCACCCTGGCGCGGACCTTGCTCGGGCTCGAGGCAGCGTCTGGCGGGCGGGTCCGGCTGAGCGGGCAGACCCTGACCGGCCTGACGGCGCAGGAACTGCGCCCGCTGCGCGGAAAGATGCAGATGGTCTTCCAGGATCCCTATGCCAGCCTCAACCCGCGGCTTCCGGTCTACGATCTGATCACCGAGCCTGCCCATATCCGTAACCCGATGACGCGCGCCGAGCGGCGTGCGATGGCGGGCGCGCTTCTGGAGCGGGTCGGGCTGGAAGCCGCCGCGATGGATCGCTACCCGCACCAGTTCTCCGGCGGGCAGCGCCAGCGGCTCTGCATCTGCCGCGCGCTCTCGGTCAAACCGGCGATCATCGTCGCGGATGAGGCAGTTTCGGCGCTCGACGTATCGGTCGCGCGCCAGATCACCGATCTGATCGCCAAGCTGCAGAAGGAAGAGGGTGTCTCTTTCCTCTTCATCTCCCATGACATTGCAGTCGTCGAACGCGTCAGCCACCGCATCGCCGTGATGTGGGCGGGGCAGGTCGTCGAAACCGGGCCGACCGACTCCGTGCTGAAGAACCCGTTGCATCCCTATACCCGACGACTGCTGTCGGCGGTGCCGCATCCGGACCCGCAGCGCAGACCGCTTCCGCGCGGGCGCGCAGCCGACCTGAAAACGCCGAAGCTTTTGCTTCCGCGTGATATCGATCCCGAGCGTATCGCGCTCCGCGAAGTGGGTGAGGGACATTTCGTCGCCATCCGCGACACGGTCGAGCTGATGGCCTACCAGTCGATGACGCGCGCCGCGTCAGAGGCCCCGCATGAAGCTATGCGCGAAGGCGTCGGGAGTATGGTGATCTAGCAGCGGCGCCACTTGTCGTGGGCGCTGGGCGCAAGGTTACCCAGATCGACGCTGCTGGAACTGTTCTGCCACGGAACTTTCGTCCAGCGCCTTCAGGAACAGCGAGAAGAGTGATCCGCACCCCAGAGCTCTACCGCCCTTAGGCAGAGTTTCCCGGCTTTGCTCAGGGTGACGGGCTGGTGACGCCCCCCGATTTCGTCAGCGTGATCGGGGCCTTGTTCCCGATCGCGCCGGGGCACCGTTGCCGCCAGCGAGAAGGATCCTGGCGTCTTGAAAGCGATGCGCCAAGGCGCGCCCGGCGGTGTCGCGCTCAGCGGCGGCGTTGAGCTGAACCTAGTGGTGGCGGGCCGTGCAAGCACCGGCCTCCGCGCTGCCTAGGATTATAATGCCTTCGACATGGGATAGGGGCGGCCGAGAAAGCAACGTAGAAAACCCCCGCTGCAAGCGGTTCAATTCCCGGAGAGATCAGTGCGAAATTTTCCTCTCCGGAAAAGTTATCCCTAGTAGGTCAGCCACTCCAAACTCTCTCCGATGCGGAGCCTGGAATTTTCTGACCGGAATTTTCAGGTCGGCGAGGGACACTGGGTCCCATGAAAGATCTTGCAAACTCTCCCGCCGATCTGGCGCGCTCCAATCCTCGGGCCGCGTCGACCCGTCTGCAAACCTGCACTCTCTCGAAAGCGCGGAGCCAACGCGCACGTGGCTATCGGCTGAGTCATATCCCGGCCTATGTCGATCAGGAGAAGCTGGGCGATAGAGGACTACCTCCTCCCATCCGGCCCACTCAAAGCTCGCCATCGTGCATTCTCGGAAGGCGCGAATCTCGCAGAGGAGCAGGACCTGATCGATCGCATTTCCCATTCGATACGGCATCTCGCCCTGCGGGAATGAGCGACAAGCCGGGCGATAAAGCCCTCTTGCCGGTCGATATCCCAAAGAGGCTGCCGTCTGGCCCTACAGCGCAAAGAGCCATCTATCCCGCGGTTAACATAGCGCGATCTCGACCGGGGCGGAGCGCGCCTCGATCTCTGTCGCGGCGTCGAAGAGCACGTCTTCGCGGAACCGCCCTGCCACCATCTGGATACCGAGCGGCGCGCCTTCGGGCGTGGCCCCAGTTGCCAGCGAAAACGCCGGCAGCCCGGTTATTGGCAGGCCCACCATCGCGTTCTGTGCGTCCCAGACGCGGCGAAAATCGGCGTCGCTTCCCAGGTCGAGATTATCGGAGAAGGGTAGTTCAGAACTCGGCGGCAGCAGCACCAGCGGGTAGCGCTCGAGGAAGAGCGCCCATTCCCGCGCGATTTCGGCCCGGCGGATCAGCGCGCGCGGGATCGCGTCGGGGGCGAGGGAGCCGATGAACTCGGCCTGGCCTTCCAGAACGCGAAGCGCACCCGGATCACCCTCGGCTTGCGCCGCCGCAAGCTTGCCGGGATAGTCATGGCCCAGCCAAAGCGTGACCTGCATCCGCGCGGCCTCGGCGATCGGCGGTAGCGCGTCGAGCTCGTCCACGATCCAGCCAGCGGCGCGAAGCTTCACGGCGGATTGCAAGAGGCTCTGTTCCAGCGCGGGATCGGTCCGCGCGCCATCGGGCCGCAGGCATAGCGCCGCGCGCCGATCCACCGCAGGTCCGTGCAGCGGCGCGGGCACCGACCAGATGTCGCGCGGATCGGGCTTGGCCATCGCGGTGAAAGCGAGCCGCAGATCCCCGACCGAGCGCGCGAGCGGCCCGGAGGTCGCCATCAGCTGCCCGCCTATATCGCGCTCCGCCCCGCTGGAATTATGCGCCGCGATACGCCCGAAGCTGGGACGCAGCCCATGCACGCCGCAGGCATAGGCCGGGTAGCGGACCGAGCCCGCGATATCCGTGCCATGCGCAATCGCCCCGATCCCGGCCGCAACCGCAGCGCCAGCACCGCCCGACGATCCGCCCGGCGTCAGGTCCTTGCGCCGCGGATTGTAGGTGTGGCCATGCAGCAGGTTGTTGGTGAACCAGCGGTAGCTGAAGGCGGGCGTATTGGAGCGCCCGAGGCTGACTGCCCCGGCGCCCAGCAAGTTCGCGACCACCGGGTTGTCGGTCTTCGCGATCAGGTCCTTCTGCGAGGTCAGCCCGTTCGTCGTCGCATAGCCGCGCTGGTCCACGATCACTTTGATCGTCACCGGCACCCCGGCCAGCGGCCCCGGGTCTTCGCCGCGCGCGATGCGGGCATCGACCGCCTCCGCCGCGGCCAGCGTCTCCTCGGGCCGGCACTCGACAACCGCGTTGATCGCAGGGTTCACCGCCTCGAGCCGCGAAAGCCCCGCCTGCGCCACCTCGCGCGCGCTCACCTGACGCGACCGCACGAGCGCCGCGATTTGCGTGGCGCCCAGGGACCAGAGAGCGGGTTCGGCGGTGTCGTTCATTTCGGAAACTCCAGTCTTGAAAAATAGGGCATCGGGGCTGTGGCAAAGCGGCAAGCCCTGCGGGGATGCAAACTGCGGGGTTCGGTCAACGCGACAGCATGCGATCCATGTGGAAGGAGGCGTCGAGCTTGCCCATGAAGGAGGCGGCGCACGCCATATGCTCGCCCATCAGTCGCGCCGCCGCATCGGCATCGCGCGCCCGGAACGCCGCGAGAAGTTGCCGATGCGCATCGACATTGTGCTCGCCGAAATCCTCGTGCTCGGGCATCGCCTCGGAGCGGTAACTGACCAGATCGCGCAGCATCGAATTGAGGAAGCGGCACATGAAGATCAGCATCACGTTGTCCGAGGCCTCGCACAGAATGTCGTGAAATTCGGTCTCGAGCGCGCGCACCCGCTCGCGGTCCTGCGCGGCGTTGGCCGCATCGCAATCCGCGATGTTCTGCTCCAGTCGCGCCAGATGCTCCTTGGTCAGTCGCGGAGTCACGTTGCGCGCCAGAACCACCTCCAGCGTCTCGCGCAGTTCGTAGACCTGCGCGAAATCGAGCTTCTGGAAATGCAGATAGCGGCGCAGTTGCTGGGTCACGATGTCGATCGAAGCCGCCTGCACCTCGGGTCCGCCATTGGGGCCCGAGACCATGCGCAACAGCCCTTCCACCTCCAGCGCTTTGAGCGCCTCGCGGATCGTCCCTTTCGAGCAGCCGTAATATTCCATCAGGCTGCGTTCGTTCGGCAGCCGATCTCCCGGATGCAGTCCCTCGCGCGAGATGCGTCGGCGGATATCCTCGGTGATCTGGTCCGACAGCTTGATCCGCGACAATCGACCGCCGCTGGCTCGGGTTTCGTTCTTGCTCATCCGCTCCCTGACCAACGCTCTGCGCCGCGCGCAAGCGCCTGCTGCGTTGTTCCCTTATGTCCGTGACCCGTTTCAGGCCTTCACTCCAAGATAGCGATCTATCGTCTCGGAATCACTGGCGAACTCTGTCGCACTGGCCTCGTGGACGATCCGACCCATCTCGAGGATGTAGTGACGGTCGGCCAGAGCGCGGCACACGGCGAGGTTCTGCTCGACGAGAAGGATCGGCACGCCCGCGTCGCGGATTAGCCCGATCTGCGAGACGATCTCCTCGACAATGATCGGCGCGAGACCCTCGACCGGCTCGTCGAGCATCAGCACTTTCGGTCCACCCAGCAAGGCGCGCGCTATGGACAGCATCTGCTGCTCGCCGCCCGAAAGCTGTCCGCCACCGTTGCGCCGGCGTTCTTCGAGCCGCGGGAAGATCTTGTAGATATCCGCAATGGCCCAAGGCGAGCCGCGATTGACCGCTATGCGCAGGTTTTCCTCGACGCTCAGCAACTGGAAGATACCGCGATCCTCGGGCACGAGCGACACGCCGGCTTTGGCGATCCGATGGGCGGGCTGGCCGGTGACGTCGCGCCCGGCCAGCTCCACCCGGCCCGAGCGTGGCGTGACCGCACCGACAGCGGTTTTCAATGTCGTGCTTTTGCCTGCGCCGTTGCGGCCCAGAAGCGTGACGATTTCGCCCTCTCCAAGTTCCAGCGAAACGCCCTGCAGGATGTGGCTCTTTCCGTAGTAGCTGTGCAGATCCGTCAGTCGAAGCGCCGCCGTCATGCGATGTCTCCCGTGATCATGTTGCCCAAATAGGCCGCCTTGACCTCTGCATTGTCGCGCACCTCGGCGGGCGGGCCTTCGACCAGCTTGCGGCCCAGACGCATCACCGTGATCGTGTCCGAGATGTTCATCACGATGCCCATGTTATGCTCGATGAACAGAACGGTGTGATCGCGGCCCAGATCTCGGATCAGCGTTTTCATCCCTTCGATATCGTCGATCCCCATGCCGGAGGTCGGCTCGTCGAGCAGGATCACGCGCGGGCGCGCCGCGATCGCCATGCCGACCTCGAGGCGGCGCTGCTGGCCGTGTGACAGCTCCCCCGCCGCGCGGGTCGCGACATGGCTCAGAGAGAGCCGCTCGATCACCGCGTCGGCGGTCTCGAGCACGCTCTTGCTGGCCTCCGCGCTGCGCCACGGTATCAGTGCCTGCCACGGCGTGCGCCCTTGCGCGGCCAGCCGCAGGTTCTCGTGCAGGCTCAGTTCCGGAAAGAGGCTGGTGACCTGGAACGAGCGCGCGATGCCGAGGCGCACCCGGTCATCGTCGGAAGCGCGCGTCACATCACGGCCCTCCAGCTCGATCCGGCCGCTGCTGGCAGCAACCGTGCCGGTGAGCGCGTGGAACATCGTCGTCTTGCCCGCGCCGTTCGGCCCGATGATCGAATGAACGGAGTTCCGCTTCACGCTCAGATCGACGTCGCTCAGCGCATCGAAGGTGCCGTAGCGGACGCCGAGCCCGTGGGTTTGCAGGGCAATATCAGACATCGCCAGCCTCCTTCCGCGTCACCTTGCGGCGTTCGACCAGCGCGTCCCAGCCGCGCTCGACCAGCCCCCAGAGCCCGCGCTGGAAGAACAGCGCGACTGTGACCAACACAAGCCCCAGCAGCAAAAGCCAGCGCGGCCAGATCACTGAGAGCGTATCGGCCAGCAGCAGGTAGAACCCGGCTCCCATGACCGACCCGAAGAGGCTCGTGGAGCCGCCGATGATCGTCATCACGAGGATCATCTCGCTGGTGTGGTAGTTAATGCTCTCAAGCGGTGCGACGCCGATCAGCAGCGCATGCAATGCGCCGCCTAGGGCCGTGATCGCACCCGAGATCGCGAAGGCCTCAATCTTGAAGAGCCGCACCGGGAAGCCGATCGCAGCGGCGCGACCTTCGTTTTCACGGATCGCGAGCAGCGTGCGCCCGAAAGTGGAGCGCGTGACCATCAGCAGCAGCCCGAAGATCACGAGGAAGAACACCGCGACGAAAGTGTAATAGGCCCAAGGCCCGTCGAGCACCTGTCCCATGATCTGCGGGCGGGGCACGCCGAGGAGGCCGTTATCGCCGCCGGTGATGTCGCTGAACGTGTAGGCGAGAAAATAGAACATCTGCGCGAAGGCCAGCGTTAGCATCACGAAATAGACGCCCTGACGGCGGATCGTGAACCAGCCGACGGCGGTCGCAACCAGCCCGCCCAGCACGACCGCGCCCAGTAGCACGAGCGGGATCGGAACGCCCCAGCGCGTCGTCAGAACCCCCGCGACATAGGTGCCCAACCCGAAGAAGATGCCCTGCCCGAAAGACAGAAGCCCAGTATAGCCCAGAAGAAGGTTACAGGCGGCAACGACCATCGCGTAGATCAGAATCTCTGTCGCGAGGATGCCCGAACTGAGCACGAATGGCAGGATCAGCACGGTCGCCAGCGCGAGGCAGATCTGCACCTTGGCGGTATCAAGGATATGCATCGCTCAGACCCTCCCCAAGAGACCGCGCGGGCGGATCGCGATCACCGCCGCCATCGCGATGTAGATGAAGAGCTGCGCGCCTTGCGGCCAGATCGTGGTCATCAGGCTTTGAATGATGCCGATCATCAGCCCCGCCACCAGCGCGCCAGTATAGCTGCCCATGCCGCCGATCACGACAACGACGAAGGCCACCGACAGCGCCTCGGCCCCCATGAAGGGCTCGACCCCGCGGATCGGCGCGGCAAGCGCGCCAGCTAGCCCGGCCAGCCCGGCGCCGAAGGCGAAAACGGCGGTGTTGATGCGCATCGTGTTGTAGCCGAGGAGCGCCATGTTCGACGCCGACTCAGAGCCCGCGCGCACAATTGCCCCCAGCCGCGTGCCCTCCAGCAGCCACCACAGCCCCGCGGCCATCACCGCCGTCACGATGATCGTGAACAGTCGGTATTGCGGGTAGATGAAGTTGCCCAGCATCACGACGCCGCCCAGCCCGTCAGGCGTGGGGACGGAGCCGCCGATCGGCCCCCAGATGATGATCGCGAGCTCCTGGAAGACCAACGCGATGCCCACCGTCACGAGGATGTGGAACGTGTGCGGCAGCTTGTAGATCCGGTGCAGCAGCAGCGCCTCGATCGCGCCAGCGACGATCGCCACGATCAGTGTCGCCACCGGCAGCGCGATCCAGAAGCTCACGCCCCGCTCGACGAGATCATAGGTCAGATAAGCGCCCAGCAGATAGAAGGCGCCATGGGCGAAATTCACGAATTGCAGCAGGCCGAAAATGATGCTCAGCCCGGCGGCGAGCAGGAAATACAGCATTCCCAGCCCGATGCCGTTGAGGATCTGGAATAGGTAGATCACGGGCACACGCTCCCAGTAAGGCAGTAGAGGGGATCCGCCGGGAGACGGGGGGAGCTCCCGGCGGATCGGCATGGCTACGGTCTGTCGGCTGGTCAGGCCGGCAACTTGCAGCCCGCAGCTTCCGGATCGAGGAAGGACTGGCCGGAATTGATGATCTCGGCGTAATCGTCCTTGTCCTGCATATCCGCCTTCGCCTTGCCCTTCAGGAGGTAGTAGTTCTTGATCACCTGATGATCGGCGGCGCGGATTTCTTCCGGTCCGGTGAGACCGTCGTATTTCCGACCTTCGAGCGCCTTGGCTACCTCTGCGCCCTCGGTGCTGCCAGCCTCTGCGGCAGCTTCGAGCAGAAGTTTCGAGATGATGTAGGAGCCCGCCAGCGAATAGTTCGGGTTGTAGCCGTATTTCTCCTGCACCGCTTTCACGAGCGCCTTGTTCGCGGGTGCATCGGCCTGATGCCAGTATTGCGCGCCGAAATAGACGCCCTCGCAGGTATCCGCGCCCAGCTCCTCGAACTGCTCGAGACCCGACGCCCAGGCGATGACGATGGTCATCCGCTGCTTCATCCCGAAGGAGATTGCCTGGCGCAACGTGGCCGAGGATTGCGAGCCGAAGTTCAGCAGCAACAAAACGTCGGGCTGCGCGGCCATCGCGTTGGTCAGGTAGCCCGAGAATTCCCGTTCGCTCAGCGAATGGTAGCTGTTACCGACATGCTCAATGCCCTTTTCCTCGAATACGTCCTTGGCGGCGCTCAGAAGCCCTTCGCCGAAGACATATTGCGGGGTGATCGTATACCATTTCTTTGCATCGGGCAGCATGTCGATCAGCGGGCGCACGGTCTCGTTGATCGCGCCGTAGGTAGGCACCGACCAGCGGAAGGTCGCGCTGTTGCAGTCCTTGCCGGTGATCTCGTCAGCACCCGCGGTGGTCATGAAGACACCACCCGCGCGCTCGGCTTCCTTGCCCATCGCCAGCGAGACCGAGGACAGGATGCCGCCCGCGAACAGCTTCGCGCCGCCATCCTGCGCTGCTGCGTCCTGCACTTTGCGCACGGCGGTCGCGGGCTTGCCCTCGGTGTCGAGATCGAGCGTGTTCACCTCGATACCCTTCTGCGCAGCGACCTCGTCAGCCGCCAGCTTGGCGCCGATTACGGCGTATTTGCCGTTGGCCGCGAATGCGCCCGAGATCGGCACCGGCACGGCGAGCGTGATGGCTTGGCCTTGCGCCAGAACCTGTCCCGACAGCCCGGGCATCGCGAGGGCTCCTGAGGCGAGAGCGGAAGTCGCCAGAAACTTGCGTCTTGTGATCATGGTCTTTCCCTGTCGTGATTTTTTGTATTCCTCATGTTGATCATATCTATACGCATAGATTCAATCACAAACGCGTGATGCTTCCCGGGGCGCGTTAGTCGCAAGTTTTTTCATCAAGGCAGTGAGGGAATGCGGGCGAAAAGACCGAAGCGGAAAGGAGGCCGGTGAATGCCTGCCTGTCTGCGTGTCCGGTAGTCTAAAGGCTGGCGGCGTGACGACCCGTTACGATAGACGCCCGAGGGTATTCGTTTCCGCGAGAGCACGCGCCGAGACAGTCCGGTTCTGGTGATGAGGTCTCGGTCTCGATGAGAGTGGCAGAGGGCGGGACCTTAACCTCGGCGCAAAGGCGATAAAGACGCGCGTGCCCATGCGCCCCCTTACGGCGCAGCCGCCTTGGTCCGCAATCCAACCGCTGGAGAGAGCTATCTATAGTCTGTCATATAGATAGTTTTCCAGGTCGGCTTTGGCCGCTCTTTCCAGCATCGCCGGCCAACCCGTTCATCCGCGCTCGGCTTCGCTGTCCTTGAGGCTGGCGAGGATGACCTCGTAGGCGCTGTCGATATCCTCGCGCAGGGCTGCGATGGCCGCCGCACTGTCGCCGTCCCGGATCGCCTCGAACAGTCTGCGGTGCTGCTTGTTGGAGACGCGGTAGTGGCCATGGCGTTGAAGCAGGTGGAACTGCGGATTTATCCGCAGCCAGATATTGCCGATGATCTCGAGGAGCAGGGGGGACCCTGCTTGCCGATAAATGGTGAAGTGGAAGTCGTAATTCGCATGAATGAATTCGCGCACCTGGCCCGCGGCTTCCGCAGCTTCCATCGCGTAGAGGACTTTTTCCAGCTGTGCGATGAACTCGGGATCGCGACGCTCGACGGCCCAGGCCACCGCGGTGGTCTCGATCTCCGAGCGGACTTTGCGCAGGTCGGCGAGTTCCTCTGCCCCAAGACGCGGCACCCCAATGGATCGTCCCGACACGATGGTCAGGGCTCCGAGGGCCATAAGCCGGGAAATCGCTTCGCGCACCGGCATCGGACTTACGTCGAGCGCCTTGGCAATGCTGGCGACAGTGATCGACTCGCCGGGAGCGATCTCGCCCTGCAGAATCAGATCGCAAAGCCGCTGATGCACTAGCGTCTGCAGGGTTGCGCGCTTCAGCGGCGTGACGCTTTCGAACATGGTCAGACCTTTCATTTCACGGCTTAAACTACGCCGGCTCGAAAAAGAATAAAACACGTTTTGACTTTTGATCAAAGATATCGGATCGTAACTCCCGTGAGGCGACCGGGGAGGGTCGCCGGACATGGGAGGAAGAAATGTTCAAACGCTATATCGCGGGCGCCGCCTGCGCCCTTGGTCTCGTGGCTGGAGCCGCCCAGGCGCAGAGCGACGGGCCTTACAAAGTCTATCTTTCGATGAGCTATATCGGGAACGATTGGCAGGCCGAGGCCTCGAACATGGTCAAGGCGCTCGCCGCGTCAAAGGACTATGCCGACAAGGTGGATCTTGAGGTCCAGGTCGCCGGGCCGAACGCCCAGCGCCAGATTCAGCAGATCAACGCGATGGTGCAGGCCGGGGCTGACGCGATCGTCGTCTACCCGATCTCGCCCACCGCGCTGAACAGCGTCGTCAAGAGCGCCTGCTCGCGTGGTGTGACGGTTATCGCATATGATGCCGAGATCACGGAGCCCTGCGCCTTTAACGTGACGATTGACCAAGAGGAGGCCGGTCGAAAGACGGCGGAATGGCTGGTCGACAAGATGGGCGGCAAGGGCGATGTCGTGATGGTGACGGGTGTGCCCGGCACCTCCGTGGATACCGCCCGGACCAAGGCGGCCAAGGAAGTCTTCGCCCAGCATGACGGCATCAATATCGTCGGCGAGGCCGTGGGCATGTGGAGCCAGGCGGTGGCCCGGACTGAACTCAACAAGCTGATGGCCACCCGCGACTGGTCCGATATCAACGGGCTCTGGATGCAGGTTGGCTGCTACACGGCGGATTCCATGCAGCTCGAAGCGGGACGCGATCCTTCCGAACTGCTGCCTTGTGCAGGTGAGGGATCGAATGGCGGGCGCATCCAGATGCTTCCGGCAGATACCGAGGTCGAAGGGGCGAGCAAGCCCTATGCGCCGATGGGCGCGCCCCGGATTTCCTACGCCTCGCCGCCCTATTCCGGCGCGCTGGCCCTGAAGCTCGCGGTCGACAAGCTCGAAGGGAAGGACATCCCGAAGCATACCACCTTGCCGCTGCCGCTGGTCACCAACGACACCGTGCAGCTTTGCGAGACGGGCAGCTGGGATGAGCAGAAGGCGGGGTGCAACGTGTTCCAGCCCTCGATGGTGTCGAACCCCGGCTGGTTCGCCTCGATCTTCTCGGAGGATCTGCCGCAGCTTGGTCTGAACGCCGCGCTCGTCGGCCAGCCCGAGAACTGAGGTCACACGCCCGGCGACGGAGGCTTTCCGCCGCCGGGCGCAGACCGCACCATACATACGCATTCCGGAGAATTGCATGTCACGCATCGCCGATTCAGCGCCTGCGGTGGAAGTTCATGACCTGTCGAAGGCCTACGGTCCCACCGTCGCCAATGACAAGGTCAGCTTCTCCGTCGCTCGCGGCCGCGTCCACGCCCTGCTCGGCGAAAACGGCGCCGGCAAGTCGACCACCATGAAACTGCTCTCGGGGCTCGTGCGACCAGATTCTGGCACGATCCGAATAGGCGGCCGCGACGTTAGCTTGCGCAATGCGCGCGACGCCCATGCCGCGGGGATCCAGACCGCCTTTCAGGAGCTGACGCTGGTGCCGGACCTGAGCGTGCTCGACAACATGCTGCTGGGCCGGTCGCGCCGGACGATAATCGGCACGCTGGACCGCAGCCGTGCGCGGCGCGAAGTGATCGCACATTTCGAAGCGCTGGGCCTCGACGTCGATCTCGATGCGTTGGCCGAGGAACTGACTTTGGCTGTGCGCCAGAAGATCGAGATCGCCCGCGCTCTCTACCGCCGGCCAGAAATCCTTTTGCTCGACGAGCCGACATCGGCGCTCTCTGGCAGCGATGTCGACTGGCTCGGCCGGATCATCGCGGACGCGGCCGCGCAAGGAATTACCGTGCTGTTTATCTCGCACCGCTTGCCCGAAGTGCGCGCCTTCTGCGACACGCTCACCATCTTGCGCAACGGACGGTCCGTAACCTCGGCGAAGGTCGCGGATGTCACTGACGCTGAAGTGGTCGAGATGATCGTGGGCCGCTCGGTCGAGAATGCCTTCCCGCCGCGCCGCGCCCCGAAGGCGATCGCGGGGCAGGTCCCGGTTCTCGCCACCCGCGCGCTGTCGGCTGGGCCGAAGCTGCGCAAGGCCGAGATCGCGCTGCACAAGGGGGAAATCCTCGGGATTGCCGGGCTGCAAGGCATGGGGCAGGAAGCGCTGTTCTCCGCCCTTTTCGGACAGGAGCGGTTGCGCGCGGGCCATATCGAGCTGGACGGGACGCCCCTCCATCTGCGCGCCCCGGCCGACGCGCTGCATCCGTCGGTCGCGATCGGGCTCGTGCCCGAGGAACGCAAGACGCAAGGTTTGTTCCTGGAACTCAGCGGGCGGCAGAATGCCAGCCTGCCCGTGCTCTCGCGGTTTCACCGGGGGCCGGTTCTCGATGACGGGGCGGAGGCGCGTGCCGCTGCGGGGGCTTTCGCCGCCGTCGAGGTGGACGAACGCGCGCATTACCTGCCCGCGGGTGCGTTCTCGGGCGGCAATCAACAGAAGATTGTGCTGGCCAAGTGGCTCGTGGCGCAAAGTCGGATTCTGCTCCTCTTCGATCCGACGCGCGGCATCGATGTCGGGACGAAAGAGCAGATCTATGGGCTGCTGCGCGCCTATACGGATGCAGGCG
This sequence comes from Thioclava sp. IC9, assembly GCF_002213225.1. NCBI lineage: Bacteria > Pseudomonadati > Pseudomonadota > Alphaproteobacteria > Rhodobacterales > Paracoccaceae > Thioclava > Thioclava sp. IC9. The sequence continues at coordinate 21,470 of NZ_NBNX01000013.1, forward strand.
GATCGGTCCTGCTCCATTCCACCGAAATCCCTGAACTCGTGCATCTGTGCGATCGGGTCGGCGTCCTCTACGAGGGTCGGCTGTCGTGTTGGCTCGAGGGTGAAGAATTGAGCGAGAACGCGATCATGCAGGCCACGCTCGGCGGGGACGCACCGCTGAAAGGAGACACGACGCATCCGAAACAGGAGGTCCGGGCATGAGTGACCAAAGCCTATCATCCGGGGCCGCGCCGCGGCGCAAGTCCTCCAACTGGCTACGCAGCCTGCGTCACGGACAGGCCGTGATCGTCGCGGCGCTGGTGCTGGCGGGCCTCATGGCGTTGAACGCGGGGCTGAGCCCCTATCCGCTGAGCTATTTCGACATTTCCTTCCTTGCGAGTGGCGGGGCAACCTCCGCGATTGCGGCTGCGGGGCAGACACTGGTTATCCTGTCGGGCGGGTTCGACCTATCGGCAGGCGCGGTGGTCTCGCTGGTCAACGCGGTGCTTGCGACCTCGATGGACCCGGCGAACATGCAGGCCTCCGTGCCGCTCTGGACCGCGATCGGGATCGGTATCGGCATGGCCGTGGGCGCGGTGAACGGCTTTTTCGTGGCTGTGGTGCGCCTGCAGCCCATCGTGGTCACCTTGGCGGTGATGTTCATCGTTCAGGGGCTGACGCTTCTTGTAATGGCGATGCCGGGCGGGTTCGTCGCGCCTTCCCTCGCATCTGTCTATCTTGGTGACACGATCCCTGGGCTCCTCCCCGCACCAATCACGCTGATGCTCGTGCTGGTGGCGCTGTGGCTCTGGCTCAAGCGCACGGGCTATGGGATCACGCTCTATGCAGTGGGCAGCGATGCCGAGGCTGCTCGCGCGACGGGGCTTCACGCGCGCACCGTTACCTTCGCGACCTACGTGCTCGCAGGTGGGCTCTACGGGCTCGCGGGTGTTTTCGTGAGCGCCCAGACCGGCAGCGGCGACCCGCTGGTGGGGAACTCGCTTCTGCTGCCGACCTTCGCGGCTGTGGTGATCGGCGGCACCCGTCTTGGCGGTGGCAAAGGCGGCGTGCTGGGCACGATCCTCGGGGCCTATATCCTGATGATCGTGGTAAACCTTCTGCTGTCGCTCAACGTCTCAGCTTACTATTCGACCATCGCGGAAAGCGCAGTGCTCCTGATCGCCGTGCTCGCAGGCTCGCTGCGCCGTGACAGCACGCTCTCGCAACGCCTGCGCGAAGTCACCGATGCGATCGGCGCATGGCGGCGCGGATGGCTTGTTGGCCAGCGCTCGGGTGAGGATCACAGGCTGGCTTTCACGCGACCGGCAGAGACCGCCCCCGCGCAAAGCTTTCTGCAACGTCACGGTCATACGCTGCGCCACGTTCTGCCCGCCTGGATCTGCCTCGTGGTGGTCCTGATCGCGACGCAGCTGGTGCTGGGCAATGTCTTCAGCGGCTGGCGCTACTGGGACTCGCTCCTTGTGCTCTCGAGCTTCCTCGCGATCCTCGCGCTGGGGCAGGGCGCGGTGATCCTGACCGGGGGGCTGGACCTGTCGTTGCCCTGGTGCATCGCGCTGTCGGGCGTGATGCTGACCGGGCTCGTTGGCGGCCAAGACATGGGGTTGCTCACGGCGCTGCCGGTCGTCTTCGCGGTGGCTGCGCTGATCGGGCTCGCGAACGGGCTGGGCGTCGTGGCGCTGGGCCTGTCGCCGATCGTCGTGACGCTCGCGATGAACGGCATTCTTCAGGGTGCGGCGCTGATCTGGTCCGGCGGCACGCCCGCCGGGTTCGCACCGCCCTCGCTGCGTTGGCTGATGACCGGCAAGCTGATGGGGGTGACCCCGGTGATCATCTTCATGGCCGCCTTCGTCGCGCTCGCGATCGTCCTCTTGGGACGCACCGGGTTCGGGCGCCGGGTCTACGCGGTCGGCAACAGCGAACTGGCTGCGCGCCTCTCGGGGGTGCGCACGGGGCGGGTCATTATCTCTGTCTACATCCTCTCGGCGCTCTGCGCGGCGCTGGTCGGCGTTCTGCTGGCGGGCTTTTCCGGACAGGCGAGCCTCGGGATGGGGGATGACTACCTTCTGCCCTCGATCGCGGTCGTCGTCGTGGGTGGGGCGCTGATCACCGGTGGCCGCGGGCATTACGCGGGCATGCTGGGCGGCGCACTGCTGCTGACCGCGATGCAGACCCTGCTTGCCGGCACCGCGCTGCCCTTCGCATTCCGCTCAGTGTTCTTCGGGCTCGTCATCCTGATGGCCGTGATCGCATTGCGCAAATAACCAAGGAGATTTCGATGAGTGATACATCCAGGATGAAATTGCCCGGCCTCGAGGGCAAACGCGTTGCGGTCACGGCGGGAGCTTCCGGCATCGGTCTGTGCATCGCGCGGGAACTGGCTCGGCAAGGCGCGCGGCTGGCTATCTGCGACATCGATGAGGCCGCGCTTGAACGGGCCGCGCAGGAGCTGGGCGCCGAACTGGCCCTGCGCGCCGACGTCTCGGATGACGCGGCGGTGGCATCTTTCTTCGAAGCGATCGGCAACACCCTCGGCGGGCTCGATGCGCTGGTCAACAATGCCGGCATTGCGGGGCCCACCGGCTCGGTCGACGAAATCTCGCCCGAGGATTGGCGGCGCTGCCTCGATATCGGCCTGACAGGTCAGTTCCTATGCACGCGGAAAGCGGTGCCGATGCTGCGCGCGGCAGGGGGCGGAGCGATCGTCAACATCTCCTCCTCGGCGGGCAAGTTCGGCTATGCGTTCCGCACGCCCTACGCCTCGGCGAAATGGGGGGTGATCGGGTTCACCGAGAGCCTCGCGAAGGAGCTCGGTCCCGAGAATATCCGTGCCAATGCGATCCTGCCCGGCATTATCGAAGGGCCGCGGATCGAAGGCGTGATCGCAGCCCGCGCGAAGCAGACCGGGATCAGCCATGAAGAGATGACCGAGCGGTATCTGTCGAACGTCTCTCTGCGCCGGATGACCCCGCCCGAGGACGTGGCGGACATGGCCGCCTTCCTGATCGCCGAGACCGGGCGCAACCTGTCGGGGCAGAGCTTCCCCGTCGATGGCAATGTGGAGACCTTGTGATGAAAGAGCCTGTCGCCTGCGTCGGTTCGGGGCTTATCGGGCGTGCCTGGGCCATCGTGTTCGCCCGTGCCGGTCATCCGGTGCGGTTGTGGGACGAGGTGCCCGCGGCGCCAAAAGCCGCGCGTGACTTCGCCGCCGAGATGCTGCCGGAACTGGCGCGCCTGGGCCTCATCCCCGGCACCGCTGAGGAAGCCCTCGCGCGCATCGAGCCGGTCGCCACGCTCGAAGAGGCGCTCGAGGGCGCGCGGCACGTGCAGGAGAGCACCTTCGAGGCGATCGGGGTGAAGCGCGAAATCTTCGCGCGTCTCGACGCGATTGCCGGACCCGATGTCGTGCTCGCCTCCTCGTCGTCGGCCCTGCTGCCGTCGGCCATTTCCGAGGGGCTCGCGGGACGTCACAGGGTCATGGTCAATCATCCGATCAATCCCGCCTATCTCGTGCCCGCGGCAGAGTTGGTGCCCGCGCCCTGGACCGATCCCGCGCTTCTTGAGCGCACGGCGGATCTTCTGCGCGACGCCGGCATGCGCCCGATCGTCATGCAGAAGGAAATCGACGGCTTCGTGATGAACCGCCTTCAGGGCGCGCTTCTGCATGAGGCGTTCCGGCTTGTGGCCGATGGATATGCCAGCACTGAAGACGTCGATATCGGGTTGCGCGAAGGGCTGGCGCTTCGCTGGTCCTTCATCGGCCCGTTCGAGACCATCGACCTCAACGCGCCCGAGGGCGTGCGGCAATATGTGACGCGCTATGGCGGCATTTACGACGCCATGGCTGGGCAACCCGCGGCGGACTGGCGCGGCCCCGTGCTGGACCGGATCGAGGCGGAGCGCCGTGCGGCGCTTCCCGCAGACGAGCTTGCTCAGCGGCAGGCGTGGCGAGACCGGCGCCTCATGGCGCTCGCCGCGCATAAGCGCCGCGCAACAGACGAAATCGGAGATTGATAGAATGCCAGACAAGGTCATCCTCACCTGCGCCGTGACCGGCGCCATCCACACGCCGACGATGTCGGACCACCTGCCCATCACGCCCGACGAGATCGCCGAAGCCGCGATCGGGGCGGCCGAGGCAGGGGCCGCAATCTTGCACCTGCATGCCCGTGACCCCGAAACCGGCAAGCCTGACCAGTCGGCCGAGGCCTTCGCGCCGTTCCTGGGCCGGATCAAGCAGGCGACGAACGCGGTGGTGAATATCACCACTGGCGGCTCGCCCTACATGACGGTGGACGAACGCACGAAGCCCGCGGCGCAATGGGCGCCCGAGGTCGCTTCGCTCAACATGGGGTCGATGAATTTCGGCTTCTTCCCGCTTCTCGCGAAATACAAGGAGTTCAAACACGCATGGGAGCGCGAGCATCTCGAGGGGTCGCGTGACCTCGTCTTCCGCAATTCGTTCAAGGACATCGAATACGTGCTGGAGACCTGTTACGACAACGGCACCCGGTTCGAGTTCGAATGCTACGATATCTCGCATCTCTACAACCTCGCGCATTTCGCGGATCGTGGCCTCGTCAAGCCGCCGTTCTTCGTTCAGTCCGTTTTTGGTTTGCTGGGGGGCATCGGAACCCATCCTGAGGATGTCATGCACATGAAGCGCACGGCAGACCGTCTCTTCGGAAAGGATTTCCGTTGGTCGGTTCTGGGGGCTGGCAAGGACCAATTCCGCATCGCCACACAGGCGCTGAGCATGGGGGGCAATATCCGCGTCGGTCTCGAGGATAGCATCTGGATCTCGCGCGGCAAACTTGCAGAGAGCAACGCCCAACAGGTCGCCAAGGCGCGCGCCCTCGTCGAAGGGCTGGGCCTCGAGCTCGCGACGCCGGACGAGGCGCGCGAGATGCTCGCGCTCAAGGGCGGCGACGCCGTGAACTTCTGAACCGGATACCAAGGGAGGAGACCAACATGCAGATCGATATTCTGCTCGACGTGAAGACGACACTGGGCGAGGGCCCGGTCTGGGACGTCGAAAGCCAGCGGCTCTATTTCATCGACTCGATGGATGGACGGGTCTTTCGCTGCACGGCGGACGGGACGGAGCTGCGCGCCTGGGATGTGCCGGGCAAGATCGGCTCGATGGCGGTGCGCAAGGACGGCAAGGGGGCCATCGTCTCGCTCGACAAGGGGTTCTGGTTGCTCGATTTCGACAGCGGCGATTGCGAGTTGCTGCACGACCCGGAGGCCAATCTCGCCACGACCCGTATCAATGACGGCAAATGCGACCGGCGCGGTCGGTTTTTCGCCGGTTCGATGGATATGCAGGAGGAGGGGCCGCTGGGCGCACTCTACCGCGTCGATCCCGACCTGAGCGTTACCAAGCTCGAGGAGGGGATCATCTGCTCGAACGGGCCTTGCTTCTCGCCGGACGACAAGACCTTCTACTTCACCGATACCTGGACCGGTGAGATGTGGGCTTACGACTATGATATCGAGACGGGCGGCATTTCGAACCGTCGCACCTTTGCGAAGGCGGATACCTCGAACGGCGGCGCGGCGGACGGGGCGACGGTCGATGCAGAGGGCTATTACTGGATGGCGCTGGTCTATGACGGGCGGATCTGTCGCTTCGCGCCGGACGGCACACTCGACATGGAAATCCCGATGCCAGTGAAGAAGGTCACGAGCGTCCAGTTCGGCGGCCCCGATCTCGACGTGCTCTACGTCACGTCGATGGCAAAGCCCCCGCTGCCGCGTTTTCCTGACGACGGTGTTCAGCGCGGCAGCCTGTTCGCGATCCGCGGTCTCGGCGTGAAAGGCGTGCCGGAGCCGCGCTTCGGCGGCTGAGTGCTCAAAGCCGGCCTCATCTAAAAACCTGCGCGCGCTTCGCGCGCAGGCGCACCCAGAACGATTGCGTGAGACCGGAGAGCGGCCAGCGCTCGGACTGATCGTGGCGGTTCGTTTCCCAAAGGGAGCAGTGCGAAATTCGCCTCTCCGGAAAAGTTATCCCTAGTAGGTCAGCCACTCCAAACTCTCTCCGATGCGGAGCCAGGAATTTTCCTGAAATTTTCTGACCGGAATTTTCAGGTCGGCGAGGGACACTGGTCCCATGAAAGATTTTGCAAACTCTCCCGCCGATCTGGCGCGCGCCAATCCTCGGGCCGCGTCGACCCATATACAAACCTGCACCCTCTCAAAGGCGAAGAGTCAGCGCATGCATGACTATCGGTTGGGGCGCATCCCCGCCTATGTCGACCAGACGAAACTGCGCGACAACCGCGTGCTGATCCGGTTGCGTCCGCTTACACAGGTGCGCGCCGAGAATGCGCGGCTTCGCGAACAGGCCGGTCGGCAGCGCAAGATGAAATCGAACGCGGCGGTGGTCACGATAGGAGTGATCACTTTCGGCGTGCTTGCCGCACGAGATTTCATGAAGCTTTCGCCGAAGCGTCAGAACAGGGCATTTAGAAAGCTCGCCCGGAGCCTCGCCAAGAAGTTCGCCACAAAGGTGGAGTCACTGGTCGTTCATCTCGATGAAACGACGATCCACGCGCATTTCATGCTGCGCGCCTACGACCATTCCGGCCACGCGCTCAGCGACAATATCAAGCGTGATGCCACCGTCTCGATCCAAGATCTCACGCACCGCGTGCTCGCGCGCTTCTGCCCCAAAATCGAACGGGGACATCGCAAGCTCGATCGTCTTGCCGCAGGAGCGAATTATGTCGAGACACTACATCGGAGTGTCCGGGCTCTCCACCAAGATCTGCCGCGGGAGATCGAAGAGCGGGAAGCAGAACTCACTGCGTTGGAGGTTGCAAAAACAGAGTTGCTGGCCTCGATCGACCAGGGGCGCAAAGATCTCGATCGTCTGAGCGAGGAGCAGTGCGCCAAGCGCATTGCCCTGACGTCGGAGCAGGCCGAACTCGACACCCGGGTCCGAGAGATCGATGCGCGGAATGAGGATGTTCGGACGCGTGAGGACAGCCAGCAAAAGCGCGAAGATGGGCTCGACCGGCGCGAGGCGAGTGTCATCAAAGACAAGGCAGATCTTGCCAAGGAGCGAGGGACGCAGCGTCTAGTTGCAGACCAACTTGCCAAGCGAGCGGAGGAGGTCGAGGCGGCGCGCACTGAGGCCGAAAAGATCCAGATCACTTACCAAGCTGCGCTTGCGGCGATGGAAGGCGCTCTTGCGGAAATTTCAGATGGAACCCTTCGACGCGACCCTGCCACAGGCAAGCTCGTGATGAGGGACGCATCTCTTCTACGGGCGCTCCCGGAGGAGCTGCGCGTGGGGCTTTTGCGACCCATGCGTGGGCTCGTGGATATCAGGTCGCGGGTAGATCAACGATCCAGGGAGCTTGATAGAAGGGGCCGGGACTTCGAGGAAAAGCAGGCCGCCGTTGGCGAGGTCATAACTGCGCTGGCCGAAGGCCGTGCCGAAATCTTGAGCGGCGATATCGTGATGCGGGACATGCCGGCCTCTCTCAAGGCGCTCGGTGAGACTGCGGAGGACCGGATGATCCAGGCTATTCTCGATCTCATCGTGCGCGCTGGAGAGGTCGGGGTTGGTGCGCTGCAGCAGGCGCGCGATTACGAGATTGATGGGCCGGGGATGGGGTGATCTCGGCAGTGGGAAGGGGCAGCTGGCTTGAAAAGTCTCGCGATAGAGGTCTGGGGAGTAGAACATGTTGCTCTGCTAAAGTTTTTTGATCGCCGGCGTCGCAGTTTCCGGGGGGGCAATCCACAGAGAAGCAGAGCATGGCGGAGAGTGACGATATCTCGAAAGCCTTGGGCAACCTTACGCGGTTAGTCATCGCCCCAAGGCTGATCGTTCCGGCAGCGATCGATCAGCCAGTTTTTGAAACGTTCGGCAGAGGGTGACAGAACTGCTCCTTTGGGCACTGCCATATGGTAGGAGAAGGAACTTTTGAAGCTTCTCCCGAGCGGATTGACCAATGCGCCTGAAACAAGCTCCATCTCGATCATGCGTTTGGAAAATAAAGAGACCCCGACCCCGTTGATCGTTGCATTCAATTGAAAGTGGCGGTCCTCAAGCATCATGTGCTTTTGGTCTGAGCCGATTTCGATCAAGTTGTTCTTGAGGACCTCCGACCACATCCGCTTGTCATCGACGTGTAGCAGGACACAGCGACGTAGACTGGCAAGGTCGATGATAGGGTTGGATTGGAGATAGCCGGGACTGCACACGACAACCAATTCTTCCTGCCAAAGACGAGTGACGTCAAAGTTTTCCCAGTCCCCGCGTCCCCATTGAATGCCGATATCGGCAAAGCTAGCCGCACGCTCGTGCCGCACGTAGTCATTGTTGTGATTTAAGAACGATATTTGCAGATCTGGATGCGCTTGCCACATCCCTTCAAGACGCGACGACAGCCAACGACTTGCAAACATCGGGAGGACGGCAACGCGGACCATTTCCGTCCGGTAGAGAATTTTGCTGAGCCCTGTTTCGATCAAGCTCAATGCTTGATCAGCATAGTTCGCCAGAATCTCGCCTTCATCGGTGAGGACCAGCCCACCGCCGTTGCGTTCGAACAACGTCTTGCCCGTCTGGGTTTCCAATTTCCTGATATGATAGCTTACTGTGCTCTGGCTGGTATTCAGAAAATTGGCAGCGTGCGTAATGTTCGAGAGCCGCGCCACGGTTTCAAACACTTGAATTGAATTGAGATTCTTAACCCTCACAGTGCTTATCCTGTGTCGATGATGTTGTTCATTTCACTTAAGGTATCGAAAAAATAGATGACGCGTAAGATTCTTTCTATTTTCCCGACCATCTCCGCGGCGGTTACAACCTGAGCACGTCATCACGTTGACGACAGGGAGGGGAGACATGGAAGGCATCGCGCTACGGGTGAGGAACTTGCACAAGTCCTTTGGTGGCGTGCATGCCATTCGGGATTTGTCCTTTGATGTTGCCCCGGGGCAGGTGGTCGGACTGATCGGTCCTAACGGCTCTGGAAAGTCGACGACAGTAAACTCACTCGCCGGTTTGTTCTCGGCGACCTCCGGTGAAATCATTCTGGACGGCGTTCCGATTCAGACTTTGCCGGAACACAGCCGGGTTGCGCTGGGTCTGGCCAGAACATTTCAAACAGCCAGCGTTTTTCCGGAATTCACGGTTCGGCAACAGGTGCGCCTCGCCAGCATTGTGACTCTCAAATCGAACCCGCTGGCTTCCATCTTCAAGTTGTCCGTCGGTCATGGCGATGATGCCGAAACAGAAGCCCGGATCGACGAAATTCTGCACCTGACAGACCTTTATCAAATCGCAGACAAGTTGGTCTCGACGATTTCTTCCGGAGAGCAGAGATTCCTGATGATTGCGACCGCTCTCGCGGCCAATCCCAAAGTCGTGCTTCTGGACGAACCCGCAGCCGGATTGATTTCGCATGAGCGCAAAACGCTGAGCGAGATGATCAAGAAAATCCGTCGTCGGGGCGTGGCGGTGCTCGTAATCGAGCATCACATGGCGCTCATCATGGATGTCTGTGACCGGATCGTAGTTCTGAATTTCGGCTCGAAGATCGCGGAGGGCACTCCGGACGAAATCCGTAATAATCCAGCCGTTATCGACGCCTATCTCGGGGAGGCCACTTGATGCTCAACGTGCGCGGGCTCAAAGCCAGCTATGGTCCGATCGAAGTAATTCACGGGATCGATCTTGAAGTGAACCAAGGTGAATGTGTTGCGCTTATCGGTGCAAACGGGGCTGGTAAAACTTCGACTCTTCGCGCGATCTGTGGGCTGATCAAACCGACTGCCGGACAGATCACTTTCGAGGGCAACGATGTTACCGGCAAGAATGGCCACGACATCGTTCGTGCCGGCATCACGATGTGTCCGGAGGGACGACAAGTCTTTCCGGAGATGAGCGTCGTCCAGAACCTTCGCTTGGGTGCATATGTCCGTAAGGACTCCGAGCAAGAAAAAGACATCGAAGAGATGATGGATATGTTTCCGATCCTGCGTCAACGAGCTGAGCAGGACGCCGGGACGCTATCGGGTGGGGAGCAGGAAATGCTCGCCATCGCGAGAGCCCTAATGTCGAGGCCGAAACTTTGCATCTTCGACGAGCCGTCCTTGGGGCTGGCACCGAAAATCGTCGCCGAGGTGGGGCAGACGATCGATCGTATTAAGAAAATGGGCAAGACGATTCTTCTGGTGGAGCAGAATTCGCTTTTGGCGCTGCGACTTGCCGATAGAGCCTACCTTTTTGAAGCGGGAGAGATCGTTCTGGAGGGAACGGGAGAAGAGCTTCAATCGCATCCGGAGGTAGCGCGGGCCTATCTAGGCCACTGATCAGACGCGCCCACCAGCGCGCGAGATCCGGTATTTTCACTCAGGGAGGAAGAGAGATGAAATTAGGCACACTGCTTAAGACGACTGCGGTGGTCATAACGACCCTTGCCGCGACAAGCTTGCCAGGTTCTGCAGAAGAAAAGACACTTGATATCGGTGTGAGCGACGCCCTGACTGGCGGCGCCGCAGTTTACGGACTGCCGCAGAAGAACGCTGTCCAAATGGCGGCTGACGAGATCAACGCCGAAGGAGGCGTGAAGGTCGGCGAAGACAATTACATGCTGAATGTCATTGCCTATGACGACAAGGCAAACCCGACTGAAGCTACCAACGCCGTGCGAAAGTTGATCGATCGCGACGGGGTGAAATACATTTTAGGGTTCTGCTGCTCGGGCTCGACGGCCGCCGTGGCTTCCTTCATCGGCAATGAAGACGCAGTTATGCTCGTGGGGAATGCTGCTGAGCGTTCGATCACGACCCTCGGGCTTTCCAACCTGACCCGCACCCGTCCCCCCGCCGACTATACTGGCGCGGCGGCTGGTAAGTTTGTGGCAGATAAGGGGTTCAAACGCGTCGCCGTCTTGGGCGCCTTGGATGTCAGCTTCTATGCCAGTTACGTCGATGCTTTCGAGAAATCGCTGAAAGCGGGCGGCGGTGAAGTTATCACGCGCGAGTCATTCTCTTTGAAGGATCGCGACATGACCCCGCAATTGACGAAAATTCGCGGAATGAACCCGGATGCGTTGCTCGTCGTGGGATATGTCGAACCGGCTGCGTTCATCTATCGTCAGGCGGTCGAGCTGGGCATCGATGTGCCTAGGTTCGGCTTCACGAGCGGCAGCGAAGAGCAGTTCCTGAGTGTTGCCAGCGACGAGCAAATGGAAGGCGTATGGGACCTTCGTCCGACCGAGCTAACGCTGCTTTCGACTACTGATAACGGCATTGCTTATCACAAGAATTACTCTGAGAAATTCGGCGCGGCGCCATCGCCGAGTTCGCCGTATGCCTATGATCAGGTTTATGCGCTGAAGCACGCACTGGAAAAAGCCGGGACGGTCGACGACACCGAAGCTGTCGCGGAGGCGCTGCGCGAACTTCCGATCCCCGACGAGGCAGTGATGCAGTATTTGCCGGTCGACGGAAGGCTTTTTGACGCGAATGGCCAAGCTTATACCTCGAACGGTGCCTTCCAATGGCAAAAGGGGAACTGGGTATTCGTTCAGGATCTACCCTCTGATCCCAAAGCCTATTCCGAGTTCCTCAGCTCGCTTCACTGATCCTGATTGCAGCGCCGTGAACCTCGGGTTGATGGCGCTGCTCCACTGACCCCGCTCTGTCTGCTGGCGTGTATGCGTGCCTGCGGTAGTGGTCTCATGAGCCAGTTCTGGGAAAGCAACGGAAACATGATTGAGATAATTCAACAGGTCATAAACGGGCTCGCGATCGGCGGCGTCTACGTTTTGATCGCTCTGGGCCTAACGATGGTGTTCGGCATCCTCGGAATCGCCCATTTTGCCCACGGCTCTGTCTCGATGTTTGGAGGCTATCTGACGTTTTTCCTCTCGAGCTCCATAGGCTTGCCTCTCGCGCTGGCGATTTTGATCGCCCTGATAGTGGGCATCGTTCTCGGGATCGCGATTGAGCTCTTGGCCTATCGTCCAGTGCGCAACGCGAACCATATAAATGCCTTCATCGTTGCCTTGGGGCTGACGATGATGGTTGAGGGGATCAATCTCCAATTCTTCGGAGCCGATCAGGTCATCATCCAGACCAATTTTGATCGTGTTTTCGAAATTGGTGGCGTCACGGTTCCCGAATTGCGGCTCTATGTAATCCTGGCGGCGATTGCGCTTATCGGAGCGATGACCGTTTTCGTCGAAAAAACGAAAACTGGGCAAGCGATCCGCGCAGTCGCGCAGAACCGGGATGCCGCGATCTTGATGGGGATCAACGTCAATACGATCCCGCTCATAGTTTTCGCAATCTCCACAATGCTCGGCGTTTGCGCAGGCGTGATGGTCGGCTCTCTGTTCGCAATCGCGCCAGGCGTCGGCGAGGGGCTAGTGATCAAAGGCTTCGCCGTTCTCATCCTTGGCGGACTGGGGTCCATCCCTGGCGCTGTGGTGGGTGGCCTTGTGCTGGGCGTGACCGAAGCGCTGGCAGCAGGCTTCATATCCTCCGCCTATAAAGACGTCATCGCTTTCGCTGTGATGATAATCGTCCTTTTGGTGCGCCCGCAGGGCTTGTTGGGGAAAGCGTGATGAAGGTCGTAGCAAGAACTGTTTTTTACGCCGCCGCGTTGGTCGGGCTCATTGCGATGCCGCACCTGATTTCCGTCAAATACTATCTACACCTGAGTATTCTGGCCCTCGTCTGGGTGATCTCTGCGCAGGGGCAAAACCTGATACAGGGTTACACCGGTTATGTCTCTATTGTGCAGGCTGGATTTATGGGGATCGGTGCCTATAGTTCCGCACTCTTAGGAATTCACTTCGGACTTCCGGTCTGGCTGACGATCGTTGCAGCTCCTTTGATCACCGCGCTTTTCGCTCTCGCGACGGGCTATCCAAGTCTCAGAGTCAAAGGGCACTATTTCGCGATCGTCACGCTCGCATTCAATATGGTGATTTTCATTGTGTTGATGAACTACACGTCGTTGACCCATGGCGAAGCTGGCATTCCCGGGATTCCGAAGCCTGGTAGCAAAGGCGGCCTCTTCAACTTCCGCGATCGCGAAACCTATTATTACTTCATGGTCATCTGCGCGGTCGGCATGACCGGCCTCGCCGCTCTTATTGCACGCTCTCGCGTAGGCCAAATCTTGGTCGCCATCCGGCAAAATGAACCCATGGTCACGGCTGTCGGCATTCCGGCGTGGAAATACAAACTTTTCGCCTTTGTAACTTCGGCGATGTTCGCAGGGTTCGCAGGCGCACTTTACGCTCATTATCAGAGCTTCATTAATCCCGATGTATTCGGTGTCGCTCAGTCGCTCGATGCGATCTTGGCCGTGATAATGGGAGGTTCTGGAACGATTGCTGGACCCGCCATTGGCGCATTCATCGTCGTTTTCCTGCCCGAGGTTCTGCGGTTCGCCGACAGCTTCCGATTAATCCTGTACGGCCTGATCCTCGTGCTGGCGACGATCTTCATGCCGCGCGGAATCGTGGGGCTCTCCAGTGATATTTTCGATAGGCTTACGCGCCGGGTGCAGAAATGACTGGCGCTGAGCTAGAAGATTATCTGTTTCGGGTTCGTTCCTTCGCTCGCGAAAGGGTCGCCCCTGCTGCTGCAGGGTGGGCCCAAGGGCGCGCTGTTTCCATGGACATGTTCCGCAAAGCGTCGGAGCTTGGCCTGACCGGGTTAGAAGTGACCGCAAAGCTCGGCGGATCCGGACTCGGCTACGCCATGAAGGCCAAAGTATGCGAGACCTTAGCCGCTGCAGATTTCGGCTTCGCGATGTCGCTCGTGAATACTCACAACGTTGCCTTGAAACTTTCGCAGTGCGCGAGCGATGCCGTGCAGAAACGATATATTCCCGGGCTCCTCAACGGCGAGTTATCGGGCTGCACCGCGCTCACGGAACATAGCTCGGGCTCCGATTTCGGTGCGATCTCGATGCGCGCTGTGCGGTCCGAAGGCGGTTGGACGCTAAACGGTGAAAAAATCTGGATAACCAACGCCCGTCATGCGTCGGTGGCGATTGTCTATGCGCAATGTGGCGACATCGGAGCGCGTGACGGGATCGCGGCGTTTGTCGTTGATCTGAATGCCGAGGGAAGTGTTCGAAGATCCAGAGACGCGGGCTTTTCTCTAACAAGTGCTGGCATCGGCGATTTCAGCTTATCCGATGTTTTTGTGCCAGACGATCATCTCCTTCTCGCTCCGGGCACAGCATTCAAATCTATCCTGACCGAGATCAATGGTGCCCGCACCTACGTGGCCGCGATGTGCTGCGGGATGTTGGATGCCGCCCTAGATGAGGCATCTTCCTATGGGCAGGCGCGCAGAAGCTTCGGTAAGTCTTTGGCCGAGCACCAAGGCTGGCGGTTCGCACTGGCTCAGGCTGAAGTAGATTTAGCAGCCTCCTGCGCACTCGTAACGGCGGCTATTGCCCAAATCGAAGGCGGTTCGGATGCGCAACTATTGTCGGCACAAGCAAAAATCCACGCGGTGCAGACATGTCAGCGGCATCTTGCGACTGCGCTGCACGCCATGGGCGCGGAAGGCCTTCGGCAAGAGCACTGCGTAACGCGGCACATCGGCGCGGCACAGATCGCGGCGCTCGTAGATGGGACGACAGAGATGCTGTTGGAGCGCGTGGCAAAGCTTGCCCGACCAGCGTCTCAGTAAAAAAGGAACGACTTCTATGCAAGTATTTCAGATCGAAGGCGACTGGGGGTTTGAAAACCTCAAGCTAAGCACACGCCCCGAACCGGTCGCGGGCAGAGGGCAGGTCCTCGTGGCGATGCGCATGGCCGCGCTCAACGCCCGTGATCTTATCGTTCCAGCACGCGGTTATGGACGCGCGACGGGTGAGTTGCCGCTAATTCCAGTTTCCGATGGAGTTGGGGAAGTTGTTGCGACCGGCGAAGGGGTGACGCGTGTTGCTGTAGGTGACCGGGTTTGTCCCACGTATTTTCAGAACTGGGTGAGTGGCGAACCCAGTTCCACGCGCTTCTCTTCGGCGCTTGGGGGGCCGCTTGATGGTGTCATGACAGAGTTGATGTGCCTTGATCAGAACGGGGTCGTTAAAGTTCCAAGCTACTTATCTGACGCCGAAGCCGCGACTTTGCCGTGCGCAGCCCTCACGGCGTGGAGCGCGATTGCTACTTACGGTCAAACGCGTGCCGGCGAGCAGGTGTTGATCCAAGGGACGGGTGGGGTGGCATTGTTTGCACTAGCTTTCGCCAAGCTGCATGGGGCGCATGTCACGGTGATTTCTTCAAGCGACGAAAAACTTGAAACGGTTCGCACTATGGGCGCAGACGCCACTATCAACTACCGCGAGATACCCGATTGGGCGCGCGCCAGTCGTGAAATTACGAGAGAGAATGGAGGCTTCGACAAGATCATTGAGCTGGGTGGCGAGGCGACTTTTCCACTTTCACTACGTGCCATCCGACCGGGTGGAACGATATCGATGATCGGAGTGCTTTCAGGTCTCAAGCTTGAGGCGTCGCTTGGGCCGATCGTTGCACGTCAAATCCGTTTGCAGGGAGTTACCGTCGGACATCGAGATGGCTTCGAAGCCATGCTCAGAGCTATGTCGCAGCACGAAGTGAAACCCGTTTTAGGAGATCGTTTCGCGTTCAAAGATCTGAAGGCCGCGATGGCGCATCTGCGCGAAGGGGACAATCTCGGAAAAACTCTGATCGAGTTCGGAAAATGAACACGCAAGGCAACATCTTTCACCCCCGTTTCTTTGCAGAACGGGAACCTGAACGTCTTGCCTACGTGATGTGCGATACGGGAGAAGCGGTCACATTCGCCCAGTTGGAGGCACGCGCAAATCAGGGCGCAAATCTTTTTCGGGAGCGAGGGCTTAAAACTGGCGATCACATTGTGATTGTCATGGAAAATAGGCGTGAATTCATGGAGTTGTGCTTCGCAGCTGATCGCGCCGGATTGTATTATACAACCGCCAGTACTCACCTAACTGTCGACGAGATCACCTACATAATTACGGATTGCGGCGCAAAACTGGTCGTCACTTCAGAGAAGTTTCCCGAGCTTGTTGAGCGGTTGGAATCCGCGCTTTCTTCTGACATCGAACTCTATTCGGTCGGCGCTCAAAAGGATGCTCTTGACTGGCAAGAAGCGGTAGCGCGGCAGCCGGTAACTCCGGTTTCGGACGAGTGCCAAGGGCTTGATATGCTCTATTCCTCCGGGACAACCGGGCGTCCGAAAGGCATCAAATGGCCCTTGGTTGTTCAAGATCCCGGCGGACACACGATGCTTCTGGATCTGCTGACGTCACTTTTCGGATACGACGCGCATACGCGCTATTTGTGTCCTGCGCCCCTCTATCACGCCGCGCCGTTGCGCCACACGATGGTAACAATCAAAATGGGCGGAACTTGCTATATCATGGGCAAGTTCGATGCGGAGAGGGCGCTGAGGATCATTGAACGCGAGCAGATCACCCATAGCCAATGGGTGCCGACAATGTTCGTGCGGATGCTCAAGTTGGAACGTGAGGTGCGTGATCGTTACGATATTTCTTCGATGGTCATGGCGGTGCATGCGGCAGCCCCATGCCCTGCCAGTGTCAAACATGAGATGATCAAATGGTGGGGGCCAATAGTTCACGAATATTACGCCGGAACCGAAAACAACGGCTTCACCGCCATCACCACCTCAGAATGGCTCGAGCACGAAGGGTCAGTCGGGCAGGCGAAACTCGGTATCCTTCATATCTGCGACGAGCAGGGCGAAGAAGTTCCAGTTGGCACGGAGGGCGAAATCTTTTTCGAGAATGGGCACCAATTCGAATATCACAATGATCCAGTTAAGACCGCAGCCAGCAAGAATGCCCGAGGCTGGACCAGTCTGGGTGATATCGGTCGTGTGGATGAAGAAGGATACTTATATCTGACTGATCGCAAGTCCTTCGTGATCATCTCCGGCGGCGTCAATATTTACCCACAAGAGACGGAAAATGTATTGCTCGATCACCCGGCTGTTCTGGATGTTGCCGTGATCGGGGTTCCCAATGAAGACTTTGGTGAAGAGGTGAAGGCCGTCGTTCAGCTGACTTCTGGAGAGACCCCCTCGGCGGCGCTTTGCAAGACGCTGATGGAATATTGTTCTGCGCGGCTTTCTCCGGTGAAATGCCCTCGAAGTATTGATTTCCGGGCTGAATTGCCGAGAACTGCCACTGGGAAGTTGTTCAAGCGGAAGTTGCGTGATGAGTATTGGCCCGAAGCGACCAAAGCGTGAGGCGACAGGTGTTTAACCAAATCGGGGAGTGCTCGGTTCGGGACATCCAGAGATATTTCGATTCTTTACATTTCAATAGCTTGAGAGTGGTCCAGCGTGCTCAATCAACAACATGCGATGTCGCGACGCAAGAACCTATAGGCCGTGAAGATGCCTGGTCGCATGTAGGAACGGGCAAGCTCGAAAAAGTAGACCGCCCCTGACGATGTTATCGCGGCGCCTTTCGACAGCCGTGCTGAGATTTAGGAAGGCACCATTGTGATAGATGATATGCCGCAATTTCTCGCAGAGCTTTAGCGAGAGCGCGGACGACCGAATGATCCGTGGTGCGCTGAAACTCCTGATGAAGACCGGGTAGGTCGGTGGCGTTGAAATCCGGCGTCCCGGCTCGGACGAGATCGACGGGCCGGGGATGAGGTAATCGCGGGCGCTTTCTGCGGGATACCCTTCGGCTCGCTGAAGGATAATCAAACAATCCGCTCATCTTCCCCGGGAGAGGCTTTCAAATGGAGCTGTTGAACATTGGCGCAGCGTCCTATGATCCTCATGGTGAGTAAGCGAGCCTGAAATGCAGATGAACGGCAAAGCCAAAGATCCGGCCCGGATGGCCGCCGTGGCGTTCCAAGCCTATACGCGCATCGTCGCGTTCTGGGGTCTCAGCGAGAAAGAGGCCGCCAGCCTCGCGGATATGGCCGAGAGCGAGTGGACGCGTGCGAAGGCGCGTGATTTCGCAGGCGAGCTGACGCGGGACCAGCTCCTGCGCCTGAGTGCGGTGGTGGGAATCTACGAGGCGCTCGAGCTCTATTTTTCCGAGCCGCTCGCGAGAAGTTGGTTCACGCGGCCGAATACGGGTCACTTGTTTGGCGGCCGCCGGCCGGTCGTGACAGCGATCGAGGGTGGGTTGCCGCAGATCCTCGCGATCCGGACCTACCTCGACGGCCTGTTGGAAGGCGCATGAGCGCGCCCGGTCACCCATAATTCTGGGCCATTGTCACGGCCTCGATCCAGACCTGCCATAACTGGAGTAGGTTAATCCCTCCGCGTTGCGCTCGTGGATCTAAGCTATTGAAGGCAAACGTTTTGTTGCCTCTGCGGTCGGAAGCTTGGCCGTAGGCGCAACAAATTTATCAAAATCAAATACTTATAGCAATAATGGCGTATGGGCCCGGAGAGGGGCGGCGCCGCAGGGGGGCGCGCGGGCCTGCTCCGCCGTTGGCGACGCCCTGAGGGTTGGTCTGTAACCGTTATTTTGGTCGATCGAAGGTGCGCCTCGGAGCGCTTGAGGTAAGCTGGCTCGACGAAGACTTCAGCCCATCGGCTTGGCGAAGCTATGTTCATCCGAACGTTTGCTGAGCAAGTGCCAAGGGGAGGGGGCTTTAACAGTTTCCATTTGACTTATACTTTTCGCATCATGTATCATCTTTATGATGAAGAAATTTGTAAGTATTGGCGAGGCCGCAAAGGCCCTGGGCGTGACACCCCTCACCCTGCGCAGATGGGATGAGAGCGGCAAG
>NZ_NBNX01000014.1:0-33337 GCF_002213225.1 Thioclava sp. IC9
CGCGGGATGGAGCAGCCCGGTAGCTCGTCAGGCTCATAACCTGAAGGTCGTAGGTTCAAATCCTACTCCCGCAACCAACGAAGTCGACACCCCGCCCACACCAAGGCGGGGTTTGTCATTTGTGCCATCCCCCAATCCCAAGATCGCGCCTAGTTCCCCATAGAGCTCAATCACATGGCCGCCGGGTGCGTTCGGGTCCGCGTGCAGGACGATCTGCTCGATGAGCCCGCGTAGGATGGCCGTCGCCTCGCTGCGGCTATCGCTGTCATTGAGCGCAGCTGTCAGATCTTCCACTTTGCTGCGGTAGACCGCGGCAAGCGCCGGGTGGATGATGACGGGATCGGGCGTTGGTATCGTGGCGAGCGTGTTCCGGAGCGCGCGTTGCTCGGCCTCCAACTCATCCAGACGTTCCTTCATGCTCGCGTGGAACATACCGGCCATGATCGCTTTCACGAGATTTTCTATCTCGCCGTCAATCTGTGCGAGGCGCTGTTCCGAAGTCTGGCGTGCGTGCTCTGCTGAGCGTTGCTCCTTGCGCATCTCCTGTTGGAACTCCGCGACAAATTCCGCGATCAGGTCCGGGTGCATGAGATGTGCCTTGAGCCCTTCGAGGACGCGCGCTTCGACGTCGTCTCGACGGATCAACGCAAGATTGGCGCAGGTCCCCCGGTTGCGGGCAGCGGAGCAGCCATATTTGACCTTGTTGACGAGAATATAGTTCGCACCGCAGCAGCCGCATTTGAGCAGACCCGAGAAAAGGTGCGTGGGGCGCCTTGCGGCACCGAACGCGTTCGGTCGATCATCGGCATTGATGGCGGCTCGAACGCCCTCCTGGATCTCTTTCACGCGCCCCCATAGATCGTCATCGATGATCCGCAGATCTGGAACATCATCGATAACCCATTGTTCGGGAGGATTAAGTCGAGCCTGCCGCTTCCCTGTCGAAGGATCCTTGATGAACCGTTGCCGGTTCCAGACACGTCGACCTATATAGAGTTCGTTATTTAGAATTCCTGTGCCCCGTTTGCGATTGCCCGAGATCGTCGAGAACGACCAGGTTCCAGCGGTTTTGCCCTTCGCGGCACGCGGGGCAGGGACGTTGCGCTCATTCAATTCGAATGCAATCGCCCGCGCACTCTCTCCAGCAGCAAAGCGTTCGAAGATATGGCGCACGATGGCAGCCTCGGTCGGCTCGATTACGAGATCGCCCGTGCTGAGAGAGCCATCGGGCAGAGCGTTTCGATCGAGGCGATAGCCGAAGCTGAGGCCTCCCGCTGACTTGCCTTGCCTGACGCGTCCCTCGAGGCCGCGATGGGTCTTCTGGGCGAGCTGGCGCAGAAACAAGGCTGACATCGTTCCACCAAGACCAATGTGCATCTCGTTGATCTCACCTTCGGCTTTCGTGTGAATTGCCACGCCGAGGAAACGCATCCGCTTGTGCAGTCCTGCGATATGTTCCTGGTCGCGCGACAGGCGGTCGAGGCTTTCCGCGACGAGCACCTCGAACTCGCCTCTCACGGCCGCACTCTGCATCTCTTGAAAGCCGGCGCGCAGGTGCGTGGCGCCGCTGATCGCCTCGTCATGAAAGACGCTCACAACCTGCCAGCCCCGCTCTTCGCAGAGCTTGCGGCATAGGCGCACCTGGTCGGTGATTGAGGCTGCCGATTGAAGATCGGTCGAATATCGGGCGTAGATCGCAGCTCGAAGCGGCTGGAATGTGCTCATCATTCACTCCTCGCGTTGGGAACGTTGATATTCGCGTGCCGCCTGTCGTGCGAGAAGCTTCGCAAGTTCCTTGAAGGAGGGATGACACGTTTGATCGCCGTGGGCTTGAGACGATTGCATGCCAGCGCCATCCGGCGCCGAAGGCGCCTGATGGCATTGGGCATGACGTCTCTGATCTCGTGCCATAGGCCGAGTTGCTCCTTACGCCAGCGCGCTTTGCGGTGACGATCTCGATGGGGTCTGATCTGGGCTGGGAGGCCCATGCGGGTGATTGGAACATCATAAGTCATGCGGGGGTCTCATTCATGGGTAAGCGCTTCGTAATCCACAGAAATCAGCATCTTGGGCCTGTTTGGGGGCTTGGAAGTGCTGATATCGACCAAGATTGCGTAATCTTGGTCGAACATGGCTGGTAGGTGCGGCGAGCGGGAAGAAGCGATCACGCAAACGGCGCGATCTCGTTCGTCCTCCGTTCCGAGCGCGAGGACTGCGAACGCCGATCCGAATTGGGGCTCAAAAGTCGTGCAAGCTCCTGTTCACCCAGTTCCCGGCGCTCGCACAGCTCGCGCGCCGCAGCTTCGAGACGGTCTCGTTGTGCTTCCAGCAACGCGTCTGCACGCCGCTCGGCTGTTTCCAGCCGCTTGCGGACTTTCGCGTAAACGTGCGGATTGCGGAGAGTCACTTCGTCGATGCCATCGAGCCAGACATGGCCGTGGTGACCCAAGCCGAACCGCGTCTCGATGTCGATGCAGCGGCGTGTTGCCAGCGCGAGATCGGACTCCGCGGAGCCGCCGGCCCCGGCCGAGACCTCGCCAAGCATCAGACGTTCGGCGGCGCGTCCGGCGAGCAGGAAGGTCAGTTCGTCCTCGATATCTGAAAGGGTCTGGATCGCTCGGGCCGGTTTCGGGTGCGCCTCGCCCCCGCCGTCGCGGCGGATCAACACGCGACTGATGGTGCCGAGACCCAGTTGAGTGAAGGCAATTGCATGGCCGATCTCATGGATTGCTGTGCGCCAGATCACCGCCGGGTCCGATTGCTGAAGGCCGCCGATCTGTCGGCGCAGATCGTGGAGTTCGAGCAGCCTCTTTTCTGCACGCGCCGAGCTTTTCGCCGCACGGATCGCGGCATCGAGATCGGCTGCGCTCATCCCCACGGCGGCTTGGGCAAGCGAGCGCAGCTGGTCGTCGGATAGATCGACATGTGCGCGAAGGACGCCGGTGAGCGTGGCTGCATCGGGGAGAGGCACAGCGACGTGCAGATCGAACCGACCGGGCCGCAGGATTGCGGGGTCGAGCGCGTTGCGGTCATTCGTTGCGCCGACAATGACGACGCCCTCTGCACGCGCGGTGGCGTCGATCTCGGCCAAGAAGGTGTTGATGACCTGGCGGCGATATTCGCGGTTATGGCGGTCGGGCGCCCAGCGGGAGCCGGCGGCGTCGATCTCGTCGACGAACAGGACTGAAGGGGCGGCGTTGCGCGCCTCCTCGAAGCTCGCGCGCATCGCAGCCAGCATCTTGCCTAGATGACCCTCAGCTTGCCATTCGCCGAAGCTTGCGGAGACGAAGTTCACATCAGCCGAGTTGCCCATGGCGCGCGCGAGGTAGGTCTTGCCCGTGCCGGGCGGACCGAAGAGCAGGAGCGATCGCGTCAGGTCAGTCCAGGCGACTTCGCCGCTTTGCCAGAGGGCTAAATCGTCGACGATACGCCGAGCGGCAATCAGCGCCTCGCCGTCGCCGGTCATGTCGGCGAGAGCCGGGCCCTGTGGCGAGGTAGCGGGCTTCGGAAGAGCCCGCGTGATCCGACGCGCGGCGTCCTCGGCGTTCGGCGCACGCAGGGCGAAGCTCAGCGCGGCGGCACCGATTGCGTCGAACTCGGCCTCGCTCGGCAGCAAGGCAGGGAGATTGGCAAGGTCCAAGGGCGCGTAGGTCAGATGGAGCAGCGCTAGGATGATCTGGCGCGACAGCGGCGCGAGCTTGAGAGGGGCAGGCAGCGCCTCCGCAAGCGCGTCGGGCAACGCGGTTTCGTCAGGCATGAGAATGAGCAGCGGCTCGGAGCCCTCAAACAGTTCCTCGATCTCGGGAATGATATCGGACCGCAGCATCTCGCCGAGGGTGTGGATCGACAGATCTTTGTGTTGCTTCAGTCGTTTCAACGGATGCAGCGCGATCTCTCGATCGGCGGGCAGGAAATGGTCTTTGAGGACGGTGGTGGCATCGGCCAGTTCCGACCGCGACGCGCCGGTCATCAGCGTGACCGCGCCGGGCTCGAACAGGGCATCGATACGACCTTGCGTTTCGAAGGTCGCGGCCAGCCGCAGGATGAGCGCGAGCTCGGTCGGGCGCAGGCCTGCGACTTTGGGGGCGTCCCAGAGCGAGCGTGCGTCGATATTTGTGGCAGGTGCCGAAGTCGCGCGCTGCTCTGTGTCGAGAGCGTCGAGATGGTCGCCGATCAGGGCAGCCTGATCCTCGGGGTCGAGCCCGGTGAGGTCGGGGGGAGAGATTGGGGCGACGCTGTCAGGCGATTGTGTCTGAGCCAGCGCGCGGAGCGCAAGGGCAGCCCAGGACGGATTGGTCAGCGACGGTGCGAGAGATGTTTGGGTCATGGCAGGGTCCTGTGGGCATGTAGGGGCAGGGCGGTCCCGCGAGGCGCGGGACCGTTTGGGTCATTTGAAGGAGCGATGGGGCTTAGGGGCGCGCGCGCCGCATCCGTTTGGAGCGCGATCGGCTGCGGATCCGGCTTCGCTCGGCTGCGCGTCTTTCCTTACGTTGGAGGCGATGCATCTGGCGCAGGATCGTTGCTTCAAGGCCCGCCCGATAAAGCTCGGATTTGACCTTGAGTAGATCAGTGAACTCCTCCGGCGGCACCAAATCGTCGGGGAACTCCGTCGCCAGCCATTTATGCAGCCGTTTTTCGACGCGTTGCGCGTGGCGTCCGCTGCGCATCGGCACCTTGAGCAGTAACTCGCGCGGCAAGTCTGGATTGCGGTGGAGCTGGTATTTCAATCGAGATTCGGGGTTGCGCGAGAAGCCGACTTTCACCGCTTCGGTCCCGGTTTCGAGCGCAAATTTCATCGCATATAGATAGCTCGGCCCCGTCGACCAGTTCTCGCCGCACCCGGGACAAGTGAAACGCCCGGTCTGCATATTGTTACGGAAGATCCGTGCCTCGGTTCCGCACCCCTCGGCGTGGCGATAAATTCGGCATTGGGCATCACCCTTCGGATCGCGACCGATGAGTTCCCAGCCTTTCTGAATGGCCTCCTCTTGTTCCCGTGCGTGGTGGCAGATCTCGCAGCGCGCTTCGACCTCTGCGCGCGCCATACGTTCAATGAAGGTGAACTGACGTCGGATTTCGTGACCACATTCCGCCCGATAGAAAGCGTAGTGCCGGTGCTTTGGATCGCGGCGCAGAAACTCTACGCCCGCGTCTTTCGCGGTCTCACGCCAGCGCGCCTCAATGCAATGTGGACAGCCGGGCTGGAAGTTGAGCAAGACATAGTAACGGCTGACGTGAAGGCCTCCGCAGGTTTTGCATTCCAGAGCGAGGCTATTCTTGTCTCTGACGCGGGCCACCACGCGGTAGCCCTTGCTTTCTGCGGCATCACTCCAGCGCTTATGGATTTGGCCGGGTTGGACGATATGGTTCTCGCCCCGGATTTGCAGAACGGTTTTGTTCGTTTGGGTCATATGAGACCCTCCTTTGAATGCGTAGGGAGAAGCGGGCGCAGTGAACTGCGCACGTGGTTTGTAATGTTTTGGAGGGTATGCAGGCCCAGTCTCGACCGAGTTTCTCGGTCGAGATCAAAGAGCGCTGCTACTTCAGTCGATCAGTGAGAAGCCGTCGCCGTATCGGGCGCGGTCTGATCAACCGAGTAAAGGTCGAGAAACTGATCGAATAAAATGAGCGTCCGCTTGAGCAGGTCGTTCACATGCCGATCACCCGGGCGCTTTTCCTTGATGAGCAGCTCGTTTCCGCGACAGCGGACGAGATCGCGAAAGCGATCGCGTTGTGCGCCGGACTCGTCGAGCATCGCCAGGCTCAGGCCAAACACGATCAATTTCAAAGGTTTTTCGACCGGGAGACGGGGCGCTTCGGCGAGCATCTCGCGTTGAAGCCGGAACATGTCTTCTTGGGCCTGCGCGGAGGCGTTCTCCCAGTGGCTGAAGGCCGGCTCCCAGCTTTGGGTTTCAGCAAGGTAGTGCTCGTAGTCAAGGAAATCCGCGAGCGCTTCTAGAAAATACGGGAAGCGCGTAAGGATTGGGGCGGTGGTTTCCTCAGATCCGTCTTCATTCCGGATGAACTGAATGATATTCGAGATGATAGCCATGGTTCTCTCCCGTGCTGAGATGGCTGTGGTCAGAGCGTTGGCAGGAGTTGCAGCTCTTGCCTTCGCTCGTCAAATGTGACATTGCAACGTTATTAAGTCAACAAAAAGAAGCGTTGAAATGGAAAAAAAGAAGATGGGACGCCCGCGCGTCGATACCGAGGCTGTGACTCTTCGCCTGCCGCGAGAAATGCTCCAGGCACTCGATGATCGAAGAAAGCTGGAAGACGACCTGCCGTCTCGACCTGAGATGATCCGGCGTCTACTTTCTAAAGCTCTTGCTGAGCCAGAGGGCTGAGACAGTCGCCGGTCAACATCGAATGATACGGCTGTCGTGATTGTGGATGCCTGGACGCTGGAGCGCCGAGGTATCTTATTCCCGAACACAGAGTTCCGCCGATGTCTTCGGTGACAGTTCTGTCGGTTTTTCGATCTCTCGACGTTTTTGATGCGCGGTGCGAGCTTGCAAGCGTTCTGATGGGAGGGCTTGGCGCGGTTTCCTTGACACTGAGCCAGCCCTCCCGCTCAGTTTTTTGGTGGAGCTTTCTTAGTAAGTCATGACCTGCACAGCAAGGGCTCGCCAGGCCGCCACGAGCGCAACTGGATGATCTGAGGCTGCAAAAAAAGAGCTGCGCGGGAAGCCAGCATTCGGTAGGCCTTGCGAGCGCGTTTCTAAACAGCCTCGGCCCATAGCCGTCACTGGCCACGGGGGCGGCGAAGGTCCGCTAATGGGATGTGTCGGTTGCTTCCCCACCGTTGGGTTATCCTTAACCGGGATCAACCGCGCACCAGGAGAAGCAGCTATGTGTTCAAAGAAGACAGGAGACATCGAAAACCTCGCCGTCGTCGGGATCGACATCGGGAAGGATACGTTTCACATGGTCGGGTTCGACCGGTCCGGCCAGTTAGTCATGCGGAAACAGATCAAGCGCTTGGCCCTGAACGCCACGTTCGCGCAACTCCCACGCTGCATTGTGGGAATGGAGGCTTGCCTCAGTGCCCATTTTGTCAGCCGAACGCTGCGGGGCATGGAGTTCGAACCGCGGATCATACCGGCGATCTACGTGAAGCCGTTCAACAAGGGGCAGAAGAACGATTACAATAACGCCGAGGCGATCGCGGAGGCCGCGTTGCGTCCCAACCTTCGGACCGTTTCAGAGAAGGACCAAGATCAGCTCGACCTTCAGGCCCTGCATCGGGTCCGGGCACGGCTGGTTTCGCGGCGCACCGCCACAATCAACCAGATCAGGGCCTTTCTGATCGAACAGGGCATCACTGTCAGGTCGGGACTTCGGGCGCTGAAAAACTCCTTCGAGGCGATCCTCGAACAGCGACGGGATGAGATATCGCCCCGGATGCGCGGCATCCTTATCGGGCTCTATGGCGACTGGCTCTGGCTGGACAAACGAATCGAGGATGTCTCTGGCGAGATCGAAGAGATCAGCCGCACCGAGGAGAACTGCGCCAACATCATGACGATCCCCGGCATCGGCCCGATGATCTCGACTGCGATGGTCGCGGCTGTCGGCCAAGGCGAGGCCTTCGACCGAGGGCGCGATTTCGCGGCATGGGTGGGCCTGGTGCCCCGACAATTCAGCACAGGCGGCCGCACCATTCTCGGTAGGATCACCAAGCGCGGCAGTCGTTATCTGAGAATGCTGTTCGTGCAAGCGGCGAAAGTGATCATGATGCGGCCACACCGATGGTCCGACTTCAGTTTCGACCCGTGGCTGACCGAAGCGGTGGCACGCATGCCGCGAAACAAGGCGGCCATCGCACTTGCCAACAAGCTCGCTCGAACCGCCCGGAGCATTCTGCGCAATGGCACCCGGCTCGACGCGCCAAAAGACGCGACCATGGAAGCGATCTGACGCCTTCCAAGGTCACCAAGGAGTTCGCGACAGAGATAACAGCATGGAGCGGAGAAAATACGCCCCCAGAGTTTGACGGCCCTAAAGGTCAATAACGACCTATCCGCTAATGAGACCACGGCGCGTGCGTAACCCCACCAAGGCCACGGCCCGCGAGCCGATCAACAGGCCGGATACATATGAGCGATTTCCAAAATCGTGCTTTTTTCTCGATTGCGAACAGCAGCCGACACATACATTGGGCCGATTGCGGTCATTGAGGCCCGAGTGCATCCAATTACACTCGGGCGCATTGATCGCTTACTTGATCCTGAGATTATTGAAGTCCTGCCGCAGCGGTGCGGTGTCATAGATGATAGTCAACTTCTTGAATCGATCTCGCGCATCGTTCAGTTCGAACACATCAACACATTCGAACGATACCAGCTTACCGTCAGCCAAGGTCCACTCGTATCGGAAGTGGAGAGCAACAGATTTCGACGTTTCGGAAGTGTCGAACACATTCAGCAACGAGGTCTCCGACTTGTTCGTATCTTTGAAAAGATCAGCATAGAAATCAAAGGCATCGAGCACCCCATAGAGCGGGGATACAACCTTTGCGTCGTCGCTGAAGAGGGCGCGCACATCCGCGAGATTTCCCTCGTTCAGGGCTTTTAGATAGTCGGTGCAAAGCTGTCTGGTCGTCATTTTAAGCTCCATTGAAAGAGCCGCGACCGGGGGAATCCGAAAAAGCAAACCGCCCAATCACGGCGGTTTGGATCAGCAACACTCATCCACCGCCTTAGGAGCGGCGGTAATAGGTGCCTTGAGCAAGCTTGATATGCTGACTGATCATGTTCGGGCTGATATCACTGGCGGTGCCAGAAGACAATTGGTGTTCGGCCAAATTGCCGCTTTGTCCGCTTTCCAGTCGTTGAGTCCAGCTGCAGCAAACGGCCGCTTCCCGCCCTTCCTGCTTCGGCGCAGTGAACGGCCCAAACCCGACATTCGAGCATCGCGTAGAGTCGGTCAGCAGGCGGTCCGTAGCAGACACTAAGCTGAGGTTGCTTCCACCATAAGATCTCATGTGAAGTCTGGGCGAGTCATCATGGCATTTCGAAAGGCCTCGCACGCAGTGCGCTCACATAGTCAGATCGACCCGTAGCGGCATCGGCCTTTGTAAATCAGGATGTCGACCGAATGGTTCGACCGTCTTCGCGCCATTCAGGCAGACCGCCGTCGAGACGACGGGCATTGAAACCATTCTTGCGCAAGAACGCCACGGCTTGGTGGGCGTAGACGCAGTATGGACCACGACAATAGGCCACAATTTCGGTGTTCCGGTCGAAGTCCGTCAGGAACTTGTCCAGCTCCGTCACGGCCATGTTGAGCGCGCCCGGGATATGGGCATCGGCGAATTCGTCGGCGGGGCGCATGTCGAGGACGGTCACCGACCCTTCACTCAGTCGAGCGGCAAGCTCGTCGCGGTTGATCGGTTCCGGCGCGTCTTCGCCGTTCGATAGCCCGCGCAGGATCTCCCCAACCTGTGCGAGGTTCCTTTCGGCCACATCGCCCAAAATTCCCAACAACGTCAGCGTCCTCGCGTCGGTCAGCCTGTAGATTATCGCCTTGCCGTCGCGCCGATTGGTGACAAGGCCAGCGCGCCGCAATTGTTGCAAATGCTGCGAACAGTTCGCGACAGTGAGCCCGGTTTTTTCCGCAAGCGCCTCTACCCTGCGCTCGCTCTGGGCGAGCTGCTCAAGAAGCATAAGGCGTGCGGGGGTCGACAAGGCCCGCGCGACAAGGGCGTATTCTTCGAGAAGGGCCATCTTCGGGCTAATTGACATGGGCTGCCTCGGGATACTACATCATTCAATCGAATAATTGAATGATAGCGAATCCAGCCTGCGTCACAAGAGAAAAGCCGAACGCATGACCGAAACGATCCTCTCTGCCGAGCCGACCATCCGATTTGCCGCTTTCCTGGGCGTGTTGGCGGCGCTGGCGTTGTGGGAGGTCGCGGCCCCCCGGCGGCGCAGAGAGATACCGCGCCTGATCCGTTGGACGAACAATATCGCCCTGGTCTTTTTGGACACGGTGATCCTGCGCCTGGCATTCCCGATCCTCGCAGTCGGATTGGCCGTCATGGCCGAGGACCGTGGTTGGGGGCTGTTCAACAATCTGGAGTGGCCGACTTGGGCGGCCATCCTTGTTTCGATGCTGGTGTTCGATTTGGCGATCTACCTTCAGCATGTCATGTTGCACGCGGTTCCCGGACTTTGGCGGCTGCATAGGATGCACCATGCCGATCTCGACTTCGACGCCACGACGGGCCTGCGGTTCCATCCGCTGGAAATCCTGATCTCGATGGGGATCAAGCTGGCGGTGGTCGCGGCGCTCGGGCCGCCTGCGGTCGCGGTGCTGCTGTTCGAGGTGATCCTGAATGCGACCGCGCTTTTCAACCACGCTAATATCGATCTGCCGCGTCCGATTGATAGGGTGTTGCGCCTGTTCGTGGTCACCCCCGACATGCATCGCGTCCACCATTCTGTCGATCCGCGCGAGACCAATTCAAACTATGGATTCAACCTGCCTTGGTGGGATCGGCTATTAGGCACCTATGTCGCGCAACCGGCAAGGGGGCATCAGGACATGGAGATCGGGATCGAACAGTTCCGCACGCGCCGTGACCTTTGGATCGACAGGATGCTGCTCCAACCCCTGCGCGGCCCAGCTTCGGGCCATGCTCTCGACCCACGCATCGCGGTGGAGGAAGAGGAATGACCTACATCCTCGGCGTCCGCGAGAACCCGCGCCCCTTTCTTGAACAGCTCTTGCAGGTTATCTTTTCGCCTTTCAGGCGGCCCGTTGATCCTTGGAAACGCCCCCCCGCTTAAATCCCGCCCCCGATAAGGAAGATACAGATGCTTGAATTCATAACGCGACGCCTTGGCTTTGCGACGATCCTTCTGGGCCTTGTGTCGCTTGCGCTTCTTGCTTTGTCCGTCTGGGGCTATCGTGCGGGCGGCTGGCCTTGGCCCCAAGCCTATGAGATCGCCGGTTGGGGTGTCTGGACGGCGTTAGCGGGGGTCGTAGCAGCGCTCGTGACGTTGGCGGGGGCTATCCGCAAGAGGCGCGGTGCCAGCATTGCGCTGATTGGCCTCATCCTGTCATTCCCCGTTGCAGGCCTCGGAGTGGCTTTCGAAATCGCCGCTCGGACGACACCGCCGATAAACGACATCTCGACCGATACCGAAGACCCGCCGGTCTACTGGTTCACCGCGACCCCAACGGACTACCCGGCGCAGAATGCCGAGCCACAACGCTCCGCCTATCCGGACGTGCGCCCGCTGGACCTTCCGATCCCGGTCAAGGATGCATTCGCAGAGGCGTTGACGCTTGTCGAAACGCGTGGCTGGGAGGTTCTCTCGGCCGACCCTGCGGAAAACCAGATCGAAGCCATCGCCCGAAGCCGCGTCTTCGGCTTCGAGGACGAGGTGGCAGTTCGGGTCACCGACATCGAGACAGGCAGCCGCATCGACATGCGGTCACGATCGCGCCTTGGGCAGATCGACCGCGGGGCCAATGCCCGACGCATCAAGGCGTTCCTTACGGAGCTGCAAGCACAAGTCATCGAATAAGAGCGATCGGCAACGGAGTGTGCTCGACGGACTGCTTCGGGGCAGAACACGCAAGGAAATCGAGAGGATGCTCGGGATTTCCGAGTTCACTGTGAGGACATATCAGGAGCGCTTGATGGAGAAATTCGGCGTCGCCAGCCGGGTAGAATTGATCGTCTGCGCGTCTGGCGGGCACCTCCCCTAAGATGAAACATCAAGGCAGCAAAACTGACGCAAGCGTATACGAGCGTTTTCACGGCTATTTCCGGAACCCTCCCGCGCTGCAAGGACGTTAGGAACCAGGTGCCATATTCGCCGGAGGAGACCAATGCCCACTGACGCTCCGCGCAAGACAGCGCAGCTTTACCGAATGGCCATGCCCGGTCATCTCTGCCCTTTCGGGCTCAAGTCAAAGGACCTGCTGGAGAGACAGGGGTTCGATGTCGAGGATCACCTCCTTGAGACGCACGACGAAACCGAGCAATTCAAGCAGCGCCACAGCGTGGAGACCACGCCGCAGACATGGATCGACAACGAGCGCATCGGTGGCTACGACTCCCTGCGCAAATATTTTGGCAAGCCGCTGCGCGAGGACGGGGAGACCACCTACACACCGGTGATCGCGATTTTTGGCGTTGCCTTCCTGATGGCGCTGGCTGTCGGCTGGGCGGCTCTCGG
Organism: Thioclava sp. IC9; assembly: GCF_002213225.1. NCBI lineage: Bacteria > Pseudomonadati > Pseudomonadota > Alphaproteobacteria > Rhodobacterales > Paracoccaceae > Thioclava > Thioclava sp. IC9. Next base: position 12,198 of record NZ_NBNX01000014.1, read on the forward strand.
AACCATGCTTAGCGTCCGCGTCCTCGAGTGGTTCATCGCGATCTCGATGACTTTGCTTGGCATCCAGAAACTTCAGGACGTTGAAGGGTTTTCCACGATGTTCCTGAACTATGATTTGCTTGCCCGCCGCTGGGTCAGATACGGGTATCTCTACCCCTTCGCCGAAACTCTCGCCGGGCTGTTGATGATCGCCGGGGCGCTAACGTGGCTTTCTGCGCCGCTGGCTCTGTTCATCGGCACCGTCGGGGCGGTCTCGGTATTCAAGGCAGTTTACATCGACAAACGAGAACTGAAGTGCGCCTGCGTCGGCGGAGGTAGCAACGTGCCCTTGGGGTTTGTATCGCTCACCGAAAACCTCATGATGATCGTCATGGGGCTCTGGATGGGTTTGCGGTTCCTTCTTTCTGTCTGACCAGCTTTCTCGCTCCTAATGTCTGTCCGCGACAAGAAAGCAAGACGGACACGTCCTCGTCAGCACCGGTCGATCACGACATGGGATTCACTAACGACGCCTCGGAGGCATATGCGCGCTCGCACAAGATGCGGAGCCAAGGATGTCGCGGGTGGTTGCGAGCGGCGAAGCCAGCATCGCCGTTACGAACCGCCTCCGGAGCAGACAGCATTGTGGGCTGAAACACAGGGCGACTTGGACCCAGCATCCAGCCCGATGCACCTGCGCCTGAGAATCGAATTTTCTCAGGCGCATGCTCGTGATCCGGCCAGCAAATGGCGCCTGTCTAAAGGCCTCTTCGCTTAGGCTTTACGTGTCCAAGAGTAGAGCTCTTACTCTTCCAGTGCTTTGCGCCGGGCTTGGTATTCCTCGGGGTCGATCTCGCCCTTTGCGAGGCGTTCCTTCAGAACGTCGAGCGCGGTGCTTTGGCTCCGGCTCGGTCCACGTTCCATCAGCCAGCGCACGGCGAGGATCGCAAGGACGATCAAGACGCCCCAGAAAATCACCATCATGCCTATGCCGAAGAAGCCGTAGCCGTCGCCCCACATCATCGGGTGCCCGTAGTAGCCGTCACCGTAAGTGCCGGGCGCGTCAGCTAAAGCCGCATTGGCGGCCAGTGTCGAAAGAAGAGCGGTGTATACAGAAAGTTTGGTCATGTCGGCCTCCGCAGTTTCGTTTCGGGCTCGATACGCCGTTCACATGTCCAGCACTTTGAGCGAGGTCAAAAATGCGCGGTAAAACCGAGCGTTCACCAAACTGTGTTTTCCTTTGACGCACACTCGCCGAGTCACAGCGAAATCCAAAAAATCTATTTCCGGCCCTTGAGCCTCCAGTAACTGGAGGCCCTACATCATCGATACATCCGAGTCGAAAAATCAATTTCGGCTGTGCTGCGATAGGAGAAATCGTCATGGATACCGCTGTTGATCGCTTGCAGGAGTCCCATGCGCTTCCGGCTCTTTCTGTCGATGTCGAGGGTATGACCTGTGCGTCCTGCAGTGCGCGTGTCGAACGCGGCTTGAGGAAGCTTCCCGGCGTTTCCAACGCGGGCGTGAACCTTGCCACCGAACGGGCAGAACTGCATTTCGACCCGAAGCAGATCACCACCGAGCAGATCGTCGAGGCGATACGCGACACCGGTTACACCCCGGTGAGCACGGAGGCTGAACTGTCTATCGAGGGTATGACGTGTGCGTCCTGCGTGGGCCGTGTCGAGCGCGCGTTGAACAAGGCCCCTGGGGTTCTGGAGGCCAGCGTGAACCTTGCCACCGAGCGGGCCAAGGTGCGCTTCTTGCCCGCGATGACTGACGCGGACACGCTCGCTGCAACGGTGGCTGATGCAGGCTATGAGGCCCATCCGGTCGGCGACGCCGCTGAGGCTGCTGAGAGCGACGGGGAGAAGCGCCGTGCGTCATTGCGCGCGATGGGGCGCGACGTGGCGCTGGCGGCAATCCTGGGCGCGGTGATCGTTGTGGTGGGCATGGGGGGGGCATTCGTGCCCGCCTTCGACCGCGCGCTCGCCGCCGCCAGCCCGTTCGCGGGCTTCTGGGGCTGGGTCCAATTCGCTCTGGCCAGCGTTGTGCTTTTCGTGCCGGGGCGTCGCTTTTTCCGGCCCGGGCTAATCGCCTATCGCCACCTGTCGCCCGATATGAACTCGCTGGTCGCGACCGGCACGGGCGCGGCCTGGGCCTACAGCACTCTGGTGCTGCTCGCGCCCGCGCTGTTCCCGCCTGAAGCGCGCCACGTCTATTTCGACAGTGCCGCCGTGGTGATCGCCGCAGTGCTGGGCGGCAAGTATCTGGAGGAGATTGCCAAAGGTCGAACCTCCGCCGCGATCCGCAAGCTGGTGGGGCTCCAAGCCAAAACCGCGCACAGGCTGGATAGTGAGGGCGTCGAAAAGGACGTGCCGGTCGCGCAACTACGCGTCGGCGACCGCCTCGTCGTGCGCCCCGGAGAGCGCATGCCGGTCGATGGCCGGGTGGTCGAGGGCCGTGCTCATGTTGACGAGGCGATGCTGACAGGCGAGCCGCTTCCGGTCGCGAAGACCGAGGGCGACGAGGTCGTCGGCGGCACGGTCGATCAGGACGGACGGTTGGTGATCGAAGCGACTTCGGTCGGCGGTGACACAGTGCTGGCGCAGATCATCAAACTGGTGGAAAGCGCCCAGACCGGCAAGTTGCCGATCCAAGGCCTCGCCGACCGCGTGGTGCGGGTCTTCACGCCCATCGTGCTGGTGATCGCAGCGCTCAGCTTCATCGCTTGGCTATTGATCGGCGGCAACGTCAGCGTGGCCCTCGTTGCAGCGGTGGCGGTGCTGGTCGTTGCCTGCCCCTGCGCGATGGGGTTGGCAACGCCAGCGGCGATCATGGTCGGCACAGGGCGGGCGGCGGAACTGGGGGTGCTCTTCCGCAAGGGTGAGGCGCTTGAAACGCTCTCGCACGTCGACACTGTGCTGTTCGACAAAACCGGCACACTGACCGAAGGTCGACCTATTCTGGTCGACATGGTGGCAGCCGAGCCGGACCGAGCGTTGCGTTTCGCTGCTGCGCTGGAGACCGCGTCCGAGCATCCGCTGGGTCGTGCGATCGTCACCGCCGCGAAGGAAAAGGGACTCGATTTACCCGAGGTGACGGACTTCCGCGCGGTCGCGGGGCACGGCATCGAAGGCCGCATCGACGGCCGGCTGGTGCGGGTCGGCGCGCACCGGTTTTTGGCAAGCCAGGGTGTTGCGCTGGGTGACCTCGACTCCCGCGCGGCCGAGTTGGAGGGCGCGGGACGAACGGTCGTCTATGTTGCGGCCGACGGCGAAGCGCTCGGCCTACTGGCCATTGCCGATCGCGCCAAGCCCGAAGCGAAAGCGGTGGTCGATGCGTTGCGTTCGCGGGGCGTTACCGTGGCGATGGTTACCGGTGACGCCAAGGCGACGGCGCGCGCGGTGGCCGACCAGCTCGGCATCGACGACGTCCATGCGGAAGTGCTGCCGCAGGATAAAGCCAAGGTGGTCACGTCGCTGCAGAGTGAAGGTCATAGCGTTGCCTTCGTCGGCGATGGCATCAACGATGCACCAGCGTTGGCGCAGGCAGATGTCGGCGTCGCTCTGGCGACTGGCACCGACATCGCCATCGAAGCGGCCGACGTTACTTTGACCCGAGGCCAGTTGGGCGAGGTGGTTACCGCACTGAGCGCGGCACGGCACACGCTCGGCAATATCCGCGGCAACCTTTTCTGGGCGTTCTTCTACAACGTCATCCTGATCCCGATCGCCGCCGGGTTGGCTGCGCCTTGGGGCATCAACCTTAACCCAATGGTTGCCGGTGTCGCGATGGGGCTGTCGTCGGTCTTCGTGCTTGGCAACAGCCTGCGCCTGCGCCGCCTGAAAGCGTTCAAGACCGGGGCCGAAGCCTGATCAACCCACTTGAAGAGAGAGGAAAAGACCATGAGCCAATTCACATTCGCTGTCACCAGCCCCGAGGGTTTCGACGCGACGGTCGCACGCGTGACCGAGGCGCTGAAGGACGAGGGCTTCGGCGTGCTGACCACCATCGATGTGGCCGCTACGCTCAAGGCCAAGCTGGGGCTTGAGCGTAGCCCCTATATCATTCTTGGTGCCTGCAATCCGCAGTTCGCCCATCAGGCGCTCGAAGCCGAGCCGGATATTGGTGCCCTGCTGCCCTGCAACGTCGTCGTTCGCGAAGAGGCAGAAGGCAAGGTCGGCGTGCTGTTCATGGACCCGGCGGCAGTGCTTGGCCTGGTCGCAAACGCTGACGTCGATCGCCTTGGCAAAGAGGTCGCCATCAAGCTGCGTCGTGTGGCCGAAACGCTTTCCGCCTGACCTATCAAAACCCAGAAAGGAGACAAAATATGAGCGACATCAATCTCAAGATTACCGGGATGACCTGCGGCCACTGCGTCAAGGCTGCGACCAAGGCGCTGGAAGGTGTAGCGGGCGTCGAAAGCGCCGAGGTTACGCTGGAACCCGGCGGAGCCGTCGTGAAAGGCGTGGCCGAGCCAACGGCGCTCATCGCCGCTGTCAATGAAGAAGGTTACGAAGCCGAGGTGCAGTAGGATGACCGAGGTGCTCGTCTATACCAGCCCTGGCTGCCCTGACTGCGCGGCGGTGAAGCGCTACCTGACCGAGCGTGGCATCGCATTCGACGAACGCGACGTCTCGCGCCCCGGCGTAGCCGAGGAGGCGAAAGCACGCTACGGCGTGCGCGTCGCTCCGATCACCGTCATTGACGGCGTAGCAACCTACGGAACCTTCGCCGACCAGAAGCCGCGTCTTGAAGCGACGTTCAATCGGTCGACTTGAAGTAACGGGCAATCCGTCAAGCGGCGGCGGGCGCAAATCTGCTCCGCCGCCGCATTTTCATTGAACTCAAATCGCCTCAATCGCCTTTTCCAGCATGTCGCGCACTTCGCCCGCGACCGACTTGAGTTGCGGATTGTCGATCGCCGTCATGGAGGCTTCCGGGTCGATTGCGCAGACGAGGATGTCCGAACCGTCCTGGCGCAAAATGACGTTGCAAGGCAGCATTGCGCCGACATTCGGCTCCAGCTGGATCGCCTGATGCGCCATCTTCGGATTGCAGGCGCCGAGGATCAGGTAGCCGGGCATGTCCTCGTCCAGCTTCTTCTTCATCGTGCCCTGCACGTCGATCTCGGTGAGCACGCCGAAGCCCTGTTCCTTGAGAGCCTCGCGGGTCCGGGTGTCGGCCTCTTCGAGCGTGGTATCGGTGAGGCGTTTGTCGATGGTGTAGCTCATGGTGTTGGCTCCTTGAGTTGAAAGCGGTTCAGGTTTCGATCGGGTATTCCTGCGCGGACCATGCGCCGAAGCTGCCCGGCACGGCGGAGACGTTCTTGAACCCGGCACGGTGCAGCAGGCTCGCGGCGACGCTGGCACGGTAGCCGCCCTGACAATAGACCGCATAGTCGGTCGATCGGTCGAGTTGGTCCATCTCGTCTTCCAGCGTGCCGAGGAAATGGTGGATCGCGCCGGGGATATGGCCGCCGTCCCATTCCTCGTCCTTGCGCACGTCGAGCGGGGTCAGATCGCTGCCCTTCAGCGCCTGCACGGTGACCTGCGGGATATGCGCAAGCGGTCGCCCGGAGGTGCGCCACGCGGCGATGCCGCCGTTCAGGTAGCCCGCGAATTTCGTGAAACCCACGCGCCAGAGACGCAGCACGGCCTCGTCGATGTCGGCAGCTTTTTCGCTCACCAAGGCGATGGGCTTGTCGGGATCGAGCATCCAGCCCGCCCAGACCGACAGGATCGGCTGCAGCCCTATGTTGATCGAGCCCTCGATAAAGCCGCCGCCGAAGGCGAGCATGTCGCGGAGATCGACGAGCTGCACGTCATCCTTGGCGATCAGGGCCTCGAACTCCTCCGGGGTCTTGCCGATGCAGCGCGGCCATCCGTGCATCACCTCGGGGCCCGCCGCGTTGACCTTCTTGAGGCGCGGGTAATGCGTCGGCACCGGCGGCGCGTCCTTCGTCATCTCGTCCTTGAAGGCCTGCAGATCGGTGATCTGGACATATTTGTTATGGGCTTTCTCATAGGCAATGCTGGTCGACATCCGGTCGCCGATATTCGGCCCGCAGGCCGAACCCGCGCCGTGGCAGGGGTAGACCAGAACGCCATCGGGCAGCTGCATGTAGAATTCCTGCGTGGTGCGGAACAGGGCCTCGGTCAGTTCCTCGGTCTTGTCGTCGCCCAAGAGGTCGGGGCGTCCGACCGAGTCCACGAAGAAGGCATCGCCGCTGAGCACGCCCCATGGGTCGTCATTGTTCTTCTCGTAGAGCAGGAAGGAGACGTGTTCGGGCGTGTGCCCCGGCGTGTGCCGCGTCTCGAGCGTGAGCTGGCCGAAGGTGAACTTGCCGCCGTCGCGGAGGCCCTCATGTGCGAAGTCATATTCGGCGCCGCCTTCGACGCTGACGCAAAGCCTGGGCGCGCCATCCAGCCGGTCCACCAATTCACGCGCACCCGACAGGAAGTCGGCGTGGATATGGGTCTCGAACACATGGGTGATCGTCAGGCCGAGCGCCTTGGCGCGCTCGATATAGATATCGCAATCCGGGCGAGGATCGACGACCGCGGCGGTGCCGCTGCCGGTGTCGCCCAAGAGGTAGGAGCACTGGGCGATCCCTTCCGCAAGGATCTGTTCAAAACGCATGGTCATGTCATCTGCCTCCGACTTTCCGTCCGTTCGGGATTGCCGGAGGAATGCATGGGGAGCGGTTCATGTTCCGAATTCTGAATGTGTTCCATTTGTAGGATGGGCATGGCGGCACTTAGACGCCGACAGTGTCGGCAGGAAGCGGCCAACCAACTTCGAATGCTGCGGCGGCCTGGAGCTCAGAGCGGGTGAATTGATGAAGCCAGCGAAGCGGGCGCAGTGACAGCCAGCCGGAACCTCCCGTGAACTCGACCGTTTCGATGCGAAGTCACCCTATGCATTTCAGGAGTTCTTCCATGATACCCGACTGGCTGCACGTCCTATCGCTAATCTCTCTTATTGCTGGTGCCATCTCCGCACTTATCATCATCGGGGATGAGGCGAAGGACCCTCAGCACATGTGGATCATGAATGTGGTCTGGCCTGTCGTCGCGCTCTTTTCCTCAGGGATTGCTCTCTGGGGCTACTTTACCTACGGCAAGCTCGGGGCGCACAGCAAAATGCATGCAGCGATGGAGAAGGACGAGACCCCGCCAAACAAGAAATACACGCCATTTCCCATGATGGTGGCCAAGGGCGCATCTCACTGTGGCAGTGGTTGCACGCTTGGAGACATCATCTCGGAGTGGTTGCTGTTTTTCGTGCCGGTCATCGCGACTTGGTTCGGCTGGAAAGAACTTTTTGCCGAGAAGATATTCGCCGCTTGGATTGTAGACTATATCTTCGCGCTCGTGATCGGGGTGGCCTTCCAGTATTTCACGATCAAACCGATGCGGAATCTCTCCGTGAAAGAGGGTATCATTCAAGCGATAAAAGCCGACGTCCTCTCCCTGTCAGCTTGGCAGATCGGGATGTATGGTTTCATGGCCGTTGCGCATTTCTGGATCTTTGCAAGCATTCTTGGCGTGAAGCTTGAGGTGAACAGCGTTGAATTCTGGTTCATGATGCAGATCGCGATGATATTCGGCTTCATCACCTCTTATCCGGTGAACTGGTGGCTGATCCGGAAAGGGATCAAGGAAAAGATGTAACTCCACGCTGGTCTGGCCCTGAGAGATGCCGCCAATGTCACGAAAAGTGCATTTAAGCGGAAGAAAGATCGATCGATGTCGATCCCGTGTTTCGACCCGTTGACGCGACTTTTCTTGACATGGCGACAACCATCTCGCCTCGGGGATGCCACGATCGGACGTGCCGACGAAACTCCATCGCAAAATCCCATCGCGCCTACCAGTCTGGGCGATAGATATCTTGGCGTTTCAGGCGCGGGCGAATTACTCGATGTGACGACCTGCGAATAGATTGCGCATTCAAGGGACTGCGGCGGCGGCTTGTTGCGTTGACTTGTGTCAAGGTGACAATCTGGAAGCCCGGTAAGATGCTCGAATGAAGCATCTCAAAGGAATTCGGCGTGGCCAGGGGCAGCCCATGCGGGGCGCACTGTGGAGAATCTTCTTGGTGATCGCGCTTATCGCAGTCACTTTGCAGGCGCCAGCTGCTATCGAGGAACTGGGCAACCATACCTCTCTCACCGTATCGGCGCACAATGCCTTGCGCCCCATTGAAAGCGGCGTTTCCTTAGTGGGCTGCCATCGTGCGCATCACCATGCGCATTCACTATGTGCCCCAGCGGTTATCCTAACGGAAGAGGCTGGTATCGAACCAAAAATCTACGATAGCCATACCCTCCCAATAAATGTGCTTTCGATGGAAGGGCATATCGATAGCCCGCGCGCTCCCCCTCCCAAATCTCTCGTCTGACAGAAGTAACGGCTTCAAAGCTTTTTGGCGCTGCTGCGGAACATCCTTCCGAGCGCCAACTAGCCACACACAGACGAAGGAAAAGAAAGATGAAACGTTTTTATTTTGTGTCGACGATAGCGGTTGTCGCCTCATCCTTGCTTGCCTTTTCGGCAAGCGCTGAGCAATCCGGTGTTATGCACGACGGTGCCATAATGGGCGGGCTTGTCGTTCCGGAAATGGATCCGGTTGAAGGGCGGCGCCTGTTCGCGTCGAAGGGCTGTGTGGTATGTCACTCAATCAATGGGGTAGGGGGGACAGACGCTCCGAACCTCGATGCGAGCACGATGGCAATGCCGATGGATCCCTTCAGCTTCGCTGCCAAAATGTGGCAAGGGGCTCCGGCAATGATCGCAATGCAGGAAACGGAACTGGGAGCCCAGATCCAATTTACCGGGCAGGAACTGGCGGACATCATTGCCTTCGTGCATGACCCGGCCGAACAGAAATCGTTCTCTGAAGCCGACATTCCAGAAAATATTAAAGAGCACATGGAAGGTGACTGAGCTAGGCTCAAGCTGGCGGCCCGTCTTTCGGGCCGCCAGATTTGCTATGGCTTGCCGGACTGAACGCCTTTGTTAGCACGAGTTTTTTCAACGCGCTGGCCCGGCTGCCGTCCAACTGAAGGCGCTAATAGCTCGGCTCAGTAGGCCCCAGCAGGGGCAATGAAAATCTGTCGGCTTTGTCGCCGTAAGGCTCGCTAAAGGAACGAGAACTCTACGCGCCGTCATCAGCGGCGCTGTTTCCGCGCACTATTCGTTCATTCGCGCGCTTTATCAACGGCCTCTGCGAGCTTCTCGCTTTCGACAAAGCCCGGAACGAGCTTATCGCCAATCACGAATGCAGGAGTTCCGCTAAATCCGAGGGATTGCGAGAGACGCATCGAGGTCTCGATGTGCTCTGCAATTTCCGGGCGGTCCATATCCGATTTAAGGCGTTTAACATCGAGTCCGGTGTCTTCTGCGATCCGAAGGACGCTCGCTTCGTCCGCATGCCCGTTCATGCCCATCAAAGCCCAATGAAAAGCCTCGTATTTACCTTGAAGCCGCGATGCCAACGCCGCTTTGGTGGCGAACACGGAGCCTTCCCCGAGAATTGGCCATTCGCGATAGACGAGACGGACATTGGGATCGGCGTCTAGAAGAGCCTGAACTTCTGGCATGGCACGCCGGCAGTAGGGGCAATTGTAATCAAAGAATTCCACGACGGTTACATCTCCATCAGGATTGCCGAGGACCGGTGCGTTTGGGTCCTGCTCAAGCAACGATCGTTGATCACTCAAGACAGATGCCTGCGCTTGAGCTTGGGCTTCGGCATCCTGACGCTGTAGGATTGCAACGGCTTCCATGACGATTTGTGGGTTCTCGCGGATCGCTTCATATACGAGTTCCTTGACCCGAGCCTCATCCAGATCGGCTGCCTGTCCCGTCATCGGAAGCAGGGCCAGCGAGGTAACGAGCACCAAATTCCTGAACAACATTTCATTATCCTTCCTGTTCTGCTTCTGTGCGTGCGGCCTGAGCCTTTCGCTCGCGTTCTGGCCAAGTTGATTTGATGAAGCCAAGAACGTCATTGATTTCTTGATCGGTTAGCTTGTCACCGAACCCAGGCATTCCGCTGTCGAATTCGGAGCCTTGTTTTCGCATGAGCTCCTTCCCCCCAAGCTTTGTGTAGGAGAACAGGATTTGATCGCTGTGGTGCCAAGTATGTCCGCTACGGTCATGCGGAGGCGCTGGAAGACGACCGTCCGGGCCGGTGTCCCGCCAGTTCGGTTGCCCTTCGAGATCGGCACCGTGACACGATGCACAGTTTTCCGCGTAGAGCACCCGTCCCCGTTCGGTGTCGATCGCGGTTTCGGAGGCTGATTTGTCTGGCGCTGGAATGGCGAGCCACCATACGGCACCTATCGCAATCACGCCAAGGCTCGAGAACGCCGCCAGATACGTCGGTTTCATAAAGCCTTCCCCCGTTTCGCCAGTCCGGATGAGAACTGGCGGTTTGCGTCGTGCTCGGTGGGTTTGCCTTTGCAGTTCAACGGCGGCGTGCGAACTACACTCCGCGAAACCGTCGCATAAATGTGTGCTACTGGGGTGGCCCTCATTTTATTCTCTTCTTTTCGGAGACAAGATCGGTTTTCAGATATTCGTCGCAAGGTCACATATCTCGTTGCGATGCCTCGCCGGCCCCTTGTGCGACGCGATCAGGAGATGGTTCATCGCCATCAAGCAGGTAGACGGCCATTGCTTCGAGGTCTTCTTTCGAGAGGAAACGTGTGTTGCCCTGAACGATCTCGGCCATGCCGCCGCCGAAAGCATCACCTGAAGGTGTCACTCCCGTGCGCAAGGCATAAGCGAGATTAGAGACGGTCCAACCTTGCTCGGACAGGGACTGTGGCGTAATCGCAGGAGCTTTGTTTTCGCCTGGGAGTGTGTCGCTTCCAGCAAAGACAGCATCGAGCTTACGACCGCCGCCAATATTGCGTGGGGTGTGACATGCGCCACAATGAGCGGCTCCTCTTACCAATTCCCGGCCGCGGTTCCATCTCGCGCTTTTCTCAGAAACAGGCTCTGTAGGAGGATCGTGAAGAAAAGCCGCTCGCCAAAGCTTCAGCCCTGATCGCTGATTGAATGGAAACCCGACTTCATGCTCAGGCGCTGCTTTGGCAACCGGGGGGACAGTCTGGAACGCCGCCCATAGGTCCGCGATATCTTGATCCGTAAAGTCAGCATAGAACGGATAAGCGAAGGCTGGATAATAGGGGTGACCGTCGGGGCTGATCCCCTGGCGAACCGCCCTAGCAAATTGCTCGATCGTCCACCCGCCAATGCCGTGCGTTTTATCGGTCGTCAGGTTCGGAGGATAGAAAGTGCCGAATTCTGTCGCTAGACCAGCGCCACCTGCAAGCGCTGCGCCTCCTTCCTCTTTATTCGTGTGACACGAAATGCAGCCCGACGCCCGCGCCAAATACGCGCCGCGTTGGACATTGCCCGGTTGCGAGATCGGCGACGGCATTTTGCCGATCGGCCAGACTACTAAGGCCCCAACCGCAAGGGCGCCGAGCGCCCCTGCGGCAAGTGTAAGTTTTTTAAGCCAGCTCATCGTTACTTCGCCTCGAAGCGAAACTTCGCATGACATGAGGAGCAGGTTTGGGTGACCATGTTGAAAGCGCCATCCGCTGGCATCGAGGCATAATCCATCATTCCGCCGTCTGAGGCCGCCCCCATCATCGACGATGTGCCCATCATGCCGCCCCCAGAAGACTGCGTGCCCATCATCGAGCCTGCGCCAAGATTTGCCCCGGACGCCATCAGACCATTGCCCGCCGCTTCAGCGAGTCCCTCGCTCGCCGTCTTCAACTGGTCTGCTAATGCACTGAATTTGTCCCATTCCGACCAAATTTCCGGCTTCGCTTCAGACGGCTTGCTATCAGAACCTTCCGGAAACAGCTCCGTCAAGCCATCGCTGTGTTCGATGAACACGCGCGCTGCCGCACGCACCGCAGCAGCATCGTAGTCGGTCTCGCCACGCATCATCGGGGCCAATTTCTTTACCGATTGTCCCATCGCGCTCATGGCATCCATGCGCTCCTTGACAACACCCTCCGCACCGCCATGTGCGAATACTGCAGTAGCCATCGTTGCCCCTACCAAGAGGCCGATCGTCAGTTTGCTCTTCATTGTTCCGTATCCTGTGTTCGAGTTATTGATAGGCGAAATGGGCGATGCTCGATCGTCCAATTTTCAGGATAGGTGTTTGGGAGGAGGCGGCTCGCTCGGGACATCTCGGTCGGAAAAGCTCAGATCTGAATGCTCGCGAATTACGTGAGATAAGGTTCCTGAAGCTCTAGGCACAGAAAGGCTGACCGTGACCATGTTTTTCGAGCAATCCGGACCAGGTTCACAATGGTCGGGCAAGGTTTCGTCCGCGCCATGTGAGTGGAGATCGTGCTCAATATCTGTATCCGGTGCCGTGCTCTCGGCAAGTCGCATTTCGCGATCACCGACTTGGGTTGGGCCAAGTGGGAAAAGGCCAAATTGGGCGAGAGCGACCACGAGGAGGACCGAGACCGCTCTCTGAATTATGGTCAACCCGACCACCAAAGTCAGTTGATCCCGTTTGCGCGCTGCAGCTCACGCACGTATGCGACAATCAACTTCACGTCGCCTTTGGTAAGTCCTTCGATCGGGGGCATGTTGCCGAAATTCCAGTGATGCGAGCGGACGCCATTTTGGGCGGCGTTCAGAAAGGCAGCGTCTGAATGGTGGTTCGGTTCGTAGATTTTGTTCACGAGCGGGGGAGCGACACCGTTTTGACCTGCGGCGTTCTCACCATGGCATGCCGCACATTTTGCCTCGAATGCGCGTTGTCCCATCTGAGCTCCCGAAGACAGCTCCGCAGGCAGGCTTACGTTCGCAATCGGCGCCCCCTGCGGGATATCACTCGTGTCCGGAGGCACCATCGAATGTCCCTGAGCGGTCTGCGCGGGTGTCGGCTGAAAAGCTTGCCAACCTGCCGCTCCTAGCCCGAGAACAAGGAACCCGCCGACGAACCATCCCCAAAAATTCATGATGTTTTCTTCTCCTATATGTAATCAGCTCAGATCAGCTTGACCTGCGTCCCAACCGGCGTTCTGGCGAAGACCTCTTCGATGTGCTCATTGTAAAGACCGATACAGCCGTTCGATGATCTGCGACCGATCTTGCGCGTGTCCTGTGTCCCGTGGATCCGGTAATACTGCCAGGACAGGTAGAGAGCGCGAGTCCCGAGCGGATTCGAAGGATCGCCTCCCGGCACGTAGGCAGGCCACTCGGGATTGCGTTTGCGCATCGAGGGGGTCGGTGCCCAGCTTGGATTCTCACGTTTCTCGATGACTTCGGTGTAGCCGCGTTTCGTCAACTCATCGGTCAATGGCACCGACGTCGGATAAATCCGCATTTCCCCATGTTCGGTCCAGTGTTGAAGCACTTTTGTGACCGTATCCGAAATGATGATGCCTTTGCCGAGCCGTTCAAAATGGTCGCGCCAATCATGAAGCGCGAAAGACGAGATGTTCCGGCGAACATCGCCTGCTTCCTCCGCGCGGAGCGTTCGCGGGAGGGTGAAGAAGGCACCGGACAACATTACAAAGCTCCGCCGGTTCAGACTTTGATTTTTTGCCATTTGTTCATCTTGGGGTTCTGGACGGGACGTCTAATCGAATACTCGGGATGGCTCGAACCTCAACCATGGCAGGCGGTAATTTTTGTATCGAACTGTATCCTTGACCCAGAGGCAGAATGGCGAGCTAAACAAGTCTTGCCCACTTGACTGGCGGCCAGTTCCGCCGGGTTTGGCGAACGGTTTTCGCTTGTCAGGCTCAGAATCCAGACGGGTCGGTGGGCCGGTCCGCGAAAGTATCTGAACGGAATTCGTGGCTAATCAAATGCCAGAGGAGACGATTTGATGAAGTTTAGATTTGCGCTGCATGGTTTCCTCTGGCTCGGCGCGATTGCGGTGGCCCAATTCGGCCTATTGACGCCGACAAAAGCCACTGCCGCGAGTTCCTCTGCGTATGAAGTGGCAGCCGTCGAAGCGCGGCTGATTTCGGCCCAAGACGCAGTCTCGGCAGAGGCTGAAACTCTTTCCGCCGGTCTGGAGCTCAAGCTTGGCGATGGATGGAAAACCTACTGGCGCTCTCCCGGCGAGGTGGGCGTTCCTCCGCAAATTGACTGGAGTGGATCTGAGAACGTTGCGAGCGTCGATTTCCTCTGGCCTGCACCGGAACGGTTTACTGCCTTCGGCATCGAGAATTTCGGCTATCATGAAGAGGTCGTCTTTCCGCTACAGGTCACTCTAGAGAACCAAGGGCAGCCTGTAGACCTCAAGGCCAACGTCAAGTTGCTGACCTGCTCGGAGGTGTGCGTCCCGCAGGACTTTGATTTGGCGCTCAGGTTGCCAAATGGAAGCGGAATTGATCAGGACTCGGCAGATCGTATCGGCACGTTTCTGGCGCGCGTTCCCGCCGAAGGGGGTGCCGCAGGCATCGTCACCGCGAGGTCTCATATAAACGAAGATTTCACTCGCCTGACGATTGAGATTACGTCCAGCAGCGAGTTCCACGCGCCGGATGTCTTTCCCGAAATCGGAAACGGAGGTGCGCTGGGAAAACCCGATATAAGAGTCGGAGGATCACGGACGCTTTGGGCCGAATTCCCCATTCTTGCTTATATGGCGGAGACACATACACCTCCGTCAGTGACTGTGACCGATGGGCCAGAACGCGCCTTTACCGTTACGCCTGAACCTGTGACCGCCGCGCCAGCTCCTCCATTCGACGTTGCCCGAGTGATCCCAGGCATCGATCAGTTGGTCTGGATTGCCCTTATCGCATTTCTCGGCGGGCTAATCCTAAATGCTATGCCCTGCGTCCTTCCTGTCCTGTCTATAAAACTTTCCTCCGCCATGAAATCCGAGGGTCGCGGTCGTGGTCAAGTCAGAGCGGGCTTCTTCGCCGCCGCAGCCGGAGTCATGGTCTTCATGTGGCTGCTTGCGACACTACTCTTCGCTTTGCAAAGGATCGGCGTTGCCGTCGGATGGGGGCTTCAATTCCAGAACCCAGTATTTCTGGTGCTGATGTTGCTTGTCCTCGGCCTGTTTGCCGCGAACCTCTTCGGCTTCTTTGAAATTTCTCTGCCAGCTGCTCTGACAACTCGGTTAACGAGAGTTGGCGGCGGGGTCGGATACGGGGCTGATTTTGCCACCGGACTTTTCGGAGCTGTCATGGCAACTCCCTGCTCCGCGCCGTTTCTGGGGACGGCCATCGCATTTGCTCTCGCGGGCCGTGCAATGGACATCGCTATAGTCTTCACCATGCTTGGGCTCGGCCTCGCCTTTCCATATCTGCTCGTAGCCATTGCACCAGGCCTCGTTCGGTTCCTTCCGAAACCCGGCCGCTGGATGATCGCTTTGAAGACAGGCCTCGGTCTGCTCTTGATCGGCACCGCAGCATGGTTGTTTTATGTTCTCATCGGTGTAGCCGGTTGGCGCGCTGCGCTTGTCGTCGCTTCACTCGGAGCGGCGCTGGCTGTAGTGTCGGTTTCTACGTGGCTTTCAAGAAAACTGCGTTGGGCACTGGGGCTCACCCTTGCGGCACTAGCGATCGTGGCCGCGCCATCTTTGACCACGGGCCCTGAAATTGCCGGTCAAAGCGGGAAAATCTCTTGGATCGCATTTGACCGTGGCGACATTGCCCGGCGGGTGTCGCGCGGAGAAGTCGTGTTCGTCGATGTGACCGCAGATTGGTGCCTGACCTGCAAAGCTAACAAGGCCCTCGTGTTGGAACGCGATCCAGTTCTCGCTGCCTTGAATGGGCCAGAGGTTTCTCCGATGCTCGCGGATTGGACGCGGCCGAACGAGGCGATCGCTCGATTTTTGGAAGCCAACAACAGATACGGCATTCCATTTAATGCGGTATATGGCCCTTCCGCTCCCGAAGGGATTATTCTCTCGGAGATATTGTCCAGCGGTGCCGTCCTTACGGCGTTGCGAGATGCTGGTTCTTCCACAAATTCGGATGGCGATGGAAAGTATACTGAGCTGACGGGAGCGGCAGGAGCCCCGGACTGATGAGCGGCAACGCTCATCTCCATCACCACTTGTTTTGAGTTGGGGAGTCACTGTGCGATCCCTTTCGCGAGGATCTGTTCAAAACGCATGGCCATGTCACCTGCCTCCGAAATTCTTTCAGCGCGGGATGCGGATGGGTTCTTTCATCTGGCCCCGTGAGCGCCGCGGGCGCGTAGGAGCGGCTTCAGGCTTGCCTGCATCGTATCTAATCGAGCTGTGGCTTTGCTTTCGGCAGCCGAACTGTCGCGACGAGCCCCCCGCCGGGATGGTTCGCCAAGCTAATTTCACCTCCCTGTCCATGCAGAATTGACCGCGCGATCGACAGCCCCAACCCATGTCCGCCAGTTTCAAGAGAACGGCTTTCTTCAAGTCTGACAAACGGGTCAAAGACGCGCTCCAGATCGCTGGCTGGAATGCCCGGTCCTTTATCAGAGATCGTGATTTCGATGTCTTCACCGAGGACCTGCCACCCTACAGTCGCAGATCCGCCATACCTGACGGCATTTTCGATCACATTCCGCAATGCGCGACGTGTCGCGTTCGGGCGCAAGCGCACCCGAACAGTGGGACCGGCTGTTAAACCAAAAGACGCCACCATATCGGTTTGGAGAGTTTCGAGGAATGTCTGCAACTCAACTTCCTGCATCTCCTCGCTTCCCGAAAGCCCTTTCGCGAAGGTAAGAGTTGCCTCGACCATTGATTGCATTTCCTCGACGGTCGACACGAGGTTTTCACGTAACTCTTCTTCTTCAACCATTTCCGAATGGACGCGCATGGCGGTCAACGGAGAGCGCAGATCATGCCCGAGCGCTGCAAGAACGCGCGTGCGGTCCGTCACGAACCGCGTCAGCCTTTCCTGCATTCGATTGAAGCCAGCGGTCAATTCTCGCACTTCCATGGGGCCTCTCTCTGGAAGCGCGTTCGCGTTCTCGCCACGTCCTAGACGGTCCGACGCTCTCACCAATCGCCTCAAGGGACCCAATAGGCCCGCCATTACAAACCAAGTAACCCCGACCAGAAGGGCCATCGCCGTAAGGCCGAACGTCAGAATTGAGTAGCGAGGCCATTGAATCGGTGGGCGTTCGAAGCGCGTGCTGACATTTAGCCATTGGCCACCGGCAATCGAGATCGAGAGGTTCATTTCGATTGCGGAGAGCTCGCCGCGCATCATGGCCAAGTGCATTTCCGTCATCTCGCGCGACAAATTCGGCAGTGGTAGGATAGCGCCTTGGATTTGGTGTAGCTCGACACGAATATCGCGACTGTAGCTTTCATTGAGAAGCCCGCGCACGCGTGCCTCAACCACCCCACCGTCGGAATGATCCGTATGCTGAACGAGCGGCTTTGCAGTTAAGTCGAAGCGAACAAGTGGGGAGTTCGCCGCGCGGATAATCGATGGGCGCAAGTCTGCAGGCGCCTCTTCGATCAGGCGGGCGACGTTGGCAGCGCGTCCAGCAGCCTCAAATCCTAACGCCGCTCGAATGGCGAGGCTACGTTCATCTGCAAAAAGCCATAAGCTGATAAGCTGCGCTACGCTGAGCGCGGCGATGATCAGGAGCACGAGCTGGACTCTCAAAGACCGCATGAAGCGCCCGATCATCCGGAAACCTCAACGTCCACGGATAGGCAGTAGCCACCACCCCTAATCGTTTTTATGATACTGGGCCGGAGGATGTCGGGTTCTAGTTTGCGTCGAAGGCGAGAAATCTGGTTGTCAATTTTTCGATCCAACGGGCCGGCAGAAATACCTTGGGACAAATCAAGCAACTGGTCACGGCTCAACACCATCCGAGGTCGTTCTAGCAGGACCATCAGGAGCTTGAAGTCAGCGACCGTGAGGGCGGTCTCGTGTCCAGTCTTGTCAACGAGAACTTGCCGATCAACCTCCAAAGTAAGGTGTGCAAAGTGAACTTTCCGACCGCTCAAGTTTCCGGTGAAAACTTCCTGATTTTCGCTTCGTCGCAGAACCGCTTTGATCCTCGAAAGCAGCTCGCGGGGATTGAAGGGCTTCGGCAGATAATCGTCGGCGCCGGTATCGAGGCCGGTAATTCGGTCCTCGTCATCTCCTAAGGCGGTCAACATGATGATCGGTAAGCGCCCTTTGTCCGATAAACGTTGGCAGACTGAGAGACCATCTTCGCCAGGCATCATGACATCCAGCACCAACAGGTCGTAGTTGCCGAGAGCCAACTTCGTGTCCATCTCCTCCGCGTCTTTTGCAGCGGTCGCCCGCATACCGTTTTTCGTCAAATAACGAGTGACGCTTCTGCGGATTTGCTCGTGGTCATCTACGATAAGGATATGTGGAGCGTTCTGCATGGGTCTCATCAACTGTGCTAGCTCGACGTCTGGCAGCTTTCTTGTAGCTAATGCTGTTAGCCTTAGTCCAATGCGACAAACGGATACAATTCCGCGACTGCACCTCGGAACGTTCAGATGTTTATACTCAGTCTGTCCCGCCATAGCCATTCTCGGAAGGAGCGCCGCTCTTGCTGACGGCCACCGTCATCGACCCACGGATCGCAAACTTTCTTCCACGGGTGGATTTGCATGGCCCGAGATTGGGCGCTGCGGCCCCAATTTCGCAGCCGGTTCAGGCGCAATGCTCTTAGATCATTTCTTCTGGCCGTTAGGAACAGAGCGAAGGCGCAAGCGCTATGCGTAGAGGGCGCAAATGCACGAAATAAACTTTGGAGAAACAACATGCTAACCCGACGTGATACCTTGAGCATTTTCGCTTCGAGTGTCGTATTCGCATATGCGCCCGCTTGGGCAGAAACTCACGACGTGTGGTCGCTCGAGATTCTCCACGATGCATTGAACCGCGATTTGGCACGGCTTGTGGATATTCGCAGGCCAGACGAATGGACGGAAACCGGCGTCGCAAAAGGGGCTTGGCCAATTGATATGACCCATCCCCGCTTCGGGGAACGCCTCTTCGCGGCCCGCGATCTCGCGAAGGGACGCCCTGTCGCTTTGATTTGTCGGACCGGCCATCGTTCGGGTTTCGTCATGGGAAAGTTGCGTGAAGCGAATGCAACAGGTTTCGTTGACGCCGCAGGTGGGATGCTCGGCGCACCGGGCCTTCCCGGTTGGATCGAACAAGGTTTGCCCACCGTGTCGAAAGAAACCGCACTTTCTAGCCTTCCCAAAGAACTCGCCTGAGAGACAATATAAACAATGATCGATCGTAGAGCATTCATCTCGGGCTTGGCGGGACTATCCTTCTCGGTTGCCCCGCTCGCTGCCGGCGCGCAGACTAAAGCCAGGAAATTGGCAATGCCGCCCTTAGTGGACGCAACGGGAGATCGGCGCTTCAGTCTGACTGCGCAGAAGGGCATGACCGATTTCACCGGACTTGGGGCCGGTGAGACTTGGGGCTTCAACCAATCTTATTTGGGGCCAACACTTCGACTTTCTTCGCGGGCTTCGACGCAAGCACGGATCGAAAACACACTACCCGAAGAAATCTCGGTTCACTGGCATGGCATGCTGATCCCCGGTCACGCTGACGGCGGTCCGCATCAGACGATTGCCTCTGGTGCGACGTGGACTCCCGAACTGAATGTGATGCAACCCCCAGCCACGCTCTGGTATCATTCGCACGTTCACAGGGAGACCGGAAAGCAGGTTCAAAAAGGATTGGCTGGAGTTCTGCACGTAACGGACGGACAGGACGATGCGAAAGGCCTTCCATCGGAATATGGCATCGATGACCTTACATTGGTCCTGCAAGACAGGCGCTTCGACCGGCGCGGCCGCATCGACTACGGTCTGTCGATGCCAGACCAAATGATGGGCTTTATGGGCAATGTCATGCTGGTCAACGGTCAGATGGGCACCCATGCTGTCGTTCCGCGTGGCATCGTTCGCTTGCGTCTTCTCAACGGGTCCAATGCAAGGATCTATCCTTTGACCTTTTCGAATCGTCGCGAGATGCATCTCATTGCGACGGACAGTGGATATCTCGATCGTCCGGTCGCGATCGAGTCACTCGTGATCGCTCCCGGCGAGCGCTACGAGGTCCTTGTTGATTTTTCACGCGGCGACACGGGCACTTTGATGTCTGCCGCAAGTCCAAATCAGATGATGGGAAGCGCAGGGGCGGACTTCACAGTGCTTCCATTTGCCGTGGATGGGACTCTTCCCGCACGCATCGCGAAAATTCCTAGCGAGCTAGGTGGGGACCTGCCCGCTGGTAAGAGCTCTTCCGTCGATCGCCGTAAGATTACGCTCGATATGCCGATGGGGATGGGCATGATGATGCGCGGGCTCAGAGACCGGTTCGGTATTAACGGCCGCGCCTTTGATATGAGGCGGATTGACCTATCGATTGCCAAAGGTTCAACGGAAATCTGGGAAGTCTCCTCAAGCATGATGATGCACCCGTTCCACGTTCATGGTGTGAGGTTTCAGGTTCTAACGGAAAACGGTCGAAACCCGAGCATTCAAAACACAGGTTGGAAGGACACAGTGCTTGTAAATGGTCGGGCCGAGATATTGATTGACTTCGACCAGGCCGCGGATCGTGGCACTCCGTTTATGTATCACTGTCATATCCTCGAGCACGAAGATGGTGGAATGATGGGGCAGTTCACTGTCACATGAGTGCTAAAGCAGGGACATATGAGCTGCTCCCTATCTCTTGGACAGTTTTCGGGAAGATTTAAGCTACTCTTTGCACCTGCTGATCGGGTCGGTTGATATCATTTCTCTGCCAACAGCTCACCCGGCGGTGGCTTGCCGCCCAGGGCTGAGTGAGGGCGCTGGTGGTTGTATAAGGTCATCCATTTCCGGATGGCCGTTTGTCTCCGATCTGGTCTCCCAAGCATGCAGGTGGAGGTATTCTCATCTCCGGTCTGAATACAAAGCCACCCGATGTGATGTCCCCGCCGCAGGTTTCCATGGCTACGAGGCAGGATAAACGAGTATCAAGAAAGTCCAGCAGCCGATGTCGCTGGAGCCATTTATGAAACACGACCGCTCCCGTCTCGTCCTGCCCGGCAAGACTGCAAACGGTTTTGCACAGATTGATCTGATCCCCGGAAACTGGACCGTTTGAAGCTGGAGTTTTCCGCTACGCTTCCTTGGCTGGAAGAGGAGTGGAA
>NZ_NBNX01000015.1:0-14967 GCF_002213225.1 Thioclava sp. IC9
CTTGCCGCTCTCATCCCATCTGCGCAGGGTGAGGGGTGTCACGCCCAGGGCCTTTGCGGCCTCGCCAATACTTACAAGCTTCTTCATCATACAGATAATACATGATGCGAAAAGCATAAGTCAAATGTAAGTTGTTAAAGCCCCCTAACCCGCAGATCCAACGCCAATTCAGGTGGGCCGGCCAAGGCCGACGTCGCCTGATATAAATTGTTTCAAGACATTAAGGTTTCCATGCTGGATCAAAAAATCGCGTTTGGCAATGAAACGGCCCCGTTTGGCATCGGGGGCTCGCCCTCCGAGACTCCTGCGCAGCCCGACGGAGACGTGCCTGATGCTGGAGCTTCATTCAGCCGCAACTGACGACCGGTTGGTGCTGCGGTCCCGCCCACCTCGGAGGTTTGGTCCACAGCCATACGTCCTCAGCCGCCGCCCTTCGTGCCAGAGGAGGACAATCGTGATGAGATAGTCGTCGCCAACAAGATCAGCCCGAGGAGGTGCGTCGCCACGCACGGCGCTTCCTCGATCTCTTCTCGGGCCAGCATTTCGACCCAATTGAGGATGGCCGGCCCCGAGACGAAGTAGAACACAAGTTCGCCAGCCATCTCGGTCAGCGCGTGCAATCCTCGGTGCGTGGCACTAAGCCTGAATGCTTGATGAACGCGGTGTCACGGACTTGCGGACCCGCGACCTGACCTTTTCGATGAAAGGCACGCAATGGACGCAGCGATTACTCACTGGATCAATTCCTTCGCGGGCCACAACGCCTTTGTCGATCAAGCAATGATCGCAATCACTCAAACGGGCGTGCCCTTCATCGTGCTTGTCGTCGTCCTGCAATGGTGGAGCCGGGAAAACCGGCAGCATCTGCGTCATGTCGCAATCTGCGCCGGACTTGCGTTCCTTCTGGGGCTTGCGATCAATCAGGGCATCCTGCTCTTAATCCACCGCGTGCGCCCATATGACGCCGGAGTCTCCAACCTTCTTATCGCCAAGAGCGCCGACTGGTCTTTTCCGTCCGACCACGCCACTGCCTCGATGTCAGTCGCCATGGCATTTGCGCTTCAGAAGCTTCCGCGGCGGGCGCTGGCATTCTTCGCGATGGCTTTCCTCATCTGTCTGTCGCGCATTTACGTCGGCACCCACTACGTCACCGACGTTCTGGGAGGCGCCGCCACCGGGATCGTGGCGGCAATCGTCGTCCGGGCGCTTTATCGAGAAAACAGCAAATTCGATCGTTTCGCAAAAAGCATCCTTTAGCGGGAAACACAGCTTTCTGCAGAGAAGTCGTTCACCTGTGGCGAAGCGAAAGCCCGGGCCTTTCTCCGTATTGTTCTCTAATGTCGGTTCTCGTCTGCCGAAATTTCCACGCGTGGATAAAGTCAGCTCTCAGCCGCCCCAGGTCCTCTCGAGCAGCGCCAGCCAGTTGCCATGGGCGAGACTCTCGATCAGCGGCGCATCATAGCCATGCGCGCGCATCGCTTCGATCAAGCGCGGCAGCCCTGCCGCATCGCCCAGATCGGGCGGAATCGCCGCTCCGTCGAAATCCGAACCGAGCCCGACACGGCTCTCGCCCAAGGCCTCGATCAGGTGATCGAGATGGCGCAGCATCGGGTCGAACCCCGCGAAAGGCTCACCCTTGCCGTCTTCGCGCAGAAACCCCAGCGCGTAGTTGAGGCCGACAATTCCGTCGCTCTCGCGGATCATGGCAAGCTGTCGGTCCGTAAGGTTGCGCGACGAGGGACAGATCGCATGCGCATTGGAATGGGTCGCGACCAGCGGCGCGTCGGAAAGCGCTGCGACATCGTCAAAGCCTTTCTCGTTCAGATGGCTCAGGTCGATCATGATCTTCAGCCGGTTGCATTCCGTCACCAGCCGTTTGCCCGCCTCGGTCAGCCCGTCCCCGGTATCGGGCGAGGATGGAAACGCAAAGGGCACACCGTTGCCGAAAGCCGTCGGACGCGACCAGACCGGCCCAAGCGAGCGCAGCCCCATCGCGTGCCAGACATGCAGCAGATCGAGATCGGGCCCGATCGCCTCCGCGCCTTCGAAATGCAGGATCGCGGCGATCTTCTTTGCGGCCATCGCGTTGCGGATATCGGCGACAGAACGGCAGATTTTCAGGCTCCCCTCCCGCTCCATCCACATGAGGTGGCCGACCATCTTCATCGCGACGGGCTGTGCGTCCTCGAGCGGAATCTCCTTCGGCAAAGGCAGCGAAAAGGGGGGATTTCGCATGATGGCGTCCAAATCGGGATCGTCATGGGCGACCGGCGACGGAATGTAGACTGCGAAGAACCCGCACGCGAAACCACCCGCACGCATCCGCGGCAGGTCGAGATGGCCCTCTCCGGTATCGCTTAGCCAAGTCGTCTCGCGGGCCTCCGGGGCGCGCAGCAGGCGCAGAAGGAAATCGTTGTGGCCGTCGAAGACCGGAACCGGGGCGCTCATGTGATCTCATCCTCTTTCATTTGGCCTGTGAACGCTTCCGGTGGTTCACAGTGGCATATTTTGCGGCACGGAGGCTGCGAAGATCGCCACCTGGGAGTTCTTCCTCGACGCGCCTGTTGATATGTCGCCGGCCAGTTCTCCATTCATGGAAGATGTAAGCAAGTCGAATTGTTGTCCGAAAGCGCAGGCTCGCACGCCGCGATGCCGGGAATTGGCAGGGTCCATTCCACGAGGCGATCCGGCAGGGCGAGAACGCGCATATCTGGCTGAAGGTCTCCGGCTCCGAGCGCAGTTCCGAACTCGATCCGCCTTGCGCGGATGCGGCGCCCTTCGCCGCCAAGCTGGTCGAACTTTACCCGGACCGGACGATCTGGGGCACCGACTGGCGGCGCCCTAATTTCCGCGCAGACCCGCCCGGTGATAGGTCTTGGTCGATACCCTTACCGATATAGCCGCGAATGCCGCGCTCTCCCTCTCCTCCGACGAGGCGCGCTTCGTCGGAGGCACCGAGATCGCGACCTATCAGCTTGGTGTGCTCGGCGCCGGGGTCATGAAGATCGAGGACCGAACGACCCCGTTCAGGCGCGGATGCAAGGCCGCGGTCCTCTCATGGGGCACTACTCGCCAAACTTACCGCATTGCGATCTCGACCGGGGCGGAGCGCGCCTCGATCTCTGTCGCGGCGTCGAACAGCACGTCTTCACGGAACCGCCGTGCCACCATCTGGATACCGAGCGGCGCGCCTTCGGGCGTGGCCCCAGTTGCCAGCAAAAGCGCCGGCAACCCGGTGATCGGCAGGCCCACCATCGCGTTCTGTGCTTCCCAGACGCGGCGGAAATCGGCATCGCTGCCAAGGTCGAGATTGTCGGCGAAGGGCAGTTCAGAACTCGGCGGCAGCAGCACCAGCGGGTAGCGCTCGGCGAAGAGCGCCCATTCCCGCGCGATCTCGGCCCGGCGGATCAGCGCGCGCGGGATCGCATCGGGGGCGAGAGAGCGAATGAACTCCGCCTGCCCCTCCAGCACCCGCAGCGCGCCCGGATCGCCCTCGGCCTGCGCCGCGGCGAGCTTGCCGGGATAGTCATGGCCCAGCCAGAGTGTGATCTGCACCCGCGCGGCCTCGGCGATCGGCGGCAGCGCGTCGAGTTCTTCGACGATCCAACCAGCGGCGCGAAGCTTCTCGGCGGATTGCAGAAGGCTCTGTTGCAGCGCGGGATCGGTCTGCGCGCCATCGGGCCGAAGACACAGCGCCGCCCGTCGGTCCACCGCAGGTCCGTGCAGCGGCGCGGGCACCGACCAGATGTCGCGCGGATCGGGCTTGGCCATCGCGGTGAAAGCGAGCCGCAGATCCCCAACCGAGCGCGCGAGCGGCCCGGAAGTCGCCATCAGCTGCCCGCCGATATCGCGCTCCGCCCCGCTGGAATTATGCGCCGCAATCCGCCCGAAGCTGGGACGCAGCCCATGCACGCCGCAGGCATAGGCCGGATAGCGAACCGAGCCCGCGATATCCGTGCCATGCGCAATCGCCCCGATCCCGGCCGCCACCGCAGCGCCAGCACCGCCCGACGACCCGCCCGGCGTCAAACCCTTGCGCCGCGGGTTGTAGGTGTGGCCATGCAGCAGGTTGTTGGTGAACCAGCGGTAGCTGAAGGCGGGCGTGTTCGAGCGCCCGAGGCTGACCGCCCCCGCGCCCAGCAGGTTCGCGACCACCGGATTGTCGGTCTTCGCGATCAGGTCCTTCTGCGAGGTCAGCCCGTTCGTCGTCGCATAGCCGCGCTGGTCCACGATCACTTTGATCGTCACCGGCACCCCGGCCAGCGGCCCCGGATCCTCCCCGCGCGCGATGCGAGCATCGACCGCCTCCGCCGCGGCCAGCGTCTCCTCGGGCCGGCACTCGACAACCGCGTTGATCGCAGGGTTCACCGCCTCGAGCCGCGAAAGCCCCGCCTGCGCCACCTCGCGCGCGCTCACCTGACGCGACCGCACGAGCGCCGCGATTTGCGTGGCCCCCAAGGACCAGAGAGCGGGTTCTGCGGTGTCGTTCATGTCGGTAACTCCATCGTGGAAATTGAGATTGCGCCGACCGATCGGGGCGCGCGCCCTTCGGGCCTAGCCGCGGCAGGTCTCCACGATCACCTCGCGCAGCCAGCGATGCATCGCGGAGTCGTTCTTGCGGGCGGTCCAGACGACCGACAGGTCGAACGGGCCGCGGAACGGGCTTTCGTTGAGAACCAGCCCCTCCATCGTGCGCCCCAATCGACTTGGCATCGTCGCCACGAGGTCGGACTGTCCGAGAAGCGAGGCGAGCCCTGCCGGGCTCGGCACCGTGATCGTGGGTCGCAGAGAATGGCCCGCAGCTTCGATCTCGTTGACATAGGCCGATTTCCAGCCGCCGCCGTAATTGATGTAGACATGGTTGAGCGCCAGATAGCTGTCGACATCGAGCGGACGCCCCGCCATCGGATGCCGCGGGTCCATGAAACAGGCATACTCTTCGGTATAAAGGCGGCGCGAATGAAAGCCGGATTCGCTGCGCGCGAAAGGGCCGACGAGAACGTCGGCCTCCCGGCGCAGAAGGCGCAAATGGCCGTCGCCCAACGCATTCACCACCTCGACCTCGAGATGCGGGGCCTGTTTGCGCAGCTCGGAGACGATCTTCGGGATCATCAGGATGCGCTCATAATAGTTGCAGGCGATGGTGACCTTGGCGCGAGACTGCGCGGGATCGAACTCTTCAGGCTGCGCAACGTCGTCGAGCTTCTCGAGGATCTCGATCACTTGCTGGAGGATGTGTTCGCAGCGCTCCGTCGAGACCTGCCGCCCGCCCTCGCGCACGAAAAGCGGATCTTGGAAATAGGCGCGCAGCTTGGCGATCGTGTAGCTCACCGCCGACTGGTTCACGTCGAGCTTTTCGGCCGCCGCCGTGAAGGAGCCCAGTTCATGGACCAGCCGCAGCGTCTCGAGCGCGGCGATGTCGAGCCTGCCGGGGGATGCGGTCGATTGCGGCATGATGTTCCATCAAATTATTTGATGGTATATACAAGATTCATCTTATTGTTACAAGAAAGACCGCGTCTTACGCATGTCCCCGGAGGAGATTTCGGGAGGACATCATGGCGCTCGCACCGCTGGACGAGGAGATTACGCTCGCGCAACTGACGACGGATCCCTATCCGATCTATCGCCGATTGCGCGCCGAGAGCCCGGTTCTGCGGGTCGCCTCGGCGGGTCGCACGTTCCTGACGACGGCGGAACTGACCAAGAAGGTGAAGGACAATCCGGAGCTGTTCAGCAGCGACGATCCCAACACCCCGATGAAGCCCGCTTTCCGCGCCCATACCCTGATGCGCAAGGATGGCGAGGAGCATCTGCGCGAACGCATGGCGATGGCCCCGGCGCTCACGCCGAAGCGGATCCAGACCGATTGGGGGCCGCTCTACGAGAAATTCGCCGAGCAATATGTCGGTCGGTTGCCGCGCGGCGAGACGGTCGATCTGTTCTCCGAGCTATGCGGACCGCTGGCCGCGCGCATCCTCGCCCATGTGCTGGGCATCCCGGAGGCGAGCGACGCGCAGATGCAGCGCTGGTCGCAGCACCTGATAGACGGAGCGGGGAATTTCGGCTGGCAGCCCGAGCCTTTCGCGATCTCGGACAAAGCCAATGACGAGATGGACGCGCTCTTCACAGAACTGCGCGAAAAGCGGATCGCGGAGCCGGACGGCTCGGCCTATTCGGTGATGCTCAACGCCGAAAACCCGATCCCGATGAGTCAGATCTGGGCCAATATCAAGATCGCAATCGGCGGCGGAATCAACGAGCCGCGCGACGCGCTGGCCACCATCATTTACGGGTTGCTGACCAATCCCGACCAACTGGAGCAGGTCCGCGCCGAGGGCGCGTGGAGCAAGGCCTTCGAGGAAGGCGTGCGCTGGGTCGCCCCGATTCAGGCCAGCTCACGGCTGGTGACCGAGGATACCGAGCTTGGCGGCTTCGAGATCCCGAAGGGCGACACGGTGATGACGATCCAGGCCTCGGCCAATCGCGACGAGAGCATCTACGAGAATGGCGAGGAGTATTTCGTCTTTCGCGACAAGAACCCCCATCAGGCTTTCGGCAACGGCCCCCATCACTGCGCAGGCGCCCATATCGCGCGGCGCACGGTGGGCAAGATCATCCTGCCGCTGCTGTTCGACCGCTTCCCCGACATGCGCCTGCCCGATCCCGACGCGGTGATCTGGCGCGGCTTCGGGTTCCGCGGCCCGATCAACCTGCCGGTGGAGCTGAACTGATCCGCGGTTGCGCGGACCGGAGAGAGGAGGAATTTCAATGATTAAAGTGACTTACGTCGCACAGGACGGCACGCGAACGAATATCGACGCCGATGAGGGCGATAGCGTGATGCATGCGGCGGTCTCGAACGATGTCGACGGGATCGTCGGCGAATGCGGCGGCTCGATGATGTGCGCGACCTGCCATTGCTATGTCGACGACGCATGGGCGGAGAAGGTCGGACCGCGCAGCGCGGGGGAGGACGACATGCTCGAAGGCGCGGCATCCGAAGTGACCGAGCGCTCGCGTCTGTCGTGCCAGATCAAGCTGACGCCCGAGCTCGACGGGCTCGTGGTCCATCTGCCCGAGGAACAGTTTTGACCTCCGGGACCGTCACCATAATCGGCGCGGGCCAAGGCGGCTTGCAAGCTGCGATCAGCCTGCGGCAGAACGGCTTCGAGGGCGCGATCACGCTGATCGGCGACGAGCCGGGCTTGCCCTATCAGCGCCCCCCGCTCTCGAAGGTCTATCTGCAGGACGGCAAGGCAGAGGCGCTCTACCTGCGCCCCGAAAGCTTCTTCGAGGCCAAGCGCATCGACTACCTCCCCGGAACGCGGGTGGAGGCCATCGATCGCGCGGCGCAGCGCCTCACTGTCCTGCGCGACGGGGCCGAGAAATCCCTGCCCTATGACCATCTGATCCTCGCCACCGGCACCCGCAATCTGCGCCCGCCGATCGAGGGGATCGCCCATGCCTGCGATCTGCGCACGCTGACCGACGCGCAGCGCCTGCGCGAGAAGCTGGACCAACCGACCCGGATCGCGGTGATCGGCGGCGGCTTCATCGGGCTGGAATTCGCGGCCGTCGCACGCAAGCTCGGCCATGAGGTCGCGGTCATCGAGGTCGCTCCGCGTCTGATGGCCCGCGCGGTCTCGCAGCGGATGTCGGACCATTTCGCCGACCTGCATCGCGGCTGGGGCACTGCGCTTCATTTGGGCCAGCCTGCCGTGGCGGTGGAGCCCGCGGGCGTGACGCTGGCCGATGGCACGGGGGTCACCGCGGATTTCGTGCTGGTCGCGGCGGGCGTTCGCCCGAACGTGGAACTGGCCGAGGCGGCGGGGCTCGCCATCGACAATGGGGTGAAAACCGATGCCCGGCTGCAGACCTCGGATCCCGCGATTTCGGCACTCGGCGACTGCGCGAGCTTCCCCGATCCGCGGGGCCGCGGGCATATCCGGCTCGAGAGCGTGCAGGCTGCCACGGATCACGCGCGGCTGATCGCGAAACGCCTCGCGAAGGGCGACACCGATCCCTACGGCGCGCTGCCGTGGTTCTGGTCGGATCAGGGCGCATGCAAGCTGCAGATCGCGGGCTACGCGACACCTGACGCGGCGGAGGAGGAGATCGCCGCGGGGATCGTGGGCCGGTTCGACGAACGCGGGCTCGCCGCGATCGAGACCATCGACAACGCGCGGGCCCACATGCGGGCACGCAAACTCATCGCGTCGCCGGAGCCGGTGACGCGCGCGGATCTGGAGGAGATCGCCGCCTAGCGCGGCACATGAACGACAGGCCCCGGGAGGAGGGGCTCAAACGGTCCAACGGGAGGAGAGACCATGAAACACACGACCCTTAGCGTCGCCACCGCCACCGCCATCGCGGTCGGGGCAACGATCAGCATCGCGACCGCCGCCGGCGCGCAGGAACTGAAATACGCGAACTGGGCGCCGCCGACCCATACGATCAACGCAGCCCAGATCGAGCCCCTGGCCAAGGCGCTCTCGGAAGGCACCGACGGGGCGGTAACGTTGCGCGGCTATCACGGCGGCGAACTGGGCGCGGGCCCGGCCGATCAATACGTGCGCGTGCTGCAGGGCACCGCCGACATGGGCTGGGGGCTGCAGGGCTATACCTCGTCGCAATTCCCCAAGAGCCTGATCGCGGAACTGCCGGGTGCGCTGCCGCTCGACGCGCCGGGCTACAAGGCGCTGTGGCAGGCCTTCGACACGATCAAGGGCGAATATCCGCAGACCGAGGTGATCGCGCTCTGGGGGTCGGAGCCCAACATCCTGATGATGCACGACAAGGACGTGCGCACGCCCGCCGATCTCAAGGGCCTGAAGATCCGCGTCGCGGGGTCGATCTCGGCTGCCGCGATGGAAGCGCTCGGCGCGACGCCGGTGCAGATCCCGATGACGCAGGTCTATAACGGGCTGCAGACCGGGCTGATCGACGGCGTGGTCAGCGGCGCCTCGGTGCTGTCGGATTTCAAGCTCAACGAGGTCGTGGGCAGCGTGACGACCGGTCCGAACCTCGGACGCCTCGCCTTTTACACGGTGATGAACAAGGCGGCCTATGACGGGCTCTCGCCCGAAGCGAAATCCGCGCTCGACGCGATGAAGGGCGAGAAGATCTCGAAGATGACCGAAGAGGCGTGGATCGCCACAGCGAACAAGGCGCTGGAAGCCGCGCGCGCCTCCGACGCCACCACGGTGATCGACCTCGACGCCGACGGCTCGAAAGCCTTCAATGACGCGCTCGCCGACGTGACCGACACCTACGTGAGCAAGGTCGGCGGCGAGGACACGCTCGCGGCGATGCGGAGCGAGTGATGCTCGCGCGCGCGCAGAAACTGGCGGACAGGCTGATCGGCCTGTCCGCGATCATCGGCACGACAGGGTTGATCTTCGTCGTGGCCGTGATCGTCATCGACGTTATCGGACGCAATTTCGGCATGCCGCTCTATGGCTCGCAAGACCTGATAACGATGACGATGGTGCTGATCGTCTTCGGCGGCATGGCGCTGTGCGACCGACGCGACGGTCATATCGTCGTCGACATCTTCGAGAGCGCCTTCCCCCCTGCCCTGAACCGCGCGATCGATATCTTCTCGGCGCTCCTCGGCGTCGCGATCTTCGTGCTGATCGCGGTGACGGTCTACAAGAGCGCGCAACTGAGCCAGATGCTCAACCTCTCGACCAATCTTCTGAACCTGCCCAATGCCTGGTTCCAATATGCGCTGGTCGCGCTGTCGCTGGTGGGCGCGCTGACGATGTGCCTGCGCGCGCTGCGGCTCATGTCGCGCCACGGCTATGAACATCACTCCGAAAGGGACGTGCTATGACCCCCGCGCTCACCGGATCGCTCGGGCTCGCGCTGTTGCTCGGCATGCTGCTGATGCGTGTGCCGGTGGCCTTCGCGATGTTCGCGGTGGGCTTCGTCGGCATCTGGATCCTCAACGGGCTGCAGGCCGCGACCGGGCTTCTGGCGTCGGAAACCTTCTCGCTGGCCTCCAATTCCGAGCTGATCGTGGTGCCACTCTTCATTCTGATGGGAAATGTCGCGAGCGTGACGGGTATGAGCCGCAAGCTCTATGACGCGGCCTACGCCACCGTGGGCCAGGTGCGCGGCGGTCTGGCGCTGGCGACGGTCGTGGGGTGCGGCGGCTTCGCGGCGCTGTCGGGCTCCTCGGTCGCCTCGGCGCTGACGATGGGCCGCACCGCGCTGGCAGAGATGGACCGCTACGCCTACAGCCCGCGCCTCTCGACCGGCGTCGTGGCCGCGGGCGGCACGCTGGGCATCCTGATCCCCCCCTCGACCGGCTTCGTGATCTACGCGATCCTCACGCAGCAAAGCATCGGACGGCTCTTCATGGCGGGCATCCTGCCCGGGCTTCTGTTGCTGAGCGCCTTCATCCTGACCATCGCGATCCTCTGCCTGCTGCGCGCCGAGATGGGACCGAAAGGCCCCGCGACCAGCGCCGCAGAGAAAGGTCGCGCATTCCTCGGCGCGATCCCGATCCTGCTGGTGATCGTGCTGACCATCGGCGGCATCTATTCGGGCCTGTTCTCGCCCACCGAAGCGGCGGGCGTCGGCGCCGCCTTCGTGATCGCGATCGGGGCCTTCAGCGGCACGCTGAGCCTGCGCAGCTTCTGGCGCGCGGCGCAGGACAGCATCGTGACCACTGCCTCGGTGATGCTGATCCTGATCGCGGCGCATCTGATCAACCCCTTCGTCGCCCTGAGCCATCTGCCCGCCGAGGTGAGCGACCTTCTGGTCTCCCTCGATCTGGGCCGGGTCGGGACGCTGGTCCTGATCCTCGCGATCTACATGGTTCTGGGCTGCTTCCTCGAAGGGCTTGCGATGCTGGTGCTGACGCTGCCGATCTTCCTGCCGGTTATCCTCGATCTCGGGATCGACCCGATCTGGTTCGGCGTGCTGGTGGTGCTGACGCTCGAGATGGGGCTGATCTCGCCCCCGGTGGGGATCAACGTCTTCATCGTGAAATCGGTCGCGCAAAACGTGCCGCTGATCGAGATCTTCCGCGGCGTGCTGCCCTTCTGGTTCGCGATGCTGGTGACCCTTGCAATCCTCGTCGCTGTGCCGGGAATATCGCTGTGGCTGCCCGGCATGATGTGAGGCACAAAGGTTTCAGAGGGCGCCGGCCCGGCAATCGCCGCGCCGCGTGACGCAAGATCGAAGTCTCAAAGGGAGGATATTATGAAAGAGATCGGAATGCTGCTGGACGGAGTCTCCGCCCCAGCCGCCTCGGGCGCGACTTTCGACCGGATCGATCCCGTGACCGGAGAGGTCGCCACCCGCGCCGCCGCGGCGGGCCGCGACGACGTCGAGGCGGTGGTCGCTTCTGCCGCGCGCGCTTTTCCCGGCTGGTCCGCGACCGGGCCGAACGGGCGGCGCAAGATCCTGTCGAAAGCCGCCGACGTGATGGAAGCCCGCGCCGATGACTTCATCCAGGCGGTGATCACCGAGACCGGCGCGACCGGGCCTTGGGCCGGGTTCAACGTCCATCTCGCGGCAGGCATGATCCGCGAAGCGGCGGCGATGACGACCCAGATCGGCGGCGAGATCATCCCCTCCGACAAGCCCGGCACGATGGCGATGGGCGTCGCGCGCGCCAAGGGCGTCTGCCTTGGCATCGCGCCGTGGAACGCTCCTGTCATCCTCGGCACCCGCGCGGTCGCGATGGCGCTCGCCTGCGGCAACACGGTGGTGCTGAAGGCGTCCGAGATGTGCCCCGCGACGCACCGCCTGATCGGCGAGTGTTTCGCCGAGGCCGGGCTCCCCGAAGGGGCGCTCAACGTGGTGACCAATGCCCCCGAGGACGCCGCCGATGTCGTCGAGGCGCTGATCGCGCATCCCGCGGTCAAGCATGTGAACTTCACCGGCTCCTCCGCCGTCGGCCGGATCATCGGGCGGCTCGCGGGCGAGCATCTGAAACCCTCGCTGCTGGAGCTGGGCGGCAAGGCGCCGCTGATCGTGCTCGACGATGCCGATCTCGACGGTGCGGTGAACGCGGCGATCTTCGGCGCCTTCATGAACCAGGGCCAGATCTGCATGTCGACCGAGCGGATCATCGTCGACGAGAAAGTGGCCGATGCCTTCGTCGAGAAACTCGCCGCCCGCGCCAACGCTCTGCCCGCAGGGGATCCGCGCGGCGAAGTGGCGCTTGGCGCGCTTGTCTCTGAAGCCGCCGCAGAGAAGATGGACGCGCTGATCGCCGACGCCACCGAGAAAGGCGCAAAGCTGGTCGCCGGGGGCTCTCGCGAGGGGACCATCGTCGCGGCGACGTTGCTCGACGGCGTCGCGGAAGGCATGCGCATCTATGCCGAGGAAAGCTTCGGCCCGGTCAAATCGATCATCCGCGTGAAGGGCGACGAAGAGGCGCTGAAAGTCGCCAACGACACCGAATACGGCCTCTCGAGCGCGATCTTCAGCGCCGATGTCTCCCGCGCGATGGCGCTGACGAACCGGCTCGAAACCGGGATCTGCCACATCAACGGGCCGACGGTCGGCGATGAGCCGCAGATGCCCTTCGGCGGGGTCAAGGCCTCGGGCTACGGGCGCTTCGGCGGACGTGCGGCGATTGCCGAATTCACCAACCTGCGCTGGATCACCGTGGAAGACCCGAAACAGCATTACCCAATCTGATCTGGATTCTGCGATACAAGATGAGAGGGAGCCGCCCCCCGGGGCGGCTCCCTTCGCGTTCGACCCATCGGGCGGCCCATCCGAAGCGCCCCCAAACGCCAATCGCGCGAACGTGAACGTGCCGCCAATTATCCGATTGAAATTATCAGAAAAGCCCTTTAGGGAACCTGACGCGCAGTAAAACTGTCGGCACTGTGGTTGCCGCCCCACCTGACGCAGCCGTTTTTTCGACTCGATTAAGACCCTTCGGCCTCGAGTATCAGACCTTCCGCAATGATGATGCTGGCCACACCGGAGAGAGCAAGCTCTTGACCTCAAGTTCCGTCGTGATCCTTGAAGACGATGCCGATGTTCGAACCGCCATAGACATGCATGTCTCCCGTGCAAGCTCAGTCTCCAGACTGAAGAAAGGCGGGACCAAAACTCTCCAGACAAGAGCAAGAGATTGGTCATGACAGAACTGTTAACTATTACCTATCGAAGCTTTTCCTGCCTTCGGAAGCCCATCGCGGGGATAAGCGCGATCCTTTCCGAAAGCCTTGATCGAAACCAGAGGCTTGGCATCACCGGTCTGCTGCTGTTCGACGGGGCCTATTTTCTGCAAACCATCGAAGGCCCTTCGGCGGAAACAAGAAGCGTTTATGCGAAAATCGTCTCCGACTCGCGCCACACCGACGTCACGCCGCTTAGAATTCGGTTGATCCGGGAGCGCGTCTTTCCCACCTGGCGGATGAAATTGATCGGTCCGGCAGCGACGGCCCGGATCGTTCCCGACATGGACGGCTTGGACTTCGCTTATAAGCGCCTCGACGAAATTCATCTGGCGGCAAAGCAGGTCGCGAGCCCGGAGCCTGAGCAGAGCTACCTATTCCATTGACCCCTCCGGACAAGCGCGTCTCTCATTCCGTCCGGGGCGAAGGCAAGTTGCGCACCAATGCGTCGGCAAGCTCCTCCCGCGAATAGGGTTTCATCAGAACCGAGGCCATGTCCGTCCCGCTGTCCGGGCCATCGGGGTCGTAGCCGGTCACTATGACCACCGGCAGCGCGGGGCGTAGCCGCGCCAGCTCTCTGACCAGCGCCCGCCCCGACAGGCCCGGCATGACAAGATCGGTGAGCACGATGTCGATCCTCCGATCGCTCTTGGCATAATCCAGCGCCTCCCGCCCGTGACGAGCCACAAGCGGCGAGAACCCGAGATTTTGCAGCATCAGCACCGTTTTCTCGCGAACGAGGAGGTTGTCCTCCACGTAGAGCACGACCTCATCATTCCCCGCCGGAGCGGCCGCCTCGGCCTCCTTGCCATCGGCCTCGGTGGCAAGCGGCAGCAGGATCTGGAACTCCGCCCCGTCGTCGTCGCCGGGCCCGAGCCTGAGATCGCCGCCGATCTGGCGCACCGTATCGAGCACGGTCGGCAGGCCGAGACCCGTTCCCTCGCCGATGCCTTTCGTGGTGAAGAACGGCTCGAATATCTTTTCCCGGTGGCTGGCCGGAACGCCGGGGCCGTTATCGCGCACGTTCACGGCCACGTATTCCTCCTGCGGAAGTTCGAAACCGTCATGCGAGGGATAGAAATCTGTCCCGGAAACGACGTTCGCTGTGATCGACAGCGTGCCATCTCCCGTCATCGCGTGGCGCGCATTGGTGACGAGGTTGATCAGCGCCGACGTCAAGGCCGAGGTGTCGGCCCAGCAATTCGCTACGTCCTCGCCGATATCGATGTCCAGCCGGTTGGCGTCGCCCAAAGCCGCGATCAGGAGCGGTCTGATCTCCTGCACGAAGGCCCCGATCTGGAGCATTCTCAGCTTCGTCGGTGTCCGGCGCGAATAGGCGAGGAGCTGGCTCGTCAGGCGCCCCGCCTCCTCCGCGGCGCGCACCGCGCTCTGGACGAGATTGAGGTTGCTGTTCTGCTCGGGCAGACCTTCCTCGAGCGCATCGAGGCTGCCAAGCACGACGGTCAGAAGGTTGTTGAAATGAACCTCCCCCACCAATCCCGTAGGTTGGAAGGGGTTTCGGATCAGGCGGCAGCCTGATCCCCGACCGTCCCGGCCGAGTTGATCGTTTCCGCGTCCTGGCGACGTCGGCTCTCTGCGAGCCCCCACCGCAGCAAAACGAGGGCCGCGGCCTCGTCTCTTCCGAGACGACAGCCACAGTCGCAATCATGGTGGCGCTCCGCGAGCGCCTTCTTCCGCACGGCGCCGCAGTCCGGGCAGCGCTGTGACGGCTTCAACTCTCGCGTCTTCGCCTCGAGGAACTCCGCACCAGCTTCTTCCGCTTTGTATCGGAGCATGTTCAAAAAACCGGCCG
>NZ_NBNX01000016.1:0-11844 GCF_002213225.1 Thioclava sp. IC9
CCGGCGCGCAGGCGAGCACGAAAAGCGCGGGAAGAATGCGTGAAATGCGAGTCATGATGTTCCTGCTTGTCTGTTCGGTGCCCGAATAACCGACAAAAACACTTGGGTCAAGAAATCCCGATTAAAATGCTATGACTTTTGACTCGGGACAGCGGATGGGCGCTGAGCCGTCTGGCTCTTCTGTTCGCGGGCAGCCGATGACAGACCATCGACCATAGGCGCCGCGATGCGTTTTTGTATTCTTCATTTCAAGAATACGGGCCACTCATTGTGAGGCCCGCTCTTCGCGGGCGCCAAGGGAGAGGCCGGTCCCACGCAAGAAACGCAGGACACATTTAGCGTATTCGTTCAGGCTCGCGCGGGGGGAGGCGGTCCTTCTCGACGTTGAGAAGCGCTTCGACCTGCGCGCTGACCTCTGCCGCGGGGAGGCCGGGGGGGATCGCCGGGAAGTAGGCCACAGTGATGGTGCCGCCGGTCTTCGCGTCTTTGCGCCAGACATGGCCGGCATTATGCGCGACAGGGACGATCGGCAGGCCGAGCTTGCGATAAAGCGCGATAAGGCCGGGCTGGAACACGCAGCGATCGTCCACGCCGACCCGCGTCCCTTCCGGAAAGATCAAAATCGAGCGGCCCTTGGCGGCCTCTTCGCGCGCCTGAGTGATCATCCCGGCGAGGGCGCGTCCGCCAGCGCTGCGGTCGATCAGGATCATCGGCGAATGTTCGAGGTACCAGCCGAAGATCGGGATACGCCGCAACTCGTGTTTCGCGATGACGCAGA
Source organism: Thioclava sp. IC9 (assembly GCF_002213225.1). Taxonomy (NCBI): domain Bacteria; kingdom Pseudomonadati; phylum Pseudomonadota; class Alphaproteobacteria; order Rhodobacterales; family Paracoccaceae; genus Thioclava; species Thioclava sp. IC9. Next base: position 779 of record NZ_NBNX01000016.1, read on the forward strand.
CATCGGGCACGAGCCGGTTGAAGGCCAGCGTTTCCCAGGTGGATTGGTGGTTGCAGACGTAGATGCAAGGGCTGTCGAGATGCTTGTTCTCGAGCCCTTGCTCCTGCACGCGCAACCTGAGAACCCCGCGTGCGAGCGCGAAGACCCCGCCGGTCCAGAACCGGACCGCGGCGCGCACGAGCCGCGGTCGCCGAGCCAGCGCGAGGACCGGGATCATCGGGGCTTGCAGTGCAGTCCACGTACCGAAGAGCGCGTCGAAGAGCTTCGAGCGCAGGCCTTCCAGCCGAGGCGCCGATCTCTCCCGCTCCTGTCGCGCCCGCGGCGCCGTATGTGGTGTTTGATCAGGCTGCAATCGAATGATCCAAGGTTTCCAATGGCAAGAATCCGGCAGTGGTTGCGGCACCAAGGAAGGCGCTGCGCGCGTCGGCCACGGTGCCCAGACACTCCATTGCCGCTTCGACGCGGTCAATCGCGCGGCTCTGCGCGAGGTCGCTGACCGGCCATTTCTTGCGCAACCAGTAATGCACCTGTTCGATGGTGCTGAAGGACTTGACGTCGCCTTTCGGCGACACGACGAGGGAGATGGGTTTGCCCCAGTAAATTTCGATCAAGGTTCGTATCTTTCCAAGTGTCCGTGACAGCACCGATTTCAACGGTCGCGCGATCACGGAGGCATAGGCGGGCGAAGCCGGCGCTATGCGGTGAATTGGGTCTGCGCGCGTTGGCGCGCTGGTCTGGTATTCCGAGCGGATCATGACGTGTCGGCTTCGATGCGCGAAGGTCACGATCCGGCCCCTTCGGTACGCGAAGCTCTCCCGGAGGTCGCGAGGGGCGGAAATAGCGGTGGCGACCAAGCTCAGCTCGATTTGGTGGCTGAGGGGTTGGTCTGCTCGAACGGCGTCACGCCACGATTGGCCGATGTGAGGCTCCTTTTCCTTGATGCCGCCTTTGAAAAGCTGCGGCCCGACAAAGCTCAAGATCGTCGCTGAGCCGGGAGGAACAGGGTCCGAGAATTAAGATTTTCGAATTTACACATAAGCGATTTGCCCCCGAATTACGAGGCAATTGCCCGAACGCGTCGGAGTTTTTGCGCAACGGTTTGATTGTGCAGGATATAATTCCCTGACCTGAAAGGTCGAGAGATGAGGGCCGGGGCATGCCCCTATTTGCTTTGCAAAAAGAGCCAGCGTCGCGTAAGTATGACGAGCAACGTTATTCCCTTCTGCAACCTGTCTATCTTCTTGGCTACAGTCTGCCTCGTCGAAGCGGCTGAGTCTGGCTGTCGCATTCTGCGGACGGCCTCTGCGTGAAGAGGCGTCACGACGGCCAATGGCATCGTGAGACGGTTCAACCGGACAATAGGCTTCGGCTTTATCGAAGCGAAGACCGGCGGACGGGGTATTTTCGTTCATATCTCGGCTCTGAAGCGCGGGCCTCTCGCAGCTCCATCACGGGCAAGCCGGGACTTACGAAATCGATACCGGTCGCGACGGGCGCCAGCCCGCCCGACCACCGCTCCGGAAAAGACGGACGCTGCAGTGCGGCTCATCCGTGAGGACAATGCCGAGAAAAAGCGGCTCTGACCGTACGCATACGCGCGGCCCGATTGCCACGGATCGACGAACGCGCCGCAACGCCGCCTTCTCGCGAGGAGAGACCGCGAAGTTGACCGGAGACTCCGGTCACCCAGAGGAGTTCCCAGAGTATTTCTCCGGGATAAAATGGAGGGCCGAACATGGCTGTCGAAAAAATGCCTGCGGGCAGGAAACCCCAGACCACCGAGCTTGCGAACAATAAGGGCCATGCCGCCCTCGCTTGGCATCACTTCTTCCGGGGGCTGTCCGAAGAGAAGAGTGACGATACGCGCAGCGCCTTGCCGCGCGGCGTTCAGGAATGATCTTTCCTGCAACACAGGACCGGAGTTCCCGGCAAGATGGCTGAGCGATGTGAGGTTCCGTGTGAACCGGCCGGCGTTCGCCACACGACTTGCCGGGAGGTGGAGCGGCAGGGGGAATCTCTTGCCGCTTTGCTTTTTCGAAGACGGTATCGATGACCTACGGGAACAGTGATCGTCGATCAGCCGCGCGGGCTTGGCGAAAGCGCAAAGACTTTGCGCATCGGTGATCGTCATGCCGCTCCATTCGATTTCGACGCCTTAGGGCTTCAATTGAGGGATTGCGCGGCTCAAGTTCTCTGGCACGATCCCGCAATATCCGTGCGCCAGTTTGCGAAAAGATTCGGGACGAAGATCTGCTCAATCGAGCGAATGTCCGTCTACACGAACGCGGGTTCTTTCCGCAGGCGGTGCTTCTGCTCAGGAGCGTTCAGCGCGGCCCTTAGACGACGACGATTTTGGTGTTCCATTCCGCGCAGCGCTTGGTCAGCGCATCGGAGAGCGGCGCGTCTGTAAAGATCGTGTCGATCTCTTCGAGCGAGGCGAGCCGCACCGGAGCGGAGCGCGTCAGTTTCGAACTGTCGGTGACCAAGAAGACCCTGCGTGCCTGGCGTATGATTGTCCGGCTGACGCGGACTTCGGCGAGATCGTAGTCGAGCAAATCGCCCTCGTCATCGAGTGCCGAGACGCCGATCACCGCGAAATCCACTTTGAACTGACTCATGAAATCGGCCGTCAGATCGCCGACCAGCCCGCCATCCGACCGACGCAGGTTGCCGCCCGCCACCATGATCTCGCAACTCTCGTTCGCCAGTAAGGTATTGGCGACATTGCTGTTATTCGTGACAACGGTAATGTTCGAATGATGGCAGAGTTCGCGCGCCACAGCCTCGGTCGTGGTGCCGAGGTTAAGGATTATCGAGCTGTTATCGGGGATCTCCTTGGCGCAGGCCCGACCGATGGCCGCTTTCGCATCCGCACCCATCCGGCGCCGTTCTTCGTAATCGAAATTGACGACGCCCTTCCGGATGACGGCGCCACCATGAACGCGGTCGAGATGTCCTGCGTCGGATAGCTCCGACAAATCGCGACGGATCGTCTGCAGCGAAACATTGAAATGCTCGGCCAGCGTTTCGACCACGACACGCCCGTCGGTGCGCGCAATTTCGAGAATTTCGTTCTGTCGAAAATTTAGCGCCATGCGGCCTCCTTGGAAGTCCCCTGCCACAGCTTCACGCCCGTGTCACGCCCGTGTCGCCCGGGCGCTTCGTGCGATTTGCGGGATCGCGCTATTACCCGCGAAAATCCAGAAAAACGCCGCAAAACGATCAAAAACGAAAAAACTTTTGACAGAAAGTAACGAATCGCTCACGTTTGTAGGCGCAGCGAGGGAGGATCGTCTGTGCCAGCTTTCGAAAATAACGACCGGGTGACCGATCTTTTCGTGATCGGCGGCGGCATCAACGGGTGCGGTATCGCCCGGGACGCTGCGGGGCGCGGACTGTCGGTTACGCTTGCGGAAATGGGCGATCTCGCGCAGGCGACCTCGTCTTCGTCGACCAAATTGTTCCATGGTGGCTTGCGCTATCTCGAGTTTTTCGAATTCAGGCTGGTGCGCGAAGCGTTGCGCGAACGCGAAGTACTCCTGAACGCCATGCCCCATATCAGCTGGCCGATGCGTTTCGTGCTGCCCTACAGCGCCGACATGCGTTTCGAGAGCGACACGCCCACGTCGCGTCTGCTCTCGCGGATCATGCCCTGGATGAAAGGGCGCCGCCCGGCCTGGCTCATTCGGCTGGGCCTTTTTCTTTACGACCATCTTGGCGGGCGCAATCTGCTTCCCGGAACGGAAACTCTCGATCTTTCCGAGGACGAGGCGGGTCGACCGCTGCAAGAGCGGTTCCGTCTTGCCTACGAGTATTCGGATTGCTGGGTTCAGGATGCGCGTCTGGTCGTCTTGAACGCCCGGGATGCGGAGGCGCGCGGCGCCAAGATCCTGACCCGCACGAAGGTCGTCGCAGCCGAACGGCGCGACGGGGTTTGGCATGTCACCACCGAAGGCAGGGAAGGGCGTCGCGAACACTACGCCCGCGCGCTGGTGAATGCCGGGGGGCCCTGGGTCGAGAACGTGATCACCAACACGGTGCGGATCAACACGCGGGAGTCGATCCGCTTGGTCCGTGGAAGCCATATCGTCACGCGCAAGCTCTACGACCATGACCGCTGCTATTTCTTCCAGGGCGAGGATGGCCGGATTTGTTTCGCGATCCCCTACGAGCAGGATTTCACGCTTATCGGCACCACGGATCAGGATCATCAGGGGCCGCCGGGCGAAGCCGTCTGCACCGACGCCGAGAAAGATTATCTCTGCGCCTTCGTGTCGAATTATTTCAAGACGCCGGTGACCCGGGACGACATCGTCTGGACCTATTCGGGCGTGCGGCCGCTCTATAATGACGGGGCGTCTTCGGCGACGGCGGCGACGCGCGACTACGTGCTCTCGCTGGACGATCAGGCGGGGCTTCCGCTGCTCAACGTGTTCGGTGGAAAGATCACGACCTATCGCCGCTTGGCCGAAGGCGCGCTGGCAAAGCTCGCGCCTTATTTCCCGGATATGCCCGGGGAATGGACTGCGCGCGCATCCTTGCCGGGCGGAGAGTTCGCGCCGACCGAGACCGATCGAATTCTTGGCGAACTCATGCGCGAGTATCCGTTCCTGGATTCGGCATGGGCGGAGCGGATGCTGCGTCATTACGGGCTCGATGCGCGCGAAATCCTTGGCGATGCGAAATCGGCAGAGGATCTCGGACAGGATTTCGGCGCGACGCTCCGTGCTGCCGAGGTCGACTGGCTGATGAAGAAGGAATGGGCGCAGACCGCCGACGATATCGTCTGGCGCCGGACCAAGCTCGGGCTCCGTCTGAGCGCATCCGAGATCGAAACATTGGCCGAATACACGAAAGCACGACTTGCGGATCAGCAGGGCGCGGGTAGCGGAATGAGGGGGCAGGCATGACACTGGAGTTGAAAGGCGTCGAGCGAGTAGTCGATGGGCGGACCCATATCCACCCGACCGATCTCGTCTTGCAGAAGGGCACGATGAACGTGCTTCTCGGGCCGACGCTGGCGGGCAAGACGTCGCTGATGCGGCTTATGGCGGGGCTCGATGAGCCGAGCGCCGGCCGAGTCTTCTGGGAAGGCGAGGACGTCACCGGCGCGCGGGTGCAGGACCGCAAGGTGGCGATGGTCTACCAGCAATTCATCAACTACCCGGCGATGAGTGTCTACGACAACATCGCCTCGCCGCTGCGACTGCAGAAGCGCGAGGCCTCCGAGATCGACCGGCGCGTACGCGAGACCGCCGAGATGATGAAGCTGACGCCGATGCTCGAGCGCAAACCGCTGGAGCTGTCGGGCGGCCAGCAGCAACGCTGCGCGCTGGCGCGGGCGCTCGTAAAAGGCGCGGGGCTCGTGCTGCTCGACGAACCGCTGGCCAATCTCGACTACAAGCTCCGCGAGGAGTTGCGTGTCGAAATTCCGAAAATCTTCGAAGCTTCCGGCGCGATCTTCGTCTACGCCACGACCGAGCCGGAAGAGGCACTGCTGCTCGGTGGCAATACCGCGACGCTCTGGGAGGGGCGGATCACGCAGTTCGGCCCGACCGCCGAGGTCTACCGCCAGCCGCGCGACCAGATTACGGCGCGGGTCTTCTCGGATCCGCCGATGAATTTCGTCGACGTCGCGCGCGACGGTCACCGTCTCGTTTTCGGCGGAGAGGCGCGCTGGCCGGCCGACGGCGGTTTCGCGCAGCTCGAGGCAGGGCGCTACATCGCCGGCTTCCGGCCCAATCACGTCCACCTGGCGCGAGAGGGAGGGGATGGCAACGCGCTCGAATTCCGCTGCCAGCTGACCGGCACCGAGGTGACGGGATCGGAGACTTATCTGCATCTGCGTCACGGCGACCAGTCCTGGGTCGCCCTGATCCCTGGCGTCTATGACCTCGGCACGGGGGACGAAGTGGTGATCGCGGTAGATACCGATCGGATTTACCTGTTCTCAGAGGACGGATCTCTGGCGGTTCCGGCCGCATATGCGCAGGCGGCTTGAGAGGGAAGACAATGGCACAAATCACTTTGAACAATCTTGCGCATAGTTATCTGCCCGATCCGAGTTCGGAGGATGACTGGGCGCTCAAACCCTTCGATCATATCTGGGACGACGGCGGCGCCTATGCGCTTCTGGGATCCTCGGGCTGCGGAAAATCTACACTTCTCAACATCATCTCGGGACTGCTGCAACCTTCGCAGGGACGAATCCTTTTCGACGGAAAGGACGTCACCCACGCAGCGACGGCGGAACGAAATATCGCTCAGGTGTTCCAGTTTCCCGTCGTCTACGACACGATGACGGTGCGCGACAACCTAGCCTTTCCCCTGAAAAATCGCGGCATGAGAGCCGATTACATCAAGGCGCGGGTCGACCAGATCGCTGCGATGATCGGGATGGAGGAGGTGCTTTCGCGCAAGGCACGCGGCCTGACAGCGGACGCCAAGCAGAAGATCAGCCTCGGGCGCGGCATGGTGCGCGAGGACGTCAATGCGATCCTCTTCGACGAGCCGCTGACCGTCATCGACCCGCATATGAAGTTCGAACTCCGCACGCAGCTGAAAGCGCTTCATCGCGAGTTCGGGCACACGATGATCTACGTCACCCATGACCAGACAGAGGCGCTGACCTTCGCCGACAAGGTGGTCGTGATGTCCGAAGGCCGGGTCGTGCAGATGGGAACGCCGAAGGAATTGTTCGAGCGGCCCGCGCATACATTCGTGGGTTACTTCATTGGCTCTCCCGGAATGAATTTCCTAGAGGCCAAGGTGTCGGGATCGCGGGCCGTCATCGACGGCTACGAGATCCCGCTGGGCGCGGCCTATTCGAATGGGCCATTGGAAGGTCGCGTCCAGCTTGGCATCCGTCCGGAATTCTGTGCGCTCTCGGATGAGGGAGATGGTCTGCCGGTGCAGATCGAGCGCGTCGAGGATGTCGGACGCCACCGGATCGTCCGGGCCCGGGCTGCCGGGACGGAGCTGAATATCTCCGTGCCCGAGGGTGCGCCGGTGCCCGCAGATGCGAACCGGCTGATCCTCGCACCCGAACAGATCAACATTTACGCCGACAATTGGCGCGTCGCACCGATCGGGGAGGCAAGCTGATGGAAAAGACACAGAATAACCGCGCTTGGTGGCTGGTTCTGCCGGTTCTGTTGCTGGTCGCCTTCTCGGCGGTGATCCCACTGATGACGGTGGTGAATTATTCGGTTCAGGACACGTTCGGAAACAACGTCTTCTTCTGGGCCGGGCTCGAATGGTTCGATGAGATGCTGCATTCGGATCGCATGTGGAACGCGCTCGGGCGGCAGACGATGTTCTCGGCGATCATTCTCGCGATCGAGGTGCCGCTCGGGGTGTTCGTTGCGCTCAACATGCCCAAGCGTGGTGCCTGGGCCTCGTTCTGCCTGGTGACGATGGCGCTGCCGTTGCTGATCCCGTTCAACGTGGTCGGCACGATCTGGCAGATTTTCGGGCGCGTGGATATCGGTCTCCTGGGATATTCGCTCGACGCGATGGGGATCGACTACAACTACACCGCAAATGTCCGCGATGCCTGGATCACCATCGTTGTGATGGATGTCTGGCACTGGACGTCGCTGGTCGCGCTTCTGGCCTATGCCGCGCTGCAATCCATTCCGGACGCCTACTACCAGGCGGCCAAGATCGATCAGGCGAGCCGCTGGAAGATCTTCCGCTACATCGAGCTGCCGAAGATGCAGGGCGTGCTGACCATCGCGATCCTGCTGCGCTTCATGGACAGTTTCAAGATTTACACCGAACCCTTCGTCGTCACCGGCGGCGGCCCCGGCAACTCCACCACCTTCCTGTCGATCGACCTCGTGAAGATGGCGCTGGGGCAGTTCGACCTCGGTCCCGCCGCGGCCTACTCGCTGATGTATTTCCTCGTGATCCTGTTGGTGAGCTGGGCCTTCTACACGGTGATGACCAATATCGAGAAGTCGGAGGGCAAGTGATGCGACTGAAATCACAACCGATCGTCATGGCGCTTTACCTGCTGTTCCTGATGATCCCGATCTACTGGCTTCTGAACATGAGCCTGAAGACCAACGAGGAGATCCTGTCGAGCTTTTCGCTCTGGCCGCACGATCTGACTTTCGCAAACTACGTCAAGATCTTCACCGATCCGAGCTGGTACATGGGCTACGTCAATTCGCTCATCTACGTGGTCCAGAACACGGTGATTTCGATCACCGTCGCGCTGCCTGCCGCCTACGCGTTCTCGCGCTACAACTTCATGGGCGACAAACACCTGTTCTTCTGGTTGCTGACGAACCGGATGGCGCCGCCCGCGGTTTTCGCCCTGCCGTTCTTCCAGCTTTATTCCTCGATCGGGCTGTTCGACACGCATATCGCGGTGGCGCTGGCGCACACGCTGTTCAACGTGCCTCTCGCAGTCTGGATTCTCGAAGGCTTCATGCGCGGGGTTCCGAAGGAGATCGACGAGACCGCCTATATCGACGGCTATTCCTTCGGGCGTTTCTTCATCAAGATCTTCATGCCGCTTATCGCATCCGGCATCGGGGTCGCGGCCTTCTTCTGTTTCATGTTCTCCTGGGTCGAGCTGCTGCTGTCGCGCACGCTGACATCGGTCGCGGCCAAGCCGATTGGGGCGACCATGACCCGTACCGTCTCCGCTTCGGGGGTGGATTGGGGGCTGCTCGCAGCCGCTGGGGTTCTCACCATCATTCCCGGGGCGCTCGTGATCTATTTCGTGCGCAACTACATCGCCAAGGGCTTCGCCCTGGGCCGCGTCTGAGGAGGTAGCACTATGAGCTGGATGGCATGGACATGGCCGACCGCATTATTCTTCGCGGTGATTGCGCTCTTGTTGGTGATCTTCACCGTGATCGGGGTCAAACGTCCCGAGACGCCGCGCGTCGGCATCCTTCGTATCGAGACGACCCGGGGCGACCGGCTGTTCATCAGCCTGCTCGGGGCGGCTTTCATCAATCTGATCTGGCTGGGCATGGCGGGAGCGCCGGTCTGGGGCGGGCTGATCCTCAGCTTCGTCTGGGCGGCGGCCGTGTTCCGCTGGGTCTGATCCAAGACAAACAACGCAAAAACTCAGGGAGGAGAAACTATGAGACTGCGTTTAACTACCGCGATGGCGCTTGCGCTAATGGTCGCGTCACCAGCCTTGGCCGATATGGAGGCGGGCAAGCAGTTCCTCGAGCAGGAAATCGGCGACATGACGACACTGTCGCAAGCCGATGCCGAAAAGGAACTGCAATGGTTCGTCGACGCGGCGAAGCCCTATCAGGGCATGGAGATCCACGTGGTCTCGGAATCGCTCACGACCCACGCCTACGAGTCGAAGACGCTCGCGCCGTGGTTCGAGAAGATCACCGGGATCAAGGTGATCCATGACGTGATTCAGGAAGGCGACGTCGTCGAGAAGATCCAGACCCAGATGCAGACGGGCGAGAATATCTACGACGCCTATGTCAACGACTCCGATTTCATCGGGACGCACTGGCGCTATGGTCAGGTCCGCGATCTGACCGATTGGATGGAAGGCGACGGCAAAGCGGTCACCGATCCCTATTTCGACCTCGAGGATTTCATCGGCCTCAGCTTCACCACCGGGCCGGACGGCAAGCTCTACCAGCTGCCCGACCAGCAATTCGCGAACCTCTACTGGTTCCGCTACGACTGGTTCAACGACGAGAAGACCAAGAAGGACTTCAAGGACGAATACGGCTACGATCTCGGCGTGCCCGTGAACTGGTCGGCCTACGAGGATATCGCCAAGTTCTTCACCGGGCGCGACATGTCCTATATCGGCGGTCCGAAGAAGGTCTATGGCAACATGGACTATGGCAAGAAGGACCCCTCGCTCGGCTGGCGCTTCACCGATGCGTGGCTGTCGATGGCCGGCGAAGGCGACAAGGGCCTGCCGAACGGCAAGCCGGTCGACGAATGGGGCATCCGCGTTAACGAGCAGGATCAGCCGATCGGCTCCTGCGTCGATCGTGGCGGCGCGACCAACGGTCCGGCGGCGGTTTACGCCGTCCAGAAGTATATCGACTGGCTGAAGAACTATGCTCCGCCGTCTGCCGAAGGCATGACCTTCTCCGAGGCGGGTCCGGTTCCGGCACAGGGCGAGGTCGCTCAGCAGGCCTTCTGGTATACGGCCTTCACCGCCGACATGGTGAAGAAGGGTCTGCCCGTCGTGAACGAGGATGGTACGCCGAAATGGCGCATGGCACCGTCCCCGCATGGCGCCTACTGGGAGAAGGGCATGAAGCTCGGCTACCAGGACGTGGGTTCGTGGACGCTGATGAAATCGACTCCGCTCGAGCGGGCACAGGCCGCGTGGCTCTATGCTCAGTTTGTGACGTCCAAACTCGTCGACGTGAAGAAGAGCCAAGTGGGTCTGACCTTCATTCGTGAAAGCACGATTCAGGACAAGAGCTTCACCGATCGCGCGCCCGACCTGGGCGGTCTGATCGAATTCTACCGCTCGCCCGCCCGCGTTCAGTGGACGCCTACGGGCACCAACGTGCCGGATTATCCGAAACTGGCGCAGCTGTGGTGGCAGAATATCGGGGATGCGTCCTCGGGTGCGAAAACCGTGCAGGAAGCCATGGACTCGCTCTGCGAAGCACAGGAAAAGGTGCTCGAGCGTCTCGAGCGTGCGGGTGTCCAAGGCGACAAGGGTCCGAAAATGGCCGAGAAGCACGATCTCGAATGGTGGCATAACTATTCGGTCGAGCATGGCTCGCAATCGCCCAAGCTGAAGCTGGACAACGAGAGCGAAAAGCCGATCACCGTCGATTACGACGAGCTCGTGAAAAGCTGGAATGAATAACTGAAACGAGGCGAGGCGGTGCCGCGGCATCGCCTCGTTCTCTTTCTCGCCATGCCCTGGATGGAGAGGGCATCGCCAGAAAGAGAACGGTAGGATTGATGGCGAGCTATATTCTGGCAATCGACCAAGGCACCACGTCGTCGCGGGCGATCGTTTTTGACGGCGCGCTGCGCCCGGTGGCGAGCGCGCAGCAGGAATTCACGCAGCATTTCCCGCGTTCGGGCTGGGTGGA
>NZ_NBNX01000017.1:0-8137 GCF_002213225.1 Thioclava sp. IC9
GCGCCGGACGCCGCGACGCTGGGCGGCTGGATCGTCTACTGGGCGTCGGTCGCAGGTATCCTGCGCTGGCAGAGCCGCAGCTTGCAGGCCCGTCTGGCCTGAGGCCCATCTTACAATTCGCATTTTTTTGCCCCGGCCGGGATTATTCCCGCGCCGGGGTCGTCTTCCTCTCTACCGCCCGCCAAACCCAAGAGGAGACACATAGAAAACGCCCTCTGTTGAAGGTGTCGTTCTATCGGTCATCGGGGATGAGATCAGCTGACAAGAAAGCACCCAGTTTTATTGGCTTGAGCCCTCATCTTTGGGGAGGTGCCCGCCAGACGCGCAGACAATCAATTCTGCCCGACTGGCAACCGCGAATTTCTCCATCAAGCGCTCCTGATATGTCCTCACAGTGAACTGGGAAATCCCGAGCATCTTCGCGATTTCCTTGTGTGTTCGGCCCCGAAGCAGTCCGTCGAGCACAGTGCGTTGCCGATCGCTCAGCCTGACATCACTGTCAGGTCGAGCGGTATTGGCCTCGGGGTAAACCCGGTAGCCATGCGCGACCGCCTCGAGCATCTTAACCAGGTCGGTCGGTTGCGCGTTTTTCAGAACATATCCGCCAGCGCCGGCAGCCATCGCTGCTTCCATGTCTGAAGCGTCCTCGGACACGGTCAACATCAAGACTGGCGGGTCTCCACCGAGCGCTTTCAGTGCTTCGATGCCATCACCTTCGGGCATATGCAGATCCATGAGAACAATATCGGGCGTCAAATCCCGTGCCGACGCGACACCGCTTTCACCGTCTGCGCATTCCGCCACGACGCTGTGACCATAGTCTTCCAGCACGCGCCGTAGCCCGCTCCGGAAGATCGGATGATCATCGACGATGATTATGCGCATTTCTAGAACCGCCCTGTTTTTCAAGTTAACATCAAAAATAAAGCAGTCAAAATCAGATCGACGGCAGCTTCACCTGCACTTCGGTTCCAGCATCGTCATGCGAAACTGAAAACCAGCCGTGCAACTCTTCGACCCTCTCGGCCATTATCTTCAGGCCGTGATGTCCACCCGAAGATGTGCTTCCAGACGCAGGATCGCGGAATGTGCCGTCATCAAGAACCGTCAGCACGAGTTCGTCGTCGGCCTTGTCGAGTGAGACGGTGACCGTCCGGGCCCTGCCGTGTCGCACCGCGTTGGCGATAGCCTCCTGAAGAATGCGCCCAAGTTGCCATGCGGTTTCCGGCTCCAGATCGATCGGTCCGGCATGAAACGCAAGCTCTATACCACGGGTCTCGCTGGTCGCTCTCGCAATTCCCTCGAGGAAGTCCGTTGCGACCTCGGCATTTTCCGGTTTCCGGCGGAAGCCATCCACCGCCAAACGCGTGGCCTCGTAGGCATCAAGCGCGGCCTCGCGCAGTTGATGGCAACGATCGACCGCCGTGGGGCGCCCCTCGGAGATAAGTGTTTCGAGATGACCAAGTTGCATGTGAACCGACGCGATCGATTGGCAAACCTCGTCGTGCAACTCACGCGCGATGCGCTGACGCTCACCCCATAGAGCCTGCTGATACCCCTCGACGATGCGCGTGAGAGTCGCACTGTGACCAGAAATCATCTGGACCAATGGCGGGTCCAGAGTCGCGGTGTCGATCTTTCTCCCGTCCGCAGATTGGAGCAGCAGCGCGCCATCTTGCGTGCCTTTGACACATACCGTCGCCCCGTCTTCGAAGGACCAGACGCCAATTGGGCGGGTAAAGACTTCATCGCTCACAGGATGTGTGCGGCCCTCCGTTGCCTGTAACTGCCATGTGTCCGCGTGGCGCAGATAAAGGCTCGCCCCGTCGGCTTCGGCAGCATCGCACATCACCCGTAACAAACGGTGGGTCTGGCGCGGACCTATATCGGAAAAGCGCTCATGCCCCGGGTCAAGCGCGGAAAGTGCGTTGGCCTCGACCTGCCTGAGACGCCAGCGAAGCCGGAGCTCCGCTGAGAGGATGGAAAGACTGGTTTCATCAAAGCTGTCCCAATCCTCGGTGGAAACTGCGATCCTCCCCAAATCCGTATCGCCTTCGTGCAGTGTAAAGACGCGCTCTGAGCCGTCTGCGGCCATATCACGACCAGACGCGCGTCCGACAACGACCACTTCGGGTCGGACGCCTGGCGGAGTCCAGATCAAGCGCAATCGATCGGCCCTAAGGGCTTCACGGGAAAGCTCCGCAAGCGGCTTGAGAACGTCAGCGACGGACGGTGCGGCTGCGAGCAGACGAACAGCCCCGCTCAATGCCTCATGCTGGCGGTTCTTGCGCTCCAAATCCAAAGCCGTGCGGCGAAGCTCGGCATTCGCCGCCTCGAGTGTCATTGCCCGCCGCTCGAGGAGCCGTAAAACGATCGCCGTCAATGTCGGCACGATGACCGCATGCATGATGATGATCATCGTAAGTCGCTGCTCAGTCGTGTGATTGAGCAACAGGATGTGCGGTGTGAGGCCGAGGATCGCGGAAAAGGCGATCAGGGGCCATCTGAAAGCCGTCAGAAATCCCGATGACGCTCTATCGACGGTTGGCATCGCGCTCCTCCCTCCCACGCGCATATCGACCCGCTGTCCTCCAGACCGGGGACAGCTGTCCTCCATCGCGTGGCTATTCGGCGAAAATTTGCCGGTTACCCTTTTTAGAAATCACCAGCGAAAGGGGGAGGTCGCAAGGTGAAAAACGAACTCAAAGGGGAAACGAAAAGCGTCAGCGGTTGGTCAGTCCTGTCCGGAGCCGTGGTGCTTGCGGTGTTGACTGGCAGCATGGTGGTCTGGGCCAATAATACCCGGCCCGCCGACCGGACGCATTTCACGATTCATATGCTCGATTACGAATTCGAGCCTGCGCATATGGTTTGGCACGTGGGCGAAACCGTGACCGTAACGCTCGTAAACGACTCCGAAGCGCATCCCAGAAAAGCACACGAATGGATGGTCGGTCGTGGACCGAACCTAAAAGATACGGTCTTCGGACCGCGTCACGTAGACGGTTTTCATGTGCCCTTTTTCAAGGATGTAGACGTCAAGGTGGTCAGCGGACACGACCTGGTCATGTTCATGGGGGGCGCAGCGCACTTGAGCGGCGTGCCAGTGAAAGACGTTCTTCGCAAAGGACCGATGGGGCCAATGGAAGAGATGTCGGGTTTTATGCCTCTGCTCGATGCCTCGGGGCAGCTGACGATTTCATTCAAGGTGCCAGACAAGCCCGGGCAATGGACCTACGGCTGCTTCCAACAATCAGGCCAGCATTTCGTGAACGGCATGCGCGGCACGATCGACGTCATCAACGACAAGCCGAAAGCTTGAGGAGGCAGGGCTATGGACCGTGAAACCCGCAATCACATCCTCTGGCTGAGCGCTCTTTGGGTCGTTTTCAGCGCGCTTGGTGAATGGCTCGTGCAAGTGGCCGTGGAACATTGGCCCCTGATTGCCTCAACGCAAGGCGCTGTCACCGGCGAGGCGATATTCTTCCTGATGCGTGCGACGGTGCCGGTCTTCGTGATCGTCACTCTAATCATTGGGTATTCGGCAATCCGGTTCCGGGTGCCACAGGACGACGAGAAGCCAGCCGAGGCGCAATTCGCCACCAATGGCCTCTTCATCGCGGCTTGGGTCGGCCTGAGCGCCCTGCTGAATGTGATCTTCATTATCTATCCCGGCGTCTATGGGCTCGAAACTCTGTGGTCGAGCGCGCGCGCGGCGGTTGCCCAAAATGCCCTAACGATAAAGGTTACCGCAAAGCAGTGGGAATGGGACTTCAGCTATCCTGATCAGGGCATCGAGGCCATCGACAAGCTAATTGTCCCGCTCGATCGGCCGATTCACTTCACCCTTCAATCCAGGGATGTGATGCACTCCTTCTGGGTGCCCGCCTGGGGCATCAAAAAAGCTGTGATCCCGGGTGAGACTCGCGACCTCGTGGTGACCCCGACCAAGATCATGGACACTCTGAGCGATCCGACCATGCGCATTCAATGCGCCCAAATCTGCGGCGCCGGCCACCCGGTGATGCGCAGCGAGCTGCGCGTGGTGTCCGCCGCAGATTTCGACACTTGGGTCGCCAAGCAGCAAGACGCGGCGAAGCAGGAAGCCAGCTCGATGAGCGGCATGAATATGGGTGGCGGCGGTTCTGGCCAATCCGGCGGAATGCAAATGCAGGACAACGCGTCCGGAAGCATGAACATGAACGGTTCGGGCCAGCCCGACAGCGCGTCGATGCAGGATCAGGGTGGCGGCAGCATGGATATGAACAGTGAAGGCTCTGGCGGATCGGCGAGTATGAACATGCCCTCCAGCCAATCGAACACTGACATGCAGATGCCAAATATGGACAGCAACGGCTCAGGGAATTGATGCCGGGGGAGCGATAGGAGGACGCCGATGAGCGATCATTCCGGAATGATGGAGACGAAAGAGAAGCGGCATGGCTGGCTGCATCATGCAGCGCCGATGTTGCGGGCTGCCTTGTGGGCCGCGATCGGGGTTCTGGGGGCCGACTGGCTCGTTGCGGCCCTCCTGAACGACCGGCTGGCAGGCGAGTGGCCGGTGGTCGCGGCTTTCTCCGCGGGCACGGCTGGCTGGATCCTCGGCGGCGGTGCTTTCGAGGCCTGCATCCGGCCTTGGTTCGGAAATGCGGCGGCTTGGGACGAAGGGCACGGGATCGGGCGCTTTCTGCGCTTTCACACCGATCACAAGATCATCGGGATGCAATATCAGATCACGGCAATCCTGACCTTCCTTGCTGCCGGGCTGGCGGCGATGATGATGCGGCTCGAGCTTCTAACTCCAAATCTCGACGTCTTTCAGACATCTCAGGCCTATAACGAAGCCTTTGGCGTGCATGGCAGCCTGATGCTTTTCGCAGTGTCCGTCGTGGCCATCGTCGGCGGCTTCGGGAATTATTTCGTCCCTGTCATGGTCGGCGCTGACGATATGACATTTCCACGCCTCAACGGGCTGAGCTGGTGGTTCCTCGTGCCGGGCGTGATGGCGATCCTTCTGAGCCCCCTTGCGGGCGGCTTCCAGACAGGCTGGACAGGATATTCGCCCCTCGCGGCCGAGGATGCGGTCGGACAAGATCTCTATTATCTTGGTGTCTTCGCGCTCGGACTGTCGTCACTCTTCACCGCGATCAACGTCATATCCACGACGCTCTACATGCGCGCCCCGGGACTTGGCCTCGGCCGTTTGCCGATGTTCGTCTGGGGCATGTTCGTGACCTCGGTGCTGAACCTGCTTTGGGTGCCGGTAATCGGAACGGGGATGATTTTCGGTCTCGCCGATCGCACGCTCGAGACCCATTTCTTCGACAGCGAAGGCCTCCCGGTTCTTTGGCAGGACTTGTTCTGGCTCTTCGGTCATCCGGAGGTCTACATCATCATGCTTCCCGCCTGGGGACTGTGGCTCGAAATCATTCCCGTCTTCTCTCGAAAACGCCTCTTCGGTTACGGATGGGCCGTCGCCGGAATGATCGGGGTGACGGTGCTGTCCAGCTACGTCTGGACACACCACATGTTCACCACCGTCGCAGACAACCGTCTGGTCCCGTTCATGACGACGACGGAGTTGATCTCGATCCCTACCGGCTTCATGTATATCGCCGCGCTGGGGACGCTCTGGAAGGGTCGACTTCGGTTACGCACGCCGATGCTGTTCGCTCTCATGAGCGTGTTCAATTTCCTCATCGGCGGCTTCACAGGCGTATTCCTCTCCGACGTGCCGGCGGATTTCCAGCTCCACAATACCTACTTCGTCGTGGCCCATTTCCACTACACGATCATCGGAGGCATGGTCTTCGCATGGCTTGCTGGCCTCTACTATTGGTTCCCGAAATTCTCGGGTCGGATGTATAATGAGGGCTGGGGCAAGCTGTCGGCTTGGCTGGTGTTCTTCGGGTTCAACCTGACATTCCTCGGCATGTTCGTGGCCGGCTTTGACGGCATGAACCGGCGGGTCGCGGAATACATGCCCTACCTCGGCAATATCAACGAATGGGTCTCGATCTGGGCCTTCCTCTTGGGGCTCGCCTTCGGAATCGCGCTTCTGAACCTGCTCGTCAGCTCGATCAGCGGCGAAGCTGCAGGCGACAATCCCTGGGGGGGCAAGACGCTCGAATGGCAGACCAGCTCGCCGCCTCCGCACGGCAATTTCGTGCGAGAGCCCCTCGTTACGGACCATTTCTACAACTACGGCGCGGGAGACCACCCATGAGCACCGCAAGCATCAATGTCCCAGAGGATCTGAGCGGACGAGAGCGACGCATGTATCGTGGATCTTTCTTTCTCGTCATCATTGGCGAAGCGATGATCTTCGTGACCCTGTTTTCAACGCGCTTTCTGCTGGCGGGCACCGGGCACCCCGACACACTGAACACCCCGCTCGGACTTGCGGTAACGGTGCTTCTCGTGATCAGCCTCGCGCCACTCGCCCTTGGCCTAAGCCGGGTGCAAAAGGGCTCGAGCGGCGCCTCCTGGCTGTGGCTTGCCGTGTTTCTGGGGCTCATCGCCTTGGCCCTGATCATCTACGACTGGTCGACCCTCCAAGTGGCGGTCGGCAGTCGTTATGGCGAAAATTACGTCATGAGCACGGGCTATCATGCCCTGCATATCTTGCTTGGCCTGATTGGGCTGGCCGTAATCGCAGGGGCCGACGGACGCGGGGTCTTCACTACGGGCAATCACTGGCAGGTCGAGGCGGCAGCGATGTTTTGGACCTTCGTCGTGATGACCTGGCTGATACTCTATGCCGTTTTCTTCATCTACTGAGCGGAGGTCCGATATGTTAAACCTCAATGTTCCTGAAAGTCCTGGCGAACCGATCCTGTGGTGGTTGTTCTGGTTCACGGTTTCGGTCGTCGCCTACACTGTTCTGATCGTCTGGTTCTGGCGCGCGTTGAAACGCGAAACCCGCGACCTGCCTGACCCAGCCGAGCCCCGTGATGAGACGTCGGTGTGATCCGCTTGCCCCATATGGAAGCATCGCGCACATCCGGTTCCGAACTGGCGAGAGCCTATTTGGAGTTGTGCAAACCGAAGGTCGTGATGGTGATGATCTTCACGGCATTGGTGGGCGAGCTTCTGGCCGCTCCGTTGGCTCTACCGATCCGGGCGCTTGTTCTGGGCAATCTCGGCATCGCCATGGCGGCAGGATCGGCGGCGGCAATCAACCATCTGATCGATCAACGCCTCGACGCACGCATGGCGCGCACGCGCCGGCGCCCGATCCCGACAGGGCTCATTTCTTCGGGCCACGCGCTGGTATTCGCGCTGGCTCTCGGCGCAGCCGGTCTGATCCTACTCTACACACTGATCAACCCACTGACCGCCGTGCTGACGTTCGCCTCGCTCATCGGCTACGCGGTCATCTACACGGGGTTTCTAAAGCGCGCGACGTCGCAGAACATCGTGATCGGCGGCCTCGCCGGCGCGGCGCCACCGCTTCTGGGCTGGACGGCCGTGACTGACCGGATCGAAGCGCTTCCGGTTCTGCTGGTGATGATCATCTTCGTTTGGACACCCCCCCATTTCTGGCCTCTCGCCATCCACCGCATCGAGGACTACCGCCGCGCCGAAGTGCCGATGCTGCCGGTTACCCATGGTGAGGTTCACACGCGCTGGCAGGTGCTGTTCTACACTACCCTGATGGTCGCGGTGACGCTGGTGCCCGCATTGATTGGTCTGACTAGCTTCATTTACCCCGCAGCAGCGCTGACGCTCGGTGGCATGTTTCTGTTTTATTCAATAGCGATGCTTGTTTCGCCCGACCCGAGCTGGCCGATGCGAACTTTCCGCTTCTCGATCACCTACATCCTCCTGCTGTTCGGAGCGCTTGTCATCGACAGCTATCTCATGGCGGCTCTTTTATCCTGAGGCTGTGAGACAGGAACGCGACTGATATAATGGGATGAACTGCCTTCCCACCAACCGCTGCGCTCGTTGCGGGCATAGGTGGAAGGAGGAGTATCTCATAAACATCAAGGTTCTGGGAACTGATCTTGACCTGCCACTGAACTTTCATCCAGCCGCGACCGGAGCCCGGTTGGTGTTGATCCGCACCCCAGAGCTCTACCGCCCTTAGGCAGAGTTTCCCGGCTTTGCTCAGGGTGACGGGCTGGTGACGCCC
>NZ_NBNX01000018.1:0-8005 GCF_002213225.1 Thioclava sp. IC9
TGCGGTAGACCGCGGCAAGCGCCGGGTGGATGATGACGGGATCGGGCGTTGGTATCGTGGCGAGCGTGTTCCGGAGCTCGAACTTACGGGGCTTACCTCGTCTCGGAGGCCAATAGTTGACCTGCACGGACGCATAGCAACACCAACCGGGCTTCGCTCGTGGCGAGGCGAAAGACCCGTGACAGTGATATTAAGGGGCATCAGGCCACGGAGGCTTCTGTCGCGCTCTCACAGTCTAAGGCGGTAAGGGCGCTGACCCGGGCGCTTCGGATCTGGTACGAAAAAGGCCCGCATCGCTGCGGGCCTTTTGTAGAATCATATCGTCACTTGCGCGGCTTTTTCGGGCCGCCGGGCTTGGGCTTTCCGCCTTTTCCCGGATGCGTCCCTTTGCCGGGGCCCGCGTATTTCGCGCGAGGTTTTTTCGGTTTCGCGCCGGCGCCGCCCTCGGGCTTGCGCTTTTTCGACGGGATATCCGCTAGGGCGGCAAAGACCGCCTCGTCATCCGGGCTCCAGCCGCTCGTCTTGGTATTGTCCGCCGGAGCGCCTTCAGTACGTGCGCCCTTGGGCGAGCCTTTGCGATGGGGCGCATTGCCCGGGTGTTCCCCACGCTCGCCACGATGGGGCTTGCTCTGCGGTTTGTCAGCGCGCCGCTTTTTCGGCGGCGGGCCGAAATCGGGTTCACCATTGAGGGCGCGGGCCGTGATCTCGTCGGAGAGCTCGCCATCGGGACCAAGCGAGGCCGCGAACTTTGCGACGCTCTTCTCGGCAATCTCGACGAAGGTTTCGTCGTCGCGCACGCGGATCGCGCCGATGGCGGATTTCTCCAGATCGGCATGGCGGCGCAGGAGCGGCAGCAGCCAACGCGGCTCGGCTCGGTCATTGCGCCCGACCGACAGGGTGAACCAGCGGCTCGGGCCGAATTCCTGGCGCTCGGACTGGCCCTTGGTGTCGGGCGGCAGAAGGTCTTCGGGCGGTGCGTTGCGCGCTTGCTGCAGGCGCAGGAAGGCGGCGGCGACAGCCTCGGCCCCGTGCCTGTCGAGCAGCTTGCGCGCGAACGCCGCCTGATCCTCGGTGATCGGCTCGCGCCAATCGGGATCGGTCAGCAGGCGCTCTTCGTCGCGCGCGATGATCGACTCGGCAGAGGGCGGCACCGTCCATTCCGCGTTGATCTTGGCGAATTTCAGCAGGCGCTCGGCGCGTTTGACCATGCGAGGCGGCACGATCAGCGCGGACATCCCCTTGCGCCCGGCGCGACCCGTCCGGCCCGAACGATGCAGCAGGCTCTCTGTGTTCTGCGGCAGATCGGCATGGATCACTAGGCTCAGGTTCGGCAGGTCGATACCGCGTGCGGCGACGTCGGTCGCCACGCAGACCCGCGCCCGCCCGTCGCGCATCGCCTGCAGCGCGTGGCTGCGTTCGGCCTGTGACAGCTCGCCCGAGAGCGTCACGACCGAGAGGCCGCGATTGCCGAGACGGGCGCTGAGATGGTTCACCGCCGCGCGGGTGTTGGCGAAGACGATGGCGCTTTCGTCATGATGAAAACGCAGCAGGTTGAAGATCGCATGATCGCTGTCCGAGGCCGCGACCTTCAGCGCCTTATAGGCGATGTCGGAGTGCTGCTGCGCGGTGTTGATCGTCGAGATGCGCTGCGCGTCGTTCTGGAATTGCTCGGCCAGTTTCGCGATCATAGGCGACACGGTGGCCGAGAACAGCAGCGTGCGGCGCTCTTCCGTAGCGGAGCCGAGGATGAATTCGAGGTCTTCGCGGAAACCCAGATCGAGCATCTCGTCGGCTTCGTCGAGCACGACCGCGCGGATGTCGCCCAGGTCGAGCGCGCCGCGGCGGATATGATCGCTAAGACGGCCGGGGGTGCCGACCACGATATGGGTGCCGCGCTCGAGGGCGCGCCGTTCCTGCCGCGGATCCATGCCGCCGACGCACGAGCTGACGATGGCGCCGGTCTTGCCATAGAGCCAGCGCAATTCCTGCATGACCTGGAAAGCGAGTTCCCGCGTGGGGGCCACGACGAGTGCAAGCGGCGTGCCGGCCGGGCCGAAGCTTTCGGCCTCGCCCAGAAGGGTCGGCGCGATCGCGAGACCGAAGCCGACCGTTTTGCCCGAGCCGGTCTGGGCAGAGACCAGCAGGTCCTTGCCCGCCAGCGCGGGATCGGTCACCGCGTCCTGCACGGGAGTGAGAGTGTCGTAGCCGCGCTCGGCGAGCGCTGCGGAAAGGGAGGGGATCATCGGAAAGTCGTCCAAGCAATGACGTAAGGGACGGGCCGCTCTGCTTCTGGCAGCCCGTGCGGAAGGCGCCTGCATAACGGTCCTTGCGGCAAATGTATATTGCCTATTTCGCGAATCCGCGCTGAGAGGCAAGAATCCTTGGTCAGGCGAGGACTTGCAGCACCACTGCCGAGGCGTAGATCGCGACCAGAAGCAGGCTCTCGATCCCGATCCGGGCCGGCCCGTCCTTCTGCCGCAGGATCAATCCGCCGAGCAACACGCCCGTCATCATCAGTCCCGTCGCCAGCCAGTACAGATCCGGCATCGAGACTGCGTGGTAGAGCGAACCCTCGCGATACGCCCCGTCCGAGAAGACTAGGAACAGCGTGTCGAAGGTGTTGCCGCCGATAATGCCGCCGATTGCCAGTTGCAGTGCGCCGCGGCGGACCGCCGTCAGCGTCGTCACCAGTTCCGGCAGCGATGTTACCACCGCCGTCAGCAATGCGCCTACCAGCGAGGAGCTGAGGTTGAAACGTGTGACGAATTCTCGCCCCGCTTGCGAAATGACCCAGCCGCTGAGGCCCATGACGACGACGAGGCCGACGAAGACGAGGATCGGCCCGCGTGGTGAACGGTTCCTCTCTTCTTCGTCCTCGGGCTCGTCATGGCGGGTCTCGCGGGTTTCGACCGGTTTCCACATCGGCGTTTCCGACACCTGGGCTGCGAGCTTGGTGCCGCCGAGATAGGCGAGAAACAGGATCACCGAGGCCGGGCTGATGCCCCAGATCGCGTAATCGGGCGCGGCGGTCGCGGCGAGCGGGATCGACAGCAGCACGATCAGCATCACCGCCTGAAACAGGTTGGCAGGCTCCGCCGCCGAATGTTCGAGATTGGCCCGCCGGTGCAGCATGTCGGCCAGCGCCAGAAAGAAGGTCTGCGCGGCGATCCCGCCAACGGCGTTGGAGAAGGCGAAGCTCGCGTCTCCTTGTGCGGCTACCGAGACGGAAACGACGATCCCCGACAGCGAAGTCGCGGCGCCCAGAACGATCCCGCCCGCCAGCGCCTCGCCGATGCGGGTGCGATCCGCGATCACGTCGGCCAGCCCGGTCGCCTTGATCGAGGAGATGACGACGATCAACCCCGCAAGGGTGAAAGCGCCAAGCAGAAGAGGGGTCGAGAGAGAGGCGATCATCCAGGCTCCGGGGTCACTGTTCGAAAGGCAACCGCGCAATGCGCTCACGGTTCCGTTATGCGGTGCGACGGACAGGCACATTCGTGTGGGGTCGAGGAGTCGACATGCCCGCCAGAGACGTTAGGGTCGGCGCGAGACGAGTAGCGCGCGCGGGAGGACAAGCATGTTTATCGGATTGGATCTGGGCACCTCGGGGCTGAAGGGCCTCTTGATAGACGATGCGCAGCGCGTGGTGGCCGAGGCGACGCATCCCCTCACCGTTTCGCGCCCCCATGAAGGCTGGTCGGAACAGAATCCCGCCGAATGGGTCGCGGCGATGGAGGCGGTGCTGGGCACGCTCGCGCAGCATGACCTCTCGGCGGTGCGCAGTATCGGGCTTTCCGGGCATATGCATGGCGCGACGTTGCTGGATGCGCAGGACGCGGTGCTGCGGCCCTGCATCCTGTGGAACGACACCCGCGCCCACCGCGAGGCGGCGTCCCTCGACGCCGACCCGCAGTTCCGCGAAATTAGCGGTAATATCGTCTTCCCCGGCTTCACCGCACCGAAGCTGGTCTGGCTTGCGAAGCAAGAGCCTGAAATCTTCGCGAAGGTGGCGAAGGTACTGTTGCCGAAGGATTACCTGCGGCTCTGGCTGACCGGGGAACATGCCTCGGAGATGTCCGATTCCGCCGGAACCAGCTGGCTCGATACCGGTGCGCGTGACTGGTCGGACGCGCTTCTGTCGGCGACCGGGATGCGGCGCGAACAGATGCCGCGTCTCGTCGAAGGCTCGGACGTGTCGGGCACGCTGCGCCCGCAGGTCGCGGCACGCTTCGGCCTCCCGGACGGTGTCGTCGTGGCCGGTGGCGGTGGCGACAACGCGGCTTCGGGCGTTGGCGTCGGCGTCGTGGCGGCCGGACAGGCCTTTGTCTCGCTCGGCACTTCGGGGGTGCTTTTCGCCGCGGACGACGGCTATCGGCCCGATGCGGCGAGCGCCGTGCACAGCTTCTGTCACGCCCTGCCTCAGACATGGCACCAGATGGGCGTGGTGCTGGCCGCGACCGACGCGCTGAACTGGTATGCGCGGCTTCTGGAGAGCGACGCCAAGCAGTTGACCGAGGGCCTCGGCCCGTTGCGGGCGCCGGGCAAGGCGCGCTTCCTGCCCTATCTCGGCGGCGAGCGCACGCCGCTGAACGACGCGGCGATCCGTGGGGCCTTCATCGGGCTTGAGCATGCGACCGATCGGGCGGCGACGACGCGGGCCGTGCTGGAAGGCGTGAGTTTCGCGCTTCGCGATTGTCGCGACGCGCTGGTTGGGACCGGGACGCGGATCGAGACGCTGCTTGGTGTCGGCGGCGGGACGCGTTCGCGATATTGGTGTGAGGCAATCGCGACGGCGCTCGATACGCCGGTGGCCCTGCCGGTGGCGGGCGACTACGGCGGCGCCTTCGGGGCGGCACGGCTCGGCATGATGGCGGGGACCGGCGGCGGGTTGGAACTCGCACGCCCGCCCGAGATTGCTGCGACGATCGAGCCGGTGCCCGCGTTGCGCGCGGCGTTCGACGAGGGCTATGAGCGATATCGTCAAGCCGGTGCCGCGCTGAGCGGTTTGACCTGACCCTGCGCGCCGCGCCTTTTCCGCTGGCGTGGCTTTCGCGGGCTCAGCCCGAGAACTGCAGGCGAATTCGGTTCACGTATTCCTTCCCGGGTTGCAGGATCGCGGACGGGTACTCGGGGTGATTGGGCGCATCGGGCCACGCCTGCGGCTCCAGACAGATCGCGTTGAAGCTATCACCCGATGGCGAAGTGTAGACCTGCAAGCCGGGCTGGTTGCTCAGCATCGTCATGCTGCGCCCCGAGGCCGGATCGTTCAGTGCCGCAATCTCGCGCATGGCGCCGGGACGCAGACAGAAGTTGTGATCGAAGCCTGCGCCATCCGGTCCCGGCACCGGGGCCGAATCGCGAAAGTCGAACCGGGTGCCTGCGACATTGCGCGGGGCGCCGACAGGCAATGTTTCGGAATCGATCTCCAGCACCTGATCGGCGTTGATCTTCAGCCGGTGATCGGCGATCGAGCCACCGCCGGCGAGGTTGAAATACCCGTGCGAGGTCAGCGAGACCGGGCAGGCCCGATCACAGCGCGCGCGATAGGTGATCGTCAGAGTGGCAGGGTCCGATAGCGCAAAGCTCGCCTCCGCCACGAGATTGCCGGGAAAGCCCTGATCGCCGTCGCGGCTTTCGAGCCGCAGCGCCACCGCGTTGATCCAATGCGCCACGACCGTCCAGTCGCGCTGGTCGAAGCCCTGACCGCCGCCGTGAAGGCAGTTTCCGTTCTCGTTCGTATCAAGCTGGAACTGCTCGCCATCAAGCGTGAAGCGGCCCCCGGCGATGCGGTTGGAGTAGCGCCCGATTGTTGCGCCGTGGAAGCTGCGTGCGGTCTCTCCGGGATCGGGGCCGATAAGAATCTCGACCGGGCCGTCGGCGCCTGGCAGCACCAAGCTTGTCAGTCGTGCGCCTTTCGGGTCGATGCGGACCCGCATCCCCGAAGCAAGCCCGATCTCCAGTTCTGTTTCATGATCGAACATGCTCTTGTCCCGTCCGGTTCCCGATGCGACTTACCTTACGTAAGCCTCTTCGCACGTCACGACTTTAACCTCGATCAATCCCATAGGCGAGTTAGCTACATCGTCAGTTTTCTGCCCGTCAAACGTGCTGAACGCCCCGAGTCTCACCATACAGCAACGCTGGCGTTCCTTAAAAGTTTCGTGATCGGTGCGGAGAATTTGGGGACGAGGCGTTTTCACGCTCGATTATGCGCGAAAATTGTCTATAATTACCAATAACGAAAAATATCGCGCCTAATGGTGCAGAAGCGATGGGCATTAGGAGTGCGCAGAATGTCACAGGCAGTAGACCTCTTCGTGATCGGCGGCGGCGTGAACGGCTGCGGGATCGCGCGCGACGCGGCAGGGCGTGGCCTCAGGGTGCGTCTGGCCGAGATGGGCGACCTCGCGCAGGCGACCTCCTCGGCCTCCACCAAGTTATTCCATGGCGGGCTGCGCTATCTCGAGTATCTCGAGATCAAACTGGTGCGCGAGGCACTGTCCGAGCGCGAGGTGCTGATCCGCGCGATGCCGCATATCTCCTGGCCGATGCGCTTCGTGCTGCCCTACAGCGCCGACATGCGTTTCGAGAGCGATACGCCCGTCTCGAAGATGCTCTCGACCGTGATGCCGTGGATGAGGGGCAAGCGCCCGTCCTGGATGATCCGCTCGGGGCTGTTCCTCTACGATCATCTGGGAGGGCAGGGGCTCTTGCCGGGTACGAAGCGACTCGATCTGCGCAACACGCCCGAAGGCGCGCCGCTGAAGGATCAATTCGCTCATGCCTTTGAATATTCCGACGGCTGGGTGCAGGACGCCCGGCTCGTCGTGCTCAATGCGCGCGACGCCGAGGCGCATGGCGCCGACATTCGTGTGCAGACGAGGGTCGTCGAGGCGCATCGCGACGGCGGTCATTGGGTGATCACCACCGAGGGGCCGAACGGGCGCGAGGAGCATTTGGCCCGCGCCGTGGTCAATGCGGGCGGCCCGTGGGTCGAGCAGATCCTGAAAGGTACGATGGGCAGCGCCAGCCGCGAGCATATCCGCCTCGTGCGCGGCAGCCATATCGTGACTCGCAAGCTCTACGATCACGATAAATGCTACTTCTTCCAAGGCACCGACGGGCGGATCATCTTCGCGATCCCCTACGAGCAGGACTTCACCCTGATCGGCACGACCGAGGCCGCGCATGAGGATTCGCCGCTCGCCGCCGAATGCACCGAAGCCGAGCGCGATTACCTGTGCGAATTCGCCTCCGAGTATTTCAAGCAGGAAGTTACGCCCGACGATGTCGTCTGGACCTATTCCGGCGTGCGCCCACTCTATGAGGACGGCGCGAGTTCTGCGACCGCGGCGACGCGCGAATACGTGCTCTCGCTCGATGCCCCGACGGGCCAGCCGGCGGCGCTGCATGTATTCGGCGGCAAGATCACCACCTATCGTCGTCTGGCCGAGGATGCGCTGGCCAAGCTGCGCCCGCATCTGCCCGGGATGGGCGGGCCGTGGACGAAAGACGCGCGTCTCCCGGGCGGCGATTTCGCCCCCGAAGAGGTCGAGGCCAAGATCGCCAAGCTCTCGCAGGACTACCCCTTCGTGGATCGCAAATGGGCCGAGCGGATGATCCGTCATTATGGCACCGAGGCGTGGGACATCTTCGGCGATGCCAAGGCGCTGGCCGATCTGGGCCGCGATTTCGGCGGTACGCTTACCGAGGCCGAGCTGCGCTGGCTCGTCGAGAAGGAATGGGCCCGCAAGGTCGAGGACGTGATCTGGCGGCGTACCAAGCTGGGCTTGCGGCTCGATGCCGATCAGGTCAACTCTGTCGCCGCGTGGCTGGAGGAGCACGCGGCCTGAGGCGCGAAACGGGAGGACTTCATGACCCATATTCTGGCAATCGACCAAGGCACCACATCGTCGCGGGCGATCGTCTTTGACGGCGCGCTGCGCCCGGTGGCGAGCGCGCAGCAGGAATTCACGCAGCATTTCCCGCGTTCGGGCTGGGTGGA
>NZ_NBNX01000019.1:0-5841 GCF_002213225.1 Thioclava sp. IC9
GGAAAGGCAGTCGCACATCACGAAAGCTTCCAATTTCTGCAATCGCGAACGGGTGTTTTTCCACAGAATCGGCGGAATGCGGTCGTTCGCTGCGCTTTAACCCAAAGTCTGCTACCCGAAGCAATGTCAGCATATGACCGGTTGGTGGCGCGGTCTTTCTTGGCATCGCGCGCGCCTCTCACGCCGAGCTGCAGATTGCAGTTTGTTTCACTGTTAGAATTCCGAGGAAAGAAGATCAGTCGCAGACTCGAGTTATAGAGCAAACGCCTGCGCTATTGTTTTCCCGCCTATTCTCGGACCCGTTCGTGCTCTTGCCGCGTTGCTGCCAGGCTGACGTAATAGGCTGATCAAGAGGAAAAGATGGAGTGGCTCGTCGATCACCATCAGGTGGTGAGCATCGCCGTGCAGCTCGTTACCGGATTAGTATGGGTGGTATATCTACAGCTCATGCTCCAGAATTTCCGGCGCGAGCGGCGTTCCAAACTGCTGCTGACGCGGGTCGCCGGCGGCAATGAGCGCGGACATCTGATGCTGGGAAACATGGGAGCGGAGCCCATCTTCGTGAAAGCCTTGCTTGCCGACCTTGAGGTCGATGGAAAGACCTATCATTCCATTGCCAGTGACACCGGTGGCTTCGCACCTTTTTCGGAGGCCGAACCGGCCCAGTCGATAAAAGGACCCCTGAAAACTGCGGAATATCGTGATCTTGGTCAGATTTCGTATCTGGTGAGCGTGGCCTTGGACTTCGCCGACATTCCCGGAGATGCGGAACGGGTGGAGTCGGTCGTGTTTACCGTGCTGGCAGAAAGCAGCCGAGATAAGATGCTGATTGCGGGGCGACTCTGCTTCGACGTTTACCACGCTGGTGACCATCAGCGCTATTTGCCCCAGAGTCTCTCCACCCTACAGTTGCGCAACTTCCGCAAGCGCCGCGAGCTTTCTTCCCGCCTCAAGGAGGTCTCGGAACACGAAGCGCGCGCGTTCCTCACCGCTGATGACGGCAACCGGCGCACGCGCGGTGCGAATCTTTCGTGCTTTCGCCATCGCGAGACGGAGCAGCGGAGAAACATGCCCCAAGTGACGAATGACGCTGCCGAGTGAGATCAATCGAGTTCTGCCGACTCCGCAGGACAACTGCGCCGTCCTCATGACGAAGGCGCAACCACTCATTTCTCTCGCAACAACCGTAAGACGCGATCCAAGAGGTCTGATTCATCGAAAGGTTTACTCACGATCCCCGCCCCTTCAAATGCCGAAGGTAAGTCCGAAGGATCGGCTTGGCCGCTCAAGACCAGAAAAGGGACTTCGTTTGCGGCCAGTTGCGATGCGATCACGTCGGTAGTCTCATGTCGAAGGTTCACATCCAGCAGCGCAACATCGGGGGTGCGCCGGAGGGCCAATAGAGCACTTGCGACGGTCGTGAAGGGACCAAGCACCTCCGCCCCGCACGAGCGGAAAATCTCGGCTATATCCATTCCGATAATTGGGTCATCCTCGACGATCATGATCTTACTTCCGGCGCAAGAAATATCATCGGCGGCAGGGGTATCCGAGGAGTCCTCCTGAGGCTGTGCCTCGTCTGCGGACCCCGCGTCCGTATGCTTGCGTTCGAAGCTATGGTTGACCGTGATATCGCAGACCAACCCTTGTTTCGCGAAATCCAAATCGACTTTGCCTTCGTCCCGCATGGCGTTCTGCAGGATGGTCGAACCGATCCCCCTCGGCCGCGTAGTCACAACCGGAGGGCCGCCTCTTTCGACCCACCGGATCAGAACCTGCCGGCCTTCGGCGCGCGTGATGCTAAGTGCTATCTCGCCCTCCGGCACTGAAAGGGCCCCGTGCTTCACCGCGTTGGTGAGCAATTCATGGAAGATCATCGCAAGTGCTTCGGACGCTTCCCCCGAAAACCAGATATGTGCATTCCCCGTAATCCGGATGCGCTCATTCCAGCCGTCGAAAGCCTTGAGTTCCATGGAGAGTATATCACTCAAACTGGAGCGTTCCGCTTCCGCCGCGACGAGAACCTTGTTCGCGCGCGCCAAGGACGCGAGCCGCTCCAGCAAAGTTGCCGAGAAGTCGTCGACCGTGGTGGCCTTCTTGCTCGCATGCCGGACCATGGAGTTCATGATCGCGAAGGTATTTGCGACGCGGTGATTGAGCTCTCGTGACAGCAACTTGAGACGATCTTCGTTCGACTTGGTCTCGGTAATGTCGATGACGTGGCCGATTAGCTTCACGACCTGGCCTGTATCGGACAGCTTAGGCATCCCTTTTGCGCTGATCCACCGTTCGGCTCCATCCGCGCGCAGGATGCGGGTCTCGAAAGACCAGGGCTCGCCCGTCTCGAGCGACGTTTCCAGCAACTGTTTGACCCGGTCGCGATCGTTCGGTTCGACATAGGTCAGGAAAGTATCCGCGCTCCATTCGCTCAAGCGTGTCTCGTGGCCGAAAATCTGATCGTGGCGCAGATTGCGCACTGCTTTCCCAGTCCCGGCATCGAGCTCCCAAATACCGATCTCGGACGTCGCCAAGATAAAGTCGAGCTGGGTTGAAAATTCGAGATCGTCCATATTGCTCGCTATCTGAGATGCTTCGTTCGTGCTCTGACGATACTCACCGGAGGAAAGCCGATGTTCGGGTTTGGTCCTCAGTCTCATTCATAGCCGCTTCGATAGTTTCGCGATACTCCGCCGGGGCCCACGCCATCCGGGCCGGATCACCATAGCGGCGAATGACCTCTCGGAGACGCTCGATCTCCGCAGCTTGGCGCTTGATCTCAAGTGCCGCTTCGTCAACTAAGAGGGACCCGTTTGCTGCGCCCGCCGAGGAACTCAAACTGTTCGTGATCGACATAAGCCCCCCCTCAAGGCCAGAGAATGTGAAGCCCGCCGCCGATCGCTCCGCCAATTATAGCGGCGAGTGCGGCGATGACTGTAACCCTAAACTCATGCGCGCGAAGACGCTCGGCCGCTTGACGGTCGATCTCCATGCGCGCGATCCAAGCCTCATGAGGATTACCTTCAGAACCGAGCGATGAACTCAGATAGAGGTCAGGGAGAGGAAAGCCCCGGACGCGCTCTGTTGCCGTTTTGACGTCGTCTGGACACTTCATGTCCAAGCCTTCGAGGGCTCGTTCGACCATCCGTCTCGAGATCACGGGATCGGCGCGATCTTCTTCTAAGTAAATGTCCATTTGAAATGACTTCCCATCCTCGAAGCGAGGGAGGTCAGTGTGGCGCAATGATTGGAAATAGGCAAAGCGTGATCGGCCAGCATCTGCCATCCAAGCGAGAATTCACGCAATCGTGTTCGCGCGCCGTGCAAGCCATGCATCTTGGAATTTCTTCAGCGCTGACGCGGTATCGAAGCCAAACCAAGCCCACCCGTTAATCGTTTCGTCACTTCTTCGCCATGAGCCATCGCGCCCCTGAAGCGGCAGGGCCTCGGCGCCGAACTTGGCTCTGCACCATGCAGATATCGCTTGATCGCGCTCACCACCGGCAGGGCCCGTGAAGACATCCACCATCCAAGGCGTTCGGTCCCAAAGCTGATGCTCTTGCCTTACCGCGGCTTCGTCCAGATCGCGTTCCACTTGCGCCATGGTCCGTCGGTATAGGGCTGTCGACATGAAGGCGGTCTTTGTTGAATTTCGAACCAATCTGAAGGCTACGGGAGAAGAGGCTCTGCGGATCACCGTTGACTGCATTTACCCCCGCCTTCGAGCTTCCGCACACGTGAAGAATAGACGGAGCTCCCGTGGCTCTATGAGGCTACTAAGAGCCGGATTGAGGAACGCGCTCTGCTTGGGCGCTTTCAAACGCGAAGTTCATCGCAAGAGTTGCGTAACTCATGCGAGCGCGGCTGGCCCAAAAGTTACTGCAAGCCGAGCGCCCTACGCTGCGGCAGCAACGTTTTGGGGAATCTGCAGGCATAGGGGACTGAAACCCGCTCCCCCGTTCCGGCGAACGTGAGGAAGGCCGCTTCAGAAAGGAGACGGGCTTCCGTCCCCATAATGGAACGAACACCCACCAGGGAGGTCAGGAAGGCTCAGACGAGCCAGCCCCGCGCGCTCGCCATTCGGATCAGCGCAGGCCGGTCCACGAGGCCGAGCTTTTTCATGCCTCGCGCGCGGTGGCTGTCGACGGTCTTTCGGCTGAGGCCAATCCGATCCGCGATGTCGCTGTTGGAATAACCCTTGGCCCAGAGCTGCAGGACATATAGCTCGCGCTCGGTCAACGGCTTGCCTTCGGTGGGACCGGGCCTCTC
The DNA here is from genome assembly GCF_002213225.1 of Thioclava sp. IC9. NCBI lineage: Bacteria > Pseudomonadati > Pseudomonadota > Alphaproteobacteria > Rhodobacterales > Paracoccaceae > Thioclava > Thioclava sp. IC9. Next base: position 4,267 of record NZ_NBNX01000019.1, read on the forward strand.
GCCCTCTCCGGACCGCGAGAAAGCGCGATCAACCAGACTTCCCCCGGCCAAGGAAACACGGATCACACGCATCAGCGCTGGCCCCGAGATCGACTTCGATACTACGGAATTGAACCCGATCCGCACACAGAAGTCGACGAGCTCCTTAGTCGGATGCGATGCAACGGCGATAAGCGCTGGCGAGTGAGAGGCGGCCAACATCTGCGGAACGAGCTCTTCGAGGTTCGGGGTAAACTGCGGATCGATCAGGAGCACGTCCCACTCGGGCTCGCGCAGGCGTTCTACGTCTGTGGCAGCGATCGCATCGCAATGGGTCCCGGTGTCGCCGAAAGTCGACGCCGCGAGGTCGAGAACCGCTGACGCAAAAATAGGACTTTGATCGGCCACGCCAATTCGTATGGGACTTACGCTTCGCATCTTCTGCTAAACCCGGTTAGACCACCCAGGCGTTCCGTCGCGCAAAGGTCTCAAGATCGCGCACGCATGCGAGACCCATCTTGGACAACGCGCGATACTTGTGCGTCTCGACAGTCTTGCCACTGATCGAAAGGTCGTCTCCGATGGCGCGACAACTCTTGCCTTCGACGATCCCGCGCACCACCTCCCGCTCCCGATCGGTGAGGATTTCCGTGCCAACCAGAAAAGGTTCGCTGGAAGCGGCGCGCACGTCGGCATAGCACCCGTCAACATACAGGCCACCCATCGAGACCGACAGGACTGCATCGATCAGCATCTCTGTGTTCCTGCTGCGCGATATGATGCCGTCGTAATCGGATTGGAGACATTGACGCGCGATCTCAAGTGCAGTTTCCGGAAGGTAAGCGATCGCGGCGACTGGTCCGGCGGCCTCGCGCACGGCGCTCAACGTGTCGGCAGGGGCCGCGGGGGACTGGCTTGGATCGAACAGGACCAAATCGCAGGACTTCATCGGAACGTCCTGGGCCGTCAAAGCCGAGGGCAAATCTTTGCATTGGCTGACGACGGCGATATTTCCATCGGCGGCAAAACTCTTTTCCACGGTGTCTGCAAGGATGGCGTTGTCGTCGATGAACAGGACACGGGGCGTTTCAGTTGCGTTTGTGAAATTGTTCATGTCGAGTTCGTCCCGCTCAATCCGGTTAACAGCTAATTTACGGAGCGTTAACAGACGGTCTAAAAGTTGGTTCCCACACGGACCGAAGGTCGTTTTTGAAACGCTCAACGGGAAACGACCACAAGCTTCAGAAAGACTCCTGTATTTTTGACAAAAGTTCATTTCTGGGATGGCGGCGCGTTATTTCTAAAGATTTCGTGACTACCGCTAAGGTTGCGCCACCACATCGGAGCTCTACCAATTTTCTTCCAATTCAACCCTATTTCTACCCCGTGCTCTCTGATGCGAGAGACAAGCATTGTTCCGGCCGCAGAGACCTTTTCTCTGATGAAGATCGTCAAGGCGATGTTCTCGACGCACCGCAAACGGGCGCTGCTCGGCCTCCTCCTGATGAGCTCACAGGCGTTTCTCTACAACGCGATCTTCTTCACCTATGCGCTGGTTCTGTCGAACTTCTTCGACGTGCCCTCGAAGAACACCGG
>NZ_NBNX01000002.1:0-638679 GCF_002213225.1 Thioclava sp. IC9
GGGCGTCACCAGCCCGTCACCCTGAGCAAAGCCGGGAAACTCTGCCTAAGGGCGGTAGAGCTCTGGGGTGCGGATCAAGTTGGGTCGGACTCTAATCGATGGTGGAGGAAAAATCCCGTGGCAGGTCAAAATCCAACCTGTTGCGCCAAGTCGCGCATCATGCGCGTTCGAATGGCTAAATCTGGGTCTTGAGCCGGATCTAGGCATTGCGGCGACTTAAAGTGGATATCAGAAATATGAAGTATCAACATAGAATTTCAACCTTCATCTATAAATCGAAATTTCGGGCACTCTACACGCGAGCAGGTTGCATGAGAAGGCGGCGAAGATGTGAAAAAATTCTGAGCACACTAATCACTCATTCTCAGGGAACAATCGAACCACAGACCCGCTCTGTCTTGAGCTTTTCAACTTCTTTTTTAAGCGCTCATAGCGTCTGAGAAGTTCCTGAAGCCGCTTTTCAGCTTCTGACCGCAGCTTGAAGTGATAAGCTGCATGTTCACGCGCGGACCTCAACTCGGCACGCAGCTCAGCGACCTGAGCACGCAAATCCGCAACAACATCCTGGCGATTGCCAGGCTCGACGCCCATTTCACCCGCTTCAAGTAGAACAAGGTTTCGCACTTTCTGATACTTCGTGGCCTCAGTCGCGATTAAACCGCGCGCACGCCCAGCCTCGCGTGCTACTGATGAGATATTAATTGGCACGCTTCCTCTCTTCTTTAGCCACTCCTTATGCTTCGGATGCCGCGGCTGGCCAACCTTGAGGCGCTCGATCGCAGCAAGGAAATCCTGTTCGATGAGGTCTGCGGCTCGGCTGCGGTGTCTAGGCATCCAACAATTCCTTCACGCGAGCATCCACCCGCCTTTCGAGGGCTGACGGGTCCGCCCCCAGCTTTCGAGCCAAGGCCAAGGCTTGGCGCATTCGAAAGCTCGTCACTGCGGCAAATGGATCAGCTTCTTCAGATTCGTCACCTTGCACCTGGGCAAGCGCTAGCGGCACCGCATGAGCAATATACCGATCCTCCCAGTAGGGCCGGTGCCACTTCGCGATAACGAAACTAGGACACCCTGCACAAAGAGAAGGCTCACGGGTGTCATAGTTAGGTGCGAGACGGTGCGCCCAACGCGCGTGGCCCTCGGTGCCACCAGCTTTGTGACAGGCCATTTTTGACGCACTACGAGCTCCACAGATGCCGTAGGGTTCGTAAAATAGTCGATCTAGACCAGCTTCATCGACGTAGTTGAAGGCTTCATCGTAGGCTGTCTCAGAGTCTACAAATTCAATTTTGCGCCCCAACTCGCCCTTGATCATTTGCTCGAGCTCATCTCCAAATTGGCCCGCGAGAGGAGCCAAGCCCCGCGCTGTGTCGAGAGCCAGAAGAGCCGAATGCTGATGCCGCACGTCGTCACGTTCGCGCAGCAGTGCCGGATCAGACATTATATAGCCCCCGTCCGTCATCGCGATCGAAACGTGGTGAAAGTGCATTTGAAGTATCGGCAACATTCTTCCATCAACCCGGTAGGCAAAGTTTGCAAACAATTTGCGCAGCTGGTGTGTCTTGAAATTACGGCCATGACTCTCTCGATATGGAACCAGTTCACGATCAAGAGTCGGGCGTGCCGCATCGTCCGGAAGGCCAGTTAGATCAACCCACTCTTCAATGAAATCGCGAACAGTGTCGCGGAGCCTATATGACATCGCTGAAGAGATCCCACTGGCACTCTTTGGAAGCGCCAGTGTGTTAGTGAAGTGGAGAAACAGAGACTCCGTTCCAAGCATGACACGCCACGGAGCCATCAATCGATCGACTACCTGCATGGCGACCACAGCAGGAGGCAACTCGCTGGATCCTTTCAGTCGGTAGCCTAGCGTCCATTCAACCGATCTCGGTGTCTCCTCTGTCTTTGATAATTTGCTACGGAGGATAAAAACCTCGCCAAGCCCTGAAGTGCTGTCTCGGACTTTGACCGAGGAAGGAAGTCCGGTAGTCTCATCGCAACCAGCCTCCAGCGCCGCGATTTCGCCAACGCGCATGCCCGTGGTGGCCTGAATAACGACATGTGCTGCGGATTGAATTGCGACCACCAGTTGGCGAACACGATGCGAAGCTTTGCTCGACTGAAGGAAGAGACCTTCCCGCTTAGCCTGCTCTTCCACTACAGAACGCCATTCGTCGTTAAAGAATAACGCTCCCGCTTCGCTGGCGTCCGCTCCCGCTTCTAGCAGCAACCTTTTACTATCGATGTAAGGGCGGATTTTTGTGATGAATGGAAGCCCGCCTTTCCTGGAAGCATCACCCGGCCGTCGATTGTTGTTACGCGCGCGGTCGACAATGGCTTCGAGCCCCTTCCTGACCTTGCGGACATGCTCCTTATTCCACATGTCTGGATCAAGCGGCCAGTGCCAAGGTCTCCCATTAACTTCTTGGAATTCAAACGACTGAATGAATGTTTTCTGCGCACGAAGCGCGATTCTGTCGGTCCGGCTGCTGCTTAAAGCTGTCAGACATCCATGCGCCAGCGCTATCACGTCTTCTGCCGGCTCCTGTAGCATACGCAGGCTCGTATTCATAATTGGTATCGCAACTTCGTCCGGCAAAGGACGATACGCACCGAATGCGATCTTTGCGATCTTTTTCGTGACATCATGGGCAGTTCGGCGGCCAAACGGGGGGCCGGGCATAGGCTCAATGCCTGCGCGCTCTAAGACTGCGCGCTGCTGCCACAAGAACGAAAGCGGTCGGAGCTTATTGTAGATTTCTGCCTGCGTCGGATCAGTTCTGCGTCCGTGCTCCACCTCATCCTCTGCTTGATGCTCAAGCTCCTTCAGGTAAGCACTGGCTGCCAGTGTATCCAACTCTTTTGGCCACGTGATATGGTTGACGCAAAGCCATCGGACGAAATATCGAAATCCCGGAGAAAGGCTACTCATGCTGGCCGTTGACAGAGCGCCGCCCTCGCCGGCGGGAGCCGCAACGAGCGACCAGACAAGTCGTCGAAGCCAGTCGAGCATATCGGCAAACACTGGGTTCGTTAGCTTCTGGCCATTGGGGAGATCAATATCCCAACGAAACTTACTTCGACTATTATCCGCGCCTGACGCTGAATGATCCAGCGACCATGTAGTATCATCCCAGCAGCTTCGGGATGAAACCGCTTGGCGTGCGAGTTCTTGGCGGGGCAGCAAGTGAAGAGGGCGGGCTGCGCCAACCTCAATGATTTCAGCGGTCACTCGGGGTTTGCTTTTACGCTGATCATAGGCCAAGGACAGCTCCTTAAAGCTACGCAACCGGAGGTAGCGAAACGCGAAAAAGGGTGGCGCGCTCCATTACGTTCTCTGGAATTTCTCTGATCAGGCTCTCGAGATCATGAAGAACGGGTGCCCAACGCTCCACCCACGCAACGCCAGTGGCAACACCGCGCTTTCCTTCCACGATCGCATTGCGAAGAGCAAGGTAGTGGGCGGCAGACTGTGGGTCGCGTGGACGGGCAAGCATCAACGGGCAAGAGGGACACTCACCATAAGCTGAGCAAAGCCGTCCACTCCTCTGGCCGGTGCGTGGGCTGTCATAGGGATCTAGGCAACCGAACCCGCGAGTTGCTCCCGGCGCATCGCGGGGATCCTTCAGCCCGCGAGGGTCACTTTTGCCTCCCGTTGAAGCCCAACGCACCACCAATTCTTGCGTTGCGCCAATTCGATCCTGACCATGACTGCGCACCCAACCCGACGTGTAATGTGTTCGTGTTATCCTTGCACTCTTGTGCCCCATCCGGTCCTTTACCGCGAGTATATCCCCGGTTCTCTGGTATTCCACTTCAGCTTCAGTGGCTCGAAGCATTCTCAAGCTGAAGTTTGGAAGCCGGAAACGCTCACGAAAGTCGTTGAATGCCTTCGGGGTAATTCTTGCCTCCAATCCTTGGTGCGAAAAGAAAGTGCTAACTTTCACTTGGGCGTGAAGTTGGACTGCAACAAACAAAAAATCTCTTTCCGAAGGGGCCGCCAGACGCCGCGTTCTTTCGGTAATAGACCTCAGGAGTTGAAGAATATCTGACAGGCCACCCATGACTCCCTGCTCGGCTGGAATGTCAATCGATGGCAGGTCAGCCTCGTGGGTGCTGGTTTGAGCAGTTCCTGCTCGCGGCTTTCTCCCGGTAATACTGATCCTCTTCTCGTCATGGGCGTCACGAATATTCGACCAAACCAAGCCAAGAACGGTTGAAGGATTAAATGCTGTAACGACAGCAAGAAGTATCACGAACGGCACGAGGTCACCGTTCGTTGCATATAACATCTTTCGAATTTCACCGATGCCACCGTGCTTCTTTCCAATCGCAGACATCAGGGATGAGTCTAAATTTCGTAATTCGGCTACTGAAAGGACGCGATCATCTGTGAGATCGTCTAAAGCTGCGGCGCATACACCGATATCTTCGAATAGAGGCGCATGGGAGCCCTTCGCCGCCATAGCCAGACGAGCCTCCCCGTAGCGGATCAAAGCTTCATCTTCTTCATAGCGCTGCCGAATTTCTTCAATCGAGACGAGGCAAGCTTGAACTATCTGCAATCGTTGTTCAGGCCTGAGAACCGGTGAGGGGATCGTCTTTCGACTTGATGCTGGCCAAGGTCTCACTGGAAAACCCGAGCGATAGAGAATGTGTTCTGAAAGGGAACGATATTCTGGGTTTTCGAGCAGAGCACTAACCGTTAGCTGAAAAACCCCAAGATATTGTTGGCGCGTCTTCGGTGCTAGGGGCTCTCCCTTCACTCTTGGAGAATTCAGCCACGCAACCAACGCCCCCCAAAAGGCTTCATCGACCTGATCGGGCCTCTGATCTACTTCCCGCAGGAAGGAGCTTAAACGACAGAGGATACCAAATTCGGTATAGGAACTCGTAAAGGAGATTGTTTCAGATCGAATTTGAAAGCCTGCAATTAAGAAAGAAGTCCACGCCGGCACATGCAGAAGTATTGAAAAATCAAAATATTTCCTGCCTTTCCCCTTTGTCAGCACCACGCGCAGCCGAGGCTTTCCAGACTGCGGATCCGGACTTTCGTCAATCCAACTACTACCGAGATGTGGCCAAGCCACAGGGGAATCGTTGTCCGTGACGCCGTTCGCTGCAAACCGCTCTTGAGCCTGACGAAAGACAGAAGCGGCAGGAGAAGCTCTCTTACGACCTCTCACCCAAGTAACTCCCGCAACGCCGACGCAGTGCGCTTGGAAGACCAAACTGATACATGCCGAAGGTAATAATCCATCGTGGTTTTAGCAGAAGCGTGCCCAAGTTGAAGTTGGATGTATTTCCAGCGCTCCACGTCATCAAAGCCAGCCGCTGCCATACTATGATAAGTCATAACTGCATATGTATGGCGCAGGCAGTGAAGGCTGTATTTTGGTCGCGAAACCAGCGCGATTTGATTCGTTTCAGGGTTGGTTCTCTCGGACTTTTCCGTCAGACCACAGGCATCGCAGGCTCGCTTTATAACAAGATCAATACCAGGCTTGCTTATGGGTTTTCCTACGAAGCTCTTAGCCATCTCACCATTTATTAGAAGCGTGCCTTCTTGCGCCCGCCTCCCGCGACGAGCAAGAGCGCGCCTTCGCTCTCCACTGATATAGGCTTGGATGTCCTCTACCAACCAGGCGGGAACGTCTACCCGCCGGGTCTTTCCCCCTTTTCCATAAACCGAAATCTTGTGGTGCTCGCCGAGATACTCCGGATCAACGACGATGCTCTCGAACGGATAGGTCTCTAGACCAAGCATCTCATTGGCCCGGAGACCGACAGCCCACCCAAGGGCCAACAAAACAAAATCTCTGGCACTTCCCGCCGCATTCTTCTCTGAACGCTCGGAAGGCCGCGGTCCCGCCCAACGGATTAGATGTCGCAGCTCATCCTTGCGTATCACGCGGACCGTATCGTCTTGAGACTGCTTCGGGACCAACTTATGCGAAAAGGAAACATTCCGAACTGAAGCACCTCGTCGAACATGAACGAGCATGTTCTCATCCAACTGAGAAGGCGGTAATTCCCCCCTAGCGGAAGACGCGCCAACTAAATCACCTGAATACAAACCTGATCGCGATGCATATTCCAAGAATGACAGAATGAACGTCATCCGGGTTCTCACAGTGCCGGACTTGTATGGACGCCCCGTCTGAGGTGATATTCCACAGAGATATGCGTCACGATACGCGATGAGATCCTGCCTCAGCGCATACTTCCAATCGACGGACGCTGCGGCGCAGTAATCGAGCCAAGTCACTACACTTCGGGCCGCGGTATCCCAAGTGCCCTTCGACCTAGAATCTGGCACAACTTCTTCGTTGAGCCAAAGGCAAGCGGCCTCATGCAACGTGTCGCCAACCCAGATTGACGGATGCCCCTTTGAGAGCGGAGACGACACCCCATCACCCAAAACTATGTAGTGGTTGTTCATCCGCTCCGCTCCCGCGCTTACAGCACGCGACACAGGATATCACCTAAACCACTAAGAAGTCATTCATTTTTGGGCCGCATGAACACTTTTTCATGTGACGCGATAAAACTCAAAGAGATTCGGTCGGGCCAAGAAAACAAAGCCCAACCAAGAACTTTAGATCATATTCAATGCGGATTTGTAGAGGTCGAGAATCGCTTCTTCCTCGGCCACGTCGTCCTTGTCGCGCTTGCGCAGGGCGACGATCTTCTTCAGCACCTTGGTGTCGTAGCCGCGGGCCTTGGCCTCGGACATGATGTCCTTCTGCTGCTCGGCGATGTCTTTCTTCTCGGCTTCGAGGCTCTCGAACTGTTCGATGAACTGGCGCAGTTCGTCGGCGGCGACATTGTAGGCGGCATCGTTGGGCATGGGCCTCTCCTGCTTGCGATCGGGGGTCGGCGCTCTGACTAGCCCGAGCGTCTGCGCGCATCAAGAGGCGGCGCGCGCGGATCGGCGGGTTCCGCAAGCCGATTTTTCCTGTGCGATTTCCCGCGATCACACAGGCGCCCGCGTTTTTCTTGCCATACCCCCCGCGACGGGCTAGGCAGGCGCGCGCAACTTTCGGAGGCCGCAATGGAAAATCTGATCTGGGCAGGGGCCGTCGTCTCGGTGATCGGGCTGTTCGGCATCCTCTATTGCATCGTCAAAGTGGCGAGCGCCAAACGCGCGGGCCTGCCCGACGAGGAACTGCGCGCACGGCTGCAAAAGATCATTGCGATCAATATGGGCGCGCTGTTCGTGTCGGTGATCGGGCTGATGATGGTGGTGCTAGGCATCTTCCTCGGCTGAGGTGCCCCGTCCGACGGGCGCCTCGCCTCACGCGTCGTCGAGATCGGCGAAGCATTTCCCGTTACGGATCAACACATCCCACAGCGTGACCGGCTCGGGGGCACCCTCTTCGACGAGTTCGCGCAGCAGCTTGCGCGTGGCGAGAAGCCCGGCGCGGTCGGCGGCGAACATCACCCCGCCCATCTGTGGCGCAAAGCCCAGCACGTGACGCGCCGCGACGTCGATATCGCCGGCCCGATGAGCCTGTGCGTGCTGCAACAGCTCCGCGCCACAATTGGCAAGCTCGGCCAGTATCCGGGCGCGGATGCGCGCATTCGAGAGGCGACGCGGCACGATCCCCGCCTCGTCGCGCAACGCAGCCAGCGCCTCTGCCTGATCGGGCACCGGGCGTGGCGAGCCCTCGCTCCAATCGTAGAAGCCCTTTTGCCCCGCGCCTTTCGCCGCGGCATCGAGCGCGAGCAAACTCAACAGCGGACCGAATGGACGGTGGAGCCGCGCGAAATCCTCTAGCACGGCGTCGATGCCCAGCCGGTCGGTCAGTTCAAGCGGCGGACGCGCGCCGCCTGCCTCGCGGATCGCGGCATCGACCTGCGCGACCGAAGCCCCTGCGAGCACCGCCCGCTCTGCCGCGGCGATATAGGCCAGGCGCAGATGATCGGCGATACCGCCTATGCCTGGACCGCCGCGCAGAACCTGCATCCCGCCCTGCCGCATCAACCCTGCCATCGCGTAGAGATCGGCAGGCAGCGCGCCGTCGGGCGGCACGATTTCGCACAGATCGCCGGTGCGGCGCAGCCCGAATTCCTCCGCGCCTTCGGGCAGGTCCTCGGCATTGCGCGCGCTGAGCGGCGAGGCCGGGAAAGCCCCCGTCCCCGTCGCGATGATCGCATCCGACCCAGATAGTCCCTCGCGGGTCATCGCCGCGCCAAGCCGCGCCCAATCGGCCTCGCGGATATCGGGCGACAAGCTGCCGCTCTGCACCGCGATTTCCTGCTTGCGCGCAATATCGGCGAAGGCGGTCTCGATCGCGGCGGGATCGGTGGCCCCGAACACCACCTCGTGCCCGGCGGCGAGCAAGCCCCCCGCCATCCCGGCGGGCTGATCCCACAGACCGATCCGCAACGGCGGCGGTGCGGTGGGATGCCCTTCACCGGGCAGATGAGCGGCGCGGCGCGTAACCCGGGCGGCGTGACGCAAGGCTCGTGACAGCGGCGCGTCGAGCAAATCCTGCAACGCCACCGCCTCGACATCGAGCGCCTCGTCGAGCGGCAGCAACAGCGCCCCCTCGACCACCTCGAACAGCCGCGCACCCACTGGCGCGAGCGGCCCCTTCCCCAGCTGCGCACGCAGCGGCGCGAGATCGTTGAGATAGGCCGCGGGATCGTCCAGCGCGGTATCGGTGCGCGGCACGCCCTCGGCGATGAGCATATCGAGCGCGGCGGCGATCTGGCTGCGATCGGTCGCGCCCAGCACGAGGTCGCATTGGCCCTGCGCCCGGGCGGGCTCAGCCTCTACCTCTTCTCCGGCAGCCACGAGCGCGAGCGCTCGCGCGCCACCGATCCGCCGCGCAAGCCGCACGAGACCGCCCGCGCCGACGAAGCCGCCAAGCGCGAATTCCGGTGCCGCGAAACAGGTATCGGGATCGGCGATGCGCAGATCGGCGGCCTGCGCCAGCGCCATCGCACCGCCCGCGATCCGGCCGGAGAGCCGCGCCAGCACAGGCAGGTCGAGCGCTCCGAGCCGACGACACAGTTCCGACAGGCTCGGCACCGCGTCGCCCTTCCCGGCGCGCGGCGAGATTTCGTCGAAATCCTCCAGCGGATCGGGCGCGCAGGGCCAGCCCGACGCCCCACCCTGCAAAACCAGACCGCGAAGGCTGCTGTCGCCCGCGACCCGGTCCAGCACACCGCCGATCGCCTGGCGCATCTCGGCGGTGATACCCGCCCGCGCGCCCTGATCGTCAAGCGCTGCAAGCGTCAGCCAAGCCAGCCCGTCCTGTGTACGGAATTTAACCCGTTTCGCCATCGTCCCCCACTTGTGACGGGACATCCCGTGCGATGCGCCGCCGCGCGAAGTTTAAAGCGAAGCAGGTTCAAAACAAAAGGGAAAACGCGCATTCCCACAGGGGAGATGCAGGGGCATCAAGCTCTTCCTGCACCGTCCAAAGAATGCGCTTCACGTTACTGGCGGGGTGCCTTTGCCCCCGGCGCGTGCTCGCGGCAGAACGGCGTCGCAGGCAGCAGATCGAGCCGCGCTTCGTCGATACGCTCGCCGCAGGTGACGCAATAGCCGTATTCGCCCGCTTCGATCCGGGCCAGGGCCGCATCGATCGCGCGCATCTCGGACTGCGCCGACTGGCCGAGGTCTTCGAGAACCTCGTCGCTCTCATGCTCGATCGCGGCGTCGTCCCAATCTTTTTCCTCGTGCCCCTCAAGTTCGGATTCGACCTGTGCCATCCGCTCCGAGAGTTGGGCCCGCCGGGCTTCGAGTTCGTTCTTGCGCGTTTCAGTTGACTTCATCCTGTCCTCCTTGATCGATACAACCAGCTAATCGGGCAAGCGTTCCTTCGCTTTGACGCAAATCAACCGGTCGCATTCACGCACATATGCAGATATCAACGTGCTTGCGCCCTCGCAGGCGCGAGGGCTAGCATCCGGAGCGTGACGGGTTCCAGACAGAGAGCCCGTTCGATCCGAAATGGAGCACGGGGAGAGCTCATGCATCAAGATTGGATTTGGGGCCTCGTCGGGGGCCTGATGATCGGCGCCGGCGCCGGCCTGTTTCTGCTGGTCAACGGCCGGATCATGGGCGCGAGCGGCATCGTCGGCGGGCTCGTCGATGGGTCGGGCCGCGAAACCGTGTCTGAACGCGTGGCCTTCCTCGGCGGGCTGATCGCGGTGCCGCCGCTGCTCGTGCCGCTCTACAAGACGGTCGACACCCATATGACGACATCGGTCTGGGTCATCGTCGCGGCGGGCCTGATGGTGGGTCTTGGCACGCGGATCGCGAACGGCTGCACCTCGGGCCACGGCGTCTGCGGGATCTCGCGATTTTCGCTGCGCGGCATCGTCGCCACCGCCTTCTACCTGCTGGGAGGCGCGCTGGTCCTCGTGATCTTCCGGCATTTTCTGGGAGTGATCTGATGCGCAACGTCTTCGCGTTCCTGTCGGGCGGGTTGTTCGGCGCGGGTCTCCTCGTGGCGGGCATGGTCGACACGAAAAAGGTGCAGGGCTGGCTCGACGTGTTCGGCGACTGGGACCCGACGCTGGCCTTCGTGATGGGCGGCGCGGTGAGCGTGATGGCCTTCGTCTGGATCTTCGCGAAGCGGCGCGAAACCTCGATGCTGGGCTCGCCGATGCCGGGGCCGTTCCCGCGGCTGGTGGACCGCAACCTCGTGCTCGGATCGCTCCTGTTCGGCGCGGGTTGGGGCCTTGCCGGGTTGTGCCCCGGCCCCGCGATGGGCTCGCTCTCCTTCAATGGCTGGGAAGGCTGGCTGTTCCTGATCGCCATGGGGGTCGGCATGGCGCTGGCGCCACGGGCGAAAGTCTGGCTGAGCATGCTGGATCGCAGCACGCTGGAGGTGCCGCCCTGCGAGAACGGGACCAACGAGACGGCCACACCCCCGGCGGCGCGTGGCGCGTAAAGCTACACCGCGCTTCCGTCGGCAGCTTTCGAGGCGCCTGTGGTCACAGGCCCGACTGAATCTTCAGCGGTGTTAGCTCCTCCTCGTCTTGCGATGGCGCGAGCGTGTCGAGATCGAGCGGCTCACCGAAATCCATATCCGGGCCGAGCCCGACCAAGCCGCGCGGATCCGGGGCGTGAACGGCATGCCCCCCCTCTTCCGCGTCGTAAGCAGGATCGAGCGGGTCGCCGAGGCGGGACAGGCCGGGCAGATCGTCCGGCGTCGGCGCCTCCGCATAGGGTGACACTCCGGCATCGAACGCCCCCACCCCTTGCGCGCCAGCAGCCCCCGCGGCTTCCGCGTCACACAGCCTCAGCGCCCGCATGCCGTGGCTTTGCCCAAGCCGCGCGAGCGAGAGCTTGCGCCGCCCCTCCGCCTCGAGCGCGATCCGCTCCAGAGCCTCTTGCGGGATCGGAATCTCGGAACCCTGACGCAGCGTGAGCACGGCGGACAGCGGCAAGGTCACACGGTGCAGGACCGCTTCAAGCTGCGCGGAAGCCGCGAGGATGGAGCGTTCGAACGTGGCGGACCAGTCGCGCGCGGGGTCGTCGGGGACGAAAGCGGCCTCCGGGCTCGCAGTTCCCTTCGCATCCTCCAACGTCGCCGGGGCCACGCGGCGCATTGCGGCGCCCCGCCCTTCGCGCGGAACCGCCCAGAGGAAACCGCCGCTGCGTTCGCCCGTCGCGCCAAAGCTGAGCTCTGCCGTCCAGACACGATAGCTGACATCTTCCAGCAGCAAGCCGAGCGGACGGGGGTCGTCGAGATGCGAGGCGAAGCGGAAGCCCCCGGCCCATGAAATAGCCGGCTCGCTGATCAGGGCCTCCTCGATCTCGGCCAGCACCGCATCGACGAAATCGGCGGCGATCGCAGCATCGATCCGGGTGGGTTTCCGCGGGGCGGGCATGGTCTTGCCGAACCGCCCCATCGTCTGCATCTCGATCAGCGTCGCCAAAGTGGCGGGCGGAAGGGCGAGGACGCCGAGCGCCTCCGCCGGCCCTTCGATCACCGCAAGCAGTGACAGGTCTTCGAGCATCTCCGGCAAATCGGCGAGCGACCGCATCGCCTCTTCGATCGCAGTGACCTGCAACGGTAGATCAAGCCTATCCTGCGCGACCTTGGACAGCGCGAGCGTCACCGCACGGGCAGGCGTGATCGGGGCCGTGCCCGCACCCGTCTTCGCCGCCTCGGTCTTACGCCGCAGCACCGATGTCTCGCGCTCGTGAACCATGACCTCCATCCGCCCGCTTTCGGGGTCTCTTTCCCAGCTTTGGCAGGTCGAGGTTTACAAACCGTTTCAAATGCTACGGCGATTGCGTCTTAGCGTGAAAGCGTTGCGCTCTCGGAAGCCTCGTCGGAGGGTGCGCGCAGATCACTGCGCCGGAGTGGTAGGGTGATGCGGAACGCGGCCCCGCCCTGCCCCGGCACATAGTCGATCGTGCCGCCCAGATTGGACATGATCTCGCGGCAAATCGCGAGCCCGAGCCCCGCGCTACCGGCGCGGCTTTGGTCGGTCAAGCGGGCGAATTTCTCGAAGATCAGCTTTTGGCTCTTTTTCGGAATCCCCGCGCCGTTGTCGATGAAATCGATCTGCACCCGCTTGCCGCGGCGCTTCACTTCGATCCGCAGCACCGCCTTCTCGGCATCGCAATATTTCCGCGCGTTCGAGATCAGGTTGATCATGACCTGAACCAACCGGTCGGCATCGGTGAAGATCGGCATATGCTCGGTCGGGAAATCGCGCTCGATGCGGAATGTCCGTTCGGGCCGCGTCGAGGAGGCCGATTGCACCGCGCGGTTGATCAGGTCGTGCAGATTGGCGACCGAGACATTGAGCTGCGCGCGACGGTTTTCCAGCACGGACAGGTCGAGCAGATCATCCAGCAGACGCGTCAGGCGGCGCGCTTCTTCATGGATGATCTCGGCATATTGCGCGCGCATCGAATCCGGCAGATCGGGCTCCATCAGAATCTCGGAAAACGCCCGGATCGAGGTCATGGGCGTGCGTAGCTCGTGGCTGATCTGGCTGAGGAAGCTGTCCTTCTGAACCGACAGATCCTGCAGCTTGTCATTGGCCTCGCGCAGCGCACGCGCAACCCGGGCCAGCTCCTCGGATTTCGCCTCTAGCCGCGCGGTGTATTCCTTCGCTTCCGCCGTCTCGCCCGCCACCGCGATCAGGTCTTGCATCGACACGGAGGTGCCCCCGGTGAGCTGCGCGATCATCGCATGCGCCGTCGAGGCACCGACCGAGCCTGCCAGCTTCCGCTCCAGCCGGGCGAGGAAATCGGGCGTGGTGTCGGGCAGGAACCCGGCCTTGCCCTGCCCCGCCGCCTGCGCCTGAAAGAAATGTTGCGCAGGCTCGGCGCCCAGAATGCGCTGCGACATCGACAGCAGGTCCTCGGCCTCGGCACCGCCTTGCACCCAGGATCGCGCGGCGGGGCTCTGGTCGTAGATATTGACAAACGCCACGCCCTGCAGCCGCTCCATCGGGCCGGGGAAGGACAGCATCGAGAAGATCAGGAAGGCCAGCGTGTTGAACAGCAGAGACCAGAACAGCGCATGCAGCAGCGGGTCGAGCCCCGCGATCCCGAACAAAGCATGCGGGCGCAGCCATTCGAACCCGAAGAGGCCGTGATCGAGAACGATCTGCGGTATCAGCCCGGCATCGCCCACCGACGGCAGGAACAGCGTATAGGCCCAGAGCGCGAAGCCGATCACCAGCCCCGCCGCCGCGCCCACATGGGTCGCGCCGCGCCAGAAGATGCCGCCGATCAACGCTGGCAAAACCTGCGCCGCGCCGACGAATGCGATCAAGCCAATCGCCGCCAGCGCCTCTGAGCCCCCCGACATCCGGTAATAGGCATAGCCCATCGCCAGCACAGCGATGATCGAGACCCGGCGCGAGGCCAGAACCAGCCCGCGCACATCGCCCTGGGCGCGCGGCCCTTCCCTGCGCAGCGCGAGCCAAAGCGGCGTCACGATATGGTTCGAGACCATTGTCGCGAGCGCAATCGCCGCGACGATCACCATTGACGTGGCCGAGGAAAACCCACCCAAGAAGGCCAGCAGCGCCAGCTTCCCCTGCCCTTCGGACAGCGGCAGCGTGAGGACGAACAGATCGGGGTTCGCGCCCTCGGGCATACGCTCCAGCCCCATCACCGCGATCGGCACGACGAAGAGGCTCATCAGCATCAGATAGGCCGGAAAGGCCCAGCTTGCGGTGGCGAGGTGGCGCTCGTCCACGTTCTCGACGACCAGCACCTGAAACATACGCGGCAAGGTCAGGATCGCGGCGGCGGAGACGAAGGTCAGCCCAGCGAAGCGCCCCGGGTTGAGATTCCACTCCGCGATTTTCGACGCGTCGATCCGGGCGAGCATATCCATCGGCCCGCCGCCCAGGCCCCAGACGACGAAAACGCCCACCGCGACCAGCGCGACCAGCTTCACCACCGCCTCCAGCGCGATGGCGGTGACGACGCCATGGTGCCGCTCGTTCGCATCGAGGTTTCGGGTGCCGAAGAGAATTGTGAAGATCGCGAGCCCGCCCGCGATCCACAGCGCCGTCGCCCCCTGATCGGGCAATGCCCAGCCCTCGGGCGTCCCGGCGGCGAAGACGCCGAAGCTCAGCGTCACCGATTGCAGCTGCAGCGCGATATAAGGCGTGGCGGCGGCGACCGACATCAGCGTGACGATGACGCCCAGCGTGTTCGATTTCCCGTAGCGGCTGGAAATCAGGTCCGCGATCGAAGTCACGCGATGGGTGCGCCCGATCCGCACGAGCTTGCGCAACACCCACCACCAGCCGACGAAGACAAGCGTCGGGCCGAGGTAGATGGTCAGGAATTCCAGCCCCGAGCGCGCCGCGTAGCCGACGGCGCCGTAGAACGTCCATGCGGTACAGTAGATCGAGAGCGAGAGCGTGTAGATCACCGGCGAGCGCAGAAAGCGCAGACGGCGGCGCTCTGCACGGCGTTCCGCGACGAAGGCCACCGAGAAGAGCACGATCACATAGGTCAGGCAGACCGCGACGAGATTATTGAAGGGCATCTCAGCCCTCCGGCGGCGGCGCGTCCGGCGCGCGGCGTGTGGAGGCGGCGTCCATCCGGTCGTCGTCCGCGTTGGCCGTGCCTTCGGCCACATCCTCTGCATCGAGCACCGGGCCAAGCCCGCGGGCGATCGCGAAGGCCGCGACGATCAGGGCGATCCAGACCCCAAACAGGTAGAGCCCTCCACGACCGGTATCGGGCATCGGGGTCTGCGCCGGATGCCACAGGCCCGGGATCAGGATCAGCACGAGCCCGACGAGCGGCAACAGCCGCGCCGCATCCATCAGGCGGCGGCGGCGATAGGAACGGCGGGCAAGAAAGAGCGGCTGGCCCGTCTGCGGCATCAGGCGGGCTCCCGGCGCGCCGCGCCCCCGCCGGTGATCGCCTCGAGCTGATCGAGCACGTCGCCATTGGCAAAAGGTTTGGCGAGGAAGGCCGTCGCCCCGGCGCGGGTCGCGGCATCGCGGTCGCGCCCCTGCCCGCGCGCGCTGAGCATCAGAACCGGCAGATCACGCAGCGCGGCATCCGCGCGCATATCGGCAAGGATTTCGAGACCGGACCGCCCCGGCAACATCAGGTCGAGGATGATTGCATCTGGCGGATCGCCGGTGATGCGCGCCATTGCCCGCGCGCCGTCTTCGAGCACCGACACCGTCCAGCCGGCACGCGTCAGGATGAACCGGATCGCTTCCGCGATATGCGGCTCGTCCTCGATCAACAGCACCTGTCTTTGCGCCATAGCCATCCCCCTCACCCGACTATCGCCACCGTGTCGCGCCCTGTCAAACCCTCACGCCCGCTCCGCCGATGCATCCGCGACGATCGAGGGCTCGCGCCGCCCCGGACAGTCGCCACGCGGGCAAATACGGCACGACGCACCGATCGGGCGCGCCGGGGCATCGGAGCTCTGCGGCGGCGCGGGCAGGATCAGCATCGTCGCGCGCATCAGCACGGGTCCGTCGAAGCCGGTCGGGCGCGGTTCGGAGACGGCATATGTCAGGAAGCGTTGCGGCAGCCGCCCGGCCATGTCGACCAGCGCCCGGATCGGCTGCATCGGACGCGCGAGCGCCTCGTAGAGCGGCCAGAGGGGACAGGCGGCGGCGAAGCGCGGCAACAGGAAGCCGGGCGCTGCGCGGCGGAAGGTCAGCGTGCCCGAGCCGTCACAGATCACGAGCCCCGGCTGCCCCAAGCCCGGCGCGCCCGCCGGCAGCGCCGCGAGCCGCCGCAACACCTGCGCGAGCGGCACCGCGAAGCGCGCGGCCAAGCCCCCCGGATCGGGCCCGAGCTCGGCCAGCGCCGCCAGCAGCGGATCGAGCGGCAGCGCACGCGCATCCTCCGCCTGCCGCCGCAGATGGTTGCGCGCCAATTCCCGAGCCGCCGCGGAGGCCAATTCCGGCGCGCCCGCGATCAGCTCGGCCGGATCGGTCCCGTCCCCCTCGAGTTCCGGGAAATGCCAGCCACGCGCCTCGAGCCACGCCTCCACCTGTTCCTGCGGCGAGGACAGACCGGTCTCGGCGGTTTCCATCTCGTCGAGATAGCCGACCAAGGCCTCCGCCGTCCCCGAAAGACGCAGGCTTTCCTCCTGGATCGTGTTGAGAAACCGCGCGCGCCATTCCGGCTCGATATCCTCGGTCTCGACAAGGATCGCAGCGGTAGAGCGCAGCGACGTCACAGCCGAGAGCACCTCGTGGAGCGAGGTCAGCAGGAACGGGTCCTGGGCCATGCGCTCTGCATAGGTCTCGACGACGCGCTCCAATTCGGCCAGCCGCGCCTGACGGTTCACCAGAAGCGCGGCCCAGGCGGGAAAGCGGCCCACGAATTCCTCGATCCGGTCGAGGTCGGGCGCAAGCTGGCTGACAGTCGCGGCGCTGCCAGCCTCGCCGGCCTCGGCCAGCTCCACCGACGCCGCCGCCTCGCGCAACCCTGCGAACAGCGCCCCTTCCGCCCCCTCGCCCAGCGTGACCGGATCAATGCCCATCGCGCTCGCGATCCGCTCGATCAAGGCATCGCTGACGCGGCGGCGGTTGTGCTCGATCAGGTTGAGATAGGCGGCGGAAATTCCGGCGGCCCGCGCGAGGTCAGCCTGTTTCAAACCGAGCGAAGTGCGCCGCTCGCGAATGCGGGTGCCAGTGAGTGCGGAACGGGCCATATGCAATACTCCTGCCCTCGCTTTTACAGGCAAGTGCAGGAGAAGAAAATCATTTTACAGCGCTTTACACGCCGCTCAGCAGGTTCCCACGCCCGACGGGGCGACCGTGGCCATACCGGACATCCCCGCGACGCCCGGCTCGCATTCCCCGATGTCGCGCTCAAGCTGCGTACAGCCCGCGAAGGCGACCAGCGCGAATAGGGCTGCAAGCTGCGCGATGGTTGCAGAAAAGCGATGTCTCATAGCTTCCTCCAGTGCTCGAAACGGGATGTTTTCCCGAATGTCATTCTACATTCCCGCCTTTCCGCCTCGATGATCTGCGTCAATGTCCAGGCCGATTTGACAGCGCAGATCGAAGCGCCATCATCAATGCGGCAACGCAGCAAAAAGGCGTGGCATTGCGGAGACGCGGATGGAGCCCGATACGATCGAGACCGAACTGGCCAGCGCCATCGATACGGCGCAGAAATTCCTGCCGGACTGGGCGGTGGCGTTGATCACCTATGTCGCGGCGGCGCTGCTCGCTCTGCTGCTGTTCCGGGTGGTGTTCACGGCGCTCAATCGCGCGGTGGCCGATCGCGATCTGTTCTGGCGCTCGCTGATGACGCGCGGCGCGCGACCGATGCGGCTGATACTGCTGATCGTGGCACTCGGCCTCGCGAACGGGGTCGCCCCGGCCGGCGCTGCGGTCACCAGTGCAATCACGCATATCCTGTTGGTCGCGCTGATCCTCTGTCTGGCATGGATTGCCTATACCGCACTCTACATCTGGACGACGATCCATCTGCGGCGCTTCAAGCTCGACGCGGAAGACAACCTGCTGGCGCGCAAGCACGTCACCCAGACCCGCATCCTGATGCGCGTGGCCAAGGTTATGATCGTGATCATCGCGGTCGCCACGGCGCTGATGACTTTCCCCGCCGTACGCCAATATGGTGTGTCGCTTCTCGCGGCGGGTGGCGCGGCGGGCCTTGTGGTAGGCCTTGCGCTGCAACCGGTACTGAAGAACCTCTTCGCTGGCATCCAGCTTGCCCTGACCCAACCGATCCGGATCGACGACGCGCTGATCGTCGAAGGCGAATGGGGCAATGTGGAGGAAATCACGTCCACCTATGTCGTCATCCGCGTCTGGGATTGGCGGCGGCTGGTGGTGCCGCTGAGCTATTTCATCGAACAGCCGTTCCAGAACTGGACCCGCGAAAGCGCAGAACTGATCGGCACCGTGATGATCTACCTCGATCACACGGCCGACATCGCCGCCATCCGCGCGAAAGCCGAAGAGATTGCCCGCGCCGATCCATTGTGGGACGGCAAGGTCTTCGCGCTGCAAGTCACCGATTTTCGCGAGCGAGTAATGGAAGTGCGTATCCTGGCCTCCGCCCGCAACGGTCCGCGCACCTTCGATCTGCGCTGCCATATCCGCGAGGAGTTGGTGGCGTGGATTCAGGCCGAGATGCCGCACGCCCTGCCCCGAACCCGGGCCGATCTGTCCCCGGCCGAAGCTGCATTCCTCGGGGAGCCCGCAGGTGAAGCGTCCTCGGCTGACGCGCCACCAAGTGACGCGCCCTCTCCCTGAACAGGTTTCTCAAGCGCCTTCCTTCTAGTCCACGTATCTCCGCGCTAATCGAACGCGTCGAAATGCGCCCCGTAATTCACCGCACGGTTGGAACATTTGTCCATCGCATCGACGAGCCATTGGCGATCCGGTACGGGCCTGCCGACCAGATGACGTCCCAGCGCATCTTCCCCCTTCGCGATATTGCCTGCGACGTCGCCGCTGAATTCCAACAACCGTTCCAGCCAGAAATCCTGCGCCTCTCCGACATAGCCACCGCTTCCCCCGCCCGAGAGTCCCCGCACCACCGCGAGGCAATAGGCCGCCTCGATCGGCTGGGTGGGCGTATCGAAGAGATAGCTCGGCGGGGCCGCGAACTGGCTTTTCCATGCGAGGTAGAACAGCGCGCCCGCGAACCCGATCACGAAGATCGAGTAGAGCGCCGTCAGGGCCGGGTGCGTGCGCTGCTGGCGCTTGCGAGCCCGGGCGCGAGCCCGCGCACGTTGCGCGGTGATTGATCGATCGGCCATGCGACTGCCTCCTGCCGCCCACCAAAGCCGATTCCCCTTAAGAAACCGCGAACATGGAAAAGCCCTCCGGCGCACCGGAGGGCTTCGTCATCAGCAACAGGGCCGCGTTTATTCGAGGCCAGCCTTGTCGGTCACGTCATGGGTCCAGGCGCCTTCCGGCTTCTTGGTGATAACCGGGTCCGAGCCGCCCGACATCAGAACATCGACGGTGCGATCGTAATCCGCGGGATCGAGCGTGCCGTTCGAGCCTGCGGTCAGCTTCGAGACCTCTTTCATCATGCCCAGCTGGTGCTCCATCGTCTGCGCACCGGTCTCGTCATTGTCGAGCACGATCTGCGCGGCTTCCTCCGGATGCGCCTCGGCGTATTTCCAGCCTTCCATCGAGGCCTTCACGAATTTCGCCATCTTGTCGACGAAGGCCGGGTCCTTGAGGTTGTCTTCGAGCACGTAGAGGCCGTCCTCGAGCGTCGCCACGCCCTCGTCTTCGTATTTGAAGGTGACGAGCTGGTCCGGCTGGATCCCTGCTTCGAGCACCTGCAGATACTCGTTATAGGTCATGGTCGAGATACAGGCCGCCTGCTTTTGCAGCAGCGGATCGACGTTGAAGCCCTGCTTGAGAACGGTCACGCCATCGTCGCCACCCTCTGTGGAGATGCCCAGATGGTTCATCCAGCTCAGGAACGGGTATTCGTTCCCGAAGAACCAGACGCCCAAAGTATGACCCGGGAAGTCCTCGGGGGTCTTGATGCCGCTTTCCTTCAGGCAGGTCAGCATCATGCCCGACTTCTTGAAGGGCTGGGCGATGTTCACCAGCGGCAGCCCCTTCTCGCGCGCGGCCAGCGCCGCCGGCATCCAGTCGACGATGACATCGGCGCCGCCGCCGGCGATCACCTGCTCGGGTCCGATATCGGGGCCGCCCGGCTTGATGGTCACGTTGAGACCCGCATCGTCGTAGAAGCCCTTGTCCTGCGCGACATAGTAGCCTGCGAACTGGGCCTGCGTGACCCATTTGAGCTGCAGCGTCACGTCCTCGTTGGCCCAGGCGGCCCCCGCCATGGTGAGGCTAGCCGCCACCCCTGCGATCAGTTTCTTCATCTTTCACTCCACTGTTGGCCCCGGATCTTTACGCCCGGGATTTTGGGTTTTTCTCAGGCTCTTCCTTGCCCTTACGTCCGGGCCCGTTGCGACGGGTGCCAGAAAGTCACCAGCTTCTCGATCAGGGCGACAAGCCCATAGAAGCCCGAGCCCGCGAGGGCCGCAACGGTAATTTCCGACCACACGAGCGGCAGATCAAGCTGCCCCACCGCGGTCGAGATGCGAAACCCCATTCCTTTCGTCGGGCTGCCGAAAAATTCGGCAACGATCGCACCGATCAAAGCCAGTGTCGTTGCGATCTTCAACCCGTTGAAGAGAAAGGGCATCGCCGCAGGCAGGCGCATCTTGAAAAGCCCCTGCCAATAGCTTGCGGAATAGGTCGCCATCAGGTCGCGCTGCAGCGCATTCGTGGCCGCCAGCCCCGCCACCATGTTCACGAGGACGGGGAAGAAGACCATGACCACGACGACCGCCGCTTTGGACTGCCAGTCGAAGCCGAACCACATCACGAGGATCGGCGCGATCCCGACGATCGGCAGGGCCGCGACGAAGTTCCCGATCGGCAGAAGCCCGCGTTGAAGGAAGGGCGAGCGGTCGATCAGGATCGCCACAACCACGGCGGCACCACAGCCGATGACATAGCCCGACAGCGCGCCTTTCAGGATGGTCTGCACGAAATCCTCGCGCAGCACCGCAGTCGAGGCCATCAGGCTCGCCGCGATCTGACTCGGCGCGGGCAGGATCACCGGGCTGATATTCAGACCTCGAACCAGACCTTCCCACAGAAGCAGGAGGGTGATGCCGAACAAGGCCGGGATCAGGAAACGCGCCCAACGCTCCGAGCCATGATGGCGGGCAAGCCAGGTGTTGAGCGCCCAGGCCGCCAGCCAGAAGACGATTGCGAAAATAAGCCAGCTCATTGCACCATCCCCATCCGCTTGAGCGTGATCTGTTCGATGATGCCGACCACCACCACGAGGATCGCAGCCAGCGCCGCAGCCGCGAACAGAGCGGACCAGATCTGCACCGTCTGTCCGTAATAGCTGCCCGACAGAAGCCGCGCGCCAAGCCCTCGGGTCGCGCCCGCCGGCAGTTCGGCCACGATCGTGCCGACGAGGCTCGCCGCCACGCCCACTTTCAGCGAGGCGAAGAGGTAAGGCATCGACGACGGCAACCGCAGCTTCCAGAAGGTTGCGCCCTGGCTCGCATTATAGGTCTTCAGCAGGTCGAGTTGCATGTGATCGGGCGCGCGCAGTCCCTTCACCATGCCGACGAGCACGGGGAAGAAACTGAGATATGCCGCGATGATCGCCTTGGGCAGAAGCCCCGTGACCCCGAGGCTCGCCAGCACCACGATCACCATCGGCGCAATGGCGAGGATCGGGATCGTCTGGCTCGCGATCGCCCAGGGCATCACGCTCAGGTCCATCGCGCGGCTATGGGTGATCCCCACCGCCAGCAGAATGCCCAGACCGGTGCCGAGTGCGAAGCCCGCAAGCGTCGCCGACAGCGTGATCCAGCCGTGGAAGACGAGGCTCCGCTTGGAGGTAATCTTCTGCCCGGCCACGCCTTCCCAAAGGCCGACAGCCACCTGATGCGGGGCGGGCAGAACGGGACGTTTCTGGGTCAGCGTGTCGGTGACAAGCTCGGAGAACGTGACCTCTTCTCCGGCCCGTGCGGCCTGGTCGTAGGTCCATTGCGAATTCATCCAGACGGTCGCGGCGTACCAAAGCAGCAGGATCGCGGCCAGAACCGTCAGAACAGGTGCCACCATTTTCATGAGACCGCCCTCCCCGTCGGCTTGGCCGAAATATCCTCGGGGAGTGAATGGCGCAGCCTGAGGGGGGCAGACAGCCCCCCTTCCGGGGTCGGGGTCATAGCGTCATTCATCATAGGCATGCCCCGCTCGCAGCCCTTCGCGCACCCGGTGTGCGATATGCAGGAATTCCTCGCTGTCGCGGATATCGAGCGGGCGTGGGCCGTTCGGCAGCGTGCTCTCGATCACCTCGTGGATGCGACCCGGACGAGGCGACATCACCACGATCTTGGTCGAGAGATACACCGCTTCCGGGATCGAGTGGGTCACGAACCCGATCGTCTTGTTCGTGGCCGACCAGAGCTTGAGAAGCTCCTCGTTGAGCTTGTCGCGCACGATCTCGTCCAGCGCGCCGAAAGGTTCGTCCATCAGCAGGATCTCGGCGTCGAAGGCCAGCGCCCGCGCGATCGAGGCGCGCTGCTGCATCCCCCCGGAAAGCTGCCATGGGAACTTCTTCCCGAAGCCTTCGAGATCCACCAAAGAGAGCACTTTTTCAACGCGCTCTTGCTGCTGCGCCTTGGAATAGCCCATGATTTCCAGCGGAAGTTTCACATTTCCCGCAATCGTGCGCCAAGGGTAAAGCCCGGCCGCCTGGAACACGTAGCCGTAGCTACGCGCCTTGCGGGCTTCCTCGGGCGAGATTCCGTTCACGGTCAGCGCCCCGCCCGTGGGCGTTTCCAGCGCCGCGATGCAGCGCAGGAAGGTGGTCTTGCCGCAGCCCGAGGGGCCGATGAAGCTCACGAATTCGCCCTTCTCGATATCGAGATCGATATCCTTGAGCGCGTGAACCGGACCGTCATTGGTCTGGAAGGTCAGGTCGAGCCCGCGGGCCTGAATTACCGGTGCGTCCGTCATCCGCGCCTCCACAGGGTTTTGTCCGCGATCTCGACGCTATTTCCCGCCGGGTCGCGCAGATAGATCGATCGCGCCCCGTTCGGCCAATAGAAGTCGGCCTCAATCTCCACGTTGTTGTCCCTCAAATGTCGTTCCCATTCGTTGAGTTGTTCCGCGTCCGCCGCGAGGCATACATGCCCGGGTCCGACCGCACCATGCGGGGGGACCGGCAGCGCCGCCTCGGGATCGGGTGGCTCACGCGTGGCCTGAGCGATGAAGGTCAGGATCACGCTGTCGCCACAGCGAAAAAAGACATGTCGCCCGTCTCGACGGGTTATCCGATCAAGCCCCAGCAGCCCGCCGTAGAAGGCTTCGGTCTTGTCGAGATCCTCGACATAGACCGCAGCCTCCAAGACGCCGGAACTGACCGGGGCCGCCATAGCGCCTTATACCCCGGTCGCCGGGATACCGCTGCGCTCCACCGGACGCGGCGCGGTCAGCTCTTTCCAGGTGGACAGCGCCTTGGTCACCGGCATGCCCGGATCGCGGGCCACGAATTCACCGTGGCCCTCGGGCGTGTGGATCTTGCCATCCGCCCAGGCGACGACACCGCGGCTGAGCGTGTAGCGCGGCAGGCCCTTGACCTCCTTGCCTTCGAACACGTTGTAATCGATGGCGGATTGCTGGGTCTCGGCCGAGATCGTCTTGGTCGCCTCCGGATCCCAGATCACGAGGTCGGCATCCGCGCCGACGAGAACTGCGCCCTTCTTCGGATAGACGTTGAGGATCTTCGCGATGTTGGTCGAGGTGACGGCCACGAATTCGTTCATCGTGATCCGGCCGGTCTCGACCCCATAGGTCCAGAGCATCGGCATCCGGTCTTCCAGACCGCCGGTGCCGTTCGGGATCTTGGTGAAATCGCCCACGCCATAGCGCTTCTGCTCGGTCGAGAAGGCGCAGTGATCGGTCGCCACGACCGAGAGCGAGCCCGAGGCGAGACCGGCCCAGAGGCTGTCCTGATGCTGCTTGTTGCGGAAGGGCGGCGACATCACGCGGCGCGCGGCGTGCTCCCAGTCCTTGTCGAAATACTCGGACTCGTCGAGCGTGAGGTGCTGGATCAGCGGCTCGCCCCAGACGCGCTTGCCCTGCATCTTGGCGCGGCGGATCGCTTCGTGGCTTTCCTCGCAGGAGGTGTGCACGACATAGAGCGGCACGCCTGCCATATCGGCGATCATGATCGCGCGGTTGGTGGCCTCGCCCTCGACCTGCGGCGGGCGCGAATAGGCGTGTCCCTCGGGGCCGTTATTCCCTTCGGCCAGCAGCTTCGCAGACAGTTCGGCCACGACGTCGCCGTTCTCGGCATGAACCAACGGGATCGCCCCCAGCTCGGCGCAGCGCTTGAAGCTCGAATAAAGCTCGTCATCGTTCACCATCAGCGCGCCCTTATAGGCCATGAAGTGCTTGAAGGTATTGATGCCGCGCTCAGTGACCTGCTTCATCTCGTTGAAGACCTGCTCGCTCCACCAGGTGATCGCCATGTGGAAAGAATAGTCGCAATGCGCGCGCGTCGATTTGTTGTCCCAGCGCTTGAGCGCTTCCAGCAGGCCCTCGCCCGGTGCGGGCAGCGCGAAATCGACGACCATCGTGGTGCCGCCGGCCAGCGCGGCGCGGGTACCGCTCTCGAAATCGTCGCTGGAATAGGTGCCCATGAAGGGCATCTCCAGGTGGGTATGCGGATCGATCCCGCCCGGCATCACATAGCAGCCGGTCGCGTCGATCTCTTCGTCGCCTTTCAGGTTCGGGCCGATCTCGATGATCTTGCCGCTGTCGATCAGCACATCCGCCTTATAGGTCAGATCCGCGGTGACGATGGTTCCGTTCTTGATGACTTTGGTCATGTTTTACCTCCCACGAAGGTCTTCCGCCTTCGATTATTTCAAGTATTCCGGGGGCTGGGCGCGCGAGCGCCGCAGGGGGCCGCGCCCCCTGCTCCACCCGTCTCAGCTTACGATTTCCGCGGTTTCCAGCACGGCGTGGAACAGCACATCGGCACCCGCGCTCGCCCAGTCCTTGGAGATATCCTCGGCCTCGTTATGGCTCAGCCCGTCGACGCAGGGGCACATCACCATCGCCGTCGGCGCGACCGCGTTGATCCAGCAGGCATCATGGCCTGCGCCCGAAATGATGTCGCGATGCGAATAGCCCAGACGCTCGGCTGCGCTGCGCACGGCGCTCACGCAGGTCGGATCGAACGTGACCGGGTCGAACCCGCCGGTCTTCTCGAACTCCACCTCAAGGCCCATCTCGTCGCAGATTTTCTTCGCTCCCTCGCGCAGTCGCTTTTCCATGTCCTGGATCACGCTCAGATCGGGCGAGCGGAAATCGACGGTGAACACGGCTTTGCCCGGGATCACGTTACGCGAATTCGGGTAGATGTCGATATGGCCCGCGGCGCCCACCGCGTGGGGCTTGTGCGACCAGGCGATCTCGTCGACCAGTTCCAGCACGCGCGCCATTCCGAGACCCGCATTCTTGCGCATCGGCATCGGGGTGGAGCCGGTATGCGCGTCCTTGCCCGTGATCGTCACTTGGGTCCAGCTGAGGCCCTGCCCATGCGTGACGACGCCGATATCCTTGCCCTCTGCCTCGAGGATCGGGCCCTGCTCGATATGCAGCTCGAACATCGCATGCATCTTGCGCGCTCCGACTTCTTCGTCGCCTACCCAGCCGATGCGTTTCAGTTCGTCGCCGAACTTCTTGCCTTCCGCGTCCTCGCGATCGTAAGCCCAGTCCTGCGTGTGCACGCCCGCGAAAACGCCCGAGGCCAGCATCGCCGGGGCGAAGCGCGTGCCCTCTTCGTTGGTCCAGTTGGTCACGACGATCGGGTGCTTGGTCTTGATGCCCAGATCGTTCATCGAGCGCACCGCCTCCAGCGCGCCGAGCACACCGAGGACGCCGTCGTACTTACCGCCCGTGGGCTGCGTGTCGAGGTGGCTGCCCATGTAGACCGGCAGCGCATCGGGGTCTTCGCCTGCGCGGGTGGCGAACATGTTGCCCATCGTGTCGACGCCCATCGTCATGCCGGCCTCTTCGCACCATTTCTGGAACAGTGCGCGGCCTTCGGCATCCGCATCGGTAAGGGTTTGGCGATTATTGCCCCCGGCGACGCCGGGACCGATCTTGGCCATCTCCATGAGACTGTCCCAAAGGCGATCGGGATTGATGCGGAGGTTTTCTCCGGGTGCTGACATTTCATTACTCCCTGTCGGCTGCGTGGGGGTTATCCCCTCTTGCGACGAATCTTTTTCTGACCGTATGGTCAGGTTGAGTGGGCCACGGTCTGACCATTCGGTCAACAAAAATCAGGACGCAGTTCGAATGAAAGATGATGAGAGCGGCAGGCGCTCAAAAAATGGGCAAGCGAGCCGCGGCAGTCGGGCCGAGGCCCGGCGCGCTACCGAAGAGTCGATCCTGAAAGCTGCCGAGCGGGTCTTCGCGGAGGCCGGATTCGGCGGCGCCACGATGCAACTGATCGCGGATGTGGCGGGGCTGCCGAAAGCCAATCTCCATTACTATTTCGAGACGAAGGAATCGCTCTATCGCCGGGTCGTAGAGCGCATTTTCAACATCTGGCTGGAAGCGGCGGATGTGTTCGACGCGGCAAGCGGCCCCGCCGAGGGGATCGGTGCCTATATCGACGCCAAAATGGAGATTTCGCGCAATCACCCGAACGGATCGAAGGTCTGGGCGTCGGAGGTGATGCATGGCGCGCCGGTCATTCAGGATTACCTCGAGACCACGCTCCGCGACTGGACCGAGGGCCGCGCGGTCATCATCGAGCGCTGGATCGCGGAAGGCAAAATGGCCAAGGTCGATCCCCATCACCTGCTCTACATGCTCTGGGCCACCACCCAGCACTATGCCGATTTCTCGCATCAGATCGAGACGTTGAACGGCGGCGCCCCACTGAACGACGCTCAGTGGGAAGACGCGAAGACCTGCGTAAAAAGCATCGTGTTGCGCGGGATCGGCGTGAGCTGATCGCTCAGTTCGCTGCCGGATCGGCGGTGATATCCGGCGCGCCGACGGGTGCCGCGTTGGAGTTCGCTGGTGCAGGCGATTGCGAAGCCCCCTCCGACGCATCCGGCGCATTTGCGTCTGGCGCGGCTGGCAGCGTCTCGGTCTCGACCGGGCGCATCGGTGCACCGGCCACGCCTGCGGGCAGATGCGTCTTGGGCAGTTTCGAGCCCAGCAGCTCCTTCCCGTCCGAGATCGGCTCGACCGGGTCGGCTTCGAGTCCCACCGCCTCCGCGCCGGTATCCGAACAAATGTAAATCGCGCCACCGACGACGACCGCGGTGGCCGCAAGAGCGGGCGCCGAGGCTCCGGCCAGCACGCCGAGGCCCGCATCGCGCAGCTTCTTTTGCAGGTTGCCGGCCTGATCCGACACGATCATACCGCCGATTTTTTTGCCCAGAACCTTGCTCGCCGCGTCGCCCACGGCGCTTTCGGCCTCGTCGCGCAGATCGCCGGCGGCCTTTGCAGTCCCCTTGAGGCGCTCGCAGATGCTTTTCGACGGCTTGCGGCAGAGCCCGTAGGCGTCGCGCTCACCGCGGTCGTAGCCCAGATAGGTCTCGGCCTCCTTGTCCCATTGCAGGCAGAACGGGGCGCGGCTTTTGTCGTCCATTTCGGGCGTCAGCGCCCGCAGCGTGACCAGTGCCGGGCAGGTTACCTCCCCCTTCTCGCCGAAGAGCTTTTCCCGCAGCGAGCGGCTTTCCTTCAGCGCCGCATTGTCCGCGTCGTAAACGTAGGAATAGGTCTTGCCGCGAATGGAAGTTTCACACGGCACCAGTTCGGCCATGGCCGGCAGCGGGCATATCAGGGCGAGAACAAAGGTCAGGCGCAGCATCGCGAGTCTCCGGGCATCGCTGCGCACCATAGCTCACCCCCGCGCCGCGACAAGCTCGCGCAGCGCTGCGTGGCGACGCTCGGCGGGGTTTCGCGCGGCCCCGCACAGATCCTGTTCCTAGACCTGAGCGTTGCACGGGTTATCTTGATCGAGAGGCAATTCAGGCAGAGGACGACATGCGCAAGATGCAGGTTCAGGGGGTTCACCACATCACGCTGACCGGCGCGGATCGGCAGAGCTCCATCGATTTCTGGGAGGGTGTCCTGGGGATGCCGTTCATCTTCGATCAGCCCAATCTCGACAATGCCGACGAAGGGCATCTCTATTTCGATCCGGGTGACGGGCGGCTGATCACGATCTTCACGAACGAGACCCGCAAGCCTGTTCACAACCGCACGCCCACCGACCCGGGCTGCGTGCATCATCTAGCCTTCAATGTCTCGATGGCGACGCATCGGCAGGTCGTGGCAAGACTCGATGCGCGCGGAATCGCGCATTCCGGCGTGAAGGATCGCGGCTTTATGGATTCGATATATTTCAAGGATCCGCTGGGACTCCTGATCGAGCTGGCCACCTACAAGTTCGAACCGCCGCGCGGAACGTCCCATGCCGAGGTCATGATCGAGGCGCATCGCATCCGGGTGGCGCGCGGCGACAATGCCATCGGTGAGGAACATCTCGCCGACGCGATCGAGATGATCGTCGAGCGCTCGCAGCAATCGCTGAGCGAGGATCGCGGGGCGAAGAACCCGTACTGAGCGACGCGCCGTCTCGGACGTCAGAATGGCGCGGGGCGACTAGCCCCGGGCCGCGCATCAACCCGCAACGAGAAACGGCCGCGCAATCCCTGCGCGGCCGTCTTGTCATCTAGGCTTGAGCCCGATCACTCAACCTCTTCGAGCACCTCTTTGAGCGTGCCGACCAGCTGGTCGATCTGCTCTTTCGAGATGATCAGCGGCGGGCTCATCGCGATGATGTCGCCGGTCGTGCGGATCAGGATGCCTTTCTCATAGGCCTTCAGGAAGGCCGAGAAGGCGCGCTTCGTGGGTTCGCCCGCGATCGGCTCCAGCTCGACCGCACCGATGAGGCCCTCGTTGCGAATGTCGATCACGTTGCGCACGCCCTTGAGCGAATGCAGCGCATCTTCCCAATAGGGAGCGAGCTCGGCGGCCCGCTCGAACAGCCCCTCTTCGCGATACGTCTCGATCGTCGCAATCCCGGCCGCGGCGGCGATCGGGTTGCCCGAATAGGTGTAGCCATGGAACAGCTCGATCATATGCTCGGGGCCGTTCATGAAGGCGTCGTGGACCTCGGCCGTCGTCAATACCGCGCCCATCGGGATTACGCCGTTGGTCAGGCCCTTTGCGGTCGTGATCATGTCCGGCACGACGCCGTATTTCTCGGCAGCGAAGGCCGCGCCCGTGCGCCCGAAGCCAGTGATCACCTCGTCGAAGATCAGCAGGATGCCGTGCTTCTTGGTGATGTCGCGCAGCTTCTGCAGGTAGCCCTTCGGCGGCAGCAGCACGCCGGTCGAGCCCGCCACCGGCTCCACGATGACGGCAGCGATGGTCTCGGCGCCATGCAGCGCGATGATCCGCTCGAGGTCGTCGGCCAGATGCGCACCATGCTCGGGGCAGCCCTTCGACCAGCGGTTCTCCTCGGGCAGATGGGTGTGCGGCAGGTGATCGACCCCCGGCACGAGCGGACCGAAGGTCTTGCGGTTGGTGACGATGCCGCCCACTGAGATACCGCCGAAGTTCACGCCGTGATAGCCGCGCTCGCGCCCGATCAGGCGCGTGCGAGCCCCGTCGCCGCGCGCACGGTGATAGCCGATGGCGAGTTTCAGCGCGGTCTCGACCGATTCCGAGCCGGAGTTGGTGTAGAACACATGCGCCATCTCGTCGGGCGCGATGTCGAGGATGCGGTTCGCAAGCTCGAACGCAATCGGGTGCCCCATCTGGAAGGCGGGCGCGTAATCGAGCTCGGCCGCCTGTTTCTGGATCGCCTCGGTAATCTTCGGGCGGCAATGGCCCGCGTTGCAGCACCACAGGCCTGCCGTGCCGTCGAGCACCTGGCGCCCGTCGGAGGTGGTGTAATGCATATCCTTCGCGCCCACGAACATCCGCGGGTTCTTCTTGAACTGGCGGTTCGCCGTGAAGGGCATCCAGAAAGCGTTGAGATCATTGGGGGACTTGCGGTCGAGCGCCATGGGAAAACTCCGGTCGGAAGGCCGGGTCGGAACGCGGCCGGGATGTCTAGTTTGACCGAACGGTCAGACTCACGCTAGCACAGCTTGGGAACCAGTCAAGCGGCCTTCACCTGGCGTTTATAGCGCGCTCTCCTGCCTGTAGCGATTGATCCTGCAGTCACGCTTCGGTTAACGTAAACGACGCATTGGGAGACGAATACTTGGCAGACGACCTCGAACCGCGCGACTTCACCGGCGACGACGACGGCAAGCGCCCGCTGACCCGGATTCAGAAGGTCAATCGCGGCAAGATTCTCGAGGCGGCGCTGGACGTGTTCTCCGCGCATGGTTTCCGGGGTGCGACGCTCGACCAGATCGCAGCGGAAGCGGGGCTGAGCAAGCCGAACGTGCTCTATTACTTTCCCTCCAAGGAGGCGATCCACGAGGCACTTCTGGAAGGGCTTCTCGATATCTGGCTCGCGCCGCTGCGCGCGATCTCCGCCGAGGGCGAGCCGCGCGAGGAAATCATGCGCTACATGCGTCGCAAGCTCGAGATGAGCCGCGAGATGCCGCGCGAAAGTCGACTGTTCGCCAACGAGGTGCTGCAGGGCGCACCGCGTATGGGCGCGGAATTATCCACCGATCTCAAGACCTTGGTGGACGAGAAGGCGCGGATCATCGAAGGCTGGATCGCTGAGGGCCGCCTCGCGCCCGTCGATCCGCACCACCTGATCTTCTCGATCTGGGCGCTCACCCAGCATTACGCGGATTTCGACACGCAGGTGCGCGCGGTCCTCGGCCCGGGCAAGGAGCCGCTGGAAGGGGCCGCCCCCTTCCTAGACCTGCTCTTCGCGCGGCTTCTCGCGCCCTGAGCGGTTAAGCCTTCCGCAACCATTTCCGAAGTTTCCGCCGGATCTTAACGGTCTGGTAACACCCTCGACGCAATTTGAGCATGCGTGGGGGCGCAAGAAAATGGAGCTCGGAATGGACCGGATTTCGGGGTTGATGCCTCAGATCGGGTGGTCGCCTCTATTGACGGTCGCGGCCCCGAAAACAGCGCCTGCCAGCAAGGTGGAGGCGCCTGCGGATGCGGCCAATACGAACGGCGGCCTCGGCGCAAACGTAGACACCCAGACGTCGCAGGATCGCGCGAAGCAAGTGCGGGCCCTGGAGGCGCGCGCGGCGCGCGGCGCCGATGCGTCGAAAGAGGAAGGCCAAGATCGGGGCGCGGAGGATTTGAACCAATCATCCCGCGCAATTGGCATGAGCGATGGGGGCGCGCGTCCCGATCCCGACGCCTTGACCGGCCCGATCCCGACCTTCGAGGTCACGCCGCTCGAAGCGCAGGCGGCAGCACTCTGGGCGGCACCGGATCTTATGCCAACCCCGGAGGGTCCTGAGCCTGAGCCGGTACGGATTGTCACCGCCCTCGCCGACACATCGACGGCGAAGAAAGAGGCCGAAACCTCCGACGCTGCCGAGATCCATCCGGAGACTGCGCCACAGACGGCGGAGAAAAAAGACGCGCCGCCCGATACTCGGAACAGCGCGCCTCAGGAGGGTTGGTCTCAGGTGCCCCCGCAGGTCGCGCCGAACCTCGACGTGACCCGCTAAGCCCCTGCCCTTATTCGGCTGCGGTCGCGGCGGAGGGGTTGTTGGGATGGCTCGTCCAGTTGGCATAATCGCCGACCGTCTCGCCAGTGCGTGGATCCACCTCACCCTTGTCCATCTTGCGCATCGTGATGCACTCAACCGGGCAGACCTCGACGCAGAGGTTGCAGGCCACGCATTCCTCGTCCTTGACCGAATAGACACGATCGTCGGACACCGCGATCGCCTGGTGCGAGGTGTCCTCGCAGGCGGCATAGCAGCGACCGCATTTGATGCAATCTTCCTGATTGATCTCTGCCTTGGTGACGTAGTTGAGATTGAGATACTGCCAATCGGTCACATTCGGCACCGCGCGGCCCACCAATTCGGAGGTCGAGGTAAAGCCCTTGCGATCCATGTATTCCGACAGGCCGGAAATCATCTCCTGCACGACTTTGAAGCCGTAGGTCATCGCCGCCGTGCAGACCTGCACGTTGCCAGCCCCGAGCGCCATGAACTCTGCCGCATCGCGCCAGGTGGTCACGCCACCGATGCCCGAGATCGGCAGACCGGCCGTATCGGGATTGCGTGCGATCTCGGCCACCATGTTCAGCGCGATCGGCTTCACCGCCGGACCGCAATAGCCGCCATGGGTGCCTTTGCCGTCAATGGTGGGCTCCGGCGCGAAGTCGTCCAGATCGACCGAGGTGATCGAATTGATCGTGTTGATCAGCGAGACCGCATCGGCCCCACCGCGCTTCGCGGCTTCCGCCGGGCGACGGATATCGGTGATGTTCGGCGTGAGCTTCACGATCACCGGCAGGCTGCAATATTGCTTACACCAGCGGGTGACCATCTCGATATATTCGGGGACCTGACCGACAGCCGACCCCATGCCGCGCTCGGCCATGCCATGCGGGCAACCGAAGTTCAGCTCGATCCCGTCGGCGCCGGTTTCCTCGACCAGCGGCAGGATCGCCTTCCAGCTTTCCTCGTCGCAGGGCACCATCAGCGAGACGATGATCGCGCGGTCCGGGTAGTCCTGCTTCACCGCCTTGATTTCGCGCAGGTTTGTCTGCAGCGGACGGTCGGTGATCAGCTCGATATTGTTGAGACCGAGCAGACGACGATCCGCGCCATAGATCGCGCCGTAGCGCGGGCCGTTCACGTTGACCACGGGAGGTCCTTCCGAGCCCAGCGTCTTCCAGACGACCCCGCCCCAACCGGCTTCGAAGGCACGGCGGACATTGTATTCCTTGTCCGTCGGCGGCGCGGAGGCGAGCCAGAACGGATTGGGGGATTTGATACCGATGAATTCAGAAGTCAGATCGGCCATATCTTAGCCCTCCATCAGGAATTGGTGGATTTCTTCAGCTGCATCGCGCCCCTGCGCGACCGCCGTCACGGTCAGGTCTTCGCCGGCATGGGTGCAATCGCCCCCCGCCCAGACCCGTTCGACCGAGGTGCGGCCCGCGCCGTCCACCTTGATCTTGCCGCCCGCGACCTCGATCTTCGGAGGCATGTCGCCCAGCGTCTGACCGATCGCCTTGAAAACCTGATCGGCGGGCAGTTTGAAGGTCGCGTCGGTCATCTCGAGACCGTCGGGGCCCTTCTTCGTATAGGCGAACTCGACCTGACGCACCGCGCCATTGCCGTGGATGGCGATGGGGGCGGCGTTCTCGATGATGTTCACGCCATGGGTCAGCGCGTGCTCCTGCTCGACCGTGCTGGCGGGCATCTCGGCGCGCGAACGACGGTAGACGAGGGTCACGTTGAGCGCACCTAGCAGCTTCGACTGCACTGCGGCGTCGACCGCCGTCATGCCGCCGCCGATCACGACCACATCGCGCCCGATCGGCAGTTCGGCCAAATCGGAGGCCTGACGCAACTCCGCGATGAACTCGGTCGCGGGGCGGATACCGTCCTTGTCTTCGCCATCGAGGCGCAGCGCGTTCACGCCCGACAGGCCCATCCCGAGGAAAACGGCGTCGAAATCGCCCAGCAGCTCGGCCAGATCGCCGTCACCGGCGCGGCCCAATTGCCAGTTTTCGACCACGGTGATGCCGCCGATCTGCAGCAGCCAGTCAACTTCCGCCTGCGCGAACCCGCCCGGCGCCTTGTAGCTTGCGATACCGTATTCATTGAGGCCGCCTGGCTTCGAGCGCGCGTCATAGACGGTGACCTCGTGGCCCTTCATCGCGAGGCGGTGCGCACAGGCGAGACCTGCGGGCCCGGCGCCCACGACGGCGACCGATTTGCCCGTGCTCGCGGCGCGAGTGTAGGGGTGGCTTTGCTTGGCCATCAGCGTATCGGTCGCGTAGCGCTGCAGCGCGCCGATCTCGACCGGCTCGCCCTCCGACTCCATACGAACGCAGGACCCTTCGCAGAGATTTTCCGTCGGGCAGACGCGGGCGCACATACCGCCCATGATGTTCTGGTCGAAGATCGTCTTCGCTGCGGCTTCCGGTGTTCCGGTCGAGATCTGCCGGATGAACAGAGGGATGTCGATCGCGGTCGGGCACGCCTCCATGCATGGCGCATCATAGCAGAAATAGCAGCGATCGGCCGCGATGCGGGCCTCTTGCGCCCCAAGTGGCGGCGCGTGATCGGCGAAATTGGTGCAGTAGCTTTCCGGGTCGAGCCGTGCTGGCGCGATCCCTTCGGTGAGCTGGCTATTGGACACTTGCGGGCTCCCTGTCAGTTTTTCTTGTTCCCTACGCTCGCACAGGATTGAATTTTATCAAGTGGTAAAATATGCCGCAGCGCGGCGGGCCGCCAATTTCCCGCCCGATTGCCCGGTTGTTGAGCAGTTTCTACCCCACGCATGCTCAAATACCGGGCAATCACGAGATCGCGACCCCCTGACAACCGGACGGCCGATGCGCCTTTTCACCGCGCGTTACCTCGCGTATAACCGCCCTCAGCATCAAAGAGCCCCGCAGAATGGGCTCCATTTCAAAGCACCCTTCGAGGACCGCATGACCAAAAATACCCGTGACAACGACGTGGCCTTCATTCAGGCCCTTGCCGAACTGCTCAACGCGAACGAGCTGACCGAAATCGCCGTGACCCGCGATTACGCGCAAGATGACAGCCTGAAAGTGCGGGTGTCGAAACAGACCAATATCGTGCACGCTGCCGCCCCTGCCCCCGCAGCGCCCCCCGCTCCGGCACCCGTTGCCGCCCCGGCTGCCCACCCTGCGGCCGCAGAGCAATCCGCGACCGTCGAAGACCCCGCCGATCACCCCGGCGCCGTGGCCTCGCCCATGGTGGGCACCGCCTATCTCTCGCCCGAGCCGGGCGCATCGGCCTTCGTGAAGGTCGGCGACCAGGTCAAGGAAGGCCAGACGCTGATGATCGTCGAGGCGATGAAAACCATGAACCATATCCCCGCCCCGAAGTCGGGCACCGTGAAGCGCATCCTCGTCGATGACGGTCAGCCGGTCGAATACGGCTCGACCCTGATGATCGTCGAATAAGGGGGCCGGTATGTTCGACAAGATCCTGATCGCCAACCGGGGCGAGATCGCGCTGCGCGTGATCCGTGCCTGCCGCGAGATGGGGATCGCCTCGGTCGCGGTCCATTCGACGGCGGATTCGGACGCGATGCATGTGCGCATGGCCGATGAATCGGTCTGCATCGGCCCGAACTCCTCGAGCCAATCCTACCTTTCGGTGCCCGCCATCGTCGCGGCCTGCGAAATCACCGGCGCTCAGGCGATCCACCCGGGCTACGGGTTCCTGTCCGAGAATGCCGCCTTCGTGCAGGTGCTCGAGGATCACGGCATCACCTTCATCGGCCCGTCCGCCGCCCATATCCGCATCATGGGCGACAAGATCACCGCGAAGGAAACCGCGAAAAATCTTGGCATTCCGGTCGTACCGGGCTCGGCGGGCGGTGTTCCCGATACCGAATCCGCGAAGCAGATCGCGGCCGATATGGGCTATCCGGTCATCATCAAGGCCACCGCCGGCGGCGGCGGTCGCGGGATGAAGGTCGCGAGGTCCGAAGAAGAACTTGAGGTCGCGTTCCGCACCGCGCGTTCCGAGGCGAAAGCCGCCTTCGGCAATGACGAAGTCTATATCGAGAAATACCTTCAGAAGCCGCGCCATATCGAAGTGCAGGTCTTCGGCGACGGCAAGGGCCGCGGCGTCCATCTGGGCGAGCGCGACTGCTCCCTCCAGCGCCGCCACCAAAAGGTGCTCGAAGAGGCCCCCGGCCCGTCGATCACGCCAGAAGAGCGTGCCCGCATCGGCAGCATCTGCGCCAACGCAATCGGCGAAATGGGCTATTCCGGCGCCGGCACGATCGAGTTCCTCTACGAGGATGGCGAGTTCTACTTCATCGAGATGAACACCCGCCTTCAAGTCGAACACCCGGTGACCGAGGCGATCTTCGGTGTCGATCTCGTGCGTCAGCAGATCAAGGTTGCCGCCGGCGAGCCGATGGAGTTCGATCAGGACAAGCTGTCGATCCGCGGTCACGCGATCGAAGTACGGATCAACGCCGAGAAGCTGCCGAACTTCGCTCCCTGCCCCGGCAAGATCACCCACTACCACGCGCCGGGCGGCCTTGGCGTGCGGATGGATAGCGCGCTTTATGACGGCTATTCGATCCCGCCCTATTACGACAGCCTCATCGCGAAGCTGATCGTGCATGGCCGCGACCGCCACGAGGCGCTGCAGCGCCTGCATCGCGCGCTTGGCGAGCTGATCGTGGACGGGGTGGATACGACCGTTCCGTTGTTCAACGCGCTCCTGCAAGAGCCCGACATCCAGAGCGGCAACTACTCGATCCACTGGCTCGAGAAATGGCTCGAGAAAAACCTCTGAGCGGGTCGACATTGACGAAAACGCCCCCGGTTTCGGGGGCGTTTTTCATTTCGGGGTCAGCAGGCAGGTGCCGCGCTTTTTCTCTTTATCCTTGGGGCGATAGTAATCGCCGATATGGCTGCGTTGGCCTTGTCCGATCTGCTCCCAGTCGAGCCAATGGCAGTCGTAATCGAGCACATCTGCCATTGCGGTCATCGCCGGGAAGGATGGAATTCCGATCAACGCTTTCTCCTGCCCGTCGATCTGCGGGATCGAGTTCAGCTCGTTATCGGTGCGCTCGCGCATCAGCAGAATGATCGGCCCCGGGCGCTGTGCGAATTCGCTGTCCACGATTACCAGTTCGGGCCCCAGCTGGCGCACCAGCTGGAACAACCGGAAATGGTCCATGACGTGGTAGAGAATGCCGAGAACACCGACGACGTCGAAGCGCTCGCCCGCGTCGATCAGCTTCTGCATCCCGTCGAAGATGTCGTCGCAGATCAGCTTCACCTTCTCGCGCAGATGCGCGCGGGGGAACTGCTCGAAGCGGTCGATCAGCTCCTGCCGCCCTTCGATTCCCACCACTTCCGAGGCTCCCGCAGCGGCGAAGGCATAGGCCCAGCGACCATCATGCGCCGCCAGATCGAGCACACGCTTGCCCGCGATCTCCTGCTCGAGCGGCTTAATGATCATCTTGTGGCGCAGGTTCATCCGCTCCACCGTGCCAGGATCTTCGGCATATCGATCGATCTCGGGGAGGAAATCGTAGAAACCCATATTTGCGCTCGGCCCCGCTCTGGTTCATCTTGTTGGCGAGCCTAGGCGTAACGGGAAAACCGGGCAAGACAATGACGGACAGACTGAGCGCGGAACTACTTCTCGCGGGATATGCGCAGGGCATCTTCCCGATGGCTGAAAGCCGCGACAATCCGCAATTGCATTGGTTCGACCCGGCTCTGCGCGGGATCGTCCCCTTGGACAAATTCCATATTTCGCGCTCTCTGGCGAAGGTGATCCGGCGCGGCGATTACAGTATTACAACAAACGCGGCATTTCGGGGCGTGGTCGAAGGTTGCGCCGACCGGGATGAGACATGGATCAACGGCCCGCTCTTCACGCTCTACGATCAGCTTCACGCCGCAGGCTTCGCGCATAGCCTAGAGGTCTGGCAGGACGGTGAGCTCGCGGGCGGCATTTTCGGGATCACATTGGGCGGCGCGTTCTTCGGCGAGAGCATGTTCTCGCGGCGGCCCAATGCCTCGAAAGTGGCGCTGACCTATCTGGTGGACCGGCTGCGCCAGACGGGGTTCAGCTTGCTCGACACGCAATACATCACGCCGCATCTGGCCTCGATGGGCGCGATCGAAGTGACCCGGATCGAATATCGCGCGCGTCTGGCTCAGGCGCTGACGCGGGAATGCGACTTCACCTCAGGCGTGATCCCTGCGCCTCAGTCGCTTTTGCAGCGGATGACCCAGACGTCGTAACGCGGGTGATCGAGCGCCGAGAGCGCGGGGCTCGAAGCAATCATCCAGCCTGCGAAATCGGGCTGCGGCTTGTCCTCTTCGGTTACCGTCACATAGGCATAGGCATCCGAGGACGGATCGTCGGCCGGGTAGCGGCATTCGCGTAGCGTTACCGTGATGAACCCGTATTTCACGCTCTGCCCGACATTCAGATTGATGTCCGAGGCGATGCCCGACACCTTGTCGAGCCCGCGCAACATCGCGCCCGTACCGTCAGCCAGCCCTTTCGCGGGCTCATCCTGCGGGATCTGGTCGTCCGGCGTCGTTTGCGTGAAGTCCTGTGCGACAGCGAGCCCTGGAACGAGTGCTGCGATCAAAACCAAAGCGCGGATCATTGCGCCCCCTCCCCTGCGCCGTCGCCACTGCCGCCACCTGCGAATTTCAGCATCAGGTTCAGCATCGAGACCGCGCTCTGCGTGTCGAGAATTTCATCGCCCGGCTTGAGATCGTCGATCGCTCCGCCAGGGATCAGTTCGATATAGTTCGCGCCCAAGAGCCCGTCTTGCGTCACCGCGATCACCGTATCCTCGGGCAGCGCGACGCCCTTCTTCACCGAGATCGTGGTGTCGGCGAAGAACGTCTTGGGGTTCAGCGCGACATCCGTCACCGTCCCAACCTTCACGCCCGCAAGTCGCACATCGGTGCCGGGCACGACGCCCCCGATCGACCGGAAGGAGGCATGCAGCGGATAGGAACCGCCATCGGCCCCGATTCCCATGCCACGCCCCGCCCAGAGCAAAAAGCCCAGTGCCACGACCAGCACGATCGCGCCGGTAATGATCTCGGTGCGGTTTTCGCTCATAGCGCGGTGGCCTTACTCGGGCTGCCAAGCCTCGTAATCGCGGCGCTCGACCGGGTGCGCGAGGCGAATCGACCCCGGCGGCACATAGGCCGCTTCGGTGCCGGTGTGGTTCTGCTCATGCGGCTTTTCCCATGGCTTATGGGCCAGCGGTTTGTCGGTCGGCGGCTCGTCATAGGTGAAGTGGATCCAGCCATGCCAGTCCGGAGGAATACGGCTCGCTTCGCTCTCGCCGTTATAGATCACCCAGCGGCGCTTGGCGTCCTTGGTGCGGTAATAGATGTTGCCTTGCTCGTCCTCGCCAACTTTCACGCCCTTGCGCGCGGTGAAAAGCTGCGTGCCGACGGTCGAGCCGTTCCACCAGGTGAGAATTCGAAGCAGAAACTTCATGGGGCAACCTCCGCAATGCGTCCCGCCTGTTATATCCGCTGGGGCGTCGAGGTCCAGTACCCGTGCGGGCTCAAGGCGCCTGCGAAGCGGAATTTGCCTGCGGAATCTGCCCGCGGCGAAGGATTTTCATCGCCGGACGCTCGACCCAGTGCCACGACAGCATCGCGAGCGCGACGGTGATCGGCGTTGCGAGGGCGATATTGGAAAGCGGGCCCATTTCGCCCAAGAGCGCCACGACCATCCCCTGCACAGGGAAAGCATAGATATAGATACCGTAGGAGTAGTCGCCCACCCGATTGAACTCGCGAAACCTTCCCGAAGGCAGCCCCGCCAGCCAGAGCGTTGCGTAGGAGACAGCGAGTGCCATCGACGGATACGCCAGAGGGCCGTGCATACTGATAGCCGCCAGAACCGCGAGGGGAAGGGCGACCACCGGCGAGGCCGGGATGCGCGCACGCATCAGGTAGGCCCCCATGCCGAGGAAAAAGGGCAACCCCGGATACCAGAGCGAGCGAAGCGCATAGGCTCCGGGAAAATCGAATGCGGGGGCTTGGCTGAGGCCCGCTAGACCTACTAGAACCGCGGTCATCAGCAGGAGCGGCCTGCGCATCAAGCCAAGCACGCCGAGCAGCGCGACGACCACGTAAAGCCGTATCTCGACCGGCAGCGTCCACAGCGAGCCCTGAACCGTCGGATAGGGATTGCCCTCGAAAACACCAGGCAGATGGTAATCGAGCCGGACGAGACTCACATTGCCGAGCCATGCCAGCCATGTCTCGACCGAGGCGAGGTAGTCGGCCGGGGACAGTCGGCTGAAAATCGGCCCGATGACGAAGGTGACCAGCGAGATCGAGACGATCAACCCGGGGTAAATCCGCGCCACGCGGGCGCGGACATAGCGCCATGGGCTGCTGGAACGCTCGAAGCTCGCCGAGATCAGGAAGCCCGAAATCGCGAAGAACACGAAGACCGCAAGCGCACCGAGGCTGAAGCCGGTCGCGGCCTCGAGCGGTTCCAGCGCTCCCGGTCCGAGGCTGATCGGCCAAGCATGCGACACGAGCACGCAGGACGCTGCGATCAGGCGGATCAGGTTGAGATTGTTGTGCTGCCCGGCTGCGAGCGGCGCAAAGCTCTGCCTCATGTCCTTGCCCTTCTGCGAGGGGAATGCGCCAAGGACTAGCGCAAACCCTTCCGCACGAGAAGAGTCATGTCGCAAAACAAAGGGGCGAACCGAAGCTCGCCCCTTGTT
The DNA here is from genome assembly GCF_002213225.1 of Thioclava sp. IC9. Classification (NCBI taxonomy): domain Bacteria; kingdom Pseudomonadati; phylum Pseudomonadota; class Alphaproteobacteria; order Rhodobacterales; family Paracoccaceae; genus Thioclava; species Thioclava sp. IC9. The sequence goes on from NZ_NBNX01000002.1 coordinate 40,441, forward strand.
GAATCGTTGCTTACGTCGCGATCAGCTCGCCGATTTGCCTCCCTTCTTGGCTTCGGCATAGATCAGCAGCGGTTTTGCGTCGCTCTGGGTCACGGCCTCTTCGTTGACCACGACCTCTTCGACCTCTTCCATGCCCGGCAGTTCGAACATCGTGTCGAGCAGGATGTCTTCCATGATCGACCGCAGGCCGCGTGCACCTGTCTTCCGCTCGATTGCCTTCTTGGCGATGGCGGTCAGCGCATCGTCGGTAAAGGTCAGCGACACACCCTCGATCTCGAAGAGACGCTGATACTGCTTCACCAGCGCGTTTTTCGGCTCGGTCAGGATGGTCACCAGCGCCTCGGCGTCGAGATCGGTCAGCGTCGCGATGACCGGCAGACGACCGACGAATTCCGGGATCAGGCCGAATTTCAGCAGGTCCTCGGGCTCGAGCTCCTTGAACAGCTCGCCGATATTGCGGTCTTCGCTATCCTTTACGTCCGCGCCGAAGCCCATCGCCGAGCCCTTGCCCCGCTGCGCGATGATCCGGTCGAGACCCGCGAAGGCGCCGCCGCAGATGAACAGGATGTTCGTCGTGTCGACCTGCAGGAATTCCTGCTGCGGATGCTTGCGCCCGCCCTGCGGCGGCACGGAGGCCACGGTGCCCTCCATGATCTTCAGCAACGCTTGCTGCACACCCTCGCCCGACACGTCGCGCGTTATCGACGGGTTGTCCGACTTGCGGGTGATCTTGTCGACCTCGTCGATATAGACGATGCCGCGCTGCGCCCGTTCGACGTTGTATTCCGACGCCTGCAGCAGCTTGAGGATGATATTCTCGACATCCTCGCCCACATAACCGGCTTCGGTCAGGGTCGTCGCGTCGGCCATCGTGAAGGGCACATCAAGGATGCGCGCCAGCGTCTGGGCGAGAAGTGTCTTGCCGCAGCCCGTCGGGCCGATCAGCAGGATGTTCGACTTCGCCAGTTCGATGTCGGTCTTCGTGCCGTGGTTGAGACGCTTGTAGTGGTTGTGCACCGCGACCGAGAGCACGCGCTTGGCATGTTCCTGGCCGATCACGTAATCGTCGAGCACCTGGCAGATATCGCGCGGGGTCGGCACGCCTTCGGTGGATTTCAGCCCGGCCGATTTCGTCTCCTCGCGGATGATGTCCATGCACAGCTCGACGCATTCGTCGCAAATGAACACGGTCGGACCCGCGATCAGCTTGCGGACCTCATGCTGGCTTTTGCCGCAGAACGAGCAATAAAGCGTGTTCTTGCTGTCGGAGCCGTTCGAGTTCGCCATCTCTTACCTCTGCTGCCCGGGCCGCCCCGGGCTTCGTGAATTGGCCTGTCCCTTCAAGACTAGGACAGGCCAACCGTCACCTCAATGTCAAAATCGTCCCGAAGTTAAGCGGGAGGATCACTTTTCTCCGTCGTCGCTGACCCGGCTTTCAAGGATCTCGTCGATCAGGCCCCACTCCTTCGCGGCCTCGGCGGACATGAAGTTGTCGCGCTCGAGCGCGGCTTCGACGGTCTCGTAGTCGTTGCCGGTATGCTTGACGTAGATTTCGTTCAGGCGACGCTTGAGCTTCTCGGTCTCGCGGGCGTGGATCATGATGTCGGTCGCCTGCCCCTGGTAGCCGCCCGAGGGCTGGTGGACCATGACGCGGCTGTTGGGCAGCGAGAAGCGCATCCCCTTTTCGCCCGCGGTCAGCAGCAGCGAGCCCATCGAGGCCGCCTGCCCGATCACCAGCGTCGAGACCTTGGGTTTGATGTATTGCATCGTGTCGTAGATCGACAGACCGCTCGTCACCACGCCGCCCGGCGAGTTGATGTACATCGCGATCTCTTTCTTCGGGTTCTCGGCCTCGAGGAACAGAAGCTGCGCGCAAATCAGCGTCGACATGCCGTCATGGACGGGGCCCGACAGGAAGATGATGCGCTCCTTCAGCAGGCGCGAGTAGATGTCGTAGGCACGCTCGCCGCGCGAGGTCTGCTCGACCACCATCGGCACCAGCGTGTTCATGTAAAACTCGTGGGGATCTTTCATCTCGGCCCTTCCTGGTCGTTCGACGCTCTTCATAGCGTGTGATCTTTACAGAAGTCTTAGTGACCGCATCGGGGACCTTCAAGGGCACTGACTGCGGGGAAAATGCGCTTGCGGCGCAAATGCTGACCTGCAGCAGGTCCGCGTTAAGGGCATCGAAAGGGGATGGACGTAGCGTGTCCGCGATTTTGCGGGAATGCCCCCGTGTGGAAAAAGAGGCGGAGATGTCCAAATCCGAGGCTGGTGCAAGCGCCTGGCACACCGTGATGGTCAAATTGCTGGCCCTGATCGCGATCGTCGGCATCATGTTCGCGGCGCTGATGACGTTGCTCACGATCAATTCGAACCATCGCCGCGCCAACGAGGCCGCGAGGACGCAGCTCGACCAGATCCTGCCTATGCTCGGTGATTCGGTAACGGATGCGCTGATCACGGGACGGATCGCAGACGCGTCTCATGAGGTCAAAGCGGTCCTCGCGGGCTCCGACGGCGCCGGTCAGTCCGCGCTGGTGCTCAACTTGCGCGGCGACGTTCTGGCTAAGGCGGGCGAGGCCGACCCAGCCTTGGTCACGCTTGCGCAAAACGCGATTGAGGCGCAGGGCCTGAAGAAATCGGCAGACGGGCTGAGCGAAGCAATTCCCCTGCGCATTTCCCCGCAAGACGACCCGCTCGCCGTGCTCGCACTGCGATGGAGCCCGGCACCCGCCATCGCGCGCGCTGCCGAGGACATGATACGCAACCTCGCTTTCACGGCCTTGATTTTTGTGGGCATTCTCGGCGGCGCGATGCTCGGCGTACGCTGGCTTATCGCGCGACCGCTCACCCGCGTGACGCAGGCGATGCACTCCGTAGTCGCGGGGCAGTTCGATGCCGAAATCCCCGCCACCAAGCGCCACGACGAAATCGGCGCGATCGCCCGCGCGCTGCAAACCTTCGCGTCCGAGCTTGCGATCGCCGAATCGCGCAACCGCGCAGCGCGGGTCCACAGCGCCGCACTCGAAAGCGCCTCGGTCGCGATCATTCTCACCGGCAACGATCACGTCATCACCTTCGCCAACGAGGCCGCTTCGGATCTGCTGCGCCCCTTCGCGCCAGAAATCCGATCCTACAACCCGAGTTTCGACCCCGATAAGCTTGTCGGAACCCGCGCGGACCAGATTTTGCCAGCGGGGACGACCGCGGCCGCAGCGCTCGACGGCGGGGCACGCGACACCCTCACCCTCGAAGGCCGAATGCGCGCCGGATCGCTTCTCTGCCTCGTCAGCCCCGTGACCGACGAGGCGGGCGAAAAGATCGGCCATGTCTCGCAATGGCGCAACACCACGGAAGAACGGCGCAATGCCTCGCTGATCTCTGCGATCGACGCCAACCTGCTGCGCGTGGACCTACGTCCCGATGTAACGATCGACACGCTCAATCACGCGTTTGCCGAAGTCTACGGCGCGCCCCGCGAAGAAATGGCCGGGATGTCCGTAGCCGGCCAGATTACCTTTGAGGGCACGCCGGTCTGCGAAATTCTCCGGCGCGATCCGCAGCCATTCGCGGGTATGCTGATGCTGCGCTGTGCCGACGGCCGCCAGGCCTGGCTCGAAGGCTCGGTCAACCCGATCCTCGATTCGGACGGCACGATGGTCATGTTCACCGTGCTCGCGAGCGACCGCACCCAGCAGCATTTGGAGGCTGACGCCCGCCGGAAAGAACGCGACGCGATGCAAGCCGCCCAACAACACATTGTCGAGACCCTGAAATCGGCCTTGGCCGGGCTCTCCGCCGGGGATCTCATGGCCGAGATCACCGCTGAATTCGAAGGCGATTCCAAGACATTGCGTGACGACTTCAACAGCGCGATCGGCGATTTGCGCGACGCGATGCGAAAGGTGCTCGACAACGCCGGATCGATCCGCACTGAGGCGCGGCAAATTTCGTCAAACTCCGATGACATGGCGCGGCGCACCGAACGGCAGGCCGCCACGCTCGAGGAGACCGCCGCCGCGCTCAACGAGATCACCGCCTCGGTCGAGGCGGCCGCCCAGGCCGCCGGCCGCGCGAATGACCTTGTCGAGACCGCCCGGCGCAGCGCGGAAGAAAGCGGCCAAGTCGTTTCCGAAGCCGTGCAGGCGATGTCGGAAATCGAACAAAGCTCGGAGCAGATCAGCCGGATCACCAGCGTCATCGACGAGATCGCCTTTCAGACCAACCTGCTCGCCCTGAACGCCGGGGTAGAGGCCGCACGCGCTGGCGAAGCCGGACGAGGCTTCGCGGTCGTCGCGTCGGAAGTGCGTGCGCTCGCGCAGCGCTCCTCTGACGCTGCACGCGAGATCGCCGAGTTGATCGCGAACTCCTCAGCACAGGTGAAACGCGGCGTCGGCTTGGTGGGCCAAGCGGGCGATGCGCTCGGGGGCATCCAGTCCTCCGTTTCCGATCTTCTCGCCTATGTCGCGGACAGCGCGAATGCTACGCAGGAGCAAAGCGCGGGCCTGACGGAAATCAATTCCGCCGTCACGCAGCTCGATCAGGTAACCCAGCACAACGCCGCCATGTTCGAAGAGGCCCTCGCCGCTAGCCAGGTCCTCGAACGCGAGGCCGTGGAACTCGGCGAGGCGATGGGACAATTCAAACTTGGCGAGGCATCGGGTGCCAGCCCCAGTCGTGTCGACTCTGCGGACAAACCTGCTGTGGCGCCGCGACGTGCGCCCGAGAAATCGGAGCGCATTGCCTCCGCGCCGCCGAAATCGGCCCCGCGCGATGCTGCTTCGCCTATCAGCGTGTCAGGCAATACTGCCTTTGCTTTGCCGCCGCCCACGGATGACGATTGGGAGGATTTCTAGCTCATCACTATGATCCCTGAACCCGCCGATATGCGGCAGCGATCACGACGCGTCAGGATGGGGAACCGCGATCTCGGCCTCGGCCCGATCCGTTGGACCTGCCGCTTGCGTCCCGGCCTCGCCCGCTCGGAACCAAGCCCGGATGGCGGCGCGCTCCTGCGGCTCCATGTAGCTCAAATTCGCAGGCGGCATCGCGTCGGTCAGCCCGGCTTGCACGTAGATTTGCCGCGCGGCGGCGGCGATTTCGCGGGGCGTCTCGAGCTTGATATTCTTGGGCGCATGGCCAATCCCTTCATAGCCGGGCTCGCTCGCATGACACATCGAACAGCGCCCCATTACGATACCGCTCACTTCGTCGAAGCCGGGCGCCGCCGCGAAGCGCTGCTCGAAAGGCGTCAACATGGCGCTGTCCTCGGCGTCCGCCCCGGCATCCGCCTTCGGGATCGAGGACAGCCATACGATCGCAATAAACAACGCCGCGGTGGCGCCCCAGGTCCACCACGGCTTACCCTTATGGGCGTGGTGCGTGTTGAAGAAGTGCCGGATCGTCACCCCCATCAGGAACACCAGGGAGGCGATAAGCCAGTTATAGGCGCTCGCGAAAGCCAGCGGATAGTGGTTCGACAACATCAGGAAGATGACCGGCAGCGTCAGGTAATTGTTATGGGTCGAACGCTGCTTGGCGATCTTGCCGTATTTCGGATCGGGCGTGCGCCCCGCCACGAGGTCGGCCACTACGATCTTCTGGTTCGGAATGATGATCAGGAACACGTTTGCGGTCATGATCGTCGCGGTGAAGGCCCCCAGATGCAGCAGCGCCGCGCGGCCCGAGAAGACCTGCGTATAGCCCCAGGCCATCGCGACGAGAATGACGTAGAGGCCGAGCATGAGCCGGGTGTTGTTTTCGCCGAAGCGCGATTTGCAGATCAGGTCGTAAAGGAGCCAGCCGAGCGCGAGCGAGCCGATCGAGATCAGAATTGCCCCCCAGACCGGCAGCTCCATCACCCGCGGATCAATCAGATAGAACTGCGCCTGCGTCCAGTAGAGCACCACCAGCATCGCGAAGCCCGAAAGCCACGCCATGTAGCTTTCCCATTTGAACCAGGTCAGCCGGTCGGGCATCTGCGCCGGGGCCACGAGATATTTCTGGATGTGGTAGAAGCCGCCGCCATGGACCTGCCACGCCGCCCCATGCACCCCTTCAGGCGCGCCGGGTTCGGGCACCAGCCCCAGATCGAGCGCGATGAAATAGAAGGACGACCCGATCCACGCAATCGCGGTGATCACGTGCAGCCAGCGCACCGCGAACTGCACCCATTCCAGAAAAAAAGTGTAATCCATCCGTCGTCCCTCGTTTTGCGCCTAGAGTTTCCGAAGCCACGGCCGAGCGCAAGCGATGGCGCGGCGGAACCGCCGGATTTTTGTCCGGATGCTCAAATCACGAGCAGATGGACGCCCCGGGCTCAGCTGCCGCGATAGGTTGAGTAGCCGTAGGGCGAGAGCAGCAGCGGCACGTGGTAATGCGCCCCGGCATCATTCATCCCGAAGCGGATCGGGATATCGTCGAGGAACAGCGGCTCTTCCGCTCCCTGCCCGCTCGCCCGCAGATAATCCCCCGCAGCGAAGACCAGTTCGAACTGCCCGGTGCGAAACCGCTCCGCCGGCAGGATCGGCGAGTCGGTGCGCCCGTCGGCATTCGTCACCATCTCGGCCAGCACCTCACGATCGTCTCCGTTGAGAGCGAAGAGCGTGATCTTGAGCCCGTCCGCCGGGCATCCCCGCGCCGTGTCGAGCACATGGGTGGTCAGATATCCTGCCATCGCGTTCTCCTTCGCCAATCGTCGTCACCGCGACCACTATGCTTTCGGGTGAAACAAACCGCAAGATATCGTGCGCTCACCGGAAGTTGCTTGGTATTTCACACCCTTATGGTTGATCACCGCACAGCTGCCTCTAGGTGACATAACAGGTTCACGTAGCCGTCACATCGATGTCACGTAGGAAGGCGATGGGCAGCGCAGCAAAGAGCGGAAGGATCCTATGGCCCATAAATTGCAGTCTGCCATTTTCCGGACTGTCTCCGCATCGCTTCTCTGCGCAGGCGTCGGGTGCCTGCCTCTCCCCGCCGATCCACCGGAGATGTGACATGAGCCGATCGCGCCATCACAACAAGCACCACTACCGCAGCCTCTTCCTCTCGGATTTTCACCTTGGCTCGCGCGGGTGCAGCCCCGGCCCGATACTCGACTTTCTGCAAAGCGTCCGGGCCGACGCGATCTACCTCGTCGGCGATATCCTCGACCTCTGGCATGGTGGCCCCGTGCAGTGGGGGGATATCCATGCCGAGATCATCGAGACCCTCGAGGCCCATGCCGAGGCCGGAACGCGCATCGTCTACCTGCCCGGCAATCACGATGCGGCACTACGCTCGCCGGGTATGAACTTCCTCAGCTTTGAGCTGGCCGAGACGGCACTCCATGTCGGCGCGGACGGGCAGCGCTACCTTATCGTGCATGGCGATCAATGCGATGCGCGCATTCTGCGCTGGCACGCGATGACCCGTTTCGGAAGCCGGATGGACGCGCTGTTCCGCGGCATCGATGCCTGGTTGCGCCGCCGCCGTGACGTTTCCGAGACAGAGCGCACGTTGATCCAGCTCGCGATCGAGGGGATTAACCACCTGATCGCACGTGGCTCGGGTTACGAGCATCGGCTGATCGCGCTGGCTTCCGAGGCCGGGGTCGACGGGATCATCTGCGGCCACTCGCACAAGCCCGCGCTGCGCGAGGTCGGCGGAATGACCTACGCGAATTGCGGCGACTGGGTGGACAGCCTGACCGCCTTGGCCGAGGATAGTTCAGGCGCATTGCAACTTCTTCAATGGGGCGCGGAGCCCGCTGCGGTCACCGAGACCGGCACCCGCCCCGCCGTCGCAAAGGTTCGTGCATGACGATCGTTCTGCTCTTCCTTGCAGCCCTTCTGGGCATCACTCTAACGGCGCATCTTCTCAGCGCCGCGATGACCGCGTGGCGCGAATCCCGACCACCGAAGCCGGTGCCCGACGACCTGCCTTTCATCGCGCTGATGCGCCCGGTCTGCGGGGTCGACCCGTTCGACGCGGAGACGCTGGGCTCGTCCTTCGAACTCGACTATCCGGATTACGAGGTAATATTCTGCGCGCCGTCCGAGCACGACCCGGCCTGCGCGCTGGTCCGTCGCCTGATCGAAGAGAACCCGCATGTGCGTGCGCGGCTTCTGACCGGGCTCGACGCGGTGTCGGGCAATCCGAAGCTGAACAACCTGCACAAGGGTCTGTCCGCGACCGACGCTGAGTGGCTCGCGATGGCCGATAGCAATCTGCTTTTGCCGCGCGATTATCTGAAACGGTTGGTGGCGGAATGGCGGCCCGGCACGGGGCTGGTCTCCGCTCCGCCGGTGGCCGAGCGTCCAGGCAATCTCTGGGGCGCCGTCGAGGCAGCGTTCCTCAACACCAATCAGGCGCGCTGGCAGGTGGCGGCCGACATGATCGGGCTGGGCTTCGCTCAGGGCAAATCGCTGTTCTGGCGGCGCGACATCCTGATGGCAGGCGGCGGCTTTGCGGCGCTCGGGCGCAACATGGCCGAGGACGTGGCCTCTACGAAACTCGTGCGCCGGCAGGGGCTGAAGGTGCGGCTGACGCGGCACCTCTTCGCGCAACCGATCGGGAGGCGCGCGGCTCGCACGGTCTGGGACCGCCAGCTGCGCTGGTCCAAGGTGCGTCGCGACGGCTTCGTGATGATCTTCGCCGCAGAGATCGCGCAGGGCCCTTTCCTGCCCTTCCTCGCCGCGCTTGCCCTCGCCGCTTTGGGCGCGATGCCATGGATCGCGCTGCCGCTTCTGGTTGCGCTGTGGTACGGTGCCGAGGTGCTGCTGGCGCGGATCGCGGGCTGGCCCGCCTCCGCGCGCGACATCGCAGGGTTCGCGATCCGCGACGCGATGCTGCCCGCGCTTTGGCTGATGACATGGTTCGGGCGCGATTTCACGTGGCGCGGCAATGACATGACCCATCGGGACGTGGCGCGCCGCGACACCCCCGTCACGGAGTAACCTTATGTTCGGCTTGGAGACGATCTCCGCATTGATGGCGAAACACGGCTTGGCCGTAATCGCGCCGATTGCGGTACTCGAAGGGCCGATCGTGACCGTGATCGCGGCGTGGCTTGCCAGCCAGAACCTGTTCTCCGTCTGGTCGGTTGCGATCATCGTGATCCTTGCCGATCTCGTCGGCGATCTGGGGCTCTATTCGCTTGGCCGATGGGGGCTGAACCGGATGCCCAAGAAATGGCGCGACAGGCTGGGCCTGAGCCGCGCGCGGCTCGTGAGCGCGGCGCGGCACTTCCAGAGCAAGGGGATCAAGACGCTGGTCTTCGGCAAGCTGACCCATTCGGCTGGCGCGCCGGTGCTGGTCGCAGCCGGGGTCGCGCGGATGAATTTCTGGGTGTTCATGCTGACCAATCTGATCGCCACGATCCCGAAATCGCTGGCTTTCGTGGCACTCGGCTATTGGCTCGGCTCGCATATCGGCAAGATCGACAGCTGGCTGTCGACGGGCTCGCTGATCCTGCTCGTCGTGATCGCGCTCGGCGCCACGATCTGGTTCTATCGCCGCAAGAGGTCGCACTCATGACGAAGATCAGCTGCATTCTGCCCGCCTATAACGAGGCCCCGCGGATCGGCGCGGTGCTGGAGCGCGTGCTGGGTCATCCGCAGATCGCCGAGGTGATCGTGATCGACGACGGCTCGAGCGACGGCACCGCCGAAATCGCCGAGGGGTATCGCGCCGCCCATCCGCATCTGCGGGTGCTGCGCCAGACACAGAACGGAGGCAAGACGGCGGCCGTGGCCGCGGGGATCGCAGAAGCCGCGGGCACTCACCTGATGCTGCTCGACAGCGATCTGCTGGGGCTGACCCATTCCGATCTGGGCGCGCTGATCGCGCCTGTGGCGAATGGGGAGGCCGATGTCACGATCAGCCTGCGCCGCAACGCGCCGCGCATCTGGCGGGTGATCGGGCTCGATTACATCTCGGGCGAGCGTGTGATCCCGCGCGAGATGCTGGGCACACGACTGGAGGCTCTCAACGCCCTTCCCCGCTTCGGGCTGGAGGTGTTCATGAACCGCCTGTGGATCGGCGCGCGCGCCCGGATCGCCGTCGTCGCGTGGCCCGGCGTCGACAGCCCGATGAAGTCCGCAAAGCTTGGCAACTGGCGCGCCGGTGTCGCCGCCGACGCGCGGATGATCCGCGACATCTTCCGCACCATCGCACCGCATCGCGCGTTGGGGCAGATCGTGGCGATGCGCCGCCTGCGGGTGCCAGCTCAGGCGCAGACTTTACCGCGCAAAAGCTTGGAACGTATAGCTCGCTAGGCGGTTCGGTTCGCGACAGTTCAGCGGAGGTTTCATGTCACAACATGCGCGCGTCGTCATAATCGGCTCCGGCTCGGCCGGGTTGTCCGCCTTGCGCGAGGTGCGCCATGCGACAGATGACTTCCTCATCATAAATGACGGCCATTGGGGCACGACCTGCGCCGAAAGCGGCTGCATGCCTTCCAAGGCGCTGATCGAAGCCGCCAACGCCTTCCACCGTCGCCACGATTTCGAGGCCTTCGGGATTTCCGGCGCCGAGACGCTGCGCATCCGCGTGCCCGACGTGATGGCGCGAATGAAACGGATGCGCGACGACTTCACCAAATCGCCGCGCGCGGTGCCCGAGAAACTCGGCGAAAAGGCGATCTCGGGTCGCGGGAAACTCCTCGGGCCGAACCGGATCGAGATCGAGGGACACGGGGAAGTGACCGCCGATGCGATCATCCTCGCGACCGGTTCGTCGCCAGTGCTGCCGGGGCCGTGGAAAACCTTCGGCGATCGTATCTTTACCACCGACACGCTGTTCGACCGCGACGACCTGCCCAAGCGGATCGCGGTGATCGGCATGGGCGCGATCGGCGTGGAACTCGCACAGGCGATGGCGCGGATGGGTATCGAGGTCGCGGGCTTCGATGCGTTGGAAAGCGTGGCTGGCATGACCGACCCGGAAGTCGCTGCACTCCTGCGCGACGCCATCGCGGCGGAACTGCCGCTGCATCTGGGTGCCCCGGCTGAGATTTCCGAGGGCAATGCGGGCAGTTTGATCGTGAAAGGCGCAGGCGGCGCAGAATTCGAGGCCGACGCCGTGCTTGCCGCGATGGGACGCCGCCCCAATATCGCGGGGCTCGGGCTAGAGACGCTCGGCGTGCCGCTCGACGATCACGGGATGCCCGAGGTCGACGCCTCTTCCACGCAGATCGGCGATCTGCCGGTCTTCATGGCGGGCGACGCAAACGCGATCCACCCGATCCTGCACGAAGCCGCGGACGAAGGGCATATCGCGGGGCGCAACGCCTTGGCCGAAAGTCCACGCCGCTATCGCCGCCGGGCCTCGATGGCCATCGCCTTCTGCGCGCCCAACGCGGTGCGTGTCGGGCAGAGCTTCGCGGATCTGGAGGGGAAGGACATCTTGATCGGACACGCCAATTTCGCGACGCAATCGCGCGCCCGGCTGGCCGAAGAGGCGCATGGCCTGATCCGCATCTATGCCGAGCCGGGAAGCGGCAAGCTCCTGGGCTGCGAGATGGCGCTGCCCGAGGGCGAGCATTTCGCGCATCTCTTCGGCCTCGCGATCCAGTCGGAGATGAGCACCTACGACATGCTGGCGATGCCCTTCTATCATCCGGTGATGGAGGAAGGGCTGCGCAGCGCCTTGCGTGAGATCGCCCGGCAATTGCCCGACGAAGAGCGCTCCGACCTCGCCGACTGCCCCGAGAAAGGGCATTCGACGCTCGATTAAAGGGCTGCGATCTCGGCCACACGCGCGGCGTTGTCGGGCGCGGTCGTCCCGTCTTCCATCACCAGCGAATTCTCGAACCCGATCCGCGCCTTGCCCCCCTTGGCGAGCGCGTTTCTCAGGCAGGCGGTCTCGCCCCGGCCGAAGGCGCAAATCGCCCAGTCGGGGGTGATCGCCTCGGCTTGCATCCAGTCGAGGAACGGGTCGAGCATCTCAGGCGTCGAGACTTGCCCCGCGACATAACGGCCCATTACGAAGATCAGTTGCAGTGCCGGATCGCGCAGCAAACGGTCGGGCAGAACGCGCGCCAGCGCCTCGGCATCCTCGCGGGAATAGAGGATATGTTGGATCGCGATCCCGCGCTCTGCCGCCTCCTCGTAGAACTTCATCGCCAGCAATTCATGATCGCGCAGCATCTCGCGCGCCGAGACAGAGACCATATGAGCGCCCGAGTTCAGAGCGACGTAGCGCTGGTGGCCCGGCGCGTAGCGCCCCGCGGCCTCGGTGGTGATCTGGATCGCCATGTCGCCCAAGCGCGGACGCAGATGGGCCAACGCCTCGGCATAGGCTCCACTATCGAGCAGGTGCCCGCCCGCATCGTCGCGCAGGTGCAGATGCAGCGCCCCTGCCCCGGCGTCGCGGCAGGCGAGCGCAGTCTGCGTGATTTCGTCGAGCGAGACCGGCAGCGCCGGATGGTCGGTCTTGGTCTTGGTCGCCCCGTTCGGCGCGACCATGATACGCGGCAGGCTCACCCGAGAACCTCGCGGATCGCGGTGCCGAGCTTGTCCACCAATTCGCCGATCTGGTCGTCGGAGATGATGAAGGGCGGCGCGAGCAGGATGTGGTCGCCGCGCTGGCCGTCGATCGTGCCGCCCATCGGGTAGCAGACGAGCCCCGCCTCGAAAGCCGCAGCCTTGAGCTTCTTGTTGACGGCCTTCGCCGGATCCATCGGCTCTTTCGTGGCGCGGTCGGCCACGATTTCCAGCCCGCGGAACATGCCGCGCCCACGGATGTCGCCAATATGGGGATGCTGGCCGAACGCCTCGCGCAAAGCCGCGTCGAGCACTTCGCCCTGCTGCGCCGCCCGCGCGACCATGCCACCCTCGGTCAGCTTCTTGACCACGGCATCGCCCGCGGCGGTCGCGGTCGGGTGGCCGATATAGGTATGTCCGTGCTGGAAGAAGCCCGAGCCGTTGACGAAGGCGTCATAAATCTCGGACGTGCAGATCGCCGCCCCGATGGGCTGATAGCCCGCGCCGAGCCCCTTCGCGATGGTGACGATATCGGGCGCGATCCCGTCCTGCTCGCAGGCGAACAACGTACCGGTCCGGCCCATTCCGCACATCACCTCGTCGAGGATCAGCAGGATGCCGTATTGATCGCAGATTTCGCGGATACGCTTGAAATAGCCCTTCACCGGCGGCACCGCGCCCATCGTGGCGCCCACGACCGGCTCGGCGATGAAGCCGATCACGTTCTCCGCCCCGAGACGCTGAATTTCGGCCTCCAGCTCGTTGGCGACGCGCAGACCGTATTCCTCGGCGGTCTCGCCGTCCTCGCGCCAGCGGTATTCATGCACGGGCGCGATGTGGCTCACATCGATCAGCAGCGGGTTGAACTTCTCGCGGCGCCACGCATTGCCGCCAGCGGCCAGCGCGCCCAGCGTGTTGCCGTGATAGGACTGGCGGCGCGCGATGAAATGCGACCGGCTCGGCTCGCCCTTCTCGACGAAATATTGCCGCGCCATCTTGAGCGCGCTTTCCACCGCCTCCGATCCCCCGGACGTGAAGTAGACGCGATCCAAGCTCCCCGGCGCGTGAGCGATGAGGCGCTCGGCAAGCCGCTCGGCGGGTTCGGAGGAGAAGAAACCGGTATGCGCGAAGGCGATATTGTCGATCTGATCCTTGATCGCGGCAATCACGTCCGCGTCAGAGTGACCGAGACAGGACACGGCCGCACCGCCCGAGCCATCGAGATACCGCTTGCCCTCGGAGTCGAGGATGTAGATACCGTCGCCCTTTACTGCCAAGGGCGCAGTGGACTTCGTGTGGCGCGGGAATACATGGCTCATATCGGTCCCTCCTTCGGGACAAGATTGCGTGAGGGTCGCTGATCACCCCATGAAACATATGTTTTACGCATTGACAATATATGAAACAAATGAAACGGTCACCGCGACGCGATAACTGGTGATGGAACCTGGGGAGGAGCATTGTCCGGCAGTTTCGAACAGCGATTGGCTGCGCAATATGGCAGCCTGTCCACGCGTTTGCGTGAGGCGGGCGACTATATCGCAGACAATCCGGTGAGCATCGCCACGCGCTCGCTGCGTATGCTGGCGAGCGAGTCGAACCTTGCGCCCGCGACCTTCACCCGCCTCGCCCATGCGCTCGAATACGAGAATTTCGAAGAGCTGCGCGAGACCATGCGCGACCAGATCGGTCGCCGTGTTTCACCCTTCGCGGACCGCGCCGACCGGCTGCAGAAGGACGCTGCCGATCCGCAGGACAGCTTCCTCAACCGGTATGCCGCGGCCACGCAGGACAATATCGCGGCCCTGACCGCCGCGATCGAACCGGGACGGCTCGAGGCCGTGGCCGACAAGATCGCCGCCGCCCGCCGGGTGGTGCTGCTGGGCGCGCTAGGTTCGACGGGGATTGCGGAATACACCGCCTATATCGCCAATTTCCTTGGCGACAACTGGGAGCTGGGCGCCCGCGCGGGCTCGTCGCTGGGCGCGACGCTCGCCGGGCTCGACGAGCGCGACGCGGTTCTGGTGATCACCAAGCCGCCCTTCGCGCGCTCCACCATCCGCAGCGCGATCCATGCCCATGAACAGGGCGCCCATGTCACGCTGATTACCGACAGCCGCAGCTGTCCGGCGCTGCACGCGGCCGATGAGACCTTCATCGTGCCCACCGACAGCCCACATTTCTACACGAGTTACGTCGCCACGCTGTTCTTGCTCGAAGCAATTCTGGCGCTGGTGGCGAAGCGCGCGGGACCCCGCGCAACCGAACGGATCGCCGAGGTCGAACGGCGCAACAGGCTTCTCGACGAAGTCTATGCACGCTGACCGAGGCGGACCGTACCACTGAACCGACACCCAAAAACGATCAACGGGAGTGACTACATGAAACAGTTCTTCAAACTCGGGGCCGTCGCGGCCGTCGCCGGCGCGCTGATGGCGCCCGCGGCGAACGCAGCCGACGAGACCTTCATCACCATCGGGACCGGCGGCGTCACCGGCGTCTACTACCCGACCGGCGGCGCGATCTGCCGCCTGATGAACAAGAGCCACAAGGAAACCGGCGTCCGTTGCTCGGTCGAGTCCACCGGCGGTTCGGTCTACAACATCAACACCATCCGTTCGGGCGAGCTGGACTTCGGCATCGCCCAGTCGGATTGGCAGTACCACGCCTACAAGGGCGACTCGAAGTTCTCCGATCAGGGTCCGTTCGAGAAGCTGCGCGCCGTGTTCTCGATCCACCCCGAGCCCTTCACCGTCGTCGCGCGTGCCGATAGCGGCATCAAGAACTTCCAAGACCTCAAGGGCAAGCGCGTGAACATCGGCAACCCCGGTTCGGGTCAGCGCGGCACGATGGAAGTGCTGATGGATGCGATGGGCTGGAAAACCTCGGACTTCGCGCTCGCGACCGAGCTGAAGGCCGCCGAGCAGTCGAAAGCGCTCTGCGACAACCAGATCGACGCGATGGTCTACACCGTGGGTCACCCCTCCGGTTCGATCCAGGAAGCGACCACCTCCTGCGACGCGAACCTCGTGAACGTCACGGGCGACGCGGTCGACAAGCTGGTCGCCGACAACCCGTACTACGCCACCGCGACGATCCCCGGCGGCATGTATCGCGGCAACCCCGACGACACGAAGACCTTCGGCGTGCGCGCGACCCTCGTGACCTCGGCCGACGAGCCCGATGATGTCGTCTATGCGCTGGTGAAGTCGGTCTTCGACAACTTCGACGAGTTCAAGAAGCTGCACCCGGCCTTCGCGCATCTGAAGCCCGAGGAAATGGTCACCGCCGGTCTCTCGGCTCCGATCCATCCGGGCGCTCTGAAGTACTACAAGGAACGCGGCTGGATTAAGTAATCCCTGCGCATATTCGGGCGGGCGCGCTTGCGTGCCCGCCCTTTTCAGTTTCAGCTACTAAGATCATGCCGGAACAGGCGGACGGCCCGTTGGGTCGCAAGGGGGAACGATGGCGGAAAATCGCGCCTTGAACGAACAAGAATTGCAGGAGCTCGTACAAGCTTCTGACAGCGGGGCGCGCAGCCCCAAGGGATGGGTCGGGCTCATGGTCGCCGTGGTGGCGCTGAGCTGGTCGATCTTCCAGGTGCTTCTGGCCTCGCCCATAGGGCCCTATGTGCTGCCGGGCGACCTGATCAACAATGCCCGCCAGATCCATCTGGCCTATGCCATCTTCCTCTCGGCGATGGCATATCCGCTGTTCAAGTCCTCACCCAAGGACCATGTGCCGTGGTATGACTGGATCCTCGCGGTAGGCGGGGCGCTTCTCGCGCTGTACGGCTATTTCTTCTACCAGAAGATCGTCGACAATGGCGGACTCGCCGATATGCAGGACTCCTATATCTCGGTCCTGGGCATCATCTTCCTCTTCATCGCAGCCTATCGCACGCTCGGCCCGGTCATGGTGCTGCTGGCGATCGTGTTCCTGTGTTATGTGTTCTTCGGCTCGTCGGAGTTCTTCCCCGAACAGATTCGCTGGGCCGGTGCGAGCCTGCGCAAGGCGATGAGCCACATGTGGATCACCTCCGAGGGGGTGTTCGGGATCGCGCTCGGCGTCTCGACCAAGTTCGTCTTCCTCTTCGTGCTGTTCGGCGCGCTGCTCGAGAAAGCGGGCGCGGGCAACTACTTCATCCAGATGGCCTTCGGCGCGCTCGGCCACCTGCGCGGCGGGCCTGCGAAAGCCGCCGTCGTGGGCTCTGCGGCGACCGGCCTGATCTCGGGCTCGTCGATCGCGAACGTGGTCACCACCGGCACCTTCACCATTCCGCTGATGAAACGCGTAGGCTTCTCGGCAGAGAAAGCCGGCTCGGTCGAGGTGGCTTCTTCGGTCAACGGCCAGATCATGCCGCCGGTGATGGGGGCCGCCGCCTTCCTGATGGTGGAATATGTCGGCATCTCCTATCTGGAGGTCATCAAGCACGCCTTTATCCCGGCGATCATCTCCTACATCGCACTGTTCTACATCGTGCATCTGGAGGCCGTGAAAAACCGCATGCCGACGATCGGCGACCGCGTGGTCTCGGTCTGGCGCACCGCCTTCGGCATGTTCGCCTTCTTCGCGGGCTTCGCGGCGCTGTGCTATGCCACGCAATACCCGGTGCGCCTCATCACCTCGATGGTACCCGAAGGCGCAGGCTGGGTTCTGTCTCTGCTCGTCGTCTTGGTCTATCTCGGCCTCGTCTGGGTCGCCGCGAAAGCGCCCGATCTGGAGCCGGACGATCCGAACTCCGAGATCGTGAAGCTTCCGGAGATCAAGGATATCTACAAGGCGGGCCTCTACTACCTGCTCCCGATCGTCGTTCTGGTCTATTTCCTGATGATCGAGCGCAAGTCGCCGGGCCTGTCGGCCTTCTGGGCCTCGTTCCTGCTGTTCTTCATCCTGCTCACCCAGAAACCGCTCAAGGCCGCCTTCCGCGGCGAGAGCGCCCCGATGAGCCGCTTCCGTGAAGGCGTTCTCGACCTGATCGGCGGCATGATCGACGGCGCGCGCAACATGATCGGGATCGGCCTGGCCACCGCCACCGCCGGGATCATCGTAGGCACCGTCTCGCTGACCGGGATCGGTCAGGTGATGGCCGATTTCGTCGAGTTCCTCTCGGGTGGCAACCTGATCCTGATGCTGATCTTCGTGGCGATCCTGTCGCTGATCCTCGGGATGGGCCTGCCGACCACGGCGAACTACATTGTCGTCAGTTCGCTGATGGTGGGCGTCGTCGTCCATCTGGGCGCGCAGTCGGGCCTCGTGGTACCGCTGATAGCGGTGCACCTGTTCGTGTTCTACTTCGGGATCATGGCGGACGTGACGCCACCCGTGGGCCTTGCCTCCTTCGCGGCGGCGGCAGTCTCGGGAGGCGACGCGATCAAGACCGGCTTCACGGCGTTCTTCTATTCGCTGCGCACGGTCGCCCTGCCCTTCGTGTTCATCTTCAACACCGATCTGCTGCTGATCGACGTGACGTGGTACCAGGCGATCTTCGTCTTCGTCATCGCGACGATCGGCATCCTCGTCTTCACCGCAGGCACGATGGGGTGGTTCGTCACCCGTTCGAAGATCTGGGAGACGGTGGCGCTTCTTCTGATCGCCTTCACCCTGTTCCGTCCCGGCTATTTCATGAACATGATCGAGCCGCCCTATAACGAGGTGCCGCCTGCGAACATCACGCAGCGCCTCGACAAGGCACCGGTCGGACGTGAGCTGCGACTGATCTTCTCGGGTCCCGATTACACCACCGAAGAACCGAAGGACCTGACCGTACTGGTCAAGGTGCCCGAAGGCGCGACGGGGCAGGACCGGCTCGACAAGCTCGGCCTGAGCTTCACCGAAACGGACGGAAAGATGGTCGCGGACGAGCCGATGTTCGGCTCGGAGTTGCAGCAGAAACTGCAGGGCTTCGACTTTTACGGCGACACGCCCGTCACACTGTCCAACGTGAAGGTGCCGAACGACCAGCTTCCGAAAGAGCTGATGTTCATCCCCGCTTTCGCGCTTCTCGCGCTCATCGCTTTCCTGCAATATCGGCGCAGGGAAGACGATGACGCGGCCTTTGCTGAAGGAGAACCGGCATGACCAATACCATTCTCTGCGCGATCGACATGAACCGCCCCAAGACCGAGCGCAAAGTGCTCGAATGGGCGGCGCGGCTGGCCAAGATGGAAGACGCACAGCTCGACGTGATCACCGTGGTGCCCGATTACGGCTCGGCGGTTGTGGGGGCCTTTTTCTCGGACGATCACACAGCGAAGGCGAAGGAGCACGCGCGCGAGCTGCTGCATGACTTCGTCGCCGAGGTCGTGGGCCCCGAGGTGAACGCCAAGGTGCGACACATCGTGGGCGTCGGCACTGCCTATCACGAGATCCTGTCGCTGGCCGAGAAAGACGGCGCGGACATGATCGTGCTCGGGGCGCATCGCCCCGATCTCAGCGATTATCTGCTCGGGCCGAACGCCGCTCGGGTCGTGCGGCACTCCAATTGCTGCGTCTTCGTCGTGCGCTGAGCGCGCGACCGACGGCGAAGATTTAGGGGCGCGCCCGGGCGATGGGCGCGCCCTTTTTCTTATCCCGCACCGGCTCAGGCAGCGGTATGCAACTGACGCGGCGCCGACCGGGCCGCCATCACGCAGGCTTCGGCCATCTCGCGACGCCGCTGCGTGGAATATTCCGCGGGCATCCGCAGCGCCGCGTATTGCCGCCCGTCCTCGTCGTTGCGATAGGTCGGGCCCATCCGGCTCACATCGTAGCCAAGCTGGCGCAGCGCCCGCATCAGCGCGAGAGAGGAGAGACAGATCAGCTCGTCCGCGCCCCGCTCCTTGGCGCGCTCCACCAGCCCGTCGACGATCAACCGCAAGCAGGTCGCGCGCTCGGCCTGCGTGGTCAGCGCGTCGGAAATCACCAGCCGCGTACATTCCCAGACCGTCTCGCTGGCAATTTCGGTCGGCAGGATTTCCGGCGGAATATGCGGCAACTTTCCCAGATGCGCGTCGCGCAGCATGTAGGTATTGCCACCCCAGATCGCCGCGGTGGACATCGCGCGCGCACCGCCCACCACCTGCCCCTCCTTCAGCACGAGCGAGTAATGCGCTAGGGGCGTATCATATTGATCCATCTCCACTTCGTCGTTATGCGGCACGTCCCAACCGAGCGTGTCGACGAAGACCTCCTTGCGCAGGCGCAGGAAGTCGTAAAACGCGGTGCCGAAGCGGTGAAGTTGCGAGAATTCGAAAGTGCAGTTTTGCATTGGAGCCTCCTTCTGGATAACTCCATCGAAACCACGAATTTGTAAAAAATTCACCCTTTTAGGTTGTGCAAGCCTAGATGAGTCGCCTCGACGTCGCGATTGCGAGCATCTCGATCGCATTTCGCGCACCCAGCTTTCGGCTGGCAGAGGAAAGCCGGGCCTTCACGCCGCTCTCGGAAATCGCGAGTTTCGCGGCGATCTGCTTGATCAAGAGCCCGTCCGCGCGGTAGCGGATCGCCTCGAGTTCGGCTGCCGTGAGAGAGCGTTGCGAGGCATCGATATGCAAGGTCTTGAGCATCTCGAACGCTTCCTGCAGCTCGGCATCGGTGAAGTCCCGATCCGACCGGAACAGCGCGGCGTGGCTGCGTCGCCCGACATCGCGCGGCGTGTTGAACGAGATTGTCGCGCCATAGAGAAGCCCCATGCGCCGCGCCATCCCGACGACGTCGCGGGGATCGTCTTTCAGATCGGCCCAGCGCACGTACCCAACATTGTGATAGACCCAGTGCATCGAAGGGTCCTGCACCACCAGACCGTGCTGAGTGTAGATGTCCACCCAGTCACTGTTCAGACGGTTGAGTTCGGCCTCAGGGAAAGAATAGCCAACCCTTAGCGCGAGATAAAACCCGGCAGGGGCGATTTGATTCAATCGCGTTTCGCAGTCCCTCAGTTCCATGATCTGATGGTCAATTCACTTGCACTCGATGCGGTCTCAGCCTACCGTCGCGCGGGACGCTGAGACCCTCTTCCGACAACCTAAAGACGAAATCCCGTGATGGAAACAGCAAACCGCAAGGAAATCGATAACCTTCTCAAGGAACTCGGTCAAACCTGCGACACCGGTTTCGCGTTTGCCCTGCATATCCGCTTTACCCGCCCGAACATCCTGTATCGCACCTACCCCGAGCCGTGGATCGAGGAATATAGCGAGAAGGGCATGATGATGGATGATCCTGTCGTGCTGTGGGGCATGCAACACGAGGGTATCGTGCGTTGGGAGGATCTCGATGACCCCAAAGGGGTCTTGGAGGGGGCAAAAGCCCATGGCCTTCGGAACGGGTTGACCTGCGCGGTACTGGAAAACGGCTCTCGTTCGATCTCGGGCTTCACCCGCTCTACCCAGCCTTTCTCTGAGGCCGAGGCGCAGGAGCTGTTGGAGATGACCCGGCAGCTACACAATCTTACGGCGGGCCTCTCTGACCTCTGAGACGCGGCCTTTCGCACCAGCCTCGCGCCGATTGTGCAAATCGAATCAACGGGTCTCTGCAATTCCGACTGGCCGAAGCCGCTGCACCTAATTCAACCTCGGCGTGTAAATTTCATCTAACCGAAGGTTGGTTTTTGTCGGCCATTCGAATTTCGGTCGAAAAGCTTGGCTTTCGCTTGATAGGCGCAAAAGGCGCCCCCTAACCTCTTAAGTATCTGTAATCGGGATCGACGGGCCTGGTCCGGCCCAAAGCGATTAAGTCGATATCAAACCGGACTGGGCAGTCGCTGCCGTTCTTCTGTGGGGGGGAACATGACGCATCTGCCACGTTTCGAGACGCAAGATATCTCTTGGGCACGGCCGCGCCGACATCGGGGGCAGTTGCGTTGTCTGGTTGCCGGAGGGGCCGGGTTTCTGGGATCGCACCTGTGCGACCGGCTGATCGAGGCCGGTCACGACGTTATCTGCATCGACAACCTCCAGACCGGGCGGCGACAGAATATCGCCCACCTGTCGGAGCATCGCGATTTCACTTTCTTCAGGCATGACGTCATCGCACCGCTGCGGATCGAGGGCGAGATCGACCGGATCTACAACCTCGCCTGCGCGGCCTCGCCGCCGAAATACCAGCTCGATCCGCTGCACACGTTCCAGACCTGCATCGCCGGGTCGCTGAACCTTCTGACCTTGGCCGAGGAGAAGGGCGCGCGCATTCTTCAGGCTTCGACCTCCGAGGTCTATGGCGATCCTGACATCTCGCCCCAGCACGAAGACTATCGCGGACGCGTGAACACCACCGGCCCCCGCGCCTGCTACGACGAGGGCAAGCGCGCGGCAGAAACACTGTTCCACGACCTTCAGGCCAGCCGCGGCATCGACACCCGCATCGCGCGGATATTCAATACCTACGGGCCCCGGATGGACCCCGAGGACGGCCGCGTGATCTCGAATTTCGTCACGCGGGCGATCCGTGGCGCGCCGCTCCAACTCTATGGCGGCGGCACGCAGACTCGCTCGCTTTGCTATGTCGACGATCTGATCAGCGGGCTGGTCGCGCTGATGGAAAGCGAGACGGTCGGCCACGATCCGGTAAATCTGGGCAATCCGGGCGAATATACCGTCGCCGAGCTTGCCCATATCGTGCGCGACATGTGCGATAGCCGGGCGCCACTCGTGGTTTCGGACCTGCCGCTCGACGATCCGATGCAACGCTGCCCGGACATCACCCGCGCCGAGACCCGGCTAGGCTGGCATCCCGAGATCGCATTGCGCGACGGCCTAGTGCCGACCATCGCCTATTTCCGGGCCGAAATGACGGGCGCGGCATCCGAAGCCGCCCCCCCGATCGCGACGGCCGCGGAATGATCCAGCGCCCCGACATACGGGCCGCAATCGCGGCGGGGCATCTGGCACCGATCCTCTCCCCGAGACAGGCGCTGCGCTACCGGGTGCTGTTCGCGCTCTGGATGCTCGCCACGGTCTATTTCTGGAGCTGGTGGCTCACACCGTCGCATATCCTTGCCACGGTGCCTTATCTGATCCTCACCGGGGTGCTGATCTGGCTTCTGGCGATGCAGGTCTATTTCTTCGTGATCTTCCTGCAGGCGCTACGACCGGTCTCCCCCCTGCCGGAGCCGGGTCGCTGGCGCGTAGCGATGATCACCACGAAAACCCCGTCTGAGCCCTTCTCGGTTGTCCGCCGCACGCTGGAGGCGATGCTCGCACAGGATTATCCGCATGACACGTGGCTGGCCGACGAGGCGCCCTCGCCCGAAACGCTCGCATGGTGCAAGATCCACGGGGTGAAGGTGTCCAGCCGCCAGGGCATCGAGGCGTACCATCGCAAGGAATGGCCGCGACGGACGCGCTGCAAAGAGGGCAACCTCGCCTATTTCTACGACCATTGGGGCTATCGCGATTATGATATCGTGAGCCAGCTCGACGCGGATCACGTCCCGCAACCGGGATACCTGCGCGAGATGCTGCGCCCCTTCGCCGATGATGCGGTGGGGTATGTCAGTGCGCCGTCGATCTGTGCGTCCAATGCGAAGGAAAGCTGGGCCTCGCGCACGCGGCTCTATGCCGAGGCTGCCTTTCACGGCGTTTTGCAGATGGGCTATACGGGAGCGCTGGCGCCGATGTGCATCGGGTCGCATTACGCTGTGCGCACCTCTGCGCTGAAGGAAGCTGGCGGCCTAGGTCCCGAACTTGCAGAAGATCATTCGACGACACTCCTGATGAACGCGGCTGGCTGGCGAGGCGTTCACGCGATCGATGCGATTGCGATCGGCGACGGTCCGGCCACGGTGACCGACCTGATCACCCAGGAATTCCAGTGGTCGCGCTCGCTGCTGAGCCTGCTTCTGCGCTATACCCCGTACTATGTCGGGAAAATGCCGTGGCGGCTGAAGTTCCTCTTCGTGCTCTGCCAAAGCTGGTATGTCTTCTTCGCGCTTTCGATGTCGACGATGTATATCGCCCCGATCATCGCGATCAGCTTCGACATGCGTTTTGCCGACGTGACCTACCCCGCCTTTATCGGACATGTGCTGCCCGCCGGCATCGTGACGCTGATTTTCGCCTTCATGCTGCGGCGAGATCAGTTCTTCCGTCCGCGCGATGCAAAGATCATCGCGTGGGAGAAAGCGCTCTTCGTGATGATGCAATGGCCTTGGGTGCTATGGGGCTGCATCATGGCCATCTATGACAGGCTATCGGGAAGATTCGTCGATTTTCGGATCACACCGAAGGGCGAAGCGGCCTCGACGATGCTGCCCGAGCGGATCATCGCCGTCTATGGCGGGCTGGCCCTGGGGGCCTTGCTGCCGGTTCTTTTGGTGGACAACGTCATCGAGGCGCGCGGGTTTTACCTCCTCTCCATGTTCAACGCCGCGTTCTATTTCGTCTTGCTGAGCGTGATCTTCGGCGCTCGCGCGCGCCGCGTTCAGATCGATTGGCGCGGCTGGCCCCGCGACATGGCGGTTCAGATGGGCACACTGAGCGTCATCGTCTCGCTGAGTTTCGGAGCCCTTTGGCTCCGCGGCGGCGAAAGCGTCTACGCGCTCACGATCGGGCTAACATCGGTTCAGCTCGCAAAGGTCGAATACATCGTCTCGGGGGCCGGCATGGGCGCTCCGGGACAAGCGAAGTTCCTCATCAAACCGAGCTGGAAGTGACGGGGCTTCGCACCCAAAAGGAGGAGACTGAAATGGCTTATGATCTGATGACCCGTCGCGAGGTGATGGCCGGTGCCGCGGCGTTGGGACTGACCGTATCGGCGCGACCGGCATTCGCTGCGGATGTCAGTGTGCCACCCGGCTCCTTGCCGTTCGGGGTCTATGATCCCGATGGTGATTTTGCGGATGTGTCGGGCGTGGTGATCGAACACCTGTTCCTGCCCTGGGAGGACGTTTTCCTTCCGTCGCTGAATGATGCCGATAGCTATGCGCTCGAACGCAACCGCGCACTTCTGGTGACACTGGAGCCCTGGACATGGTCGCGCTCAGAGCGCAACACCGCGCAATATCTGCGCCGCGGGATCGAGCGGGGCGAATACGACGCCAACATGATCGCGGTGGCCGATGTGCTGGCGACGCTGCAAAGCCCGGTCACCCTGCGCTTTGCCCATGAGATGGACGACAAGTCCGGCCAGTTCATCTGGTCGGACTGGAACCCCGACGACTACATCGCAGCTTATCGCCGGATGACCGACGTCGCCCGCGACCGGGCGCCGAAGATCAACCTGATGTGGTCGCCGCTGGGCGACGAGAACATGGGCGACTATTACCCGGGCGACGATTACGCCGATATCGTCGGGCTCACGGTCTTCGGACTGCAGGCCTGGGATCAGGCCAAGTTCGGGCGCGATCAGACCTTCGACGACATCTTCGCGCCCCGCTACGCTCGGGCGGCGACCTATGGCAAACCGGTCGCGGTGGCCGAGCTCGGCTATGTCGGAAACCAGTCCTATGTTTCGATGTGGCGCGACCGCGTCCGTCAGGAATTGTCGGATTATCCGAGCCTCGTCGGCGTCAGCTACTTCAACCAGCGCGAGGTCTATCCGTGGCCGGAAGGGTTCGGCGCCCCGGATTGGCGAATCAAAAATCAGGTTTTGACGTAATCCACCACGGATAGTGGCGAGTTTTCGCCTATCACACCACCTCTAGACAAGACCTTGATGCCGCGCGGGAAATCCTCCCGCGCGGCACTTTTGCGATTTGCCATGATCTTGCCTGCTTCCCGCCACGTCACCTACCAACTTGACCCATAGGCTGGGATCGACCAATCCTTCTGCATGAGGACGCAATCGGCCCTCTTCCGCGCAGATGGGAAGGGCCAGACCGCAACACGAGCAGACAGGATTACAGTTCCGATGACGTTTTTATCCGTGAAAGCGGCCCGCCTTGTCGTGGCCGGCCTGATCTTTGCTGCCCCGCTGAGCAGCGCCCATGCGCAACAAGCCGGCATGCTGGATCTCAAACCGATCCGCGTCGCCGCCAAGAGCACGGCCGGGCATGGCAGCGCCAAGTTCGACTGGCTCGCCGGGCGCACCAGCAAATCGCAAGCGACCCCGCGCGTCGTTCAGACCCGGTTCATCGGCAAGGGCAAATGGATTTGCTCGCCCGCCGGTTTCGGCAAGAAAGCAAACTGCTTCCAGCGATGAACGCGCAGCACAGGCGTTGAGCGACGGCCCCGCCCGGGACCGTCACGCTCACTCGGCGGCGAAACCCACGGTGCAGTCGATCCCGGCGGGCAGCTTGCCCTCGGGATTGGGCAGCGCGAGACGCACCCCGAACGTGTCCGAGGCCGCATCGAAAACCTTGTCGACGACGCTCACCGTCGCGTCGTATTCGCCGCCCACGGGCGCGGCAGGATAGACCTTCAACACCTGATCCTTCTTGACCCGGTCATACATCGCGGTCGGCAGGAAGACCTCGACATGCAGCGGGTCGATCTGCGCGAGCTGCGCGATCGGCGCTTGCGAATAGACATATTCGCCCGGCCCCATCATCCGCGTGATCACCAGCCCGTCGATCGGTGAGCGGATTTCGCGACGCGCCAGCTGCGCCTCCACCCTCTGCAGATCGAGCTTCGCCAGATGCTGGTCCATCTGGGCCGAGCGCAGCTCCAGTTGCGCGACCTCCGCATTGGTCTGCGCCTCCTGCACCTGCGCATCTGCCATCACGTTACGCTTGCCCATCTCGGTCGCGCGGTCGGCGGCCTTTTGCAGCAGCGCCACCTTGGAGCGCGCGATGTCGATCGGCCCCTCATCCTGCGCGCGTTCCCTCGCATAGGTCAGCTGCGCCTCTTCCGCCTTCGATTCCAGCTTCGCGATCGGGTCGCCCTTCTTCACCGTATCCCCGCGCGAGACGAAAACCTGATCGATCACACCGTCCACCGCCGAGCCGATCTCGAGCACTTGCCCCGGGTCGATCAGGCAATCGAAGCGCTCCTGATCCTGCGCGAGCGCCGCACCGGGACCGAGGGCCAAAAGAAGGGTGATGGAAGTAAGCCGCATGGGTGGTCCCTTTCAGTTGCCCCTGCCGCTGAAGGCGAGCAGGTCTTCGAGATTGTCGTCGGCGCGCAGAAGCGCTTTGCGCACGCCCGAATGGCGCGCTTCGGTCGCACGTTGCGCAAGCCGGGTCACGGGCGCGCCGATCAGCCACGGCACACGTCCCTTCCCGCCCGAAAAAGTGCGGATCAGGCTGGAGAGCCGTGTGCCGTAGAAGACCCGCAGCAAATCGTCCTCGAGCGAGACGAAAGTGATGAAACTGCCCGGATCGCCTTGCCGTCCGCAGCGGCCGAAAAGCTGACGATCAATGCGGCGCGCGTCATGGCGGCCCGTCGCGATGACATGCAGCCCGCCAAGGGCGCTCATCTGCTGATCGATGCGGATATCGGTGCCGCGCCCGGCCATGTTGGTCGCGACCGTGATCCGCCCATGCCCGCCCGCTTCGGCGATGATATGGGCCTCGTGCTCGGTCTCGCGGGCGTTGAGCACGCGATGCGTCAGCCCCTCTTCGGTCAGGAGCGCGCTGATCTCTTCAGAGGCGGCGATGGATTGCGTGCCGATCAGGATCGGGCGGCCCGTCATGTGAACGCGTTTGGCCTCGGCCAGCACGGCGCGCCATTTCTGATCGGCAGTCGCGTAGTGCCGCTCGCCCAAGTTCTTACGGCGTGAGCGGCGGTTCGTCGGTATGCGTTTCGTGCGCAGACGGTAGACCGCGCGCAGCTCGCCGGAGACTTCGGCCGCGGTGCCCGTCATGCCTGCCAGCGTCAGATAGCGGCGGAAGAAACGCTGATAGGAGATGCGGATCAGCGTCTCTTGCCGCCCCGTAATCTCGCAGCCCTCTTTAACCTCGATCATCTGGTGTAGCCCGCGCTCCCACGAGCGGTCGGACATCACCCGGCCGGTATATTCGTCGACGATCTGAACGCCCGCCTCATCGACGATGTAATGCTTGTCGCGGTGATAAAGATGCAGCGCCGAGAGCGCCTGCCGCGCCAGTTCCTCACGGTGAATCTCGGTCGCCCAGACGCCCCCGAAATGCGCGCCGAGCTGGCGCAGCCGCGCCTTGCCCAGATCGGTCAGTTCGACCTTCCATTCCTTCTCGCGCACGGTGAAATCGCGCGGCCGGGTCAGTTTGCGCCCGATCTCGACGGCGCGCTGATAGGTCTGCTCCAGTCCCGAATGATCGCACGCCCGGGTGATGATCAGCGGCGTGCGCGCCTCGTCGACCAGCACGCTGTCCGCTTCGTCCACGATCGCGTAGCATAGCCCGCGCATCAGCAACCGCTGCCGTTTCGGATCGGTCTTCGACAGCCCCTCCAGCGCCATATGCAGCGCGCGGGTCTCGCCCTCCAGCACCAGCCGGTCCTTGAGGTAATCGAAAGCCAACTGCTTGTTCGTGCAGTAACAAATATCGCAGGCATAGGCCGCCTGGCGTTCCTCGGGGCTGAGCCCTTCGATGATAACGCCGACGCTGAGCCCCAAAGCCCGATAGAGCGGCCCCATCCATTCCGCATCGCGCGCGGCAAGGAAATCGTTCACCGTCACGATATGCACCGGGACGCCCGACAGCGCCATGATCGCGGCGGGCAGCGTCGCGGTCAGCGTCTTGCCCTCGCCGGTATCCATCTCGGCGATCCGGCCCCGCAGCATCGCGCGCCCGCCCAGAAGCTGCACGTCGAAGGGGCGCATCTGAAGCGAACGTTCGGACTGGATGCGCACCAGCGCGAAGGCACGGGCCACCAGATCGGCGCGCAACCCCTTCACCCGCAGCTTCTGCGCGACCTCGACGCGGGCCGCGTTGAAGGCATGCGCCTCCAGCTTCGCAAGCGCCTTCTCCTCTTTCGCGACGCGCCGCAGGAAACCCGCGCCCGCCGCCGATTTGACCGAGAAGAACTGCGACACCCGCCCCACCGCGCTCGCCATCACCCGGTCGAGCGTGCCGAGGCGTTCATCCTCGCGCTCGGGGTAGAAGGCGGTCAGCAGGCCGGGGCGCTGGACGAGTATCTCAGACATCGTAGAGCCTCAGGAACAGCTGGCGCAGCGCTCGGTAGGCCTGAAACCCGATCGGCAGAGTGCCGTGAGAGAAACGCACCTCGACGCGCCGACCCAGCAGCGGCAGCGCGGCGTCGGGGGCCATCTCCAGCTCGAACTCGAAGACCCGTTGCAGCGTGCGCAGCCCCTTGGTGTCGCCCGGATCGACCGGAACCGTGCCGCCGCCCTGCAGCCCCAGCGCGGGCGTCGGCAGGTCGCGGATGCCGCCGGGCACTTCGCGCACGATGGTCGCGGGATAGCTCTCGCCGCCATATTCGACCGGCATCACATCGACGCGGCCCGTCGCGTTGCGCACCAGATCGACATCGTCCTGACCGACGACAACGCGCAACGCCGCCGTGTCTTCCTCGGTCAGAACGTAGGAGATCACCTGCCCGCGCTTGGCGAACCTTCCCTGCAGATCCTCGCCATTGGGCACCACGGCCAGACCTGCGCGCGGTGCGCGGATCGACAATTCGTCCAGCTGCTGGGCCAGCCGGTTGCGGTCTTCGCGGGTCGCGGAAATCTCGGCTGCGATCATCTCCGCCTCGACCCGGTCGGTGCGCACCGCCGCCTGACGCTGCAGCTCCAGCCCCGCAAGTTGCGAGTCCAGCACCTCGAGCCGCGCGCGCAGCAGCGGATCGTCGAGCTTGATCATCACCTCGCCCGGCTTGACCGCGTCATAGGTCGCGACCGGTACCTCCGTCACGAAGCCGCTGGTTCCGACACGCACCTGCGCCTGCTCGGAAGGCCATGTCACCCCGCTCACCACGGATCTATACGGTGCTGGCAGCACGAAAAGGATCACGAAAAGCGCGGCGATGAGCCCGCTCGTCACGAGGATCGCACGCGGCCTGTTGGAGCGGAGTTTCGGACTGGAAGACAGAAAGGACATGGATTTGCCTATGGGCACGAGGATCTGCGTCGTGATCGCCCAAGCTGCCAGCAGCACCCCGATGAAGAAGAAGCGGCCGGCGATATAGGTGATGATCGCGAACATGATGAAGAGGCGATAGATGAAGGCGGCGATCCCGTAGAACAGGAACCAGCGTTTCTCGGCGGGCAGCGAGGTGACGGGTTCCGCCTCTTTCATCCCGAACAGGTATTTCTGCGCGAGATAGGCATAGTAGCGGTTCGCGCGCTGGCCAAGATTGGGGATCTCCAGCCAATCGGCGAAGACGTAATAGCCATCGAAGCGCAAGAGCGGGTTGCCGTTGAACAGAAGCGTAGAGACGCCCCCGATCAGCATCACGTTATAGGCGACCGCATGGGCCGCGCCGGTCTCGGCATTAAGCCAGACGAAGAGCGCGATCGAGGCGAGGAACAGCTCCACCATGATCCCGATCCCTCCGACCAGCATCCGTTGATACTTGTCACGCAGTGCCGAGGCGGCGGAGGCGTCGACATAGGGCACAGGCACCAGAACCAGCAGCATGATCCCGATTTCATGGACCTCGCCGCCGTTCTTCTTAACCGCATATCCGTGGCCCAATTCGTGAAACGCCTTCACCACCGGATAGACCAGCCACAGCACGAAGAGGTTCTTCGGCGTCAGCACCCGGTCCGCGATGTTGTCGGTGATCGCGCCGAAATTGATCGCGGCGAAGATGAAACCCGCGAGCACCACCAGCACCCAGATCACCGCAAAGGTGCGGGTAAAGAAGGGGCGCACGAAGGGCATGGTGCGGGTGAGAAACGCGTCCGGGTCCCAGATCGGGATTCGGACGGCGAGCGGCGACCAGATCTTCTGCTTGATCTGCATCGACTGGTGGCGCTGGTAGCGGCGGAACAGCTCGCGCCCGTCGGGCGGCACGTCACAGATCAGCGCATCGGCGGCGTGCAACTGCCCCATCAGCCGGATCGCCTCGTCCTGCGTGGGGGCCTTCTCGCCAAGCTGCTCGTTGGTGGTGTTCCACAGCTCGTCCATCGTGCGTTTGCCGTTCATCAGCCCGACCAGCCGCCAGGCGGCTGGCGAGATGCGATGGAAGCGCCCCGTCGCGATGTCCTGGATCACGAACCAGACGCGCCCGCGATAGTCATGCCGATGAACCGCGACATGCCTGCGCAGGCGCGGTTTGAGATCCTTCACCCGATACCAGGACGGAGAGAAGAGCGAGGTGGCCATGTCACGGCCACCAGGACCAGAGCGTCATGCGCACCCAGAGAACGATCCGCCGGGTCCAGATCCAGACCAGGCGGTGTTCCTCGACCTCGATCTTGGCGACCCCTTCCATACCGGGGCGCAGCGCGTTGATCGGCCCGTCGGTAACGGAGGCCTCGACGAGGAACTTGTTCGCCCCGGCTTCGGCATTGGAGATCGGCGTGACCCGGTCGACCTTCACTTCGATCGGGGTGTCGGGCAGCGAGGCGAGCACCAGCGCCCCGCTCTCGCCCGCCTTTACGTCCTTCACGTCGCGCTCGTCCACGCGCAGCATCACGCGGTAGTCGTTGAGCGGGGCGACCTGAAACAGCACGTCGCCGCGCCCGATCGGGGCTCCCAACGCCTGCGTCAGATCACCCGAGACTACGACCCCGTCGAAGGGCGCCTTGATCACCATCCGTCCGATTTCCTGATCGAGCAGTTCGATCTGCGCATCCGCCTGTTCGATCTGGCTTTGCAGGATCAGCGCCTTGGCGCGCTCGCGCTTGGCCATGGCTTGCGAATATTCGCGGCTCTGTTTGGATTTCTGGCTTTCCCATTTCAGCCGCTCGAGCCGCAGGTCGCGATCGTCGAGCTTGGCCATCACCTCGCCCGCCTTCACGATATCGCCCGCGCGCGCATCGGCCTCGGCCAGATAGCCTTCGATGGGTGCCGAGATCGCGCGCTGGATACGGCCCTCGACCGTCGCATCGGCGGTCACGCGATACATGCCCTTGGCGAACCACGCGAAAGCCAGCAAAGCGACCAACGCAATCGCGGCCAGCTTCAGGGCCGCGTGATTGGGGCCGAACAGCGCCTTGAACGTATTGACGCTGGCATCCCATGTCTTCGCGGGCAGCCAACGATCCTCGCGGCGCTTGATCGCCAGAACCGGGCCCAGCAACACCCCCGCATATTCCGCCATCTGGATCGTGTCGCGCCCGAACGGCTCGTCCGCCGGACGTTCCAGCACCAGAGCGCCGACCAGCTTCTTGTCCTCGGTCAGCGGCACCGTGCAGAGCGTCGCCCCACCTTCGATCTCCGACAGTGTCGCATGGGCGCGCAGCACCCGTTCGCCCCCGTCCTCGGGTGGCGGATAGCTCAGCACCGCCTGCTGATCGATCGCCTCGTCCATCGCGGCTTCGATGGCGCGCACGAGGTTGGATCGCTTGCCGAAGCTCGCCGAGTTCGACAGCGCCCGCACGCGCGCATGACGCCCGCGCGTCAGGCCGATCGCGACCAGTTCGCAATTCAGCACACCCGCAAGTTCCGAGGCCACCGCGGTCGCGGCTTCGGTGAAACGGTCGTAATGCAGGCTGGTGGCGAGCAGTTCGATCACCGAGGCGAGGCTGTCGCCCGAGCCGCCCTGCTTCCGGCGCAAGAAGGCCTCGAGCCAGCCCGTGCCCCATTGCAGCTGATCAATTGCCAGGTCAGTGCGCGCGTCCGGGTTCGCGCCGATCTGGATTGCCGCTGCGCCGCGCAGATGGCCCTCCATCCGGATCGGCACCGCGATGGCCGCGCCGCCTTCGCTCAGCGTTTCGATCACCATCCGCTCGGCATGGATCGCGCCGTCCACGGCGGCCATCAATTCGCGTTTCGGTTTTGCATTCTCGGGCCAGACCCCGGCAGGCTCAAAGCGGCTCCGCCCGATCCCCGCAAGCACCACCAGCCCCTGCTCCAGACCCGTAACCTGCCGCGCCATAGCGTCGAGCCAAGCCTGCGACACATGCGACCGGTCGGTCCCCGCTTTCAGTCTGCCGAGGGTTTCGGAATCCAGAAATACCGAGCCCGTCGCCTCGCCAGAGGTTGTCCCCGCGTGTTGCTGCAAAATGGCTCCCTCAAGGGTGCTCCCCAGCGCCCTTTGTCCGTCCCTGTCCCTGACAAGGGTCGACCGAACGGCAAAATCGCCCCTTACGTTAAGTAAAGGATTAGTTCGCGATTCAAGCAAGAAAAAACGTGGCAGTTGAACGCACTGGGCGCCGCGTCAGCCTTTTGCACCGCGCGATTGTTTACCCGAATTACCTGAATTACCCCGCGCGGACGTGGTTGTTGCTGGCGCGGGATCGGTGACAGGGGCAGCGCTCGGGGCCGAGGTGGTGTCGCTGGTCGCGGTATCCTGCGCTGTGCTGGTAGTCGTCGCCGTGTCGTTTGCCGTATCGGTCGAACTATCGGGCACCGATGCAGGCGCTGGCGCGGCGGCCTCCTGCGTGGCAAGGGTCGGGTCCATCCACGCCGCCGCGTCGCTATCGTCGGCAAGACCGAGGATATGGCCGAATTCGTGCTTGAGCGCGTCGACGAGGTTCAGCCCTTCGCTGCCGTCGAGCGACCAGCCATGCCCCGCCCCGTCCGCGTCGAGCGTTATCGCGCCCGCGGTCGTGTAGCCCAGCAGCGTGCCGTCGAGCGAGGCGATGGAAATCTGCACCGCTTCGAGCTTGACGAGATCCTCAGCGCTCAGCCCCAGTTCCTGCGCGATCTCTTCCAGCGCCTGCGCCCGGGCCTCGGCCAGAAGGGCTTCATCGAGAACTGCGCCCTCCGGCGCGGTCGCAACCGTTTCTGCATGGAGCGCCTGCGCCGCCTCGATGGTCAGCGACCAGCTTTCCAGCGTGCCGGTCTTGCGCTTCGCCCCGTCGACGATTTCCAGCGTCCAGACACCGCCCGACATCTTGCCCTCAAGCGCCGCCAGATCACCCGACGGACGATAGGTCACGCCGTAAGGCGCGGCGGCACTGGTGATGCTCTCTCCCGCCGCATCGTCGAAGCGCGTATCGATCGCCGTACCATCAAGCGCCGCGAACAGTTCGATCCGCGTGCCATCCGGCGCGATCAGCGTGACGGTCAGATCGCTCAGCCGCTCATGGATCAGGCTGAGGGTCACGTCGAGATCGGCGATCACCACATCCGAGCCGACATAGAGGCTCTGGGTCGTGACGCCCTGATCCGCAATCGCGATCGGACCTGCGGAATTATAGTCGTAGATCAGCGAGCCGGTGTCGGGCGTGAAATAGGCCGGGTCATTCGTGGCAAGGCGCACATCGTCGAAGCTGGCCGCGTCGAAGGCCATCAGCCCGACTGCACCGTCGGCGACGGGCGCGTAGAAGGCGTGGCCCAGAATTTCGTGGCCGTTGAGCGAGAGGCTGACAGTGCTGCGGGCGAGCGTGATCTCGACCTTGTTGGGATGTCCGCCATCGATGGCGATGTCGTAGCTCGCAGTTTCCACGAAGCCGTCGCGCTGCGTGTAATAGCCGATCGAGACGCGGTCGTTGGCCGTGTCGATCATGGCGTATTTGTAGCGCCCGTCCGTGTAGCTGTCGAAGACGAAGCCGGCGCGGCCGTTGGTCTCGATCTGCGCTGCAAGCCGCGTGACAGAGGTCTCCGCGATCACCAGATCGGCGAGCGCGATGGCGGGGGCACCTGCAGGCTGAGCATCCAGCGCGCCCGCATCGATCTGCCAAGCGGCGTCAGTGGCGAAGCGATCCGCGATGCCATCAGTGAAGTCCTCGGTCTCATCAAGGGTAAATTCCGGTGGCAGCACTTGCACCGCAATATTGTCGAGCTTCGTCACCGAGTTCTGCGCGCCGATCCCGACATAGCCCGAGTTCAGCCCGTGCGTGACGCCGTATTGATCGACCCGCGCGTCAAAGACATGGGTGAAGTATTCCTGCCCGTCGATCACCAGCGTCGCGGTCAGCCCGTTGATCGCAAGGAGCAGGTTATAGGGCGTGTCGGGCTTGGCCTGCACCGGGGTCTGCTCCAGCACGATCCAGCCATCGGCGGTGCGGATACCCATCTCGAACTTGTCGGTCGAGATGTTCACGCCCGCGAATTTGAAGTCGGTCGGCGACTGGTAATCGAAGATCAGATAGGCGTTCGACTTCAGACCCGCCGTGGGCTTGCCGCCGACGATGGTCGCCTTCATCTCGAAATAGCTGGGTAGCGCGTCGCCGATATAGAAGACCGAGACAGCATCGCCGCCGAGCGTTTCCGGGCTCACCGCAAAGGCGCCGCCCTGAACTGTCCAGATCCCGCTATCGGCTGCGAAACCCTTCGCGTCCTGACCGCCGCCATTGCCGTTGAAATCGGCCGAGCGCAGCACGTCGCGGCGACCGCCCGGAATGTTGCCCGGCTGCGGGTCATTCGGCGCGCCGGTCTGATCCTGCCACGCGTCGTCCTTCTGCATCACCAGCCCCAGCTCGCCCCACGGCTCGCCGTTGCGGTCGGCATTGTAATCGCCAGTATCGGCCGCGCGGGTGGGATCGGCGCCGTCGGAGGCCGAGAGATCGTAGAGATATTCCTGGATCTGCGGTGCCAGCGCACGGGAGATCGTGAAGGCACCGAAGGGCGCGAAGGGCACGATGTAGCTGTTGAACTCACCCACCCAGTCGATCAGGCGATCACCGCCAGTGTTGCCGATCATGATGTCGCGACCGGCACCGCCATAGACGATGTCTTCATAGCTCGACGACGTGTCGGGCGTGTCGTTCGCGCCCAGGGCCGAGCCATCCGCGTCGCGGGTATGGTCGTCATCGACATCGATCAGATCATCGCCCCAGCCGCCATAGACATGGTCGCGCCCGGTGCCACCGACGAGCCAGTCATTGCCCAGATCGCCGAAGATCACGTCATTGCCATCGCTATAGACCGGGCTGCCATCCTGTTCGAGCGTGCCGACCTGCGGCGCGCCCGGATCGGCCGGATCGAAGCTCGCGAAGAAGGTCAGACCGTCGACCGCCTCGGAGAGCGAGACGTAATGGCCAGCGGCGTCGATCACGATCACATCGCGCGGGTTGTATTCGTCATAGGCCGCGAACTCGCCCGCGTAGAAGGCGTTGTAGCCCAGCGCATTTCCTTGCGTGACCGTCGGATCGGTGGACCAGAACGGAACCGTGTAATCCGAGCGGACCAGCACGCCTGCCACACCCGGCGCCAGCGCGTCGCTCGGATAGGCGAGATACCAGGCCTCGGCCAGCGCCTCAGCGCCCGAGACCAGATCGTCGCCCGCGCCGCCATGCAGGAAGTCGTCGCCCAGACCGCCATAGATGATGTCGTCCGCATAGGCCGGATCGAGCAACGGATCGTCGGTTTCGCCATCGGCGGTCAGGAAGAAGGGCGTGAGGTTCACGGTCTTCTTCAGCGCGCCCTGAACGTTGATATCGGCCTGCTGGATTTTACCCGGGGTCGAGATCGTCTCCTTGCTGACACTTGCGATCGCGTAAAGCGGCTCGTCGTAGCTCGAGGAATTGCGCGAGGTCCAGATGCGACCGTCGTCGCCCAGCACGCCGTCCTGACCGGTGCCGCCCGAAATCCAGTCGTGGCCCCAGCCGCCGATCAGATCGTCGTCCTGACCTTCGCCATAGAGCACGTCATTGCCGGTCATGCCGTAGATCGCGTCGTCGCCGCCCTCGCCGTGGATTTCATCCGCGCCGCCATTGTCGGCCAGCGCAGCCGCGCCCCAGACATCCGGGCCGCCGGTGTGATAGTCGAGCAGCTCGACCGCGCGCACCACCAGCCAGGCGTCGGAATGATCCGCGCCGCCAACCGCGATACCCGAGGCCCGCGCCGGATCGAGCGTATCGTAGTTGAAGCCGAGGAAGCCGTTCGCACCGACCAGACGCAGGATGCGGCCGTTGTCGCCAAGGATCACATCCGCGTCGCGGGCATGGGCGTTGGCACCGCTCTGACCATAGTCGTTGCGGCTCAGCGTCACCGGATCGCCCTGCCCGCCGAAGAGCATATCGGCACCGTCGGGACGGAAGGCCTCGGTAACATTCGCGGTCGCCAGCAGATCGAGGCTGAAGCCGTCACCGGTCGCGCGCGCGTCATGGATGTAGAGATCCGAGGAACCGCCGATGATATCGTCCTGCCCCAGCCCGCCGAAGACGATGTCGTTGCCGCCATTGGCCTCGATATAGTCGTCGCCGTCGCGTGCGGCATTAATGCTGCGGGTCGGGTTCACGCTGAGCGTGCCATCGGCAAGGCGCGTGGCGTAGCCGTTGTCGGTCGCGTCATAGGCGGTGTCATTCGGCAGCAGCCCACGGAACGTGGCCGAGCCGTCGCCCTGGATCGCATCGTCGCCGAGCTGGCCGAAGATCACATCGTCACCCGCACCGCCTGCGAGGTAATCCGCGCCGTAGAGATCGGTCCGGTTGGCCTCGGTCGCGTCGGTGTGATCGAAGAGGGCGATCAGCCGCTCTTCCACGCCGGTCGGGTTGGTCTGGGCCGCATCGCCCGCATTCGAGCCGGTGCCGTCATCGGCAGCGTCATAGATCGTCAGCGTGCCATCGGCGAGCATCCGGAAGCGCAGGCTCTCGGCCGCGTCGGTGCGGATCACGATGCCATTGTCGCCAAGGATCACGTCATTGTCGGTCGCATTCGGGTCGAGCGCCTGCGCATCCAGATCGAACCAGGCGCTGATCACCGGGCGATCCTCGAACAGTACCGCGCCGTTGCCGTCGATACGGTCCGCGCCGTCATCGCCGCCCGGACGGTTATGGCCGCCGATCAGGTCGTCGTCGCCATTGCCGCCGTAGATCACATCAGCGCCCTGCTGACCCAGCGCGATATCCGCGCCATCCTCGGCGAAGATCATGTCGCGCCCGCCGCCGTCGTTCTCGGTTCGCAGGATCGAGTAGAAGTCGAACTGCGTGGTGAGCTCGGTCAGGTTCAGCGGCAGAAGGTCGGCATCCACGCCGCCGCCCGGCTGCGCCACGATCCGACCATGATCGCCGAAGACCAGATCATTGCCCGCACCCGCGAAGATCGTGTCATCCGCCGTACCGCCGATGATGAAGTCGCGTCCCGCGCCGGTAGCGATCAGATCGTTGCCGCCGATCATCGCGCCGGTGTCGGCATAGCGATCCTCGGTGGTCGCGATCTCGTCGATATCGGAGGCGTCTCCATCGAGGCCGACCCAGTCGATGAAGCCGGTATCGCCGATCACGATATTGCCCGCGTCATGCAGCGTGGCGTCGGTGTCGGTCGCGGCATAGACCTCACCGACCTTCACGTTGATCGCGTCGCCGCCAGCTCCGCCCAGCACGATGTCATAGCCGATGCCTGCAAGGATCACGTCATCGCCGCCGATCTCGGGCGCGGTCGTCTCGATCAGGCCCAGCGTGATCGGCTGCGTGCCGAAGCGCGGCGCGTCATCCGTGGCGGCCACGATCCGGCCGTTATCGCCCAGCACGATATTGTCGCCCTGCCCCGCGTCGACATAGTCGCCCGAAATCTCTTCGCCTTCGACGAGGATCGTCGCGGCGGTGGTTTCGCGGTCGCGCGAGCGGGTGCCGTCGATCAGCGCGTCGATGATCGTCTCGCCATCTTCACCGGCGAGCACGATATCGTCGCCCAGGCCTGTCACGATCCGATCGGAGCCGCCATAGGTCTCGGCGGTGGTGGCGATTTCGTCGATATCGGTGCGGTCGCCGTCAGCCGAAACGTAGTCGACAAACCCGCTGTCACCGATCACGATATCCGTACCGCTGTCGGTTGCGCCGTCGGTGGTGATCGTGTCGCCATTGACGCCGCCCAGCACGATATCGTCGCCGCCAAGAGTGGTGATCGTGTCCGCACCGCCGATGGTCGGGTCGATCGTGTAGATCAGCGTGGGCGCGACATCGGTACCGTCATTGACGTGATCCGGGCCGCCCGAGCCAAGCTTCAGCGCATAGCCCGTGCCATCCGCGGTGAGATAGTCGATCCGACCGCGATCGCCGAAGACGATGTCATTCGCGAGACCCGAGGTGATGCGGTCATCGCCCTGACCGCCAAAGATGATCAACGGCAGCGTGCTGAGTGCTGCATCGACGACATCGTCATCGGCGAATTCCAGATAGTCGCGGGCATAGCCCCAATCGGGCACATAATTCGCGTCATGCGGACCTTGGGTGTTGAGCACGAAGGCCCCGTCCTCGCTCGCCTGCAGATCCACGGTCACATCGTCATTGCCCAGACCGGTGTTCAGAACCGTCAGCTCGCGGCCGCCTTCAATGTCACGCGCATGGGTGCCGTCGATGGCGATCGCATCGGCGCCGAAGCCGGTCCAGTAGGTGATGCCACCCAGGAAGTTGCCCGCCGCATCCGCGCCATAGGTGATCGGCGCGGGCGCGATACCGACGACGAAGATCTCGTTGACGCTCGACAGCTCGGTATCGTCGCCCCATGCGGCGGCGGCGGCCAGCGCGGCATCGCGATCATCGGTGATTTCAGCGCGCAGATCGGTCGTGCCGTCGCCCTGCACCGTCGCCTCGTCCGAGATCATCAGCTTGTGGCGACCGGTGCCCGCTTCGATGTTGAGCATGCCTTCGATGTTCAGCAGATGGCCGGTCAGGAAGGTCGTGTCGGTGTCGAGCCCGAAGCCCGCCTCGGAGGAGACATAGATCCGCTCGTCGCCTGCACCGAGGTTCAGCGTGGTATGGGCGGTGGTGCCGCGCACGTTGATCACGTCATTGCCTGCCCCCATCCCGATCTCGAGATATTCGACGCCGTAGTAATCGACACCGTCCATCCGGGTCTCGAGCGTGGCCAGATCGGTCTGGATCCCCAGCGGGCCGAGCAGATAGTCGAGCGCCGGGTCGCCGCCATTGACCACGACCGAAATCCGCTCGCCCGAGCGCGAGGTGATGACAAGCACCGTGCCCTCGACATGGGCGATGATGTTCGGACCCTGCGCATCCATGATCTGGGCTGCCAGTGCCGCAGCCACATCCCCCGCCGTATCCCCGGCCAGCGCGGTATAGGCGAAGCTCGACAGTGCGAAGTCGCCCGGGAAGGCATCGTCGAACAGCGGCGTCGCGAGATCGGTCAGATCGATGGTGAAGGTGTCGCCCGCGCTCGGCTCGGCGATATCGATGCGCGCCTCCAGCACATCGCCCGTCAGACCGCGCGTATCGACAGCCTCGACCGTGGTCTGGGCCAGCGCGCCTTGGAAGGTCAGGTAGATCGTGTCGCCGAAGCGGTCGACCGCGAAGTTCTTGGTGTAGGGCAGGAACGGACGGCTGTTATTCGGGTTCAGGATCGGCTCGAGGATCGCGGCGATCTCTTCGGCCGTCGCGTCATAGGCGATCGGGTCAGAGATCCGCAGATCCATGTTGCCAAGCACATCCGGCACGATGAAGGCCAGCGTGAAGGTCCCGCCCTCGGCGGCGATGGTGATCGCCTGCATCTGGTTCAGGCCCGGATCGGTGGTGCCCTTGATGACTTCGGTGACCTCGATATTGGCGGTGGTGTTCGCATCGCTGGTGATCCCGCTCGCATCGACGATCAGGTCGGGCAGATCGACGCCACCGGTCGGGCCGCCGAAGTTGACGGTGTAGATATAGCCGCTATCGGTCGCCTCGACACTGACCTCCGCATCGGTGCCGTAATCGGCAAAGACCGTGTCGATCGCCGCTTTCATCGCCGCGGCATCCGCATCGAAGGCCACCGTGACCGGCGTTCCATCCGGCAGAGCCAGCGTGAAGCTGCCGCCGGTGCCGCGGGTCTCGATCTGGATACGCTCGGCCACCGAGGGCATATCGAGCCCGGCCACGCGCGCGCCGTCCAGCACGAGGACATTGTCATTCAGGTCGGCGCTGTCATCGAGGAACAGACGGTCATTCTCGCCCGCGCCCATGTCGACAATCAGCAGGCCGGTGATCTGGTCGACCACGCCCTGATCGGAGCCGATATAGACCTGATCGTCGCCATTGCCGGTGCGGATGATCGTGTGACCGGCAGTGGTCTTCACATAGATCACGTCATTGCCGTCGGCGCTGTCGATGATGGTCTTGCCGCGATGGGTGCTTTCGACCGTGAAGGTATCCACGTTGCGGCCCAGACGGATGTCGACCACTTCGAGGCCGGTATAGCTGACGCCGCCCGCGATCAGCTCGCCGCCGATATAGGTGTCGCCGCCCATTCCCAGACCCGAGAGATGGTTCTCGGTCAGCACGCCGCTGTCGATGGCCGGGCTCTCGTTGTTGAAGACGGTGAGCGTGTCGATCTGCTCGGCCTCGTCCACGCGCAGGTTCGGATTGACAGGCGCATAGGTGATTAGCGCGCCCGGATCGGTGTCGAACCCTTCGGGCGGCGTACTCTCCAGCACCATCTGGCTGCCCGATACGACCGGCGCATAGACCGAGGAAATCCGCGCCGCCAACCCTTGGGTGACCGAGCCGAAGCTGCCATCGGCAGTGACCGAAGCCGGCGTGGCCGCGCCGTTGATCGTCAGCGCCCAGCTCGCGCCGCTCACCGGCGGTTGGATCAGGTGGAACGCAGCCGTGGTCCAGTGGATATTCGCGTCGTTGTAGAGGCTCTGCACCGGCGCGCCGCCGATGGTCGAGGTCAGGCCCGCATAGGTGGTGACCGCGATATCGAAGGCGACCGCATCGGCGCGCTTCACATGCAGGCGGGTCTCGCCCAGCAGGTTGACCGTCGCCACCGCTTCATATTCGGCCGAAGCGTCGATCAGAGCGGCCAGTTCGCGCAGCACGATCGAGCGATAGGCGTGTGCGGTGTCCGGCGTGTAGCTGAAGTCGGTGCCGTCGAGCGTCACGGTCACGGTTTCGAAGGCGGTCACGTCGCCCGCCAGATCGACCGA
The DNA here is from genome assembly GCF_002213225.1 of Thioclava sp. IC9. Classification (NCBI taxonomy): domain Bacteria; kingdom Pseudomonadati; phylum Pseudomonadota; class Alphaproteobacteria; order Rhodobacterales; family Paracoccaceae; genus Thioclava; species Thioclava sp. IC9. Next base: position 81,629 of record NZ_NBNX01000002.1, read on the forward strand.
AGCCGTCAGCCAGTCGATCAGCGACAGATCGCTCTGATCGGGAGTGCCGAAGAACCAGACATAGCCCTCTTCGACCGCATCCTGCGTGCCGACCATCAGCGAGAGCGTCATGCCAGCATCGTTGACGAGCGAGAGGATATCTTCCGAGACGTTCGCGATATCGACACGGCCGCTCAGCGTGCCATCGGGATCGATGGTCGCGATGTCGTAGATCGTGGCGGTGTCGTTGATGCGCGGATCGAAGCCCGGACGCTCGCCGTAATCGCCGTTCACATGGGTCAGCTCTTCGGGATCGATGGTGATCACCGTGCCGCCATCGGTCACCGTCCCGGTCACGCCATCGGCCAGCGGAATGTTCGTCTCGCCCGGCAGCAGCACCGGCACGCGCAGCGACACGTCGGTATCGCTCTCGCCGCCGATGATCGAGACCGGGCCGCGGATCGAGTTCACGCGGTCGTTGAAGGCGCCGAAGACCTGCGCGTCGCCGCCATCCACGATGGTGTCGTCGATCGCGATCACGGTGATCTGCTGCGGGGTCATCCAGTTGGTGTTATCGAACTCGACGAACTGACGCGCCGCGATCTCGCCCGCCTTATGGCCGCTGACGGAGGCCGAGGCTGCGTAATCCGCCGCCGGATCGGCCAGTTCGCGGATGGAGATCACGCGACCATCGACGATCACCTCATAGGCGCGCGGATCGCCATTCGTGGTGGCCGCATCATTCGCGAGGTTGATCTGCGCGCCGAGTGCGGCCGCGATGTTCGACAGCGACTGACCGGCGCTCACGGTATGGGAGAAGGTCTGGCCGTCGAAGTTGACTGTCCAGACCTCACCCGCCGCGGGCGCGCCCATCATCTCGAATTCGAGGACATTGGCGAAGCTGAAGTCCTGCACGGTGCGGGTGTCGATGCTGCCCTGGCTGTCCCCCGCGATACCGACCTCGACGAAGAAGCGGGTGAAGCTCGCGCTGGCAGCGACCGAGATTTCGATCGCACCATCGGCGGTCAGCGTGGCGTTATAGCCGGAGACCCCGTTGATCGCAGTGATCAGGCCCGTAGCAACCGCGTCGAGATCGTCGCCCGCCTGAACCGTGTAGCCGACCGTCTGAGCGCCAGCGCGGAGGGCCACATCGTCGAAAAGCGTGACCTGCCAGGTCTCACCCTCGACCGCTTCGCCTGCCAGCGACAGCGCGGCGAGCGGGGCTGCGACCTGAACCTGCACAAGTTCGTTCTCTCCGAAGTTCGCATCCGCATTGAACGCCTCTTGCGAATTGTAGGTGCGGGTCGGCAGCGGGGTGACATCGACGCGGACCGTGTTGTTGCCGCTCAGCGCACCGGTCAGCACGACCGAGAAGCTGTCCACGACCTGCACATCGCCCGGCGCGCGTTCTGCCAGATCGGTCGAACCGCCCGTCTGGATGATCTCCACCGTCGGCGCGTCATCGTCGAGCACGGTGACGTCGAGCGGCGCGGGCGCGAGATTGTCGCCGTTGCGGCCCACGATGTAGCTGTAGGGCGTGAATTGCTGCGCGAGTTCGGCATTGGTGATGTTGGTCCCGATCTCATAGGCGAGGCTCGTGCCCTCGGGGATGACGATCGGGGTCAGCGGCGCCGCGAAGGCGATGCGGGCAAGCTGCCAATGAGTCTTCGATTTAACCGCGTCCACGCTGACATAATCGCCGCCGATCGTGGTGCTCGCCGCGTCGGGGCTCGACTTGCGCAGCACTTCGATAGAGAAAGCCTCGATGCCCCCCGCGCCCGGGGTGCGGAAGATGAAGATCTCGCCCGGATCGTAGCTCGGCGGCGTCAGGCTCGCATCGCTCGCAATCGCGATCGAGGCATCTTCGCTGTCGAGCGGCAGCAGCGAGAACGCCGTGGACGAGGTCAGCGTGATCGCGCCATTGGCATCGACCACCGCCGTGATCCCGAGATTGGCCGCGGTGATCAGCGCCGCCAGCTCGTCGGAGATGCCCGCGATGCCGCCCAGCTCGTCGCCCGATTGCGAGGTGTAGCTTATGATCTGCCCGTCGACGAGGATGGTCCAAGTCTTCGAGCCGCTGGTCGGGCTATAGATCGCGCCTTCGACCGAGGGCAGCAGCGTCGCTTGCAGATAGCCCGCCGAGGCCGAGTAATCGGCACCCGCGAACTGAGCGACCAGCTTGTTGACGATGTCGCTCATGGTGTCGCCGAATTCGGCGGTTGCCTGCACCTGCAGCCCGTCGAGCTTGATGATCCAGGTCGCGCCATCGACCAGCGTGCCATCGGCGGCCAGCGTACCGTCCGCCATCGACGCGCCAAGGCGGAAGGCCACGATGTCGTATGCGCGCTTGCTGCTGGCCGCATCGACGCTCAGTTCATCGCTCGAGAACTCGAACGCGTCGCCCGAGATCGAGACATAGATGTCGCCGGTGGGTGTGAAGAGGTAGCCGGAGGCGGGATCGCTGGTTTCGATCAGCAGCTTGAAGGAGACGCCATCCGCCGCCGAAATGCTGCGCGTGGCACCCGTGCCCGTCATCGCCGCAGCCTGCTCGGCGTCGGCATTCACCAGCGTCGCGAAGGCATCTGCGATATCCGCAGCGGTCGCGGTATGATCGAGGCGTGCATCGACCACGATCGTGCCTTCGGTGACGGTCGAGAGGTCGGCCACCACTTCGCCGATTCCGACGCCGACCACGTAGTCGATCCCGCCAAGCGTGAGCGTGTAGATCTCGGACACCGCGGTATTCGGGCGCAGGATCGTCAGATCGGCAGCGGTATAAAGCACCTCGGCGCTGCGCGGCTGGCTGATATCGCGGTTGATGTTCGCCGCGACCCCACCGGCCACGTCCGCATAGGTCGCACCAAGGAAGGCGTCGCGCGTATCTTCGAAGATCGAGGGCTGGATGCGAGCGTAATGCACGCCCTCATCGGCGCTATCGTTCACCGCCTCGATCGTCACGAATTTCGCGGTGTTCCAGTCGGAGCCGTCGAAGTTCACGACATTCGAGGACAGCGTCACGTTGCCATCGACCGCGAAGTTCACCTGCACCGGGCCGGTCGGCGCGCGGCTCAGCATCACGGCAAAGCCGTCATTTGCGGCAAGCGCCGCGGCCTCGGCCACGATCGTATCGCCCGCGAGATCGATGGCCGAGGAGTTGTCGACCGGGAAGATCAGCAGCTCGGCCACTTCGTCGTCGATCACATCGACCAGCATGTTCGGCACGGCGAGATTGTCGAAGCCGGTATCGTCGGCGCGGCTGTCGCCCTCGGTCACGGTATGGCGCAGCTGGACGATGCCGCGACCCTCGGCCACCAGATCGTTGATTGCGGTGACGGTCACGTATTGCGGCGTATCCCAGTTGGCCGCCGTGAAGTGCAGCACCGTACCCGAGGCCGATCCGTTGACCAGCACACCCTCGGCGCCCGCGGCCACATCGCCCTCGGTGCCCAGCGTCGGCGAGATCGTGATGTAGACGTCTTCGTCCGGCGCACGCGACAGCGCGATCGCGTAGCGGGTGACCGACATGGTCGGATCGGCGGTTGCGGCCTCGAAGACGCGCAGTACGCTGGAGCCCGCCTCGCCATCGGCATTGAAGAAGACCAGATCGGGCGCGTCATTGTCCTTGATCTGCGAGACCGGATCCTGCGCCCAGATCGCCTGATAGCGCGGATCGGTGCTGTCGACCGTGGTCTGGATCAGGCCGCTATGGCCGTTGAGGCCGTTCGACACGACGGTGATCGCGCCGCCCTCGGTGACACCGTCGAGATCCGAGCCGCCAAGGTTCACGCTATCCGAGCCCAGACCGCCCACGATCTCCAGCAGCACGCCCTCGGAGGTGCTCTCGATGAAGAAGGTGTCGTTGCCCTGCAGCGCATCGACCACCAGCTTCTCCATGCCCGTGTAGGAGATGAACAGCCCGCCGCCATAGACGCCATTCTTGGTGATGACGTAGTCGTCGCCCATCTCGGTGCCGATCACGGTCATCGTGTCGAAGCCGTCGCCGCCATCGATGCGGACCGGCGCGTTCACCGCATATTGGATGAAGTCGGCACCCTGCCCGCCATTGATGTTGGTGAAGGGCGCGGCCGGGTCGTTCGGGTCGACGCGGACGAAGGAGCGGACCTGGAACGTGTCGTCGTCAGCCTCGCCATAGAGGAACAGCTCGGCCTTGTTCGAATAGACGGTGAAGCTGTCCTCGCCGTCGCCGCCACGGATCGTGGTATCGAAGCTGACGCCGTTCGACAGGAAGCCGACTGTGACCTGCGTGGTCTCGTAATAGTCGATGCCGCTCAGGCCGTTATAGGGGTTCTGCTCGTCGCGGAAGGAGGCGAAGAGCTGGCCGATCTGGAACGTGTCGTCGCCAGCATCGCCGAAGGCCTGAACGCCCGCGAGCGTGTCGTCGAAGACGAAGAGGTCATTGCCCGCGCGCCCGAAGACACGCAGATCGGCGTCGATGGCGGAGTTGTATTCCACCCGCTCGACCACGGTGTTGAGAATCGTGCCATCCTCGGCGATCGGCAGCGCCGCGACCACGCCTACATCGAGGTCATGATTGGCGCGGAACAGGAACAGGTCGCGCCCGTCGGTGCCGCGGATTTCGGCGCGGTCGATCCCGTCGAAGGCGGTACCGGTATCGAGGATGCGGATCGTGGAGTTGCCCGCGCTCGCCAGACCGATGTCATAGAGGTCGCTGCCCGCCTGACCGTCGATATCTAGCTCGAACCCGTCGATGCCGTTTAGGAAGGTCTGGGTGCCGTCGGCGTAGTAGTTGACCTGCACCAGATCGTTACCCGCGCCGAGGTTGAGGAAGGTGCGGCCCGAGATCTTCTCGATGGTGATCGCATCCGAGGTGGCATCGCCCGTCGCGGTTTCGTCGCCTGTGTTCAGCGTGGTGATGCCCGCATGGGTGTCGGAGACGTGGAAGCCGTTATTGCCGTTGCTGAGCGACAGCTCCAGTTCCTCGAAGCCCGCATAGACCACGCCCAGCGTCATGCCGAGGCCGACGATCTCCGTGCCGCTCAGATAGCCACCCTGATCGGGTAGCGTGTCGCCCGCATCGGACACGATCAGCGTATCGCCATGGTTCACGATGGTGCCGTCGACCGTGTAGGTGACCGGATCATTCGCGCCCGCATCGATCGTCAGGTAGCCGAAGAGGATCGCGTTAAGCGTGCCGTCATTGGCCAGCGGCGTGTCGGGATCGTCATCGGTGACGGTGACCGCATCGTCGCCCGCGCCGGTGTCGATCGTGGTCGGGCCATTGATCGCGAAAACCTTGATGATGTCGGCGCCGTCGCGGGTCTCGAGCGTCGTCACGTCGCGCTTGCCGGTCGACTTGAGGGTGACGTCGTTCACGCCGTCGCCCAGATCGACATTGACGTTTTCGAGCGCGATATAGCGGATGCCTGCGGTCGCGGCGGTGAAACCATCCACGAAGATGAAGCCTTCGACCGCCGTGCGATCTTCCAGCCCGATCACCCCGGTGGTCGCGCCGGTATTGCCGCTGTCGTCGATGTTGAGCGTGTCACTGCCCCGATCGGCGAGGATCGGACCGCTATAGGTGTCATAGGCATCGATCTGGATCAGCGCATCGATGCCCGAGAGCGTGCCGCCCAGCGGGGCCGTGCCCGGCTCGGACGAGGCGGCGGAGCCGAGGTTGATCACGTCGTCGCCGATGCCGCTGTTGATATAGATCGGCAGATCGGTCGCGGTGACGGCGATCACGTCGGACCCCTCGCGGGTATCCACCTCGATCACGTCGAGATTGCTGTGATCGATGCTGACAGCCGCCGCGCCCAGCACCTTGTTCGCCGCGTTGGTGTAGCGCGACACGGTCATCAGGCCCACCGACAGCGCGACGTAGTCGTCCCCCTGCGAGCCCAGATAGACCAGCTTGTCGGCGTCGGTGGTGCTGCTGTCCGTAATATGGACGGTGAAGCCCGAACCGAGCGGGGCCGCGATGATGTAATGCTCCAGATCGCCGCTCGCATCCGACCCCTTGTTATCGAGCGTGACCGTGCCGTTGAAGGCGCTGACGCCGATGGCCAGACCGCCCACAGTGACCGAACCGCTCAGGTCGTTCACGACGAAGGTATTGTTGACGCCGTCGCCGCCGGTCAGATCGACCGCTTCGAAGATGCCGTTCAGACGCTCGACGGTGGTCTGACCCGCACTGAGGCCCGAGGTGCTCCACAGATCGGCGTCGCCCGGCACCATCGCGCCATCGGTCGTACCCTCCGCATAGGCCGTGGAGCCGTCCGCCTGGAAGACTTTGCCGACCAGGAACAGGTTCTCGTAGAGGCCCATATCCTCGCCTGCGAAGACCTCGATCAGCGTATCGGTCTCGTTCGCCTCGTCGGTGTCGCGGAAGATGTCGAGCCCCTCGCCGCCGGTCACGGTGTCCGAGCCCACGCCGCCATCGATCACGTCGTTGAAGATCGAGCCGATGATCCGGTCGTTGCCGCCCTGCCCTTCCAGCGTCAGCGCGATCAGGTCATGGGTCAGTGGCGTCGCATTGGCCGGGTCGCCCGCAGCCACGGCCGGGCCCGCGGTGATCTTGTCATTGCCGCCCCCCGCCGAAATCCGCAGCGTGTCGCCCTTGGCGCGGATCGTGTCGTCGAAGATGACGGTCACGGTGCCGGTCGACCAGGTGGCGACGAGGATGAATTCCTGATCGGCCACCGCACCCGCCTTCAGCGTGAAGGTATCGGCGCCACCGGTGCCGTTGAAGATCACCGTATCGGCCACACCGTCGCTCGCACCGTCGATCTCGGCCACATCCTTTGAGGGATCGGCGGATTCCACGACCAGATCGTCGTCGATGCGCATCGTGTTCAGATCGGTCTGGCCAAGGGGGTTGACCGTCAGCGTATCCGTGCCGCCAAGCAGATGGATGATCAGACCCTCGACACCGTCGGCCTCAAACCCGCTGCCATCAGCGTCGAGCGCCTGCAGGATGCCGGAGTTGGCGGGCTTCTGGCCGACCGTGACCGTGTCGGGGTTGGCCGTGCCGTAAAGCAGTATTGTATCGGTGCCCCCGCCGCCGTCGATCACCTCGATGCCATCGGAGGCGAGATTGCGGAAGATGCGGTCATTACCAGTGCCGCCGTTGATCGTGTTCGCGCCGCCGCGACCATCGATCTCGTCCGCGCCGCCCTCGCCATCGATCACATCCGCTGCCGCGCCACCGATCAGGCGGTCCGCGCCGGTGCCACCGTAGATCGTGGCGACGCCCGTGCCGTTCTGCAGCACCACGTCATCGCCACCGAGCGCGTAGATCGTGATCGGCACCAGCGCATCCGAGACGATCCGGTCATTCGCGCCCGAGCCGTAGATGATCGAGCCAGCCGCGACGCCGCTGCCGATGCTGATCTGATCGCCCAGATCGCCCGCAGTGCCGCCTTCGGAGGCCGAGTTGATCGTAACCTGACCGTCGCCCTCGTAGGCCACGGTATCGACACCCGCACCGCCCACGAAGAGGATCGGCACGGCGACGCCGTCGCGCACGACCAGCAGGTCGTCGCCGGAGCCGCCATAGCCGCGGATTTCATGGACGTGCTCAAAGACCTGCTCGCGGCCCGAATAGATCACGCGGATCGTCTGCGCGCCGTTCACCGCAGGCGAGACCGCTTCGATGATATAGGTCTCACCCGCCGTCGCTTCGCCGATGCCGCGCTTGGTATTCGCGTCGCCCATGTTCAGCACGAGGATCGTGGAGGTGTCATCCCAATCCTTGTAGGTGCCCGAATTGGTGTCGCCGTTCAGATCCCCCGCGAGATAGATCGGGGTCGGGAATTCGACATAGCCCACGGTGAAGGACATGCTCACCGAGACCTTCACGAAGAGCACCTTCACGCTCGCGCTGGCCGAGATCACGATCGGCACGCGGCCGGTGCCGGTCGCGGTGGCCGAGAAGCTGATCGAAACCGTGGCCCAGCTGATGTTGAAGGCGCGTAGCGAAACCGAGGCCGAGCCCGACACACCGAGCTTGTAGACGTCCGCCGCATCGTCGAAGAGGTAATAGACCCGGATCGAGAAGTTGCCCGTCAGGCCGAAGCTGTTCGAGCCCAACACGAGGCGACCGCTCAGCGAGAGGTCGAAATAGCCGTCCGAGTTGAACCAGCCGTTCACGCTCATCGTGGCGAGGCCGAAGAAGTCCATGCTGGCATAGAAGTCCACGCGCCAGTCGTTCTGCACCACTTCGATCCGGAAGCCCGCGTCGAACTTGAGGACCTTCAGGAACTCGACCTTACCGCTGAGATCGAGCACGAAACTGCTCGCCTGCAGCACTCGGCCCGAGATCGTCACGTCGCGGCCGACCGTGTTGAGCATCAGCTTGCCGTTGGCTTCGATGTCGATCACCAGCGCGATATTGGCGTTGATGCTGACATCGAGGAGCAACGCGAGACCGTCGAGCTCGCCAGTGCTGGAGTTGAAGAACAGCACCGCGCCACCCGCCGCCGAGACGTTGAGGCCCGCAAGACCGAAGGTCACGTCGAACTCGACGCGGAACTCGCTCGCGTTCAGGCCGATATAGACGCGGCCCGATGCGGTCGCGAGATTGATGAAGTTGACCGAGCCGACGATCTCGAGGCTGAAGCCCGAGGCGACGGTGACCGAGATCGTGCTCTCCTGACCGCTGGTATTGATGGTCGGGATCTCGAGGGTGCGCGCGCTGGAGAAGGTGTTGAGCTGGAAGATCGCGTCGCCAGTCACGGTGATGACGCCCGCGAGGTCGAGGTTGAGATCGATCTCGGCATAGATCACCAGCCCGCCATCCGCGATCACGAGACCGCCGGTCAGACCGAATTCGGCCACGCCCACGAGCTTCGCCTGCACATCCAGCGTTGCGACCAGTTCGAAATCGGGCGCGGTGCCTATGCGGAAGGTGAAGACGCCCGTCAACTCGATCACATCCGAAACGACCAGCGTGCCGGTGACCTTCAGGAACAGCCCGTTCTCGACCGAAATCGTGCCGTAATAGAAGGTGCCATCCGTGTTGGCGGTCGCATCGCCCGCAAGAACCAGAGCGTCATATTCGCTCTGCGTGACGATCGTGTAGCGATCCTGCGTCGTCGCGTAGGTGTTGAATTCGAGCATGATCGAGAGCGACCCGCCAAGGCTGACGCCCGGAAGCTCCAGCCCGCCGACCAGCGACAGCTGCGCCCGCCCGACCACGCCCGGATCGCTCGCGCCGATATTCGCCTCGAGATAGAGCATCCCCTCGACCGCGCCGAAGTTCTCGATCCGGCCGGAGACTGTCCCTTGGATCGTCACGGAGTCTCCGGTGCCCGTCACCGACAGGAAGCCGTTCAGCGTCACCGTATCGAAGAGCGTCACCGAGCCGCTGATCTGGACCACGAAATAGGCGCCCGCGGATTTCGTCGTATCCGGCACGTTCTGGCCCAGGATCGGCGGACGGTCGAAAATCTCGAAGGTCGTCGGCACGTTCGCGGGCAGGAACGGCACGAGCGCGTCGGGCACGTCGAAGGTCTGGTTGATGCCGGTGGTGTTGAAGAGCACCATCACCTCCGCCTCGAAACGGAAGATATCCGCCGCGATATTGCCGAAGCTGCCGGCATTGTTCGCCGCGTCCGTGTTCTCGCCGCCGGCATCGCCCACGCTCACCTCGAGCGACAGGCTGCCTGCAACACCGAAGGCGCTGCCCGGGGCGGTGCCGAAATCGATGATCAGAAGACCGACCGCCTGACCAGAAATCACGTTGAACACGTTGGCGCTTGCCGCGACGAAGACCTCGACCCGGTCTTGCGAAATCTTCAGGTAGAAGGCGCCAGTCAGCTCGGCATAGACGTTGACGCTCGTGTCGACATCCGGGTCGTTCGCGTTCTGATCGGTCAGCTTGATCGCGCCGCCGATATAGAAGACGACCGAGTTGCGCGACAACTCGTAGGTCTGGTCTTCGGAATGCAGCGTCGCGGTGCCGTCGAGGCTTTCGATGAAGTAGATCGACCCGCCGTCGGTGATCCGCCAGCGCGACTGGGTGTTCAGTTCGCGCACCAGTTCGATCTTGGCTTCCGAGCTGAGCGTGACGCCGAACTGGGCGAAGGTCGTGCGCACTTCCGTGCTTATCGCCTGCTTCTGGTAGAAGCCTTCGTTGGCCTGGCTCGGCAGCGCGCCGAGATCCGCCACGGCCACCGTGTCATCACCGCCAGCGGTGCGCTCAAGCTGATCGCCGAGGATGCCTTCGAGCGACAGGGTCTCGACCTTGTCCTCGCCCGACATGTTGATCATCAGGGTCGCGTTGCCCTTGATCCAGACGCCGTATTCGTTGAGCGCTTCGAAGTTCGGCTGGATGGTGGCCACGCCCCAGAACTGCGGCAGGCCGCTCGACAGGCCGCCCGTTTCCAGCACGAAGCGCGCCGCGGCAGAGCCGATATTGCCGAGCTTGTAGACCTCGATCGTGCCCGAGGCTTCGAGCGCGAAGCGGAAGACCTTGGAGCCGTCGGCCTTGATGTAATCGCCGAAGGTCAGTTCGGCCTGGGCGCTCAGCTTGATCAGCGGCTCGTCGGTGATGCCCGCCGAGTTCAGCGTGATCGAGCCGGAGACGCGGATGAAGAAGACGCGGGTGGTGGCCGGGTCGGCATCGGCGCCGGGCTGGCCGCCTTCCTGCATCTGGTCGATGACGCGGAAGCTCTGCTGGCTCGCACCACCCTCGTTGCCCTGCAGGTCGGACCAGCTGCCCTCGTTGAAGAAAACCGTGACCGTGCCGAGGCCGAATTCGCGCGAGACATAGTAGCGGAAGGTGCCGTCACCCATGTCGGTCGGGGTGAGATCCAGCAGATCGAGGTTGGCCCCGCCTGCCCCGCCGAAGGTGAACTCGTCGCCGTCGATCGTCGCCGCGTCAATCGCATAGAGCGCGTTGAGGCTCGGATCGCCCAGCGTGTCGAAGGTGATGTCGATATAGGAAGCGGTGTCGGTGGGCTTGATCGAGAGCGTCGTCGGATCGATCGCCTCGGAGGCAGCGGCCCCGTAAGTCCATGCGCCCGCCGCATAGGTCAGGGTCAGCACCGCGCCGTCGGCGGCGTCGGCGGAGTCGAAGGTCACAGCGAACTCGCCTGGGGGACCACGGGCTTGGATCCCGGTGATCGTGATCGAGTTGCCGTCGATATCGGTCAGCGTGAAGTCCGTGGTCGCGAGGCTGCTATCGGTCAGCGTCTGGCTCGTGCCGAGCGACAGTGCCACATAGGTCGCCGTCGGCGCGCTGGCACCCAGACCGATCTTGCCGGTCGTCACCACCAGATCTTCGCTGTTGGTCGCGGTGATCGCCTTGATGGTGCCGCCATCGGTGCCGAGCCAGTCGAAGCTGCCCGAGATGAACTCGACCGAGACGTTGTCGTCGAGGTTCGAACCCGCGAAGTCGCCCAGGTACCAGATGCGGAAGATCGGGTTGCCGTTCGCGTCGTCGCCCATGTAGGTCGGCGCCTGGCTGTCATCGACCTCGATCGTGTAGCCCGTCGCGCTCAGGATAACCTCGGCGCCCGCATCGGTGATGCTCTCGAGATCGATGCCGGTGGCGTAGCTCGGCAGCTCGAAGGTGACGTCGACGAAACCGCGCTCGTTCAAGGGCGCCTGCCCCACCGAGGCGCCTTGGACCGGGTCGGTCAGGCTCGCACCGAGTTGGACGAGACGGAAGCTCTGGGTCTTCGCGTCATTGTCATAGCTGCCCGAACCGAAGCTCGCTGCGGCGAAGTCGACCTGCACCGAGCCTGCGGTGAACTTGCCCGAGAGGAAGTAGCGCACGGTCAGTCCGTCGCCCACGACCAGCGCCGAGGAAACGGTGACGCCATTGGCACCCGCGCCCGAGAAGCTGATCTCGTCGCCCAGAGTGCCGAAGTCGATCTCGTCGCCATAGGTCGGCGTGTAGCGCACGTCGACGAAGGCCACCGAAAGCGTGCTGGCATCGAAGGAGACCGGGCCGGTCGCATCGTCGGCCGTGCCATCGGCGCGCAGAACGGTCGGCTGATCCTCGATCGTCGCGATGCGCGAGATCGTGGTGTCCGCCGCAGCCGCGCCGGTGGTGAAGTAGCGGAAGATATAGTCGCCCGAGGTCGCCTGCGGGTTCAGCCAGACCGGGGCGAGTGTATCGTCGAAGGTGATCGAACCGCTGCCGCCGAAGGTGAATTCCGGCGCGAGATCGGTGATCGAGCCCACATCGAGCGCGCCGCCGACCGGACGCTCGAAATGCAGGTCGACATAGCCGCGCCCGTTGACGTCACCGAGCCCCGTGCTGCCCTCGTTCGCCGGATCGACCAGATCACCCTGCGGGCCCGAAACGGTGAAGGACAGCGTCTGGACACGGTTCTTGGCCGCATCGCCGAAGCTGTTCGCCGCCAGCGTCACGTCATGGCTGCCGATCCCGAGCGAGCCGTCTGCGAAGACGCGGATCGTGCCACCCATATCCATCAGCTCGGTGATTGTCAGGCCGGTCACCGTGACGTCGCCGATCGCCAGTTGATCGGTGATGTCCTCGCCGTAAGCCCCGCTCAGTGCGATATCGAAATAGGTGCGGTCGCCCGGCAGGTTGGCGGTGCTATCGGCCGTAGGATAGGTCGAACCGCTCTTGACCACGATGGTCGGAGCGCTTTGCGCTGTCGTCGCAAAGAAGGAGATCGAGGTGATATCCAGCGTCAGCGTGATCGTCTGCGGATAGAGATCGCCGGTGAGCGACGCGGGCTGCGCCGAGTTGGTCTCATCGATGAAGGTCTGCAGCGAGTAGATGAAGGAGATCTTCGTCGGATCATTCGCATCGTTTTGCAGCAGCGCCGGCGCACCCTCGCCCAGTTCGACACGGAAGGTGCCGCCGCTCAGGCGCGAAGTCTCTACCGTGTCGGTCTGCACGGCGAACTCGGCGGCGAGGTCGAGCACCGAAGCCGGGTCGAGCACGTAGCCCGCCGGGATATTGGTGAAGGTGATTTCGACCGAACCGTCGGTGATCTCGAGATTGGCCACCACGCCCAGACCGTCCTCGCCGCTCTTGATCTCGGGGTCAGTCGTCGGGTTCGCGCTGCCGGAATAGCGGTAGGACCAACCCTGTTCGACAGCAGAGATGGTGAGATCGCCATAGGTCTTGCTGCTGTCGAAGCTGCCGGTGAGCCAGTAGCGATAGACCGGGGCCGCGTCGGTGCCGCCCACGCGGACCGGGGCCACACCATTGTCGATCTGCACATTGCCGAGGCCCGCGCCGCTCAGCGTGAACTCCGCACCGCCATCGGTGATCGAGGCCGCGTCATAGACGAAATCGCTGTCGGGCACGTCTGGGAACTGGATGTCTATATAGTTGCGGCCGTTGAGCAGATTCACGTCGATCGCGGCGCCCGCGCCCGGATCGACCATGATCGCGGTCGCGCCTTCGACGGTGATGACGCTGTCACCGGTGGCGCCTGCATTGCCCGCCGCATCCTTCCATTCGCCGTTGAAGGTGAGCGTGTAGCTGCCCGGCGCGAAGTCGAAATTCGCTGTCGTGATGGCATAGGCGAATTGCGTGATGCCCTCTTTCTTGAGCAGCGCATAGAGTTCGGCGCCATTGCCGGGCAACGCGTGGTCATAGTCCGCACTGCTGACGGCGACGATCCGACCATCGGCATCGAGACCGAGCTTCTTCAGGCTCGCCGTGCCGTCGGCGTTCATGAACATAGCGACCGGGTCCGGCGCGTTGGAGATATCGATCGCGGTGTTGGCCGTCGTGCCATCCGCATTACCGGTGCGGGTCAGCGTGAACTCGGCTCCGGGATCGAGGATCGAGGCGTAATCGAGCGAGCCGCTGCCCGCGGGATCGAAAGTCACGATGATGCGCTGATCGGCATTGGCGAGGTTCACGTCGACCGTGTAGCCGTCGCCGTCCAGCTGATAGGGCGCGCTGAGCGAGGCTTCGGGCTCGACCACCGAGAACACGGCATCGGGCGTGACGGTGTTGTTCTTGCCGGTTTGCGTGGCGTTGTTCGCCCAGGTATCGGAGGCGAAACGCACGGTGTAGTCGCCAACGGCGAGCTGCTTGTTCGTCAGGTCGGGATCGGAAGTATCGATGAAGTAACGCACCTTGCCGCCGCCGATCGCGATGGCGCCAAGGATGTCGATCTCGTCGCCATTGTCATTGAACAGCTTGAACGGCGCCACCGCATTGGTCGCGATCGCGGCGAGAGTCTCGGCGGTGATCTCGCCGCCGATCTCGGCGATGAACTTGATATCGACCCACGGGCCCGCGACAGCCGGGACGCCGCTGTGGATCGAGGTGTCCTCGGGCGCATAGACCGTCTGGTTCGTCGCGGTCTCGGTGTAGGACCAGGCCTGGAACAGGAATTCATACGTTACCGAGTCCACATTGCCCGAACCGGTCAGCCAGAAGCGGAACGTGTCGTCACTGACCTGCGCAGGCGCCTGCGTGTTGTCGAGAGCGAAGTCACCACCCTTGATCTCGAATTCCGGCGTCAGGTCGAGAACCGAGGCCGCATCCACCGTCGCACCGTTCACCGTCGGGAAGGTGATGTCGATATAGGCGCGCTCGTTGAAGTTGCCGACGCCGGTGACGCCACCATCGCTCGGCCCGTCAAGGCGCTGCGTCGGCGTCGCGGCCTGCTCTTCGACCACGGCGAATTGCGTGGCCTCGCCAAGGATGTCCTTGAAGCCGAACTGCAGCGAACCCTTGATCGTCAGCAGATCCAGCTGATCTGGAATCTTCACAAGCAGAAGGATTGTCGCCTCGCCGGACGCGATCTTCGACAGGTTCGCGTAGAGCCGCGCCGAGAGCGACAGGTTGTCGGCGGCGAAGTTGAGTTGGCCGATCACGAGAATCTTGCCGTCGGTCGATATCTTGATCGTGACCTGACCGTTGAACACCGCCTGCGAGGTGTAGATCGAATAAAGCTTGGCCGAGCCGGTGATGATCATCGGCGAGGTGAAAGCCGCAGCAAACCCGCCGCCCGCCGCCGAGCCGTTCTGGATCGCGATATACTGGTTCACCACCTGCTGCTGCACCGAGTTCAGCCAGTCATCGACCGAGACGTTCAGCGGCAGCGCAAAATCGGGGCCGTTGAGCTCTTCGGGATCGGTGATGTCGGGCAGCGACTTGAAGAAGTCCACCCCGCCGGTGAAGTCGTTGATCGCGAGGCCCGAATTCGGCTCGAGCAGGATACCGCCCGGCACCGAACCCGAGACCAGCACGCCCAGCGGGCCCAGTTCCGACAGCGCGAAGCGGATGGTGAAGCCGCCCAGCCCCGAGAACGAGAAGCCCGCCTCGACCCCGATGAAGAAGATGCGATCTTTCACCGGGCTCGTCAGGTCAAAGGTGGAGAGCACCTGATTGCCGTCGCCGATCCGAATGATGCCGCCGATCAGCGCCCCCTCGATTTCGCCGCCGAACGCGTTGCCGCCGATCTTCACGCCGATCGAGTCTATGCCGATTATCGGGAATTTGCCGTCCAGCAGAAGGCCCACATCGATGCGGATACCCTCGACCGTGCCCTCGAAGGTCAGCCCGTCATAGCCCTGCAGCCCGGTGATCGACGCCGACAAGGTCAGGACGAAATCGCTCGGGTCGGCCTGAATGTCGGGCCATTGCACGCCGATCTCAGTGATCTTGATCGGCAGCCAGCTCGGCCATTTGAAGTTCGCCCCGGAGGCGCCGCCCACGCCGATGAAGACGCCGAAGCCCTGCTTGGTGACGAAAGTGCCGTCGCCGAGGAAGGCGAACTGCCGCGCCTCGCCCGAGAGGTTCAGCGAACCGATCTTCAGTTCCGCGCCGATCGACACGAAGCTGATCAGCTCCTCGTCATCGGCTGCCCCGGTGTCGAGCGACAGGCCCACCCCCTTCAGCTTGAGGACCGAGCCGATATTGATCTCGAAGGTGTCGAGCTCGAAGATGAAGCCGTCGACCACGCCGTCGGTGAAGGTCAGGCCAGCTTTCAGCGCGAGCGTGTCGTTCACGTCCTCGCCCGAGACGCGGTCGGTGACCTTGGCGTTGATCGCCTTGCCCGGCGCGAAGGTCGCCCCGCCAGAGCCGACATAGATCGTGCCGTCGAAAGTCACGTCCTGGCCGAAGATCAGCGAGAAGTCGGTGACGCCGATGCGCAGATCGTCGAATTCGAGGATCGAGCCGAACTTGATCTTGCCGGTAGCACCATCGGTACGCTGGACCGCGCCCGTGCCGGTACCAGAGCCCGCGCCGGTGCCCGAATAGATGATCTCGCCGCGCCCGATGCGGAAGCCGTTGTCGTAGATCGTGAGGCCGCGCACGCCCTCAAAGGTCGTGATCTGGCCCGCGATGCCGAATTTCGGGAAGGTGACCTTGATCGTGTCGATCTTGATGATCTCCTGACCCGCGCCCTCCGGCGTGCCCGCGACCGGAGTTTCGGGCGCGGTCCAAGAGGGATCGTATTCGACCTTGATGCGGTCGGCCTCGAAGAGGACCACATCAGGGATCGAGCCCGTCAGCTTGTCGGCGGTGATCGACCATTTGCCGGTGAGCGAGACGACCGGATCGTCGCCGCCGCCCGAAATCACGCCCATCACATCGATGCCGATATCGAACTTCACCAGCAGGTTGGTCAGGGTGATCTGGGTGCCGCCGCTATTGGTCTGGGTGCCGTCGGCATTCTGCGTCGCGGTGCCACCGAAGGCGAGCGAAGCGCTTTCCGCTCCGACCGAGATCGTCAGGACCAGCAGACCGTCCTTGAAGCCGAGCTTCGCAAGACCGACCTTCGGCGCGAGGATCGAGACCGGACCGACCTTGATCGGGGTCGCAGCCTCGGCCGCCGGCAGTTCCTGCACCTTGAAGATCTGCACATAGGCGGTGGTCTTCGCGGGCGAAGCGACCGAGCCGTTCTCGCCGCCGAACCAGTAGACGACATCGTCGGAGGTGCTGTCCAGATTGGCGCCGCGATCGGTGTATTTCCAGGTGCCGGTGATGAACTCGACCTGCACATCGCCCACGTTGAAGGCCGGGTTCGCCTGCGAGGTCGAGGTCGAAGTCGGCGTGCCGACCACACCCGTGCCGGTGGCGGTCGCGGCGGGCGGCTCGGCGAAGACGTAATAGCGATAGGTCGTCTTGCCGATCTTCTCGACCGTGTAGGTGCCGTTGGTGTTCGTCAGCAGATTGACGTTCGACGCGCCGCCCGTGCGCACGAAGCGGATCTCGTCGCCATTGATCGAGCTTCCATCGAGGATCTCGCCATTGGGCAGCACGAAGGTGACGTCGATATAGCCCTTCGAGTTCAGCATCGACTTGTCGATCACCGCGCCATTGAAGGGCGAGGCGAGCTCGATCGAAGGCGCGGCGTTGATCGTGGTCAAATCCTGCGGATCGGTCGCCGGGTTCGCCGCGGGCGCATTCTGAACCGGCGTCTTGCGGATCGTGAAGCGTTCGTATTCGGCGGCGCTCTGGGCCCCGGCGGCATCGCGCCAGGAGTTGGCGAGGAACTGCACCTCATAGGTGGTGTTCGCGGACAGGCTCACAGGCGTGGTGATCTGGTAGCGATAGGTCGGGCGCGCCGTGCCTTCGACCAGCACCCCTGCCCCATCGACCGTGATCGCCGCCGTCGTGTCGCCGTAGCGTGCGGTGATCGTGAACTCGGGGTCGATATCGGTGATCGAGTCCGGGTCGATGCCCAGCGGATAGGCCGGGTAGGCATCCGCGTCCAGACGGTTGGTGTTGTAGAAAGTGACGTCGATATAGGTGAAGCCGTCGAGATTGATGATCTGGCCATTGAGCGGCGAGGCAATATCGGCGGTCAGCGGGCGCAGGTTCGTCGTCGGCGTCACCGAGACGGTCTCGCCAAAGAGCGTGTAGCCCGTCACCCGCATATCGGTCAGCTGGAAGCCGGTCGCGCCGCCGAAGCTGAACTGGGCCGCGCCTTCGATGCCGAAGCTGTCGGCTCCAGGCGGCGTCACGGTGATCGAGGTCTCGGGCGCATCGACCGAGATCCGGCCATCGGGCGTCTTGTTGAACAGAACGTCGTTGGAACTGATCACCAGCAGATCGCCGGTCTCGGCCACGCCGAAGCTGATCTCGACCGAGCCCTTCACGCGCTCCATCTGCGGGGCGACAAAGGTGATCGCGGCCGGAGTGGCCGAGGTGCCGCCTTCGAGCAGCGGGAAGCCGGTCACTGTGGTCGAGAAGGCGGTACCCGACGTGTTGAGCCACACTTCGACCGTGCCCGAGATATTGAGCCCCGGAATGCCCAGCGCCTGAACCTCGCCCTTCGCATAGACCGCGAATTTGCGATTGGCGGAGGTGCCGAATTCGAAGATCGCGATCGTGGTGTTCGAGATCAGCAGGCCGATATCGTCATTGGGGTCGTTCGGGTCGCCCGCATCGCCGAGGAAGATCGAGATGTTACGCCCAATCTTGCCGCTGGTCGCGCCCGCAGGCAGTTCGGCCGGGAGAATGTCGCTCAGGCTGCCTTCGATGGTGAAGTAAGGCTCGTAGCTCAGCTTCACCTCGGCCAGCGCGATCTGGTTCACATTGGCCTGACCTCGGAAGTCGAGAATGTAGGTCGCATCGCCCACGTCGACTTCTTCGTAGATGTCGGTGCGCGAGGTGGTGTTGATGCGGATGATCGCGCTGGCCGAAGCAGAGAAGCCTGCCGCCGAGCCTTGCGCGCTCGCCTCGATCTGCGCGGCAATGCCGTTCAGCGACGGCGTGGCCGAACCCGAATAGATCAGGATAACGCCCTTCGCGTCGTCGATGGTGAAGCCGTCGCCATTCGAGTCCGTATAGCCGCCCGAGACCCCGGTGAAGGCGATGGTCATGCGCTTGGTCTGGGTCGGAGCAACCCCGGTCGTCAGCTGCGAGAACATCAGCGTGCCGCTCAGGCTGATCTCGGGGGCGTTGCCCACGTCGATCGTGCCGTCATCGTCGTTATCAGTCGCGTTGAAGTCGACAGAGAAGGCGGCGTTCTCGACTTCGACCCGCAGGAACTGGCCGCGCGGCAGGTCGAGCACATTGTTGTTCCCGAAGTCGACATAGACCGCCTGAATGGAGGTGTTGATCTCGAGCGTCGCCGTCGTGCCATTGCCGATCTGATAGGCATTGGTGCCGTCGTTGAACGCGATATCGGGAAGCGTGACCGAGAAGCTGCCAGCCATGCCCTGCGGCATCAGATAGAGCAGCGCGTTGCCGGTGAATTCATAATCGCCGAATGTCAGGGTGATGTCGGTCAGCGAGATTTTCGAGTAGACCGCGCCCGTCGCGCTCGTGGTCTTTTCGAAGGACAGATCGCCGGAGAAGGCAAAGTCGGCATCGTCTGCGCTGGTGGGCGTATCGCCCGAGAGGTTCACAAGAAGCTCGATCCCCGTTCCCACCGGATCTCCATAAGCCGAGACCGAGAGGAAAGTGCCCTTGTAGCTGAGGTCGTAGAACGCCTGCAGCGGGGTCATATCTGCAAAGGCCGTGGCACCGGGGTCGAGGCCCGTCACCTCCGTAAAGTCGAAGCCCGTGAGGATCGTCTGGGCGCCCGCTCCTGCGGTGCCCGACTTGCCTTGGTTGAGCTTGAGCTCGACGCCGCTCGCACTGATCGCGACGCCCGGAATACCGGCAAGCGCCACCTCTGCGATCGAAGCGTAGAGCGCGGTGTATTTCTCGCCGCCCACCACCGCGACGCCATTGGCATCGACCTGGCTCAGCATGGCGAGGCGGAAGGAGAAGTTGGTCAGGACCAGACCCTGTGCCCCCGAAGTATCGGCCATCGGCTGCACGACCGGGGTGGCGCCCGAGGTATCGACCTCGAAATACGGCCCGCCGGTGCCGACAAAGGCGCTGATGCCATTGCCAGAGATTTCGGTGGCGGCAAACTTCTGGTCCGATACCGCGCCCACGGTCAGGGTCGCGCCCTTCTGGAAGGCCACCTGCCCCGCAAGGAAGACGTAATCCTCGAAGCCCAGCACGACGAAGCCGGACGCTGCAAGGATCGCGCCATTGGCATCGAGCGTCACGGTATCGGTGTCGCTCACCTTCACGTCGAAACCGCCGCCATTGAAGCTTGCGAGGTTCAGCGCTTCCTTGGCCTGCGTGCTCAGAAGTTTGCCCTGGTTCAGCTCGACCTCGAGCCCGTAGCCTGAGAGCGTCACGCCGTCGATGCCCACTAACTCGACCGTGCCGCCCGCCTTCAGCGCCATGTACGAAGCCGCCGCCGGATCGGTCGCGGCCAGCGCCACGCCATTTGCGTCGACCGTCTTGAACATGGCGAGCGCGAGATAAGCATCGGTGATCTTCAGGCCGACCGCATCGCCCTGATCGCCGAAGGCCTTGGTCAGGTCGTAGCCGGTGCCGACGAAAATGTTCACATGCTGTGCGCCGACCGTCACCGCCTTGAGATTGCGGCTCGTGCTCGTGCCCGCGACGAGGGCGGAATAAATCTCGCTCGACTGGGTGAAGGCGAACTCGCCCTGGATGAAGACATAGGAGTCGAAGCCGATGGTCAGGGAGCCCGACACTTCCAGCGTCGCCACGGTCAGTTCGTCGAAGGTGATCGTCTCGGCGCCGACCGTGATGTCCCAGGTGCCGCCCACCCCGCCATAGGTGAAGTCGAGCGTATTGTAGGGCGTCGTTTCGTTGCCGCCGCGGTTCATGATCAGCGTGAGCGAGCCATCGACCGTGACATTGTCGACGCCGATCAACGAGGCCCCGCCCGTCGCCTTCACGACCATCCAGCTCTTGAGCGGAGTGGCTGTCGGGTTCGCCGGATCGAGCGGCATTTCCTTGACGATATGCAGGCCCATGCGCTGCAGCGAGAGCGCGACGCCCGTCGCATCGGAGGTGGCATCGACTTCGCCATTGGTGATCGTCGGCGTGCCGATCCCGGCGAAGACCACGGCATCCGAGATACCGATCGACAGCACCGAAGCCTCGAAGGAGGTGGTCGAACCGACCATGCGGGCTGCGACCTTGTCGGTCTTGGTCAGCGTGATCTGGCCTTCGATATGGACGAAGTCCTCGATCACGATCGTCGCACCCGCGAAGAGCGAGAAGCCCGACTGGCTCATATCGAGGACCGTGTCAGTGGTGGCCGGATCGACGTCATTGCCATTCGTCGCGGCGAGCAGGTCCTGACCGGTGATGCCGGTGTCGCCATCGGTCCATTCGGTCGAGTCGAGATTGATCGACTGGCCCCAGTCGAGCACGCCGATCACGCCGGTCGCATCATTCGCCTTGTTCATCTCGAGCGACAGCGTGTCGAGCGTGATGTCCACCAGATCGACCCCCGTCAGCGAGGCCGAGGCGATATCGGCCTTGAGCGCGGTGAAGGCGCGGGTGTCGGTGAGCGGATTGGCCGCCTTGATCGAGGCGAGCAGGATATCGGCGCTCGCGATGGTGATGCCGGGACCATCGGGAATGCCGATGAAGAACTTGGCCTCGTAATCCGCCGGAGCGTCGCCGCCATTTGCAGCCTCGTCCGCAGGATTAATGCTCAGGCTGATCCGGGTCAGCACCGCATCGTTCATGTCGGTCGCGATATCGAAGGTGCCATCGTGGTTCACGTCCACATCGACGATATCCTGCGACAGAGTGAACTTCGCGCCCACATCGACGAAACCGAAGGCGTTGAGCGTCAGGTAGCCCACGACCTGCGTGCGGTCGGCGCTGGCGTCGAACGTGGCCACCTCGTCATTCGGGCCATAGGTGAACGTGACAGCGGCGGGCGGATCGTTCGCGGGATCCCCCTGCGCGGGCGTGCCGTCCAGATCGATCGAGTTCCAGTCGAAGAAGGTGGTGATACCGTTCCCGGCAGGCTTCGTTGCGTAATAGTCGAGCGAGAAGGCGTTGACCGTCAGTTCCATTCCCTCGGGCAGACCGGCGAGCGTGCCGCCCTGGATATTGCCCAGCACCGCGGTCGCCGAAGGCGTGGCGGTCACGGGCAGCGTGCTGTTCGCAGGCGGGGTCGCCTTGATCAGCGCGAGCGCGATATCGGCGGAAGCCACCGACAGGCCTACACCGCCGGGCTGGCCGACGAAGAGCTCCTGCACATGCAGGCCGATCAGCATGAGGCTCGCGTTTTCGAGACCCGCATTGGTGCTATCCAGCTCTGCCTCGATCTGGTTGCGCATCACGATGTCGAAGGTGGCCGAGCCGGTGACGAAGCCGAAGATATCCAGATCCAGACCGCCCGAGATCACCAGATCCGTGCCGTCTTCGGGCGCAACCGCGTCGACGCCCAGATCCTGAATGATCGGTGCCCAGTCGAGTTGGTCGCTATTGGTGGCGTCACGCCCGTTCACCGTGAAGTCGAGCGAGGTCACCGTCAGGTCCAGCCCCTGCGGCAGGCCGCGCGGCGAGATCGTGTCGGCATGGGCGGACATCGCGGTCCAGCTGCGCGCGACGGCGCTCGGGTTTGCGACCAGATCGACCACCTCGGTCACCGAGATCAGGTCGAAGGCGAGCCCTTCGGCCGCGAAGCCCGTGCCCGCATCGGCGACCGCGTCGACCCGGTCGAATTCGTCATAGGTGAACTCGCCGTCCGCGCCCACGAAGACATAGGCGCCGTCGATCGAGAAGGAGAAGGCCTTGGCGCTGATCGTGCCGCCCTGCGGATCGTCGACGGTGAGATCGCGGATCACACCCGACAGGCCACCTGCCAGCAGGATCGCGCCCTCGATCTGCACTTCGACATAGGCGCCGAATTCGATGCCGAAGCCCGCATCGAGATTGGTGATGTCGGCCAGCGCGTTGATCTGATCGACGTCGGTCGCGCCCCAGTCGAGCTTGTTTCCGTCCGCATCGGCGCCGTTCATCGCGAAGTAGAGATCCTTCACCGTCGCGGTCAGCGGCAGGCCCTGCAGACCCAGTTGATCGACGCGCAGCGACAGGGCCATCCAGCTGCGGGCCACGGCGGGCGAGGTCACGGTGGCCGGGTCTTCTGACACCATCACCAGCTCGATCGAGCCGCCCTGCGCCACGAAGCCCATACCCTGATCGGGATCGATCGTGCCATCATTCTTGAGCGCACCGTCCACACCGGCGAAGAAATTCAGATCGCTCAGGGTGAAGATCAGAACCTTCGCCCCGCTCAGCGTGCCATCGGCGTCGATTGCGGTGGCGACCGCCACATCGGCGAGCAGGCTCTTGATCGAGAAGGTGCCCGTCGCGATCACGATGCCCGCGACGTTCAGCTCCGACACGGTGCCGGTCACCGACAGGATCGCGGTCGCGTCATAGCCATCCGTGCTGTCGGTGATCGTCAGGCCCAGATCGAGGCCCTTCCAGTTCATCACCGAGTTGTTGGCCGCGTTCAGCGGGTCGGTGTAGCCGAAGTTGGCTTCAACCGCGACGTCCGATATCCGCAGCGTGAAGCCCGTAAGGCCGGTCACGCCGACGCTTTGCGAGGTCACGAGGATTGCCGACCAACTTTTGACCGTGCGGGTCTCGACCACACCTGTCGTCAGCGGGTTGTCGGCGGTCTGGGTCACAGAGGCGAACTCGATGCCCACGTTATTCGCGTAAATCCCGGTGCCTTCGGTGGTGCTGACAGCCGTAATCTTGCCATCGGTGCGGGTGAAGACACCGCCTTGCCCCGCGAAGAAATAACCGCCGGTCAGCGAGAAGGTCATCACCGATGCGCCCTCGACGATCAGCCCGTTCTGGTCGTCGAGCGTCTCGGTCAGGATCTGCCCCGCCATCGTGCCAGCGACGGTGACGAAGCCGTCCACGGTGAACTCGACATAGCCACCGAAGGCGATGTTGAAGCTTGCGCCCATCTCGGTGACGTCGAACAGATCGCCCGAGGCGAGGTCGCCGATCTCGGTCACGCCGGTCGCGGCCCAGTCGATCCGCTCGCCATTCACCGCATCCGCGCCGTTGAAGCCGAAATAGAGGTCGAGGCCCTGCACGGTGACCGTGTTCGGCAGCCCCTGCAGACGCACCGTGGCTACGTCGAGCGCAACTGCGGTCCAGCTGCGCGGCACTGCCGGGAGGGTCACGCCTGCCGGATCTTCCTTCACCAGCACCAGTTGCAGCGAGGCGTTCTCGGCCACGAAGCCGGTGCCCTGATCGGGATCGATCGTGCCGTCGGACAGAAGCGCCCCACCGACACCTGCGAAGAGGTTCAGATCGGACAGGGTGAAGATCAGGATATTCGCACCCAGCACGGTCTCGGTCGTCATGCCCGAGGGCACTGTGATGTCGCTCGTGAAGCTCTTGATGCCGAAGGTACCCGAGGCCACGATCACGCCCGCCACGTTCAGCTCCGTCACGGTGCCGGAAACCGAGAAGCCATCGGCGCGGGTCAGGCCGTCGGTGGCATCGGCGAGGCTCAGCATGTCGAGCCCGGTGACTGCACCCAGCGACGCCCAGTTCAGGAAGGTGCCGTCGATGGCCGCGAAATTCCCGTCGACCGCGAGATCGGCCAGCGCGATCTGGAAGGCGTCGATGCCGCGCAGGCCAAGGCTCGCGACGGTGACGCGCAAGGCGGTCCAGCCGATGGTGACGGTCTCATCATCCCATTGCGTGGTCGCGTCGTTGTCGTTGGTCGCCGCATTATCGGTCAGCACGCCGAGGCGGGTCACCTGCGCGAATTCCAAGGCATCGCCCGCCGTCATCGAAGCATAAATGCCGGTGCCCTGATCGAGCAGACCCGTGACCTCGTTCGTGGTCGCATCACGGTCGAATGCGCCGCCCGCACCGACGAATATCTGCGCGCCGGTGATCTTGAAGCTGGTGATATCTGCGGCGGTCAGGGTGATCTCGCCGTCGTTGATATCGGCGGTCGAGATCGAGCCTTTGACCGTGCCATAGACCAGCACGAAGCCGTCGAGCGCCAGATCGAGCGTGCCGCCGAAGGCGATGCCGGTATCGGCATTGATCTGAGCGATCCCGGGGTTCTCGGTTGCGTCGACAATGGCCGACCAATCCAGCTTGGTCGCGCCGACCGAGGCCGTGTTCATGCGGAAGTAGAGCCCGGTGACCCCGAGCGCAAATTCTGTGGGCAGTCCGCGCATCCCGACGTAATCGACCGAGAGCGACAGCGCGCTCCAGCTCTTGGGCGTAGCGGTGCCGACTTGCTCTTTCACGACGATAAGCTCGAGCGTGCCGCCCGAGGCAAGGAAGCCGGTGCCCTGATCGGCAATCGCGGTGGGCGCATTCGCGTCATCGAAGGCACCGCCGACACCGGCGAAGAAATTCACATTCGTCAGGGTCAGCCGCGTGACCTGCGCATCGGTGATCGCCGCCTGGATGGTGTCGTCGATCGTCTCGGTCGAGGCCGAGAAGTTGAAGGTGGCGAGCGCGAAGACCGTCTCGGAAATCTCGACGGACAGCGTGCCGGACACGGCCAGCTGATCACCCGGGCCCAGATCGCCAAGCGCCGTGGTCACGTCGGTATCGTTCACGGTCGACCAGTCGAGGCGCGGGCCGGTCAGCGCCGTCGTCGAGTTCGAGGCCAGTGCCATGCCCGACAGCTTGATCTGAACCGCGTCGATGCCCTTGGCCTCCAGCGCGCTCAACGAGCCGATCACCCCGGTGTATTTCACGCCGGTCGTCGTGTCGGTCAGCAGGCCAAGCGCAAGATTACCACCCGCCGCATAGAGACCCGCAGCATCGCTCGCGAGGGCGAGCGTGGTCGTGCCGGTCGCCTCATCCGTTGTGGTGGACGCGCCCGTGCCCGCGAAGAACTCGACATCGCTGAGCATCACGAAGGTCAGCTTGCCCGCGGTGATATCGAGCAGATCGAGCGTCTCGGTGCTGCCCGCCTGCGCCGTCACGTCGATCGCCTTCAGCCCGAAGGTCGCGCGCAGATAGACGAAATCGCTCACCGCCAGCGTCAGCTTGCCCGAGACCGCGAGGCTTACCGTGTCGGTCACCTCTTCGAGGCCGGACAGGCTCGACCAGTCGAGAGTGGAGAGGGTGTTATCGCTGACCGAGTTGTAGAGCACTTTCAGGCTCGCAAGGTCCAGCGTCACGCCTTCGACATTCACCAGACCGAGGCTCGCGAGGCTCGCCGACACGCCGGTATAGCTGACCGGGGTCGGGTCGGTGGTGGTCAGGATGCCGATGTAGAAATTGCCACCCATCGCCGAGAAGCCGATGGCATTCGTGGTGTCGAGCCCGCTTGCGCCGATGGTTGCGCCCGAGCCCGCGAAGAGGTCCAGATCGGTAAGCGTGATGTAGAGCAGATCGCCGGTGACGCCGCCGACCGAGGTGCCCGCGGTCTTCTCGACCGAGAAGCCGCCGGTCAGCAGCACGGTATCCGAGATGTTCAGCTCGTCGATGGTCGCGCCGATGAAGAAGCGCTCGGTATTGTCGAAGCCGTTCGTGGCATCGGTCAGCGCGAGCGTCGTGCCCAGATCGAGCCCCTTCCAGGTCATCACGGTCAGGTTCACCGCGACCATCGCATCGGTCGAATTCACCTCGACCACGAAATCGCTGACCGCGAGGGTGAAGCCCGGAATGCCCGCGACTTCGACCGTGCCGACATAGAGTTTGATCGCACTCCAAGCATTCAGCACGGCGCCGGTCGTTCCATCGACATTCTTCACCGAGGCGAATTCGAACAGCACCCCTTCCGCGCCGAAGCCGGTCCCGACAAGTTTGCTGTCGCCATCGCGGTCCAGCCCGTTGACCTTGCCATTCCCATCGGTGGTGAAGCTGCCGCCGCTGCCCACGAAGATGTAGCCATCCGCCAGCGCGAAGGTCATCACCTGCGCATCGGTCAGATCGGTGCCAAGCGGATTATCCGCCGCGGCGATGGTCTGCTTCGTCACCGTGATCGAGATATCGCCCGCAAGCAGAACGGTGCTCTTGATCGTGAAGACCGCGCGCACATCGATGGTGAAGCCCGTGAAAGTGCTGTCGAAGCTGAAGCTCGGCCCGCCGACCTGCGTCCAGTCGAACGCCATGCTGGCATAGGTCACGTCGAGCGCATCGACGGTCGCGGTCACGTTGCTGATCCCGTGCAGCGTCGCCGCGGTCGAGAGTTCCAGCGCGGTGACCTTCTGGCCTAGGTTCGCCCCAGACGAGGTCACGGTGAACATGGCCAGGGTGAGATTGAGCGTCGGGATTTCGAAGCCGGTGGCATTGGTCAGGTCGTAGCTGCCGCCCGAGACTTCGGCGCCGACGCCCGCGAAGAGGCGCCCGCCGATGATCGAGAGGGTGAAGTAATCGCCATCCTCAGATGCACCATCGAAGGTCACGCCGGTCTTGGCGGAGCTTTCCAGGGCGAAGGTGCCGCTGACATAGACCGCGTCATTCACAATCAGCGTCGCGGTGGCTTCGACCTTGGTGAGCGCACCGTTCAGCGTCAGCCCGGCATCGCTCAGCGCGCCTTGATCCCAATTCAGCGGGGTAGCGACGCCCGACGCGGTGTTCACTTGCACCGCGACATTGCTCACCTCGGCGGTCAGCCCGGTAATGCCAACCGGGGTCGCGTTGGCAAAGGAGAAGTCGATGCCGGTATAGGTGGTGCCGCCCGCGCTCAGCACCGCGAACGTGCCGGTGAAGCCGGTGACCGAGAAACCGAAGGCGTTGGTGGTGTCGACGGTGACCGGGCCGCTCGTGTCGAAGACCGCACCGGTGCCCGCGAAGAATTTGACCGCGTCGAAGCCGAAGACCATCAGATCGCCGATCGTGTCGGTCGCGCCGGTCAGGCCGCTGACGATGGTCTTCGTAAAGCTGAAGCCGCCCGCGATCAGAACCTCGCCGCCGATGGCCAGCGTCACGTTGCCCGACACTTTCGCGAGCGGCGCGGTCGCGCCCGTCGCTACGCTGTCGATCTCGGAGACGACGAGCTTGGCGCTCAGCGCATCGTTGGGGTCGGTCAGTTGCGAGGTCACCAGTTCCAGCGTGCCGTTCGAGAGCGTTGCGGTCACGCCGTCGACATTCACCAGACCCAGCGCATCGACCGCGCCATTGGCGATCACCCACTGGCGGCCCGTCGCGGTCTCGCGGATCATCTTGACCGAGAAGCTGAGGTTGTCGACCGCGAAGCCGACCGAGCTGTTGGGCTGGCCGCGGGTGAAGTAGCCGTTCGCACCGCTGCCCGCGAAGAACGAGCCGCTGGTGAGCGCGATGGTGGTGACCTCGAGACCGCCGGTGACGGCGGTCGTCGTGCCGGTGCCCACTTCGTAGAGCACACCGTCGAGCCCGGTATTGGTGGTATAGCCAATCGGCGCGCCGACGCCGTCACTGGTCGCGAGGCTCACGAAATCGCCGACCGAGATTTCCATCAGCCCGGCATTGCCCGCGAAGCCTGCAGTGACGAAGCCCGGCCCGTCGATCGCGAAGGCATCGGCATCGGTGCCACCCTCGAGACGCTCGACCCCAGTGAAGGTGATGGTGAGGCCGTTCCAGCTCAGCGACCCTTCGTTGATGCCGGTGATCGTCCAGACCGTCGCGGCATCCGGCCCCTCGATCGTGTCGCTGAGGCCGACCCCTGCCGCGACCGAGGTGATCGGGGCGCCGGACGTGCCATAGGTCGTGCCGTTGACGGTGACGGTGCCGTCGAGGTTCACGGTATAGGTCAGGTTGCTGTCGGCGGTGCCGTCGAGCGCGCCACCCGCTTCCGAGATCGCGCCGGCGACGGGAGCGCCGAGGCTCGGGGCCGCGTCGGGAAGACCGATGCGCTCGCCGGTGCCGAGCGTTGCGCTCATCACCGCAGCGTCCGCATCATGGTCTAGGCCGAGTGCGTGGCCGATCTCGTGAAGCAGAACCGTGTAGAGGTCGACGCCCTCGGAGGCCGCACCGTCCGTCGCCACCAGACGGTCGCCTGCGAGCAGATCGAATTCGGAGCTGTCGGCGGGCGTCGCGTCGATGAACCAACCGGCCCCGGCAGCGTCGGCGTCGATCTCGATCAGCGTGCCGGTGATACGGGCGAGTGCGCCGTCCTCGAGATCGGTGATGGTAAAGGTGAGTTGCGACAGGATCGCCGCGTCGGTGCGGCTGGCCCACTGAGCGAGGGCTTCCTGGAAGATCGGGGCGACCTGAGCCTCGGTGATATCCGCAGCGCCAGTATCGGTGCTGTCCGCGGTGGCGTCGAGAAGCAGATATTGCGGCTCTGCGCCCTCGTCAGCCGGGCTATCCCCTTGATTTTCGCTGGTATCGTCGGAGCCAGCAGTGACAGACCCGGCGTCCGGATTGTCAGTGTTTTCGTTATTTTCCAGTGTATTAGAGGTCGCAGCCGGGGGGCCGGTCGCCTCGTGACCCGTCAGGTCCGCCACGGAACTGCCAATCGGGTCCTGCCCTGCATGGGGCATATCTTCCAGCCACGACAGCGCCGATTCCAGCAGCTGCTGCACCTGAACGGCAGTCAGGAAACCGCCGGAATGAAGCTGGTCCGCTGCCGTTTCCAGCAGCGCTGCAGCCTGTTCGCGTGCCGGTTCGGCGACCGCTTCGAGCGGTGCCACTTCCGGCTCATGCGCCCAATCCTCGGGCCAGGCCACGTCGCTTTGCGGGCCTTCCTCGGGATCGTGATCGGCTGCCAATTCGTCCTGCTGATGCAGGTCATCGACGGTCTGAACTAGGGCGGAAAGCCCTTCGATCGGGTCGATTTGATGTGCGGTCGCCGCAACGCGGGCCAATTCGCCGAACACCGGGTCCGCCGAGAGCAAAAGCCGCGGCTCGAGGGCCTCGATGCGGTAATTTTCTTCGCGGTGAAGGGTGTTATCGGCTTCGTGGAGCGCGCCTTCATTGGCCAGACCGACGTCATCCTGCACGTCGGAGCGGGTCCGACGCAGGAATTTGGTCACACTGGTCAAGCCGAACAAAGACAAGACGCGCCTGAAGCTCACCGGTTTCGGCAAGCTCCCTCCCAAAGTTGCGATATGAACGCGGTTCCGCCTTCTGACGAAATTTTGTTCTCTTTTAGGCTGAACCTACGCAGAAATATTGCAACGGAAATAGTATCCACAGGACGCGCAAGTCGATCATTTTAAAATTATTTCAAATACTTATTAGTTTTACCAAGCGTCAACGATCAAACTTATCCACAAGACTTTCCTGACGTAGCGGAAACAATTGCGTTCAAAGCGAGGCGAATCGCCGCAGCGGGAAATGTGTCGCGCGGTGGCCGATAGAGACCGGATTTCAGTGGAAATCCCGGCTCGGGAAAAGTCGTTTCGCCTGCTCTCGCGGATGACGTGCGGTGGTCTGCGGACGGGGCCTAGGGGCGTCATCCGCTTGGGGTGCGGTGAGGCCCAGAACGTCGTCGAGCGGGTGCCCCAGATCGGCCAGTCGCGGGGAGAGATCCTCGATCTTTTCGGCGATCAGATGGACCACGGCCCCCTCCCGTTCGAGCCGCCCCGAGACCCGCAGAAGACGCCCGCCCATCACCGCCCGGCGGAACCGTTCATAGAGCTTCGGCCAGACCACGACATTGCTCACGCCAGTCTCGTCTTCCAGCGTGATGAAGATCACGCCGGAAGCCGTTCCGGGGCGCTGGCGGGTGATCACGAGGCCGCAAACCGTGACCCGCTTTTGCGGCGTGCCGATCAATTCGCAATGCGGCGTGAGGCCGGGAATGGCGGGGCGCAGCAGCTCCATCGGATGGGCGCGGAGGCTCAATCTGAGGGCCACGTAATCCTCCACGACCTCCTCTCCCAGATGCATCGCGGGCAGTTCCACAGCCGGTTCGAGGCCCCCTTCCCCGTCCATCGGATCTGCGAAAAGCGGCAGCGGCGCGGGGGCCCGGATCGCCTTCACGGCCCAGAGCGCATCGCGCCGCGTGAGGCCGATTCCGGCAAATCCATCGGCCTCGGCGAGCCGTTCGAGCACATGTGGAGGCGTGCCCGCGCGCAGCCACAGGCTCTCCGGATCGGGGTAGCCATTGCCCCTGGCTGCGACGATCCAGCCCGCATCCTCCTCGCGAAATCCCTTGATCTGACGAAAGCCCAGGCGCAGCGCCAGGGCCCCGTCCGCGCGGCGTTCCAGCGAGCTGTCCCAGCCCGAATGGTTCACGCAAACGGGCCGTACCTCGATCCCGTGTTCGCGCGCATCGCGCACGATCTGGGCAGGCGCATAAAAGCCCATCGGCTGCGAATTCAGCAGCGCGCAGGCGAAGATCGCGGGGTGGTGGCACTTCAGCCAGGAGGAGACATAGGTGAGATGCGCGAAGGCCGCCGCGTGGCTCTCGGGGAAGCCGTATTCGCCGAACCCCTCGATCTGGGAAAAGCAGCGATCGGCAAAATCGGGCGTGTAGCCGCGCGCCAGCATCCCCTCCACGAACCGGTCGCGGAAGGTGCCGATCGTGCCCATCTTGCGGAAGGTCGCGAGCGAGCGCCGCAGGCGGTCGGCCTCTTCGGGCGTGAAGCCCGCAGCGACCACCGCGATCTGCATCGCCTGTTCCTGAAACAGCGGCACGCCGAGGGTTTTGCCCAAGACGCCTTCCAGCTCCTTCGAGGGAAAATCGACCTTTTCGCGGCCCTGACGGCGGTTGATATAGGGGTGGACCATGCCGCCCTGAATGGGACCGGGACGGACGATGGCGACCTCAATCACGAGGTCATAGAACGTCTGCGGGCGCATCCTCGGCAGGAAGTTCATCTGCGCCCGGCTCTCCACCTGAAACACCCCCACCGCATCTGCGCGGCACAGCATCTCATAGGTCGGCGCGTCCTCCTGCGGGACGGTGGCGAGCGACATATCGAGCTTCTCGTGCCCCGCTAGCAGCTCGAAGCTCTTGCGGATACAGGTGAGCATCCCGAGGCTGAGAATATCGACCTTCAGGATGCCCAGCGTGTCGATGTCATCCTTGTCCCATTCGATGAAGGTACGCCCCTCCATCGCGGCATTCTCGATCGGACAAAGCGCGTCGAGGCGGCCTTTCGTGATGACGAAGCCACCGACATGCTGGCTGAGATGGCGCGGAAACCCGATGATCTCGCCGATCAGTTTCAGCGTCTGTGACAGCCGCCGATCGGTGGGGTCGAGGCCCAGCTCACCCATCCGCGCGTGGTCCGGCCCCTTACCGGAAATGCCCCAGATCTGGCCCGCGAGGCTTGCCGTGACATCGGCGCTCAGCCCCATCACCTTGCCCACTTCGCGGATCGCGGCGCGGGTGCGGAAATGGATCACGGTCGCGCAAAGCCCCGCGCGGTCGCGGCCGTAGCGTTCGTAGATCCACTGGATGACTTCCTCGCGGCGCTCATGCTCGAAATCGACGTCGATATCGGGCGGCTCGCCGCGATATTTCGAGATGAACCGCTCGAAGACCATGCCGATCTGGTCGGGGCTGACATCGGTGATCCCGAGCGCCCAGCAGATGATCGAATTGGCCGCCGAGCCGCGCCCCTGACACAGGATGCCCCGGCTGCGGGCGAAGCTCACGATGTCATGGACGGTGAGGAAATAGGCGGCGAAGCCCAGTTCGGAGACGAGGCGGAGTTCCTTCTCCAGCAGGCCTGCGTGCCGCTCCGAGATGCCCCCCGGAGAGCGCCGCGCCAGCCCCTCGCGGGCGAGCCGGTCGAGCCGATCCTGCGCGGGCTCGTTCTCAGCGACCTCGTCGGGATATTCGTAGCTGAGTTCGTCGAGATCGAAGCCGCAGCGCGCCGCGATCTCGCAGCTGCGACGCAGGGCTGCGGGGTGGCGGCGATAAAGCCGCGCCATGTCCTCGGCCCCCTTCAGACGCCGTTCGGCATTGGGCAGCGCGCGGGTGCCAAGCGCGTCGATGGTGCAGCCCTCGCGCAGGCAGGTCAGCACATCGGCCAGCTGCCGGCGCGACCCACGATGCATCAGCACGTCGCCGGTCGCCACCATCGGCGTCGAGGCCCTCAGCGCGAGCGCTGCGCAAGCGTCGAACCAGCGCTGATCCGAGCCGTCATAACGCGGCGGCGCGCCAAGGAAGACCTGCCCCGGATAGCGCCGCCGCATCTCTTGTAGCGGGCGGTAGGCACGGGCCAGATCGGCGGGCGGCAGGGCGATCAGGATCATCCCCGCGCAGCCCTCCAGCAGATCCGCGCGGGTCAGGTGACACTCCCCCTTCCCCGCCCGGCGCTTGCCGCGGGTAAGAAGCTGGCTCAACCGGTGATAGGCCGCGCGGTCGGTAGGCAGCGCCACCCATTCGACCGGGCAATCGCTCAGCACCAGCCGCGCGCCGACGATCAGCTTCGGCAGTTTTGCGGTTGTCGGCCGGGCCAGATCCTGTGGCGAGCCGATGGGCTGGCGAGAGCTTTCGTCGCGCTGCAGTTCCGAGCGGATACGCAGCGCCTCACCGATCTCGCGCTTGAGTTCCTTGAGCGCCGAAAACGCCCGAACCACGCCCGCGAGCGAGTTGCGGTCGGTGATCGCGATGGCCTCCAGCCCCAGTTCGGCGGCGCGCACCATCAGTTCCTCGGGATGCGAGGCCCCGGTGAGGAAGGTGAAGTTGGAGGTGGTGCAAAGCTCGGCATAGGCGAGCGGAATGGCGGGCGTGTTGGCGGTGGTCACGACCGCCGAGGGGGCGCTGCCCCCGCGCCCGTCGGGCGCCCCCCGGGATATTTCGACCAAGGCGAAGGGAGCGGTCATGCGAAGACCCCCTCGACATACCAGCCCGGATCCTGCGGCGTGTGGAACATCCAGAGCCGCAGCCCCTGCCCGGTCTCGACGCGCCAATAGTCGCGCATCCCGCGCCGCCAGTTCGGATCGTCGAACCACCATTCCGGGGTCAGCCGTTCCGGCCCCTCGATGCGTTCCGCGCTGAGCGACTGGCGGCGCCAGCGGAAGCGGCGCGGCGGATCGGGGGCGTCGGACATGAGGGGCTCCGGCGGGAACAGCCGCAGCGGGCGAGGGTGCGGCTGGTGCCAGTTGCCCTCGGGGTCGGTGAAGGCGGCAGGCGCAATCAGGAAGCTGCGCTCGGGGATATGGCTGTCGGCGGGCAGGTAGCGCTGGACGTTCTCCAGCCCGATGCGCAGCCCGATCCGGGTGATCAGATCGCCCAGCCTGTCGCGCCGCTCGGTGGCGATGGTGCCAATCTGGCGGGCGGGGAGCGCCTCGACCTGCGTGGCCGCGAGGCGCATCTGGTCGATCCCGAAGCCCGCGTCGATATCCTCGATGCCGCGCGCGAAGAGGGCCGCGATCCGGCTGGGGTCGCTGAGCGGGGTGGCCAAGCGCAGCTCGACCTCCTGGCTGGCCTGATCGACGCGGCGCAGGGTAAGGCAGAGCACCCGTGCGCCAACTTCGTTTTCCTTGAGTTTGGCGCAGAGCCGATCGAGCAGCCGTTCGATCCCCGCCATCACATCGGCCTGCTGGCCGATCGGTTCGGGCAGGGTCAGGCGGGTCCCGTAATGGGGCGGATCGGCCACGGGCGAGACCTGTTCGGGCAGATCGCCCAAGGCCTGATCGAGCCGCGCCATCACCCCCGCGCCAAAACGGCGCACGAGCGGTGCTCGCGGCGTGCGGGTCAGATCGCCGATCTCGCGCAGTCCCAGCCGCTGCAACCCTGTCACCGTCTCATGCGGCAGGCGCAGCGCGGCCACCGGCAGCTTGCCCAGAGCCGAGAGCCGCGCGCCGGGTGCGGCCCGACCGGGCGCGAAATGCGCCAGCGCCCAAGCCGCGCCGCGGGTGTCGGCAAGGCCAAGCCGCGCGGTGATCCGGGCGCGCTCCAGCCGGGCGATCATCTCGGCCATCATCGGCTCTTCACCGCCCCAAAGGTGATCCGAGCCGGTGATGTCGAGCACCAGACCGTCCTCGCCGTCCAAGCCCACCCAAGGGCAATAGCGCGTGGCCCAGCGGCGCAGCGTCTCGAGGAATTGCGCCTCGCGGGCGGGATCGGCGGGCGCGGTCTGCAGCGTGGGGCAGAAGGCGCGGGCCTCGGACAGCGCCATGCCGCGCGCCAGCCCCTGCCCCTCGGCCGCGGCGTTCAGACAGTGCAGCCGGTCGGTATTGCCCTCGCGCAGGACCAGCGCGAAGGGCCCCTCAACGGCTCGTGCCCGAAGAACCCGGTCGCTCGCCAGCCGGGGAAACCAGAGGGTGAGAATACGCCGTGTGCGCCCGTCGAGCATGTCGCTGAGCCTAGAGTTCGAGTCATTTGTTCGCGCTTTGTTCTTTTTAGGTCTCGCGGGATGCGGAGTCGAGTCCGTCTGGTGTCGGCATCGCGATCAGGCGGTTGCGATCGCGCCCTCGACGAAGGCGATCAGGCGCGGCAGGCAATGGGTGCGCAGATCGTAACGCTCGCACATATGGGCGCGGGCTGCCTCTCGCATCGGGGCGAATTTTTGCGGGGTCGCCAGCCCTTCGGCCAGCGCCTTCGACCAACCGGGAATATCGAAGAAATCCACTAGCCGCCCGGTCTGCCCGTCGGTGATCACCTCGCGCACCGGCGCGGTATCCGAGGCCACGATCGCACATCCGGCGGCCATCGATTCCATCAGCGACCAGCTGAGCACGAAGGGATAGGTCAGATAGGCATGGGTGCGGCTGACATGGAGCATGTCGACGTAATCGCCGTAAGGGATGCGACCCAGAAAATGCACGCGGTTCATATCCAGCCGGTCGCGCACCTCGCCCAAGAATTTCTGTTTCCAGCTTTTGGCATCCTTCGGCGGGCCGCCATAGCTCTGCCCCTCCTCGCCCACGATCAGCACATGCGCCTCGGGCCGCGCCGCAAGCACATCGGGCAGCGCGCGCATGAAGGAGTGATAGCCGCGATAGGGCTCGAGCGAGCGGTTCACGAAGGTCAGAACCTCGTCGCCGGGGCGGAAGGTGAGCGTGGTTTCCGGCACGGTGAAACGCGCCTGCGGGTTCGGCGCGAGCCGCGCGCAGTCCACCCCGTCATGGCAGATGGTGAGCTTGGCGCGCAGCTCCGGCGGGAAGGTCTCGGCCTGAAACTGGGTCGGGGCAAGCCCCGCATCGGCCTGTACCATCGACTGGACCAGATGGGCCGAGCGCGCGGTGGTGGAGATCCGGGTCTCGAGGCCGGGCTTCTGGAATTCCGCGTCGAAATCGGTGTCCATCCCGGTCGTGCGATACATCAGCTCGGCATAGACCAGCAGTTTCGCCTCGGGCCAGACCTCGCGCAGGAACAGCGTCTCACCCCAGCCGGAATGGCCGAAGATCACGTCCGGCACATAGCCGTGCCTGTCGCGCAGCTGCCGGGCGGCCAGCGCGACCTTTGCCCCGCGCGCGGCGCTTTCGGCGTAAAGGCGCGTGAGCCGCGAGGACATCTCGACCGGCTCGGGCTTGCGGTATTTCACCACCTTCACCGGCGAGGGGCGCTGGTTCGTCTCGACCGTCAGAGCCAGAACGTCATGCCCGCGCGCGGCCAGAGCCGGTGCCAGATGTACGAACTGGCCCGGGAAGTTCTGGTGAACGAAGAGGATCTTCATGCAATCTCGGGGGTCAGCGAACTCTCCCCCAAAGCGGCCACCATCAGCTGGCGCGTATAGGCGGTCTGCGGATTGGCGAAGACCTCCGCCGCGTTGCCCGCCTCGACGACGTCGCCGCGCTTCATCACCATGATCTTGTGGCTGAGCGCGCGCACCACCCGCAGGTCGTGACTGATGAACAGATAGGCAAGCCCGTGGCGTTTCTGCAGGTCGCGCAGCAGGTCCACGATCTGCACCTGCACCGTCATGTCGAGCGCGGAGGTCGGCTCGTCCAGCACCACCACCTTGGGACGCAGGATCATCGCGCGGGCGATGGCGATCCGCTGGCGCTGCCCGCCCGAGAATTCATGCGGGTAGCGCTCCATCATCGATGGATCGAGCCCGGTTTCCTCCATGATCTCGGCGACCATCTCGCGGCGGTTGCGGCCCGGCTCGACGCCGTGGACGGTCAGACCTTCGCCGATGATCTGCTCTACCGTCATACGCGGCGAGAGCGAGCCGAAGGGATCCTGGAACACGATCTGCATGTCGCGGCGCAGCGCGCGCAGCTTGTTCGCCTGCCAGCTGGAGATGTCCTGGTTCTCGTAGATGATCGGCCCTTCGGAGGGAATGAGCCGCATGATCGCGAGCGCGAGCGTGGTCTTACCCGAGCCGGATTCGCCCACGATGCCCAGCGTCTCCCCTGCCCTCACCGAAAGCGAGGCGTCGTTGACCGCCTTCACGTGACCGATGGTCTTGCGCAGCAGACCGCGCTGGATCGGGAACCAGATCTTCAGATGCTCGGTGCGCACCAGTTCGGGCGCGTTCTCGGGCACCGGTTCGGCGCGGCCGGTGGGTTCGGCCTCCAGCAGCTTCTTCGTATAGGGGTGCTTGGGATTGGCGAAGATGTCTTCGGTCTTCCCCTGCTCCACGATCTCGCCATGCTGCATGACGCAGACCCGGTCCGCGATGCGGCGCACCACACCGAGGTCGTGGCTGATGAACAGAAGGCTCATCCCCATGTCGCGTTTCAGGTCGGCCAGCAGTTCGAGGATCTGCGCCTGAATCGTCACGTCGAGCGCGGTCGTGGGTTCGTCCGCGATCAGCAGGTCCGGCCCATTGGCGAGCGCCATCGCGATCATCACGCGCTGGCGCTGCCCGCCCGAAAGCTGGTGCGGATAATCCTGCAGCCGGTCTGCCGGGTTCTGTATGCCGACCTTGTCGAGCAAGTCGATGATGCGTTTCTTGGCCTGCTCGCCGGTCACGCCCTGGTGTAGCGCGAGGCTTTCGCCGATCTGCTTTTCCAGCGTGTGCAGCGGATTGAGCGAGGTCATCGGCTCCTGAAAGATGAAGCTGATATCGTTGCCGCGCACCCGCATCAGTTCACGTTCCGAGGCGCCGACCATCTCGCGACCCTCGTAGCGGATCGAGCCTTCGACCTTGGAATTGCCGCCGACCAGCGCCACGGTCGAGAGCGCGGTCACGGATTTGCCCGAGCCGGACTCGCCCACCAGCGCGACGGTCTCGCCCGCGTTCACGGTGAAGCTCACGCCTTTCACGGCCGGGGTGAATTTGCCCTCGGAGCTGAAGGCGACCTTCAGGTTTTCGACCTCGAGAACCGGTTTCATCGGAACACCTTTCTGGGATCGAACGCGTCACGGATGCCCTCGAAGACGAAGACCAGAAGCGAGAGCATGATGGCGAAGGTGAAGAAGGCCGAGAAGGCCAGCCACGGCGCTTGCAGGTGCTGCTTGCCTTGCAGCGCAAGCTCCCCAAGCGACGGCGCGGAGGACGGCAGGCCGTAACCCAGATAGTCGAGCGAGGCGAGCGCACCGATCGCGCCGGTGATGACGAAGGGCAGCATGGTCAGCGTGGCCACCATCGCATTGGGCAGGATGTGGCGGAACATGATCACCCGGTCCGACACGCCGAGCGCCCGAGCAGCGCGGACATATTCGAAATTGCGCGCGCGCAGGAACTCGGCCCGGACGACGCCGACCAGCGCGGGCCAGCCGAAGAGGATCGAGACCATGACAAGGAGCCAGAAACTTCGGCCCAGGATCGCGAAGAGGATGATGATGACGTAGAGCGCGGGCGTGGAGGACCAGATCTCCAGAATACGCTGGAAGAACAGGTCCACCTTGCCACCGAAATAGCCCTGCACGGCGCCTGCAGCGATCCCGATGATCGAGCCGATCCCGGTCACGATCAGCGCGAACAGAACCGAGGTGCGGAAGCCGTAGATCACCCGCGCCAGCACGTCGCGCGCGGTGTCATCCGTGCCCAGCCAGTGATCGGCATCGGGGGCCGAGGGCGCGGTGCCCACATCGTTGATCGTGTTGTAGCTGTAGGGGATCGGCGGCCACAGGAGCCAGCCCTTCTCGATCTTCTCACCATCGACCTTGCCCGTCTTCAGCGCCTCGTTGGCGAAAGCCTTCGGGTCGTCCGCGT
The DNA here is from genome assembly GCF_002213225.1 of Thioclava sp. IC9. NCBI lineage: Bacteria > Pseudomonadati > Pseudomonadota > Alphaproteobacteria > Rhodobacterales > Paracoccaceae > Thioclava > Thioclava sp. IC9. Next base: position 120,269 of record NZ_NBNX01000002.1, read on the forward strand.
CGAAGCAACCCTCGGTGCCGCCCGTCTCGATCAGGCATTGCACGGTCGGGTCGCGATAGATCGCCTCGGTGCGGAAATCGCCGCCGAAGGCGGTCTCGGGGTAGAAGTTGTAGATCGGGAAATACAGCTCGCCGCGGTAGCTGACCACGATGGGTTTGTCGTTCGCGATGAACTCCGCGAACATCGAGGCCACGAACAGGATCGCGAAGATGATCGCCGACCAGAAGGCGCGGCGATTGGCCTTGAAGTTGCGCCAGCGGCGTTGGTTGAGAGGAGACAATGCCATCAGCCGGACCTCTTCTCGAAATCGATCCGCGGATCAACGAACACATACATCATGTCGGAGATGATGTTCACGACGAGCGAGATCAGCCCGAACATGTAGAGCGTGCCGAAGATTACCGGGTAGTCGCGCTCCACCGCCGCCTGGAAGCCCAGAAGGCCCAGCCCGTCGAGCGAGAAGATCGTCTCCACGATGATCGAGGCACCGAAGAAGATGCCGAGGAACTGCGCCGGGAAGCCCGCGATCACGATCAGCATCGCGTTGCGAAAGACGTGCCCGTAAAGCACCTTCTTCTCGGCCAAGCCCTTGGCGCGGGCAGTCATCACATATTGCTTGTTGATCTCGTCGAGGAAGGAGTTCTTCGTCAGCAGCGTCATGGTCGCGAAGCTCGCGATCGTCGTCGCCGTCACCGGCAGCGCGATGTGCCACAGGTAATCGAGCGCCTTGCCGATCATCGAGAGCTGGTCGAAATTGTCCGATGTCAGACCACGCAGCGGGAATATCTTGAAATAGCTGCCACCCGCGAACAGCACCATCAGCATCACCGCGAACAGGAAGCCCGGGATCGCGTAGCCCACGATGATCGCGCCGGAGGTCCAGGTGTCGAACGGGGTGCCATCGCGCACCGCTTTGCGGATGCCCAGCGGGATCGAAATGATATAGGCGAGGATCGTCGACCACAGGCCCAGCGTGATCGAGACCGGCATCTTGTCGATCACAAGGTTCACGACGCTCTCGTTGCGGAAGAAACTGTTGCCGAAATCGAAGGTCAGGTAGCCCTTCATCATGATCGCGAAGCGCTGCCAGGCCGGGATCTTCTCCTTGTGGCAGGCCGGGTCCGCCAGATCGGGCGTGCCGGTGAACCCGTCATCGCAGACGATCCGCGCGAAGCCCATCTGCACTTCGAGCTGATTGAGCAGCTCCGGAGAGATGCCGCGCGCCCCCTGATAGCCGCTATCCTCGACGCCGCCCTGGTTCTGCGTGCCCGCATCCCCACCGCCCGAGATGTTGCGCATCGAATCCGCCTCGCCCTGAACGCGGGCAATGACCTGTTCGATCGGCCCGCCGGGGACGAATTGCGTCAGCGTGAAGTTGATGATCATGATTCCCAACAAGGTGGGGATCACCATCAGCAATCGCCGCAGGATATAGGCGCCCATGACCGGCCCTCTGCTCGTTTATCGGCGGTCGCTCAGAGCGCTCCGCTCGCTTTCAGTTTCTTGGCCTTGTCGGCGTCATACCACCAGAAATCCAGTTCTCCCAGAGCGTAGGGCGGCAGTTTTTCCGGGTGATCGTACATGTCGTAATAGGCGACCGTGTAGGTGGGCTTGAACCACTGCGGCACCCAGAAACGCAGGGCGCGCAGGCTGCGGTCCAGCGCATGGACGCGCGGCAACAGCTCCTCCTCGGTGTTCGCCTCTTCGACCATGCGGATCATCTTGTCGATCGCCGGGTTCTTCAGCCCCATCGCGTTGAACACGTCATCGGTCGAGCCCGAACCGAAATACTGCTGCAGGTTCGAGCCGGGGATTTCGTCCTGCCCCAGATGGGTGGTGATCATGTCGAAGTCGTGGCTGCGACGGCGGTTCTCGTATTCGCTGTCGTCGACGCGGTCCATTCTGGCATCGATGCCGAGCGCGCGCAGGTTCTGCACATAAGGGTTGATGACACGATCGAAGGTCTGGCTGTCGTTGAGGATCGCAACGGTCAGCTTCTCGCCCTTGTTGTTGCGGCGCATCCCGTCGTCGCCGACGGTCCAGCCCGCCTCTTCGAGCAGTTTCGCCGCCTTGCGCATGTTCTTGCGGTCGAGTTGGCGCTTGCCCGAGACCGGCTGGATCACCGCGTCGTCGGTCAGGATGCCGTCAGGCAGATCCTTGGCGAGCGGTTCGAGGATTTTCTTCTCCTCCGCCGAGGGCTTGCCCTGCGCCTGCAGCTTGGAGTTTTCCCAGAAGCTCTCGACCCGATCATAGAGCCCGTAGAAAAGCGTCTCGTTCGACCACTCGAAGTTGAAGACGAGACCGAGCGCCTCGCGCACGCGGATATCGTCGAATTTCGGCTCGCGCAGATTGATCGCGAAGCCCTGCCCAGAGGCGATGTTGCCGTTGGGCAGTTCCGCCTTCACGACCTCGCCCGACTGCATCGCCGGGAAGTCGTAGGCGGTGGCCCAGATGATCGAACTCGCTTCGTTGCGGAAGGTGTAGGTGCCCGATTTGAAGCCCTCGAAGGCCGACTGGTAATCGCCGAAATACTCGACGCGGATCTTGTCGAAGTTGGAGCGGCCCTTGTTGATCGGAAGGTCCTTGCCCCAATAGTCGGGATTCCGCTTCCAGGTGATCGCGCGATTGCTTTTGACGCTGTCGAACATGTAGGGGCCCGAGCCGATGAAGGGCACCGGCGAGGTCTGCGACAGGTCGATGTTCTCCTTTTCGAACTGCGCCTTGGAGAAGATCGGCAGCGACGCAACCGATTGGATGATATCGCGGCGCGGGTAATCGGGCTGGAACTCGAAACGGATGTGCTTGTCGTCGATCGCCTTAGCGGATTTGACCTGCTGGGCGATCACCGCACGGAAAGAGCTCAGCCCCTTGTCGCGCAGCTGCTCGTAGGAGAAGACCACATCCTGCGCAGTCAGCGGCGTGCCGTCGGAGAACTTGATCCCGTCGCGCAGGGTGAAGGTGACCCAATCCTTGCTCGGCGGATATTCGAGGCTTTTACAGAGCAGGCAGTAAAGCTCGCCAACCGTGTCGGCGGTACCTTCCATCAACGACTCCAGCGGCACCGAGGACAGTGCGGCCGCTCGGCCCTGGATCGAATAGGGATTGTAGTTGTCGAAGCCGCCCGGCGCCCATTCCGAAATTTCCCCGCCCTTGGGCGCATCCGGATTGACGTAGTCGAGATGGGCGTAATCGGCGGGATACTTCAGATGCCCCAGCGTCGCGATCCCGTAGGAGGTGATCGTGTCGCCGCCCTGGGTGCTATCCTGTGCATGTGCGCCGAAGGCCAGCCCCGCCCAGATCAGACCCGCTGCAACCAGCCCGCTCAGCGCGCGCGGCGCCACCTGCGTCCAATCCAGATCGATCGCTTTACTCGCCACTCGCGCTTTTGCCATGCACTCCTGCTCCCTGCTCCAAAGCGTTTTCGCGTCTGCCTAGCTAAAAGCCTTAGCGCGCAGGGAGCAAGTTACGAATCTGTAAAGCACGGCGGGAAATGCAAAAGGCCGCCCAAAGAGGCGGCCTTGAGAGATTTCTTGAGGACTTGCCTCAGTTCGAATGCTCTTGCAGGTAGGCAATCACGTCGTTGCGGTCTTCGGGCTTCTTGAGACCGGCGAAGGACATCTTGTTGCCCGGGATGAAGTCTTTCGGGTTGGTCAGCCACTCGTTGAGCGCTTCGAGCGTCCATTCGCCGCCATGGCTCTTGAGCGCGTCCGAATAGGAGTAATCCGCGACCGAAGCGATCGGGCGACCGACCACACCGTCGAGATGCGGGCCGACACCGTTCTTGCCTTCGAGCGAATGGCAGGCCTTGCACTTGCCAAAGATCTTCTCGCCCTTAGCGGCATCGCCGGTGCCCAGTTCGACCTGTGCGACTTGCTCTTCCTTCGCGGCGCCATCGCCTTCTTCCGGCGCGGCCAGTAGATCGCCGGGCGCTGCGGACATCATGTCCTTCATCGCGTGCTCGCTCCCACCCGAAGCGTCGTGGCTTTCGCCGACGGTGTAGAGCGCGCTGGAGGCCCAGGCCGTAAGCAGGAAGAACAGCAACGCGCCCAGAAACGCGCCCGCCGCCTTGGTGAAGGTCATCGTGTTGAACATGTCTCGTCCCTGATATGCGTCGTCGTCCCGCGCATCTATCCGCACAGGGCCCTTTAGATCAAGCGAACTTTACCAGATGTGATCGGATTTCCGAAGAGTGACCGGGGGATGACGCAGCGTGAGCCCTCTGCGCCCCGGCTCTTCCCTTCCGCGCAGGCACGGGCTAGGCAGGGGCGCGAGACGAGATCAGTGCGGGGGGATTGCCCATGAGCAGCCAAGGACAAACGCCGAGAACCGGACGGATCGCTTTTCAGGGCGAGTTGGGCGCGTATTCGCATCAGGCTTGCCGCGACGCGCGTCCGGACCTCGAGCCGGTCCCTTGCCGCACCTTCGAGGACGTGATCGCCTCGGTGAAGAAAGGCGACGCCGATCTCGCGATGCTGCCGGTGGAGAACTCCACCTACGGGCGGGTGGCCGACATTCACCGCCTGCTGCCGGAATCGGGGCTGCATATCCTCGACGAGGCCTTCGTGCGCGTGCATATCAGCCTGATGGCCCTGCCCGGCGTGGAGATCGAGGAGCTGGAAAAGGTCCGCGCGCATCTGGTGCTTCTGCCGCAGGCGGCGAGCTTCCTCGCGCGCTACGGGATCCGGGGCGAGGCCGCCGCCGACAGTGCGGGCGCGGCCGCCGAACTCGTGCAGGCGCAGACCCGCAGCGTCGGCGTGCTGGCCTCCGACATGGCCGCCGAGACGTATGGCCTCAACATCCTCGCCCGGCATATCGAGGATCACGCGCATAACACCACGCGCTTCCTGATCATGGGCACCGAGCCCGACACCCGCCCGCGCGGCGAGAAGATGATGACCACTTTCGTCTTCCGGGTGCGCAACATCCCGGCAGCCCTCTACAAGGCAATGGGCGGGTTCGCGACCAATGGCGTGAACATGACCAAGCTCGAAAGCTACATGGTCGGCGGGCACTTCACCGCGACACAGTTCTACGCCGATGTCGAAGGCCATCCCGACGATCCGGCGCTGGCGCGCGCGCTCGAGGAACTGGATTACTTCACCAGTTATCTGGAAATTCTGGGCGTCTACCCGGCCGCACCGGAACGCAAGAGCTGAGGGGGCCGGGCGTCAGGCGATCTTCTCGTGCTGACGCTCGATATCCTGCGCGAATTGCTCGATCCGTTCCTTGAAGCGGCGTTCGAGGTTGCCCTTGCCGAGCTTGGCCGACTGGATCATCAGCCGCGCGCCGAGACTGCGCGGCTTCAACTCCAGCCCCACCTGCAACCGCGTCCGGGTTCGCGACAGATCCGTGAGATCGAAATCCATCACCGCCTCGAAACTGTTCGAAACGCCCTCGTAGACGATCAGTTCCGGCACTTCGAAACGCTTCACATCGGTGATCATCTGGCGCTGCTTGCCACGAAAACGGAAACCGATATCCCAAGACATGCCTGCGCCCGGTTCGTTCAGCGTATCGAGCCGTTTCAGCGTGATCCCGCGGCGCATCGCCACCCGCTCGAAGCTCCCGAAATCCGCGAGCCGTCCGAAGACGAAACCGGCGGGCGCGGAAATATCGGTGCGGGTCGACAATTTCATGAGACGAATTCCTCGGATCAGCAGTCAGGGCACCGGGGAGCGGCGCGCCGTGCGCGGCAAACTGGCCTCATTCCAGCCGATCTGCAAGCCACTCGCGCATCAGCCAACCGGCGATCGCGCCCTGGCGTGGCGCGGATATCTCAGGGTCGCGCCCGGCCACAACCTGCAGCAGACGCTCCCGGTTGATCCAGCGTGCATCGGCGATCTCGACCGGGTCGATGGTGATCTCGGTGGTCGTCGCCACGCCGCGACACCCCAGCATCAAAGAGGCCGGGAACGGCCACGGCTGCGAAGCGACGAGAGAGACCTCCCCCACTTCGACGCCGCTTTCCTCGAACACCTCGCGGCGCACGGCGGCCTCGACCGTCTCTCCCGGTTCCATGAAGCCCGCGAGGCAGGAATACATCGTCTCGGGCCAATGCGGGCCGCGCCCCAGCAGGAGCCGGTTGCCGTCGGTGATCAGCATGATCACGACCGGGTCGGTCCGCGGAAAATGGTGCCGCTCACAAACCGGGCAGCGCCGATGCCAACCCGCCTGTTCGGACTGGCTCTCGGCACCGCAGGTGGAGCAGAAACGATGCGTCCGGTGCCATTCCACGAGCCCGCGCGCGGTGGCGGCGATCTCCGCCTCGACCGGGCTCAGAAACCCCATCCGGCCACGCAGCTCGGCGAAGACGATATCGTCGGGCAGATCGGGATGGCGCTGCTCGGACGCGTCGAAGAAGGCCGCCCCATCGGGCCGTTCGCCATCGGGCTCGAAAGCCGAGACATCGCGGGAAAACAGAGCACACCCGTCGTGGCACCCGAGGAAAATCTCCGGTCCCGGCATCGCCTCGAGCGCCGCCTCGCCCGCGCGCAGAAGGTGCAGCCCTTCGGGCCCGAACAGCGGACGCCCGCGCCAAAGCGCAACCACCCGCGCAGCTTCGCCTGCGCGCAGCTCCGCGAGCCGCTCTGCATCGCCCCGCAGATGGGCCGCCCGCTCGAGCGCACCCGGCGCTTCGGCGAAGGCCAGCCCCCGCGGATCGAGCACGCGTCCTTGAGACAACCGGGCGGGTTGAGAAATCGGCGGTAGCGCGTCGGCGAGGGAATCGGGCGGCATGAAAAACTCCTGCGGATCGCCCTACCCATGCCACGGGCCGCCAGCCGGAGACCAGTGTCGATCAGGTGAGGCGCAAGCCAGAGCCGCCACGTGCCCGGACCTCGCAAACGCGTTACGTCAATTTAAAACTTGGCAAACGACCGACCTCTACTCTAGCTTGCGTGTGGGACACACGACCGCCAAGGGGCGGCATTTAAACGATAAAAGGTCAATTACGGGCCAAGGGGATCACATGGGGAAACTGTCTGACCGGGATTGGCCCGGCCAGTTTTCGGATAAGCGCGTCACACTCGCGCTGAGGGTTCTTGAGACGACCGATCTGCATGGTCAAGCGCGGGGCTACGATTACTTCAATGACCGCCCGGCCCCGCGCAGAGGCTTGGCAGCGCTGGCTTCGGAGATTGCGCAAGCGCGCAGCGAAGCCCCTAATTGCCTGCTGTTCGATTGCGGCGACTTCCTTCAAGGCACGCCCCTGACCCAGCTCTGGAGCGAGCCGGGAGAGACGGCGGACAGCCACGACGGCGAAAATCCGATGATCGCGGCAATGAACGCTTTGGGCTACGACGCGGCCGCGCTTGGAAATCACGAATTCGATTTCGGGCTGGCGTCGCTCGAGCGCGCTCTGGAAACCGCGCATTTTCCCACCGTCTGCGCCAATCTGCATGCCTCGTCGGATACGCCGATCCGGCCTTGGGCGATGATCGAACGCCGCTTTCGCGACAGTCACGGTACCGAGCGACATCTGCGGGTCGCGGTGATTGGCGTGCTGCCGCCGCCCAGCCTTGCGTGGCTCGAGACGCGACCCGAGGCCGAGCTTTCGACCTCCTCACTTCTGGAGGCGATGAAGGCGCAGCTGCGTCTGATCCGTGCAGCCGGGGCCGATCTGGTCGTCGCCCTCGCCCATACGGGGATTTCTCCGCTGCCGCTGGATCAGAACGCGCCGCAAGGCTCGGCCCCCGCCGCCGAGCGGGCGGCAGTCACGATCGCGCAGCTCGACGGGATCGACATCGTGCTGGCTGGGCATGACCACCTGCGCTTTCCCGATCCTTCCCGTCCGAGTTTCGCGGGGATCGATCCGGTTCTGGGCACGCTTCACGGCAAGCCCGCGCTCAACGCCGGGGCCGGCGGGACGCATCTGGGAGTGCTCGATCTCGTTCTGGAAAAACGGAAGGAAGGCTGGGCACTCGCGGCGCACCGGGCGGAGTTGCGCCCAGCGCAGGGCGAGAGCGGGCCGGACAGCGCGGCCGTGCTTGCCTCCTCGGCCCGCGCCCATCGCCGCACGCTCGATCATATCCGCCGCCCCATCGGCACCACCGCGGAGCCGCTGCACAGCTATTTCACCCAGATCGCGCCGGACCGGACACTCGCCCTGACCATCGCGGCGAAACGGCGATATGCCCGCGAAAAGCTCGCTGGACGCCCCGAAGCGGACCTGCCCCTACTCGGCGCTGCGTCGAGCTTCAAATCGGGCGGTACGGCAGGCTCTGCGCATTTCATCGACATCCCTGCCGGCCCGCTGCGGATGAGCCATCTCGACGACATCTACCTGTTCAACAACATGGTCGCCGCGGTCGAACTCAGTGGCGCGGAACTGCGCGACTGGCTCGAACAGGCGGTCTCGATCTACAACCAGCAGCGCGCCGACGGGCGGTTGCGGATGCTCTGCGATTTCGCCTTCGCGAGTTACCATTTCGACGTGATCGCGGGGCTAACCTACGAGATCGACCTGTCGCAGCCACCGCGCTTCCGCCCGGATGGCAGCCTGAACACGGCCGCACGGGGACGCATCCGCGACCTGCGCCACGAGGGTGCCCGCGTCAGTGATACAGACCGCTTCATCGTGGTGAGCAACGATTTCCGCCTCTCCGGCGGCGGCGGGTTCAAGCAGCGGGGTCGCCCCGTCTCCCTCGCTCCGGAGCCGATGCGCGTGCGCGACCTGCTGCTGCAGGAAATCGATGCGCAGCAAGGACCGCTCCGCATCGACGCGCCGCCGATCTGGCGGTTCGCTCCCCTGCCCGGCGCGCGCGCCTTGTATCATACGGGCCCCGGCGCATCGGCCTACCTGTCGGAGCTCGCGCGAGTCGGATTGCAAGCCGAACCCGGACCGGTCGATGCGAACGGGTTCCTTCCGCTCGAGATCGCCCTCTGAGGGCGCGCCGATGTGGCGCCCAATTTTCTTGCATTTGCGCAGCACCCCGCACAAAACTTAATCACGGAACCGTGAGCGCCTCGCCTGCTCGCATGGCGCGCGCGGTTTGAGTTTACCCCCGCGCACCGCCGGTCAGGATCGGGGCGAAAACGGATTAACGGAGTGAGGGATATCATGCTGCACATCAAACCGGGGCTTTTCGCGGCGCTCGCGCTCGGCCTCTCGGCCACGCTGGCACAGGCCGAAACCAAGATGCCTTTCGCGCTGGACTGGAAATTCGAAGGCCCCTCGGCGCCCTATTTCCTCGCTATCGACGAGGGGTTCTACGGCGAGGCCGGGCTGGAGGTCGAAATCTCCGAGGGCAAGGGCTCGCTCGACGCGATCCCGAAAGTGGCAACCGGCGCCTATCCGGTGGGCTTCGCCGATATCAACTCACTGATGAAATTCCTCGACCAGAACCCCGGCGCGCCCGTCACCGCCGTGATGTTGGTCTATGACAAGCCGCCCTTCGCGGTGGTCGGCCGCAAGTCGCAGGGCGTGAACGAGCCCAAAGACCTCGAAGGCAAAGTGCTGGGCGCGCCGCCCCCGGATGGCGCCTGGGCACAGTTCCCGATCTTCGCCAAGGAAGCCAGCCTCGACATGGACAAGATCAAGGTCGAACCGGTCGGCTTCCCCACGCGCGAGCCGATGCTGGCCGAGGGCAAGGTCGATGCAGTCACCGGCTTCTCCTTCTCCTCGACGCTCAATCTCAAGCGTCTGGGCGTGGGCATGGAGGACCAGTCGGTGCTGCTGATGGCCGATTACGGCGTGGCGCTTTACGGCAACGCGATCATCGTGAACACGGATTACGCGAAGGCGCATCCCGAAGAGATTACCGGCTTCATCAAGGCGACCGCCGAGGGCTGGAAAGCCGCTATCTCTGATCCGGGCAAGGCGATCGACGCGCTTCTCAAGCGCAACCCAGCCGCCGACAAGGATCTGGAGACCGAGCGACTTCAAATGGCAATCGATGCCAATGTCCTGACCGATTACGTCAAGGAAAACGGTATGGGCGGGATCGACGCGGACCGGATGGCCACCGCGATCGAGCAGACGAAAACCGTCTACGAGTTCCAGAACGCGCCCGATGCGGCTCTCTATTTCGACAGCGCGTACCTGCCCGACGCGGCAGAGCGGAAGATCGACTGATCCGACATCCTTCAGGGGCGGGCGCCGCGGATGCACCCGCCCCTATTCTCTGCCTTCTCGCGCCGGACCCTCATGGAAAATCTCATCGACATTCGCGGCGTAACCCACGCCTATCAAACCAAGCATGGCCCCCTGCCCGTGCTCGACCAACTGGACATCCGCGTACCGCAGGGCGAGTTCTGCGCCGTGGTCGGCCCCTCGGGCTGCGGCAAATCCACCCTCACCCGTCTGGTGGCGGGGCTGATGAAGCCCGACCGGGGCGAGGTCTGGCTTCATGGCGAGAAGGTCACCAGCCCGCGCAAGACCGTCGGCATGGCGTTCCAGAACCCGGTGATGCTGGAATGGCGCTCGATCATCGAGAACGTGATGCTGCCTCTGGAGATCGTGGCTCCGGGCATGGCGAAATCCGAGAAGGCCGCGCGCGCCGAGCACTTGCTGGAGATGGTGGGCCTGAAGGGGTTCGAGACCAAGCGCCCGTCGGAACTGTCCGGCGGGATGCGCCAGCGCGCCTCGCTCTGTCGCGCCATCGTGCACAAGCCGGATGTGCTGATCATGGACGAGCCCTTTGGCGCGCTCGACAATTTCACCCGCGAGGATCTGTGGCAGACGATGCGCGACCTGCGCGCCGCCGAGCCTTTCACCGCCGTTCTGATCACCCATGACCTGCGCGAGAGCGTGTTCCTCGGCGATCAGGTCATCGTCCTCTCGGGCCGCCCAGCGCATACGCAATACGTGCTGGATGTGGACCTGCCGAAGGATCGCACGATCGACGTTCTCTACGAGCCGAAAGCCGTCGAGATGCTGCATCTTCTGCGCGACCAAATCCGGATCGCGCAGGGCCGCGACGCGGGGGTACACTGATGGACGCCAAGAAAATCTTCACCCCGATCCTGTCGATCGTCGCTTTCCTCGCGATCTGGGAATTCATCGTCTGGGCGAATGGCTGGCCGAACTACGTCATGGCCTCACCGTCGGACCTGCCCGCCGCCTTTATGCGCTACTGGAACCTGTTCCTGATCGATAGCTGGCAGACGCTATGGCGGACGGTAGCAGGGCTTGCGATCTCGATCGTGTTTGGCACCTTTCTCGGCATGCTCATGGGCTTTTCGCGCACCGCGCGCGATGCACTTTATCCGCTTCTGGTGGGCTTCAATGCGGTGCCGAAGGCGACAGTCGTGCCGGTACTGGCGCTGCTGTTCATCGGCGCGCATGACTTCAACACCGTGCTTATGGCCTTCATGATCTCCTTCTTCCCGATCGCCGTGTCAGTAGGGATCGGCCTGTCCACGCTGGAGCCCGAATATCGCGATATCCTCGGCGCGCTGGGGGCCTCGAAATTCACCATCTTCCGCAAGATCGCCCTGCCCAAAACCCTGCCCGAGTTCTTCGGCGCGTTGAAAGTCTCGGTGACGCTGGCCTTCATCGGCACCAACCTCGTCGAGATCATCTCGCCCCACGGCAAGGGCCTCGGCGCGCTGTTCCTGTCGGGCCAGACCAACGGGGATTATCCGCTGATGTTCGCAGTGCTGATCGCCTTGGCCTTCCTCGGAATCCTTCTCTATTACGCGGTCGTCGCGCTGGAGAAAGTCTTCGCAGGTTGGGCCGAACGGCAGCCGGGGTAAGGGGCGCTGCCCGACCGTTATTTGTCGCACACGCATCACCTGCAATTTGATTGTTGAAAAGCCCGCCAGAGCACTGGCGGGCTTTGCTTTCATCTGCGGGCGGCAGAGGCGTTGGACGAAACTCGGATTAACTCTCGCTCTTTTCGGTCGCCGTCGGCTGGGGCCTTTCCTCGGTCTTCGCCTCAACGCTCACGCGCGCAACGGAAGCCGGGGATTCCGGCTCGGGAGGCAGGCTGGCGAGGTAGTCCGCGATCCGCTTGCTGTCAGCGACGCTGGACGCATCGGAAAGCGTCTCAAGGAAGGTTTCGACCTCGCTCCGCGGAGCCTTGTCGAGCCATTTGCCGAACGCGTCGAGGACATAGCGCCGCCGACGCAGCTGAGCTTTGTGCTCCTTCTCGGCGACCTTCGTGATCTTGTCCTGGATGCGGCAGTATTCGTTGAAGATCGCATCGCGTTTCGACTGGGGGATTTGAACCGTCATAGGGTATTCCTTTCGTTAATAAGTCCGGTTGGACCCTAAAGCTGGGGCCTCACGGGCAGAGTAAAAACGGGAATCTTTTGCTCACCGTTCGTCTTCCTTTTCGGGCCCCTGATCACCCTTCCGAACGGCTCGCATCGCACGCTCCAGCTCCGCTCCGGGCTTCATGGTCTCGGCGATGAAGCGTTTCCTGAGAGCTTCTGGCAGCGCACCGACGACCTTGTTGCGGAGCGCATGAAGCGCGGTCTCAGCGCGCATGACGGCATTCATGCGCGTCTCGACCTCCGCCTCTGCGCGACGGGTCGCGGTTTGCCGAAAGGCACCGTAGGTCCGCTCCAGATGACGGATCAGCTTGCGTGCTGCGGGCGCGGGGTTGGTGAGCACGCGTTCCAGACCTTTCCGGGTCTCGGGAGCAGCTCGATCGTCGCGCCGGATTGCGAGGCGCCCCTCCTCTCCGGGCCGCAGGTTTCCTCGTGCGGCTTGCTCGGCGATCTGCAGCACCTCGTCCGCCGCCTGCGTGCGCATTTGAGCCTGTTCAGACGCGGTGCGCGCCTCTTGTGTCTTTCGATCGGCTTCACGCTTCGCGCGCGCAGCTTCATCCCGCTCTGCCTGTGCCGATTTTCGTTCGGCCTTGAGCTTGCGGGCTTCGCTCATCAGGCGAAGCTCTTCGTCTGCCCGCCAGATGTGAGCGGGGATGTGCCTGCGCTTCTTCGGGACCTCGACCCTTGGGTCTGTCTTGCGGGCCTCCTTGGCCTTCCGGCGTGCCTCTGCGCGTCGCTCGCCTCGGGTGAGACCCAGCTCAGCGAAGAAGGCTCCGATATCGTCTTGCGCCTTCTCATAGTCTTTGAGAAGCGGATGCGCGGAGGGCTGGAGCATGCGTTGGTGCCCGCTGCGCTTTGAGTGTTTCTCGTGCCATGGGGCGATAATGCCATGGATGTGGAAGGTCGTCTCATCACGATCGGCGCGGGCATGGACCAGCATGTCGCCGAAGCGGCTCTTCAGCCAATCGAGCGCAAGAGCTTCGAACTCGTTTTCTCGCGCCGCCTGCTCGCGGATGTCGAAGAGCTTTGCACTGTCGCTCGTCTCCTCGAACCACTCCTTGTTGGCGGTGATGATGAACTCGCGCAGGGGGCCGCCTTTCGATGCACGCCAAGGATCGCGAGGGCCTTCGATAAGGCGTTTCTGCGCTTCGTTGGAGCCTCGCGTGCGCTGAAGGCCTTCAACTTCCTGGTTGAGATTCTGGAGGCGAACCAGTTCGACCTCAGATTTCAGAGAATCGAGCCAGTCTTCTTCGCCGTGCAGGTGGCGGTTCAGGTGAGTGCGATCATGGTCGACGTGGTGCATGTCGCGTTGCTTGCGCTGGAGGTGCAGTTCGTAGCGGCGCAAGTGATGCGGGAACATCTCGCGAAAGACGAGGACGACGGGGTGGACGCCAGGTGCTGCTTCGACACTGGATTGAGCGAACGACGGGTGTATTGACATTTCAGCCTCATAAGAGATGGGCCTTGGAATTTGGGCCTACCTCGACGGAGGCAAAGTTTGACGCGTGAACAACTTGTATCTTCGGTTCACCAAGGTTTTAGAACGGTTGCAATCGCGCCTTGCCGAACATACCGTTGGGCAAACCAAGAATGGAAAAAAGATGCCCATCATCGAAGGCTTTAAGGTCAAGAATTTCCGGTCGCTCAAGGACGTGACCCTCGGTCGGCTCTGGAATCAGAGGGCCAACGAACCTCTCACTCCGATGACCGCTGTAATTGGTAGAAACGGCGTCGGTAAAAGCACCCTTTTCGATGCATTCGGTTTTCTTTCAGACTGCCTAAAACTTGGAGTTGAAGAAGCGTGTGACTCGAGAGGGCGAGGAGGGTTTTCAAGAATTAAATCTCAGGGGCAGGATGGCCCAATAGAATTCGAAATTTATTATAAAGAAGATCGAAAGGCTCGCCCCATAACTTACGAGGTTTCTATCGATCTAGATGCCTCAGGTCGCCCGTTTGTCCTCAGGGAGCGGCTCCGTCAAAGAAGGAAGGGGCAGAGCCGGGGGTGGCCATTCTCATTTCTGATACTTGAAAATGGTTCGGGTGTAGCTTGGAAAGGGGATGAAGACGGGAGCCAGATCGATGAGGGCGAAGGGAGCCTAAGTCTCAATGAGTTGATTGATAACTTCTTAAAATATGAAACGTCCGAGGAGTCGAAGGATACTGAGTTTGTTGAGCTTTCGAGTAGTAGGCATTTGGGGATCGCCACACTGGGATCTTTGAAGCAGCACCCAAGAATTTCTGCTTTCCGTAGTTTTATAGAGGGTTGGTATCTGAGCTATTTTACTCCTGATGCGGCTCGTAGCTTGCCACTTGCCGGCCCTCAGCGTCACCTAAACATGCACGGCGACAATCTTGGCAATGTTGTTCAATTTATGGAAAGAGAGCATCCGCGACGCTTCCAGTCGATCATGAATGATATCGCAAAAAAAATTCCTGGTATTGAAAAAATCGATACGGAGAAAACGCCTGATGGGCGTCTACTACTAAAATTTAATGATCGTGGATTTGAGGATCCATTTTATGCCCAGCAGATGTCTGATGGGACGCTGAAAGTTTTCGCCTATTTGCTGATGCTTGAAGACCCTTCTCCGCCCCCATTTTTGTGCATCGAAGAACCGGAGAACGGCCTTTATCATAAGCTTCTCGAAAGCTTAGCTATGGAATTTCGTTCGCATGCAACCGGTCGCAAAAACAGTTCGCAAGTTTTTGTCACTACCCATCAACCCTATTTGGTCGATGCACTTTCTCCTAGTGAGGTCTGGATCCTTAGAAAACAGGATGATGGCTTTTCATCCGTTCAGCGAGCGAGCGATATTTCGATTGTAAAATCCATGGTGGACGAGGGTATTCCATTGGGTGGTCTTTGGTATAGCGATTATCTGGACGATTGCTGATATGCATTTCGAATTTCTTGTTGAAGATCAGTCTGGAAAAGTCGCTTTAGAGGGTTTTCTTCCAAACCTGCTCCCCCCAGAAGTGACTTATAAAATTCACAGCTACAAAGGTATTGGCCACATTCCAAAGAATCTCAAAGGAAAGCTTGACCCCGCGAAAAGAATTCTTCTAAATAGGCTTCCGTCTCTTTTGGCGGGCTATGGCAAGGCGTTTTCTAAATATCCAGACGAATATGACGCTGCAGTGATTCTAGTTTGTGATTTGGATGATCGAAACAAGCGCGATTTTGTTGCTGAGCTCAACGCCATTTTAGATGCGTGCGACCCGAGACCTGATACGCGGTTTTGCCTTTGCGTCGAAGAAGGTGAAGCGTGGCTTTTGGGCCATAGGGAAGCAGTAGAGACCGCTTATCCATTGGCGAAGAGTAGTGTGCTGAATGGTTACGAGAACGACAGCATTTGTGGGACTTGGGAGCTATTGGCGGATGCGGTTTTTCCCGGTGGAGCTTCGGCTCTGATCGAAAAGGGAAAACCCGAAGTCGGAAGGATGAAGTCCGTTTGGGCTTCGGAAATCGCACCGTTAATTGATGTTGATCATAACCAGTCGCCTAGCTTTCAGTTTTTTGTAAGGACCTTGAGAGAGCTTCTGAATTTTCAGGTCGAAGCAGAAGGTTAGCTTTTCTGAAGCCTTCTTGCTATCAGCGGATCAATCTAGATCTCAAATTTCGAATTGGTGCGATCCGGCATGGTTTATCGTGTTTCGGATGGTATGAATTTTCTAGCGTTTATCCCTTCATAGGACTGTTGATCTTCGTGCGAGAGTATCGCCACACCATTACTCACTAAGCATCTGACATTCCGGGCCGTTGGCCCTCCCTGTCAGAAGCCGTTCGCCGGGGCGCTGCCCCGGACCCCGCGCCTTCCGCGGGACCGAAGGGCGGTCGCTCGCCGCGCCCCCTCCGGCCTCCCCCTGGCGTCCTCCGACGGACCATAGGGGCGCTCGCCACCCCCTCTGGACTACCCCGGCCACCTTCCGCGGGACCAGAGGGTCGTCGTTCTGCACTCCCCCTCTGGACACCCCCTGCGCCCGGGGGAGGTCGCTTGGGCGCGCCTCCCCCGAACCCCCTCCAGCATCGCGCCGCTCCTCGAATGACTGCGGGCCAGGGCCCGAGTTGTTTCGCGTGAGAGGCCGCCGAGGCGTCCGGGTTTCAGTCGCGCGGTCGATATGACGCGCGACCGAAACCCGGACACCCCGCAGGGGCCGGAGCGAGAGCGTGTCGATCTTTTCCCAAAATGGAGAACCCCATGTTCGACAACGTTCCCTCGACCATCGAGACGACGACGCACGCGTGGTCCGAGACCTTGCGCTCCGGCGACATCGTCTCGTTCCGCTTCCCCACGAACGAAGGCAAGACCGGCCCTGAACCGAAGGCCCGTCCTTGTCTCGTTCTCGCGTCCGCCCTGATCTCCGGGCAGCGCTGGCTCACCATCGCCTACGGCACCTCCGTCACCGAGAAGGTCCGCAAAGGTTACGCGATCCCGCTCGGCTCGCACGATGCACGCGTGGCCGGGCTCGAGCGCGCGACGGCGTTTCGCGGCGATCGCATCGTGATCGTGCGCCCCAACAATCGCGCCTTCGCAGTCAGCCCGACCCTGCGCACGCCTGTGCTCGGCCGTCTGACCGGGCGTCCGCTGCAGCGGATGCACGCGATCCGGGCGCGACTTCAGGCCGAGGCCGACATCGCTGCCGAGGCGCGCGCCGAGCGCCGCCGCGCGCGCGTCGATGACCGCAAGTCGGTGATCGAGGCCCGGGCCCGGGCCGCGGCGCGGGCGGTCATCACCGGCACCTAACGCTGAAGCCTTTCGGCAGCGTCAGTTCGCCGGCGCTGCCGCCTTTCCAAATCGCAACAGGAGTTATAACCATGCTCGTTCCCAACATGATCCCGAGCGGCAACACCCATCGGGTCATCTTGTCCTCGCCCGATCAGAAAACGCCCGATCTCGACCGGATTCAGGACATCGCCGCCGATGCGACCGGCGCGCTGCGCCTTGCTCTGCAATCGGCCTCTGATCTCTCTCAAGGCATCGCCGAGGATATCCGCACGGAGCTCACCGCGCTCGAGCGCAGGCTGGAGCGGCGCGACACGATTGGCGACGGCGCCCGCGCCGAAATCGCGCTCTGCATCGAGCGGCTCGGGGTGTTCCTTCCCGACGACACGGTCGAGGTATTCCGCGACGAGCTGAGGGTGGCGCTGAACCACTCGGAGCGCGTTGCGGATTTGATCGCGGCGGATCAGGAAATCCGCCGTCTTCGGTGGCTCGGCAAGTAAGCCAGCCACCCAACTTGGGGCGCGGGTCCGAACGGGATCCGCGCCCCCTTTTCGGGGCAGATTAAGTCGATCTGACATCCGATTTAGAATTTTCTTATTTCGCGAAAACAAAGGCTTGGCGTCGAAATAGCAGCGGATCGCCAAGTTTTCGTTTTTAGTTTTCGGGGGTCTTTACAGCTTCAGAAAACCGAAAATCAGACCAAGAGGCTCACAACATGCAGGCAACCACCACCACGCTGACCGCAGCCAACGACAACCCCGGCGGCACGATCCGGATCGAGCGCGCGCCGACTGGGCTCGTCTCCCTTCTCGGTCGCGCGGCCGCACGGCGCTTCGTCGAGGCTGCCCAGCCCGCGAATATCAATGCCGCTCCGACCGAGCGGAGCATCAAATGATCCGCGCCGCCATCTATGCCCGCTACTCGTCGAGCCTTCAGAAAGCGACTTCGATTGAAGACCAGATCGCGATGGCCCGGCGCGAATGCGACCGCAACGGCTGGACCGTCGTCGCTGTCTTTGATGACCGTGAGATGACGGGCCGCAACATGCGCCGTCCCGGCTTTCAGGCAATGAAGGATGCAATCGGTCGAAACGAAGTCGATGTCGTTGTAGTCGAGGCGCTTGATCGCCTGACCCGAAAGGTGGCCGATGCGCTTTCCCAGTTCGATCTGTTCAAGTTTCAGGGCGTCGAGTTGCATTCGGTGAAAGAAGGCCCGCAGGATTTCTTCAAGGTTCTTCTCGGAGGTTTTGGCGCGCAGCAGTTCTCGGAGATGATCGGTGCTCACACGCGTCGGGGGATGCAAGGCGCAGTCGCGCGTGGGCGCCTCCACACCAGTGCCTACGGCTATCGAAAGCGCGACAATCCGACTGGTTTGAACCGGGAGATTGACCCGGAGCAGGCCGAGGTCGTTCAGCGGATTTTTCGGGAGACCGCTGACGGTAAATCAGCACACGCTATCGCCAAGGGGCTGAACGCCGATCGGATCCCCGCACCTAAGGGTGGCAGCTGGGATGGCTCCACAATCCGAGGCCGCAAAGATCGCGAGGAAGGCATTCTCAACAACCGCCTCTATATCGGCGAGGCCTCGGTCTGTAAGTTCGGCCGTCGTTATCACCCGGAGACTGGCGAGAAAGCCGTCTTCGCGACCGAGGAGGATGTGGTGCGCGGGATCCACGAAGAACTAAGGATCGTGCCGCAGGACCTTTGGGACTCCGTTCAAGCAGAGCTTGCGCAGCGCACTCTAAAAGCCGAAAAATCGGGGAATGCCCATGCTGCGCGTCGTTCGAAGCACCTGCTCAGCGGACTTCTGATCTGTGGCTGCTGCGGGGCGCCTTATGTCAAATCCGGCAAGAACCGCTTCCAATGCCGCGAGGCACGCAGATCGGCTTGCAACAATAAAATCTCGATCCGACAGGACAGGATCGAGCCCCGTGTCTTCGACACCCTGCGCACTGAACTGCATAGCGCCGAGCTGATTGCGGAGTTCGAGGCTGCATTTCAAGCGGAGCTGCGCGCACTCGACAGCACTGATCTGGAAACCGCGATCAAGCGCGCGAACGCCGATCTAACGAAGGCGACCATGGCGCGCAAAGGGATCATGAAAGCTATCGAGCAGGGCGCGGATTACGCAGACTACTCGGCCCGCGACAAGGAGCTGAAAGCGGAGGTGGCGGATCTTGAAGCGCGGATCACGCAGCTCAAGGCGCAGCAGAGCAAGAAAGACACCGCACCACCTGACATCGCGGCGCTTTTTGAGGCCGCAATTCAGGACCTTGAAGCCTTGCTTGGCGATCCTGATCTCGTCGCGCGGGCGAACGAAGAGCTTGGCAGCCTGATCCGATCTATCACTCTCACACCGGACCCAGCGTCCCCAGACGGCCTCGCAGCCGAGATCCAGATGGATCTCGGCAATTTGCGTTAAAGGGGCCGAGGGTCAGCGTGAGGCGTGCTGGCGTGAATTGTCTCCATTGCGTTCCACTGGCTGGGCCGGGCCGCCTTGCGACATTCTCCTTTACCGGTCAGGGCGCGCAGAGCTCAGCAAAGGTGCTTGACCACGATGATGGAAACCAGCAGCACGGAGGGGCAATACAGGCGCGGGGTGCCACCTCGTGGTGACAGGAGCGATTGGACTGGCAAGGCCGACAATTAACGGTCGGGCACAGGGCGCTGCCCCTTCTGGCTTCGCCATTCATCCCCGGGATATTTCTGCGAAGGAAAAGGGGGCGCGTCGACCGCGCAACGAAAACCGCCCGCACGAGAGAAACGTGCGGGCGGTTTTGCGTTTCAGGTCAGTGACCGGATCAGGTCTTGAAAATCCGGTAGATCGCCGGGATCACGAGCACCGTCAGCAGGGTCGAGCTGAGCAGGCCGAACAAGAGCGAGATCGCAAGACCCTGGAAGATCGGGTCGGCCAAAATCACCACCGCACCGATCATCGCCGCGATCGCGGTCAGCAGGATCGGCTTGAAGCGGATGGCGCCCGCCTCGATCAGTACCTCGATCGGCGATTTGCCCTCATGGCTGCCGTGGCGGATGAAGTCCACCAGCAGGATCGAGTTACGCACGATGATCCCTGCCAGCGCGATGAAGCCGATCATCGACGTGGCCGAGAATGGCGCGTGGAAGATCCAGTGGCCCAGCATGATACCGAGGAAGGTCAGCGGCACCGGCGTCAGGATCACCAGCGGTAGCCGGAACGAGCCGAACTGCGCGACGACGAGGATGTAGATCCCAAGCAGCGCCACGGCGAAGGCTGCGCCCATGTCGCGGAAGGTCACCCAGGTCACCTCCCATTCGCCGTCCCACAGAAGCGTCACATGGCTTTCGTCCTGCGGCTGGCCATGCAGCGATACGACAGGCTTCTCGCCTTTCGGCCAATCCATGTTGTTGATCGCGTCATCGACGGCAAGCATCCCGTAGAGCGGAGCCTCGAACTTGCCGGCGAGTTCCGCGGTGACCATCTCGGCCTCGCGCCCGTTATGGCGGAAGATCGGATAGGACGCCTTCTCCTTGTCCACGCTGACCACGTCGCCAAGCTCCACGACGCCGCGCGCGCCGGGCAGGACGTTGGCCGGGATCGGCGTCGAGAGCGTTTCCTCGTTCATCACCTTGTTCGATTTCGAACGCTCCATCACGATCGGGATCGGCTGGCGCTCCTGCCCGCGATGGGAATAGCCCACGGTGGTCGAACCGTTCAGCATCCCGAGCGTGTCCCAGACATCGCCTTCGGAGACCGAATAGAACTCCAGATCGTCGGAATTGACCGTGGCGCGCAGCTTGTCGGGCTGGATGCCGAAGCTGTTATCCACGTCGACGATATAGGGCACCTGCTTGAAGGCGTCCTCGATCCGGCGGGCCGCGTCACGGCGCGCCTCGGGCGTGGGGCCATAGACCTCGGCCAGAAGCGTCGCGATCACCGGCGGACCGGGCGGCGGTTCGACCGTCTTCAGGCTCGCGCCTTCGGGCAGCTTGATCGCCTTGATCTTGTCGCGGATCTCCAGAGCGATCTCGTGGCTGGTGCGATCGCGTTCCCCTTTCGGCGCGAGTTGAAGTTCGACATCGCCCTGATTGGGCTGCGCACGCAGGTAGTAGTGGCGCACGAGCCCGTTGAAGTTGAACGGCGCGGAGGTACCCGCATGGGTCTGCACCGAGAGCACCTCGGGCAGTTTGGTCACGATCTCGGCCACCTGCTGGGCGACCGCATCCGTACCCTCGACCGAGGTGCCCGCAGGCATATCGACCACGACCGAGAGTTCGGACTTGTTGTCGAAGGGCAGCAGCTTCACCGTGACATGCTTGGTGTAGAGAAGCCCCAGCGAGCCGAAGGACAGCACCGACACCACCAGCAGGAAGAGCCCCGAGCGCGCTTTCGTTTTCAGGATCGGGCGCGCCACGACGCTGTACATCCGGCCGAGCCTGCCGCCGGCATGTTCACCGCCATAGGTGTCGTCATCGCCGTGATGGCCATGCAGCTGCGCCTTGCCCGCGACCTTCACCATCAGCCACGGGGTGATGATCACCGCCACGAAGAACGAGAAGATCATCGCCGCCGAGGCCACCGCCGGGATGGGCGACATGTAAGGCCCCATCAGCCCCGACACGAACAGCATCGGCAGCAGCGCGGCCACAACGGTCAGGGTCGCGACAATGGTTGGGTTGCCTACTTCGGCCACGGCCTCGATCGCCTTGGTCACGCGCGAGCCGGGCGTTTTCATCGCCCAATGTCGCGCGATATTCTCGATCACCACGATGGCGTCATCGACGAGGATACCGATCGCGAAGATCAGCGCGAAAAGCGACACGCGGTTGAGGGTGAAGCCCATGATATAGGCGGCAAACAGCGTCAGCAGGATCGTCACCGGGATGACCACCGCCACCACGATGGATTCGCGCCAGCCGATCGCCAACAGCACCAGACCCACGATAGAGATCGTCGCGAGACCAAGGTGGAACAGCAGCTCGTTTGCCTTCTCGTTCGCTGTCTCGCCATAGTCGCGGGTGACCTTCACCTCGACATTGTCGGGGATCAGCTGGCCGTGCAGCTCGTGGATGCGGTCGAGGATATGCTCGGCCACGACCACGGCGTTGGATCCCGCCCGCTTGGCGATGGCGAGGGTGACGGCTGGCGTGCGCTCGATCTTGCCGTCCGCGTCGCGCTGGACGTTCGAGACGATATGATCCGAGGCATCGGGCACGTAGGAGACCTTCGCGACATCGGCGACATAGACGGGGCGATTGTCGCGGGTGGTCAGCAGGAGCCCCGCGATCTCGGAAGGCGCGGTCAGCGTCTCGCCAGCCGAGAGGCTGATCTGCTTGCCCTCATGGCGGATATTGCCGGTGTTGAAAGCGCGGTTCGCCTGCGTGACCTTGTTCGACAGCTGCTGCAGCGTGACCCCGTAGAGCGCGAGCTTGTCGGGCTCGGGCTCGATACGGATCTCGCTCGTTGCGTCGCCCACCAGATAGGTCAGGCCGACATTCTCGATTTTCGTAACCTCGGTCTGCAATTCGCGCGCGACGCGGGTGAGTTCATCGCTGTCGACCTGCGCGCCGTCCTTGCCGGTCAGCGTCAGCGAGACGATCGCCACATCGTCGATCCCGCGACCCACGATCACCGGATCGGGGATACCCTTTGGGATCCTGTCCATGTTGGCGCGGACTTTTTCATGCACGCGCAGGATGGCGGCATCCGAAGAGGTGCCGACCTTGAAGCGCGCCATCACGAGCGAATAGTCGTCCTGAGTGCGCGAATAGACGTGTTCGACCTCGTTGATTCCCTGCACGATGGTTTCCATCGGCTCGGTCACCAGCTTCATCGCGTCCTGCGCCTTCAGACCCGGGGCCTGCAGGTGGATATCCACCATCGGCACGGAGATCTGCGGCTCTTCCTCGCGCGGCAGAGAGATCAGCGCGACCAGACCGACCGCCACGGCGGCGAGGATCATCAGCGGCGTCAGCGCCGAGCGGATGAAGGATTTCGTCAGACCGCCCGCGATACCCAGCTTGCCGTGGATTTCGTCGTCCTCGGGCATCTCCGGCCCGGTGCCTTGGTTATTGCTCATCGTTCGGCACCACCGTGTCGCCGGCGTTCAGACCGGTAAGAACTTCGACCATGTTCTTGCCATCGCTCGTGACATGCACCCCCGGCACGACCGTACGCAGATAGGTGCCCGCCTCTTCCTTCACGCGGACAAAATCGAGCCCCGTGCGGTTGAAGACGTATCCCTGCGGCACGAGAAGCGCCTCTCGCTCGCCCATCGGCAGCTTCACCAGAAGCCGCGCGCCGACGAAGCGCGAATCCAGATCGGGCACTTCCACATCGGCCTGCACCCGGCCACCCTCGATCTCGGGGTAAATCTTGGCGAGCTTGCCCTCGATCTCCTTCCCGTCGGGATCGGTGATCAGAATCGTGTCGCCGGTGTGCAGCGTGTCGGCGTGGCGCTCGGGGATCGACAGACGCAGGAAAAACCCGCCGCCGCCGATCGTCGCGATCGTCTCGCCGCCCATGATGACGGCATCCTTGGTGACCGGAACGGTCACGACCTTGCCGTCGATCGGCGCCGTAACGGTGCCGAATTCCTGCTGCTGCTCATAGACCTTGCGCTGCGCTTTCTGCGCCGCGATCTGGCCCTCGTAGACATTCACCTGCGTCTGCAACTGATCGACATTCTGCGAAGTCGACACGCCGCGGGCCTGCAATTCCTGCCCGCGCTTGAGCTCGGTCTTGGCATTCTCCAGCTGCGCTTCGAGCGCATTGATCTGCGCATCAACCGCGCCGATCTGATAATCGAGCGTCTGGTCGGTGATCTTGCCGATCTCCTGACCGGCTTTCACCTCGTCGCCCTCGGTCACGTCCAGCGCGGTGATCGTGCCGGAAATCCGTGCACGCGCCGCGATCGTGTTCTTCGCCTCGACCTGCCCATAGACAGATTTCCAATCGGTCACGACCTGCGGTTCGACCGTGATCGCCCCGTCCTGCGCCAGCGCGATTCCCGGCAGGATCAACGCGGCGAATGCCAATGGCAGAAGCTTCAACGTCATCTCGGGTTCCCTTCCCTTACCGGCGCGCCCCTGCGCCTGCGGTTTTATATTCCGGTTATTGAATATGTATTCACCCTACAGAATACAAGCACCGCACAGTTTCTATTGCCTTGACCTGTGTCATGGCCGCATCGCCGGGGGTTTTCGCTTTCACTTTCATGCGCTAAAGCCGTTCCCGCAACAGTCTTGGAGATGGTGAGATGCACGATATCCGCGCAATCCGCGAAAACCCCGAAGAATTCGACGCGCAACTGGCGCGGCGCGGGCTCTCGCCGCTCTCGCGCGAGATTCTCGCAATGGACGAAGCACGCCGCACGGCGATCCACGCAGCCGAGACCGCGAAAGCCGATCAGAACGCCGCGTCGAAGCAGGTCGGCGCCGCGAAAGCGAAGGGCGACGAAGCCGAGTTCGAGCGCCTGCGCGCGCTGGTGGCCGAGAAGAAGGCCGAAGTGGCGCAGATGCAGACCGAGGCGGGCGAGCTTGACGCGAAGGTCCGCGATTTGCTGATGACGATCCCGAACCTGCCGCTGGCCGACGTGCCCACCGGCGCGGACGAGGACGAGAATGTCGAGGTCAGCCGCTGGGGCACGCCGCGCGCGTTCGCCTTCGACCCGAAGGAGCATTTCGAGCTGTCCGCCGTGGGTGGCGAGATGGATTTCGAGACGGCGGCGAAGCTGTCGGGCTCGCGCTTCGTTGTACTCAAGGGCGGAGTCGCCCGCGTCCACCGGGCGCTCGCGCAATTCATGCTCGACCTGCATGTCGACAAACACGGGCTGTCCGAGAACATCACCCCCGTGCTGGTGCGCGACGAGGCGATGATGGGCACCGGCCAACTCCCGAAATTCGCCGAGGACAGCTATCAGACCACCAACGGCTGGTGGCTGATCCCCACCGCCGAGGTCACTCTGACGAACTTCGCCAATGGCGAGGTGATGGAGGCCTCCGCCCTGCCCCAGCGCATGTGCGCCCATACCAACTGCTTCCGTTCGGAGGCCGGCTCCGCAGGCAAGGATACCTCGGGCATGCTGCGTCAGCACCAGTTCGAGAAAGTCGAGATGGTCACGCTCTGCACCCCCGAGACCGCCATCGACGAGCACGAGCGCATGACCAAATGCGCCGAGGCGGTGCTGGAGGCGCTGGAACTGCCCTATCGCCGCATCGTGCTCTGCACCGGCGACATGGGGTTCGGCGCGCAGAAAACTTACGATCTCGAGGTCTGGCTTCCGGGGCAGAACACCTATCGCGAGATTTCCTCGGTTTCCACCTGCGGCACCTTCCAGGCGCGGCGGATGAACGGGCGCTACAAGCCCGAAGGCGGCGGCAAGCCCGAGTTCATCGCGACGCTCAACGGCTCGGGCCTCGCGGTCGGGCGCTGCCTGATCGCGGTGCTGGAGAACGGTCAGGAAGAGGACGGCTCGGTCACCCTGCCCGCCTGCCTGCACCCTTATCTGGGCGGCAAGACGCGGCTGGTGGACGGGAAACTGGTCTGACGCTGCGACGCGGCGACGCGAGACTCGGGGCGGGAACGTTGTTAACGTTTCCGTGTACGAAGTGAGTCGCAGGGGAAACTGCATATGTCGGTAACGATCACGCGTAAGCGGGACAGCGTCTTGATGACCCGCATCCTTGAGATCGGCGAGGACCAGATCCCCGAGCAGATCATTGCGATGCGTCGGGAAAAGACGCTCTCGAAACTGATGGCGGAGATCAATGCGGGTGCGCTCTCGGGCTCGACCGAGGAGCGCGCGCGCGCCCGGGCGGCGCTCGATCGGCTGGGCTTTCTCTAAGCCGCGTCCACATCGCCCGAATTAGAAACGCCCGCCGGAGTCTCGATATCCCCCGGCGGGCGTTTTCATTCCAGCTCAGTCGCTTACTCGCCCTTCTTCGCCTCGCGCGCTTTACGCGCCGATTCTTTGTGGGCGGAGCGCTTCTTCGCATCGACGTGCTTTTTCAGACGCGACGGGATCGACTTCTTGCGATCCTTGTAAGGGTTCGTCTTGCCCTGATCGCGCATGTAGAGGCGGATCGGCGTGCCCGGCATGTCGAAGCTCTCGCGCAGGCCGTTGATCAGGTAACGCTCGTAGCTCTCCGGGATCTTGTCGGTATGGGTCGATTTCACCACGAAGCCCGGCGGACGGGTCTTCGCCTGGGTTATGTAGCGCAGCTTGATCCGGCGACCGCCGGGCGCGGGTGGCGGGTGCGCCTCGGTCATCGCGGTCAGCCAGTTGTTCAGCTTCGCGGTCGGCACGCGGCGGTTCCAGACCTCATGGGCCTTCAGGATCGCATTGTGCAGCCGGTCGAGTCCCTTGCCGGTCTTGGCCGAGACGGTCACCAGCGGCGCGCCCTTGAGCTGCGGCAGCAGGCGTTCGAACGCTTCGCGCAGTTCCTTCAGCTTCTCGGGCTTGTCTTCTTCGAGATCCCACTTGTTCGCGGCGACCACGACCGCACGGCCCTCGGTCTCGGCGAAATCGGCGATCCGGAGATCCTGCGTCTCGAACGGAATATTGACGTCGAGCAGCACCACGACCACCTCGGCGAAGCGCACGGCGCGCAACCCATCGGCCACGCTCAGCTTCTCGACCTTGTCGGTGACGCGCGCCTTCTTGCGCATCCCCGCCGTGTCCCAGATCCGCATCGGCGTGCCCATGAAATCGGCCGTGACCGAGATCGCATCGCGGGTGATGCCTGCCTCGGGGCCGGTTAGCAGGCGGTCTTCGTTCAGAATCTTGTTGATCAGCGTAGACTTGCCCGCATTGGGGCGTCCGATCACGGCAAGCTGCAGCGGTTTCGTGGCGGAGGGCGGCTGGTAGGCGGGAATGTCGCCTTCCTCAAGCTCCTCGTCGATGACCACATCCGTGACCGGCGCGTTGGCGGCATTGCGCTCGGCGAATTCGTCCGCCAGCGGCACCAGCGCGGTGTAAAGATCGTCCAAACCTTCGCCGTGCTCGGCCGAGATCCGCAGCGGCTCGCCGAGACCAAGGCTCCATGCCTCCATCGCGCCGGCATCGCCTGCCGCCCCTTCGGCCTTGTTGGCCGCGAGGATCACGTTGGCGTTCTTCTTGCGCAGGATATCGGCGAAAATCTCGTCGGCCGGCGTCACGCCCACGCGCGCGTCGACCATGAACAGGCAGATATCGGCCTCTTCGACGGCGCGTTCAGTCAGGCGCCGCATACGGCCCTGAAGGCTGTCGTCTTCGGCCAGTTCCAGACCGGCCGAGTCGATCACGATGAAACGCAGATCTCCCAGACGCGCATCGCCCTCGCGAAGGTCACGCGTGACGCCGGGCATGTTGTCGACAAGCGCGAGTCGCTTGCCGACAAGCCGGTTGAACAGCGTCGATTTTCCGACATTCGGGCGGCCCACGATGGCCAGGGTAAAGCTCATGATGCCCTCCTTGGGCGGTCGTAAGCGGCCCCCTTACACCCTAAAGGGCTCACTGAAAAGCGTGCAGTTTCCCATCGCCGCCGACGACGTAGAGGGTGCGCCCCGCCACGACCGGATCGGTCGCAGCCCCGCCCGGGATCTTCGCCTGGCCGATGAGGCTGCCGTCGATCGGGCTGAACACGCGCAGAACGCCGTCGGAAGACGCGACGAACAGCTTGTTGCCGGCAAGAACGGGCCCGTAGCTCGCGACGATGTCGCGCTGACGCTTCGGCTTGTCCTTGGTGTAGTACGGTAGATCCTTCGACCAGATCTGATCGCCGGTCTTGGCATCAAGCCGCACGATCTTGCCCTGATCCGAAACGAGGAAGATCGAGCCGCCCGCAACCTGCACGGGGCTGTTGGCCCCTTCGGTCGCGGTCCAGATACGATCGCCGGAATTCACGTCGAAGGCCGCCAGCTTGCCCGCCGAGGAGCCCGCGTAGACGGTATCGCCCACCACGACCGGATCGCCCGTCAGATCGACGATATTGGCATAGCCCACGCCCGGACGTGCGCCCGGCACTTTGGAGTTCCACATCTGCATCCCGCTTTGCGGCAGAACGCCGCTCAGGAAGCCCGAGGAGAACGGGAAGATCACCATGCGGTCGGTCACCGCGGGCGAGGAGACGCCGGTCATGCCCGAAGCGGACGGCGCACCCGGCACCTGCCAGATTTCCTTGCCGTCGCTGGCGCGGATCGCCCAGGCCGAGGAGTCGCGGGCGACCACGTAGACCACGCCATTCTTCACGGTCGGCGCACCGCCGATGCCTGCGTCGAAATATTGCCGCCACTTGATGCCGCCAGTGGCCGCGTCGATCGCGACGAGCTCGGCGAAATCGGACGTCACGTAGACCGTGCCGTTGGCATAGGCGATCCCGCCGCCCGAGGCGTCGCCCTCGCGGTCGCCGGGCGGCGTGATGTCGGCCTGCCAGACGCGCCCGCCATTCGTCGCGGTTGCGGTGACGCGGGCCTGGCTGTCTAGGGTGTAAATCTTGCCACCGCCCACGATCGGATCGGCGGTGATGCGGTAGCGGCGCGCATTGCCCGCACCAATATCGGCGGACCAGACCGGCGTCGTGCCGTTTCCGATCGCCGCGTTGAACAGGCTATGGGTCGCCGAACCCGCACGTTGCGGCCATTCTGCATTGCTCACCTGACGTGGAAGCGAGATCGGCAGCGACTGCTGGGCGGGCGCATCAGCCAGCGGCAGCCCTTCTTCGGCGCGCAGCGCGTCGCGGGGCGAGAGACGCTCGCCGGGGAGGATGGTTTCCTTGGTACAGCCTGCCACGAAAGCCGCCACACTCAGCACGCAGATCGTCTTGCTCAGCTTCACGCCTGTTCCCCCTGCCTGTCTCGGCTCTCTTGCAGCTCCTGCGCATCCGAAAGGCGCGCTGGTTCAACCCTTTACTCTTGCGGTGCCGGAGCGCCCTGCCCCGGCTGGGTCGGCACTTCGCCACCCAGCGCCACAATCAACTCTGTCGCGCGTTGTTGCAAGCCCGGCGTGAGGCCGGCGTCCTCAAGAATCTGCTGAGCGATCGAGATTGCGCCCTCCTTGTCGCCCGAGGACAGGGCCGCCGCCGCCTGCTGCTCCATTGCCAGAAGGCGGTAAGGCGCTCCGGGGGTGGCCAGTTCCTGCAGCGTCGCGTCGCGTTTGGCGGCGTCCATGTTGTCGCCCGCCGCGATCACCGCCTTGAGCTTGGCGAGATCGCTGATCGAAGCCGGCAGCCCCGGCTCGGCGCTGACCGCATCGAAGAATTTGATCGCCTCGTCGGGCTTGCCCGCCTCGATAGCGGCGTCGCCCTGCATGATCTTGAGAACTGCTGCGCGGCCCGGACCGTCGGGGGTAATCTTCGCGAGGTCCGCGCCCGTGGTGTCGCCGTTGACGGCAGCCATCACCTTATCGCCGAAGGCGCGCGCCTCGGCTTGCGTTTTTTCCTTCTGCCACGCGTTCCAGGCGGTGCCGCCGACGATCGCGATGATGATCACCGCGCCGATCCAGCCCCATTTCTTGAACGCCGCCCAGAGCTTGTCCTGACGCACCGCCTCGGTGACTTCGTCGATGAAACTGTCGGTATCACTCACGCGCGGGTCTCCTCGTAGCTTTGGCGCCCCTCTTACACGGCTCCCCGGGCGCTGCCAAGGGCCGCACGGACCGCTCCGGTCCGCGCATCGCTGAGGAATGCAAGCCTTGAGATCACGCCTCGCTCTCGGTAAGTTGAACTCTGCGGTTCAGTCCCCAATTAAGGCGGAACGCCGCGCCCATTTACAGGAGCCCGCCGATGCGTCCGGTCCCGATCCTCAACGCGATCCTCGTTCTTGTCGCGCTCTACCTTCTGGTGTTCGAGCGCGACCGCCTGATGGGCTATCTCGGCGATGCCGCGACGCCTGCCGAGCAAGCGCAGCAGGTAGAGGAAACCGGCACCCCCGCCGTGCCGGTGCAGGCGATGGTCTCGACCGCGGAGCCGCTCGACCAAGGCGTTCTGACGCGCGGGCAGACCGAGGCTGCGCGCCGCGTCGAAGTGCGCGCCGAGACGACGGGCAAGGTAATTTCCGAACCGCTGGGCAAAGGCGCGCAGGTCGAAAAGGGACAACTGCTGTGCAAGCTCGACCCCGGCACGCGCCCGGCCGCACTGGCCGAGGCGCAGGCACGGCTGACCGAGGCCCGGCTGAACGCCACCGCCGCCGAGAGGCTGAAGGAAGGCGGCTACCGCTCTGAAACCGCAACCGCTTCCGCGCAATCGGCGCTCGAAGCGGCTACCGCCGCCGTCGAGGCCGCGCAGACCGAATTGGCGCGGCTCGAAATCACGGCGCCCTTCGCCGGGCTGATCGAGGAAGATACCGCCGAACTCGGCTCGCTACTCTCGGCGGGCGGGCTTTGCGCCACCGTGATCCAGCTCGATCCGATCAAGCTGGTGGGCTACGTCCCTGAAACCGAGATCGACCGTGTGCAGTCCGGCGCGATGGTCGGCGCACGGCTTGCGACCGGGCGCGAGGTGATGGGCAAGGTCACCTTTGTCTCGCAATCGGCGGATGCCGCCACGCGCACCTTCCGGATCGAAGCCGAGGCGCCCAATGGCGACCAATCGATCCGCGAGGGCCAGACGGTCGAGATGATCGTCGCCGCCGACGGGACCAAGGCTCATTTCCTGCCCGCCTCCGCGATGACGCTGAACGATCAGGGCAAGCTGGGCGTGCGGCTGGCGGTGGACGGCGTGGCCCGTTTCGCCCCGGTCGACTTCCTGCGCGACACGCCCGAGGGCGTCTGGCTGGCGGGCCTGCCGGAAAGCGCCACGGTGATCGTGGTCGGGCAGGACTACGTCACCGAGGGCTCGCCCGTGGCCGTGACCCTCGTCGATCACGCGCCGGGCGATGCGGCCAAAGACACGCCTGCCCCCATGACGCCCGCGCCGCAAACCGATGGCGGTGCCGCAGACGCCACCGACGGGGCCGCGCAATGACCGGCATCGTCGATTGGGCCGCAGCGCGCGCGCGGATGGTGATCGCCTTCGTGGCGATCTCGATCCTCGCGGGGCTGACCGCCTATCTGAGCCTGCCCAAGGAGGGCGAACCGGATATCGAGATCCCGATGCTGTTCATCTCGGTCCCCTTCCCCGGCATCTCGGCCACCGATTCCGAGAAGCTGCTGGTCAAGCCGATGGAGACCGAACTGGCCGGGCTCGACGGTCTGGACAAGATGACCGGCATCGCGAAGGAGAATTACGCGGGGCTCATGCTCGAATTCGACTTCGGCTGGGACAAGACCAAAATCCTCGCCGATGTCCGCGACGCGATGAACACCGCCGAAGCGAAATTCCCCGACGGCGCGGAGAAATATTCGATCAACGAGATCAACTTCTCGGAATTTCCGATCGTCGTGGTGACGCTGTCGGGCAATGCGCCCGAGCGCACCCTGCAAAAGCTCGCCCGCGAGTTGCAGGACGAGGTCGAGGGGCTGGAGCCAGTGCTGGAAGCCCAGATCGCAGGCCAGCGCGACGAGATGCTGGAAGTGGTGATCGATCCGCTGAAGCTAGAGGCCTATAACGTCACAGCGCCCGAGTTGATCAATGTCGTCCAGGCCAACAACCAGCTGATCGCGGCGGGCGAGGTCGAAACCGATGGGGGCGCGTTTTCGGTGAAGATCCCTGCGACCTTCGAGACCGCGCAGGATGTCTACGCCCTGCCGGTGAAGAAGAACGGCGAAAGCGTCGTGACACTCGGCGATCTGGCCGATATCCGCCTGACATTCGAGGATCGCACCGGCACCGCGCGCTTCAACGGCGAGCCGACGGTGGCGCTGCAGATCGTCAAGCGCAAGGGCTACAACGTCATCGACACGGTGGACCTGCTGCGAAAGACCGTGGCCGAGGCGGAGAGCCAGTGGCCCGAGCCACTGCAACGCGCGGTCGATGTCGGCATCTCGCTCGATCAGTCGAAAACCGTGGGCGCAATGGTCAGCCAGCTCGAAGGCTCGGTGCTGACCGCGATCGCGCTGGTGATGATCGTGGTGCTTGCGACGCTGGGCACGCGCTCTGCGCTCTTGGTGGGCTTCGCGATCCCGACGTCGTTTTTGCTGACTTTCCTGCTGCTGGGCGCGATGGGCGTGCCGATCTCGAATATCGTGATGTTCGGCCTGATCCTCGCCGTGGGAATGCTGGTCGATGGTGCGATCGTGGTGGTGGAATATGCCGACAAGCGTATTTCCGAGGGCTCCGGCCCGATGGCCGCCTATACGGAAGCCGCGAAACGCATGTTCTGGCCGGTCGTTTCCTCCACCGCGACGACGCTCTGCGCCTTCCTGCCAATGCTGTTCTGGCCAGGCGTGCCAGGCGAGTTCATGGGCATGCTGCCGGTCACGATCATCTTCGTGCTCTCGGCCTCGCTGGTCGTGGCGCTGATCTATCTTCCTGTCGTGGGCGGCGTCGCGGGCCGCGTGAGCCGACGACTGGATAACGGGGCCGCGCACCTCAAAGGGCTCCCCTATTGGCTGCGCCTGCTTCTGGCCGTGGTCTCCGCCGCACTCGTGTTCCTCGGCGCGCTGCTGACGCTCAACCCGGCCTTCATCACGGGCACGCATACCGCCTCGGGCAATCTGCTGGCCTCGCTGCCCGGCGTGATCCTCTTCGTGCTCGCGGCGATGCTCAGCTCGATCACCTTCACGGCGGCCAAGCCCCAAGGCAAACCGAAGCCCATCGATGCGGGGTATCGCCGCCGCCCCTTCGGGCATTTCACCGCCGCCATCGCAGGAAATCCGGTGATGCCGCTGATCGTGGTCGCGGTGATCGTGGCGGGCGTATTCATGACCTTCGGCTATTACGGCAAGAACAATAACGGCACCCAATTCTTCACCGATAGCGAGGTGGAACAGGCGATCGTCTATATCCGCGGTCGCGGGAACCTCTCGCTGACAGAGAAGGACGCGCTCCTTCAGCAAGCCGAGAACATGGTGATCGGCACGCCCGGCGTCGGCGCGGTCTTCTCCTTCGCGGGCGAAGGCGGGCTGAACCAGAACACCGGCGGCGCGCAGACCCCGCGCGATACGATCGGCCAGATACAGATCGAGATGATCCCCTGGGAAGAGCGCAAGAACGATCCTTCGCTCGATGGCGATGTGGTGATGGAGAAGATCATGGCAAAGATCGCCACCATCCCGGGGATCCAGTCCGAATATCTCGCGCAGGATCGCGGGCCGTCCTCGGGCAAGCCGATCCAGCTGCGGCTCGAGGGCGATGATTTCGCCGCGCTCGATCAAGCGGTGCGGAAGGTCGAGGCGCATATGGCGCAGATGAAAGGCGTGACCGACATCGAAGACACACGCCCCCTGCCCGGTATCGACTGGGTGATCGACGTGGACGTCACTCGCGCGGGCCGCTTCGGCGCGGATGTGGCGACCGTCGGCGGCATGGTGCAGCTGGTCACGCGCGGCATCCTGCTCGACACGATGCGCGTACCATCGTCGGACGAAGAGATCGAGATTCGCGTGCGCCTGCCCGAGGAAGACCGGGTGCTGTCGACACTTGATACGCTGAAGCTGCGCACCTCCGAGGGGCTGGTACCGCTTGCGAATTTCATTACTCGCACGCCGCAGCCGAAGATCGGGCAGATCGATCGGATCGACCAGACCCGCTTCTACGACATCAAGGCCGGCGTTCAGGAAGGGCTCACCAACGAAGACGGGCAGCCGATCACAAGCAACGAGCGGATCGCGGCGCTTGGGAAGTGGCTCGAGACGGAGGCCGCGCTGCCGCCGGGCGTCAGCTACGAATGGTCAGGCGATCTGGTCGAGCAAAACGAGAGTCAGGACTTCCTGATGACCGCCTTCGGGGGTGCGCTGGCGCTGATGTTCGTGATCCTGCTCGCGCAGTTCAACAGCTTCTACAACTCGGTGCTGGTGTTGCTGGCGGTGATCCTGTCCACCGCGGGCGTGCTGATCGGGATGCTTGTGATGGGCCAGCAATTCTCGATCATCATGACCGGCGTGGGCATCGTCGCGCTGGCCGGGATCGTGGTGAACAACAACATCATCCTGATCGACACCTATCAGGAATTTTCGCGCTACATGCCCGAGATCGAGGCGATCATCCGCACCGCTGAGGCGCGTCTTCGGCCCGTGCTGCTGACCACGATCACCACGATGGCGGGGCTCGCGCCGATGATGTTCGGCCTGTCGCTCGACTTCTTCAATGGCGGCTATTCGATCGACAGCCCGACGGCGCTTTGGTGGAAGCAACTGGCGACGGCGGTGGTGTTCGGGCTCGGCACCGCGACTGTCCTGACGCTGGTTCTGACGCCCGCGCTGCTTGCGCTTCGCGTCTGGTTCAAGACCGGTGCCTACCGCTCGACCCGCGCGCTTTCGGCGCTGATGCAAGGCGCCGAAAGCCGCGCCGCCCGCGATCTGGCGCTGGAACGCGCGATGCGCAAGATGCGTGGCCGCGAGATCATCTGGGACGAGGATGCGCCCGAAGGCGGCGTGAAGCCGCATCTGGTGACACGGCCCGACGCGGCGGAGTGAAGCTGCGAAAATGCTTGAGCGGCTAGCCCGGGCCGCGCCCGACCCTCCCCCGAGAGGGCGCATTGGCAATGTCATCGCAGGCACGACCGACCTACGGACTTTCGCGATAAAGCGCCACGCCTTGCAGGGATGGCCGCGCCCACCCAAGGGTAAGGCGCCGCCCTTCACGCGTTACGCCGCCCCCTGCTCCGCCTCGTCTTCCTCTTCCGCCGATTGCCGCGCCCACATCGAGGCATACCGCCCGCGCTGCGCCAGCAACTCCTCGTGGCGGCCGCGTTCGACGATTTCGCCCTTGTCGAGCACGAGGATTTGGTCGGCATCCGCCACCGTCGACAAACGGTGCGCAATGGTGATCACCGAGCGCCCCTCGCCCATCGCCTTCAGGCTCATCTGGATGTCGCGCTCGGTCTGGGTATCGAGCGCCGAGGTCGCCTCATCGAGCAACAAGATCGGCGGGTTCTTCAGAATCGTGCGCGCGATGCCAACCCGCTGTTTCTCACCGCCCGAAAGCTTCAGACCGCGCTCGCCCACCGCCGTGTCATAGCCTTCCGGCAGGCTGGTCACGAAGTCATGGATCCGCGCCGCTTTCGCAGCCGCCACGATCTCCTCGTCCGTTGCATCGGCGCGACCGTAAGCGATGTTGTAGCGGATCGTGTCATTGAACAGCACGGTATCCTGCGGCACCACGCCGATCGATTGCTGCAGGCTCTCCTGCGTCACATCGCGCAGGTCCTGACCGTCAATGCGGATCGCCCCGCCAGTCACCTCGTAGAACCGGAACAGCAAACGCCCGATCGTCGATTTGCCCGAGCCCGAGGGCCCGACCAGCGCCACGGTCTGCCCCGCAGGCACGTCGAAGGAAATCCCCTTCAGGATCGGCCGCGTCGGGTCATAGGCGAATTCGACCCGGTCGAAACTGATATGCCCGCCTTTCACTTTCAGAACATCGGCGCCCTCTTTGTCCTGAATTTCGGCCGGTTGCTGCAACAAATCGAACATTTCGCCCATATCGACGAGCGCCTGCCGGATCTCGCGATAGACCGTGCCGAGGAAGCCCAGCGGCATGGTGATCTGGATCATGTAGGCCTGCACCATGACGAAATCGCCGACCGTCAGCGTACCCGCCTGCACCTGCATCGCGGCCATGACCATCACCGTAACCAGCCCGATCGTAATGATCAGCGTCTGGCCGGCATTGAGCGCCGCGAGCGACTGGCCGGTCTTCACCGCCATCGTCTCGTAGCCCTTCATCGACTCGTCGTAGCGGTCCGCCTCGCGCTTGGCCGCGCCGAAATACTTGACCGTCTCGAAGTTCAACAGGCTGTCGATCGCCTTCTGGTTCGCCGCCGTGTCGGCCTTGTTCATCTCGCGCCGGATGTTCACGCGCCACTCGGTGACCTTGAAGGTGAACTTGATATAGGCCGCGATGGTGACCAGCACGACCGCCGCGTAGCGCCAGTCGAACACGACCGCGAAGATGATCGCCACCAGCGTCAGTTCGACGATCAGCGGGCCGACTGAGAACAGCATGAAGCGCAGCAGGAACTCGACGCCTTTCACCCCGCGCTCGATGATCCGGCTGAGGCCGCCGGTCTTGCGGGTGATGTGATAGCGTAAGGAGAGCTGATGCATATGGGTGAAGGTCTGCAGCGCCAGATGGCGCAGCGCGCGTTGCGCCACCTTCACGAAGATCGCATCGCGCAGCTCGCCGAAGGCCACCGTCATCAGCCGTGCGACGCCATAGGCCACGGTGATCGCCACCGCCCCCATGCCCAGTGCCCAGGCCGCCGAGGTTCCCTCGCCCGAGAGCGCGTTGACCGCCTCGCGATAGACGAAGGGCGTTGCGACCGAGATGATCTTGGCGAAGACCAGCATCACCATTGCGAAGACGACACGCCGCTTCACCCACGGGGCTTCATGCGCCCAGAGATAGGGCAGCACCGCGCGGATCGTGCGCCAACCGCGGGCGCGCTCCTCGGCATTCATCTTGCCCTTGGTCGTGATCTGTGCCGGAGGCATCGCGCCCTCCTCTTCCTCTTGACGAAAATATCCCGGGGGCTCCCGTCAGGGAGCGGGGCAGCGCCCCTCACGGGTGGAACCTGCGCGCAACCTACTCGGCGGCGCGCAGGAGTCCAGCCATGCAAGCGGTGTGTGCGCTATTGCGCAGCCCCCGAGACGTCCGTCTCGGGCGACGGGATATTGAAGACCTGCCCCGGATAGATCAGGTCGGGGTCGCGGATCTGGTCGCGATTGGCGTCGAAGACTCGGACATAGAGGAACCCGTCGCCATAGACCTCGCGCGCGATCGCCCAAAGCGTATTGCCCTTCACGATCTGCACGACCTTCACCGCGTCGCCGACCTCGCCGGTCGCGCGCACGGAGGCTGCCTGCGCACCGGTCGGGTCGGCGGCATTCGCCACGAGGATTTCGTCGGGCTGATCGAAGCCGGTCTCGGCCCGCGCGACGACCTTGCCCGTGGCGTCCTGCGCATCGATCCGCAATTTATGCTCGCCCGTGCCCAAGCCCGGCAGGTCGAGCGACCAGCGCCCATCCGCGCCCGGCTGCGCCTCGGCGACGAGCGTGTCGTCGAGATAGGCGCTGAGCGTCGTGCCTTCGGGTGCGCCACGGCCTTCGCTGCGTGCGACCTCGCCCGAGCCGAAGGAGATCGTGTCGATCACCAGGTCATCGCTTTTCGGGGCGAGCAGCCGCGCACCGTCTGCATCGGCGATGAGCGGCGCTGCGGGCGGCGTGGGCGTCGATTGTGTCACCTCGGTCGCCGTAGCGGGCGTCGTGGTCGTCGTGGTCGCAGTTCCGGCGGACGTGCCAACATCGGTCCCAGTCGCGGCGCTTCCGCTCATCGCCGTACCATCTGCCGCCGAGGCCGTCGCATCGGCGCTACTATCTGTCGCACCGTCCGCAGCCGGCCCAACGGGCGTCTGGGAGGGTACGCTCTGCTCTGCAGAGGCAATCCTCTCGGTTTTCGGCTGTCCGCGCAGCACGAGGGTCTCGGCGCTGTCGCGCGCGGAGCCATCCGCGCCGGTGACCCGCAGCGAGAGCGCGCGCGGGCCGTCGGCGGGCGGCAGATCGAAGAGCGAGGCGAAGCTGCCGCCGCCATCGGCCTGCGTGCTCGCCACGACCTTGCCGTCGACGAGAATATCGAGCTTCGCGCCCGGCTCCGCCCGCCCGGCGAGCGTCACCGAGCCGTCGGGTGCGGCCCGCAGCGCGTCGAATTGCACCTGGGCGAGCGGCTTGCCGTCACGTGCCGCCTTCGCGGTGGTGCCGTCAGTCGCCATATCCGCGCCCGTGGCAGAGCTTCCCGACGCGGCCTCCGCACCCGGGTCCTTGACCGTTTCAACCAGCTTGTCGGTGGGTTCCTGGGCCAGCGGCGCCGCGGCGCTCGCCGCTTCTTCAGCCTCCTGCGCCACCGTCTCCGCGCTTTGCGTCTGCGGCGCAGCGGTTTCGGAGGTCGCATCGGCGCTCCCCGTTTGCGCGGTTTGCGCTGCGTTGTCCGCCGCCGCATTCACACCGCCGGCCGCCTTGTCAGCCTCGGCCGAACCGGTCGCGGCAGTCGTCTCCGTGCCCGACGGTTGCGCCCCTTCGCGCTCCACCGGGCGCAGGACGCCCCAAAGCACCAGCCCCAAGATCACGAGGAGCAGCGCCGCCGCCCCCCCTTTCACCACACCGAGCCCGGTGCCCCCGGCCGGTTGATCCGTTACGTTTTCATTCATCTAAGTCCCGCCTTAACGTCATCCCCAGGGCCCTGCCGCCTGTTGTTATCTGCGGCTAGGTGACCCGATCCCTTGAGGGAACTTAGCAACCCCGGTATCACCGCTCAATAACAATGCATTTCCGGAGACACCGTCATGACCATTCCCCGTTCCGTCTGTGTCTATTGCGGCTCGCGTGCGGGCGCGAAGCCTGCTTATGCGGCAGCGGCGCGAGACACCGGCGAGATGCTGGCCACGCGCGACTGGCAGCTGGTCTATGGGGCGGGCGATGTCGGGCTGATGGGAGAGGTCGCCCGCGCGGCGCAAACCGCGGGCGGGCGCACCTTCGGCGTGATCCCCGAGCATCTCTTCCCCCGCGAGGTCGGCAAGCGCGACCTGACCACATTCGTCGTCACCGAGACGATGCACGAGCGCAAGAAGGTAATGTTCATGAATGCCGATGCGGTGGTGGTACTGCCGGGCGGAGCGGGCTCGCTCGACGAGCTGTTCGAAGTGCTGACATGGCGTCAGATCGGCCTGCACGAGAAGCCGATCTTCCTGCTCAACACCGAGGGCTACTGGGCGCCGCTCGGGTCCCTGATCGACCATATCATCGAGCAGGGCTTCGCGGATCCGTCGCTGCGCGAGCTGGTGGTGACGGTCAATAGCGTGGCGGAGCTGGAAACCGCGCTCGTCTCAGCTTTCGCCTAAACCGCGCTGCGTCGCGGGCTGTGCCGCCGGCTGCGGTCGGCGCATCTTCAGATTGGCGCTCGAATAGAGCGCGAGCGCCGTCCAGATCAGCGCCAGCGCGATCGCGTGCCAGATGGTGACCGTCTCGCCGAAGGCCAGCGTCGCCACCGCGAATTGCAGCGTCGGGTTGAGATATTGCACCAGACCCACGGTTGCCATCCGCACCCGCTGCGCCGCGTAGGCGAACAGCAGCAAGGGCGTGCCGGTGAGCGGGCCGGAGAAGATCAAAAGAACCGTGGTCTTCCAATCGCCGCCGAAATGGCCCGCGCCGGGCGCGCTGCCCCACCATCCCGCGTGATAGCCCCAGAGCACGATCAGCGCGACTGGCGAGAGCAGCAGCACCTCGGCGCAGACCGAGACCATCGCGCCCGCGCGCAACCCCTTCTTGATCAGCCCATAGGTGCCGAAGGTCGCGGCAAGGATCAGCGAAACCCAGGGCGCGACACCCAGCCCGATCGTCAGGACGATGACCGCCGTGGCGGCCAGCGCGACCGCCATCCATTGCCGCGTGCTCAGCGCCTCGCGATAGACGATCAGCCCGAGAACGACGGCGACGAGCGGGAAGATGTAATAGCCGAGCGACGCCTGAACCGCGTGGCCGAAATGGACCGACCAGATGAAGGTGAACCAGTTGGCCGATATCATAAACGCCGCGGTCGCGATCACTAACGCCCCGCGCCCGCGACGTTCGGCCAGCGCGGCCCAAAGCTCGCCGAGGCGGCCTTTCAACCCGAGGATCACGGCGAAGAACAGGAAGGACCATAAGGTGCGATGGGCGAGCACTTCGATCGGCGGCATCCCGTCGAGCATCTTGTAATAGAGACCCGACAGCCCCCAGATGACGCAGGTCGTCACCATCGCCCAGAAGCCTTTGACCGCCTCGTTCATCGAAATTCCCTTCTCTCAACCGCGTGACCCTGACCGATCGGCGGGCGAAAGGAAAGACCACGGCGCGGCGGAACCTGTGCGCTTGTCCACGCATTGGGTCTGCGTCAATTCACAACGCCGAGAGAGACCGCCAATGTCCGCCACCAACAGCCACGATCCCGACGATTTCGCTTGGGCAGTGCCCGTAATGCGCACAGGCTACGGCGGGCGCGGTCTGGTCTATCTCGTCGTCGCGGGTGTCTCGCTCTGGTCGCTGTTTCATGGCGGCAGCGCCGAGGGCACCAAACAGGTGATGGAGAAGCTCTCAAGCGGCTGGGGCGCCGTGGTGCTCGTCGGCATCGCCCTTGGCATGGCGGCTTACGCAATCTGGCGCGTGGTGGACGCGGTCTGGGATCTCGAGGCCTATGGCTCCGAGATGAAAGGGTGGATCGCCCGTATCGGCCTCGTGGTCAGCGGTCTCGTCCATCTCGGCATCGGCGGCATTGCGGTCACGGCGCTCGTCGCGCGGGCGAGCAGCGATGGCGGGACGAACAAGCTGGTCTCGACGATCCTGAGCGCGCCGATGGGTCGTATCGCGCTCGGCGTGATCGGCCTGATCGTGATCGGGGCTGGCGGTTACTATCTCTACAAGGGGCTCACCAAGGCCTATCTGAAGCATCTGATGGCCAACGAAGTCACCCGCCGCGCCAATTTCGTCCTGCAGGCGGGGCTTGCGGCGCAGGGCGTAGTGGTCGCGATCATCGGCGCGCTTATCGTTTATGCCGCCTACCGCTACGATCCGTCGAGCGCGGGTGGTCTGGGCAAGGTCTTTGACTGGGTGCGGGGCCACCCGTTCGGGCAATTCCTGACCGGGGCGATCTGCGTCGGATTGCTGGGCTTCGCCGTATTCTGCTTCGTCAACGCGGTCTACCGGATCGTGCCGCGTGCCAGCGACCCGGACATCGAAACGCTCAAGCAGAGCCTCGAGAGCGACGACTGAGGCGCGCCCTGCCCCGTCGACGGAACGCCGCGCCCATCTCGCGCGGCGTTTTCTTGCGCTCTGCCGATGCGCGCGCGATGTGCCCGCATCACAGGCCCGGTCACTGCACTCCCCTTGCGGGTCTCGCCGCTTCCCCGCAGCGCTCCTTCGGGAAAGCCCCATCAAAAAAGCGCCGCGCGAACAACCGCGCGGCGCTTTGTCTGTCAATCGCAGCAAGGCGCGATCAGACGGTCGCAAGCTCTTCTTTCACCAGCTTCTCGATCTCGTCGCGGGGGTGATTGGTCAGCGTCTTGTCGATCTCGGCCACCACGACGTCGGCGACTTCCTTGTGCAGCGCGTGACGGATTTCACCCAGAACACGGGGTGCCGCGACGATCACCAGCCGCTCGATCCGACCCTTGTGGACCATCTTGTAAAGATGTTCGGCCAGATCGTCAGCGAAGCGCATCTTCGCCAGTTCGTGCCAGTCCGTCTCCTGAAAAGCCGAGCGCTGGCCGGGGCCGTCATCAGCCATCCGACCCGGGCTGTCGGTGCCCTGCTCGTGATCGGGCGGGTTGTCCTGCTCGTCGACGCGCCGCACGACGAGGTTCGGATCCTCGTCATCCATCATGTTTTCCAGAAACAGCGCCTTCTCGCCATCCGCGATGACGACCCAAGTACCCTTGGAGAGTTTCTTCATCACATCTTCTCCTTTTCGCCGCTATCTCGCTCGTCGCCACCGAGCGGGCGCGTCGTGCCTGCGGAGGTTTCGTCGAGCTGCTTCTTCTCATCGCGGGTGCCGACCTTGCGGTTCAGGTTCCCGCCCGAGCTGCCTTGCCCTTCCGGCGTCTCGATATTCTCGGGCTTCTCGCCGAGGACCTCTTCGGTTTCGCGCTTGCCGTCATTGGAGCGAATGCGTTCAGCCATCGTATCCTCCTCTTGGTTACGGGTTTCTGTCAAGAAAACCGATCCGGCGGCGTCGCGGTTCCTGCTTAGCGGTCTTTCCGTCCCGGCAATCGCCCCGGCACACAAACGTGCTCACAAACGGGCGTCCTGAAGCGCGCAAAGAAAAAGGGCGCCCCACGGGACGCCCTTCCAATTCGCTCGTTTCGCGGAGATTACATGCGCGAAGCGACGTTTTCCCAGTTCACCAGCTTGTCGAGGAAGTTCGACAGATAGGCCGGGCGCTTGTTGCGGAAGTCGATGTAATAGGAGTGCTCCCACACGTCGCAGCCCAGAAGCGCGGTCTGGCCGAAGCACAGCGGGTTCACGCCGTTCTCGGTCTTGGTCACTTTCAGCGAACCGTCGCTGTCCTTCACGAGCCATGCCCAGCCCGAGCCGAACTGGCCAGCGCCCGCGGCAGCGAAGTCTTCCTTGAACTTGTCGACCGAGCCGAAGCTTTCGGTCAGCGCCTTTTCCAGCTCGCTCGGCATGGCCGAGTTGCCCGGACCCATCATTTCCCAGAACTGGGTGTGGTTCCAGTGCTGCGAGGCGTTGTTGAAGATGCCGTTCTGCGCGACGGCGTTCGGCTGATAGGTGCCTTTCACGATCTCTTCGACCGACTTGCCTTCCCATTCGGTACCGGCAATCGCCTTGTTGCCGTTATCGACATAGGCCTTGTGGTGAATGTCGTGGTGATATTCGAGGGTCTCCTTCGACATGCCGAGATCCGCGAGTGCGTCGTGGGCATAGGGAAGATCGGGAAGTTCAAAAGCCATGATGTCCTCTCTTGAGTTCGAAGGTTCGTACGTCAAACACTAAAGAAGCGCTGGAGGTTCCGAGGTCAAGACGTTTCCGCGGCGAACATCCGACGGTTGTGCTCAGGTTTTCCGCCGCAGCGAGAGCGCGATGCCGCCGATCACCAGCGCCGCGGCCAGCCAGAAACGCGCCGACGGGATTTCGGCCAGAAGCACCGCCCCGCCCAGCGCCGCGATCAGAGGCACGGAAAGTTGTGCGATCGCGGCGAGGCTCGCAGGGATTTGCGGCAGCACGCGATACCACAGCGCATAGCCCAGCCCCGAGGTCACAGCACCCGAGAGGATCGCGGGCGCCCAGCCCCAGCTTGCGCCCTGCCCCCAGTCGCCCGCGCCGAGCATCCAGATCAGCGCCAGCGGTGTGGCCAGCGCGAAGTTAAGCGCGGTCGCGACCAGCGGATCGTGCGTGCGCCGCCCGTTGAGCGAATAGAGCCCCCATCCGATCCCGGCGAGCGCCATCATCGCGAAACCGCGCGGATCGATATGGGCGTCGCCCGAGGCGGGCAGGAGCAGGACGATAAGCCCTGCGAAGGCCAGCCCCGCCCCGATCCAGCGCCAGAGCGAGATCGCCTCGCGCAGCCACAGCGCCCCCGCGAACATGGTGATCTGCACCATCCCGAACAGCGTCAGCGCGCCGACGCCAGCGTCGATCAGCCCGCTCGCGATGGAAAACCCGAAGATATAGAGCGCGAGCGTCGCGACCCCGGCGCTCAGAACCGCCCTTGGCAGACGCAGGCCCCGCACTCCTTTCGCCCGCATCGCGAGAAGCAGCAGAACAAGCGCCCCCGAGGCGAGCCGCACGAAGCCCGTCGCAGCGGGCCCCCAGCCAGCATCATGCACCGCCATCCGGTTGAGCACCGAATTGGCCGCGAAAGCGATCATGACGAGAGCGGTGAGAGCGAAAAGGCGCATGCCGCCAGAATGGCGCGGAATGCGCCGATGTCCATCGGGCTTTCCGACGAAATGAAATGACCCGGAGCATGTACCCCGGGTCGATCCAAACAAGCGAGCGCGGCGCGTCCAGCGGCGCGACCGCTCAGTCGCGAGTGTACATGCCCTCGTAGATCGGGACGAGCGTGTCTGTCTCGAAGAGCGAGGACACCGAGGTGCCCGACCAGGTGTTCAGGATCGCTTGTGCGAACATCGGCGCGGTCGGCACGATGCGGATATTCGGGCAGGCTTTCACGGCCTCGGTCGGCTCGATCGAGTCGGTGATGACCAGCGTCTTCAGTGCCGAATTGGTCACCCGCTCAACCGCCGGGCCCGACAGCACGCCGT
The DNA here is from genome assembly GCF_002213225.1 of Thioclava sp. IC9. Taxonomy (NCBI): domain Bacteria; kingdom Pseudomonadati; phylum Pseudomonadota; class Alphaproteobacteria; order Rhodobacterales; family Paracoccaceae; genus Thioclava; species Thioclava sp. IC9. The sequence goes on from NZ_NBNX01000002.1 coordinate 164,011, forward strand.
GCGAGATATAGGCGTGAACCTCGGTCGCGCCGTGCTCGATCAGCAGGTCGGCGGCCTTGCACAGCGTGCCTGCCGTGTCGACCATGTCGTCGACGATGATGCATTTCTGGCCCTTCACGTCGCCGATCACGGTCATTCCCGCGACCTCGCCCGCCTTTTCGCGGCGCTTGTCGACGATGGAGAGCGGCGCGTCGATCCGCTTGGCCAGCTCACGGGCGCGGGCCACGCCGCCCACGTCGGGCGAGACAACCATGATATCGTCGGTCTGGCCCTTGAAGTTGTGCAGGATATCGAGCGCGAAGACCGGCGAGGCGTAGAGGTTGTCCACCGGAATATCGAAGAAGCCCTGGATCTGGGCTGCGTGCAGGTCGAGCGTCAGGATGCGGTCAACGCCCGCTTCGGTCAGTAGGTTCGCGACCAACTTGGCCGAGATCGGCGTGCGGGCCTTGGTCCGGCGGTCCTGACGTGCATAGCCGAAATAGGGGATCACGGCGGTGATGCGATCTGCCGAGGAGCGTTTGAGCGCGTCGGTGATGATCAGCAGCTCCATCAGGTTGTCATTGGCCGGGTTCGAGGTCGGCTGAATGATGAACATATCCTCGCCGCGCACGTTCTCGAAAACCTCGACGAAAATCTCGCCGTCGTTGAAACGCTCGACCCGCGCATCCACCAAACCGACAGACATGCCGCGATGCATCGACATGCGGCGCGCGATCGATTGCGCGAGCGGTTTGTTGGAATTTCCGGAGATGAGCTTCGGTTCGGTGACGACGGACATGGGCCAGTTCCTTCGTGACGCCGGGCAGCCCCGGCGGGATTCGCTTGATTGCGCCTGCCTTAGCACCGGGGTAGCGTGGCGGCAATTTCGACTGTCAAGAAAGTGTTATGAATGGCACGGATCGACTACTATTTCGGCACGTTCAGCCCGTGGGCCTATCTCGGCGGCCCGCGATTCGAAGAGATCGCGGCGCGTCACGGCGCTGACGTGACTTACAAACCGCTCGACCTTCTGGGCCTGTTCGACCGCACCGGCGGCGTGCGCCCGGCGCAGCGTCACCAGAGCCGGATGGAATACCGGATGCAGGAGCTCAAGCGCTGGTCGAAGCGGCTCGGGATGGAGATGAACTACACGCCTCCCGGCTATCCGCCGAACCCCGCACCGTCGTCTTATGCGATCATCGCGGCGCAGAAAGCGGGCGGCGGCGACGTCGGCGGGCTGGTCAACGCGATCCTGCGCGCCTGCTGGGCGGAGGACAAGGACATCGCCTCGGACGAGGTGATCCGCGAGGCGCTGGAAGCCAACGGTTTCGACGGCAATCTGGCGACCACCGGCCTCTTCGACGGCGCGGTCACCTATGAGAAGAACCTCGAGGACGCGGTCGAGGCCGGCGTGTTCGGCTCGCCCTTCTATATCGTGACCGACACCGATGAGCGGTTCTGGGGGCAGGATCACCTGGAGTTGCTCGACGACTACCTGGGGACGCTCTGAATGCCGCGCGACCAACGACAAGGGGCCGAAGTCTTCTGGCAGAGCTTCGGTCAGGGCGAACGTCCGGCTATCGCGATCCATTGCACGCTCGGCAGTTCGAACCTCTGGGCGAAGGCGCTGATGCCGTTGGGCCAGCAGATCACGGCGACCGCCTTCGATCAGCCGAGCCACGGGCAATCCGCACCCTGGCGCGGCGATGCGAGCGAGCCCGGGAGCTTCCAGACGCAGGTGACACGGATCGCTGCAAGCTTCATTGAGCGCCCTGTCGATCTGATCGGGCATAGTTTCGGCGCCTCGGTCGCGCTGCGCATCGCGGTCGGCGCGCCCGAGGCCGTCCGCTCGCTGACGCTGATCGAGCCGGTGCTGTTCGCGGCGCTGCCCGAGGACGACCCGGATTGGCAGGACCTGCGCGCCAAGCAGGATCACTTCGAGCAATTGATGGAAGCGGGCGATTACGAGCCGGCCGCACGCGGCTTCATGCGTGACTGGGGCACCGGCCAGCCTTGGGACAGCTATACCGAAACGCAGCGGGAGCGCTTCACCGCGTGCATGCCGATGGTCGAGAATATCTCTCGCGCCAATTTCGAAGACCCGGCGCAGATAGCACGGCCCGACGGGATCGAGCAGATCGACGCGCCCGCAATGATCATCCATGGCGACCGCTCGCCGCCGACGATGCCGAAAGTGGCCGAGGCGATTGCCGCGCGCCTGCCCGATGTGGGCGTCGCCTGCGTCGAGGGCGCGGGCCATATGCTGCCAGCCACTCATCCCGAACAATGCGCGAGCCTGATCGCCGCCAATCTGGAACGCAGCTGACCTCATGGCCAAGCAATCCGCGATCTTCCGCTGCGCCGAGTGCGGCGCGACGCATGCCAAATGGTCCGGGCGTTGCGACGCCTGTGGCGCATGGAACTCCATCCACGAGGAAGCCCCGATCTCGACCACGCCTGGCTCCGGGATGAAAGGCGCTAAGGGCAAGGTGATCCCGCTCACCGCGCTCGACACCAAGGAAACCCCGCCCGCCCGCGTGAAATCGGGCATGGAGGAGTTGGACAGGGTTCTGGGCGGCGGTCTCGTGGCGGCTTCGGCGGTGCTCGTGGGTGGCGATCCGGGCATCGGGAAATCGACGCTTCTGCTGCAGGCGACCGCCAGCTTCGCCCGCAAGGGAGTGAAGGCACTCTATATCTCGGGAGAGGAAGCGGCGAGCCAGGTGCGGATGCGCGCGCAACGGTTGGGCCTTGCGGACGCGCCGGTCGGGCTGGGCGCTGAAACCTCGCTTCGCGACATCCTGACGACGCTGGAAGCCGAGCGCCCCGACCTCGTCATCATCGATTCGATCCAGACCATGTGGTCGGACAATGTCGACAGCGCACCGGGTTCGGTAAGCCAGCTGCGCGCCGCCGCACACGAATTGGTGAGCTTCGCAAAAAAGCGCGGCACCGCCGTCATCCTCGTGGGTCACGTCACCAAGGAAGGCCAGATCGCGGGCCCGCGCGTGATCGAGCACATGGTCGACACGGTGCTCTATTTCGAGGGCGAGCGCGGCCACCAGTTCCGCATCCTGCGCGCGGTGAAGAACCGCTTCGGCCCGGCCTCCGAGATCGGTGTCTTCGAGATGACCGGGGCGGGTCTGGCCGAGGTCGCCAACCCCTCGGCGCTGTTCCTGTCGGAGCGCGGCCAACCCGCGCCGGGATCGGCGGTTTTCGCAGGAATTGAAGGCACGCGACCGGTGCTGACGGAGATTCAAGCGCTGGTTGCACCCTCCACGCTTGCTTCGCCCCGTCGTACCGTAGTCGGGCTCGACAGCGGGCGGATCTCGACCATTCTCGCGGTGCTGGAATCGCGATGCGGCATCCCCTTCGCGGGGCTCGACGTGTTCCTGAATGTCGCGGGCGGGATGAGGGTGGTTGAGCCCGCAGCCGACCTCGCCGCGGCCGCCGCGCTTCTCAGTGCGCGCGAAGATGTGGCGCTTCCAGCGGACATGGTGATTTTCGGGGAAATCAGCCTGTCGGGTGCGCTGCGTCCCGTGGGTCAAGCGGAAAACAGGTTGAAAGAAGCGGCGAAACTTGGTTTTTCACAAGCGATCGCACCCTCGGGAACGAAAGCCGAAGGGTCGAGCGGGATGTCCCTGCGCAAGCTGGGCGATCTCGTGACTTTTACCGGGGAGATGTTCGGCGCCGGATAACGCCGAGAACACAGGAGCGAAAATGGACGGGTTCACCATTGTCGATGCCATCGTGGCGGTCGTCATCATTCTTTCGGCGATCCTCGCCTATTCGCGGGGCTTCGTGCGTGAGGCGCTGGCCATCGTCGGCTGGATCGCGGCGGCGATCGTCGCTTACATTTTCGCCAACGAGGCACGCCCTCTGGTGCAGCAGATCCCCGGCCTCGACAAGTTCATCGGCCAAAGCTGCGAGCTGGGCATGATCGGCGGCTTCGCGGTGGTCTTCGCCGTGGCGCTCGTCGTGTTCTCGATCCTGACGCCCTTGTTCGCCTCCGCCGTGCAACGCTCGGCCCTTGGCGGGATCGACCAGGGGCTTGGCTTCCTGTTCGGCGTGGTGCGCGGCGTGATCCTCGTCGCAGTGGCCTTCGTCGTCTACGACCGCGTGATGAGCAACGACCCCGTGCCAGTGGTCGACGACTCGCGCTCGGCCAAGGTGTTCTCGCGCGCCTCCGGACAGCTCGACGAATCGATGCCCGCCGATGCGCCCGGCTGGATCGTGCAACGCTACGAGCAACTCGTAGCCGCCTGTCCCGCACCTCCGGGTGCCGATGCCCCGGCCCGGACGGACGAATTGCCCCCGGCAACGGCGAATTGATGACAGCCACATGACGGTTTTTGCAGGCGCGAGGGGTTAACACCTCTCGCGTTTGCATATAAATGAGCGCAAGCGCCCTCCCCTTGCGTCATACGGAGCTGATGCCATGTCCTGCCCCGCCGCCCAGAAGACCCACTTCGCCCATCCTTTCGACGACGACAAGCTCAAGGAAGAATGCGGCGTCTTTGGTGTGGTCGGCATTTCCGACGCCGCGAATTTCGTGGCTCTTGGTCTGCACGCCCTGCAACACCGCGGTCAGGAAGCGGGCGGTATCGTCGCGCATGATGCCGCAACCGGCTTCAATTCCGCTCACCGCTTCGGCTACGTCCGGGACAATTTCACCAAGTCGAGTCTGATGGAAACGCTGCCGGGCGATATCGCCATCGGCCATGTGCGCTACTCCACCGCAGGCTCCAAGGGGGCGGTGATCCGCGATATTCAACCCTTCTTCGGCGAGTTCTCGATGGGCGGCTGCGCGGTCGCGCATAACGGCAACCTCACCAATGCCGACGCGCTGCGCCGCGAACTGATCGAGCGCGGCGCGATCTTCCAGTCGTCGTCCGACAGCGAATGCATCATCCACTTGATGGCGCGCTCGATCCAGCGCAAGCACGCCGACCGGATCGCCGACGCGCTGCGCCGCGTGGAAGGCGCGTTCTCCATCGTCGCGATGACGCGCACCAAGCTGATCGGTGTGCGCGACCCGCTGGGCGTGCGCCCGTTGGTGCTGGGGAAGCTCGGCGAACATGGCTATGTGCTCAGTTCCGAGACCTGTGCGCTCGACATCATCGGCGCGGAATTCGTCCGCGAGATCGATCCGGGCGAGATGGTGGTCATTCAGGACGGCCATATCGAAAGCTCGCGCCCCTTCGGCCCCTCGACCGGGCGCTTCTGCATCTTCGAGCATGTCTATTTCTCGCGCCCCGACAGCATGATCGGCGGCCGCTCGGTCTACGAGACCCGTCGCGCCATCGGCGTCGAGCTGGCCCGCGAAGCCCCGGTCGAGGCCGATCTGGTCTGCCCCGTGCCCGACAGCGGCACCCCCGCCGCGATCGGCTACAGTCAGGAAAGCGGCATCCCCTTCGCGCTCGGGATTACGCGCAACCAGTATATGGGCCGCACCTTCATCGAACCGACCGAGCAGATCCGCAACATGGGTGTGCGCCTCAAGCTGAACGTCAACAAGTCGCTCATTCGCGGCAAACGGGTGGTCCTTGTCGACGACTCGGTCGTGCGCGGCACCACCTCGCGCAAGATCAAGGACATGATCCTCGATGCGGGCGCGAAATCGGTGCATTTCCGGATCGCCTCGCCGCCGACCGCATGGCCGTGCTTCTACGGCGTCGACACGCCGAACCGCGACAAGCTGCTGGCGGCGCAGATGACCGAGGAAGAGATGCGCGAATGGGTCGGCGTGGACAGCCTCAAGTTCATCTCGCTCGACGGGCTGTATCGCGCGGTGGGCGAGGCCAAGGGCCGCGACAATTCCTGCCCGCAATATTGCGATGCCTGCTTCTCCGGCGAGTATCCGATCACGCCTTCGGATCAGCTGGAAAAGGGTTTCGAGATGAAGGCGGCCGAGTAAGCGCGCGGCGCTTTCCGTTCGTCTGATACGATTTCTTCAGGGCCGCCGCGCGTATCGCGTTGCGGCCCTCAGTCTTCCTGACAGGCGCGGAACAGCGGTTGCGCCTCGCCGTCCTCGGCGATCCAGTCGAGCATCGCGCCGTGGCCCTTTGTCCACCATACATAACCCGCCTCGCCCTCGCCATCCTCGGCGTATCTCGCGCCGTCGGCAGAGCGGATATGGCTCATCACGACGAGCCGTCCCTGCAGGAACAGGGCGACGCGCTGGGGATCGGTGTCGTTGATGTAGGCCGCGTGCACTTCCGCGCCGCGCTCGCAATGATAGGTGACGGTCACCACCGGCTCTACCGTATCGCCGGTCGTCGGGTTGAGCGGCTCAAGCCGCTCGACGGGCGTGTCGTGTTGCCCCGATGGCGCCGCCGCATCCTGCGCCTCCACCGGCCCCGTCAGCGCGGCGCCCGCGAGCAGCGCCCCAAATAGCGTACGTCTCACGCGTCGTCCTCGACCCGGTCGGCGAGCGACTCCGCGCGTGCGGCGATCTCGGCCAGCGTCTCGGTCACTTCGGGCGGCAGGATCGGCACTTCGACATGGGCCGGGTTCGACTGCAATTCGTCGATCTTCGCCTGCAATTCGCCAAGACGGTTCATCGCGTCGCGCAGCTGATCCTCGATGCCCGCAGCCTTGTCGGCCAGCATCAGCCCCGACATCAACAGCATCCGGTTCTCGGGCACGCGCCCGATCTGGCCCAGAAGCACCTGCGCCTCGCTGTCGAGCATCCCGGCGGCCGAGCGCAGGAAATGTTCTTCACCCTCTTGGCAGGCGACCTGAAAATCGCGGCCGCCGACGGAAATCGTCACCTCAGGCATCGGTCCCCTCCTCGCGGCTCGCCGCTTCGATGATCGGGTCGAGACCCGCGATGATCTGCTCAAGCTCGGTGCTTTCGCCGTCGCGCGCGGCGCGCAGGCTTTGCAACTCGGCCATCAGCGCCTCGTCGGAGAAGGCCACGCCCTCGTCCATCAGCTTGCGATTGGCCGCGACCAGCGCCGCGTTGGCTTGCTTGAGGGCAGCGACCTCCTTGAAGGCAGCTTCCTGCGCCCGGACGGCGGCGCCGTATTTGCGCTCCATCGCGCCCAGCGTGGTGTCCTGTTTCTCGCGGATCGCGCGGACGCGTTCGGAGAGTTGTGCGTTCGCTTCCTGCTCCGCGGCGAGCGCGGCTTTCAGTTCGGCCACCTCCGCCGGATCTGCGACAACTTCGGGCGGCGGCTCCGGTACCGGGGGCAGTTCCGCCTCGGCGGCCTCCGGCTCGGTTTGCTGCGCTGCGGATTGCGCTGCCTTGGCCTGCATTGCCTCGCGCTGCTTGAGCGCTTCGACCCCGCGCCCGATCCGTTCGAGCGCGAAAGCGATGCGGCGTTCGTATTCGGCGATATCACTCATGCACGCCTCCTCGTCCTCATGTTTTTCGCTTGCCATGGCCGAATCGCGGCCCGGCTGCGGATTTCGATCAGTCTAACCCTTTGCGACAGGGCAAGCCCACCCTTTTGCCCCAAGCACTTGTGGGCCACGCTTGATCTTGGGCCGATCCCTGCTATCAGGGGCGCGGACCCATCCAACTGCTGCCCCGCGAAAGGACGTTTCATGGAAATCGAAGAGCTGCGCGCCGCCCATCCTGAGCATTGGAAACTTGCCTCCGCGATCCGCGCATTGGCGATGGATGCGGTGCAGGCCGCCAATTCCGGTCACCCCGGCATGCCGATGGGTATGGCCGACGTGGCGACCGTTCTGTTCCAGAACCACCTGAAATTCGACGTGAAGAACCCGAAATGGGCTGACCGCGACCGCTTCATCCTTTCGGCCGGCCACGGCTCGATGCTGATCTATTCGCTGCTCTATCTCTGCGGCGATGAGCAGGTCACGCTCGACCAGATCAAGAACTTCCGCCAGTCGGGCGCGCTGACCGCGGGCCACCCCGAGAATTTCCTGCTCGACGCGGTGGAAACCACCACCGGGCCGCTCGGCCAGGGCCTCGCGACCTCGGTCGGCATGGCCATCGCCGAAGAGGCGCTGCGCGCGCAATGGGGCAAGAAGCTCGTCGATCACCGGACCTGGGTCATCGCAGGCGACGGCTGCCTGATGGAAGGCATCAGCCAGGAGGCCATCGGCCTTGCCGGGATGCAGGAACTGTCGAACCTGATCGTGCTGTGGGACAACAACGACATCACCATCGACGGCCGCGTGTCGATGTCGGACAAGACCGACCAGCGCAAGCGCTTCGAGGCGTCGGGCTGGACTGTCTTCGCCTGTGACGGCCACGATCCGGTTGCCATCGATGAGGCGCTGACCAAGGCGAAGCAAGCCAAGGGTCCGGTTCTGGTCGACTGCAAGACCATCATCGGCTTCGGCGCCCCCACCAAGGCCGACAGCTACTCCGCCCACGGCTCGCCGCTGGGCGACGAGGAGATCGCGCGCACCAAGGCGATCTACGGTTGGGATCACGGTCCGTTCGAAATCCCCGCCGACGTGAAGTCGCAATGGGAAGCGATCGGCACCCGCGGCGCAGCAGAGCGCGCCGAATGGGAGGAGCGCTTCGGCAAGCTCTCGGCGGCCAAGCAGGCCGAGTTCACGCGCATCATGGAAGGCGGCGTCTCGAAGAAGCTGACCGGTGCGATCCGCAAGTTCAAGAAGGAACAGGCCGAGGCCAAACCGAAGGTCGCGACCCGCAAGGCGTCCGAAATGGTTCTGGGCGTGATCAACGCCGCCTGCCCCGAGACCATCGGCGGCTCGGCCGACCTCACCGGCTCGAACCTCACGAAGTCGAAGGACATGACGGTCTTCAACGCGGAGAACCGCAAGGGTCGCTACATCCACTACGGCATCCGCGAGCATGGCATGGCCGCCGCTATGAACGGTCAGTGGCTGCATGGCGGCGTGCGCCCTTATGGCGGCACGTTCTTCTGCTTCACCGACTACGCGCGCGGCGCGATGCGTCTCTCGGCTCTGATGAAAGTGCCGACCGTCTATGTCATGACCCATGACTCGATCGGTCTGGGCGAAGACGGCCCGACGCACCAGCCGGTCGAGCATCTCGCGATTTGCCGCGCGACGCCGAACACGCTGACCTTCCGCCCCGCCGATGTCATCGAGACCGCCGAGGCGTGGGAAATCGCGATGAACCAGGAGGGCACCCCCTCGGTTCTGGCGCTGTCGCGTCAGGGTCTGCCGACGCTGCGCACCGAGTACAAGCCGCAGAACCTCACCGCGCGCGGCGCCTATGTTCTGGCCGAAGCCGATGGCAAGCGTCAGGTGATCCTGATGGCGACCGGCTCGGAAGTGGAAATCGCGCTGAAAGCTCGCGAGATGCTGCAGAAGGAAGCGATCGGTACCCGTGTCGTCTCGATGCCCTGCATGGAGCTGTTCGCCGAGCAGGACGAGGCCTACCGCAAGCGCGTGCTGCCGCCGAACTCGGTCCGCGTGGCGGTCGAGGCCGCCGTGCGCCAGCCGTGGGACCGCTGGCTTCTGGGCGAGCGTGGCCGCGAGGCGAAAGCCGGTTTCGTGGGCATGGAGGGCTTCGGCGCCTCCGCCCCGGCAGGCGAGCTTTACGAGAAGTTCGGGATCACCCCCGAGGCCGTGGCCGAGAAGGTCAAGAGCCTACTCTGATGGCTCTGCCCGGGTTGAAAGCGACAGCGAGGGGGCCCGGCGTGGCCCCCTCTTTGCTTCCCGAGGGCGATCGCCCCGGGATGGGGATCGCGCTGATGCTCGGCGCGTTCTCGATGCTGACTCTGATGGACGCTTTTGCGAAACTTCTCGGGCAAGGTTACCACCCGCTTCTGATCGTCTGGGCGCGCTTCGCGGTGAATGCCGCCGTGCTGGCGGTCATCTATCGCGGCAGCCTGCCGCGCAGGCTTCGCAGCGCACAGCCGAAGTTCCAACTGGGCCGGGCCTTGTTCCAGATGGGTGCGATCGTTTCGTTCTTCTACGCGCTGAAACATGTCCCGCTGGCCACCGCGACCGCGCTTGGCGATCTGAACCCCGTGATCGTGACGCTCGGCGCCGCCCTGTTTCTGGGCGAGCGGCTGGGCCCACACCGCATCTTCGGCATCGCGGCCGCGTTTATCGGCGCGATGATCATCCTGCGCCCGGGTTTCGCGGGCTTTCATCCGGCAGCACTGTTGGCGCTACTCGCCGCCTTCAGCTTCGCGGGCGCGGTGCTGCTGACGCGCTACCTGCGCGGCGATAGCGCGGCCACCTCGCAGCTCTGGTCCGCCTATACCGGGCTTGCGCTTTCCTCGCTCGCCCTGCCCTTCATATGGCAGCCGATCGCGCTCTCCGATCTGTGGGTTTTCCTCGGCCTCGGGCTTGCGGGTAGCCTCTCGCAATTTCTGCTGATCCGCGCCTTCGCGCTGGCCGAGGCCTCGACGCTGGCACCGTTCGGCTATTCGGGTCTGCTGTTCGCGTCCTTCTGGGGCTGGCTGATGTTCGGACAGTTTCCCGACGGGTTCACGATCGCCGGGGCGCTTGTGATCGTAGGGGCTGGCCTCTATGTCTGGTCGCGTGAGCGCCGAGCTGCGCGCCAAGCCAGAGCCTGACACCCGACACGATGAAGTACCGCGAACCCACCTTGTCCGACCGCGTCTCGAATGCCCTTTTCGTGGCGGTGATGCGGCTGGTCCAGCGGCTACCCTACGAGCGGCGCATCCCGGCGGCGGGGCGGATGGTGGCGCGGCTCGCGCCGGTCCTTGGCTTCACCCGCAAAATCCGCGAGAACCTGGCGATCGCCTGTCCTGATCTGTCCGAGGACGAGATCAAGCGGCTGCAGCGCGAGATGCCCGACAATCTGGGCCGCATGTTGGCGGAGATCTATTCCGGCGAGGAATTCGTGGCCCGCGTGCGCGATCTGCCGATCGAAGGCCCCGGGGCCGAGACGCTGGAAGCCGCCCATCGCGAGGGGCGTCCGGTCGTTCTGGCTGCGGGCCATTTCGGCAATTACGACGCGTGGCGCGCGGCGCTTGCAGGGCGCGGCTACCGGGTCGGCGCGATCTACCGCCCGATGAACAACCCGCTCTTCAACGAACAATATGTCTCGACCATTTCCGCCATCGCCGAGCCGCTGTTCTCGCGCTCGCGCCGGGGTTTGGGCGACATGATAAAGTTCCTGCGCGATGGCGGGATGGTCGCCTTCGGCTTCGATCAGCATTTCAGCAAGGGCGCGGAATTGAGCTTCTTCGGCCTGCCCGCCTTCACACCTCTGTCTGCGGCGGAAATGGCGCTGAAGATGAAGGCCGATCTGGTGCCGATCTACGCGATCCGCCAGCCCGACGGACTCAGCTTCAGGATCTACGCTGACAAGCCCGTGCCCCATACCGACCCCGAAACGATGACCCAGACCCTCAATGACGGGCTGGAGGAGATGATCCTCAAGCACATGGAGCAATGGCTCTGGATTCATCGCCGCTGGAAGGGGAAACGCAAATAAGAAAAGGCGCGCGAGATTTTCTCGCGCGCCTTTTTGGCCTCTCGGACCGGCTCAGTTGCCGCGCTGGATCCGCTCCATCAGCGCCCCGGTTTCTTCCGCCGGAAGTGCCGCGCGCAGCGCGAACCAGATCACGACCAGCGACCACACCGCGACGAGGGCCATCCCACCCCAGAAGTTCAGCACCCCCAGCGCGTGATCCGAAGTGCCGAGCGCGGTGATGATCCAGAGCCCGCCGAACCACAGTGCAAGCCAGCCGATATGGCGCCAGCCGAACTCGGAGGCGGGTTTCTTCTGTACGGCGTGGAAGACGAGCGCGTAGATGGCGAAGCCCACGAGCAGCATCCCGAACAGGATCGAGTCGGTGTAGAACCCGGTCCAGTAGATCACGAGGTTCGAGGCAATGAAGGCCAGTGGTGCAAGGAACTCCGCCCCTTTCAGACGGAACGCACGCTCGGCATCGGGCTGCGACCGGCGCAGCACCATCAGCACGATCGGACCAAGGCCATAAGTCAGAACCGTGATCGAGCTGATATAGCCCACCAGCAATTGCCACGCCGGGAAGGGCAGCAGGAAGAAAACGCCCACGGCCCACATCACCGCAACCGCCAGCCACGGCACGCCGTGACGGGTGGTATGCGTCAGCGCGCTCGGCCCGCTATCGGTATCTCCCACGGCATAGAGGATGCGCGAGCCGCCAGTGACGTAGATCAGCCCCGTCCCGCCGGGCGAGATATAGGCGTCCACGTAGAGGAGAAGCGCCAGCCAGCCCATGCCGAGCGTCGCGGCGAGACCGGCGAAGGGACCCGCGGAACCTTTGAAGCTCAGAGACGACCAGCCATTCGCCAGATCGCCCTTCGAGAGGGCCATGATGAAGGCCACTTGCAGCAGGATATAGACGATCGCGGCAAGAATGACCGAGCCGATCACAGCCATCGGGATATTGCGGCCGGGATTGGCGCTCTCGCCGCCCAAGTCGATCGCCGTGCGAAAGCCGAGGAACGAGAACACGATCCCTGCGGCCGGAATCGCGGTGAACATGCCTTGCGCCTTGTAGGTGCCCGGAGCCGCATGCCAGACGCCCCAATGGGACGAAGCCGCGATCAGGCCGACCACGGTGATCAGAGGCACCGCGATCTTCCACCACGTCACCGTATTGTTAACCTTCAGCAGCGCCTTGATCGCCAGCAAGTTCAGCAGCGCCAGAACGCTCAGGAGAAGCGCGGAGGTGATGAAGCCCACCAGCGTCAGCGTGCCCGTCCCGTCTCCGCGCAGAAAATAGGGCAGGTAATTGTTCGCATAGGTCACGATCCCCTCGGCCTCGACCGCAGGCACCGGCGCATAGCTGAGAAACAGCATCCAGCCCCAGAGCCTGCCCAAGGTCGCACCGTGGCTCGCGTGGCTCATATGGACCAGCGCGCCGGATTTGGAGAACATCGTGGAGAGTTCGGCGAAGCACAGCGCGATCAGCATGATGATCGCCGCCCCGACCACCCAGGACCAGACCGAGAGCGGCCCAGCGATTTTCGAGGCGTGATAGGCCCCGAAGAGCCAGCCCGAGCCGATCATCGACGTCGTGGAGGCGAAGAGCAGCCCGATGACCCCGGCGTCCCGCCGCAGCTTGCCTCCTCCCGCCATCGTTTCGGTTGATGCCATTGGTGAATCCCCTGTTTCTTATTGATCACAGGAGTTCAACTAGGGCGCGATCTCGCCAACCGGAGCGATTACACGGGCTTGTGGCGGAACGCGATCACGCGTGAAATCCGCAGTCAGCCTTAGCGCAGAAATTTCTGGGCGAGCTTCGCCATGCGTCCGCTGCGATAGGGCGGCATCAGCATCGCAAGCGGCGCGAAACGGTTCTCGAGCACGGGTTTGAGATGAGTGAATGCCTCGAAGCCCCAATGGCCATGCGCCGCACCCACGCCCGAATTGCCGATCCCGCCGAAGGGCAGGTTCTGGTGCAGGTAATGAACCAGCGCGACATTGATGCCCACCGCGCCGGAACTGGTTGCGCGGCGCAATCGGTCGATCAAGCCGCGGTCGCGCTCGAAGATGTAAAGGGCGAGCGGCTTCGGCCCGGCCTCGATCCGCGTCACCGCATCCACCGCATCGTCGAAGGGAATGACCGGCAGGACGGGACCGAAAATCTCTTCCTGCTCGACCGTCATCGACGGATCGGTGCCCATCAGGACGGTCGGCGCGATATAGCGGCTCTGCGCCTCACCGGTTGCGCCGGTCAGCGCCTTTGCGCCCGCTGACTGCGCGCTCTCGATCATGCCCATGAGCCGGGCGAAATGATCCGGGTTGATGATCCGCGCGAGATCGCGCGTGGCCGCCTGCGCCTCTTCCGTCTTGCCATACATCCGCGCAATCGCGGCTTTCAGCTCGGCCAGGAACGGGGCTTCGATCTGCTTGGCGACATAGACGTGATCGGGGGCGATGCAGGTCTGACCGGCATTCGCGAACTTGCCCCAGGCGATCATCCGCGCGGCCTTTTTCAGGTCGGCGCCGGGGCCGACGATGACCGGGGATTTGCCGCCCAGCTCCAGCGTCACGGAGGTGAGATGCTTCGCCGCCGCCGCCATCACGATCTTGCCCACCCGCGGCGAGCCGGTGAAGAAAATATGATCGAAAGGTTGCTCTAGCAGTTCCTGACTGACCTCGACCCCGCCCTGCACCACACGCACGAGATCGGCAGGTAGCGCCTCGTCGACGATCTGCGCGATCACGGCGGCGCTGGCCGGGGCCAGCTCTGAGGGTTTGACGATCGCGGCACAGCCCGCCGCGATGGCCGAAACCAGCGGCCCGAGCGACAGCGCCAGCGGGTAGTTCCACGGCGCGATGATCAGCGCGGTGCCCTTCGGCTCCGGCACGATCCGCGCGCGGGTGCCCAACATCGCACGGGTCGGGCGCACCCGACGCACTTTCGTCCACGTTTTCAGATTGCGCAACGCGTGCGAAATCTCCGCCTGAACGGGCAGGATCTCGGTCAGGCGAATTTCGGCCTCGGGCTTGGCGAAATCCTCCGCCAGCGCGGCGAGGATCTCCGCCTCGCAATCATGGATCGCGCGCGAGAGCGCCTGCAGCGCCGCGCGTCGTTGCGCCGGATCGAAAGCCATGCGGCGCTGCGGGTTGCCCGCCGCTAGGTCGACGAAAATCTGCGACGGGGTCTTGAAACTGCGATGATCCATCGAGGCTCCTTTGTCGCGCATCTCACCGCGCGGGACGGGAATTGGCAAGCGGCAGCGCGGCTTAGCGCGCGCGACGCAGCGGCAGGGACAGCACGAAGAGCACAGCGGAGGCCGCCACGATCGTCGGACCCGCAGGCGTGTCGAACTGCAACGAGCCCCAAAGCCCGAGCAGCACCGAGGCGATCCCCACCCCGGTCGCGCCCGCCGCCATCGCCTCCGGCCCGCGCGCAAATTGCCGCGCCGTAGCCGCCGGGACGATCAGCAACGCCGCGATCAGAAGCGCACCGACGATCTTGATCGCCACCGCCACGGTCAGCGCCAGCGCGATGGTCAATGCCATCTGCTCGCGTCGCGGGTCGAGCCCGGAAGACATCGCCAGCTCGTCGTTGATCGTCGCGGTCAGCAGCCCCTGCCAGCGCCATGCCAGCAGCGCTGCGACCACTGCGGCCCCGCCCCAGACCACGGCCAGATCGCTGCGCGACACGGCGAGTATGTCGCCGAACAGCCAAGCCGACAGATCGACCCGCAGCCCCGATTGCAGCGACGCCGCGACGAGGCCGAAGGCCAGCGCGGAATGGGCGAGCACCCCCAAGAGCGTGTCCATCGCATGGCCGCGCCCCGAGAGCCGCGCGACGGTGAGCGCCATCGCCAGCGCCACGCCAAGCGTGCCGAGATAGACCGAGATGCCGAAGGCGAAGCTAAGTGCCACGCCGAGGATCGCCGCATGGGCGGTCGCATCGCCGAAATAGGCCATGCGCCGCCACACAACGAAAGAGCCCAGAGGCCCGGTCGCGAAGGTCAGGCCGATCCCGGCCAACGCCGCGCGGAAAAGAAAATCGTCAAACATGCGCCTGCCCGTGCGTTTGAGTGCCGTCCTTCGCCGCGTCGTCGGCGTGATCGTGATCGTGGCTGCAGGTTGCGTGATCCGCATGCTCGCCATGATCGTGGCTGTGCTGATAGAGCGCGAAGGCCCCTTGCGTGCCCATCCCGAATAGCGCGCGATATTCCGGCGCCTCGGCCACCACCTTCGGCGTCCCCTGACAGCAGACATGGCCGTTGAGGCAGATCACCCTGTCCGAGGCCGACATCACGACGTGCAGATCGTGACTGACCATCAGCACCGCGCAGCCGGTTTCCTGACGGACCTCCTCGATCAGCTTGTAGAACCCCGCCGTGCCGGGCTGGTCGAGCCCCTGCGTCGGCTCGTCGAGGATCAGGACCTGCGGCTCGGACAGCAGGGCGCGCGCCAGAAGCACACGTTGAAACTGCCCGCCCGAGAGCCGCGAAATCTGCCGCCCGCCCAAATGCGGAACGCCGGTGCGCTCCAAAGCGGCCTCGGCGCGGGCGTTCGAGACGCGCTTGGGTAGCGACAGGAACCGGCGCACGGTCAGCGGCAGGCTCGCATCGACATGCAGCTTTTGCGGGACGTAACCGATCCGCAGCCCGGCCTGACGGTTCACTTTGCCCCGCGCGGCACGCTCCAACCCAATCAGGGCGCGGATCAGCGTCGATTTCCCCGACCCGTTGGGCCCGACGACGGTAACGATCTCGCCCGAGGAAATCGTGAAGTCGACGCCGTGAAGCACCTCGACCTCGCCATGGCGCACGCTCAGACCCTGCGCCGTGATCAACTCGCTCATTGCGCCTCCTCGGCGGCGCAGTTGGGGCAGAGCCCCAGCGCCTCTACGGTGGCCCGCTCGACATGGAAATTCAACCGCTCGGCTGCGCCCTGCAACGCGTGACGCACCTCGTCGGCCCCTTCTTCGGGGCCGGCCTCGGCGACTTCGCCACAGTTGCGGCAGATCAGGAAAACCGGCGCATGTTTTTCGCCCGGGCTCATGCAGGCGGCGAAGGCGTTGAGGCGACGCACGCGATGCGCGAGACCGTGCTCGACAAGGAATTCCAGCGCGCGATAGGCGACGGGCGGCTGCTTGCCGTACCCATCCGCCGCGAGCCGGTCGAGCACTTCGTAGGCCCCCATAGCCCGATGTTCTTCCAGCAGTATTTCCAGTGCACGCTTACGCACAGGAGTCAGCCGCGCGCCCTTTTCGGCGGCGACAGCCTCGGCGCGCGCCAGCGTCGCGCCGGCGCATCGGCTGTGGTCATGCGGCGTGAAAGCCTTTGCGGAAGAGGTCGAAGAACCCACGAGCATGTTACCTTATCACATTTCTTCTTGACGAGTGATTTTATAACATACATTTTCCGCCCCTCGGATCAAGCGGACAGGAGACATCAGATGCGCCCCACCCTTCCCGTTCTCGTGAGCGCCCTTTCCGCACTGCCCGCCCTCGCCCAAGCCGAGGCGCCCAGTGTCGTGACCGATGTTCCGCCGGTGCAGTCACTCGTCGCGCAGGTGATGGGCGATCTGGGGCAGCCGGAGGTTCTGCTCGGCCAGAATTCCGACGCGCATCACTATCAACTGAAGCCCAGCCAGGCGCGCGATCTGCAAGACGCGGACCTCGTCTTCTGGGTCGGCCCGCGGCTGACCCCGTGGCTCGAACGCGCGATCGACGGCGTGGGAGTGAAGGGCCAGTCGGTCGAATTGCTTCACGCGCCCGGCACGACCCTGCGCAGCTTCTCGGTGCCGGACCCGCATGATCACAGCGTCGACGCCGACGCGGATCACGCCGAGGCCGGGAATGGGGACCACGCCGAAGTCGACCAGATGACCGATCCGCATGCTTGGCTCGACCCCGACAATGCGAAGCTCTGGCTCGGTCTGATCGCCGAAGACCTCTCCAAGGCCGATCCCGAACATGCCGAGACCTACGCGGCCAACGCCGAAGCCGCGCAAGCGCGGATCGAGGCGCTCGACGCCAAGCTCAAGGCCGAGTTCGCGCCGATCGCGGACAAGCCTTTCCTCGTCTATCACGCGGCGTACGGCTATCTCGCCGATCATTACGGGCTGACCATCATGGGCGCGCTTTCCCCGAGCGATGCCTCCACCCCGGGGGCCGCCCATCTGGTGAGCCTGCGCGAAGAGGCGTCGGCCAAGGAAGCCGTCTGCGCCTTCCCGGAAGCGAACCACGACCCGAAAATGGTCGAAATCCTCGTCGATGGGACGCCGGTGAGGCTCGGCAAATCGCTCGATCCTTCCGGCACCGCGCTGACCTATGGCCCCGGTCTCTATGAGGACCTGATGCAAGGAATGGCGGACACGATCACCGCCTGCCTGTCGCGGGGTTGATCCCGCACCACCTCCATGCGATCTGATGCGCCATGGCTGATTGGATCGCACTCACGGAAGAATTCGGGCGCTGGCGCGCCGCACATGTGTCGGACGGGGCGGTGACCGACCGCAAAACCGGGCCCGCCGCGCGCCCGCTCTTGCCTGAAGGGGCTGCTGCCATCGTGGCGGCCTCCACTGCAGGCCCTGACCTTCGCGCGCTTCCCTGCACGCCTCGCCCCGACGGAGCGCTGCCGCTAACCGAGATCGGCGGGCAAAGCTACCCCGCCCTGCCCGGCCTCATCCAAGACAGCGACGGCACCGAGATCACGGCCCCCGAGGCCGCCCGAATCGCCGGTATCCTCGCAGGCATCCCGCAATTCGATGGCGTGATCTGGATTTGCGGCGCAAGCGCGATCTGGGCGCATATCTCGGCGGGCGAAGTCGTCAGCGCGATGCGCGCAGGCTCCGCCGCGATGCTGGCCGCGCTCGGCGCACCGCTCGAAGCCGGCGACGGGTTCGACGCAGCTCTCGCCGATACGCTTTCGCGCCCCGAACGCCTCGCCCGCGAATTGGCCCCGCTCAGCCTTGGACGCCACACCCCGCGCGCCGCCGGCGCCGTGCTGGGCGCGGAACTCGCCGCGGCGAAACCGTGGTGGCTGGGCCAGACCGTGCTGGCGCTGTCCTCCGCCTCCGCCCCCGGCTGGTCGGAAATTTGCGCCCGTGGCTTGCAAGCGCAGGGCGCGCAGGTCACTTTGGGCGACGGAGAGGCCGCGCTGATCGCGGGACTGTCCGCGGCGCGCCGGCCCGGCGCGTAACCCGGCGGCGGAGACAGGCGGGAGAGGATGAATGCATGAGTGATACCGAACTGCCCGAAGCCTTCGCCGAACTCGCCCCCCGTTTCGGATTTTCCCGCCCCGCCGGCCGCTGCCTCGGCGCGATCTGGCGCGCGGCTCAAGCGCCCTCGGCCGACGATTTGGTCGCGCAGCTTGGGTTGTCGCGCTCCAACGTCTCGACCGCGTTGAAGGAATTGCGCGATGCGGGCCTCGTGCAGGCGGCCCGGTCCCCCGGCTCGCGCAAGGATTACTTCGTCGCCCCGACCGAGCCGTGGGAACTGGCGCGGCTGATGCTGGCCGAGCGCGAACGTCGCGTGATCGGCCCCGCACGTGATCACCTATCCGCCCTGGAGGCCCGCAGCGCCGATCCGCGGGCGGCGGCCTTGTGTGAACTCCTCGACGCGGCCTCGGGCTATATACAGGCGCTGATCCGCCTCGATCCGACCGAACTGGCCCGGCATATCGACCCCGCACGCGGCGGCGGTCAGACCGGGAAACCCGCACCGAAAACCTCCAAGAAGAAAAAGAAAAAAGCCGCGCAGGGATAGGCGCGGCTTTCTCGATTTCAGGGGGAAGCCGGGATCACACCAACCGGCTCTGATCCAACGCGGCCTTGATGAAGCCCGCGAACAGCGGATGCGGAGCGAAGGGCTTCGATTTCAGCTCGGGATGGAACTGCACGCCGATGAACCACGGGTGATCCTTGTGCTCGACGATCTCGGGAAGGCGGCCATCGGGCGACATGCCGGAGAAGGTCATCCCGCATTTCTCCAACGGCTCGCGATACTTGATGTCGACCTCATAGCGGTGGCGGTGACGCTCCTCGATATCGGTCGCGCCATAGACCTCGGCGACCTTCGAGCCCTCCTTCAGCGCCGCCGTGTAGGCGCCCAGGCGCATGGTGCCGCCCTTGTCGTCGGTGACCTTGCGCTCGACCCTGTGGTTGCCCTGCACCCATTCCTTGAGGTGATAGACGACCGGGGTGAAGCGCTTCTTGCCCGCCTCGTGATCGAACTCTTCCGAGCCCGCATCATTGACGCCCGCGAGGTTCCGCGCGGCCTCGATGACGGCCATCTGCATACCCAGACAGATGCCCAGGTAAGGAACGCCCTTTTCGCGCGCGAATTGGGCGGCGCGGATCTTGCCCTCGGTGCCGCGCTCACCGAAGCCACCGGGCACAAGGATCGCGTGGTAGTTTTCCAGATAAGGTGCCGGATCTTCGTTCTCGAAAATCTCGGCGTCGATCCATTCGGCCTTCACGCGCACCCGGTTCGCCATCCCGCCATGGGTCAGCGCCTCGGCGATCGACTTGTAGGCGTCTTCGAGCTGAACGTATTTGCCCACGATCGCGACGCGCACCTCGCCCTCGGCATGATCGAGACGGTCCATCACGTCTTCCCAGCGGCTCAGCTCCGGCTTCGGCGCGGGAGAGATGCCGAACGCGTCAAGCACCGCCTGATCGAGACCGACGCGGTGATATGCCAGCGGCGCCTCGTAGATCGACTTGAGATCGTAGGCGGGGATCACCGCCTCGGGGCGCACGTTACAGAACAGCGCGATCTTGCCGCGCTCCTTGTCGGGGATCGGCTGCTCCGAGCGGCAGACCAGCACGTCGGGCTGGAGGCCGATAGAGCGCAGTTCCTTGACCGA
Source organism: Thioclava sp. IC9 (assembly GCF_002213225.1). Lineage (NCBI taxonomy): Bacteria > Pseudomonadati > Pseudomonadota > Alphaproteobacteria > Rhodobacterales > Paracoccaceae > Thioclava > Thioclava sp. IC9. The sequence goes on from NZ_NBNX01000002.1 coordinate 184,213, forward strand.
GTGCTGCGTCGGCTTGGTCTTCAGCTCGCCGGACGCCGCCAGATAGGGCAGCAGCGTGAGATGCATGAAGATCACCTGACCGCGCGGTCGGTCCTGGCTGAACTGACGGATCGCTTCGAAGAAGGGTAGACCTTCGATATCGCCCACCGTACCGCCGATCTCGCACAGCATGAAATCGACCTCGTCATCGCCGACATCGAGGAAATCCTTGATCTCGTTGGTCACGTGCGGGATCACCTGGATCGTCTTGCCCAGATACTCCCCGCGGCGCTCCTTCTCGAGCACGTTGGTGTAGATGCGCCCCGAGGAGATCGAGTCGGTCTTGCGGGCCGAAACCCCGGTGAATCGTTCGTAGTGACCAAGGTCGAGATCGGTCTCCGCCCCGTCATCGGTGACGAAAACCTCGCCATGCTCGAACGGGCTCATCGTGCCCGGATCAACGTTCAGATAGGGGTCGAGCTTGCGCAGCCGAACCGAAAAGCCGCGTGCTTGCAGCAATGCCCCCAGGGCGGCGGATGCCAAACCCTTTCCGAGCGACGAGACGACGCCGCCGGTAATGAAGACATAACGTGCCATGAAGACCCCCGTGATCTGCGAAATTCGAATGGTTTCCCTGCCCCAAGAGGGTCAGGATCACGGGATTTAATGCTTACACGATTCGCGGCCTGCCCGCAACCAGACCGCAAGCTATTGAGTTTGGATAGGACGCACCCGCAAGTTTTTGTGGGTGCGAACCGATGGTTGACTGAAGTGACGGCTTAGTTGGCGGCGGGCGGCGTGACCGGACCGCTTTGCGTATCCGTCGTGGTCTCGCCCGCGTTTCCGCCGCTCGAGGCGTCCGAACCGCTGGCAGGCGGCGGCATCACCACGTCGAGCGAGGGCGTCGAACCGGTCGTGTCATTGGCCGGCGCGGTATCCGCCGGCGCGCTTTGCTGGGGCGCAGCGGTGTCGACCACCGAGCCGGTGCCCGCTTTCTGCGCGGCCAGAACCGTCAGCGTCACCGAGGTCGCGAAGAAGCCGGCGGCCAGAACCCAGGTCACGCGGGTCAGCGCATTGGCGGCCTGCCGACCGGTCATCAACCCGCCTACGCCACCGCCGGAGCTGTTGGACGACCCCATGCCGAGACCACCCCCTTCGGAGCGTTGCAGGAGCACCACGCCAATCAGCAGCAGCGCGAGGATCAGGTGGATCGAGAGAACGACGTTTTCCATGAACGGGTCCGGGCCTTCTTTCTTGCGACGCGCCTATCTAGGCGGATGAGGCTGAGGGCGCAAGGCCGCATAGGCGGATTTTCGGCTTTCGCGGGGTCAAATCGGCCCACGCCCGGCCTACACGCGCGCTTTGACTTTCGTATTGGCCCAAATATCCCCGCCGGAGGCTCCTGCGCTGCCCGCCTGCGCGAGGCGTATGGATAGAGCGATCGCCTCTCGCAAATGCGGTCTTTCGCCCCGCGCGCTCAGCCGCTATACCTCGCGCGGTTTTACACCTGCCAAGGAGAGAGCAATGGCCAATGTCGTCGTCGTCGGCGCCCAATGGGGTGACGAGGGGAAAGGCAAGATCGTGGACTGGCTCAGCGAGCGCGCGGACGTGATCGCGCGTTTTCAGGGCGGTCATAACGCGGGCCATACGCTCGTGATCGACGGCAAGGTATACAAGCTCAACGCACTGCCTTCGGGCGTGGTGCGGGGCGGCAAACTCTCGGTGATCGGCAACGGCGTCGTGCTCGACCCGTTCCACCTGCTCGCCGAGATCGAGAAGATCCGCGACCAGGGGGTGGAGATCACCCCCGAGACGCTGATGATCGCGGAGAACACCCCGCTGATCCTGCCGATTCACGGCGAACTCGACCGCGCCCGCGAGGAAGCGGCCTCGAAAGGCACCAAGATCGGCACCACCGGCCGCGGTATCGGCCCGGCCTACGAAGACAAGGTGGGGCGCCGTTCGGTCCGCGTGGCCGATCTCGCCGATGACGCGACGCTGGAGGCCCGCGTCGACCGCGCGCTGCAGCACCACGATCCGTTGCGCAAGGGGCTCGGTATCGAAGCGATCGACCGCGACGCGCTGATTGCCAAGCTCAAGGAAGTCGCCCCCGAGATCCTCAAATACGCGGCCCCCGTCTGGAAAGTACTCAACGAGCAGCGCAAGCAGGGCAAGCGTATCCTCTTCGAAGGCGCCCAGGGCTCGCTGCTGGATATCGACTTCGGCACTTACCCCTTCGTGACTTCGTCGAACGTGGTCGCAGGTCAGGCTGCGGCCGGCACCGGCATGGGCCCGGGCGCGATCGATTTCGTGCTCGGGATCGTCAAGGCCTACACCACCCGTGTAGGCGAAGGCCCCTTCCCGACCGAGCTGGACGACGAGGACGGCAACCGCCTCGGCACGCGCGGCCATGAATTCGGCACCGTCACGGGCCGCAAGCGTCGCTGCGGCTGGTTCGACGCGGCCCTGGTGCGTCAGACCTGCGCGATCTCGGGCGTGAACGGCATCGCGCTGACCAAGCTCGACGTGCTCGACGGGTTCGAAACGATCAAAATCTGCACCGGCTACGAACTCGATGGCGAGAAGCTCGACTATCTGCCAACCGCCGCGGAAGAGCAAAAGCGCTGCATCCCCGTCTATGAAGAGATCGAAGGCTGGGCCGAATCGACCGAAGGCGCGCGCAGCTGGGCCGATCTTCCGGCCGCCGCGATCAAATATGTTCGCCGGATCGAGGAGCTGATCGACTGCCCGGTCGCGATGCTTTCGACCTCGCCCGAGCGCGACGACACGATCCTCGTGACCGACCCCTTCGCGGATTGATCCAATGGCGCTGAGCTACAAGGCCCGTCGCCGCCTCTCGCTTCTGGCCCTCGTCGTGGGGTTGCCCGCCTATGTCGTCGTCGCCGTCACGGTGGTGAACTGGGCGGGCGCGCGCTGGGGACGGCTGCCGATCTGGGCGGAGTTCTGCGTCTATGTCGTGCTCGGCGTGCTTTGGATCGCGCCGCTCAAGCCGATCTTCAAAGGTGTCGGCAAAGACGATCCGGATGATCCACCGCGCGAGTGACACCCTCTGGCGGGCGCGCCGGAAAACGGGCAGGTTAGTCTCATGACCAGCGCGCCTTCCCCCCTCCCGCCCGACAGCCTAACCAATTCCGACATCACGGAATTGACCGCGTGGCGGCATCGTCTGCATCAGGATCCCGAGCTTTCGGGCGAGGAACGCGACACCGCCGCGCGGGTCGTCGCGATGCTGCTGCCAACCGCACCCGACCGGACGCTGACCGAGCTTGGCGGGCACGGGGTCGCCGCAATCTACGACGGCGCGGAGCCCGGACCCACAATCCTGTTGCGCTGCGAACTGGACGCGCTGCCGATCCACGAGACCGGCACGCCGCCCTACCGCTCCAACTTTCCCGGCAAAGGGCATCTGTGCGGCCATGACGGGCATATGGCGATTCTCGCGGGAGTCGCACGCTGGCTGTCGCGCAATCGTCCCGCCCGTGGCCGCGCGGTCTTGCTGTTCCAACCGGCCGAAGAGACCGGCGCAGGGGCTGCAGCCGTGATTGCCGATCCGCGCTTTGTCGAGATCGCGCCCGACCTGTCCTTCGCCTTGCACAACATGCCGGGCGTCCCTCTCGGAACGGCGGCGCTGCAGGACGGGGTAATGAACTGCGCCTCGCGCGGCATGAAGATCACGCTCACCGGCTGGACCGCTCATGCTTCGTTACCAGAAAGCGGTCGTTCCCCTGCCCCGGCACTGGCCCGGCTGCTGACCGATCTAACGGCGCTCGGCAACGCGTTGCACCAAAGCGATCCCGATTTCGCGCGCGTCACCGTCACCCATGCGCGGCTCGGTGAGCCTGCCTTCGGCGTCGCCCCCGGCGCGGCGGAGCTTTGGGCGACCCTGCGCACCCAGCGCGATGCGGGGATGGCGGGGCTAGTCGACAAGGCCGAGGCGATGGTGCGTGACGCCGCCGATGCGCTCGGGCTGGAGCGCGAGATCACCTATCATGATATCTTTCGCCATTGCGAAAACGCCCCCGAAGCGAATGGCATCCTGCGGGGGGCGCTTCAGGCCGAGGGGATCGAGACCACCGAGACCGATCTACCGATGCGCGCCTCCGAGGATTTCGGTCGTTTTGCCGATCACGGACCCGCGGCGATGGCGCTTCTGGGCGCAGGCGACCGCCCGGCCCTGCACAATCCCGATTACGACTTTCCCGACGAGCTGATCGCCCCCGGCGCGCGCGTGCTGATCCAATGCCTGCGCGCACGGCTCTATTGATCCAATAAGAAAGGGCGGCCCCGAAGGACCGCCCTTTTCTGATCTTTCGCCGGGGTTACTGCCCCGAGGCCATCTTCGCCTCGTCCCAGTAGCGCGAGGCTTCGGTAATCGCGTATTGGCCGCGCTTCACCTTGGTGATCTTGCCCTGACGCAGCAGACGCCCGAAGACACGCATCCGCTCCTCGCGCGGCACATCAACCGCATCGTCCATGAAGGACAGCTTGCGCATGATCTGCGGCGGCGAGAAATGCGGACGCCCTTCGACGGCCGAGGTATAGGCCGCAGCGGCTTCCAGCAGGTCGGAGAGACCCTGCGTACCAAGGCTTTCGGCGAATTCGGCGAAGCTCGTCGCCTGCTCGGGGTTCATCGGCATGGCTTCGGCCTCGTCCGCTCCGCCAGCGGCGAACTTACTTGCCGAGACACGGCGCGGGCGGATCGCGGCGGCGGGCTGAGGCGCGGGCTGCTCATCGGCGGCTTCTTCTTCCGCATCGACGCGCTGTTCCGAGACCAGTACCAGCGGCGCCGGTCGCATCGGTTCGGGGCGACGCGAACCCGTCTCGCCCGAGCTGACCGGGCGACGCGGGCGCACGGCTTGGGTCAGGTCGGCACGATATGGCTCGGACCCGTCCTCGTCCTCGACGCCGCCTTTCGCGGTGTCCTGCCCCTTGGCCAGACGATCCGCGACGGTCGCAGCCACGGCGGCCTTGAGATGCGCGATCGCGGAGAAGCGGCGGCGCGTCTCGACACCTTCGGCCTGCTTGTCGGCCTCGGCGAGGAGACGATCCATCTCCGCCTCACGGTCGGTCTCTCTTTCGGAAAGCGACGCGACCTCGCGCGCGGCGAGCTCGGTCGGGGCCTGCGCTTCTTCCGTGTCTTCCGCGTCTGCGGTCCCGGTGGCTTCGGTTTCTTCCGATGCCTCGGCAGCGAAAGTGTCGGCGCGGGTATCTTCCTCCGCTTCCGCCATGGCGTCATCTTCCGACATCGCCTCGACCTCGGCTTCCTCGGCCTCGATGATCGTGTTGCCCAGAACCAGCACGTCCTGCGCGTCGAGCGACGCGGTCTCCATGTGTGCCTCAGGCGTTTCCGCCTCGGGCGCCTCGGCATCGTCCTGCGTCAGAACCAGCGGGGCGTCGACCGACTCGTCTTCCAGTTCGGACAGGTCGATTTCCGGCATCGCGTCGTCTTCGGCCACTTCGCCCTGCGCGACGGCCTCTTGCGGAGCCTCGTCGTCGGTCTCGATCTCGGACCCGGTGAAGAGGTTCTCCATCTGCAGTGCCGCGAGCTCGCGCATGAGATCGGCTTCGGCTTCCGGCGACAGGCCGCCAGGCACACGGCTGCCGTGATCGGCATCGTCCCGGGCGCGTGGCTGCTCTGCCTTCGGCGCCGGGCCTGCCTCCGACGAGGCGTCGCCCAGTTCCGCAGCCAGTCGCGCGGCGAGGTCGTCATCCTCCGCTTCTGCTTCCAGCTCTGCCTCGGTTTCCACCTCCTGCTCGGCCTCTGCGGCGACTTCAGGCTGTTCTTGCGCCGCATCGGCCTCGGCTTCGACCTGCGCCTCGGCCGGGGTCGCCTGATCTTCCTGGACGTCGGTGGTGGCAACTTCGGCGGTGGCACCGTCTTCGGTCTGCTCCGAACCCTCGTCAGTAGCGGCCGATGCTGCTTCCGCAGACTCGATGGTTTCGCGGCGGCGCACCTTGATCACGCGGGCACGCAAGCGCGGCGTGGCGGGTGCGTCGACCGGCGTTTCGGTGTCGAGGGTGACATCTGCCGAGGCCGCCTCGGCGCTGTCCTCGGATTGATCGGCGTCGGTCTCTTCGGTCGCGCCGAGTTCGTCCGCAGCGGCCTTGAGCGCCGCGATGCGTTTGGCACGCTTGGCCGAACGGCGCGCGCGGCGGGTCGCCTGACGGCGCTGCATCTGATCGTCGCTCGTGTTGAAGTCCGTGTCGGCTTCCTCGTCTTCGTCTTCGTCCGCGTCAGCCTCATCCTGCTCGGCGACGGGCTCTTCGGCTTCAGCCGCTTCGATGTCTTCCGCGGCCTGTTCGAGCGCGACCTCCGCCGCTTCTTCTGCCACGTCTTCTTCGGGCATCTCGGCCTCGGGCTGCGAAGGCTCGGAGGCTTCGGGTTCGATTTCCTCGGCGCTCAGCGGGCCGGAGATGTCAAGGTCGTAGCCGAAATCCTCGGCTTCGCTCGACGGTTCAGCCTCGAAGCGGCCCAGAAGCGCCTCGGGGGCGGAAACGGGTTCGTCTTCCTCGGAGAAGCTGTCGGCCTGAACCTCGCGAGCACGGGCGACGGCTTCGCGGATACGCTGCAGCTTGGCGGCAACGGTTTCCGGCTGCGCGAAGCCTGCTTCGGGCTCGGCGTGCTGCGCCGCAACCTCGGCTTCGGGCTGCTCTGCGACCGGTTCGGGCGCTGCCACCGGCTCGGGCGTCTCGGCGACCTCCGGCTGCGCGGGCGTTTCGGCGGCAGGCGCGGCTTCTTGCGGCGCTTCCGACGTCACAAGCGGCTCTTCCTGAGCGGGCGCGGGCGCCTCGTCGGCTGCAGCCTCGCCACCCAGGAGCGTGTCTTGCTGGCGCAGCACGACGCCGTTTTCCTGAATTTTTGCCTCGACCCGGCGCTGAATCTCCCGCTCCGCGATACGGTGAAGCATCTCCGCATCGGGTTGGGGCGGCTCTGCGCCGAAATACCGGTCGTCGGCGGCCAGATCGCGGAAATACTCCGCAATCGCCTTCATCGTGTTGAAAGGCTCGTCAAATCCTTCCAAGGTGCACGAAAAGGTGCCGTAGGATACGGTCAGGATCTTGCTCGCACCAACCATGGACCACTCGCTTTCTATTGGACCTCAATGCGTCGACATTCCTGTCCAACTGGTTCTTTCGCGTGGACGAAAGAAGGCATTTGAAAGGTTTTTTACCGGTCTCGATTGTCTTTCTTTGCCACAATCGTCATCAATCAATCCATGATTAGCAGTATTGTCCATTCGTCAACCGGGGTTTCGCTTCTCGGCGCCGGCGCGATCAAACAGGCGGATGTTGACGAAGCGTTGACAATCGCCCCCTGCCTCGTGGCCGCCGATGGTGGCGGAGATCGCGCGCTGGCGATGGGCCTGACCCCGAAAGCGGTGATCGGCGATCTGGATTCTCTGTCGGATGCGGCACGGGCATCGCTGGGCCCACGCGTCCATCAGGTGGCCGAGCAGGACAGCACCGATTTCGCGAAATCCCTGCAACGGATTGAGGCACCGTTCATCCTCGCGCTCGGTTTCACGGGGATGCGGCTGGATCACACGCTGGCCGCGATGACCGACCTGATCCGCACGCCGCATCGGGTGGTGATGCTTGCTGAGGAGGAGGTGATCTTCCGCTGCCCTCCGTCGCTCTCGCTCGATCTGGCGGAAGGCACGCGCGTATCACTGTTTCCTTTCGGCGAGGTAAAGGCGCGCTCGGAAGGGCTCCATTGGCCGCTCGACGGGATCGGCTTTACCCCCGCCGAGCGGGTCGGCACCTCGAACCGCGCGACGGGCCCCGTGAGGATCGTGATGGAAGGCCCGGCACTGATGATGCTGCCGCGCGAGGAATTCGCTGCCGCGCTGGCCGGTTTGGGGATCGGCTGAGCCGCCCTAGCCCGCCTCGACCCGCAACGTCTCCTCCAGCCACGGCGCTTCCGCTAGAGCCGGTTCGACCACGCGTTCTTGCAGCAGCGTCCGCAGTCGGCCCGCCACTTTCGCAGGCCAATCCGCCATCATCCCGTCGCGCGCCGCCAGCACGATCCGCCGGGTCAAAGGCGGCCCGTCGAGCGGCGAGAGCGCCAGCCCCGCGCGCGGCGCATGGCGCACCGCCGAGGGCGTGAGGATCGTCCAACCCCGCCCTGCCGCGACCAGCGCAAGGATCGCTGGGTAGCTGTCGAGTTCCAGTTGATGCGGCGGCGCCTTGCCCGTTTGCGCGAGATGCGTGGCGATCTGTCGGCCCATCAGCGTGCGCTGGGAATAGTGGATCAGCGGCAGCGGCGGATCGCTCTGCGCAGGCGCATCGGCGGGATGGATGGCGAGGAACGGTTCCGTCAGAAGCGGATGCAGCTCGATCCCGTCGAGCGCGGCGCCCTGCGGCTCGGCGGCGACGGCGACATCCAGACCGCGCGCTTCGAGCTTCGACAGCAGGCGGTGGCTCGGCCCGGTTTCCAGCTCGAACCGGCAGGTGCTGAGCTCATCCGCCATCCCCGCCAGCAGGAGCGGCGTCACCTCGGCCTCGAAATCCTCGATCATGCCCAGTCGGAAACTCGTGAGCCCCGCCGGATCGGCTTGGCCCACCCCGGCGCGGCCCCGCGCCAATTCGTCCAACATCGCCTCGGCATGAGGCAGGAAAGCCCGCCCGGCAGCCGTCAGCGCGAACGGCCGGGCCGAACGGTCCACAAGCTCCGCGCCCAAAGCGCTTTCCAGACCTGCGAGTTGCTGGCTGACCGCCGAGGCCGAAACGCCGAGGCGGCGCGCGGCGGCGGTAGTCGCGCCTTCCTCTGCCGTGGCCACGAAGACCTCGACCGCCCAGAGGCTGATGCGGGGATGGGCGGCGGGCATGGGAGGCTCCGTAGTCGGGGAGGCGATAAGTCTTGCCGCGCAGACTGCCCTGCCCCGCCCCGGTACGCAAGCCGCGCGCAACCATGGGACATCGTAGAGCATTGACGCCGACCGCGCCGCGGATAGCCTCGCTTCCATCCATCGCCCATCCCGGAGGAGTCGCGAGATGAAAGACCAAAGCTGGCAGGCCCGCGCCCATGCGCATAGCTTCTACGGTTTCACCGATCTGCCCACGATCCACGATCGCGGCGCGGTCGTCGTGACCCATGGCGAGGGGCCGTACATCTTCGACACCGAGGGGCGGAAATATCTCGATGCGAATTCCGGGCTCTGGAACATGGTCGCCGGGTTCGACCATCTAGGGCTGATCGCGGCGGCGCAGGCGCAATATGCGCGCTTCCCGGGCTATCACGCGTTCTTCGGGCGGATGTCGGACCAGACGGTGATGCTGTCCGAGAAGCTGATCGAGGTCTCGCCTTTCGGCGACGGCAAGGTGTTCTACACCAATTCCGGCTCCGAGGCGAATGACACGATGGTCAAGATGCTGTGGTTCCTGCACGCCGCCGAGGGCAAACCGCAGAAGCGCAAGATCCTGACCCGCAAGAACGCCTATCACGGGGTCACGGCGGTCTCGGCCTCGATGACGGGCAAGCCCTATAATTCGGTCTTCGGCCTGCCGCTGCCGGGGTTTCTGCATCTCACCTGCCCGCATTACTGGCGCGAAGGGCAACCCGGCGAGACGGAGGAGCAATTCACCCAGCGCCTCGCGAACGAGCTGGAAGCGACGATCATCAAGGAAGGCGCGGACACGATCGCGGGCTTCTTCGCGGAGCCGGTGATGGGCGCGGGCGGGGTGATCACGCCGCCGAAGGGCTATTTCCAGGCGGTCGCGAAGATTCTCAAGAAATACGACATCCCGCTGATCTCGGACGAGGTGATCTGCGGCTTCGGGCGCACCGGCAACACATGGGGCTGCGAAACCTATGACTTCCAGCCCGACGCGATAATCTCGTCGAAAAACCTCACCGCCGGGTTCTTCCCGATGGGTGCGGTGATCCTCGGCCCGGAACTGTCAGCCCGCCTGCAAGCCGCCTCCGAGGCGATCGAGGAATTCCCCCACGGATTCACCGCCTCGGGCCACCCGGTCGGTTGCGCGATCGCATTGAAAGCGATCGACGTGGTGATGAACGAGGGGCTGGCCGAGAATGTACGCCGCCTGAGCCCGCGACTGGAAGAGGGCCTCGCCCAGATCGCGCAAAACCCCAATATCGGCGAACTTCGCGGTGTGGGCTATATGTGGGCGCTGGAGGCCGTGAAGGATCGCGAGAGCAAGACCCCGTTCGACGGGTCGCTCTCGGTCTCGGAACGCATCGCCAATGCCTGCACCGATCAGGGGCTGATCTGCCGACCCTTGGGGCAATCGGTGGTGCTGTGTCCGCCGTTCATCCTGACCGAGCCGCAGATGGACGAGATGTTTGAGAAGCTGGAGACGGCGCTGAAGAAGGTGTTCGCCGAGGTGGGGTGAGCCTCCAAGCCGCGAGAACACCAGTTCTCCCGTTAGGCGCCCCGGCACATAACTCGGCGCAACTAACTAAAATTATCCTATCATTACCTTGCCCTTATGGGGCGAGGTAGATGGCGTTGGTCGGAGGAACGCGCATGAGCCTTCTTCTCAGAGTACTTTCCTGCGCCGCCCTGATTGCTCTCGGTGCGCTCTCGCCATCTCACGCCGCCGATAGCATCGGCAATGTCGGGAAGTGGAGCGTTTTCGAAGAGAGAAACGGAACCATCAAGACCTGCTGGGTCGCGACCGCGAATGATCGGCGCATTCTGCTGAATGGCTCGCTTCTCTACGTCGCGGTTACGAAGCATTCGGGGAGGCAACCGGAGGTGTCCGTTTATGCCGACCGACGGCTGCCGCGCTCTGGCGGAATGACCATCACCATCGGGCAGAGCAAATTCCGTCTGCGTTCGACCGGACAATATGCCTGGGTGGATGAACGGACCGACAAGCTTGCGATCAACGCGCTAAAACGAGTCGAGGCGGCAGGCGGGAAGGCGAATTTCTACGTTTCCATTCCGAAAGTGGGCGTTTTCGATTTTTCTGCAAACGGCTTCGCCGCGGCGTTAGACATCACATTGAAGCGATGCAGGTGAAGGCAGTGGATGCGTTTCGGTTGGATCGTTCGGACGCGCCTCACATAGACCGGACGGTCGAACTGAAACGGGCCGCATCTTGCGATGCGGCCCGGTGTCAATTTCATGCAGCGCCTGCGTTGCGCCGACGCGGGCGACGCCGCTTCGGCGTAGCGTTGCCGCCGGCGTCGACCTTGGGCTTGGCTTCCGCGCGCGGTTTCGAGCGCGCTTGGGCCTGAGCTTGAACCTGGCCTTGCCCCTGCCCCTGCGGTTTGCCCTGGGGCTTGCCGCCGCGACCCTTGTTGCCGCCGGAGCGCTGACCGCCGCGACCGCGGCCACGACCTGCGCGCGCGGAGGGGCGCACGGCCTCGGACGGGCGTTCGCCGCTCGCGGTCGGGATCTCGATCTTCATCAGCTTTTCGATCTGCAAGAAGTTATCCGCCTCGTCCGGCGAGCAGAAGGCAATCGCCTCGCCCTCGCGACCGGCGCGCGCGGTGCGCCCGATACGGTGGACATAGGCATCCGGCACGTCCGGCAGGTCGAAGTTCACGACATAGGACACGCCCGGAATGTCGATCCCGCGCGCAGCCACATCGGTCGCGACCAGCACGTTGACCTTGCCATCGCGGAAGCCCTTGATCGCGCGGTCACGCTGGCCTTGCGATTTGTTGCCGTGGATCGATTCCGCGTTGTAGCCGTCGGCGCGCAGGCTCTTCATCAGCTTTTCCGCGCCATGCTTGGTGCGGGCGAAAACGAGCGTCAGCGCGCCCATATCGGCCGAGAGGATATCGCGCAGCTTGCGGGCCTTCTCGGCCTTGGAGTCGAGGAAGTGCACCGACTGGGTGATCTTGTCGGCGGCCTTGCCGGGCGGCGAGACCTGCACGCGCTTGGGATCGGTGAGGTAGGCCTGCGAGATCTCCTCCATCTGCTTCGGCATCGTGGCCGAGAACAGCAGCGTCTGGCGCGGGGTGCCAAGGCGCGATGCGATCTTGCGAAGCGCGTGGATGAAACCGAGGTCGAGCATCTGGTCGGCCTCGTCGAGCACCAGATGGCGGGTGTAGCGCAGGTCGACCGCGCCGCGATCCATAAGGTCGATCAGACGGCCCGGGGTCGCGACGAGAATGTCGTTGCCGCGATGCATCATGGTGATCTGACGGTTGATCGACTGGCCGCCGACGACGGTGGCGACATTCATCTTGGTACCCTGAACGAGCCCCGAGAGGTTGTCGGCGATCTGGTTCACCAGTTCGCGGGTCGGCGCGAGGATCAGCGCCTTGCAGGTCTTGGGCGAAGGTTTGCCCGGCTGCGCCATCAGTTTGTCGATGAGCGGCAGGCCGAATGCCAGCGTCTTGCCGGTGCCGGTCTGGGCGAGGCCCAGCACGTCATGGCCCGCAAGAACCAGCGGAATCGCCTTTTCCTGAATCGGGGTCGGCTGGGTGAATTTGGCGCGTGCGAGCGACTTGAGAATGGCCGGGGAGAGCCCCAGCGAAGAGAAATCGGACAATGCCTATCCTTTATGGCCGAGGCTCCCACGCGGGGATGCGCACGGCGATCAGCCCGGACGGGAGTGTCCGGAGCGCAGGTTGACGCAGACCTCGGGACAGGCGGGCTAGTCCCGCGTGGTCCGGTCTCGCGTGTCAGAACCCTGCGTGAATGGGAACTCGGGAGGTATCGCCGGTGCGCCTCTCTCGGGCGCGGCTTGCTCACGCGGCAGCGCGGCGATGTGGGCTAAATGCGCGTGATGGCGCTAAAAGTCAAGGGGGAGCGTGTTTTGGTGGCTTCCCTCGAAGTGATGGCCCGCCCGGGCGACCACCCCGGGCCGCGCCCGACCGCCCCCCAGGGCGCTTTCGCGCAACCTGCGCGCGCTCGGTCTTGGGGAGAAATGGCACAATTAAGTACCCGCCACCTATCGCGTGAGCGCCCACCCGCGATCGGGCGAGGCCCTCAGCACGGATAATGCATCCTCAGCAGTTCGGCACGTTCACCGCTAGCCCACCCAGGCTCGTTTCCTTGTAATGCTCGTGCATGTCGCGGCCCGTCTGGCGCATCGTTTCGATCGCCGCGTCCAGCGGCACGAAATGCGTGCCGTCTCCGCGCAGCGCCAGCGAAGCCGCCGACACCGCTTTGATCGCGCCCAGACCGTTGCGCTCGATACAGGGCACCTGCACCAGCCCCTTTACCGGATCGCAGGTCATGCCGAGGTGGTGCTCCAGCGCGATTTCGGCCGCGTTCTCGATCTGCTCAGGCGTGCCTCCCAGCACGGCGGCCAGTCCCGCCGCCGCCATCGCCGCCGCCGATCCGACTTCAGCCTGACAGCCGCATTCGGCGCCCGAGATCGACGCGTTGGTCTTGATCAGCCCGCCGACCGCCGCCGCGGTCAGCAGGAAATCGGGGATTTTCGCGGAGGATGCGGAAGGCACATGATCGAGCCAGTAGCGGATCACCGAAGGCAGCACACCCGCCGCTCCGTTCGTAGGTGCAGTGACGACCTGCCCGCCGGCGGCATTTTCCTCGTTCACCGCCATCGCATAGGCCGAGATCCAGTCGTTGATCTGGTGCGGCGGTGCGAGGTTCTGGCCCCAATCCGCCTTCAGGCTCTCATGGATCGCCTTGGCACGGCGCTTGACCCGCAACCCGCCTGGCAATTCGCCCTCGCTCGTCAATCCGCGCTCCATGCAATCGCGCATCGTGACCCAGATTTTCGAGAGACCCTCGTCGATCTCCTTCGGACCACGGAAGCGCGCCTCGTTGCGCCGCTTCATCTGCGCGATGCTCAGCCCGGAGGCATGGGCCATCGCCAGCATTTCCTCGGCGGTCTTGAAGGGAAACGGCACCGGGCTCGGCGCGTCGCGGGCCGCATCGTCGACCGCGGCCAGTTCGGCTTCTGTGCGCACGAAGCCACCGCCGATCGAGTAATAGACCTCGTGCATCAACACGTCGCCCTGCGCGTCGCGCGCCTCGATCACCATGCCGTTGGCGTGGCCGGGCAGCGACGTGTCGTAGTCGAAGATCAGATCGGCCTCGGGGTCGAAGGCCAGCGGCGGCAATCCGTCAGGCTTCAACAGGTGATCGCGCGCATTCGCGGCCAGCAATTTCTCGGCCAGATCGTTATCGTAGCTCTCGGGCACCACGCCCGCGAGCCCGAGGATCGCCGCGCGGTCCGTCGCATGGCCCTTGCCGGTAAAGGCGAGCGAGCCGTGCAGCCGTACCCGCACCCCATGCGCGGTGAAGGGCGAGGCCCGGAGCGCGTCGAGAAACCGCGCGCCCGCCACCATCGGCCCCATCGTATGCGACGAGGACGGACCGACGCCGATCTTGAAGATGTCGAATACGCTCAGAAACATGCGACCTCCCTGCCCTGATTTGGGCCCAGACTGCCGGTTTCGCCCGCCGACCAACAGCCCCAAAACGACCCCGTCACGCGCAAAAGCAACATCGTTGACGCGACATGGAGGAGTTTCGCGCAACCTGACGGGCGAAAGGACGCTCGGCAATGACCACGCCTTCGCGGATCAGGCACGGCACCGACTCCCGATCCGATGCCGCGCGGCTAATGGCGGGCGGGATGCGACAATTCCTCCTGCGCTTAGCAAGGATCGACAAAGCGCTCGCCTGAACGCCCCGGATTGCCTATAAGCATCCGCAACTCAGACTGCCCATGAATGGAGTGCCAAATGGCTGCCGACCTCTCCCCGATCGACAAGGCGAAATTCGCCGCCGCCCGCCGTGCCGTTGACTTCGTCGAAGACGGGATGCGCGTGGGCCTCGGCACCGGCTCGACCGCCGCTTGGATGGTGCGCTGCCTTGGCGAGCGTATTCGCGATGAAGGCCTGCAACTGATCGGGGTTCCGACCTCGACCCGCACCGCCGATCTCGCGCGTCAGGTCGGCATCAAGGTCGTGGCCCTCGACGAGGCGAAATGGCTCGACATCACGATCGACGGGGCGGACGAATTCGACCCCGACCTGAACCTCGTGAAGGGCGGCGGCGGCGCGCTGCTGCAGGAAAAGATCGTGGCCACCGCGTCGGACCAGATGATCGTCATCACCGACGCCTCCAAGGAAGTGAACCATCTGGGCGCCTTCCCCCTGCCCGTCGAGGTCGTCCCCTTCGGCTGGCAGGTCACCCGCGCGCTGATCGAGGAACTGCTGGACTCGATGGATGTAATGGGCCGCCAGACTTCACTGCGCCTGAACGGTCAGCAGCCCTTCGTGACCGACGAGGGCAATTATATCGTCGATCTGCACCTCAACCGCATTGGCAACCCGCGTCAGCTGGCGTTGGTGCTGAACCAGATTCCCGGCGTCGTCGAGAACGGCCTCTTCATCGACATCTGCGACAAGGTCATCATCGGCGGCACCGACGGCAAGGTCGAGATCCGCGACATCAATGAGGGCACGGTCGCCAACGAGACCATCGAGTTCGCCGAGGACGAGAATATCTTCCGCGACATGGATTGATCCGCGCGGCGCGCGCCCGGGGATGCAAAGCTGCGCCGCATCCCCGTTCCGCGCGCCTCACCCTCCCTCCCCCGCCTTGCTCCTGAGCGCATGGACCGCTAAGCCAATGCGCAAGGACCACAAGGAAGGAAGGCCTCCCATGAGCTTCGACTATGATCTCTTCGTCATCGGCGGCGGCTCGGGCGGGGTGCGAGCGGCCCGGATTTCCGCCGGTCACGGTGCGCGCGTCGCGCTGGCCGAGGAATACCGGATGGGCGGCACCTGCGTCATTCGCGGCTGCGTCCCGAAGAAACTGATGGTCTTCGCCTCCACCGCGCCGGCGGCCATCGAGGAGGCGCGCGCCTATGGCTGGAGCGCCGATGCAGGTCAATTCGACTGGCCCGGGTTCCGCGGCAAGCTGGATGCGGAGCTCGACCGGCTCGAAGCGATCTACCGCCGGGGACAGGAAAACGCGGGCGTGAAGGTCTTTGACCAGCGCGCGACGGTTTCGGGCCCGCATGAGGTCACGCTGGCCGATGGCACGAAGATCACCACCAAGCACATCCTCGTCGCGGTCGGCGGACGGCCCTTCGTACCCGAGTTCCCGGGCTGCGACCTGGTGATGACTTCGAACGACATCTTCAAGCTCGACACCTTGCCTGAGCGCATCCTGATCGTCGGCGGCGGTTATATCGCCTGTGAATTCGCCTGCATCCTCAACGGATTGGGCGTGCAGGTCACGCAATACAACCGCTCGCCGCTGCTGCGCGGCTTCGACGGCGAGGCACGCGACCTGATCGTCGACCAGATGCAGGCGAGCGGCATCGAAATTCACACCCATGTCGTCATAACCGAGATCGAGAAGACCGAGAACTGCCTGAAAGTGACCTGCGGCGACGGGCGCGAGGACGAGTTCGACGCGGTGCTCTACGCGACGGGTCGCACGCCGAACACCGAGGGGCTCGGCCTCGAAGCAGCAGGCGTGGAACTGGGCGAGCGCGGCGAGGTCATGGTCGACCAATGGTCGCAGACCAACGTGCCCTCGATCTTCGCCGTGGGCGATGTGACCGACCGCATCAACCTGACCCCGGTCGCGATCCGCGAGGGCCACGCTTTCGCCGACACCGTCTTCGGCGCGAACGCCCGGCCCTCGGACCACGAACTGGTCGCCTCCGCCGTCTTCACCCAGCCCGAATTCGGCACCGTCGGCATCACCGAGGAAGAGGCCGAGGAGCGCGGCAATGCCGAGGTCTACGTCTCCAGCTTCCGGCCGATGCGCTCGAGCTTTGCGGGCTCCGACGCGCGTGTGTTGATGAAACTGATCGTGTGTCGCGAAACGCGCCGCGTGCTGGGTTGCCATATCGTCGCGCCCGAAGCGGGCGAATTGATCCAGATGGTCGGCATCGCCGTCAAGATGGGGGCGACCAAGGAACAGTTCGACGCGACCTGCGCGGTCCACCCGACGATGGGCGAAGAGCTCGTGACCATGCGGAACCCGGTAAGACATTATTGAAATCACGGAAAAGATACCCAACTGTCCGAGAAGATAACGGAAAGGTGAGGAGCATATGAGCAACGGAGGCCCCTGGGGCGGCGGAGGCGGTGGCGGCGACGACCGCGATGACGACCGCGAAGACAAACGCCCCGGTCAGCGACGTCCCGGTGAGGGCGGCCAGATCCCCGAAATCGAGGAATTCATGCGCAAGGGCTCCGAGCAGCTCCGCGTGCTGATGGGCGGCAAGGGCGGAGGCAATCGCCCCAACCGTCCCAATGGCGGCGGAGGCGGCAAGCCCCCCTTCCCGACCAAGATCGCCGTGATCATAGGCCTCGTGGCCGTGGTGGCGATCTGGCTCGGCTCCTCGCTCTACAAGGTAAACCCTGAAGAACGCTCGGTGGAGCTCATGTTCGGGCGCTACCACGCGACCAAGGGCCCCGGCCTGAATCTCGCGCCGTGGCCCTTCCTCACCTACACCAAGGTTCCGGTGACCCGCGAACAGACCGTTGATATCGGCTCCGGCCGTGCCGGCACGAACGATACCGGCCTCATGCTGACCGGCGACCAGAACATCGTCGATCTGGAGTTCCAGGTGGTCTGGAACATCAGCGATCCGGCGAAATACCTGTTCAACCTCGGCGATCCGCAGGACACGATCCGCGCGGTCTCCGAATCCGCGATGCGCGACATCATCGCGCGCTCGAACCTCGCGCCGATCCTGTCGACCGCGCGTGGCGAGATCGCGGCCGATCTGCGCACGGCGGTGCAAAAGACGCTCGACAGCTACGATGCGGGCATCAACATCGTCCGCGTGAACTTCAACCGCGCCGATCCGCCGCGCGAGGTGATTGACAGCTTCCGCGAAGTGCAGGCCGCGCAGCAGGAGCGGGACCGCCTCGAGAAAGAGGCCGACGCCTATGCCAACAAGGTGACGGCAGGTGCCCGTGGTGAGGCCGCTCAGGTCAAGGAAGAGGCCGAAGGCTACCGCGCGCAGATCGTGAACGCAGCCGAAGGTGACGCCGCGCGCTTCAACTCGATCCTGACGGAATACGAGAAAGCGCCCGAAGTGACCAAGCGCCGGATGTTCTACGAGACCATGGGCAAGCTGTTGCAAAATGTGGACAAGGTTGTCGTGGACACCAAGGACGGCGCCGGTGGGGTTGTGCCCTACCTGCCGCTCGACCAGTTGCGCAAGAACTCCAGCTCGACGTCGAACAGCTCGGCACCCAGCACCACCAAATCGACCGCCAACAATGGAGGAAGCAACTGATGCGCGGACCTATCGCAATTGCCGTTCTCGTTGTTCTGATCTTCCTCGGGCTGAACTCGGTCTTCGTGGTGGACGAGCGTGAAAAAGCCCTCGTGCTGCGCTTCGGTGAGGTGCAGCAGGTGAAGACGGAGCCGGGTCTCGGTTACAAGATCCCGATCGTGGATACGATCGTCAAATATGACGACCGCATCCTGAGCCTCACCACGCAACCGCTCGAAGTCACACCCGAGGACGACCGCCGTCTCGTGGTCGACGCCTTCGCGCGCTGGCGCATTGTCGATGCGGTAAAATTCCGCGAAGCCGTGGGCGGGGGCGGCGAGCAGATCGCCAAGAGCCGCATCGATGGCATCCTGAACAACGCGATCCGCGAAGTTCTGGGCTCGGTCCCCTCGACGGCGGTGCTGTCGGACGACCGGACGCCGCTGATGAACCGGATCCGCGATCTGGCACGGCGCGAGGCGCTCTCGCTGGGCGTCGACGTGATCGACGTGCGTCTGACCCGCACCGACCTGCCCGAGCAGAACCTGGCCTCCACCTATGGCCGGATGCGGGCAGAGCGTGAGCGCGAGGCCGCAGACGAGCGCGCCCGCGGCGCCGAGGCCGCACAGCGCATCCGCGCAACCGCCGACCGTACTGCGGTCGAGGTCACGTCCGAGGCCAAGAAGCAGGCCGAGATCGTGCGCGGCGAAGCCGATGCGCAGGCCAACAAGGTCTATGCGGATGCGTATGGCAAGGATCGCCAGTTCTTCGCATTCGTCCGCGCGCTGCAATTCTACGCGCAGTCGATGAAGACGCAGACTTCGTCGCTGGTGACGCAGCCCGACAGCCTCTACTTCGATTACGGGCGCTTCCTGCGCTCGATCGGGGAGAACCCGGGGCCCGAAACCGGTGCAAGCCGGGGCAACGAATCTGCGAGCCAGGTCGGCCAGTGATGGCGATGCTTTTGACCGGTCTAGGACTGGTCCTTGTGATCGAGGGGCTGGCGCTTGCGCTGGCCCCTTCACGTATCGAGCAGGCGCTGGACGCGCTGCGCGCCATGTCGGCGGGGCAGCGGCGCACGCTTGGCCTTGCGACTCTGGCAGCGGGCGTGGCGATCCTCTGGGCGCTGCGCGTCTTCGGATAACCGCTCAGTTCCCCGCATCTTAGGCGCAAGAGAGCGCCCGCTTCGCCCCCCTGCGACGCAATTTCCTGTCGTGAATTTTGGCGAATAACTTCCCTTCGTCCCTCGCTGCTCCTACATTTCAACTCAAAGAGAGCATCGCGCCGGCCTCCGGACCGGCGAAGCAAGGGAGAGCTACATGAATTTCCTCACCGGACCCGGATCGACTCTGCGCGCCGGATTCAGCGCCGCGACGCTTGCCGTCGCGCTCGCCTTCGCACCGCTGGCCGCGCCGGCCTATGCCCGCGCCGCCCCCGAAAGCTTTGCAGAACTTGTCGATCAGGTGTCCAATTCGGTGGTAAACATCACCACCTCGACCACGGTGGCCGCACCGACCGGCAACATGCCGAATTTTCCGCCCGGCTCGCCCTTCGAGGATCTGTTCCGCGATTTCGGCCTGCCGAACCCGAACGGGCCAAATGGCCCGAACGGGCGGGGCGCACCGCGCCGCTCGAACGCGCTCGGCTCGGGCTTCGTGATCTCGGAAGACGGCTACATCGTCACCAACAACCACGTCATCGAAGATGCAGACGAGATCGAGATCGAGTTTTTTTCGGGCAAGCGGCTCGATGCGAAACTCGTAGGCACCGACCCGAAAACCGACATCGCTCTGCTGAAGGTCGAGAGCGACTCCCCCCTGCCCTTCGTGGCCTTCGGCGACAGCGACGCCGTGCGGGTGGGCGACTGGGTGATGGCGATGGGCAACCCGCTGGGCCAGGGCTTCTCCGCTTCGGCCGGGATCATCTCCGCGCGCAACCGCGAGCTCTCGGGCAGCTATGACGACTACCTGCAGACCGATGCGGCGATCAACCGCGGCAACTCCGGCGGCCCGCTCTTCGACATGCAAGGTGAGGTCGTCGGCGTGAACACCGCGATCCTGTCGCCCAATGGCGGCTCGATCGGGATCGGCTTTTCGATGGCATCGAACGTGGTCCAGAAGGTTGTCGAACAGCTCAAGGAATACGGCGAGACGCGGCGCGGCTGGCTAGGCGTGAAGATCCAGGACGTCACCGCCGACATGGCCGAGGCGATGGGCCTGCCCAAGCCGGAAGGCGCGATGGTCTCGGAAGTGCCGGACGGCCCCGCCAAGGAAGCCGGTATCCAGTCGGGCGACGTGATCACCTCGTTTGATGGCGGCGAGGTCAAGAACACCCGCGATCTGGTGCGCCGCGTGGCCGATGCTCCGGTGGGCGAGAAAGTCCGCGTGACCGTGCTTCGCGATGGAGAGACCAAGACGCTTCTGGTGACGCTGGGCCGCCGTGAGGCCGCCGAGGGCGAGCAGCCCCCGAAAGCCGTTCAGGCCCCGCAGGAGGTCGAGAAGGACATGCTCGGCCTGACCGTGACGCCGCTCACCGATGACCTGCGCACCGAGATGGGCCTGACCAAAGAAGCGAACGGCCTCGTCATCAAGCAGATCGACGAGACTTCCTCGGCCTTCGAGAAGGGCCTGCGTGTCGGTGACCTGATCACCGAGGTCGGACAGAAACCTGTCTCCGCGGTCGGCGATTTCGAAGAGCGCGTGCAGGCGGCGAAAGAGGCCGGGCGCAAGTCGATCCTGCTCTTGATCCGCCGCGCCGGCGAGCCGCGTTTCGTGGCACTCCCCGTGGAGTGATCCGCACCGTTCAAGACGAATGAGAAGGCGCCCCGCAGGGCGCCTTTTTCATTGCGCTTCGCGCGCCTGCACCCGACGGGCGGCAATGGTCAGGCTTCCGGCGGCGATCACGCACCACAGCGCCATGCCCAGCATCTGGGTCGGAAGCTCCACCCCCATATCGATCAGCACGCCGGTGATCCCGGGCCCCACTGCGGTCGAGAGCACCATCGAGGCCACTATGATCGCGCGGATGCCGCCCAGGTTTTTCACGCCGTAAACCTCGGGCCAGAGCGCGCCCATCAGCGTCCCTGTGAACCCGTTCGACATGCCCAGAAGGCCCATGAAGACATAGACGCCCCAGACCGGCGTCACGAGCGCGACCGTCAGCGAGGCCAGCGTCAGCGGCGCCAGTACAAATGGAAGCAGGCGCAGCGCGCCGAACCGGTCAATCAGCCCGCCGCAGACAAAGCCGAAGCCCACAGTGGCCGCCGACATCACCGGAAAGGCCGCGGCGAAGGCGAGCGGGGAGTAGCCGCGCAACTCCGTCAGGTAGCCCTGATGGAAGAAAATCACCGTACCGATGAAGGGCGGTGCGAGCAGCCCTGCCAGCAGCATGTAGAAGACCGGATCGCGGATCACCTCCGCGCGGGTCCAGTCGCGCGCTGTGCCCGATGCGCTCGATTGCACCTCGGTGGCGTTGGGCACCCGCTCGACCTGCATCAGGTGCATCAGGAGCGGCCATGCGATCACCACCAGCAACGCCGCCGAGAGCCACCATGCGAGGTGCCAGTTGCCGCTCGCCTGCGCGACCAACACCACGAGAATCGGCAACACCGCGGAGCCGAAGGGTTGGCCCGGAACGACCAGCGACATCGCCTTGCCGCGGCTCGCGACGAACCAGCGACCGATCTCGGTGAAAGCGATCTCGGTCATCATGCCCTGCCCGAAGAGCCGCAGCATGTAGATCGCGAGAGTCAGGAAGATCAGGTTCGGCGCGAGCGTGATCCCGACACAGGCCAGCGCCAGCAGCGGGATGGTGAAGCGCACCACCTTCCAGCCGGGCATCAGATCGAGCGTGCGCCCGAGGAAGGGCAACGTCGAGGCCGAGGCCAGCGTCGCCACCATGTAGAGCGCGCCGAAGGTGCCGCCCGACAGGCCGAATGTCGCCCGGATATCATTGCCCGACAGGCCGATGAAGAAAGTCTGCCCGAAAGACGAGAACAGCGTCAGCAGGAAACCCGCGCCGAGCCAGCGGGCGTTGTCGCGCATGAAGCGCAGGTTACTGCCGAATAACTTTCGCATGGTGCCCCCTGATCCCTTGATCCCCGGTTAGAGACGGTTCCGCCGACCGGCACAAGCCCGCCGCCTGCGCAGAGGGCTGTGCGGCGCCGCGATGGCGGCGTGAGAGGGCTCAGTCCGACCAGATATAGAGGCCGAGTTCCTGTGCTGCGCGCACCGAGAGCGTCGGGCTGTCGAGGCCGCGCGGCGCCTGATAGGCCGCGATCGCGCGGCCCGTCGCCGGGTCCAGCTTGCCGTCGGCGGGGCCGGAATAGAGCCCGCGCAGCGCCAGCGCACGCTGCGTCATCGCAACGAAAGCGGGCGTCAGATCCTCCGAGCAAACGGATTCGAAATAGCGCGGCTTGCCGCTATCGACGAGCTTCTGGCCGCTCAATTCGCG
This sequence comes from Thioclava sp. IC9, assembly GCF_002213225.1. Taxonomy (NCBI): domain Bacteria; kingdom Pseudomonadati; phylum Pseudomonadota; class Alphaproteobacteria; order Rhodobacterales; family Paracoccaceae; genus Thioclava; species Thioclava sp. IC9. The sequence continues at coordinate 206,812 of NZ_NBNX01000002.1, forward strand.
GTAGATCGCGGGCTGCGTGACCTTGCCGGTCTTCGGATCGCGCTGTTCGGGGATCACCTCTACCTGTCCAGTCACCGTCTCGACCTTGGCAGGGCCTTTGAGTTCGGTGAAGCAGCCCCGCGCATCATCAGCGGACGGACGGCTTTGCAGCACATGGGCGAGCGTCTTGGCGGGCGGGTCCTTCGGAGTAGCGTACGCCCCCTGCGTGCCGGGCTGACAGCCCGCCAGCCCCATCGCAACACCCAGCGCGACCAGCATCGCACGCGCCGTGCCGAAGTTTTCAGCGATCTGCCGCATTCTCGTCTCCGCCTGCCTCGGCGCGCAGAGTAGCCAATATCCACGCCGCGGCAATCCCTTGCCCGTGACCGCCCACCTCTGGCCAAATCGCCGAAAGCAGCTTAGATCACTTGCGACCGGCCCCGCCGGCATTCGCGTTTTGATCACGAACAAGAGGCCCCGAGCTATGGCGAAAATCACCTATGTCGAATTCAACGGCACCCGTCACGAGATCGACGTGAAGCCCGGCATGACCGTGATGGAAGGCGCGCGCGACAATGGCGTGCCCGGCATCGACGCCGATTGCGGTGGCGCCTGCGCCTGTTCCACCTGCCACGTCTATGTCGACAAGGACTGGATCGAGAAACTGCCTCCGCGCGATCCGATGGAAGAAGACATGCTTGATTTCGCGTACGAACCCGATCCCGTCACCTCGCGCCTGACCTGCCAGATCAAGGTCACAGACGAACTCGACGGCTTGATCGTCAACCTTCCCGAAAAGCAGATCTGATGCGCCGCGCGGTGACCCTCGCCTTTGCGCTGGTCACCGCTGCCGCCCTGCCCGCGCGGGCCGAAATGTCGGTCGCCGCGCGGTTCACCGAGCCCACGGATCGCTACGGTCACCACGCACTCGGCCCCGAGCATGAATTCACGAATCTCCAGATCGACGTGACCCGCAAGGCAGGCGACGCCAAGGGGCTGTTCTCAGGCCACAGCACGCTGACCTACGACCTGCGCCTCGATCCCGATCTCGTCTATGAGGACACGGCACCACGCCTGAGCGATCTCGACGGCGACGGGATCGACGAGGTGATCGTGGTGCAATCGCATCTCCGGCTGGGTTCGCGGCTCCTCGTGCTCACGGTAAAATCCGGCAAACCGAAGTTCCTCGCCGCGACCGATTTCGTGGGAGAGCCGAACCATTGGCTCGCGCCCATCGGCGTCGCGGATTTCGATGGCAACGGACATCTCGACATCGCGCTGATCGACGCGCCGCATCGGCTGGGCGTCTTGCGGATTTTCGAATATCGCAACGGCGCGCTGCACCCGAGCTTCGCGGGCGGGAGATTCACCAATCACCACTTCGGCTCGGACACGATCATGGGCGGCCTGCGCGATTGCGGCGCCGGGCCGGAGATGATCGTCGCCAGTTTCGACTGGTCGGGTCTGCTGTCTCTCTCGGTCACGCCCAAGCAAACCGTGGCATGGAGACGCATCGCTGACGACACCTCGCCCGCGCGTTTCGCGAAGGCGATCGGCTGCGGCATCTGACCTCGCACGCGGGCGGTTCGGGAACCGGCCTGCCCGCACCGTGTTGATCCAGCACGACGACACCGGCGCGAGGTCGTTCCTCCCCGTCTCGCGCCCCGATCCAGGATTCCGTTCATGGCCGAAGCCCAAGCCTCCGAAGAAAAGCCGATTGCCGTCTATGGCGCGCTCGCAGCGAACCTTCTGATCGCCATCGCGAAATTCGTGGCCGCGGCGTTCACGGGCAGTTCGTCGATGCTGGCGGAGGCGTTCCACTCGGTGGTCGATACCGGCAATGAGGGGTTGCTGCTTCTGGGCCACAAGCGCAGCCGCAAGGAGCCGGACGAGAAACATCCGTTCGGCTATGGCAAAGAGTTGTATTTCTGGTCGCTCGTTGTCGCGATGCTGCTCTTCGCGATCGGCGGCGGGCTGTCTGTCTACGAGGGCATGGTCCATATCCAGCATCCAGAGCCGATCGAGAAGCCCATCTGGAACTACGGCGTCCTGCTCGTGGCGTTCTTTGCCGAGGGCACCTCTTGGGTGATCGCGATCCGCCAGCTCCTGAAGCAACGCAAACCGGGGGAAGGTTATTTCAAGGCGTTCCGCCGCTCCAAGGATCCGTCGATCTTCGTCGTCGTCGCCGAAGACAGTGCGGCGCTTCTGGGTATCCTCGCTGCAGCGCTTGGCGTCTATCTCTCGGAGACCTTCGAGAACCCGTTCTTCGACGGCGCAGCCTCGATCGTGATCGGGCTCATCCTGATCGTGGTCGCCATCATTCTGGTTTACGAGACTCGCGCGCTGATCATGGGCGAAGCCGCCGACCGCGACGTGCGCAAATCGATCCGGGAGATCGCGACCGGTTTCGACGAAGTCGCGGAGGTCAAACGGCTTCTGACAATGCATTTCGCCCCCGAGCAGGTGTTGGTGAATATCGAACTGAAAATGCAAAAAGGCCTGTCGCCCGAGGCGATCTTCCACGCGGTCGAGGAGGTTCAGAAGAAAATCCACGAGGCCCATCCCGAGGTCTCCAGCGTTTTCCTTGAGATCGAATCCCTGCGCGGCACACAGCGCGAAAACGCTGCAGCCTGACTCCGCGCGCCTCGCCCCCGACGCGATGCCGCTTTTCACCGCAACGCCGTCGCTTTCTCCCGCGCTCCTCCCCGGACACGGGGTGATTGTGTCCCCACCCCCGGCGCGCTAGGAAACCGGGCGAAAGATCAAAAGGGATGCGACATGACCCAGACTGCCGACGCCTACGTTCTCACCGTTGCCTGCCCCTCCACGCGGGGGATCGTCGCGGGGATCGCGAATGTGTTGGCCGATCAGGGCTGCAACATCACCGACTCGCATCAATATGACGACCAGAAGACCGGTCAGTTCTTCATGCGCGTGAGCTTCGTCTCGGAGCAAGGCAAGGATGCGGACGCGATCCGCGCTGCATTCGAGCCGGTCGCCAAGGAGTTCGAGATGGACTGGGCCGTGCGCGACTCGCGCGAGAAGATGAAGGTTCTGGTGATGGTGTCGAATTTCGGCCATTGCCTGAACGATCTTCTCTATCGCTGGCGCATCGGCGCGCTGCCGATCGAGATCGTGGGCGTGGTGTCCAACCACATGACCTATCAGAAGGTCGTCGTGAACCATGACCTGCCTTTCCACCACATCAAGGTGACGAAGGAGAACAAGCCCGAGGCAGAGAAGCGCCTGCTCGACGTGGTCGATGAGTCGGGTGCGGAACTTATCGTTCTGGCGCGCTACATGCAGATTCTGTCGGATGCGCTGTGCCAGAAAATGTCCGGCCGGATCATCAACATCCACCACTCCTTCCTGCCGAGCTTCAAGGGCGCGAACCCCTACAAGCAGGCCTATGAGCGTGGCGTGAAGCTGATCGGTGCGACGTCGCATTACGTGACCGCCGATCTCGACGAAGGCCCGATCATCGAGCAGGACACCGTGCGCATCACCCATGCGCAGAGCCCGTCGGATTACGTCTCGCTGGGCCGCGACGTCGAGGCGCAGGTGCTGTCGCGCGCGATCCATGCCCATGTCCAGCACCGGGTGTTCCTGAACGACAACAAGACGGTCGTCTTCCCCGCCTCGCCCGGCGCCTACGCCTCCGAGCGGATGGGCTAATCAGAAATGTAGGATGCCCACCTCGGTCACGATCATGTCGAGCGGCTGATCCGTCGGCTCGGTGGGCACCTGCGGAACTTCCTGAGCGGCAAAGGCGAAACCGATCGCAGTGACGGGGCCGCGGGCGCGCAGCCCCTCCAGCGTGCGGTCGTAAAAACCGCCGCCATAGCCCAGCCGAAAGCCCTGCGCGTCGAAAGCCAGCAGCGGGACGATCAGCACCTCGGGCGTGATCTCCTCGCCTTCCGCCGGAACATGCGCCCCGAAAGCGCCCGCGATCATCTCGGTCTCGGGTGTCCAGCGGTGAAAGACCAGGGGCTGCGCCTGCTCCACCACAACCGGCAGACAGAGCGGCCCGCCATGGTCGATCATCGCAGGGCGCGGATCGGGCTCGGTCCGGATCGGCCAATAGCCCGCCAGCACCTTGCCCGCGAAGGGCTCCAGCGCCGCCGTCAGCGCTCGCGTCGCAGCTCCATCATCGGCCGCATGGGCGGCTTTGCGCGCCGCGAAAGCGTCCTTGCGCGCGAGATCCTTGCTCATAGCAACACGACGGAGGCGAGGCCGAGGAAGGCGAAGAAGCCCACCACATCGGTCATTGTCGTGACGAACGTGCCCGAGGCCAGCGCCGGGTCCGCGCCGAGCTTCTCCAGCGCCAGCGGGATCAGGATGCCCGACAGCGCGGCGACAACGAGATTGATGACCATCGCCAAGCCGATCACAATGCCAAGCTGCGCGCCCGAGAACCAGAAGGCGGCAACTGCTCCCATCACCACCGCGAAGGCGAGACCGTTCAGCAGCCCCACGATGGTTTCGCGTCGCACGACGCGCCAGACGTTGCTGTCGGTCAGGTCGCGGGTCGCCAGCGCGCGCACCGCGACCGTCAGGGTCTGCGTGCCCGCATTGCCACCCATCGAAGCCACGATCGGCATCAAGACGGCCAGCGCCACAAGTTGCTGGATCGTGCCCTCGAAGATCGAGATCACCGCCGAGGCGAGGATCGCCGTCAGCAGGTTCACGAAAAGCCACGGCAGGCGCTGACGTACGGTTTCCAGAACGGTATCCGAGATCGCGGATTCGTCGCCCACACCGGCGAGGCGGAGGATGTCTTCCTCGTGTTCCTCGTCGAGAACGGACATCGCGTCGTCGATGGTAATCACGCCGACCAGCCTGTCATCCTCGTCCACGACCGGGGCCGAGATCAGGTGATACTGGTTGAACGCATAGGCCACGTCGCCCTCGTCCTGATAGGCCGAGATCTTGCGGAATTCCTCCTCGCAGATATCGGTCAGCTTCGAGGCACGCGGGGCCGACAGGATTCGTCCCAAGGTAACATTTCCGATCGGGTGGTGCCCCGGATCGACAAGGGTCACGTGATAGAACTGGTCGGGCAGCCATTTCGCTTTCCGCAGGAAGTCGATCGTCTCGCCCACTGTCCAATGCTCGGGCGCGGTCACGACCTCGCGCTGCATCAAACGACCGGCGGAATATTCGGGATAGCCCAGCGATTTCTCGACCGCGGCCCGGTCGGTCTCGTCGAGAGCGCCGAGGATCGCTTCCTGCTGCGGCTCTTCAAGGTCCTCGATCAGGTCGACGACGTCATCGGAGTCGAGCTCGCGCACCGCGTCGGCCAGGACTTCCGGCGGCAGGCTTGCGAGAACCTCCTCGCGAATGCCTTCGTCGATCTCCGTCAGGATCTCGCCGTCGATCTGGCGGCCCCAGAGCCGCAGAATTTCGCGCCGCTCGTGGCCGGAGACCTGTTCGATAAGGTCGGCGATGTCGGCGGCGTGCAGCGGCTCGAGCAGCTCGCTCAACCGCTCCGCATCTTCCTGCTCGACGGCATCGAGAATTTCCTCGACCAGCTCCCCGCTCAGCCGATAATCCTCTTCCTCGCGCTCTGTCTCTTCGGCAAGTGCTTCGGCCATATCGCCCCCGTTCGGATCGCGCGTGAAACATAGCTGTTTTCTCGCAGATGGACAGGGGGCGGAGCCGAAAAATAAGCGCCGCCACGGCAGAGATTTACCTTCGCCCCGCCCCGCCCTAGCATGACGCGTCGGACAGGAGAGAATGATGGCTGAACTGCATCTTGGGCAGGTTCTGGAATATCGCGGCGACGCGCTCGTCGAAGGGCCTGAAGTGGTTGCACATCGCCGGCGCGGTGGCGTGCTGGTCGAGGGCGGCCTTATCGCCGCCGTAGGCGAGGCCGACGACCTGCGCGAGGATCATCCGCAGGCCGAGATCACCGACCACGGCGATCATCTGCTGTCGCCCGGCTTCGTCGACGCTCATGTGCATTATCCGCAGACTGCGATCGTCGCGAGCTGGGGCAAGCGCCTGATCGACTGGCTCAACACCTACACCTTCCCCGAGGAGATTTCCTTCGCCGATCCCGCCCATGCCGAAGAGATCGCGACACGCTATCTCGATCTGGCGCTGATGAACGGCACCACCTCGATGTGCAGCTATTGCACGATCCATCCCGCCAGCGTCGAAGCCTTCTTCGCAGCCGCGAAGGCGCGCGGGATGCGGGCGGCGGCGGGCAAGACCTGCATGGACCGCAACGCGCCGGAGGCTTTGCGCGACACGCCGCAATCGGCCTATGACGACAGCCGAGTCCTCTTGCAGAAATGGCATGGCGTGGACCGGCTGAGCTATGTCATCACGCCGCGCTTCTCGCCCACCTCGTCGGCCGATCAGCTGGCCGCGCTGGGGGCGCTCTGGGCGGAACATCCCGATTGCCTGATGCAAACCCATCTGAGCGAGCAGGTGGACGAGATCGCATGGGTCCGCGAGCTATATCCCACCGCGCGCGATTACCTCGACACCTACGAGACCTATGATCTACTGGGCGAGAACGCGCTTTATGGCCACGCGATCCATCTGGAGCCGCGCGAAGCCGACCGGATCAAGGAGGTCGGCGCGGCGCTGATCCATTGCCCGACCTCTAACACCTTCATCGGCTCGGGGCTGTTCGACTGGCCGACACGTCTTGCCGAGAGGCAGCGGATCGGGCTGGCCACCGATACCGGCGGCGGGTCGAGCTTCTCGATGCTGCGCACCATGGCCGCAGCTTACGAGATCGGCCAGCTGACGCATCAGCCGCTGCATCCCGCGCAGCTTTGGTGGCTGGCGACGCAAGGCTCCGCCAAGTCGATGCGGATGAGCGACAAGATCGGCGCGCTGGCGCCGGGAATGGAGGCGGATTTCATCGCGGTCGACCTCGCCTCGACGCCTGCCATCTCGCAGCGTGCCGACCGTGCGAATGACATCTGGGAGGCGATCTTCCCGACGATCATGATGGGCGACGACCGCGCCATCGCGGGAACTTGGGTCGCAGGCAAGCGGCTGCATTGACCGATCCTGCCTTCGAGAGGATCTACGCCCGCGCGCCTTTCACGGTCGATTTTCTTGACGGTGGCGGCGACGATCTGGTCATCTCCTTCGCCTCGATCGGACACGACCCCAGCCGCCCGCCCGCACCGGAATTCGTCGCCACCGCCACGGGGCGCGGCACGCTGGGCTTCCCACGCCGGGCGCTGTTCATCAGCGACGACAGCCGAAGCTGGACGAACGATCCTGGCTTCGCCCCAGCCCTGCGTGCAGCCTTGGCAGAGGTGCGGCGCCGCCGCCCCGTGACCCGGATCGCTGCCATTGGGCTGTCGATGGGCGCGGTCTCGGCGCTGGTCGCAGCGGAGGTGCTCCCGGTTGACGTGGTGCTGGCCTTGTCTCCGCAATTCTCGGTAAAACCGGGCGTCGTGCCGGGGGAGGCTCGATGGAGCGAGTGGACGAGACAGATCGCGACCTTCGCGCGCGAGACGACTCCGCTTCCGCCCGCGACCTGCTGGGCGATCCTGTGTCACGGCGCGCAGGACGATCTGGCGCAGGCGATGCCCTTCCCGCACCCATCAAATGTCGATCACCTGATCTTCCCCGATCTCGGCCATTCCGACCTCGCACCGCATCTGAAGGCGCGCGGAGGCCTCTCGGGGTTGATGGAGTCTGCCCTTGCAGGCGACCGTCGCCGCCTGCTGCGGATCGCCAGCGCCGCCGGGGCCGTGCGGCGCGAGAAATTCAGCCCATAAGCGCTGATGCGAGGCGGTTCTGCGTCTCGATCACGCGCGGCAGGTCGATCGTCACAACCTGCCCGTCGCGCACCACCTGACGGCCCTCGACGAAGAGGTGTTTCACCTTGGGCGGCCCGCAGAGTACCAGTGCCGCGACCGGATCCCACGCGCCTGCCGCCTCCAGCCCCGAGACATCCCAGATTGCCACATCTGCCCGCTTGCCCGGCGCGAGTACCCCGCAATCGGGACGGCCCAGAACCTGCGCGCCACCTAGCGTCGCGATCTCCAGCGCCTCGCGCGCGGCCATCGCGTCGGCGCCGTTTTGCACCCGCTGCAGCAGCATCGCCATGCGCGCCTCGCCGATGAGGGAGCCAGCGTCGTTCGAGGCCGAGCCATCGACGCCAAGCGCCACCTTAACCCCCGCATCGCGCATCTGGCGCACCGGCGCGATGCCCGAGCCCAGACGGCAATTCGAGCACGGACAATGCGCAACCCCGGTCTGCGTGCGCGCGAACAGGTCGATCTCGCCCGCATCCAGCTTCACGCAATGCGCGTGCCAGACATCCTCGCCGGTCCAACCGAGATCTTCGGCATATTGCCCCGGCCGGCAGCCAAACTGCTCCAAGCTGTAGGAAATATCCTCATCATTCTCGGCAAGATGGGTGTGCAGCATAACGCCCTTGTCGCGCGCGAGCAGCGCCGCGTCGCGCATCAGCTCGCGCGAGACCGAAAACGGCGAACAGGGCGCGATCCCCACCCGGCACATCGAACCTTCGTTGGGATCATGGAACGCGTCGACGATCCGGATGCAGTCGTTCAGGATCGCTTCTTCGCGCTCGACCAGGCTATCGGGTGGCAGGCCGCCATCGCTCTCGCCGATGCTCATCGCGCCGCGCGTGGGATGGAAGCGCAGGCCCAGTTCGGCGGCGGCGTGGATCGTATCCTCCAGCCGCGCGCCATTCGGATACATGTAGAGGTGATCGGAACTGGTGGTGCAGCCGGTCAGCGCCAGTTCCGCCAGTCCGACCTGCGCCGAGACGCGGATCTCCTCGGGACCCATCTTCGCCCAGATCGGGTAGAGCGTCTGCAGCCAGCCAAAGAGCAGCGCATCCTGCCCGCCCGGCACCGCACGGGTCAGCGTCTGATAGAGGTGATGATGGGTGTTCACGAGCCCCGGCGTGACGACGCAGCCCTTGGCCTCGACCACCTCGCCCATGCTTTCCAGCCCCGGCCCGACAGCTGCAATCTGGCCGTCGCGCAGCAGCAGATCCGAGCCCTTCAACTCGCGCCGGGCGCCGTCCATCGTGACGACCACCTCGGCGCTCCGGATCAAGATCTCGCCCATCGCGCGTTCCTCCTAGCTGGCCCTCTGTCTGATCTTGCCAGACCCTAGACCGCGCGGATGGGCGAAGACCAGAGGCGCTCAGCGCCCCATCGCATAGAACTCGGGGTTCGGCGGGATCGAAGCCATGTTCACCAGCCGGTTCGACAGGCCGAAGAACGCCGTTATCCCGCCGATATCCCAGATATCGTCATCGGTGAAACCATGGGAGCGCAGCGCTTCGTAGTCAGCCTCCTCGACCTCCTGCGCCCGCAGGCTAACCTTCATCGCGAAGTCGAGCATCGCCCGCTGGCGCGGCGTGATGTCGGACTTGCGGTAATTCACCGCGACCTGATCGGCGATCAGCGGGTTCTTGGCACGGATGCGCAGGATCGCCCCATGTGCAATCACGCAATACTGGCACTCGTTTGCCGCCGAAGTCGCCACGACGATCATCTCGCGCTCGGCGATCGTCAGGTTGCCAGGCCGCTCCATCAGCGCGTCGTGATAGGCGAAGAAGGCGCGGAACTCGTCGGGGCGATGCGCCAGGGCGAGGAAGATGTTCGGGATGAACCCGGCCTTCTCGTGAACCGCCTCGATCCGCGTGCGGATATCCTCTGGCATGTCGGCGAGTTGCGGCACCGGGTGCCGGCTGATCTGGTCTTGCATCTGGGGTCTCCTCTCTTTCGCCGCCACTATGCACAGTCGCGGCGAGGCCGAGGAAATGACGTTGCGGCAATCGCGATCAGACGTCGAGCGTGATCCAGACCGGAACGTGATCAGAGGGCTTGTCGCGGCCGCGGATTTCCTTGTCGATGCCGACATCGCGCAACAGGTCCGCCGCCTGCGGGGACAGCAGCAGATGGTCGATCCGGATGCCATTGTTCCTCTGCCAGGCGCCCGCCTGATAGTCCCAGAACGAGTAGTGCCCCGGCCCCTGCACCCGGGCACGGAAGGCCTCGGTGAAGCCAAGATTGAGGATACGGCGGAACGCCTCGCGGCTTTGCGGAAGCGCCAGCGCATCGCCGCGCCACGCTTCGGGCTTCGCGGCATCCTCGTCCTGCGGGATGATGTTGTAATCGCCCGCCATCACGAAGGGTTCTTCCAGCGCCAGCAGCGCCTCGGCCTGCGCCTGCATCCGCTCCATCCACGCGAGCTTGTAGGCGTATTTGCCGCCCGCGACAGGTCGCCCCGCATCGTCGAGTTCCACCGGGTTGCCGTTGGGCAGATAGAGGCCACAGAGCCGCACCGCGCCCTTCTCGCCGACGACGGTCGCCTCGATCCAGCGCGCCTGCTCATCACCCTCATCGCCGGGCAGCCCCCGCGTCACATCCTCCAGCGGCAGTTTCGACAGGATCGCAACGCCGTTGAAACCTTTCTGCCCATGTGTCTCGACCGCGTAGCCGAGGTCCTCGAACAGCTCGCAGGGGAAGCCCTCGTCGACCGACTTGATCTCCTGCAGCAGGACCACGTCCGGCTCGGCCTCCTTCAGCCAATCGACCAGCGCCTGATGGCGCGCCTTGATGCCGTTGATGTTGAAGGTGGCGATTTTCATGAGAGGCTCCGGCTTTGGCAGTCGCGACAGGTGTAACGGATCGCGGCGGGCGCGGACAGGTCGGAGTTACTTCTCCGCCTCGTCCTCCTCTTCCTTTTCGATGCCGTGGCGCTCGAAAAGCTTGGTCTGCGACATGATGAAGACGATCAGGATGATCGGCAGGCCGAAAGTCTTGAAATCGACCCAGATCTCGTCCGACATCGTGCGCCAGACGATCTCGTTGGCCACCGCGAGCGCGAGGAACAGCCCCACGAAGCGCTTGGTCAGGATCATCCAGCCCTCATGCGCCATCGGGATCGCCTCGTTCATCACCAGCTGCAACCACGCCTTGCCGCGGATCAGCCCCGCCCCGAGAATACCCGCGAAGAGCAGGTAGATGATGGTCGGCTTCATCTTGAAGAAGGTCGGATCGTTCAGCCAGACCGATAGCCCGCCGAAAATCAGCACCAGAACCAGCGTAGCGATCTGCATCGCCGAGATCTTGCGCGTCAAGGCCCACAGGATCAGCGTCGAGGCGGCGATCAGCGGGATGAACAGCGCGGTGGCCACGACGAAGCCCGAATAGTCGGTGCCGAGGATCGTGTAGGTGCCGTCCTTGAGCCGGTTGAAGGCGACGAAGAAGACGATGAGCGGCCCCCAGTCGAGCGCCGCTTTCACCCACGGGGAAATCTTTTTCTCTGCCATCTGCCTTTACCTGCCTGCTATCTCAACGATCACGGCCCCCGCCGCGATCAGCGCCATCAGGGCCGTACGCCGCGGCCCAACTTTCTCGCCCAGCACGAGCCAGCCGATGAGGGCTGCGAAGACCGTCGAGGTCTCGCGCAGCACCGCCGCCTCGCCCACCTTGTCGAGCCGTGTCGCCAACATGATCGAGCCAAAGGAGAAATAAGCAACAATCGCGCCGATAACACCCCTCTTGATGAGCGGCACCATTTCCGAACTCGGCAGCTTCGTCCAGCGCCGCGCGGTGAAGATCGGCATGAACCAGCCATCGATGAAGAAGAACCACGCCAGGAAGGTGAAGGGATCGGCGGTCGCGCGGATGCCATAGGCGTCATAGGTGGTGTAGAGCGCGACGAAGGCACCGGTCGCCACGGCGAGCATCAGCGCCGGCACCATCGTCTCTCGATCGACCGTCACATTGCGCAGGTTGTAGATCGCAAGACCGTAGATCCCGGCAAGAAGCGTGGCCACCCCGGCCCATTGGCCGATCGTGAAATGCTCTCCGAAGATAATCCCCGCCCCGATCACCGCGAAAAGCGGCCCGGTACCACGCACGACCGGGTAGACCACCGTATAGGCCCCACGCTGGTAGCAGGCCGCCTGCAGCAGCTTGTAGCCGACATGGATGAAGAAAACGCCCACGAAGATCGGCCACATGTAGGGCTCGGGCCACGGCACCACGAAGAGCGCGAAAGGGGCCGCGATGATCCCGTAGCTCGCATCGATCGCGGCGCGGCTGAGCCACGGGTCGTGCCGCCCCTTCTGCAACGCCCCGAACAGCGCGTGCAGAAAGGCCGCGAGCAGCGCGAGGCCCAGCGCGAGGTGCTTGCCGGTCTCGGTGCCCGAGACAGAGATGATCCAGTCGCTCAAGAGGAAGTCCTTCGTGATCTCGGGCGCTAGGGGGCGCTGCCCCCTCTGGCCTCAGGGCCATTCACCCCCGGGATATTTCGACCAAGGGGAAGAGGAAAGGCGCAGGGCTCTCTTCGGGCTTGCACAAATATCCCGGGGGGCGCGCGCAAGCGCGGGGGGGCGGCGCCCCCAATCGCGGGTTCAGTCTTCGAGGCCCACGAGGGCCTGCGCGAACTCTTCCGGATCGAAGGGCGCCAGATCGTCGAGCTGCTCTCCCACCCCGATCGCGTGGATCGGCAGGCCGAACTTGTCGGCCAGCGCGACCAGCACGCCGCCTTTCGCAGTGCCGTCGAGCTTGGTCATCACCAGCCCCGACACGTTCGAGATCTTGCGGAAGACATCGACCTGCTGCAGCGCGTTCTGCCCCGTCGTCGCATCGAGCACGAGAAGCGTGTTATGCGGCGCGGTTTCGTCGACCTTGCGGATCACGCGGACGATCTTTGCGAGTTCTTCCATCAGGTCGGCGCGGTTCTGCAACCGGCCAGCCGTGTCGATCATCAGAAGGTCCGCCCCCTCGGCCTCGGCCTTCTTCATCGCGTCATAGGCAAGCGAAGCCGGGTCGGAACCTTCGGGCGCGGTCAGGACCGGCACGCCGGCGCGATCGCCCCAGACCTGCAGCTGTTCGACGGCGGCTGCGCGGAACGTGTCGCCCGCCGCGATCACGACCTGCTTGCCGGCTGCGCGGAATTGTGAGGCGAGCTTGCCGATCGTCGTGGTCTTGCCCGACCCGTTGACGCCCACCACCAGCACGACCTGCGGCTTCTTGGGGTAAAGCGGCAGAGGTTTCGCGACCGGCTCCATGATCCGGGCGACCTCTTGGGCCAGAAGCCCCTTGATCTCGGAAACCGAGAGCTTGCGACCCATCCGCCCCTCGGCAAGGTTTGCCGAGACGCGCAGCGCGGTGTCGACGCCCATGTCTGAGGCGATGAGCAGCTCTTCGAGGCTTTCCAGCATCTCGTCATCGAGGACACGGCGCGGCTCGGCGGGTTTCGCCTCTCCGCCGCCGAAGATGCGGCCCAGAAGGCTCGGCTTCTTCGGCTCGGGGTTTGGACGCTCGGGCGCGGGCTCGACGTCGAGCGGGGCCTTTGCGATCTGCGCGTGTTCCTCTTCGACCGGTTCGGTCACCGGCGCGGGCACGTAGCCGGGTGCGGGCGGCGTGGGATCGGGGAGGTTGATCGTCTCATCATGCCGGGGTTCGGGTTCGGGCTCCGGCCCCGGTTCGGCACGGCTCCGCGGCGCGGCCTCGGGGGAGGTCTCTGCGGGCGTCGCGGGCGCCGAAGGTTCCGGCGTCTCGGCGACCTCGTCTTCACTGGAGGCATTCTCGGCGACGATATCCTCGAGCCCCTGCTCGAGCTTTGAGGAAGAACGCGTCAGACGCGATTTGAGCTTTTTGAAAAACGACATGGATCAGGCCTTTCCTTACGCTCCACCTAGTTCATCGCAGTCCCGGATGGAAGGCTTATCCCCCGGCAAAACCCGATCCCGCGCCCCAGCCGATCAGCGCCTGACCGCCCCAGTAGAACACCCAGAGCGCGCGCGCCGCGATCCGCTTACGTTCGGCGTCGTGCAGCACGAACATCTCCAGCGCGAGGATCAGGTCGGAAAGCACGAAGGCGAGGCTACCCAGGATCACCAGCAGATAGCCCGCGGGCAGGCCCATCGCCACCGCCGCCATCGCGACGATGATCCAGATGTAGGCCCGCACCGGCCAGCACAGCCCGCCCGTCCGCGGCAGCAGCCAGAACTCCGCCGAGAGCCCCAGGGCGATGAGAGGGATGGTCCATGCCGAGGGCTGCGCGCCCATCTCGAGAAAGCCGATCAGATAGGCCAGATGCCCCGCCGCAAAGGCTGCCATGCCGATCAGGAAGGCGCGCTGGCCAGAGCGCGACAGGGCGAAGTCGCCCGCTGCACCAAGGGCGAGCCCCGCGAGGATCGCAAGCGGCGCGCCCAGGGCGGCCGCCATCGGGATCAGCGCTACGACGGAGGCGGTCTTCACGAGGGTTTTCGCGCTGCTTTCCCCCGCCCCCGCATGGCGTACGAGGTAGATTGCCGCGAAGACGGCGGCGATAACGAGGCTGATCGGAGCTGCGGACATCATCGCCACATCTGGCGCAGAAAAGCCCCGCCCCCGCAAGCTGAGTCACAAAATGGTCGAAATCGCCGAAAGAATGGCGCAAAACGATGGAACTTTCCATGTCGAGCGAACCGGACCCGCAGCACGTGACCCAAGGCAATTACCCGACGCGCAAGCGCCGCCTTCGCGGTGCGTTTGCAAATCTGCTGCGGCTCTCGCGCGAGATCCCGGGCGTCGACAGCTTCGCGGTCGTGACGCTTCTGCCGGTGCCGCTTTTGCTGGTGGCGGGCGTCTTCGGCGGGCTCGCGGCCTGGGCGGCGCTGATCTGGATCGCGCTGTGCATGTTCCTCCTCGACGAGGCACTGAAGCATCCCTCTCCAGATGCGCCGGAGGGCTCGGAATTCCCGGCGGCCGATGCGCTGTCGACGACGCTGGCGGTGGTGCATTTCGTGCTGCTCGTGCTCGGCGTGGCGGCGATGTCAGGGCATACGATGCTGGAGGGCCCGAGCTGGATCGCGGTCTGGCTGGCCTTCGGGCTGTTCTTCGGACAGGTGTCGAATTCCAACGCGCACGAGCTGATCCACCGGCCGGACAAACGGCTGTTTCTGCTGGGCAAATGGGTCTATATCTCGTTGCTATTCGGCCATCACACTTCGGCGCATCGGCTGGTCCATCACCGTTTCGTCGCGACGCCGGACGATCCGAACTCGGCACAGCTTGGCGAGGGCTTCTGGTCCTTTGCGCCCCGGGCCTGGATCGGCAGCTTCGTCGGCGGCTACGAGATGGAGCGCAACCGCTTCGCCCGCCTGCCCGCGATTGATCCGAAAGCACCGCTGAGCGCGCAGATCAAGGCGAGGATAGCGCGGCTCGGCCCCTACCCGTCCTATCTGCTGGGCGGGCTGTGGTTCGCGGTGCTGTTCGGGATGCTCTTCGGGGCCGAGGGCGTGGTGGCCTATATCCTGCTCTGCGCCTATGCGCAGCTGCAGATCCTGCTCGCCGATTACGTCCAGCATTACGGGTTGTCGCGGCGGCGGCGGGGCGATGGCAGCTTCGATCCGGTCGATGCGCATCACAGCTGGGACGCGCCCGCGCCGATCACCTCGCTGTGGATGCTCAACGCGCCGCGCCACTCGGATCACCATGCGCATCCGGCGCGGGAATATCCCGCCCTTCGGCTTGGCGATCTGACCGAGCCGCAACGGCCCGTCCTGCCGCGCAGCCTACCCGCGATGGCGGCGCTGGCGCTGTTCCCGCCGCTCTGGCGCCGCGTCATGGACAAGCGCGTGAAGGCGCTGCAGCAGAACAAGCCACGCGGCGCCGAAGGGGCGAGCGCGCGCTAGGCAAGCGGGCTGCGATCTGGCAGGTTGGGTCAATGAAACAGCCGGAGCCTCCCTCGATGCGGCCGATACTGATCCTGATGCTGGCCTTCGCGCCGAACCTGTCAGCTGCGGCCGACCCGCTCGGTCCGCCTCTCAATGCAGAGCAGTTCGATCAGCGCACCGTCGGGCGCACCATCACCTATTCGGTCTTCGGCCAGCCCTACGGGTCCGAGCAATACAAGCCCGGCCACAAGGTGATCTGGGCCTTCACCGAAAGCGAATGCAAGGAAGGTGACTGGTATCAGGACGGGCAGTATATCTGCTTCGATTACGGCGAATACGCGCCGCTGCAATGCTGGACATTCTATGACACGGCGAAGGGGCTGGTCGCGCAGTTCAAGGGAGATCCCTCGCAGGAACCACTGGTGAGCCTGTCGGAAAGCCACGACCCGCTGATCTGTCAGGGGCCGGACGTCGGCGTATAGGTTTCAGAACAGGCTACCCTGAGACGGTCCCGGATCGGGCTTTTTCTTCTTCGGCTTCGGCGGCGTCGCACTGCCGCCACCGCCCGGAATGACCGCGAGCTTGCCATCGGCGAACTCGATCTCGAGACCGGACTGTTTCTCCGCCACCACCTGAGACGTCACCACGCCGTCGGGCCCACGCACCACCGCATAACCACGCTTGAGCGTCTCTCGATAGCCCAGCGTCTGGCGCATCCGGTCGAGCCGCTCGAGCCGTTCGCGCTGCGCTTCGATCCGTGCGGGCAGGCAGCGCTCCAGCCGGGTTTCCAGTCCCGTCAGCCGCTCCGCCCCTTCGCGGTTGCGCCTTTGCGCATCGCCGATCATCCGCACCCGCGCCGCATCCAACCGCCGCGCAAGCTGCGTGTGATCTTGCTTGGCGCGCCGCATCCGCGCCGCAGGTGCCGGAGCGAGCCGCGCCGACAGTCCGTCGATCTCCCGCGACCGATCCCGGATGAAGCGCCGAAGCAGGTTCGGCGAGATTTGCGCAGCCAGCGGCGCGAAACGGGTATTCTTGCGCAGAACCAGCGTGCGCAGCGCAGGCCCCAGCCGCTCGGCCCAGAGATCGAAGCTTTGCCTCGCCGGTTGCGTCAGCGCCTCGGGACGGCCCAGACCACGGGCCAGATCGCGCAGTCGCTGGCCCCGCTGATCGAGCCGCCCACGCGCCGCCCGCATCATCCGCGTCTGCGCCTCCGACAGCCACGCGGCCAGTTCGGCGCGCACCGGCACCGCCATCTCAGCTGCGGCGGTGGGCGTGGGCGCGCGCCGGTCGGCGGCGTGATCCACAAGCGTCGTATCGGTCTCGTGGCCCACCGCCGAAATCACCGGGATGTCGCTTTCGGCCACGGCGCGGACCACGGCCTCTTCGTTGAAGCCCCAGAGGTCTTCGATCGAGCCGCCGCCGCGCGCGACGATGATCAGATCGGGGCGCGGGATTTTCCCGCCCGGCGCCAGCGCGTTGAAGCCCCGCACCGCGCGCGCCACTTCCGGAGCGCAAGCCTGCCCCTGAACCGCCACCGGCCAGATCAGCACATGGCGCGGGAAGCGGTCAGCGAGGCGGTGCAGGATGTCGCGGATCACCGCCCCCGAGGGCGAGGTTACCACCCCGATCACCCGCGGCAGCCACGGGATCGGCTTCTTGCGGCCCGCATCGAACAGCCCCTCGGCGGCCAGCGCCTTGCGCCGCGCCTCCAGCATCGCCATCAGCGCGCCTGCGCCCGCCGGCTCGACATTGTCGACGATCAGCTGGTATTTGGATTGGCCCGCGAAGGTCGTCATCCGGCCCGTGGCGATGACCTCCATCCCCTCCTCTGGGCGGACCTGCATTTTCGCCACCTGCCCCTTCCAACTGACGGCAGCGATCACCGAGCGGTCGTCCTTTAGGTCGAAATACATATGGCCCGAGCGCGGCGTCGAGACACGGCCTACTTCGCCGCGCACCCGGACGCGGCCGAATTCCCCCTCGATCACCCGCTTCACCGCCCCCGAGATCTCGGAGACCGTGTAGTCATGCGCGTTCGAGCCGTTTTCGTCGTCGAGAAGGTCCATCTGCCCGCCTTGTTTCGCGTTGGTCCGGGGCGCCTTGCCTCGGGGTTTCGCGCAGCTTAGAAGGCAGCAAAGCGAAGGCCAAGGGGGCGAGCGATGAACATTCTGGTTCTGGGCGGCGGCGGGCGCGAACATGCACTTGCTTGGGCGATCAAGCAAAATCCGAAATGCGACCGGCTGATTGTGGCCCCAGGCAATGCCGGGATCGCGCAGATCGCCGATTGCGCGGCGATCGACCCGAGCGATGCGGCGGCGGTGCTCGAACTTTGCGAAGCGAATGCGATCGATTTCGTGGTGATCGGGCCGGAAGCGCCGCTCGCCGCGGGTGTGGCCGATGCGCTGCGCGATCAGGGCATCCTGACCTTCGGCCCCTCGGCGGAGGCCGCGAAGCTGGAAGCCTCGAAAGCGTTCACCAAAGAGATTTGCGACGCCTGCAACGCGCCCACCGCAGCCTATGCCCGCTTCACCAGCGCGGAAGGTGCGAAGGGCTATGTCCGCGAACAGGGCGCCCCGATCGTGGTCAAGGCAGACGGTCTGGCCGCCGGCAAGGGCGTGATCGTCGCGATGACGCTCGATGAGGCCTTCAACGGCATCGACGAGATTTTCGGCGGCGCCTTCGGAAGCGCGGGCGCGGAAGTCGTGATCGAGGAATTCATGGAGGGTGAGGAAGCCTCTCTCTTCGTGCTTTGTGACGGCGAGAACGTGCTGGCCGTGGGCGGCGCGCAGGATCACAAACGTGTCGGCGAAGGCGATACCGGCCCGAATACCGGCGGTATGGGCGCCTATTCCCCCGCCCCGATCCTGAGCCCCGAGATCGAGGCGAAGGCGATGGACGAGATCGTCCGCCCCACCGTCGCCGAGATGGCCAAGCGCGGCACCCCTTTTCAGGGCGTCCTTTATGCCGGTCTGATGATCGAGAACGGCCAGCCGCGTCTCGTGGAATACAACGTACGCTTCGGAGATCCCGAATGTCAGGTGCTGATGCTGCGGCTCGGCGCGCAGGCGCTCGACCTGCTGCTGGCCTGCGCGGAAGGGCGGCTGAACGAAGTGCAGGCGCAATGGGCGCCCGATCATGCGATGACGGTGGTTATGGCGGCACAGGGCTATCCCGGCGCCTATGAGAAAGGCTCGGTGATCGGCGGCCTCGACGCGCTGCCCGAGGACGGCTCGCACATGGTCTTCCACGCTGGCACCTCCGAGAAAGACGGCAAGATCGTCGCGAGCGGCGGCCGGGTTCTCAACGTGACAGCCCGCGGCGCGAACCTGCAGGAAGCGCGCGACCGCGCCTACGCGATGGTCGATGCGATCGACTGGCCCCAAGGCTTCTGCCGCCGCGATATCGGCTGGCGGGCGCTGAACTGACCTGATGCATGGAGGGGGCTCTGCCCCCGCTCGCGTTCCGCGCGCCCCCCGGGATATTTCCACCAAGCCGAAGGCGCGCAACGAAGTCTTAACGACAGCTGCGTTAACAAAGAATCGCGGAACAGGCGGGGACGCCGATGACCGCCCAAGACGAAAGTGCCCGGCTCGCCCGCCCTTCTGCGGATCGAGTCGGGCATTTTTCGTTTTCGGCTTGGGTCAAATATCCCGGGGGGGGGGGCTGGCGCAGCCAGTGGGGGCAGAGCCCCCTCGCTTGGCGCATCCTGAGCCCGCCGGCTTGCGGTCCTCTTACCTCGCGAGGCGCTTCCAACGCACCTCACTGCCGCCTGCCGAAACGTCAGGCAGAAATTTTCCCCTTCGCGCAAAATTTCCTCTTGCAGCCTACGCCGCTATCCCCTAAATCCGCCTCCACCGAACCGGCGCGGGCGTAGCTCAGGGGTAGAGCATAACCTTGCCAAGGTTAGGGTCGGGCGTTCGAATCGCCTCGCCCGCTCCAGTTCGGTCAAATACCCAAGGATGCGGGCGTAGCTCAGGGGTAGAGCATAACCTTGCCAAGGTTAGGGTCGGGCGTTCGAATCGCCTCGCCCGCTCCAATACAAAAAAGCCTCCCTTCGGGGAGGCTTTTGTTTTTCCGCCGCACCGATCCCGCAATCGACAGCAGCCTGCTTGAGCGCGCCCCCTGCCCCGGCCTATAAGGCGATGAGTTTCAAGGAGGCGCCCAATGCGCAAGGCCACGATCAGCCGCAACACCGCCGAGACCGAGATCAGCGTCGAGATCGATCTCGATGGCACCGGTCAGTATGACAACAAAACGGGCGTGGGCTTTTTCGACCACATGCTCGACCAACTCGCGCGGCACTCGCTGATCGACATGACCGTGCGGGCGAAGGGCGACCTGCATATCGACGATCACCACACGGTCGAGGATACCGGGATCGCGCTGGGTCAGGCACTGGTGCAGGCGCTTGGCGACAAGCGCGGCATTCGCCGCTACGGCCATTTCGCACTGGCGATGGACGACACGCAGGTCTCCTGCGCGCTGGATCTGTCCGCGCGGCCGTTCTTCGTGTGGAATTGCGACATGCCCTCCCCGAAGATCGGCACGTTCGACACCGAGCTGGTACGCGAGTTCTTCCAGGCCCTCGCCACCCATGGCGGGATCACGCTGCATATCGACCGCCTGCATGGCTTCAACAGCCACCACATCGCCGAAGCCGCGTTCAAATCGGTCGCCCGCGCCCTGCGCATGGCGGTCGAGCCCGATCCGCGCATGGGCGGCGTGCTGCCCTCGACCAAAGGGGCGCTTTGATGCTCACGGCACTGGTCGATTACGATTCGGGCAACCTTCACTCGGCAGAGAAGGCGTTTCAGCGCATGGCGAACGAGACGGGTCACGGCACGATCGTCGTGACCTCGGAGCCCGACGTCGTCGCGCGCGCCGACCGGATCGTGCTGCCGGGCGACGGGGCGTTTCCGTCCTGCAGCGCGGCGCTCTATCGCTTCGAGGGGCTGGCACAGGCGATCGAGGAGGCGGTGACCGTGAAGGGCCGCCCCTTCCTCGGGATCTGCATCGGCATGCAGATGCTCGCGACGCGCGGGTTGGAATTCCGCGAGACCGAGGGCTTCGGCTGGATCCCCGGCGAAGTGGTGAAGATCGAACCCTCCGATCCGTCGATGAAAGTCCCGCATATGGGCTGGAACGATCTGGTGGTCGGCTACAATCACCCGGTTCTGAGCGGCATCAACACCGGCGATCACGCCTATTTCGTGCATAGCTACCACTTCAACGTAGCCGAGCCTGAGCACCGTCTGGCCTATGCCGAATATGGTGCGGAGATCACCGCGATCGTGGGCCGTGACAATATCGTGGGCACCCAGTTCCACCCCGAGAAGTCGCAGGCGACCGGGTTGCGGCTGATCGCGAATTTCCTCGGCTGGAAGCCCTGATGGCCCCCAAGGCGGTTCTGTCGTGGTCGTCGGGCAAGGATTGCGCGATGGCGCTGCATGCTTGCCGGACCGAAGGCCACGCGGATGTCGTGGCGCTGCTGTCGACGACCAACGAGGCTTTCGACCGGGTCGCGATGCACGGCACCCGCAATGAGTTGCTGCGCCGTCAGGCGAAGGCCACGGGCCTGCCGCTGATCGAGGTGCCGCTGCCCTGGCCCTGCTCGAACGAGGATTACGAGGCGCGGATGGCCTCTGCCATGGATCAGGTGAAGGCGCTTGGCGTAGAGACGATGGTCTTCGGCGATCTCTTCCTCGAAGACGTGCGCGATTACCGGATCGAGAAGCTGAAGCCGCTCGGCGTCGAAGCGCTGTTTCCGCTCTGGCAGCGCCCTACGGATCAGCTGGCGCGTGAGATGATCGCGGCGGGGTTCGTCACGCATCTGGTGACGGTGGACCCGAGCAAGCTCGAGCGAAGCTTCGCGGGGCGGCGTTTCGATGAAAGCCTGCTGGCCGATCTACCTGAAGGCGTCGATCCCTGCGGCGAGAATGGTGAGTTTCACACCGCCGTCAGTGCGGGCCCGATCTTCGACGCGGCGATCCCGGTGCGGGTGGGCGAAACCGTTATGCGCGACGGCTTCGCCTATGCCGATCTGATCCCGGACTAAGTCCGGCGAGAAATCCCGGCCCGCCGCATCCGCGCAAGGCCGGGGAGAAAAGTCACTTCACGCGCTGCCAGTCCTGCGATTTGCAGAAGAGGCCGCCGGCCACGCAACCCGCCAGCGCCATCGCGTTGCCCTGAACGGTAATCTTGCCGAGGTAGATCTTGTTGTTCGACGGACGCCAGACCTTGCCCTTGTACTTGTTGTCGCCCTGGGGCTCCATTCCGATCACGAGTTGCTTGCCGAGATTCTCCGACTTGTACTCGCTGCCGCCCTTGAAGGTGCGCACGATGGTACCGCAGAATTTCGCACCGCAGGGCGCGATGTCCACATAGGCATAGGCGCCGTCATCGGGCTGCGTCTTCCAGGTGCCCTCGATCGGGTCGGCCAGCGCCGCGCCTGCGCCCAGTGCCAGAGTCGCTGCTGCAATCATCAATGTCTTCATGGCAAATCTCCTCCCTTTTGCCTGCTGGCCGCATCAGGCCATGCAAGACCGATTCCCGGCAAGACTGACGTGACGTCCGCGTCAGGCTTGGAAAATCCGCGAACCCGTGGCAAGAGGCGACGCGACAAATCAGGAGAGCCCCGATGATCCTCTACCCCGCGATCGACCTCAAGGATGGCCAATGCGTGCGCTTGCTGCATGGCGAGATGGACAAGGCCACGGTCTTCGGCGACGACCCCGCGGCGCAGGCGGCCAAATTCGAGGCGGCGGGCTGCGAATGGGTGCATCTGGTGGACCTCAACGGCGCCTTCGCGGGCGAGCCGGTAAACGCCGCCGCCGTCGAGGCGATCCTGTCGCGCATCAAGGTGCCCGCACAGCTGGGCGGCGGTATCCGCGACATGGCGACGATCGAGCGCTGGCTGGATAAAGGGCTTGCGCGGGTGATCCTCGGCACCGTCGCAGTCGAGAACCCCGATCTGGTGCGCGAGGCGGCGAAAGCCTTCCCCGGCCAGGTGGCCGTCGGAATCGACGCGCGCAACGGCAAAGTGGCGACCAAGGGCTGGGCGGAAGAGACCGATGTGATGGTCACCGATCTGGCGAAATCGTTTGAGGACGCGGGCGTCGCCGCGATCATCTACACCGACATCATGCGCGATGGCGCCATGGGTGGACCGAACATCGCCGCGACCGAGGCGCTGGCGCGCGCGGTCGAGATCCCGGTGATCGCGAGCGGTGGGGTCTCCTCCCTGCCCGACCTGATCGCCCTGCGCGACACCGGCGTGATCGCGGGCGCGATCTCGGGGCGCGCGATCTATGACGGGGCACTCGATCTGACCGAGGCGCTGGCTGCGTTGCGCGCCTGACGCAGCGCAGAGGAAATCCCGCAAAAGTGACACAAATCATTGCGTGGTGTGATTTTCCGCGTGAGGCTGAAGCCAGCGTTAACACCAAGTGTGGAGTGTGCCATGAAACGCATGATGACGATTGCCGCGGTGACTGCTTGCCTCGCAAGCGCCGCAGTGGCGAATGATACAAAGGGGTTTGTGGGTCTGAACTGGACCTTCGGCCCGGGCGCGAGCGGCCTTGAAGGGGTGTTCGGCGCGATGAATTACGACCTCGATCCGGATGGCGACATCAACGGGGCGAAACTTTCGCTGCATCTCGGCATGGGCCCGGGGCCCGTGCAGGGCAAGATCAAGTTCGCGGGTGTCGCCGGTCAGGACGACGCGATGGCCGAGCTGGGCATGGGCTATGGCAGCCGTGGCTGGTTCGGCACGGGCGGGCTGATGGGCAAACATTGGACCGTTGGCGGCGATCTGTTCTTCAACGGCGGTTGGGAAGGCTTCGGCGGTATTCACAGCCTGAAATTCGATCCTCCGAAGGCTCCGCTGTCGCCCGGCTGAGTCAAATCGGGCAATCGATCGCATAAAGAGAGGGCGGCTTCGGCCGCCTTTTCACATGGCTCAGGCGCCCACGGACTTGCGCACCATATCCCAGTAGATATCGGCGACCATGGCGCGGCTCAGGCGTCCGCCTTCGCGGAACCATGTATTCACGCCGGTCAGCATCGCGATGATCGCCATCGTCGCGAGTTTCGTGTCCGGGATTAGGAACACGCCTTCGTCCTGCCCCGCCTTTAGGATCTCTTCCAGCTCGGTCTCGTAGGTCTTGCGCAGCCCCTCGATCACCGCGAAATTCTCCGGGCTCAGGTTGCGCAGTTCCATGTAGCTGAGGAACACAGCCTCGGCCCGCTCGAGGTTGAAGCGGATGTGAAAGCGCACAAAACGCTCCAGCCGCGCATGGGCGTCGCCCCCGGCAGGCTCGGCGCGCCATGCGGCGATCAACTCGTCCATATGGGTCTTGAGCAGATCGAAAAGCAGCGCTTCCTTGTCGGGCGTATAGAGGTAGAGAGCCCCCGCCTGCACCCCCACCGCGCCCGCGATCTGGCGCATCGAAACGGCGGCAAAGCCGTACCGCGCAAAGAGCCTTTGCGCCTCGGCGCGGATCTTCGGGCCGGTAATCTCTGAATGGGAGCCTGTCTTGCGTGCCATGATACCGACGCTAACTGAACAAGCGTTCAATATCAAACCCGATTTGCGGCCCAATCGGCACTGGCAATGGGGCCGCGCGCGCAATAGTTTGGCAGCGTCCCGAGAGGAGAGACCATGCGCGCCCCTGCCCTGATCGCCCTGTTTGCCCTGCTGGCCTCGCTGACCGCCTGTTCGAAGCGGTCGACGGAGGGCTATCCGGCGCTGCTGCCGATGGACGAGATCCTGACCGATCAACCTCTCACCCCCGATCCGGCCCCCGAGCTGGAGGCGCGCGCCGATGCGTTGCGCGCCCGCGCAGACACGATGCGCAGCCAATAAAATCTCGCCACGGCGCGGTTGAAGCCGCACGCCGCGTTGCCCTGCCTGCGCTTTCCCGCTAACAGGGCGCAAACCACCAAGTTTCGCTCATGAGGTCCCTATGTCCGCCGTCTCCGATACCGCACCCTTGCGTCTTGGCATCGCGGGTCTCGGCACCGTGGGCATCGGTGTGGTGAAGATCGTGCAGCGCCATGCCGATCTGCTGGAAGCCCGCGCGGGCCGCCCGATCGAAATCACCGCCGTCTCGGCGCGCGACCGCACCAAGAACCGCGATGCGGACCTGTCGAGCTATGCATGGGAAGACGATGCGGTGACGCTCGCGCAGCGCGACGACATTGACGTCTTTGTCGAACTGATGGGCGGCCATGAAGGCCCCGCGAAGGACGCCACCGAAGCCGCGCTGAAAGCGGGCAAGGACGTGGTCACCGCGAACAAGGCGCTGCTCGCGCATCACGGTCAGGCGCTGGCGGAACTCGCCGAAAGCCTCGGCCGCACGATCCGCTACGAGGCCGCCGTCGCAGGCGGCATCCCGGTCATCAAGACGCTGACCGAAGGGCTTGCGGGCAACGGCATCCGCCGCGTGATGGGCGTGATGAACGGCACCTGCAACTACATCCTGACACGGATGGAAGATGCTGGCCTGCCTTATGACACGGTGTTCGAGGAGGCGCGCGCGCTTGGCTATCTCGAGGCCGATCCGAACCTCGATGTGGGCGGCATCGACGCGGGCCACAAGCTTGCCATCCTCGCCGCCATCGCCTTTGGCACGCAGGTCGCCTTCGACGACGTGACGCTGGAAGGGATCGGGCGCATCTCGATCGACGATATCCGCCGCGCGGGCGATATGGGCTACAAGATCAAGCTGCTGGGCGTCGCGCAGATGACCGGCCGCGGGCTGGAGCAGCGCATGACGCCGTGCCTCGTGCCCGCCACCTCGCCACTGGGACAGCTGACCGGCGGGACGAACATGACCGTGCTGGAAGGCGACTCGGTCGGCCAGATCGTGCTGCGTGGCGCAGGCGCGGGCGAAGGCCCGACCGCGAGCGCCGTGATGGGCGACGTGATGGACCTCGCACGCGGGTTGCGGCTGCCGGTCTTCGGCCAGCCCGCCGACAAGCTCGAGGCCCCCACCCCCGCCGTGACCGCGATTGCGGCACCCTATTACCTGCGCCTGCAGCTGTCGGACAAACCCGGCGCGCTGGCGAAAGTCGCGACCGTTCTGGGCGAGGCGGGCGTCTCGATCAGCCGGATGCGCCAATACGGCCATGCCGACACCTCGGCTCCGGTGCTGATTGTCACCCACAAGACGACGCGCGACGCGATCGACGCGGCGATCAACGCGCTGCCCGCGACCCGCGTCGTCGAGGGCGAGCCGGTCGCAATCCGCATCGAAGAAGTCTGAGCATCGCGCGGCGAGAGCCATTTCGCCGCGCACCGCATTCCTGCTGATCTGACGCCGGGCGGCACCATAAGGCGCGCCCTATCCTCTCACGCCGGTTACATCGCCGTATCTTTTCACACCGCAAACGGCATAAGACCCCGGCTTGCGCGCCATTTTTCGCCGCGATAGGGGCTCGCCCCGCATGTTAGCGCTCCCGGGGTTGCCCTTCGGTCTCCCACAGGCTTTACCTGTCCGCAGCCCGTAACGCCCAGGCAGACAGGAAGACCTAAATGACCCCTCCGATTGATTTCAACGACCGCATGCTTTCGCTGGGCCTCGCCCGCGTGTCGGAAGCGGCGGCTCATGCATCAGCCGACCTGATCGGTCGCGGCGACGAGAAGGCCGCCGATCAGGCGGCGGTGAACGCGATGCGCGATCAGCTCAACAAGCTGGAAATCCGGGGCACTGTGGTCATCGGGGAAGGCGAGCGCGACGAGGCGCCGATGCTCTATATCGGCGAGGAAGTCGGCCAGGGCGTCGGCCCCGAGGTGGATATCGCGCTCGACCCGCTGGAAGGCACGACGCTTACTGCGAAGGACATGCCCAACGCGCTCACCGTGATCGCGATGGCGCCGCGCGGCACGATGCTGCACGCGCCCGACGTCTACATGGACAAGCTCGCGATCGGCCCGGGCTACGAGAAGGACGTGGTCTCGCTCGATATGACCCCGACCGAGCGCGTTCAGGCACTGGCCAAGGCGCAAGGCGTCGAAACCAAGGACATTGCGGTCTGCATCCTCGACCGTCCGCGCCATGAAAACATGATCGCCGAGGTTCGCGAGACCGGCGCGAAGATCCGCCTCATCACCGATGGCGACGTGGCGGGTGTCATTCACTGCGCCGAGCCCGATTTCACTGGCATCGACATGTATATGGGTTCGGGCGGCGCGCCCGAGGGCGTGTTGGCAGCCTCGGCGCTGAAATGCATGGGCGGCCAGATGTGGGGCAAGCTGTTGTTCCGCAACGACGACGAGCGGGGCCGCGCGAAGAAGGCGGGCATCACCGATCTCGACAAGGTCTATGCGCGCGACGACATGGTGCGCTCGGACGTGATCTTCGCCGCGACCGGCGTGACCGACGGGTCCATCGTGAAGGGCGTGAAGCGCGAGCCGACCTATATCGAATCCGAGACGATGCTGATGCGGTCGAAGACCGGCTCGCTGCGCCGCGTGATCTACCGCAACCCTGTGAAGTAACCGGCGCGCCTAGGTATTTTTATCGAGAAGAAGAGAAAGGCCGGAGCGCGGTGCTCCGGCCTTTCGTCATTTTGGCTGGCGGTTACTCTGCCGCGTCGGCGTAGCTCTCGACCGGCGGGCAGGTGCAGATCAGGTTGCGGTCGCCGAAGACGTTGTCGACCCGGCCCACGGGCGGCCAGTATTTGTCGACGCGGAAGGCGCCTGCCGGGAAGCACCCCTGCTCGCGGGTGTATTTCCGGTCCCAATCGGCCACGAGGTCTTCGACCGTGTGCGGCGCGTGGCGCAGCGGGCTGTCCTCGGGGGTGATCTCGCCCGCCTCGATGTCGCGGATCTCGTCACGGATCGAGAGCATCGCGGTGATGAAGCGGTCGATCTCGGCCTTGGTCTCGGATTCGGTAGGCTCCACCATCAGCGTGCCAGCGACCGGCCAGCTCATCGTGGGGGCGTGGAAGCCGTTATCCATCAGGCGCTTGGCGATGTCGTCCACCGTCACGCCCACCTCGGCGAAGGGCCGCGTGTCGATGATGCATTCATGCGCGACACGTCCACGATTGCCCATGAAGAGGATCGGGTAGCCCTCTTTCAGCTTCGCAGCGATGTAATTGGCAGCGAGGATCGCCACGCGGGTCGCCTGCGTCAGGCCCGGCCCGCCCATCATCAGGATATAGGCCCAGGAGATCAGCAGGATCGAGGCGGAGCCATAGGGCGCGGCACTCACCGGTCCCTCTTCGCCGCCGGTCTCGGGGTGGCCGGGCAGGTAGGGTGCGAGGTGCGATTTCACCCCGATCGGCCCCATGCCCGGGCCACCACCGCCATGCGGGATCGCGAAGGTCTTGTGCAGGTTGAGGTGGCTCACATCCGAGCCGATCTCGCCCGGTTTCACCAGCCCCACCAGCGCGTTGAGGTTCGCGCCATCGAGATAGACCTGACCGCCATATTCGTGGGTGATGTCGCAGATGCGTTTTACCGTCTCCTCGAACACGCCATGGGTCGAGGGATAGGTGATCATGCAGGCCGCGAGCTTGTCGCCCGCCTCTGCAGCCTTCGCTTCGAAGTCTTCGAGATCGACGTCGCCGTTGGGCGCCGATTTCACGACGACGACCTTCATCCCCGCCATATGCGCCGAGGCCGGGTTCGTGCCATGCGCCGACATCGGGATCAGGCAGACATCGCGCTGATCGTCGCCATTGGCGCGGTGATAGGCGGCGATGGTGAGAAGCCCTGCATATTCGCCCTGTGCGCCCGAATTGGGCTGCATCGAGAAGGCATCGTAGCCGGTGATCTCGCACAGTTTCGCGGTCAGATCGTCGATCATCTCCGCATAGCCCTGCGCCTGATCGAGCGGCACGAACGGATGCAACGTGCCGAATTCCGGCCATGTGAGCGGCATCATCTCTGCCGCTGCATTCAGCTTCATCGTGCACGAGCCCAGCGGGATCATTGCGCGGTCGAGCGCGAGGTCGCGATCCGAGAGCCTCCGCATGTAGCGCATCATCTCGGATTCAGCACGGTTCATGTGGAAGACCGGATGGGTGAGGTAGTCGCTCTCGCGCAGCAGCGCATCGGGCACCGCGGGCTGCGTCGCCTTCGGCGCGGGGTCGGTGATCCCGAAGGCGTCGAGCACCTTGGCGACGACGCCCGGATCGCTGGTCTCGTCGAGCGAGATACCGACCCGATCGCGGCCCACCTTGCGCAGGTTGATCCCGCGATGGCGGGCGGCGGCGAGGATACCCTGCTGGCCCACGCCCACCTCGACGGTGATCGTGTCGAAGAAATTCGAGGGCTCTACCACGGCGCCTGCGGCTTTCAGCGCCTCGGCCAGTTGCACCGTCAGCAGGTGCACACGTTCGGAGATCGCGCGCAGACCGACGGGACCGTGGAACACGGCGTAGAAGCTCGCCATCACGGCGAGAAGCGCCTGCGCGGTGCAGACATTCGAGGTCGCCTTCTCGCGGCGGATATGCTGCTCGCGAGTCTGAAGGCTCAGGCGGTAGGCGCGGTTGCCTCGGCTGTCGATGGAGACGCCGACGATCCGCCCGGGCATCGCGCGTTTCATCGCGTCGGTGGAGGACATGAAGGCCGCATGCGGGCCGCCATAGCCCATCGGCACACCGAAGCGCTGCGCGGAGCCTACGGCGATATCGGCACCCATCGCGCCCGGCTCTTTCAGCAGGCACAGCGCGAGCAGATCGGTCGCGACCACGGCGACGGCCTTCGCGGCATGAAGCGCCTCGCATTCGGCGGTGAAGTCGCGGACATGGCCATAGGTGCCCGGATATTGGAAGATCGCGCCGAAGACCTTCTCGGCTTCGAGCGTTTCGGGCGCGCCCACGATCACCTCGATCCCCAGCGGCTCCGCGCGGGTCCGGATCACGCCGATGGTCTGCGGGTGGCAATTCTCATCGACGAAGAAGGCAGTGGCCTTCGATTTCGACACGCGCTGCGCCATCGCCATGGCTTCCGCCGCCGCCGTCGCCTCATCGAGCAACGAAGCATTGGCGACCGGCAGCCCGGTCAGGTCCGACACCATCGTCTGGAAGTTCAGAAGCGCCTCGAGACGCCCCTGCGCGATCTCGGGCTGGTAGGGCGTATAGGCCGTGTACCAAGCCGGGTTTTCCAGAATGTTGCGCTGGATCGCGGGCGGCGTGACGGTGCCATAATAGCCCTGACCGATCAGGCTGGTCATCACGCGGTTCTTCTTCGCGACGCCTTCCATCTTCTGCAGCAGCCCGTATTCGGTCAGCGGCGCCCAGCCCAGCGGCTCGGCCTGACGGATGCTTTTCGGCACCGTCTCGGCGATCAGCGCGTCGAGGTCCGGCGCCCCCACGGCCTTGAGCATCTCCTCCATCTCGGCCGGTGACGGGCCGATATGGCGGCGATTGGCGAAATCGTAACTGTCGTAAGTCGTGGGGGTGAAGGTCATGGATATTACCCGATGAAGTCTTTGTAAGCGGCCTCGTCCATAAAGCCGTCGAGCGCGGAAGCGTCGGTGAGTTTCATCTTGAAGAACCACGCCTTGCCCAGCGGGTCTTCGTTCACGAGCGCCGGGTTGTCGGCCAGATTCTCGTTGATCGCGACGATCTCGCCGTCGAGCGGCGCGAGGATGTCGGAGGCGGCCTTGACCGACTCGATCACGCAGATCTCGTCGCCCTTCTCGACCGTGTCGCCCACATCGGGCAGGTCGACGAATACGACATCGCCCAGCTGCTCGGAGGCGTGCTCGGTGATGCCCACGATCACGACGTCGCCTTCGGTCTTGAGCCACTCGTGGTCTTCGGTGAATTTCATGGAATGTCTCCCGGTTGGTTGTTCAGCGTTTGTAGGTTGCAGGGCGGAAAGGCATCGCCACGACCCTGGCGGGCAGACGCTTGCCGCGCACCTCGCCATAGACGGTGGCGCCTTCCTTCGTGTCTGCGGGCAGATAGGCCATCGCCATCGGTGCCTCGATCGAGGGGCCGAAACCGCCCGAGGTCACACGCCCGATAGGCTGACCCCCCTCGGGTCCGGCGAAGATTTCCACGCCTTCGCGCATCGGCGCGCGACCCTCGGGGCGAAGCCCCATACGGAGGCGGCTCGGGCCGTTTTCCAGTTCGCTCAGGATGCGATCCGCCCCAGGGAAGCCGCCTTCGCGCTCCCCACCCTTGCGGCGCACCTTCTGGATCGCCCAGGCGATGTTGCCCTCGACCGGAGTCGTCGTGGTGTCGATGTCATGGCCGTAGAGGCAAAGCCCAGCTTCCAGTCGCAGGCTGTCGCGCGCGCCGAGACCGATCGGCTCGACCGCCTCATCGGCGAGCAGCTTGCGGGCAAATTCCACCGCGCGGTCCGCGGGCACGGAAATCTCGTAGCCGTCTTCACCGGTATAGCCCGAGCGCGAGATCCAAAGCTCCGTCCCGTTCCAGTGATAGACGCCCACGTCCATGAAGCGCATCTTGGCGGTGCCGGGCACGAGAGTCTCAAGAACGCCTTCGGCGGCAGGCCCTTGCAGCGCCAGAAGCGCGCGGTCGGTGAGTTCCTCGACCGATTCCAGATGCGCCCGCATATGCGCGATGTCGTCTTCCTTGCAGGCCGCGTTCACCACGACGAAGAGATGATCGCCTCGGTTCGCCACCATCAGGTCATCGAGAATGCCGCCATTCTCATCGGTGAACATCGCATAGCGCTGGCGACCCTCTTTCAGGCCCATCAGGCTGACCGGCACCAGCGCCTCGAACGCCTCGGCAGCGCCTTCGCCCGGCACGATCACCTGCCCCATGTGGCTGACATCAAACAGCCCTGCCTTGGCGCGGGTGTGCAGGTGCTCCTTCATCACGCCCAGCGGATATTGCACGGGCATCTCGTAGCCCGCGAACGGCACCATCTTGGCGCCCAGTTCCAGATGCAGATCGTATAGCGGTGTGCGTTTCAACTCGCTCATCGCGGCCTCCCCTTCAGCCGGATGATCCGGCATCGATTCATGAGCCCTCCGGCTCGCCCGATGCCCCCTCTGTCCGTGCCTGCGATGCAGACGCCTGAGATCGTTATCCCTTCGGCGGATGCCGCGATTGCACGCAGCATCACTCTCCAGAGTCCTTCGTCGGGCACGGTCCTTTTGCCTGAGAGTTTACCGGGGCGGTTGCTCCTTCGGCACCGAGGTTACCCCCGGATTCTCCCGTATCCGACTTCTTCCGATTACCTGAGGCCCCGCGCGACTGACAAGCCCCAATCGCCAAAACCGCCGCTTTGCCGCCGAAAACGACCTCACGAGGTCGCGAATTGCCCAAACAAAAAGCGCGAGGAAAATCCCTCGCGCCTTTCGAATTGATCTCACGAGCCTGCGGCGGAGCCGTCAGCCGCGCGCCGGAACCTTGTGCAAAAGCGGCATCAGCTCGCCCATATCGGGCCCGTGCGCCATGCCGGTCACGGCCTTGCGCAGCGGCATGAACAGGCCCTTGCCCTTGCGCCCGGTCGCCTCCTTCACCTCAGAAGTCCAGTCCTTCCACGTGGTGTCGGAATAGGGCGGCGCGGGCAGCATCGTCATGGCCTGCGCGATGAAGTCGCGATCTTCCTCGTCGATCTCCGGCTCCGCGCCGTTCAGACACAGATCGGCCCAGCCCTTCAGATCGTCGAGCTTGTCGATATTCTGCGAGGCGACCTTCCAGAAGCGTTCGCGCTGCTCCTCGGGGATGCCGAGATCAGCGATACGATCCGCCACGGCCGAGAACGGCAGGTGCTGGTTGCGCGCGCGGGTCAGCGGGATCAGGTCCGCCGGGTCGAATTTCGTGGGCGCCGAGCCGAAATGGTTCAGATCGAACCCGTCGGCCAGCTCGTCGATCGACATCTTCAGCTCGATCGGCTGGCTCGAGCCCAGACGCGCCATCATCGACAGCAGCGCCTCGGGGGCGATCCCTTCGGCGCGCAGATCGCGGATCGAGAGCGCGCCAAGACGCTTCGACAGTTCCTCGCCCTGCGGGCCGGTCAGTAGCGAATGGTGTGCAAAGTTCGGAACCTTGCCGCCGATCGCCTCGATGATCTGGATCTGCGTCGCGGTATTGGTGACGTGATCGCCGCCGCGCACGATATGGGTGATGCCCATATCCGCGTCGTCGACCGGTGAGGCGAAGGTATAGAGCACCTGCCCCGAGGCCTTGATCAGCACCGGATCGGACACGCTTGCCGCATCGATCGACAGATCGCCAAGGATGCCGTCTTTCCACTCGATCCGCTCGAGTTCCAGTTTGAAGCGCCAGTATCCTTCCTTGCCCTCGGCGCGAAGCGCGTCTTTTTCGGCATCCGACAGATGCATCGAGGCGCGGTCATAGACCGGCGGGCGACCCATGTTCAGCTGTTTCTTGCGCTTGAGGTCCAGCTCGGTCGGGCTCTCGAAGCATTCATAAAGCTTACCGTCGGCCTTCAGCTGTTCTGCCACCTCGGCATAGCGGTCGAGCCGCAGCGACTGGCGCTCTTCCCGGTCCCACTCGATGCCGAGCCATTCGAGATCCTGCTTCAGTGCGTCGATATATTCCTGCTTCGAGCGCTCCTGATCGGTGTCGTCAAGGCGCAGGATGAATTGACCGCCGGTCTTGCGGGCGATCAGGTAGTTCATCAGCGCGGTGCGCAGGTTGCCGACATGGATATAGCCGGTGGGCGACGGGGCGAAACGGGTAACGGTGGTCATCTGGGCAAACTCCTGTTGGCGCCTGCTCTTTCACAAGGCGGTGCGTTTGTCCATATGAGGGGCCATGCGAGAGGTGCAGAGCGGCTTGGAGGTGGCGATGGGCGAGGGTTACGATTGGGCGGATGTCACGGCGCCGGGCATCGAGGAGATCGAGGCGCTGGCCGAGGCCGCGCGCGCGGCGCTTCCGCCCGAATTTGCCCGCGCCGCGCAAGGCGTCGCGATCCGGGTGGAAGACTTTGCATCCGAAGCGATGCTCGCCGATCTCGGCATCGAAGACCCTTTCGAGCTGACCGGGCTTTATGACGGCATCCCGTTGACCGAGAAATCCGTGATGGACCCCGGTGGCCACGCGGATGTGATCTGGCTCTTCCGACGTCCGATCCTCGACGAGTGGGTCTCGCGCGGCAACGAGCCCCTCGGTGCCCTCGTCACCCATGTTTTCGTGCACGAATTGGCGCATCACCTCGGGTGGTCCGACGGCGATATTTCTTCGATCGATCGCTGGTGGGAGTGAACCGAAGCGACTCACGCTACGTTCACGAGTCTGTGGGAGCGGCGCGAAGCGCTCGACTTCGACATGCGAAGATCAACCATCGAGAGGGAGAGACCCGATGACCAGGACCTTCATGACCCGCCGTACAGCATTGAAAACCGCCGCTTTCCTGCCCGCCGCCCCCGCGCTTCTGACCGGGACCGGCGCCGCCGCGCAAAGCGCGAACGAAGCCCCGCCCGCGATCCCGCGCTATCGTCGGATGCAGATGGGGGATCTGACGATCACCACGCTGCTCGCCGGATCGCGCGAGCTGGAAGAGCCGCAGACTATCTTCGGCATGAACGCCAGCCCCGAGGACTTCGCCAAGCTCTCTGAGGCCAATTACATCCCTGCGGACAAGTCGCTTAACTTCTTCACCCCGACCCTGATCGAGACCGGCTCGGAGAAAATCCTCTTCGACACCGGCCTGTCGCCCGAGGGGATCACTTCGGCGCTCGCCGCCGCTGGGCATTCGCCCGAGGACATCACCCATGTCGTGATCACCCATATGCATGGCGACCATATCGGCGGGCTGATGGGCGATGGCGGCGAGACCTTCGCCAATGCTGCCTACATCACCGGTCAAAAGGAATTCGACCACTGGTCGAACGCGGGCAACGACACGTTCGAGGCCAAGGTCCGTCCGCTGGCCGAGAAGATGAGCTACCTCAAGGGTGGCGATTCGGTCGTCTCCGGCATCTCGGCGGTCGAAGCCTTCGGCCACACGCCGGGCCATATGGCTTTCATGGTGGAGTCGGGCGGCAAAGGTCTGCTGCTCGCTGCCGACACGTCGAACCACTATGTCTGGTCGCTTCAGCGCCCGGAATGGGAAGTGAAATACGACATGGACAAGGAGATGGCCGCGAAGACCCGCAAGGAGCTTCTGGGCCGTGTCGCCGCCGACAAACTGGCTTTCATCGGCTACCACATGCCCTTCCCCGGCGTGGGTCATCTCGAGGCACTCGACACCGGCTTCCACTTTCACCCGATCACCTATCAGCTCAACGTCTGATCCATCGTTTCGATTGTCCGGACGGTTCTTTCGCCGTCCGGGCGCCCACTACCTCAATCCCGCACGCCCCCTTGATCGCAGATCGTTAGCTGCGATGATCCCGATACCCACTACGGCTTCGGAGCCTGCGATGACCTCGATCCTCACGATCACGCTCAACCCGACGGTCGATCTGTCGATCGAAACCCCCGA
This sequence comes from Thioclava sp. IC9, assembly GCF_002213225.1. Lineage (NCBI taxonomy): Bacteria > Pseudomonadati > Pseudomonadota > Alphaproteobacteria > Rhodobacterales > Paracoccaceae > Thioclava > Thioclava sp. IC9. Next base: position 241,818 of record NZ_NBNX01000002.1, read on the forward strand.
AATCGCGCCCGAGCGCAAGCTGCGCTGCACGCGGCCGCTGACCGATCCGGGGGGCGGCGGGTTGAATGTCAGCCGTGCGATCGCTGCCTTGGGCGGCAATTCCACGGCCTTCGTCGCCCTTGGCGGCACCACCGGGGATCGGGTGATGCGGCTTCTCGCCGAGGCGGGGATCGCGGTCTTCCCCTACCCCGCGCCGGGCGAGACGCGGATGAGCCTGACTGCCACCGACCAGAGCACGGGCGCGCAATACCGCTTCGTGATGCCGGGGCCGGACTGGGGCGCGCGCGATGTCGCCAAGGCGCTCAGCCGGATCGCGCGCGCCGCCCCTGAAGACGGGATCGTCGTGCTGTCCGGCTCGCAACCGCCCGGCGTGCCCGAGGATTTCCCCGCGCGGCTGGCGACGAAGATGGCCCGGACCAAGGCGCGGCTTTTCCTCGACACCTCCGGCAAGGCTCTGCACCAGTTGATGGAAAGCAAGGCGCAACCCGCCGACGTTCTGCGGATGGACGAACTGGAGGCCGAGGAGTTGGCGGGCCGCAAACTGCCCGAGCGCAGCGACAGCGCCGACTTCGCGCAAAGCCTCGTGCAGCGCGGACTGGCACATGCGGTGATCGTCGCGCGCGGTTCGGATGGCAACGTGCTCGCCACCAAGGACGCGCGCTGGTTTGCCGTGGCGCCTAAGGTCGATGTCGTCTCGAAAGTGGGCGCGGGCGACAGTTTCGTCGGGGCTTTCACACTCGCGCTCTCCCGCGGCAAACCTTTCCACGAGGCGTTGCAGCACGGCGCGGCAGGCGCCGCGGCCACCGTGACCACCCCCGCCACTGACCTGTGTTCCGCCGCGATGGTGCGCCGCCTTCTGCCGCATTGCCCCGTCGAGCCGATCTGAGCACTCTGCCCCTTTGCCTCGCGGCACCCGCGCGTTATGAAAGCGCCAAAGGAGCGCCGCCCATGCTGAAGACCCGCATTATTCCCTGTCTCGACGTCGCCGATGGCCGCGTCGTGAAAGGCGTCAATTTCGTGAACCTGATCGACGCGGGCGACCCGGTCGAGGCCGCGAAGGCCTATGACGCGGCAGGCGCGGACGAGCTGTGTTTCCTCGACATCCACGCGACCCATGAAAACCGCGGCACCATGTTCGATCTGGTGACCCGCACCGCCGAGCAATGTTTCATGCCGCTCACCGTGGGCGGCGGCGTGCGCACCCATGAAGACGTACGCGCACTCCTGCTGGCAGGCGCCGACAAGGTCTCGTTCAACTCCGCCGCCGTGGCCGATCCGAACGTCATCACCGAGGCCGCCGACCGCTTTGGCAGTCAGTGCATCGTCTGCGCGATCGATGCCAAGACCGTGGAGCCGGGCCGCTGGGAAATCTTCACCCATGGCGGCCGCAAGCCGACCGGCATCGATGCGGTGGAATTCGCCCGCACCGTGACCGCGAAGGGCGCGGGGGAAATCCTGCTGACCTCGATGGATCGCGACGGTACCCGCGCAGGCTTCAATCTGGAGCTGACGAAGGCGATTTCGGACGCGGTGGACGTGCCGGTGATCGCTTCCGGCGGTGTCGGCAATCTCGATCACCTGGTGGAAGGCGTGACGAAAGGCGGCGCCTCGGCCGTACTCGCCGCCTCGATCTTCCACTTCGGAGAATACACGATCCGCGAAGCCAAGGAATATATGGCCGCCGCGGGCATTCCGATGAGGCTGCAATGAGCATTCTGGACCAACTCGCCGCGACCATCGAGAGCCGCAAGGGCGCCGATCCCGACACCTCCTGGACCGCGAAGCTGCTGGCCAAGGGCCCGGAGAAATGCGCCGAGAAATTCGGTGAGGAAGCGGTGGAGGCTATCATCGCCGCAGCGAAGGGCGACCACGAAAACCTGACCTACGAGGCGGCGGATGTGCTTTATCACCTCTTGGTGATGCTGGCGGCACGCGACGTGAAGCTGGCCGATGTGCTGGCGGAACTGGAGCGCCGCGAGGGCACCTCCGGCATCGCCGAGAAAGCCGCGCGCAGCTAAGGGGCGCTGTCCCTTCTCTCCTTCGGAAATTCATCCCAGGGATATTTCCGCAAGCCCGATGACGCCCCGGAAACCTCTGGCATTCGGGCTTGTCGAAATATCCCGGGGGTGAGGGCGAAGTCCGAGGGGGCAGCGCCCCCTTTCCCCGTGCGAACCGCGTGCTAGCTGGCCTCTCAAACAGGAGGCTTTCATGGCTCAGACCCAAGACACCAACCGCAAGATCATCCTCGCCGAGCGCCCGAAAGGCGCGCCGAACGAGAACACGCTGAAATTGGAAACCGAGGCCGTGCCGCAGGCGGGCAAGGGCGAGATGCTGCTGCGCACCGTCTATCTGTCGCTCGACCCCTATATGCGCGGGCGGATGTCGGACGCGAAATCCTACGCCACCCCGGTCGAGATCGGCGGCGTGATGACCGGTCAGGTCGTGGCCGAGGTCATGGAGAGCGATGTCGCGGGCTTCTCGAAGGGCGATTACGTGCTCTCGCCCTCAGGCTGGCAGGATTTCTTCGTCTCGGATGGCACGCAGGTACTCAATCTCGGGCCGGAGCCGGAGAACCCGAGCTGGGCCTTGGGGATTCTCGGGATGCCGGGCTACACGGCCTACGCGGGGTTGCTGAAGATCGGCGAGCCGAAACCGGGCGAGACTGTTGTGGTGGCCGCCGCCTCCGGGCCCGTGGGCGCAACGGTCGGCCAGACCGCCAAGATCAAGGGCTGCCGCGTCGTCGGCGTCGCGGGCGGAGCCGAGAAATGCGCCCATGTCACCGAGACGCTGGGGTTTGACGCCTGCATCGATCACCGCGCCGAGGATTTCGCCGAACAACTGGCCGCGGCCTGCCCCAACGGCATCGACGTCTATTTCGAGAATGTCGGCGGCAAGGTGCTTTACGGCGTGCTGCCGCTTCTCAACCCCTTCGCGCGAATGCCGGTCTGCGGCATGGTCGCGTGGTATAACCTGCAAGGCCTGCCCGAGGGACCCGATCACGGGCCGCAGATCCTGTCGACGATCCTGCGCATGAAGGTGAAGGTGCAGGGCTTCATCATCTTCGACAGCTTCCCGATCGAGCTTTATCAGGAATTCTCGGAGGCGATGACCGGCTGGCTGAAAGAGGGCAAAGTTCAGTACAAGGAGCAGGTGGTGGAGGGCCTAGAGGCCGCGCCGCAGGCGCTTTACGATCTGCTGGAGGGCCGTAATTTCGGCAAGATGGTCGTGAAAGTCGGCTGAAGGCGAGAGATGTGCGCAGGGCTTTCGCATCCGTGACTTGCCCTGCGCCGCGCATCGCTTATCTCTACGCTTATGTTTGGACGCCTTTTCGATATGCTCAACGATCCCGCCCCCGATCCGATGGAGGGGGAAGATCGCGAATTGGCGCTAGGCGCACTTCTGGTGCGGCTCGCGCGGTCGGATGAAAACTATACCGAAGACGAGAAGATCCGGATCGACCGGGTTCTCGCGCAGCGCAACGGGCTTTCGAGCTTCGAGGCGACCGAGATGCGCAAGCGCGCCGAAGAGGTCGAGGCGGGTGCGCCCGATACCGTCCGCTTCACCCGCGCGCTGAAGGACAAGGTCGCCTACGAGGACCGCACCGGCGTGATCGAGGCGCTGTGGGACGTGGCGCTGGCCGACGGGGTGCGCGACGCCCATGAGGATGCGCTGATCCGTCTCGCGGCGAAGCTTCTGGGCGTCAACGATGTCGATTCGGCGGTGGCGCGGCAGCGCGTCGAGGCCCGCCGAAGCTGAGTTAGAGGGACAGACCGGCGTGGAGGCGCGACCGGTTCACGCATATTTTTTCCTCAGATGCTCGTGATTTCGGCCCCTTCCCCATCGTCAACCGGGCAGACGCAGTTGCAATCATCGGCCAAATCGCGCCAGATTGCGCGGATGGACAAAGAGAAGCTGCCTGCGTGACCCGAAACGAGCCTGCGCCCCAAGACGCGCCCGTCATCGAAATCCGTGACCTTCACAAGAGCTACGGCTCGCTCGAGGTGCTCAAGGGCGTCTCGATCACCGCCCCACGCGGCCATGTGGTGTCGCTGATCGGCTCTTCGGGCTCGGGCAAGTCGACCCTCTTGCGGTGCTGCAACCTGCTCGAAGACAGCCAGAAAGGCGACGTGATCTTCGAGGGAGAGCACGTCGCCTGGCGTGGCGAGGGACTCAATCGTCGTCCCGCCGACCGCGCGCAAGTCACCCGCTTCCGCACGAACCTGTCGATGGTGTTCCAGCAGTTCAACCTCTGGGCCCACATGACGATCCTGCAGAACGTGATGGAAGCGCCGGTGACGGTGCTGGGCCGCGACAAGGCAAAGGTCGAGAAGCTGGCGCGCGAATTGCTGGCGAAGGTCGGCATCGGCGACAAATGCGACGCCTGGCCCGCGCAGCTCTCGGGCGGCCAGCAGCAGCGGGCGGCGATCGCGCGGGCGCTGTGCATGGAGCCCAAGGCGCTTCTTTTCGACGAGCCCACCTCGGCGCTCGATCCCGAATTGCAGCAGGAGGTGGTGAAGGTCATCAAGGACCTCGCCGCCGAACACCGCACCATGATCCTCGTCACCCACGACATGCGGCTGGCGCGTGACGTCTCGGACCACGTCGTCTTCCTGCACCAGGGCAAGATCGAGGAAGAGGGCCCGCCAGAGGCTCTGTTCGGCGCGCCGAAATCGACGCGCCTGCAACAATTCCTGTCGGCCACCGCGCCGGCGTGAACCAACCCAAGAACAAACAACGGGGAACCCAAGATGAAAAAACTGATCCTGACCGCCGCCATTCTCGGCCTGTCGGCCGGCATTGCCGCGGCTGAAACGGTCCGCATGGGCACCGAGGGCGCCTACCCTCCCTACAACTACATCGACGACAACGGCGAAGTTGCAGGTTTCGAGCGCGAACTGGGCGACAAGCTCTGCGAGATGGAGAGCCTCGATTGCACCTGGGTCACCAATGACTGGGATTCGATCATCCCGAACCTGCTGAGCGGCAACTACGACACCATCATCGCTGGCATGTCGATCACCGCCGAGCGCGAGAAATCGATCGACTTCACCCAGCCCTACTACCCGCCGGCGCCCTCCGCTTATCTCGCGATGGATCCGAACGTCGATCTCAAGGGCGCCGTGGTCGCGGCGCAGACCGGCACGATCCAGGCGGCCCGTGTCGCCGAAAGCGGTGCGACGCTCGCCGAATACGCCACGCTCGACGACACGATCGCGGCGGTGAAGAACGGCGAGGCCGACGCGGTCTTCGCCGACAAGGACGCGCTCAAGCCCTTCGACGGTCAGGACAACCTGCAATTCGTCGGCGACGACGTGCCGCTGGGCAAGGGCATCGGCATCGGCCTGCGCAAGTCCGACACCGAGCTCAAGAACAAGCTCGATGACGGGATCTCGAAAATGAAGGCCGATGGCTCGCTCAACGAGATGATCAAGAAGTATTTCGGCGACAAAGCGCTGACCTTCAAAAACTGATCCAGAAAGCGGGGGGCGGGTCACGCGGCGCGCCCCCCGACCGATCCAGATGCTCAACAGCTGTTCCGATCCTTCCGCCCTTCACGGGCTTTCCTGGCTTCTGTGCTACCTGACAACGGGCAAGCACATGATGTTCTATGGCTCCTTTGGGATCGTGCTGATCCTGCTGGCCGTGACGGCGCCGGTGGCGCTGATCTTCGGTTTCGGGGGCGCGCTCGCCGCGCGGTCTACCCTCGCACCGCTGAAGCTTCTGGGACGCGGCTATATCGCGATGGTGCGCGGTGTGCCGGATATCATCTTCTTCCTCTTCGTGCCGATCGCGATGGACCAGGGGCTCGAATACCTGAAATCGCGCGCAATCTGCCCCGACCCCGGCCCCGCCTGGACGGGCAACGAGTTCCACGTCTGTGCCGCGGCGAAAATCCCGCTCGGTACCTCCCCACAATTCTACCACGAGGCCTATGGCTTCGCGCTGGCCGTGGTGGCCTTCTCCATCGTCTACGGGGCGTTCGCCGCGAACGTGCTGTTCGGTGCGATGCAGGCCGTGCCGCGCGCGCAGCTGGAGACCGCCGAGGCTTACGGCATGACCCGCGCGCAGGTGAACCGCCGCGTATTGATCCCGCAGATGTGGGCCTATGCGATCCCCGGACTGTCGAACCTCTGGATGATCCTCATCAAGGCGACGCCTCTGCTGTTCCTTCTGGGCATCGAGGATATCGTCTACTGGGCGCGCGAACTCGGCGCGACCAAGTCGCAGATCTACTCCTATCCACACCCCGACTGGCGGCTCTACTACTTCCTCGCGCTGCTGGTCTTCTATCTGGTGATGACCAAGCTCTCCGAGATCGTGCTGGCGCGCATCAACCGCCGCCTCTCCTTCGGGCAGGCCACGGCTGCCGGTGAAGCGCTGAGAAAGGCGGGCGCATGAGCTGCATTCAGACCATCGCGGATTACGGTCTGCGGTCCGTGGGCATCGGCGAGCGGCTGCTGCCGCGCTCCGATTTCACCATGTGCCAGCAATTCACCCTGATCGGCTCGGGGATGATCTGGAACCTCTATTTCGGCATCCTCGCGCTTCTGGCGGGCTTCTTCCTCGCGACCACGCTGGCAGTGGCGAAGAACTCCGAACGTGCAATTTTCCGCAAACCCGCGGACTGGTTCATCTTCCTGTTCCGCGGCTCACCGCTCTTCATCCAGTTTTTCCTCGCCTACGAGGCCTTCGCGATGCTGCCCCGGGCTGGCTTCCCGATCCTCGGCATCACGGTCGCGACGGACTGGATCACGCGGGCCTGGGCAGGCGCCCTGATCGTGCTGTTCTTCAACACCTCCGCCTATGCCGCCGAGATTTTCTACGGCGCGCTGCGCTCGGTTCCGAAAGGCGACATGGAAGCCGCGGACGCCTATGGCATGACCGGCTGGACCAAATTCCGCCGCGTGACATGGCCGACGATGCTCCGGCTCGGTTGGCCGTCCTACACCAACGAAGCGATCTTCCTGTTCCACGCCACCACGCTCGTGTTCTTCTCGGGCTTCCCGGCGTTCCGGCAGGAGGGCGACGCGCTCTATTACGCGAAATATTTCGCGGACAAGACCTTCAATCCCTTCATCCCCTACCCGATCGCGGCGTTCTATTTCATCCTGCTCACGCTCTGCGTCATCGCGGTCTTCGGGGTGATCAACCGCCGCCTGAACCGCCATCTGCCGCAGGAAAGCCGCAAGCGCTTCCGGTTCAGGCCGCAGATTATCAGGTGACACATGAACTGGCTGCACGACCATCCCGACGTTCGCACGATCCGCGTGGCGGCGGCCGATCTCAACGGGGTGGCGCGCGGCAAACGCCTGCCAGCCCGCTTCGCCGATAAGGTCTTCACCGAAGGGACGCGCTTTCCCTATTCGGTGATGAACCTCGACATCTGGGGCGAGGATGTCGAAGACAGCCCGCTTGTGTTCGAGTCCGGCGATGCCGACGGCCTTCTGATGCCGACAGAGCGGGGCTTCCTGCCGATGCCGTGGCTCTCGGCGCCGACGGCGCTGCTGCCGATCTGGATGTTCCACATGGACGGCACGCCCTATGCGGGCGATCCCCGGCAGGCGCTGGCCCGCGTCGTGGAACGCTACAAGGCTCTGGGGCTGACCCCCGTGGTCGCGACCGAGCTGGAATTCTTCCTGATCGACGATAGCGGCAAGACCCTGCGGGTGCCGCCCTCGCCGCGCTCGGGTAAACGCCGCACCGGCGGCGAGGTGCTATCGTTGCGCGCGCTCGACGCGTTCGACATTTTCTTCAGCCAGCTCTACGACGCCTGCGAGGCGATGGATATTCCCGCCGATACCGCGATCTCCGAAGCGGGTCCCGGCCAGTTCGAGATCAACCTTAGCCACCAACCCGACCCGCTGAAGGCCGCCGATGACAGCTGGCTGTTCAAGATGCTGGTGAAAGGGCTGGCACGCGCGCATGGTTTCGCCGCGTCCTTCATGGCGAAACCGTACGATGAATGGCCCGGCAACGGCATGCATATGCATTTCTCCGTGCTCGACGCCGAGGGCAACAACATCTTCAACGACGGCACGCCGCAGGGCTCGGATCAGATGCGCCACGCGGTCGCCGGCTGCCTGGCTGCGATGTCGGGCTCGGCGCTGATCTTCGCGCCGCATGAGAACAGCTATGACCGGCTGGTGCCCGACGCCCATGCGCCAACTGGGATCGCCTGGGCCTACGAGAACCGCACCTCGGCGCTGCGTATCCCGGCCTCTGGCCCGCAGGCGCGCCGGATCGAGCATCGCGTGGCGGGCGGCGACGTGAACCCCTACCTGATGATCGCCGCTATCCTGGGCGCGGCGCTGATCGGGATCGAAGACAAGATGGAAGCGCCCGAGCCGATCAAGGGCAACGCCTATGCGCTCGACCTGCCGCAGATGCCCACCGACTGGGAAGAGGCGATCGACGCCTTCCAGAATTGCGAGATCATGCCGCGCATCTTCGACCGCGAACTGATCACCAATTTCGCCATGACCAAGCGGCAGGAGCTGCATTACATGGCGGAGCTCTCGGATCAGGAACAGACCGAGCTTTACCTGGATACTGTCTGAAGGGGGCGCTGCCCCCTCGGGCTTCGCCCTCTCCCCCGGGATATTTCTCCCAAGGGGAAGGGAGAGGCGGGGCGCAGTCAGAGGGGCCGCGCCTCTACCCGGATGAAGCTTTCGCCTCGGCCCGGGGATAGAGCCGGCCCATCGTCAGGCCGCGCGTGGCGTTGAGGATCATCAGCCCCGCCCAGAGCCCGTGATTGCCGAAAAGCGGGATCAGCACGAATAGCGCCACCGTGTAGATCGCGACCGAGACGACCATCGCGTTGCGCATCTCGCGCGTCAGGGTCGCGCCGATGAAAATGCCGTCGAGCATCCAGGCCGGCCCCCCGATCAGCGGGGCGGCAGCGATCCAGATCAGGTAGTCGCGCGCCTCGATGCGGACATTCGGCGCGGTCGTCATCAGGTCGATGATCGCGGGGCCTGCAAGCAGGAAGACCGCGCCCAGCACGAGCGCGCCACCGATCCCCCATTGCGAGGACACGATGCTCGCCCGGCGCAGCCGTGCCGCGGAATGCGCGCCCACGGCCTGCCCCACGAGGCTCTCGGCGGAGAAGGCGAACCCGTCCAGCGCGAAGGCCGTGATCTGCAGGAATTGCAGCAGCACCTGATTGGCCGCGAGGGTCACATCGCCCTGCCCCGCGCCGAGGAACAGGAAGGAGGTGAAGCTCGCCTGCAGCAGGATCGAGCGGAGCATGATGTCGGTATTCACCCGCGCCATAGTCGCCAGTTTCACGCGGTCGAAGATCGCGCGCGCGCGCCACAGCCCTCCCCCAAAGGCAGCGCGACACAGCCAAAGCGCCAGCAGCACACCGCCGATTTCGGAGATGAGCGTGGCGCCGGCTACGCCTTGCACGCCCCAACCGAAGCCGAGAACGAACAGAAGATCCAGCCCGACGTTCAACGCGTTCATCGCCACCTGCAGCAAGAGGATCCCGCGCGTGCGCTCCAGCGCAATCAACCAGCCGGTGAAGGCATAAAGCGAGATCGTCAGCGGCGCGCCCCAGATGCGGATCTGCAGGTAGTCGCGGGCAAGACCCTCGACCTCGTCGCTCGCTGGGGCAAGCTGAAAAGCGGCACAGAACAGCGGAAGTTGCAGCACGATGAGGCTCAGCCCGGCGATCCCCGCAATGATCAGCGCGCGCATCAGCCCGGCGGACACCTCGCCCGTGTCGCCCGTCCCATGCGCCTGGCTCACCAGCCCCGTTGTGCCCATCCGGAGGAAGCCGAAGATCCAGTAGAGCGAGGACAGGATCACCGCTCCGATCCCCACCGCCCCGATCGGCGCGGGCAGGCCGATCTGGCCGACGACGGCCGTGTCGACCGCGCCGAGGATAGGGATCGTAGCGTTCGAGAGGACGATGGGCAGCGCGATCTTCAGGACCCGCGCATGGGTAATCTCAGCCATTGGCGGAGGTATCGTCCCGCGCGGGCATCAGGAAGTGTCCGGTCGCCTGCGCGAAGATCCGGGTCCGGTTGTCTTGCCACGCCTCGACATGGACGCTGGCGTAACGCCGCCCCGAGCGGTTGACCCGCGCCCGCGCATAGGCGTCGCGCGGCAGGCCGGAGCGCAGGTAATCCACCGTGAAGTCGATCGTCTTGGGCAGCCGCGGCAGGCTCTCGGGCGTCAGCGCGTCGAAATCGATCCGCCCCGCCTCGATATCGTCCCAGAGGTAGGACCAGCTGAGCTCGATGATCGCGGTGACCTCTAGAAAGGCCGCCGTCACCCCGCCATGGATCGCGGGCAGCATCGGGTTGCCGATCAGCTTGTCATCATAGGACAGAACACCGGTCAGCTCGTCGCCGCGCCGGTCGAAACCGATGCCGAGGAATTGCGCGTAAGGAATGCCCTCGACGAGCATCTTGAGCGCGCCGTCACGGCGCTGCTTGACCTGCTGGACGGGTTCGGGCTTGGGACGGCTCATGCCTGGCCCTCCGATTTGGGTTTGTCGGGGCGCGAGACGGTGAAGGCACCGGTGGCAGTCGCCACGGGGCGCTCCGCGTCCTCGTCATGGGTGGTCGCACGCACGAAGGCCACCGAGCGGGTGACGTGATAGCATTCGGCCCGCGCGGTGATCCGCTGGCCGGGCGTGGCGGGGCGCATGTAATCGATGCGCAGATCGAGCGTTGCGGTAGAGGCGCCCGCCTGCGGATGGCTCATCACGGCGGCGCCCGCGCAGGTATCCATCAGCGCCGAGACGGCGCCGCCATGGATCACGCCGGTGCGCGGATCGCCCACGAAGCGCGTGTCATAGGGCATCGAGAGGGTCGCGCAGCCGGGGCGGATCTCGTCCATCTGCATGCCCAGCGCGCGGGAATGCGGGATCGCCTCGATGAACTGGCGCGCCTGTTCGAGTATCTTGTCGTTCTCGTCGCTCATGAAATCATCCCCGAATGTCTTGCGCGACTATCCCCGCTGGCCGACGGGGTTACAAGACCCGCGCCTCAGCCCTGCCCCTGCGACATCAGGAAATAGCGCGCGATCCCGTAGAGGTAGAAACCGGTGAACATGATGTTGAGATATTTCAGCTGGCGCTCTGTATGCAGCCAGGCGTGATAGGCCCAGATCAGGCAGAATGGCAGGCTGAGAAACAGGTTGAGCGGGTACCAGTTCTGCACGATGGCAATGGTGGAGGCGATGCCGAGGGCGAGCGCGACCCATTTCATCTCTTGCTGATAGGCCGCAAGGCCACCTTCGCGCAGACGCAATGCCGAACGCATTCCCGCTCCTTCTGGTCGTCTTCGATATAGGGGATCGCGGCCCCTCGGGCCTGCGATACGCTTGATATGCCACATGAAAGTAGACGCGTCCAGACGGGCGAGGCTCAGCGGCGCGCTGCGAAGAAATCCTTCAGGAGCGCCTCGGCCTCCGCCGCCCCGATGCCGTCGTAGATTTCCGGCACGTGGTGGCTCTGCGGATGCGCGAAGATGCGCGGCCCCTGCGCGACGCCGCCCGATTTCGGATCGGCCGCGCCATAATAGAGCCGCGCGATCCGGGCCTGAGAGATCGCCGAGGCGCACATCGGACAGGGCTCGAGCGTGACATAGAGGTCGTAACCGGGCAGCCGCTCCGAGCCGATCTGCGCACAGGCGTCGCGCATCGCGAGAATCTCGGCATGGGCCGTCGGATCGCCCAGCTCGCGCGTGCGGTTGCCCGCAGAGGCCACCACCCTACCGTCAGGGGAGACGACGACCGCGCCGACGGGCACTTCGCCGCGCTTGGCCGCCTCGCGCGCCTCTGCCAGCGCCTGTTGCATGAAAGACCGGAATTCCATGGCTCTTCATCGCCTGCAAACCCGCGCTTATCAAGACGCTTCCCACGCGCCTCGGAAAGGTGTAGATCGCGGTCTTTCGCGCCCGAGCGACTCGCGCGCCCCCTCCCCTAGAAGGAACCGGACATGACCGACGCTCCCGAAAATTCCGCCCCGAAATCCGCCGATAAGTCCGGTGCGAAAGAACGCGTCGCCAAGGTGATCGCGCGCTCCGGCGTGGCCTCGCGCCGCGACGCCGAGAAGATGATCCTCGCCGGCAAGGTCGCGGTGAACGGCAAGCAGATCGACTCGCCCGCACTCGACGTGGCGGCCTCGGACAAGATCACCATCGACGGCAAGGCGATCGACGCACCGCAGGAGACGCGGCTGTGGCTTTACTACAAGCCGCTGGGTCTGGTCACGACCGAGAAGGACGAACAGGGCCGCCGTACGATTTTCGACGAAATGCCCGAAGGCATGCCGCGCGTGCTGAACGTGGGCCGTCTCGACCTCAACTCCGAAGGCCTGCTGCTCTTGACCAATGACGGCGGCCTCAAGCGCCGTCTGGAACTGCCCGAGACCGGCTGGCTGCGCAAATACCGCGTTCGCGTGAATGGCCGCCCGACCGAGCAGAGCTTCGAGCCGCTGCGCCAAGGCATAACCATCGACGGCGAAGAATTCCTGCCGATGGAGGTCTCGCTCGACCGTCAGCAGGGCGCGAATGCGTGGCTGACCGTGGGCATCCGTGAAGGCCGCAACCGCGAAATCCGTCGCGCCATGACCGAGATCGGCTTCCAGGTGAACCGCCTGATCCGGATCAGCTATGGTCCGTTCCGCCTGATGGACATGAAGGCAGGCGACGTCATGGAAGTGAAGCGCAAGATGCTGCGCGACCAGCTGGGCGGCCTGCTCGACGACAAGCCGGTGGGCGGCGAAGCGAAGCCCGAGCGCAAGGAGCGTGGGGATCGCCCGGAGCGCGGCGAGCGCAAGGACCGGGGCGACAAGCCGCGCTTCAAGCGGGATCGCGATGACGGCGGCCGCGATGACAAGCCGCGCTTCCGCAAGGATCGTGACGAAGGCGGCCGTGAGGATCGTCCGCGCAAGCCGCGCACGGGCGGCTTCAAGTCGCATCGTGACGAGGGCGACCGCGGAGATCGGGGCGAGCGCGGCGATCGTGGGCCGCGCTTCTCGAAGGACCGGGGCGACCGCCCGGATCGCGGGCCGCGTGGCGACAAGCCGCGCTTCAACCGGGACCGCGACGAGGGTAGCCGCGACGACAAACCGCGCTTCCGCAAGGACCGCGAAGAGGGCGGGCGCGAGGATCGCCCGTTCCGCGACGGGCCACGCAAGCCGCGGGCCGGTGGCTTCAAGTCGCATCGCGATGAAGGCGAGCGCGGCGATCGGGGTCCGCGTTTCTCGAAGGATCGTGGAGACCGTCCGGATCGTGGGCCGCGTGGCGACAAGCCCAGCTTCAACCGCGACCGCGATGACCGCTCCGGCGGGAAGTTCGGCGGCAAGCCCAGTGGGAAGTTCGGCGACAAGGCGCGCTTCAGCCGGGACCGCGACGACCGTGGCGGCGACAAGCCCCGCTCGGGCGGATTCAAATCGCATGGTGGCAAACCGGGCGGGAAACCGCGTTCGGGCGGGTTCAAATCCCACGGCGACGCGCGCGGCGATCGGCCCGCACGTTCCGGCGGCTTCAAGTCGCATGGCGCCAAGCCGGGCGGAAAACCCGGCGGCAAGCCCTTCGGCGGCAAGCCGCGTGGTGGCAACCGCGACTGACCGGCGAAAACACGCTTTGAGTGAGGGGAAAACCGCCGTGGTTTTCCCCTCACTTTTTTCCTCGGCGGGTTTACGCGAATTTCACACCGTCTCTCTGGCATAGACCCGCCAGCCTGCTTATAAAATATTATCAGGACGCCGGAATTCGCGTCCGATGGCAGGGGCTGGCGATGTCGCGCGAAGCGCAAAAAAGAATCGCTTTCTGGCTGATGATCGCGCTGACGCTGTCGGTCGCGTTCACCGGGAGCGTGTGATGGCTCAACGCTATGGCGGAAAATACTCGCCCCAAGGCCCGGCCAGCGGGCCCGACCTGCACGATCCCCGAAGCATACCTCCCCATCGCCGTCCCGATGCTCGCCACCCCCAGGAAGGCCGTCCGTTCTGGATCGTGGCCGCCGCCCTGCCCTTTCTGCTGAGCGCTTTCGGCAGCGGGCCCCTCACCTTGGCCCGCGCGCTCGCGGCTTTCGCGCTGATCGCGGGCGCCGCCTGGACGATCCGCGAGGGGCTGCGGGCGGAATTCGCCTATGTCGCCCGCGCCTCAGCCAAGCGGCCCGCCTTTCCTCGGAAGATTCTGGGCTCGGTCGCCTATGGGCTGGGCCTCGCCATCGGCGCACAAGCGCCCGGCCTCGGTGTGATCGGAGCCGCCGGGATCGGCGCGATCGGCACCGTTGTCTCGCTCGTGGCCTTCGGTCTCGATCCGCTGAAGGACAAGGGGATGGACGGCGTCGACGAATTTCAGCAAGAGCGCGTCGCCCGCGTGGTCAAGGAGGGCGAGGCCTATCTGGAAGAGATGCGCAAGGCGATCACCCCCTCGGGCGAGCGTGTCCTGATCGGCCGGGTCGAGCAATTCGCCACCACTGCCCGCGATCTGTTCCGCGCGGTCGAGGAAGACCCCGGCGATCTGGCGCAGGCGCGGCGCTACATGACGGTCTATCTGCAGGGCGCGCGCGACGCGACGATCAAGTTCGCCGACCTGTGGCGCAACACCCGCGATCAGACCGCACGCGACGATTACGCGGCGCTGCTGGATGATCTGGAGGCGAATTTCACCGCGCGCACCAGGAAGATGCTGGAGGACGGCCGCGAAGGGCTGGAAATCGAGATCGACGTTCTGCGCGACCGGCTGGCGCGCGAAGGGGTCGTGCCGACGACCCGAAAGACATGACGAGGCGTGACGTGACACGTGACCCCGGGACCTGTCCCGACAGGCGCAAGGAGGCCCTGAGATGACCGAGACGACCCGCCAGAAGGCGACCGAGCTGATGACCGAAGTGGAAGGTGTCAGCGGCTCCCTGCTGCCCGAGCCGGGCCCGGCAGAGGCGGTGACCCCGCTCGATCAGGCTCCGCCGGAAACCGCCGAGGAAATCCGCAAGCGCATGGCCGAGCTGGACATGAGCGACACGAATTCGATCGTCCGCTTCGGTTCGCGCGCGCAGACCGATCTGCAATCGATCAGCCAGGAAATGCTCTCGGGCGTCAAGAACAAGGATGTCGGCCCCGCCGGGGACAGCCTGCGCCAGATCGTCACCACGATCCGCGGCTTCTCGGTGTCGGAACTCGATGTACGCCGCAAGCGCAGCTGGTGGGAGAAACTGCTGGGCCGCGCCGCTCCGTTTGGCAATTTTGTCGCCCGCTTCGAGGAGGTGCAGGGCCAGATCGACCGCGTCACCGACGAGTTGCTGAGCCACGAGCATAACCTGCTCAAGGACATCAAATCGCTCGATATGCTCTACGACAAGACGCTGCATTTCTACGACGAGCTCGCCCTCTACATTGCAGCGGGCGTTGAAAAGCTGGCCCAGCTCGACACGCAGGAAATCCCTGCAAAAGAAACAGAGATGGAAGCCGCTTCCGAAGATCAGAAAGTACTCAAGGCACAGGAAGTCCGCGATCTGCGCGCCGCGCGCGACGATCTGGAACGCCGGGTGCATGATCTGAAACTGACGCGTCAGGTGACGATGCAGTCGCTGCCTTCGATCCGGCTGGTCCAGGAAAACGACAAGAGCCTTGTGACCAAGATCAACTCGACGCTGGTGAACACGGTGCCTCTCTGGGAGACTCAGCTGGCGCAGGCGGTCACGATCCAGCGCTCGCGCGAGGCGGCGGGCGCCGTGCGCGAAGCGAATGACCTCACCAACGACCTGCTGATCGCCAACGCCAAGAACCTGCGCGAAGCCAATGCCGAGATCCGCACCGAAATGGAACGCGGCGTTTTCGACATCGAGGCGGTGAAAGCGGCCAATGCCGATCTGGTCGCCACGATCGAAGACAGCCTGCGCATCGCCGACGAAGGCAAGCGCAAGCGGGCCGATGCCGAGAAGGAACTGATCGAGATGGAAGACAAGCTGCGCAACACCCTGTCGGCGGCGAAATCCTCCGCACAGGCCGGCGGAGCTGCGGGATGATGCGGATGCGTGCGGCCTTCCCGGTTCTTGCAGGGCTGGCGGCGCTGGCCCTTTCGGCCTGCACGCCGGGCTTGGGCGGCTCGCCGCTCGCACCGGACAAGACCGCGCGCCCGCCCAGCGCGCCAGCCGATCTCGACCGCTCCAAGGTCACCGAGCAGAGCGCGCTGTCGCGAGAGATGTCTGCATATTTCGCCAAGACCGCCGCCGAGATGGAAAGCCGCGGCCAGCTGCGCACCGATGTCGCGCCGCGCGATGCACCGTTCAACCAGCGCCAACTGGTGCAGAACTTTATCCATATCGCGCTCTACGACGAATACGCGGCGCAGGGCGGCGGGTTCGTCGCCCGCCAGACGCCCTCTCGGCTGCGGCGCTGGGAGAAACCGGTTCGGATGGACGTCGATTTCGGCGCTTCGATACCCAAGGCCGACCGCGCCTCGGATGTCGCCGAAGTGCGCGCCTATGCGGGCAAGCTCGCGAGCGCCTCGCGCCATCCGGTCAGCGTTGTAAAGCATGGCGGCAATTTCCACGTGCTGTTCCTCAACGAAGACGAGCGTCGCGCAATCGGCCCGCGCCTGCGACAACTCGTGCCGGGGATCGATGAAAGCTCAGTCGAGGCGATCACGAACCTGCCGCTGTCCACCTACTGTGTCGTCTTCGCCTTCTCGGAGGGCGACAGCCCGATCTATACCGACGCGGTCGCGGTGATCCGCGGCGAGCACCCGCCGGAACTGCGCACCAGCTGTATCCACGAGGAGCTGGCTCAGGGGCTCGGCCTCGCGAATGACTATCCGCGCGCGCGTCCCTCGATCTTCAACGATGACGAGGAATTCTCGCTGCTGACCAAGCATGACGAGCTGCTGCTGCAGATGCTTTACGATCCGCGCCTGAAGCCCGGCATGACCGAGCGCGAGGCCCGCCCGATCGTCACCACCATCGCCGCCGAATTGCTGGGCGGCGCAAGCTGAGAACCAAGAAGGAACCGCATCCATGGGCATTCTCGATTTCCTCTCGGGCGAATTCATCGACGTCATCGGCTGGACCGACGACACCCGCGACACGATGGTCTGGCGGTTCGAACGTGAGGGCCATGCGATCAAATACGGCGCCAAGCTGACCGTGCGCGAAGGGCAGGCCGCCGTCTTCGTCCATGAGGGGCAGCTGGCCGATATCTTCGGGCCGGGCCTCTACATGCTGGAGACGAACAACCTGCCGATTCTGACGACGCTTCAGCATTGGGATCACGGGTTCAAATCGCCCTTCCAGTCCGAGATCTATTTCGTCAACACAACGCGGTTCAATGACCTCAAATGGGGCACGAAGAACCCGGTCATGGCGCGCGATCCCGAATTCGGCCCGGTGCGCATCCGCGCCTTCGGCACCTATTCGATGCGCGTCACCGATCCGGGCAAGTTCCTGACCGAGATCGTCGGCACCGATGGCGAGTTCACCTCGGACGAGATCAGCTACCAGCTGCGCAACGTGATCGTGCAGGAGTTTTCGCGCGCCATCGCCAGCTCGGGCATCCCGGTCCTCGACATGGCGGCGAACACCGCGGACATGGGTAAGGTGATCACCAAGGCGATCGCACCCACCATTGCGAATTACGGGCTGGAGCTGCCGGAATTCTACATAGAGAACGTCTCACTTCCCGAAGCGGTGGAGGCGGTTCTCGACAAGCGCACCTCGATGGGCATCGTGGGCGATCTGAACCGCTACATGCAATATAATGCCGCGGAGGCCATGGGGCAGCCGGGCTCGGGCGCCTCCGCCGGGATGGGCGCGGCGATGGGGGCCGGAATGGGCGCGGGCATGGGCATGGCGATGGGTCAGCAGATGGGGCCGTGGGGGCAGATGGGCCAACAACCCGCCGCCGCCGCACCGCCGCCCCCTCCCCCGCCGCCGGTCGAGAAGGTCTGGCATCTCGCGGTCAACGGCCAGACGCAGGGGCCCTTCGGGCGCGGCCATCTGGGACGCATGGTCTCGGAAGGCTCGCTCACCCGTGACAGTCTCGTCTGGACGCCGGGTCAGAACGGCTGGATGCGCGCCGAGGACGTGACCGAACTGGCGCAGCTCTTCACCATCGCACCGCCGCCGCCCCCGCCTGCTGCGAGCTGATCCGATGCTGGGTTTCCCGAAAGTGGGGCGGAGCGCAGCTGCCGCCCCTGCCGACCCACGCGGCGAGAGCCACTATCACTGCGAAAGCTGTGGAGCTGATCTGCGGTTTGCGCCGGGCCAGACGCGGCTCGTCTGCGACCACTGCGGCCATGTGCAGGACATTCCCTCCGCCACCGGGCGCGGTGAGGCCCGTTTGCGCGAATTGCCGCTCGACGATGCGCTGACCCGCGAATTGCCCGCGCAGGAGATGGAGGAGCACCGCACCGTCTCCTGCCCCAATTGCGGCGCCTCGATCGAGCTGCAGAATGGCGAGCACGCGACCGAATGCCCGTTCTGCGCGACGCCGGTGGTGGTCGATACCGGCACGACGCGGCTGATCAAGCCGCAAGGCGTGCTCCCCTTCCAACTGACCGAGGAGCAGGCGCGCGCGGCGCTCTCGAAATGGCTCGGCTCGCTGTGGTTCGCGCCCAACGGACTGTCGCAATATGCCCGCAAGGGCCGGCGCATGACCGGCATCTACGCGCCCTTCTGGACCTTCGATGCCGCCACCCGCACGCGCTATTCCGGGCAGCGCGGCGATGCTTACTACGTCACGCGCACGGTGCAGACCGACAAGGGCCCCCGCACCGAGCAGGTCCGCCGCATCCGCTGGACCCCGGTCTCGGGTCAGGTCGCGCGCGATTTCGACGATGTGGTGATCTACGCCGCGCGCTCGCTGCCGCCCGAGTACGTGCAGGCGCTGCGCCCTTGGGATTTGACGGCACTCGAACCCTACCGGCGCGATTACCTCGCGGGCTTCACCGCCGAGGGCTACACCGTGCAACTGCAAGAGGGCCATCATGCCGCGCAGGCAGAGATGATCCGCGTCATCCAGACCGACATCCGTCGCGATATCGGCGGCGACGAGCAGCGGATCGGCGCGATGGACCCGCAGTTTTCGGCCGAAACCTTCAAGCATATCCTGCTACCGATCTGGACCGCCGCGTACAAGTTCCGCGGCCGCTCCTACCGCTTCGTCGTCAACGCCCAGACGGGCCGCGTGCGCGGGGATCGCCCGTGGTCGGCATGGAAGATCGCACTGGCGGTGATTGCTGCACTAATCGTGGCGGGCGTGTTCTTCTACCTGAAGGGCCGCTGAGAGATCAGCCTTTTGCCGAGTCTTCCATCCCGAAGGCGACGCCCTGCGGCGCGAGCCATTCGGCGAAGCGCGCAATCTTCTCGTCAATCGAGCAGGTATTGGTCTGCCGCGCCATTTCGATGTCATAGGCGGCGCGAAGATCCATCTGGCGTTCGGGGCTCAGCTCTTTCCAGCGCGTCATGTCGTCTCCTTGCAAAGCCGAAGTGGGTTCCCGATATATCTTTCAACCCAATGTAAAGGAGGGGTGACATGACCCAATCCTCTCAAAGCTATCGTGTGACCTGCCTCGATTGCGGACAGGCCAACCGCGTCCCCGCCGAGAAGCTGGGCGCGAACCCGAAATGCGGCACCTGCGGCGGATGGCTCGTTTCGCACAAGGTGACGGAAGTAGATTTCAAGACGCTCGCCAAGGCCGAGAAGGACGACCTGCCGCTGCTGGTCGATTTCTGGGCGCCGTGGTGCGGCCCGTGCAAGGCGATGGCGCCGCAGTTCAACATGGCCGCAGAGAAGCTGACACCGCATGTGCGGCTCGCGAAGATCAACACGCAGGTGAACCCTACCGCGACTCAACGCTACCGGATTCAGGGCATTCCCGCCTTCATCCTGTTCGCGAAAGGCCGCGAGGTCGCCCGTGCCGCAGGGGCGCGCCCGGCAGGCGATCTGGTCAATTTCGTGAAGTCGAAAATCTCGGTGCCCGCATAAAGCGGATCGGCAGAAATTTTAGCGTGCGGCGCGGGCGGGCCGCTTGACAACGCCCGCGCCTTGCGCGAAATACCACGCCACGGTACGGGGCCTTAGCTCAGCTGGGAGAGCGCGTCGTTCGCAATGACGAGGTCAGGGGTTCGATCCCCCTAGGCTCCACCAAACCGCCTCAAAAAGCGCCCGACCTTCGGGCGCTTTTTGCGTTTCAAAGCGATCTCAAATACTTAGCGGAAGAGAGCCAGACAATGGCCCCGCTTTGTGGATGAACTATCCCCAGATTTCGTGGCACCCGCCCGGCTTATCCACCACAAATTGCTTTACAGAACGCAAACCTGCCTACACGATATGTTGTAGGGAAAGGCGGCTGCTACCGCCGTTCCTTGTAAAGCCGACAAGCCCTAGGGGAGCTGCACTCCGGGCATCTAAAAGGCAGGGGGATACGAGCATGGCACTGAGCGAAGACTATCTGTACGCCGAGGAACTCCACCCAATCGACATCGTCGAGACGCTGGCCGAAGCCCATGAATGGGAATTCGACCGGGTTACCGATGACCAGATCGCAATGGCGGTCGAGGGTCAGTGGCGGACTTACTCGATCACCCTCGCCTGGTCGCCGATGGATGAAACCCTGCGGCTGATCTCCACTTTCGAGATGGACCCGCCCGCGACCCGTGAGGGCGCGCTCTACGAGCTTCTCAACCGCATCAACGACCGGGTCTGGACCGGCGCCTTCACCTTCTGGCCCGATCAGCGGCTGATGGTCTGGCGGCACGGGCTGGTGCTAACGGGCGGGCAGATGCCCGGGCCGGAGCAGATCGACCGGCTGATCGGCGCGGCTGTCGTGTCCTCCGAGCGGTTCTACCCGGCTTTCCAGCTGGCGACCTGGGGCGAGCGCACTCCCGAAGACGCGATGCAGGTGGCCATTGCGGAGGCCTACGGGCGCGCCTAATCTCCCCCCGAACCAAAGGGGGAAGCATGAGCTTTGATAACATTTCCGACCGCGGCCTCGTCATTCTGGGCTGCGGACGCATGGGCGGCGCGATCCTTCAGGGGCTGTTGAAGGGCGGTCTGCCCGCAGCTTCGGTCTGGGTGGTCGATCCGAATCCATCCGACTGGCTGAAAGAGTCCGGCGTGAATCTCAACGCCGAACTGCCCGACAACCCGGCTGTCGTCCTCGTCGCGGTGAAGCCGCAGATGATGGCCGACGCGCTGCCGCAGCTGTCGGCCATGGCCGAAGGCGATACTCTGTTCGTCACCGTCGCCGCGGGGATCACCATCGAGGGCTACGAGAAGATGCTGGGCAAGCAGGCGCGTCTGGTGCGCGCCATGCCCAACACGCCCGCCGCGATCGGCCGTGGCGTGACCGCGATCGTCGGCAATCCGAACGCGACGAGCGACGATCTGGACACGGCAGATGCGCTGATGACCGGCGTGGGTCAGGTCGTGCGGCTCGACAACGAGGGCCAGATGGATGCGGTAATCGGCGTCTCCGGCTCGGGCCCGGCCTATGTCTTTCACCTGATCGAGGTGATGGCGGCAGCGGGCGAGGCCGAGGGGCTCGATCCCGACCTGGCGCTGCGGCTCGCCAAGGCGACCGTCGGCGGCGCGGGGCAATTGGCCGAGGATAGCGACGAGAGCCCGTCGAAGCTGCGCGAGAACGTCACCTCGCCCGGCGGCACCACGGCAGCGGCGCTCGAGGTTCTGATGGACCCCGAGACCGGCATGCCGCCCCTGATGCGCAAAGCGGTCGCCGCGAATATCGCGCGCAACCGGGAGCTGGGGAAATGACCATCTCCTTCGACGACTTCATGAAGGTCGACATCCGGTGCGGCCGGATCACGCAGGCCGAGCCTTTCCCCGAGGCGCGCAAGCCCGCGATCAAGCTCTGGGTCGATTACGGCCCGGAGATCGGCGTGAAGAAAAGCTCCGCCCAGATCACGGTGCATTACGCGCCCGAGGAGCTGGTCGGCAAGCTGGTCTTCGGCGTGGTCAACTTTCCGCCGCGCCAGATCGGGCCGTTCATGTCCGAGGCACTGGTGCTCGGCGTGCCGGACGAGGCGGGCGAGGTCGTGCTGCTGACGCCCGACAAGGACGTCCCGATCGGCGGGAGGATGTATTGATGAAGCTCCTCGTGACCCGCAAGCTGACCGACGAAGTCGAGGCCCGCGTGGCGCGCGAATTCGACGTGACCTTCCGCAACGGGGCCGCGCCGATGACCGAGGAGGAAACCCGCGCGGCTCTGGCCGAGTATGACGCGCTTCTCGTCACGCTTGGCGACAAGGTGACGGCGGCGGCCTTCGAGGGCAGCCCGCGCGCGAAGATCGTGGCCAACTTCGGGGTCGGCTATAACCATATCGACGTGGCCGCCGCCGAGGCGAAGGGCATCACGGTGACCAACACGCCGGGCGCGGTGACGGACGCCACCGCCGATATCGCGATGATGCTGATCCTGATGAGCGCACGGCGCGCCTCGGCGGGCGAGCGGTTCGTGCGGCGCGGCGAGTGGACCGGCTGGACGCCGACGCAATTCCTAGGCCAGCACGTCTCGGGCAAGAAAGTCGGGATCATCGGTCTGGGCCGCATCGGCACGGCGATCGCGAAACGCTGCCATTTCGGCTTCGGCATGGAGGTGGCTTACACCAAGCGCACCCCCGTCGACCCGGGCTTCCCCGCGACGCATCTGAGCCAGGACGAGTTGCTCACCAGTTCCGATTTCGTGGTAATCGCGGTGCCGGCGAGCCCCGCCACGCATCACCTGATCGGCGCCGCCGAGATCGCGAAGATGCAGCCGCATGCGCATCTCATCAATATCGCTCGCGGCGATATCGTCGACGAGGCGGCACTGGTGGCGGCGATGCAGGGCAATGTGATCGCGGGCGCGGGCCTTGACGTCTATGAGCGCGAGCCCGACGTCCCCGAGGCCCTGCGCGAGATGGATAACGTCACGTTGCTTCCGCATCTGGGCACCGCCGCTCTTGAGGTGCGCGACGACATGGGCCACATGGCGGTCGACAATCTCATCGCCTTTCGTGACGGCAACACGCCGCCCAATCGCGTGTCGTCTTGACCTTTCACCTCCTTGGCGGGAGGCTCTGCCAAGGAGGATCCGATGCATCAAGCCGTCATTACCGGGACCGGGGTCTATACGCCGGAACACGTCATCACGAATGCCGAACTGGTTGAAGCATTCAACGCCTATGCTGATCTGTTCAACGCCGAGAACGCAGAGGCCATTGCCGCAGGCGAGATCGAGGCCAAGCCGCATAGCTCGGTCGAGTTCATCCTGAAAGCCTCCGGTATCGAGCAGCGCTACGTGATGGACAAGGAAGGCGTGCTGGACCCCACGCGCATGTATCCGCGCCTGCGCCAGCGTTCGGATGAAGAGCCCGGCATCATGGCGGAAATCGCGCTCGATGCCTGCCACAAGGCGCTGAAGATGGCGGGCCGCACGGGCGAGGACGTCGATCTGGTGATCTGCGCGGCCTCGAACATGGAACGCGCCTACCCCGCCATCGCGATCGAGATCCAGAAGCTTCTCGGCGCGGGCGGTTTCGCTTTCGATATGAACGTCGCCTGTTCCTCGGCCACTTTCGGCATTCAGGCCGCCGCCGACATGATCCGCACCGGCTCCGTGCGGCGCGCGCTGGTCGTGAACCCCGAAATCACCTCGGGCCATCTCGAGTGGCGCGACCGGGATTGCCATTTCATCTTCGGCGATGTGGCGACCGCGACACTAATCGAACGGCGCGAGGATGCGCCACATGGCTTCCTGATCCGTTCCACCCGTTGCGCGACGGAGTTCTCGAACAACATCCGCAACAATAACGGCTTCCTGCGCCGCACCCGGCCCGATGGCGTGGCCGACCGCCGCGACATGCAGTTCATGCAGGAGGGCCGTAAGGTCTTCAAGGAAGTGCTGCCAATGGTGGCGGGCCATATCCACGACCACCTCACCGAGACTGGCGTGGCGACCGAGGACCTGCACCGCCTCTGGCTCCATCAGGCGAACAAATCGATGAACGACTTCATCGGCAAGAAGGTTCTTGGCCGCGATCCCGAGCCGGGCGAGCAGCCGAATATCCTGCAGGATTACGCCAACACGTCGTCTGCCGGCTCGATCATCGCGTTTTCGAAATATTCCGACGATTTCAAACCGGGCGAGATCGGACTGATCTGTTCTTTCGGGGCGGGCTATTCGGTGGGCTCGGTCGTGGTCGAGAAGATCTGAGGCTTAGGCCTCTCCCATCGCCTCGCGCCAATGACGGCGGCAGAGGCTGACATAGGTCTCGTTGCCACCGATCTGCACCTGATCGCCATCGCGCAGCGCCTGTCCGTCCGGGCCCATCCGCACCACCATCGTGGCCTTCTTGCCGCAATGGCAGATCGTGCGGACTTCGCGCATCTCGTCGGCGAGCGCCAGCAGCGCCGCCGAGCCGGGGAACAGCTTGCCCTGAAAATCCACGCGCAACCCGTAGCACATCACCGGCACGCGCAGGTCATCGACCGCGCGGGCGATCTGCCAGACCTGCGTCTCGGTCAGGAACTGCGCCTCGTCCACGAAGATGCAGGCGCAGGGGCCGTCCGCCAAGCGCTTCTCGATCAGCGCGAACATATCGGTCTCTTCGGTGAAACAGGCCGCCTCCGCACCGATGCCGATCCGGCTCGCGATGCGCCCGTCGCCCGCGCGATTGTCGAGCCGCGCGGTCACGAGGAACGTCTCCATCCCGCGTTCGATATAGTTGTGGGAGGCTTGCAAGAGGATCGTGCTCTTGCCCGCGTTCATCGTGGAATAATGGAAGTAGAGCTTGGCCATGGCCTGCAATAGCCCGCGATTTTCAGGGGAGCAAGACTGCCCCAGCGACGTTCACGGACGGTCGGCGCTGTCCATCCAGATCGTGACCGGCCCGTCGTTCAGAAGCGCCACTTTCATATCCGCGCCGAACGCCCCGGTCTGGACCGGCAGGCCCAGAGATTCGAGGTGCCGGGCGAAATGCCGATACAGCCGATCGCCCTCTTCGGGCGGTGCGGCAGCAGAAAAACCGGGGCGGTTGCCGCGCGAGGTGTCAGCGGCCAGCGTGAACTGGCTGACCACCAGACAGGCGCCGCCAATATCACCCACCGCGCGGTTCATCTTGCCCGCCTCGTCCTTGAAGATGCGCAGTTTCGAGACCCGCTCTGCCAGTTTCTCGGCCACTTTCTCGTCATCACCCTGCATCGCACAGCACAGGATCAGAAGGCCGGGCCCGATTTCGGAGATGCGATTGCCGTCGACGGTGACCGAGGCTTCGGAGACCCGCTGGACCAGCGCCCTCATGCCAGCTCGTCCGACCAGGGCGGGTTGGCCCCTGCCCGGCTGACGACGACCGCAGCGGCGGCCACGCCCAGCTTGAGGCAGTCGGAGATCAATTCTTCCTCGGCTCCTGCAAGCTTGCGCTTGTCGAGAGCATCGGCGCGATCCAGCGCCGCCAGAACACCAGCGTTGAATGTGTCGCCTGCGCCGACCGTATCGATTACCTCGACCTTGCGCGCAGGCACGAACACCTCGCAGTGCTTCGAGAAGCCATGCGCGCCGGTCGCGCCTTCGGTGACGAAGACCAGCTTCGGCCCCTTGGCGAGCAGCCCGCGCGCGAGATCGGCGATGGTGCCCGGCCCTTCGATCCAGCGCAGATCCTCGTCCGAGACCTTCACGATATCGGCCACGGCGAACATCCGTTCAAGCCGCGCGCGATAGGCCGTCTCGTCGCGGATGAAACCGGGACGGATATTCGGGTCGATCATCGTCACGCGGCTCTCCGCCTCGCGCAGCATCAGCGCCTCATAGGCCGCGCCGCAGGGCTCGACCGGCAGGGAGATGCCACCGAAGAACATCGCCTTCACCTCTGCCGGGATCGCAGGCATATCCTCGATCTTCAGCATGCGACCCGCGGTATTCTCGTCGTAGAAGGCGTAGCTCGCATGGCCGTCGGTGAGCGTCACAAAGGCCAGCGTCGTGGGCCGGTCCGAGCGGACCGAGAGCCCCGCATCGACGCCGCTATCAGAGAGTGAGTGGACCAGCATCTGCCCGAACAGATCCTCCGACAGCCCCGACAGGAAACCCGAGCGCGCCCCCAACCGCCCCAGCGCGATCGCGGTATTGAACACCGCTCCTCCGGGATAGGGCGCAAAGGCCGGCTCGCCTTGCGCGCTCTCGCGCGGGAGCATGTCGATCAGTGCCTCACCACAGCTCAGGATCATCGGGGCCTCTCCTCCGTCTTCGCGTTCCGATACCGCTAACACCTGCTACACGCGGAGCGGTCTCCGGGCAATCCCCGCTTGGGTCACGCTTCGCTCGGCCCGCCGCCACCGCTGCGCCGATTCCACCCTTCGATCAGCCATGCCCCCACGGTCAGCAGCGCTGCGAGGAGCAGCCAGACCCAGGCGGGCATCAGCGGCTGCACGCGGATATCGGTGGTGGCCGTCGCGCCGCGCGGCGTGATGCCGATCCAGCCGCGCCCTGCCGAGGGTCGCCCCGCACGCACCTCGCGGATATCGGGCACCCCGTCTTCGAGCCGCGTCACGCCGCCATTCGACGCATCGACCACAGCAGCGAGGGGATCGCCGCTGGCAATCGTCTGTTCGAACTCGCGCGGGCTGGCGGGGCCCATCGCCACCACCCGCTCCAGATCGCCGTCCTTGAGCCGGTAGAGCCCTGCCTCGGGCGCGGTCCAGCGCGCGGTGAAGCGACCCGGCGCGGTCTCGGTCAGCGGCACTTCCTGCGTCGAGCCATCGGGCAGCGTCACGGTCACCGGCGGCGCGGTATCTTCCATCGTGCGACGGATGATCCGCATCGAAAGCGCGCCGGGATCGATCTCGGCATAGAGTGCCTCCTCTTCCAGTTCAGGCTCTTTCATCTCCCAATGCGCGATGCGGCGCAGCAATTCGAGCTGTGGCCCACCGCCGTCATAGCCGCGATCCCAGAGCCACGCCTGATCGGACGCCAAAAGCGCCACCCGCCCCTCGCCTTCGCGCGATAGCACCAGTAGCGGCTTGCCCTCGGCCCCGGACATGACGACCTCGCCGGTGGGGTTCGTCAGTTCGATCTGGCGCAGCCAGTGCCCCCAATGCGGGCCGTCTTTCTCGGCGGCCGTATCCTCGCCCTCGGGCGCAGGTGCCCCTTCCAGCCCGGCGGTCACCGGGTGGCGCAGGCCCAGATCGGTCGGGCGCGGCAGAAAGCTTTCCGACATGACGCGGCCGGTGGGGCGCGCGGGCATGATGTCGCCAAGGCTCGTCTGATAGAGGCTCTCGACGGTTGCGAATTCCGGACCGGCGGCCACGAGGATCGCGCCGCCGCGCTCGACGTAATCCTTGATGTTGTCGAAATAGGCCGACGGCAGGATACCCCGTGCGCCGTAGCGGTCGAAGATGATCAGATCGAACTGGTCGATCTTGTCGACGAACAGCTCCTGCGTCGGGAAGGCGATCAGTGACAGCTCCGTCACCGGCACGCCGTCCTGTTTCTCCGGCGGACGCAGGATGGTGAAATGCACGAGATCGACGCCCGCATCCGACTTAAGAAGGTTGCGCCACGTCCGCTCGCCCGCATGGGGCTGACCCGAGACCAGAAGCACCCGCAGCCGGTCGCGCACGCCGTTGATCTGCACGGTCGCGACATTGTTGCGGTCGGTCAGCTCTCCATCCAGCGGCGTAAGCGTGAACTGCACCACGTTCTGCCCGCCATGGGTCAGCGTCAGCGGCAGTTCCAGATCGCGATCGGTGCGCACCTTGTAGCTTTTCGGGTCCTTGCCATCGATCGAGATCGTCAGATCGGCCACGCCGCCCGCGCTTTCGGGAACGGCGCCCATATCCTCGACCTTGAGACGGATATCGGTTTCCTCACCGATAATGCCAAAGGAAGGCGCGGTCTCGATCAGGATACGACGATCCCAGTCGCTGCGCTTGCCGGTCAGCAACACCTGCAGCGGCGCGGGCAGATCGGGGGCAAGCTGCGCGTCATGGGACTGCCCGTCGGTGACCATCAGCGCCCCCGCGACCCGGGCGCGCGGCTCGGCGGCCAGCGCCTCAGCGAGGCTCGCGCCCAGCTCGGTGCCGGCATTGTCGGCCCCGTCCGGAACGGTGATCCGGCGCGTCTCCACATTAGGCATCGCATCGAGCTGCGCTTGCAGACGTGCCACGGCGCGGTCGGTCTGTTGCCCGCGATCCGAGAGCTTCTGCGAGGAGGACCGGTCGTCGACCAGCAAAACGATATTCGACAGTGGCGTGGTCTGTTCGCGCTGCAAGGAGGGCTGCGCGATCGCGGCCAGCAGCACCAGCGCGGCCAAGGCCCGCAGCGCCCAGCCCTTAAGCCCGCGCCAGAGCGCCAGCGCCAGCAGAACGGCCGCCACAGCGGCCGCGCCCGCGATCACAGGCCATGGCAGAAGCGGCGCGAAGATTACCGACAGCCCGTTCATTGCCCCAGCCTTTCGAGAAGCGCAGGCACATGGACCTGATCGGATTTATAGTTGCCGGTCAGCACATGCATGATCAGGTTCACCCCGAAGCGATCCGCGATTTCGCGCTGACGCTCGCCGGTGCGGCCGCGCCCCACCGGGAACATCGGCATCCCGCGATCGTCGACGGCCCAGGCCGAGGCCCAGTCGTTACCGCCGATTACCACCGGCGTCACCCCGTCATTGAGGTTGCGAAACGGCATCCCCTCGGCGCGTTCGGCATCGGCTGGCGGAGCCTCCACCCAGATCGTGCCATCATAGCGACCGGGGAAATCCTGCAGAAGGTAGAAGGTGCGGGTCAGTACGTGATCATCCGGTATCGGCGCGAGCGGCGGAATGTCCAAGGGCGCGGCCAGCGCCTGCAAACGTTTGCCTGCGGGCGTCGCCTCGCCGAAGCCCGCGATATCGGCGTCGCGCGTGTCGAACAGGATCATCCCGCCGCCGCGCAGGTAGCGGTTCAGCTTGGCATATTCCATCGGGCTCGGTGCAGGCTGATCTGCCGTGATCGGCCAATAGATGAACGTAAAGACGGCCAGATCGTCGTTCTTCAGATCTACCATCATCGGCGCGGAAGGCTCGACCGTGGTACGCCGGTTGAGAACCTGCGACAGGCCCTTCAGCCCCGCCATCGAAACCCTGTCGACTTCGGCATCGCCGGTGGGCATCGCGGCCAGAACCACGTTGGACGCAGCCTCGATCGCGCGCGCCGGATCCATATCCTCGGCATGGGCTTGCGGCGGCGCGAAGCTTGCGAGGATCACGGCGGCCCCGAAAGCGGCGGCCTTCATCGCACGCGGCCCCCAGAGCTTGCCCGAGAGCGCCAGCGTCGCGAGGATGTCCAGCAGAAGCGCCGCAAGCGCAGCCCCCAGAAGCCAGCCTTTCAAGGGCATTTCGCGTTGTTCGAAAGCCCCTTCGACGGGGACATTCGCAGGCCAGCTCGCGGGAGAAAGCGTCGCGCCGCGCGGCAGGGCGTTCAGCGCGACCGAGCGATCCTCGGCGGTGTAGATGCCCGGGCGCAGCTTCGGCCCGGGCTCGGCCTTGGCCAGCTCCTCGCCCGGCACACCTGCGGCGGCGCCTGCATCCTGCAGCCGCCCGAACCCGTCGAGCAGCTTCTGCGGCACCCAGGTCTGGCCCGCGAGATCAGCCTCTTCCGGCGCGGCGGGCCGGGCAGAGACCGCGAGCCGTTCCAGCATCTGCGGGAACAGCAGCGACAGCGGCAGGGTCGACCATTCGGCATTCGCGGTGACGTGAAACAGTACGACCGCCCCCTGCCCCATCTTGGCGCGGGTGACGAGCGGCGTGCCATCGGTCAGCGCGGCGATCGTGTGTTCGCTCAGGTCCGGCGCGGGCTCGGCCATGACCTGTGCCTTCACCGTCACGTCGTCGGGCACCGTCAGCCCCGTGAAGGGCGAGTTTTCCGGGAAGGGCGCCAGCGCGCGCGGATCGCCCCAGCTCATCGTGCCGCCCAGCGAGCGGCCTCCGGCACGCAGCTGCACCGGCAGCAACATGTCGGCGTCGAGATTGGCATTGGCCATGCGCGGCCCTGCGAAGCGGATCAGCAGCCCGCCCTTCTCGACCCATTCCTGCAGTTTAGCCTGTTCGGGCAAATCGGCCATATCGGCGAGGATGATCACGTCCGGATCGGCGGTCAGCACGTCGGCAAGCGTGCCCTCGATCAGGTCCGCCGTCGGGGCGAGCGCCTGATGCAGGTAATGCGTGGGCGAGAGCAGCTCCAGCCCCTCGCGGTCGCGCGCACCCGAGAGGATCGCGACCTTGCGGCGTTTGACCGCGTCATCGGTCAGGCTCACCGCACCGGCCGAGCGCATGCCCGTGACCTCGATCCGGGTAATCCGGTTGCGTAGCTCGGGCGGCAGATCGAAACGCAGCTCTGTTTCGCGGCTGTCGGTGAACTGAAGCGGCTGGCTCGCCAGCTCGCGCTCGACACCCGCCGGATCGCGCCCTACAGCGGCGACATCGCGCGGGTTGGGCGGAATACTGGAGGCAAGCGCGGGCACGACGAGCGCGCCATCCTCGATCCGGGCCGCGCCCAGCGCCAGAACCGGCAGTTGCGGCTGCCAGACCTTGACCGGACCGCGCGCCTCCAGCGCGCTCAGAACACCGGCCCGGCCGTCGCGGGCCAACCCGTCAGACAGCCAGAGCGTCTCGAAATTCCCGCCCGGCAGGTTTGCGGCGTCGAAGTTCTGCGGCGCCCAAGGCTGCGGCTGGATGCCGGGGAGCGACTGGATCAGCGCGCCCGCATCCGTGAAACTCACCTGTGCGGGCGGCGGATCGGCCAGCGAAATTACAGCTGCCGGACGGCCCGCCTGCTGCGCGTCCTTCAGCGCCGCCGTCATCCGCTCCACCCGGCGCGACCAATCGCGGGCAGAGGCCCAGCTACCGTCGACCACGATCAGGAGCGGCCCGGTTCCGGGCACGACCCGCTGTGGGTTCAGGACCGGCCCGGCAAAACCGATGATCGCGGCGGCCAGCGCCAGAAGACGGAGCGCCAGCAGCCACCACGGCGTGCGCGCGGCCTGCACTTCCTCGTCCTTGAGGCCCAAAAGCAGCGCGACGCCCGGAAAGCGCCTGCGGATCGGCGCGGGCGGTACCGCGCGCAGGATCAGCCAGATGATCGGCAACGCGGCGAGCCCCAGCAGAAGCCAGGGCGCGGTGAAGCCGATGGGGCCGAGCATCCACATCAGCGCCCCCTTTCGAGCGCGGAATAGAGCCAGAGCAGCGCCACCTGCGCCGGATCGCCCGTGTGATGGGTTGAGAACTGCCAGCCCGCGCTGCGCGCAAGCGTGGAGAGCTGATCGCGCCGTGCGGCCAGCCGGTCGAGATAACGCGCACGCAAATCGCCAGCCTTGCGCGTCTCATGGACCAGCGCGCCGGTCATTGACTGAAAGATCGTGCGCCCATCATAGGGAAAGGCTTCTTCGTCCGGATCGAGCACCTGCATCATCACGCCCGACACGCCTCGATCCGCCAGACGCCCCAGCGCTGCCTCGATCGGGCCGAGATCACCGAAGAAATCCGACAGCAGCACCACGCGCGATTGCGGCGTGACGCCCGCGATTTCGGGCGCGCCGTAATCCTGCACGCCCGCCTCGCGCGACAGAAGGCCCGCAAGCTCCATCAGCTGCGCGCGCCCGGGCCGTGGTGGTGCGAGAGGGCCGGTCAGCCCCACGCGCTCACCGCCGCGCACCATCAGCACCGCGAGCGCGAGGCCCAACACCCGCGCGCGCTCGGACTTGGTGACGCGGGCGTTGCGACCGCTCTCGGCCCCGGTGAAGCGCATCGAGGCCGCATCATCGACCCACAGATGCACCGATTGCGCCAGTTGCCATTCGCGCTGGCGCACATATTGGCTATCCGAGCGCGCCGAGCGCCGCCAATCGACGAAGCGCAGCTCGTCGCCCGCATGGGCGGGGCGGTATTGCCAGAATTCGTCGCCCGATCCCGCGCGCCTGCGCCCATGTGACCCCATCTGAACGGTCGCCGCCAACTGCTCCGCCGCGACCAGCAGCGGAGGCAGCGCAGAGGCTGCCCCTTCCGCCTCGCGGCGCAGGCTCAGCGCGGGGGCGGGCCCCGACGCTGTGGTATCGGAGGTCACGCTCAAGCGGCGGCCCCGGCGGCGCGCGGCCCGGTGACCTCTGCCACGGCGCGGTCGATCAGGTCGCCCAACGTCTCGCCCCGGGCGCGGGCCGCGAAGCTCAGCGCCATGCGGTGGATCAGCACCGGGCGGGCCATTGCCTGCACGTCGTCCAGCGTCGGCGCCAGTCGGCCATTGATAAGCGCACGCGCCCGAACGGTCAGCATCAGCGCCTGCGCGGCCCGCGGCCCCGGTCCCCAGGCCAGCGCATCGCGGATGAAGTCGGGCGCCTCAGCCTCGCGCGGACGGCAGAGCCGCACCAGATCGAGGATCGCATCGACAACCTTCTCGCCCACGGGCATCTGCCGCACGATCCCCTGCGCCTCGATTAGTTCGGCCGGGGTGAAGACGGTATGCGCGCCCTCCGCCGCGACACCGGTGGTCGCCAGCAGGATCGAGCGCTCTGTCTCGCGATCCGGGTAATCGACGTCGATCTGAACCAGGAAACGGTCGAGCTGGGCCTCGGGCAGTGGATAGGTGCCCTCCTGCTCGATCGGGTTCTGCGTGGCGAGAACGTGGAAGGGCGGGCCAAGCGGGCGATGCTCGCCGGCGATGGTTACCTCGCGTTCCTGCATCGCCTGCAAGAGCGCGGACTGAGTCCGGGGCGAGGCGCGGTTGATCTCGTCCGCCATCAGAAGCTGGCAGAAGACCGGGCCTTCGAGGAAGCGGAACGCGCGGCTGCCGTCGGGCGCCGTTTCCAGAACTTCGGAGCCCAGAATATCGGCGGGCATCAGGTCCGGCGTGAACTGGATGCGGTTCGATCCCAGCCCCATCACGGTCGACAGCGTCTCGACCAGAAGCGTCTTGCCCAAGCCCGGCAAGCCGACCAGAAGCGCGTGCCCCCCGGACAGCATCGCCGCCAGAACCAGCTCCACCACCTGATCCTGCCCGATGAATCGCCGGTCGATCGAGGCGCGCGCCTGTGCGAGCTTGCCGCCAAGTCGTTCGATATCTTCCATCAGCTTTTCGGGCTCGGCCATGACATTCTCCCCGTTGATGCCTATCTTGCCAGCAAAGCAGATAACCACGCTCCGACCAACGGCCAAATTTGCATGACGGATCACAAACAGACAGTTTCGACCTCTTCCCCCACGGCAGATGGGCTTGCGGATGCAGCCAAGAAAGCCAGCAAAAAGGGCCCGCCGCCCGTGCATTTGTGGGATCCGCCCTTCTGCGGCGACCTCGATATGGAGATCCGCCGCGACGGGACGTGGTTCTATCTTGGCACGCCGATCGGCCGCGAGGCACTGGTGCGACTGTTTTCATCGATTCTGAAACTGGAGGACGGGAAATACTATCTCGTTACCCCGGTCGAGAAGGTGGGCATCCGGGTCGAGGACGCGCCGTTCATCGCCGTCGATTTCACCGCTGAGGGCGAGGGCGACGACCAGTCGATTCGCTTCACGACCAATGTGGGCGACGTGGTTCTTGCCGATGCAGACCACGCGATCCGGGTGGAACATAGCGAGGATGGCGAGCCCCGCCCCTATCTGCATGTGCGCCGCGGACTGGAGGCGTTGATCGACCGCAAGAGCTTTTACCGGCTCGTCGATCTCGCCGTGACCCGCGAATTTGAGGGCGAAGATTGGACCGGTGTGATCTCGGCTGGCAGCTTCTTCCCGATCATGCGTGCCGCGGAGCTGTGATGTGCCGAAGTTCGCCGCGAACCTGACGTTCCTCTTCACCGAACTGCCTTTCATGGATCGTTTCAAAGCGGCAAGAAAAGCCGGCTTCGACGCGGTCGAGGTGCTGTTTCCCTACGACGCTTCCGCGCAAGAGATGCGCCACGAACTGATCCGTCACGACCTGAGCTTCGTGCTGATGAACGTGCCGCCGCCGAATTACACCGGCGGCGATCGTGGCTTCGCCGCGGTACCGGGCAGCGAAGCGCGCTTCCGCCGCGATTTCGACCGCGCGATGCGCTTCGCCGACATCCTGAAGCCGCGCGTCATCCATATCATGGCGGGCAAGGCAGAGGGCGCGGAGGCCCGTGCGACCTATATCGAGAACCTGAAATGGGCGACGGCGCGCGCGCCGAAACGGGTCCTGACGATCGAGCCGGTCAACCCGACCGACATGCCCGGTTATTTCCTCGACAGCTTCGATCTCGCGGCGGAAGTGCTCGACGCGGTCGCTGCCCCGAACCTACATCTGCAATTCGACGCCTATCACGCGCAGATGCTGACCGGCGATCTGGCGGGCTGTTGGGCCGCGCACGGGCATCGCGCGGCGCATGTGCAATTCGCGGATGCGCCGGACCGGGGCGCGCCCGGTTCGGGCAAAAGCGATCTCGCGGGCTTCTTCGCGACGCTCGATGCGGCAGGCTATGATGGCTACGTCTCGGCGGAGTACATGCCGAAGGGCAGCACACCGGAAAGTCTGGACTGGCTAAGCTAGGCCCCGCGCTCAATGCGCGGGGTGCGCCCCGTGCTCATGAGCATGGTCGTGATCGCGAGCCGCGTGGTCGTCATGTGCCTTGTGGTCGGCGCAGCCCAGATCCGCGCTTTCCGGCTCCAGCGTAGCATGATGGATGCCGAACTGGTGTGCCAGCATATCCTTGGCCCGCGCAATGACGGTTGCGTAATTCCGCCCCTCCGCCAGCACGAGATGCGCCTCGACGGAGACGCGCCGCTCGTCGATCTGCCACAGGTGGACGTGGTGGACACCCTCGACGCCTTCGACATCCCCCAGCGCACGGCGTACCTCGGTGCTGTCCTTCTCGGGCGGCGCACCGAGCATCAGGATGCGCAGCACCGGTTTCAGATCGGTGGCGACATGCCACAGGATGAAGAGCGAGATGCCGATGGTCAGGATCGGATCGACCATCTTCCAGTCGTAGAGCAGGATCACGACACCGCCCACGATCACCGCGACCGACGCCCCGGCATCGGCCAGATTATGCAGGAAAGCCGCGCGGATGTTCAGGCTGTGCTTGGAGAGCGCATAGGTCAGCGCCGCCGTCGCCAGATCGACGATCAGCGCCAGCGTCGCGAGCCAGACCACGATCCAGCCATCGACCTGAGGCGGATCGATCATCCGCCCGACCGCCTCCACGATCAGCCAGAGCGAGATCAGGATCAGCGCGATGTAATTGACGAAGGCCGCGATGACCTCGGCGCGCGACCAGCCGAAGCTCATCGCGGCATCCGCGCCGCGCTTGGCCAGCTTGCGCGCCCCGAAGGCCAGCACCAGCGCCGCCGCGTCGGAGAAATTATGAACCCCGTCCGCGATCAGCGCCATCGAGCCAGCGATCGCCCCGCCCAGCACCTGCGCGACCGTCAGGATGACATTGACGACCACCGCCCAGAGCACACGGTTATCGCTCGTATCGGCGTCGAGATGGTGGTGGTGGTGATGATCGTGGGGCATGGGCGCTTTTCTCGAATCTCGGCGCCTGAGGCGCGGTTGGGACGCTCCGCAGGGGATGTTGGGGCCAAGTCGAACGCGATGCCCGCATTTTCGGCTTGGTCCAAATATCCCCGCCGGAGGCATGCGCAGTCTCAACATTGCGCGGCGGCGGGGTCAATGCGAGACAACTCGTTCGCGCGGATCAGCACACAGGTTTGTGCGTTGCTTCCTCACGTTCAATCACCAAAATGCGAGCGGAGAATTTTCCGACCCGAGAAGGAGACCCGATGATCCCCGCGCGCTATGCCCATTTCGTCTTCAGCCTGATCCTGTCGGGGATCATGTCATTTCTGGTCTCGGGCGTGGCGACCTACCGGGCGACGGGGCTTGTGGAGGACTTTCCGGCGCTCTGGGCGGCAAGCTGGCTCTCGAGCTGGATGTTCGCCTATCCTTCGGTGCTGCTGGTCGCGCCGTTGGCGCGGCGCGTGACCAATATCCTCGTGCGTCAACCCGCGGCTCAGTGAGCGGCGGCCCAGCTCTCCCCCTGCCCCGCGTCGACGACGAGAGGCACCGAGAGCTTCATCACCGGCTCCGCCGCGCCTTCCATCGTGGCCCGGGCGGTCTTGATCAGGTCGTCGATCGCGGCGTCCTCGACCTCGAAGATCAGTTCGTCATGCACCTGTAGCAGCATCCGGGCCGGGAGACCGTCGATCGCCTCGGGCATCCGCACCATCGCGCGGCGAATGATATCGGCCGCAGCCCCCTGGATCGGCGCGTTGATCGCGGCGCGTTTGGCGAAGCCCGCCGACGGGCCTTTCGCGCCAATATCGGGCGTATGGATTTTACGTCCGAACAGGGTCTGGACGTATTTGTGCTCCTTAGCGAAGGCCACCGTGTCGTCCATGTATTTGCGGATACCGGGGAAGCGTTCGAAATACCGGTCGATGAAGCCCTGCGCCTCGGCCCGCGGGATGCGCAGGTTGCGGGCAAGGCCGAAGCCGGAAATCCCGTAGATCACGCCGAAATTGATCGCCTTCGCCTGACGGCGGATCTCAGGCGTCATCTGGTCGAGCGGCACGTCGAACATCTCCGAGGCAGTCGCGGCGTGAATGTCCAGTCCTTCCTTGAAGGCCTCGCGCATCTCGGGAAGATCCGCCACATGGGCGAGGATGCGCAATTCGATCTGGCTGTAGTCGAGCGAGACGATCTTGCAGCCCTCGCGCGCCACGAACGCCTCGCGGATGCGGCGGCCTTCCTCGGAGCGCACGGGAATGTTCTGCAGGTTCGGATCGGTCGAGGCCAGACGTCCGGTATTCGCGCCCGCGATCGAGTAGCAGGTATGGACGCGGCCCGTTTCGGGATGGACATGGGTCTGCAGCGCATCCGTGTAGGTCGATTTCAGCTTCGAGATCTGCCGCCAGTCGAGCACACGTGCCGCCAGCCGCGCGGCCTGCGGGTTGGTGTCTTCCATCGTGGTCACGTCTTCGAGCACATCCGCGCCCGTGCCGTAGGCCCCGGTCTTGCCCTTCTTGCCGCCCTCGACGCCCATCGTGTCGAACAGGATCTCACCCAGCTGTTTCGGCGACCCGACATTGAAGGGCTGGCCCGCGATCTCGGCGATCTCGTCTTCGAGTTGCGCCATCTTCTGCGCGAAGGCGTTGGACATGCGCGACAGCACCGAGGCGTCGACCTTCACGCCCGCGATTTCCATATCGGCCAGCACCGGCACCATCGGACGCTCCAGCGTCTCGTAGACGGTGGTGACGCGTTCGCGATGCAGCCGCGGCTTGAACTGCTGCCAGAGGCGCAGCGTGATATCGGCGTCCTCAGCGGCGTAGCGGGTAGCCTTCTCGATCTCGACCTTGTCGAAGGTGATCTGGCTCTTGCCGGTGCCGATCAGTTCCTTGATCGGGATCGGCTGATGATTGAGATAGCGATCCGAGAGCGTATCCATCCCGTGGCCGTGCAGCCCCGAGAACATTGCGTAGGACATCAGCATCGTGTCGTCGATCGGCGCCACGCGGATCCCGAGCCGGGCGAAGATCTTGAAGTCATACTTCATGTTCTGGCCGATCTTCAGGATCGCCGGGTCTTCGAGCACGGGTTTGAGGAGCGCCAGCGCCTCCTTGAAGTCCATCTGGCCGGCGACACGTTCGGAGCCGCCGAAAAGATCATCGCCGCCGGAGATATGAGCGAGCGGCAGATAGGCCGCCTTGCCCGCTTCGGTGCACAGCGACACGCCCACCAGTTCGGCCTTCATGTCATTGAGGGACGTGGTTTCGGTGTCGACCGCGACCCAGCCCTTGGCGCGGGCCTCATCCAGCCACTGCGTCAGTGTCTCGGCATCGCGGATGCAGACATAGCTGTCGGGATCGAAGGGCGGCTGGTCCACCTCCGGCGCGGGGTCGACATGGCTTGCCGGTACGTCGGTGACGACGGGCGCGGGCGGCGGCTCGGCGCCGAATTTCTCGGCCACGCGGCGGGTCAGCGTGCGGAACTCCATCTCATTGAGAAAGCCCATCAGCGTATCGACATCGGGCTCGCGGATTTCCAGATCGTCGAGCGTGAACTCGATGGGGGTCTGATCGTCTAGAGTTACCAGCTGCTTCGAGAGGCGAATCTGCTCGGCCTTCTCGATCAGCGTCTCGCGGCGCTTGGGTTGCTTGATCTCGGAGGCACGTGCGAGCAGAGTCTCCAGGTCGCCAAATTCGTTGATCAGAAGCGCCGCCGTCTTCACGCCGATGCCGGGCGCGCCGGGGATGTTGTCGACCGAGTCGCCTGCGAGCGCCTGCACGTCGATCACGCGCTCGGGGGCGACGCCGAACTTCGCCTCGACCTCCTCGACACCGATCGCGCGGTTCTTCATCGCGTCGAACATCTCGACCCCGCCGCCGACGAGCTGCATCAGATCCTTGTCCGACGAGATGATCGTGACGCGGCCGCCGGCCTCGCGGGCCTGCCGGGCGAGCGTCGCGATGATGTCGTCGGCTTCGTAGCCCGCCAGTTCCTCGCAGGCGATATTGAACGCCTTTGTTGCCTCGCGTGTCAGCGGGATCTGCGGGCGCAGTTCCTCGGGCATCTCGTCGCGATTTGCCTTATAGAGATCGTAGAGGTCGTTGCGGAAGGTGTGGCTGCCCTTGTCGAAGATCACGGCTGCGTGGGTCGGCGCGTCGGAGCCCTTGGCGTCCTCGATGTATTTCCACAGCATGTTGCAGAATCCGGAGACCGCCCCGATCGGCAGCCCGTCGGATTTGCGAGTCAGCGGCGGAAGCGCATGATAGGCGCGGAAAATGAAGGCCGAACCGTCGATCAGATGCAGGTGACAGCCTTTGCCGAATGCCATTGCGGAGCCCTCCTTCGCGCGTTGGCCCCGGTTGTGCCACAGGGGGGTGCAGAGGGAAAGAGGATCGGCGACCGCTCAGCGTGAAGGGCCGCGCCCGAGCTTTGGGTGCGCGCTTCGCTGTCGTCTGGTTTGAGCAGTTCATTTCGCAAGCCCGTAGGGCAGAGAGACTGTGGGCTCCATCACCAATGCGCCCTCCCGGGGGAAGGTCGGGCGCGGCCCGGGCTGGTCGGCCGCGCCGAGCGATACGCGTGGCGCCCCTTGCCAGAGCCCCCGAAATCCCCCATCTCAAGCGGCAACCGTAAAGGATTTGAGCTATGGACTATTCCAAGATGGGCGGCGCGAAGCCGCCGAAGAACACGCCCAAACATGCCGAGCATAACGCCTACGGCACCGACAAGACGCCTTTCAGCAAGAAGGACCCGAAGGCTGCGCTGCTTGAACGCATGAAACGCGCGGCACAGAAAAAGGACGGCTGAACGCCGTCCTTCCCTGTCGACTCAGACAGGTTCAGTGATCGTCATGCGCGTGATCGCGGTCGATCACGTATTTCTTGTCGCAATAGCCGCATTCGACGAAACCGGCGTCCCGCGGGATCGACAGCCAAACGCGCGGATGGCCGAGTGCCCCCTCGCCGCCGTCGCAGGCAACCTTCCAGGTGGTGACGACCTCGGTCTCGGGTGCGTCGGGGGCATTGGGCGAATGGGTGGCAGTCATGGATGCTCCGTATATATAAGGCACGAAAACCGCGCCCTGAAATCTGGGCTTCATTCTAGCAATCGCGAAAGGCGGGGCAAGTTGGAACAGCAGGCAATCGAAGTCACCGGGCTGCGCAAAACCTATGCAGGCGGCAAGAAGCAGGCACCGAAAGAAGCACTGAAAGGGCTCGACCTGTCGATCCCTGCGGGGTCGATCTTCGGGCTTCTCGGCCCGAACGGGGCGGGCAAGTCGACGCTGATCAACATTCTTGCCGGGCTGGTGAAGAAAACCGACGGGCGCGTCGTGATCTGGGGTTTCGATCAGGACGTGAACCCGCGCCAGTCGCGCGCCGCGATCGGGGTGATGCCGCAGGAGCTGAACATGGATCCGTTCTTCACGCCCCGCGCGGCGCTGGAGATGCAGGCGGGACTCTATGGCGTGCCGAAATCCGAGCGCTGGACGGACGAGATTCTCGAACTGGTGGGCCTGTCGGACAAGGCCGAGGCTTATGCGCGAAACCTCTCGGGCGGGATGAAGCGGCGTCTGCTGCTTGCCAAAGCGCTGGTACATCGCCCGCAGATCCTCGTGCTGGACGAGCCGACCGCAGGCGTCGATATCGAGCTGCGCGCGATGCTCTGGCGCAATGTCCGCAAGCTCAATGAGCAGGGCATGACGATCATCCTGACCACGCACTACCTCGAAGAAGCCGAGGAAATGTGCGACGAGATCGCGATCATCAACAACGGCGAACTGATCGTGCGCGACACCACGCCGAACCTTCTCAAGCGGATGGACCGCAAGGCGCTGGTGGTGGAGCCGCGCAACGAAGTCACGAAAGAGATTCGGCTTCCCGAAGGCGTCACGCTTGAGACCCGCGCGGGCGGACAGATGGCGTTTTCCTACTCGCGCAACGAGACCTCGGCAGAGGATATCCTCGACGCGCTGCGCGTCGCCGGGGTCGAGATTCGCGACATCGCGAGCGAACAGCCGGGCCTCGAGGAAGTCTTCGTCTCGCTGACCTCGAACCGTTAAAGCCCGTGGCTGCGGTCGTAGGCGTTGGGCGCGGGCGGCGCCCAGCCTTCGGGCGCTGATTTCGGGCGGTAGATTTCCACGCCCAGCGGGTAACATGCAGCCGTGTCTGAGCTGTGCTCGGCTGAACAATCCCCGCCCGGGCACGCCGACAGAACGCCCAGCAAATCGGTCTCTGCGAAGAATTCGAGATAATCACCGGGCCGGACCGGGCTCGCCTTCATGAAATACTGCCCGGTGTCGCGGGTGAAGCCGGTGCACATGAAGACGTTGAGCACGTCATGCACCAGCGCCTCCGCCTCTTGCAGAGGCAGATCACGGACCGCGGCCAGCGCACGGGTCAGGTTCGAATGGCAGCAATGGTGATACTGTCCGCCATCGGACAGCAGGCAATGCGTATAAGGATCGCAGCGCGTGCCGATCACGTCATGGACCGAGCCACCGAATGCGTCGATGCCATACCAGTCGAGCGTATCCTCGGTAATCGTCGCCAGCGGGCGCATCGTCGGAAAGCCGGACCACAGCCGGTCGCCGCGGCTCAGATGCGTGCCATGCAGCGCGCGTGTCTTGCCGGAATAGAACCGCTCGGACAGGTCCGCCGAGAACAAATTCAGATCGCCCACCTGCGGCCCCTCGACCGAAGCGATGCGGAAGAAATGTCCGGCGGGCACGTCGAAGGCCAGCGCCTCGCGCGGGGGCACTCGCAGGTCGGCGATCTTCTCCCAGTCCCCGCGCGCGGCGCGATAGGCGGGCAGGTCCGGCGCGGGCAGCGCGTCCGTCGGGTAACAGATCACCGGCGCAATATCGCGGCGGGTTTGGGCGTCTTCGGGCGCGGCGTGCTCGGGCGTCGGATGCATGGGGCTCCCTCCTTGTCGCGCCCACTCTGCCCTGCCCCGCCCAGGAGCGAAAGGCGCAAAGAAAAACCCCGGCGAAGAGCCGGGGCAGTCACGACGGAACTATTCGGGAGGTCACCGCTCAAGCCGCGGTGTAATACTCGTACATCAGCTCGACCGCTTCGAGACCGGTGGTCTCAGCTTTCGCGGCCGGGGTGAAATCAGGGGCGGATTTCTCCGGGGTGTAGTAGGCCAGATGCTCTTCGGCCACTTGAACCGGTTGCGCCCCTTTGGGGAATTTGACGATGTCGACCATGGAACTCTCTCCAGTCACGTTTCGAGTTCCTCCCTGCCACCCGATTTAGGGATTTTCGCGGGGATTCAAACCCAAAATGCTGCAACCGCGATATGCATTTGCCGCAACGCAGCAAAAAGGGCGGCTCGCGCCGCCCTTTCTACTATCTGCTGGGGGTGAGCCAGAGGCCGGCCCCAATATATGCGTCGGATCAGACGACCCGGTTGACCTGCATCCGCTTGATCTCGGCGATCGCTTTCGCCGGGTTCAGACCTTTCGGGCAGGTCTTGGTGCAGTTCATGATCGTGTGGCAACGATAGAGCTTGAAGGGGTCTTCGAGCTGATCGAGGCGCTCTGCCGTCGCTTCGTCGCGCGAGTCGATGATCCAGCGATAGGCGTGCAGCAGCGCTGCCGGGCCGAGATACTTGTCGCCGTTCCACCAGTAGCTCGGGCACGAGGTCGAGCACGAGGCGCACATGACGCACTCATACAGACCGTCCAGCTTCTTGCGGTCTTCGATCGACTGGCGCCATTCCTTCTCGGGACGGTTCGTCTTGGTCTCGAGCCAGGGCATGATCGACGCGTGCTGGGCGTAGAACATGGTCAGGTCGGGGATCAGGTCTTTCACCACCGGCATATGCGGCAGCGGGTAGATCTTCACGTCGCCCTTGATCTCGTCGAGACCGTAGATACAGGCCAGCGTATTGATCCCGTCGATGTTCATCGCACAGGAACCGCAGATGCCTTCGCGGCAGGAGCGGCGGAAGGTCAGCGTCGGGTCGATCTCGTTCTTGATCTTCAAGAGCGCGTCGAGAACCATCGGCCCGCACTTGTCCATGTCGATGAAATACGTGTCAAGACGCGGGTTCTCCCCGGTATCCGGGTCCCAGCGATAGATCTGGAACTTGCGGATATTCTTGCCATCCGGCTTCGGCCAGGTCTTGCCGACGCGGATCTTGGAATTCTTCGGAAGCGTGAACTGAACCATGGTTGGTCCCCTTTCCGTCAGTACGAATAGAGCGGCCGCGTGGGCATTCGGCCGGATTTTCTGTAAACGCAGGAGTCGTAGGCCGCGGACGGGTCGCCCTGCACCGAGGCGCCGATATTCATCTCGACCTTCATCTTCGAGCTGAAGCCGCTATTGGTGACGCCCATGCCCGCCTCGCCCGTGATGGGCGGCTTGGGCGCGAACTGGGCATAGCACTGGCGCTCGGCCTGCTCGACCGGGATAGGGGCGCAGGCGGCAAGGCCAAGCCCTGCCGCAAGAAGCCCATATGCCGGCGCGTGACGCATCAATAGACCCGCTTCTTCGGCGCGATCTTCTTGATCTCGATCCCGCCCTGATCCTCGGGGGTCAGCGGGTCCATGTGGACCGGGCGGAAGGTCAGATCGACGTTCGCGCCGTCGACATGCATGATCGAGTGCTTGCGCCAGTTGGTGTCGTCGCGATCGGGATAATCCTCGTGAGCATGTGCACCACGGGATTC
Source organism: Thioclava sp. IC9 (assembly GCF_002213225.1). NCBI lineage: Bacteria > Pseudomonadati > Pseudomonadota > Alphaproteobacteria > Rhodobacterales > Paracoccaceae > Thioclava > Thioclava sp. IC9. The sequence goes on from NZ_NBNX01000002.1 coordinate 284,932, forward strand.
CTTGCGTGCCTCGGCGCCCACGATGGTCGCCAGCGCGTTCGGCATCAGGTTCTCGAGTTCCAGCGTTTCCATCAGGTCCGAGTTCCAGATCAGCGACCGGTCCGTGACCTTGAGATCGTCGAGCTTGGCGGCGACCGCCTTCATCTTCTCGACCCCCTCGGCCAGCGTCTTGTCGGTCCGGAACACCGCCGCATCCGCCTGCATCGTGCGCTGCATCTCGTCGCGCAGCGCCGCGGTGGGCGTGCCGCCATCGGCGTAGCGCACCTTGTCGAAGCGCTCGAAGATGGCGTCGATCTTGGCTTTCGGGATGTCCGGGTTCGACGCGTTGGGATCGACGACCTCGCCGGCGCGGATCGCGGCGGCACGACCGAAGACCACGAGGTCGATCAGCGAGTTGGAGCCCAGGCGGTTCGCACCGTGCACAGAGGCCGAACCCGCCTCGCCCACGGCCATCAGGCCGGGCACGATCGCATCGGGATCGCCCTCTTTCGGGTTGATGACCTCGCCGTGGTAGTTCGTCGGAATACCGCCCATGTTGTAGTGCACGGTCGGCAGAACCGGGATCGGCTCTTTCGTGACGTCGACGCCGGCGAAGATCTTCGCCGATTCCGAGATACCCGGCAGGCGCTCGGCCAGAGCTTCCGGCGGAAGGTGGCTGAGGTTGAGGAAGATGTGGTCCTTGTGCTCACCCACGCCGCGGCCTTCGCGGATCTCCATGGTCATGCAGCGCGACACCACGTCGCGCGACGCCAGATCCTTGTAGGTCGGCGCGTAACGCTCCATGAAGCGCTCGCCTTCGGAGTTGGTCAGGTAACCACCCTCGCCGCGGGCGCCTTCGGTGATCAGGCAGCCCGAACCGTAGATGCCGGTCGGGTGGAACTGCACGAATTCCATGTCCTGCAGCGCGAGACCGGCCCGCGCGACCATGCCGCCACCGTCGCCGGTGCAGGTATGGGCCGAGGTCGCCGAGAAATAGGCGCGACCGTAACCGCCGGTCGCCAGCACCACCATCTTCGCGTTGAAGACGTGCATTGTGCCGTCGTCGAGCTTCCAGCAGACGACGCCCTGACACTGCCCGTCATCGGACATGATCAGGTCGATCGCGAAATACTCGATGTAGAACTCTGCGTTGTTCTTCAGCGACTGACCGTAGAGCGTGTGCAGGATCGCGTGACCGGTGCGGTCCGCGGCGGCACAGGTGCGCTGCACGGGCGGGCCTTCACCGTATTCGGTGGTGTGGCCGCCGAAGGGACGCTGGTAGATCTTGCCCTCTTCGGTGCGCGAGAACGGCACGCCGTAGTGCTCGAGCTCGTAGACGGCCTTGGGGGCGTGACGCGCGAGATATTCCATCGCGTCGTTATCGCCGAGCCAGTCCGAGCCCTTGATCGTGTCGTACATATGCCACTGCCAGCTGTCCGGGCCCATGTTGCCCAAGCTGGCGGCGATGCCGCCCTGTGCGGCGACCGTGTGCGAGCGGGTCGGGAAGACCTTGGTCACGCAGGCGGTGCGCAGGCCCTGTTCGGCCATGCCGAGCGTGGCGCGCAGACCCGAGCCACCGGCGCCGACCACGACCACGTCGTAATTATGCGTTTCGTATTCGTAAGCAGCCATTATCTCGTCCCGTTATCAGTTGCCCAGCAGAAGGCCGATGAAGACCATCTTGCCGAGTGCATAGAGTGCGGTCGCCATGATCACGTAAGCCAGCGAATGCATCGCGATCTTGGTGGCCTTCGCGGCGGTGCCGTGGATGTAGTCCTCGATCCAGATCTCGGTGCCCTTCGCGAAGTGGCGCATCCCGACGATCACGACCAGCGCGGTCAGGATGGCCGGGAAGGGCTTCGAGAACGTGGTGATCACGGTCTGCTGGTCCGCACCCAGAGTGGTACCTACGATGTAGAGCCAGGTCGGGATCATGAAGGCGAGAGCAACGGCCGAGGCCGACATCCACCAGTGATGCTCGGGGCCGGTGCCCGAGGCGCCCTTGCCCACGGCGCGCTTGCGGTCGGTGAGGTAACGCATGAGGGCCTCCGTCAGAATTGGATGATGATGAGGGTCAGCACGGTCAGCACGACCGAACCGATGGTGCAGATCCAGCCGAGCATCTCGGCGGATTTGATATCCATGTATTTGCCCGCATCGAAGATCAGGTGCCGGATGCCGGCGAGGTAGTGATACCAGACGCCCAGCAGCGACAGTGTGAAGACGAGATCGCCAAACCACGAGGTCGCGATCGCGTTCACGAAATTGAAGTAATCGGGGCTGGTCGCGGCGGCGAGGAGCCACCAGACGAGCAGCAGAACGCCCACGATGATGCCGTTGCCCGTGATCCGCGTCATGATCGACGAGAAGGAGGTCATCTGCGGACGGTAGATTTGAAGGTGCGGGGAAAGCGGACGCTCAACCTGTTTCGCTTCAGCCATGATCGGTCCCTTTTCGCTGGGCTCGGCGCTCTCGTCGGCCTCGATCGGAGGCACGCGCTGGCGCGGAGCTGGCCGGAATTGGCTCTTTTACTAGCGTAATTTTCTCCCAAGTCACGGGGGGCAAGGTTGAAAACATGTCATTTGCGCGTAAAGAGCGGCGAAAAATTCGCTTTGTGATCACATAAATTCTGTGCGTGATCACATGTTAACGCTCCCGGACGCCCTGCCCCCGGGGAGTGAGTCTCTCGGGCGGCGATCAGATCGGCATCAGAGCCCAGTAGTCGAGGTCGAGCAGCACCTCGGGGAGATATTTGCCGTCTTCTCCCTTATAGCCGAACTCCGGCGCGTCCTGTTTCACGGCGACCAGACGCAGACGGATCGCGCCGACGCCAGGCGCGCCTGTCTCGGCCTTGTCGAGCACTTCCGACCACGCTTTCACCGTATCGCCCGAGAAGCACGGGTTGGCATGCGCCCCGGCATTGAGCGCCACGATCAACTGGGCGTTCGCCAGTCCGTTGAAGGACAGCGCGCGCGCCATGGAGATGACATGCCCGCCATAGATCAGGCGCCGGCCATCGGCACGGAAGGTCGCGTCGAAATGCACCTTGGCGGTGTTCTGCCACAGGCGCGTGGCGATCATGTGCTCGGCTTCCTCGATGGTCACCCCGTCCACATGGTCGATTTTTTCGCCGATCTCGTAATCGCCCCAACGATGCGGCTCGCCCGCCAGATCGAAATCATAATCCTCGAAGCTCAGCCCCTCGGGGATCACCAGATTCTCCGGCGCCACGACCGATGCCAGATCGGGCAGCACGGTCTCGGGCGCGGGCGCGTCCAGATCGCCTTTGCGCACCATCACCCAACGGACATATTCCAGCACAACCTCACCCGCCTGGTTCAGACCGCGGGTGCGGACATAGACCACGCCTGACTTGCCGTTGGAGTTCTGCTTGACCCCGATCACCTCGGATTCCGAGCGCAGCGTGTCGCCCGGATAGACCGGCTTCAGCCAGCGCCCTTCCGCATAGCCGAGATTGGCCACCGCGTTGAGCGACACGTCCGGCACCGTCTTGCCGAAGACGACGTGGAAGGCGATCAGATCGTCGAGAGGCGAGCCATCCAATCCGCAGGCCGCCGCGAATTCGTCCGAGGAATAGAGCGCATGCCGCGCCGGGTAGAGCGCGTGATACAGTGCACGCTCCCCTTCCGCGACGGTGCGCGGGACGGCGTGACGGATCACGTCGCCCAGCTTGTAGTCCTCGAAGAAACGGCCCGGATTGGTTTTGCCCATTATTGCTCTCCCAGCTTCATGTCGGGGTGATACTCACCCTCGATCTCCTTGGTCACGGCTTGGGCACAGCGCATCACGCCATTCGCATGATCGTAGGCATATTGCGGATCGCCATGCAGCACCCAGCCCTTGGACAGCGCAAGGCTGACCTTGTGACAGAAGGCCGAGGTGTCTTCCTCGGTCAGAAGGCGGTAGATTTTCATGTCAGGCTCCGAACGGGTTGTGACCGAACCAGATGTGGATCATCGCGATCAGGCCGAAGACGACGACCGTGCCGACGATGCCGCCGATCTCCTTGCCGACTTTCACCTCGGGCATGACTTTCGCGGGCTTCGACTTCTTGTTGATCAGGATGACCTCCACCACGGCCCAGGCGAGCAGACCGCCAAACAGGATGATCCCCGGCAGGGTCGGGTTGACCAGCAGGTGCGCCAGGGCCCAGGTCTTCACCGCAGTCAGCTGCGGGTGGCGAATCTTGCCGCTGAGCCAGAGCTTCATGCCCGAGACCGCGAACAGGTAGACCGCGAAGAGCATCAGCAGGTTGTTGATCCCCTTGAGCGCCGCGTTCGGCGTCCAGAGGTAGAAGACCGGATCGCTTGCGCGCCAGCCGACGAACATCAGAACGAGGCTGATCAGGACGAGAGCGGCGACCATCGGACGCTCGGCCCCTTTGAGCGCGCGCCGGAAGCCCGGAAAGGTCCGTTTTGCCAGATGTGCGAGCGACCAGATCAGGACGCCGAGGATGAGTAATGTCATTGCGATTGCCTCTTAGCTGCCAAGCGCGGCAATCGCCTCCGCTTTGGCGAGGACTTGCCGCGCCGTGACGATATGCAGATTTTCGACGATCTTTCCATCCACGACCGCGACACCCTGCCCCGCTTCTTCGGCTTTCTCAAAGGCAGCGATCTGGCGTCGGGCGAGGTCGATCTCGGCCTCGGAAGGGGCGAAGGCCGCATTGCAGACCTCGAGTTGCGCGGGGTGGATCAGCGTCTTGCCGTCGAAGCCCATGTCGCGCCCCTGTTCGCATTCGGCCTTGAGGCCCTCGTCATCCCTGAAGGCGTTATAGACGCCGTCGACGATGATCTTGCCATGCGCTTTCGCGGCGAGAAGGCACAGGCCCAGCCCCGTCTGCATCGGCAGGCGATCGGCGCGGAAGCGGCTCCCGAGTTCCTTCGCTAGATCGTTGGTGCCCATCACCATGCCTTCGAGCCGCGGATGCGCCGCGATATCGCCCGCGTTGAGCATCCCCAGCGCGGTCTCCATCATCGCCCAGAGCGGCACGCTCTGAATGAGATCGGCCACCGCGATAAGATCGGCGGGCGTGGAGACTTTCGGGATCAGGATCGCATCGACCTTGGCGCCTGCGCGGATCGCGTCGGCAAAGGCCAGCACATCCTCGCGCCCCCATTCGGTGTCGAGCCCGTTGACCCGCACGATCTTCATGCGCGGGCCATAATCGACCTCGGTCAGCGTCTTCGCAAGGAGCGCGCGCGCATTGACCTTCTCGTCGATCGCCACGGCGTCTTCGAGGTCGAAGATGATCGCGTCACAGGCAAGCCCGGTGGCCTTTTCCAGCGCACGCTGTTTCGAGCCGGGAATGTAGAGCACGGAACGGGTCGGGCGGGCCATTTGATTCTCCATCTCGCAATTTTCTTTCGCCAGATCGCACGAATGGGACAGAATCGGCAAGGCCGGATTTGCCGCATCGCAGAAAAATCACAACTGCCGACATCGCGCAGCGCCATCGTAAAGCTTTCTTGACAGCTGGACCGTCACTCTCGGATGATGCTTTCAGAGGGATCAAAATGCTGAACAAAACTTATGTGCTCACGCTCGGCCTGGCCGCAGCGATCGGCTTCGCTCAGGCTGCTTTCGGTGAGACGCGGGACCCGTCTGATCCGTCTCGCGCCTGTGGCAAGCGAGACGAGATCGTGGCCAATCTCGAAGCGAAATATCACGAGAGCCGCCGCATGGTGGCGCTCTCCGCAAATAACTCCGTGCTGGAAATTTTCGCGGCGGAGGCGGGCAACTGGACGATCATCGTCACCCCGGCGGATGGCGTGAGCTGCCTGATCGCCTCGGGCGAGGCATTCGAGGAACTCGACGGGAAACTTCCGCAGAAGGACGCGGCGCTTTAAACGCCGCCCCCTCAGTTCATGAGCGCTTGCTGGATCAGCTTCAGCGAGATTAGCAGGAGTGCCCAGATCACGACCTTGAAGAAGATTTCAGTGGGCATCCGCTTGACCAACCAGACGCCGAGGAACACCGAAGCCGAGGCCGGTATCGCCAGGATCAACGCGGTGCCGATGCTGTCCCAGCTTACTTCGCCAAGCGCGATATAAGGCCCAAGCTTCGCGAGATTGACATAGGAGAACAGGATCGTCGCCGTCCCCGCGAATACCTGCTTTGGCAGGTTCAGCGGGATCGTGTAGGCTTGGTAGGGCGGCGCGCCGGAATGGCTGACGAAACTGGTGATGCCCGCGATCGTACCCCAGAACAGGCCCGGCGCGACCCGCGCTTCCTGCCGCGCACCATGCCGATGCCGGAACAGCGCGTTCACCGCGAAAACTGCGCCGATCACGCCGACCATCAAGGTCACCCAGCGTTCGGGCACGATCTCTGCGGTGGCCCAGCCGATACCGATACCGAAGGTCGCCGACGGGATCAGGATCGCCAGCACACGCCGGTCGTAATGCTTGCGATATGCCCAGAGGCCGAACATGTCCGCGATGATATAAACAGGCAGCAACAGGCCCGCGGCCGCGATCGGGTCCATCACGATCGCCAGCACCGGGACCGAGATCGAGGTTGCCATAGGAACGCCACCCTTCGACAGGCCCACCATGACGGCGGCGAAGACCGCCAAGGCCCAGCCGAGCGCTCCCAAATCCATCATCGCTTGCCCCTCTTCCCGCGGGCGCAGAGAATCGCCCTGCCCCGGTCGGTCCTCTTGCTGGCATGGCGCGCCGGGAAACGGAACCTCGCGCAGGCGGATGCGCGCCGCGGGTGGGGCAGTTTCTGCATACGAGTGCATACAAACAGCCTCGCCGCAGCGCAGCACCCTTGCCCTTTGCGAGCCAAAGAGCTACTCCACCCGCGATCTATTTTCCAATCCATCCACCCGGAGGACCAAATGGCCAGACCCAAGATCGCCCTTATCGGCGCCGGCCAGATCGGCGGCACGCTCGCCCATCTCGCCGCCATCAAGGAACTCGGTGACGTCGTTCTGTTCGATATCGCCGAAGGTACGCCGCAGGGCAAAGCGCTCGACATCGCGGAGTCGGGCCCGGCGGAAGGCTTCGACGGCTCCTTCAAGGGCACCAACGATTACGCCGATATCGCGGGCGCGGATGTCTGCATCGTGACCGCTGGCGTTCCGCGCAAGCCGGGCATGAGCCGCGACGATCTGCTCGGCATCAACCTCAAGGTGATGAAATCGGTCGGCGAGGGCATTGCAGCCCACGCGCCCGACGCCTTCGTCATCTGCATCACCAACCCGCTCGACGCGATGGTCTGGGCGCTGCAGCAATTCTCCGGCCTGCCGGCACAGAAGGTCGTCGGCATGGCGGGCGTTCTGGACTCGGCACGTTTCCGTCACTTCCTGTCGCTGGAATTCGGCGTCTCGATGCGCGACGTGAACGCGTTCGTGCTCGGCGGCCACGGCGACACGATGGTGCCGCTCGCCCGTTACTCGACCGTTGGTGGCATCCCGCTGCCCGACCTCGTGCAGATGGGCTGGACCACGCAGGAGAAACTCGACGCGATCATTCAGCGCACCCGTGACGGCGGCGCCGAAATCGTGGGCCTCCTGAAGACCGGTTCGGCCTTCTACGCCCCGGCCACCTCGGCGATCGAGATGGCGGAAGCCTACCTGAAAGACCAGAAGCGCGTCCTGCCCTGCGCCGCTTACGTCAAAGGCGCGCTCGGCCTCGACGGTCTCTATGTCGGCGTGCCGACCGTGATCGGCGCCAAGGGCATCGAGAAGGTCATCGACATCAAGCTCAACAAGGACGAGCAGGCTATGTTCGACAAGTCGGTCGACGCGGTGAAAGGTCTCGTGGAAGCCTGCAAGGGTATCGACAGCACGCTCGCTTGATCGAAATACAGGAGTGATCCAATCTTGGGGCGCGCCTTTGTCGGCGCGCCCTTTGTTTTGGAGAGTGCCATGTGTTCCGCCCGTCTCGTCACGTGTTTCGCCGCCTTGCTCGCCGCTTCACCGATTGCCGCCCATGCGCAGGACGGGCCGGTCACCGCCAAGATCACGCGCAGCGATGCGCCTGCCGTCGATCCGATCTCGGCAAGGATCGGGGCGGAGGGGATCAAGGCTGTGCTGGACGATCTGAAATCGCGGGACGCGCTCGCGCCGAAGGATCGCTTCGCGCTGGCGGGGCTGGAGTTCCTCGCAAGTCTCGAAGCCGCAACGCGATGGCAGATGGAGGCCGGCGCCGCCCGTGTGCTGATGCCCTTAATCGGCAACGTCCCCGGCGACAGCGCCGCGCCGCGCGAAACCTTTACCGCCGATGCGGTCACGCGCGAAAGCGAGGCCCTGATCGCCGAGATGGATCGGGCGAGATCCGCGCTCGACGGTGTGGCCGATGGGCCGGAGTTCGGTCTTGCGATCGACCTGAACGACCTCTGGTTCGATCTGGATGGCAATGGCGCGCGCGATGACGGCGAGTCGGCGGTGACAATTCTGCGCGGCGTCTTCATGCCGCGCGCACCGGAGACCGAAGCCGCGGAGGCTCGGATCGTGCGCTTCGACAATGCGGATGCGGCTTGGCTTTCCGCCTATACCCATCTGATCTCGGGCGCCGGCGAGTTGACCCTCGCCTTCGATCCTGAGCCGGCGATCGCGCGGGTGTTGGAAACCTACGCGAAACTCGTTGAAGCGCAGGAGAAAGCCGCCAGCGCGGGTCAATACAGTTCGATGGACGGGCTGAGGATTTTCAGCTTCGTCGACCCGGCGGCTGCGCTTCTCGACATGCTCCACCAGCAACCCGACCCGCAACACACCCGCGCCGCGCGGGATCATTGGCTGGCAATGATTGCGGATAACCGGCAGTTCTGGGACCTTGCCGAAGCCGAGACCGACAATCAGGCGGAGTGGATTCCGAGCGACGCGCAGGATCAGGCGCTTGACGTCGAGTTTCCCGACCGTCTTGGCGAGACATGGCGGGGCGTGCTGAGCGATGGCGAGGCGCTCCTGACGAGCGAAAAGTCCTTCCCCTTCTGGCGCGTGCCGATCGGGGTCGATCTGGGCGCGTGGCTCGAAGACCCCGCGCCGTTGCCGTTGACCGGGGTCGTTCAGGGCTGGGCGCTCGATCCCTATTTCACCGACGCTCCGATGCTGACGCCCGAGAACTGGACGCGCTTTTCGCGGTTGGTCGGCAGTCGGACAGGCTTGATGATGTTCATGCTGAACTGACGAGCGGCTCCGGATCGAAGCCGAATTCGTCCTTTAGGCGAGCGATCAGCTCGGCCTCATGGAGAAGCAGCGCATGGTCGAACGACGCGGGCGAAAGGTCCACCCTGTCGCCAAAAAGCGCGCGCGTTTCGGCCGCGATCTTCACGTCCGGGCGGATCAGCAGCTCGTGGGCCTCCAACTCGGCTGCCTCGTAGTCGCGCATCCCCTGCACCTCCCACCAGAGCGCCTTCAGCTCGGCGGGATCGGCGGCGCGCTCAGCGGCTTCGGCGAACTGCGCCTTGCGGGACCCGACATAGGGCACGGGTTGCCCCTTCACCTTGGTCGTGGCGCGGCGCAGCATCTTGAGGATGAAGTGCAATGGCGTCAGCCCATCGAAATGCATCAACCGCCCATTATAGCTGGGCCTGTAAGGCAAATCGTTTTCCTTACTGTCCCAGTCTTTCAGCGGGTAGTGCACCCCGATCGCATAGCCCCGCCCGGCGCGCACGACGGGCTTCCCTGCGACATGACCCGCGAGACCTTTCTTCAGAAAGCGCGCGCGGAAGCCGTAGAACATCAGCCCGTCATCCTGAAACCCGTCCCAGCGCCGCCGGAACACGCCGCTGAAAATATCCGGGCCGGGTTTGCGGTCGAGATAGCAGCGCTCGTCGACTTCGAGACGCAGCCACGCTTTCTGTTCGCCTGTTTTCGCCAGTTCCCATTCGAGCGGGCGCACGAGGCTCACGAACTCATCCGCGTCGCAATGGATCATCCAATCGAGCTCGGTCTCGGTCAGCGCGCGGGTCGCGTTGTATTTCTGGCGGCCCTGATGGCGTGCGGGACGTTTCCGGCGCCAGCTACGCTCCCAATCGTCATCGCCGGAATGGTGGATGAAGGCGCCTTCAACCGGCGCGAGCAGCGCCTCGGCCTCCGGGTTCGGGCGGTCGAAGAAGACGTGGACCTCGCTGGCGCCGATGCTCAGATGATGCGCGACATAGGCGGCCACCAGCGCAGCCGGTTCGTCCACCGTCGCCACCACGCCCCAGCGCGGCATATCTTGCCCTTGCGTCATCTAAATTCGATCCCTGCCAATGCGCTCAGCGCAGATAGGTTCAATTAACCGAGTCGTGCCAGTGCACCCATGCCACAGCGCAGCATTTTCCGATTTGTGATCACACCTTTCCGCCCTGTGATCACGTATGTCGCTTTTTCCGGGCGAGTGGGGCAGATTGTCGCGATTTCGGTTTGTCCCCCCGGCTTAAGCGCCTAGAACCCCCTCAAATCGCACCAGCATGGGGTATCCAAGGATGAATATCCACGAATATCAGGCCAAACAGCTTCTCAAGAGCTATGGCGCACCGGTCTCGGACGGCCGTGTCGTCCTCAAGGCCGAAGAAGCGAAGACCGCAGCCAGCGAACTCGATGGTCCGCTCTGGGTCGTCAAGGCGCAGATCCACGCCGGTGGCCGCGGCAAGGGCCACTTCAAGGAAGCCGAAGCCGGCGAAAAGGGCGGTGTCCGCCTGGCCAAATCGGTCGAAGAGGCTGAAACGCTCGCCAAGCAGATGCTCGGCAAGACGCTCGTGACGCACCAGACCGGCCCGGCGGGCAAGCAGGTCAACCGCATCTACATCGAAGACGGCTCCGACATCGAGCGCGAACTGTATCTCGCGCTGCTCGTCGACCGCGTGACCTCGCGCGTCTCGATCGTGGCCTCCACCGAAGGCGGCATGGACATCGAGGAAGTCGCGGCGAACACCCCCGACAAGATCCTCAGCTTCTCGATCGACCCGGCGACCGGCTACCAGCCGTTCCACGGCCGCCGCGTCGCCTTCTCGCTCGGCCTCGAAGGCCCGCAGGTGAAGCAGATGGTCGGCCTTCTCGGCAAGCTCTACCAAGCCTTCATCGAGAAGGACATGGAGATGCTCGAGATCAACCCGCTGATCGTCATGACCGACGGCAACCTCAAGGTGCTCGACGCCAAGCTCGGCTTCGACGGCAACGCCGTCTACCGCCACTCGGACATCGCCGCCCTGCGCGACGAGACCGAAGAAGACAGCAAAGAGCTCGAAGCGTCGAAATACGACCTCAACTACATCGCGCTCGACGGTGAGATCGGCTGCATGGTGAACGGCGCTGGCCTCGCAATGGCCACGATGGACATCATCAAGCTCTACGGTGCGGAACCGGCGAACTTCCTCGACGTCGGCGGTGGCGCCACGAAAGAGAAAGTGACCGAAGCGTTCAAGATCATCACCTCGGACAAGAACGTCAAAGGTATCCTCGTGAACATCTTCGGCGGCATCATGCGCTGCGACATCATCGCCGAAGGCGTGATCGCTGCGGTGAAGGAAGTCGGCCTCGAAGTGCCGCTGGTCGTCCGCCTCGAGGGCACCAACGTCGAAAAAGGCAAGGAAATCATCGCGAATTCCGGCCTGAACGTCATCGCCGCCGACAACCTGTCGGATGGCGCAGAGAAAATCGTCAAAGCGGTGAAAGGCTAAGAATCATGGCAGTTCTCGTCAACGAAAACACCAAGGTCATTTGCCAGGGCTTCACCGGCTCGCAGGGCACCTTCCACTCCGAGCAGGCAATCGCGTACGGCACCAAGATGGTCGGCGGCGTGACCCCCGGCAAAGGCGGCCAGGAGCATCTGGGCCTGCCGGTCTTCAACTCGGTCCACGAGGCGAAAGCCAAGACCGAAGCGAACGCCTCGGTGATCTACGTTCCGCCGCCCTTCGCGGCTGACTCGATCCTCGAAGCGATCGACGCGGAAATGGAACTGATCGTCTGCATCACCGAGGGGATCCCGGTCCTCGACATGATGAAGGTCAAGCGCGCGCTGATCGACTCCAAGTCGCGTCTGATCGGCCCGAACTGCCCCGGTGTCATCACCCCCGACGCCTGCAAGATCGGCATCATGCCCGGCCACATCCACAAGCGTGGTTCGGTCGGCGTCGTGTCGCGCTCGGGCACGCTGACCTACGAGGCGGTCAAGCAGACCACCGATATGGGTCTGGGCCAGTCCTCGGCCGTCGGCATCGGCGGTGACCCGATCAAGGGCACCGAGCATATCGACGTGCTCGACATGTTCCTCGACGATCCGGAAACGGAATCGATCATCATGATCGGTGAGATCGGTGGTTCGGCGGAAGAAGAAGCCGCGGAATTCCTCGCCGAGCAGAAGAAAAAAGGCCGTTGGAAGCCGACCGCTGGCTTCATCGCCGGCCGCACGGCCCCTCCCGGCCGCCGCATGGGCCACGCCGGCGCGATCGTCGCGGGCGGCAAAGGCGATGCGGAATCGAAGATCGAGGCTATGAAGTCGGCCGGTATCGTCGTCGCTGACAGCCCTGCCACGCTGGGCGAAGCGGTGATGAAAGCGATCAAGGGCGAATAAGCCCTCTCGAAACTGGCAGGGTCGCGGCGCACGCGGCCCTGCATCCAGACCAAGGAAAGGACCGGACCCATGTCGCTGCGGATCGCACGGCGCGCCTCCCTCCCCGTTTCGGGGACGGTCGCATGCGCCCTGCTCGAAAGCAGCGACGGGGGCCGGTCTTCTTCTGCGGCAGAGCGCGTCGCGAGCGGCGCATGGCTCGCCACGGAATTCGCCGGAACCTCCGCTCATGGCGGGCCCGTTCCGGTCCCGGCTCCCCGCTCGTCGGGCACCTCCGACCCCGCGCGCATCCCTGCCCTGCATGGAAGTCCCGAAATCAGCACCTACATCACTGAGCCAGAAGGCAATATGCCCGGGCAAGCAGGTGCCGGTTTCGACGTATCTGTGAGGGCCCCGCGCGCGAAGGAAAGGACCCAGCATCATGTGCCGTTCCACCCCCGTATCCGTCGCGAGGGCCTCTGCGCTCCGCGCGGCCCCGCCACCGCCTCGCGTGCCCAGCGCCTAGCGCGCTCTTCAACGGGCCGGCGATAAACGTTCGAGTTCCCGCAGATCCCTGTTTCACCGACCGAAGGTGAGGAAAATGACCGACCAATCCCCCAACGACCAGTTCAATGCCTCGCAGTTCCTGCAGGGCGCGAATGCCGAATATGTCGAGCAGCTTTATGCGAAGTTTGCCGAAGATCCGTCTTCGGTCGATACCGCCTGGGCTGCCTTCTTCGCCTCGCTCGGTGATCCCGATCAGGACGTGAGAAAATCCGCCGAAGGCGCAAGCTGGGAGCGTCGCGACTGGCCGCCGATGGCAGCCGACGATCTGACTGCGGCGCTGACCGGCGAATGGCCCGCCCCCGCCGAGGGCAAGGCCGCTGGCGACAAGATCAAGAAGAAGGCTGCCGAGGCCGGCGTCGCGGTCGACGAGGCGGCGGTCAAACGCGCCGTGCTGGACTCGATCCGCGCGCTGATGATCATCCGCGCCTACCGTATCCGCGGTCACCTCGCCGCCGATCTCGACCCGCTGGGGATGCGCGACACCGGCCAGCATCCGGAGCTCGATCCGAAGAGCTACGGCTTCACCGATGCCGACATGGATCGTCCGATCTTCATCGACAACGTGCTCGGCCTCGAGATCGCCTCGATGCGCCAGATCATGGATATCGTGAAGCGCACCTATTGCGGCACTTTCGCGCTGCAATACATGCACATCTCCGATCCCGAGCAATCGGCCTGGCTGAAAGAGCGTATCGAAGGCTACGGCAAGGAAATCACCTTCACCAAGACCGGCCGCCGCGCGATCCTCAACAAGCTCGTCGAGGCCGAAGGCTTCGAGAAGTTCCTGCACGTCAAGTACATGGGCACCAAGCGGTTCGGCCTCGACGGTGGCGAAGCGCTGATCCCCGCGATGGAGCAGATCATCAAGCGGGGCGGCCAGCTCGGCCTGAAAGAGGTCGTGGTCGGCATGCCCCACCGCGGTCGCCTCTCGGTCCTCGCGAACGTCCTGCAAAAACCCTACCGCGCGATCTTCCACGAATTCCAGGGCGGCTCGTTCAAGCCCGAGGACGTGGACGGCTCCGGCGACGTGAAATACCACCTCGGCGCCTCCGCCGACCGTGAGTTCGACGGCAACAAGGTCCACCTGTCGCTGACCGCGAACCCCTCGCACCTCGAGGCGGTGAACCCGGTCGCACTCGGCAAGGTCCGCGCAAAGCAAGATCAGCTGGCCGACCGTTCGGACCGCTCTAAGGTCGTCTCGGTGCTGCTGCACGGTGATGCAGCCTTCGCCGGTCAAGGCGTCGTGGCCGAGTGCTTCCAGCTCTCGGGCATTCGCGGTCACCGCACCGGCGGCACGATCCACCTCGTCGTCAACAACCAGATCGGCTTCACGACCGCGCCGCATTTCTCGCGCACCTCGCCCTACCCGACCGATCTCGCGCTGATGGTGGAAGCCCCGATCTTCCACGTGAACGGCGACGATCCCGAGGCCGTCGTGCACGCCGCCCGCGTCGCGACCGAGTTCCGTCAGAAGTTCCACAAGGACGTCGTGATCGACATCTTCTGCTACCGCCGCTTCGGTCACAACGAAGGCGACGAACCGATGTTCACCAACCCGGTGATGTACAAGTCGATCAAGACCCACAAGACCACGCTGCAACTCTACACCGAGCGTCTGGTGGCCGATGGCCTGATCCCCGAGGGCGAGATCGAGGATATGAAAGCCTCGTTCCAGTCGCATCTCAACGAGGAGTTCGAGGCCGGCAAGGTCTTCAAACCGAACAAGGCCGACTGGCTCGACGGTCGCTGGTCCGGCATGGAGCGGGAAAAGAGCGAATACGAGCGTGGCACCACCGCGATTTCGCCCGACACGCTCGAGGAGGTCGGCAAGGCGCTCGTGACCGCGCCCGAGGGCTTTGCCCTGCACAAGACGGTGCAGCGTCTGCTCGATAACAAGAAGCAGATGTTCGAGACCGGCAAGGGCTTCGACTGGGCGACCGCCGAGGCGCTGGCCTTCGGCTCGCTCGTGACCGAGGGCTACCCTGTCCGCCTGTCGGGTCAGGACGCCACCCGTGGTACCTTCTCGCAGCGCCACTCGGCCTTCGTGAACCAGGAGAACGAGGACCGCTATTACCCGCTCAACCACATCCGTGAGGGTCAGGCCCGCTACGAGGTGATCGACTCGATGCTCAGCGAATACGCGGTGCTCGGGTTCGAATACGGCTACTCTCTGGCGGAACCGAAGGCGCTGACGCTCTGGGAAGCCCAGTTCGGCGATTTCGCCAACGGCGCGCAGATCATGTTCGACCAGTTCATCAACTCGGGCGAGCGGAAATGGCTGCGCATGTCGGGCCTCGTCTGCCTGCTGCCGCACGGCTTCGAAGGTCAGGGCCCCGAGCACAGCTCGGCCCGTCTGGAGCGCTTCCTGCAACTGTCGGCGGAAGATAACTGGATCGTCGCGAACTGCACGACGCCGGCGAACTACTTCCACATCCTGCGCCGCCAGATTCACCGCGACTTCCGCAAGCCCCTGATCCTGATGACGCCGAAATCGCTGCTGCGTCACCCGAAGGCCGTCTCCACGGCGGAGGAGTTCACCACCGGCTCGAGCTTCCACCGCGTCCTGTGGGACGATGCAGAGCGCGGCAATTCGGATCTGGAGCTGAAGGCCGACGACAAGATCAAGCGCGTCGTGATGTGCTCGGGCAAGGTCTATTACGACCTGCTCGCGCAGCGCGACGAGCGTGGGCTCGACGATGTCTACCTGCTGCGTCTGGAACAGTTCTACCCGTTCCCCGCGCAGGCGGTCACCAAAGAGCTGACCCGCTTCAAGAATGCCGAGATCGTCTGGTGCCAAGAGGAGCCGAAAAACCAGGGCGCCTGGTTCTTCGTCGAACCCTATATCGAATGGGTCCTCGCCAAGATCGACGCGAAACATGCCCGTGCGCGCTATGCCGGCCGCGCGGCGTCCGCCTCGCCCGCGACGGGTCTGGCAAGCCGCCACAAGGCCGAGCAAGACGCGCTCGTCAACGATGCACTGGAGGGTTGAATAGATGTCCACTGAAGTCCGCGTTCCCACGCTCGGCGAGAGCGTCACGGAAGCCACCGTCGCCACCTGGTTCAAGAAGCCCGGCGACACCGTGGCCGCCGACGAGATGCTCTGCGAGCTCGAAACCGACAAGGTGACCGTCGAAGTGCCGAGCCCCGCAGCCGGCACGCTCGGCGAGATCGTCGCCGCCGAAGGCGAGACCGTCGGCGTCGATGCGCTTCTCGCGACGATCGAAGAGGCTGGCGCCAGCCCCGCGCCGAAGAAAGAAGACAAACCGGCGGAAAAACCCGCCCAACAGCCCCAATCGAACGAGGGAAAGATGACCGACGTGATGGTGCCCAGCCTTGGTGAATCGGTCACCGAGGCAACTGTGTCGACGTGGTTCAAGAAGGTCGGAGACACGGTCGCGGCCGACGAGATGCTCTGCGAGCTGGAAACCGACAAGGTCTCGGTCGAAGTGCCGTCGCCCGCTGCTGGCGTTCTCAAAGAGATCGTCGCCGAAGAAGGCACGACCGTCGACGCTTCGGCCAAGCTGGCCGTGATCGCCGAGGGCGAAAGCGGTGGAACCGCCGCCAGCGCGCCCGCCAAGGAAGAAACCAAATCCGAAGCCCCCGCCGCCGGCGGCAAGGGCGGCAAGGATGTCGAGGATGCGCCGTCCGCCAAGAAGCTGATGGCGGAGAAGGGCATCGACCCGGCTTCCGTTCAGGGTTCGGGCAAGGATGGCCGAATCATGAAGGAAGACGTGGCCAAGGCCGAAAGCGCGCCGAAGCAGGCCTCGGTTTCCGTCGCCTCGACGCCCTCGCAGGCGCCGCGCGGTCCGGTCAATGCCGATGACGCGTCGCGCGAAGAGCGCGTGAAGATGACCCGCCTGCGTGCGACCATCGCCAAGCGCCTCAAGGACTCGCAGAACACGGCCGCGATGCTGACCACCTATAACGAGGTGGACATGTCGGGCGTCATGAACCTGCGCAACGAGTACAAGGACCTGTTCCTCAAGAAGCACGGCGTGAAGCTCGGCTTCATGTCCTTCTTCGTGAAGGCCTGCTGCCACGCGCTGAAAGAAGTCCCGGAAGTGAACGCCGAGATCGACGGCAACGAGATCGTCTACAAGAACTACGTCCACATGGGCGTGGCCGTGGGCACCCCGAACGGCCTCGTCGTGCCGGTCGTGCGCGACGCCGACCAGATGGGCTTCGCCTCGATCGAGAAGACGATCGCCGAGATGGGCACCCGCGCCCGTGACGGCAAGCTCTCGATGGCCGAGATGCAGGGCGGTTCCTTCACCATCTCGAACGGCGGCGTCTATGGCTCGCTGATGTCCTCGCCGATCCTCAACCCGCCGCAATCGGGCATCCTCGGCATGCACAAGATCCAGGAACGTCCGATGGTCGAGAACGGCCAGATCGTCATCAAGCCGATGATGTATCTCGCACTCAGCTACGACCACCGCATCGTCGACGGCAAAGGCGCCGTGACCTTCCTCGTGCGCGTCAAGGAAGCGCTGGAAGACCCGCGCCGCCTGCTGATGGATCTGTAAGACCGGAACGAAGGCGGCATCCCCTGCCCCTTCGCTCTTGCTAAATATCCTCGGGGGGTCCGGGGGGCAGACAGCCCCCGGTCCTCCCTCACCTCCGGGAGCGACCGATGACCCCCGAACTGACCGTGCTCATACTCGCGATCCTGCTCCATCTGGGGCTGATGGTGGCGTATTCGGTGAAGGCCAATACCGAGCTCGGCACAAAATACCCCGTTTCCCCGCGCGACAAGGCGCCGCCGCCGATCTCGACCCTGCTCGGACGGCTGCAGCGCGCGATGAACAACTCCTTCGAGGGTCTCATCCTCTTCGCCCCCGTCGCACTGGTCATCGGACTGACCGGACAATCGAGCGCCGCCACCGTGGCCTTCGCCTGGATCTTCCTGATCGCGCGGCTCCTCTACATTCCGTCCTATCTGCTGGGCTGGGTGCCGTGGCGCTCGCTCATCTGGGGCTTTTCCTTCTTCGCAATTCTGGCGCTGGCGATTGCCGCGCTGATCTGACCTCCCGGCGCGAGGCCTCCTCGCGCCCCAACCCAAGGAGCAAGAACAATGGCTGACTATGATGTGATCGTGATCGGCGGCGGCCCGGGCGGCTATGTCTGCGCCATCCGCTGCGCCCAGCTGGGCCTGAAGACCGCCTGTGTCGAAGGCCGCGAAAGCCTCGGCGGCACCTGCCTCAACGTGGGCTGCATCCCGTCCAAGGCACTGCTGCACGCCACCCACGAGCTGCACGAAGCCGAGCATAACTTCGCCAAGATGGGCCTGAAGGGCAAATCGCCTTCGGTCGATTGGAAGCAGATGCTGACCTACAAGCAGGAAGTCATCGACGGCAACACCAAGGGCATCGAGTTCCTGTTCAAGAAGAACAAGATCGACTGGATCAAGGGCTGGGGTTCGATCCCCGAGGCCGGCAAGGTGAAAGTGGGCGACGACGTCCATAACGCCAAGTCGATCGTGATCGCCACCGGCTCCGAGCCGTCGTCGCTGCCGGGCATCGAGATCGACGAGAAAACCGTCGTGACCTCGACCGGCGCGCTGTCGTTGAACAAGATCCCGAAGTCGATGGTCGTGATCGGCGCGGGCGTCATCGGTCTGGAAATGGGCTCGGTCTATGCTCGTCTCGGCGCGGATGTCACCGTCGTGGAATATCTCGACGCAATCACCCCCGGCATGGACGGCGAGGTCTCGAAGAACTTCCAGAAGATCCTGACCAAGCAGGGACTGAAATTCGTCATGGGCGCCGCCGTCCAGAGCGTCGACGTGAAGAACGGCAAGGCCACGGTGAACTACCAGCTGCGCAAGGATGAGAGCAACGCGTCGATCGAGGCCGAGACCGTCCTCGTCGCGACCGGCCGCAAGCCCTATACCGACGGTCTGGGGCTTGAGGGCGTGGGTGTGGAGATGCTGCCGCGCGGTCAGGTGAAGACTGACGCGCACTGGCAGACCACCGCCAAGGGCATCTACGCGATCGGTGACGCGGTCACCGGCCCGATGCTCGCCCACAAGGCCGAGGACGAAGGCATGGCTGTTGCCGAAGTCATCGCGGGCAAGCATGGTCACGTGAACTACGAAGTGATCCCGAGCGTGATCTACACCAGCCCGGAAGTCGCCTCGGTCGGTCAGACCGAAGAGGCGCTCAAGCAGGACGGTCGCGCCTACAAGGTCGGCAAGTTCTCCTTCATGGGCAATGGCCGCGCCAAGGCCGTGTTCCAGTCGGACGGCTTCGTGAAGCTGATCGCGGACAAGGAAACCGACCGCATCCTCGGCTGCCACATCATCGGCCCCGGCGCGGGCGACCTGATCCACGAAATCTGCGTGGCGATGGAATTCGGCGCCTCGGCACAGGACGTGGCGCTGACCTGCCACGCTCACCCGACCTTCTCCGAGGCCGTTCGCGAAGCCGCCCTGGCCTGCGGCGACGGCGCGATCCACGCCTGATCGGCCAAGGGTCGAGAGAAACGCGAAAGGGCGCCCCGCGGGGCGCCCTTTTCGTTTGGCGCGGTGGCCCGAACTCCGGTCTCGCGCTCAGGCTTAGCCCTCGCCGTGATCCGCAGCCGCATCCATCTTCGCGGCGAATTCACGGCGCAGTTCCCGGCGGAGTTCGGCGGCGCGCCAGCGGTGGCGTTCCTCGTCCGTGTCGGGCTTCAGCGTCGGCACCTCTGCGGGTTTTCCGTTTTCATCCACCGCGACCATCGTGAAATAGCAGCTGTTCGTGTGTCGCCGCGTGCCCGCGGTGATGTTCTCGGCTTCGACGCGGATGCCGATCTCCATCGAGGTGCGGCCCGTATGGTTCACGCTGGCGCGAAACGTTACCAGCTCGCCCACGTTGATCGGTTGCTGGAAGGTCACCTGGTCGACCGACAGCGTCACCGCGTAGCGCTGCGAGTAGCGTGAGGCGAGCGAGAACGCGACCCGGTCGAGCCAGTTCAGCAGCGCGCCGCCATGCACCTTGCCCGAAAAATTCGCCTGATCGGGCGTCATCAGCACGGTCATCTCGAGGCGCTTGCGGTCCTCGAAGGTCAGTGTTTCGGTCATGGTTTTCCCTCATTGCCTCGCGCCATATGCGCGAAAGCCTCTCGTAGGGTCAATCCGCGCGATGCGCATGGCTCACTTGCGCGGCTTCGCCCGCAGCGTCGGATCGGCCTCGCGCGGGTCCTCGGGCCACGGGTGTTTGGGGTAGCGCCCTCGCATATCCTTGCGCACATCGGCGTAAGAGCCCTCCCAGAACCCGGGCAGGTCCATCGTGACCTGAATGGGTTTGTGGCCGGGTGACAGCAGCGTGATCCTGAGCGGCAGGCGTTTCGGGCCGACCGTCGGATGGGTGGTGACGCCGAACATCTCCTGCAGACGGATCTCGATGCCCGGCGCCTCGCCAGCGTAGTCAATGGGCACACGACGGCCGAGCGGAGTTTCGAAATGCGCGGGGGCAAGACGGTCCACCAGCTGCATCTGCTCCCAGTCGAGCGCTGCGCGCAGCGGATCGGTGAGGTCGAGCTTGCGCAGGTCGGCCTCGGTCCTTGCCTTGCCGAGATAGGGCAGAAGCCAGTTCTCGGCGGAGGCCAAAAGCCCCTCATCGGAGAAATCGGGCAGATCGGCCCCCTGCCCGCGCAGCAGCTCCACCCGCGCCTTCAGCCGGCGCGCCGCCGCGCCCATCGGCAGGCCGATCTGGCGCAATCCTGCCAGCGCGCCTTGTGCCACCGCCTCGCGCGGGGCGTCTTTCCACACGCGATCGTCGAGGACCAGCGCGCCGAACCGCTCCTGCTTGCGCGCGATCACGCGGCCCTCTCGCTTGGACCAGTCGCAGACATCCTGCCATGCGATCTGATCCGCGTAGAGGCGACGAAGCTCGGCCTCGGAGATCGCGATGCCTTGGCGCACTTTCGCCTCGCGCGGATCGCCGTCTAGATCGCTCACCACGATGAGGCGTTGCGCGCCCAGCGGATCCCCTTCGGCCACCACCGCCCCTTTGCCGCCCGAGAGCACGTAGCGCGGCGCATCCCCCTTGCGGCGAAGCCCCACACGGTCAGGGTAAGCGAGCGCGAGTTGCTCGGCGGAGGAATAGGTCTCGGGCGCTGCAGTGGCGAGGCGGGCCAGCCGCTTCGCCTCGGATCGGATACGCTCGATTGTGCCGCGATGGGGCGTATAGGGGTGGTGCGCCTCGAAGCGCTTCGGGTCGCGAATTGCGCTGAGGCGCAGCGTCAGGTCAGCGGGCGCGACACGCAGCGGATCGCGTTCGGCCAGAAGGGCAGCAAGCGGTGCCGCCTCGGGGCCCGCGGTCAGCAGCATGTGCCCGAGGCGCGGGTGCAGCGGCAGTTTGGCGAGCTTGCGCCCGTGTTCCGTGATCAGCCCCGATTTCAGCGCGCCGAGTTCTTCCAGCAAAGCGCGCGCCTCGGCCATCGCAGGTGCAGGCGGCGGCGTCAGGAAAGCCAGATCGCCACCATCTGTGCCCCAGACAGCGAGTTCCAGCGCAAGTCCGGTCAGGTCGGCGATCTCGATCTCGGGCGGGGCGAAGGCGGGCAGCGCGCCCTCCGCGCCCTTGGTCCATAGCCGGTAGCAGATACCTTCGGCCACGCGGCCCGCGCGGCCCCGGCGCTGCTCGGCCTCGGCGCGGGAGACGGGTTCGGTGACCAGCCTCGCCATGCCGGAGCCCGGGTCGAACCGCGCCCGACGTGCGCGGCCGCCGTCGATCACGACGCGGATGTCTTCGATCGTCAGAGAGGTTTCCGCTATGGCTGTGGCGAGCACCAGTTTGCGGCCCGAAGGCGCGGGCGCGATGGCGGCGCGTTGGGCGGCGAATTCCATCGCGCCGAACAGCGGACGGATCGCGATGTCATCGGCCAAGCGGCCCTTCAGCAGCCCTTCGACGCGGCGTATTTCACCCTCGCCCGGCAGGAAGGCCAGAAGGCTCCCGTCGGTGGCCTCCGCGGCCTCGGTGATCAGCCCAGCCATCGCGGCCTCGAACCGCATCGAACTATCCACCGGACGGTCCAGCCAGCGCGTCTCGACCGGAAAGGCCCGCCCCTCCGACACCACGATCGGCGCGTCGTCGAGCAATGCCGCCACCGGCTCTGCATCGAGCGTGGCCGACATCACCACCAGCGCCAGATCGGGCCTGAGCGCGCCGCGCACCTCCCATGTCAGCGCCAGCCCCAAGTCTGCGTTCAGCGAGCGTTCATGGAATTCGTCGAAGATCACGCAACCGATGCCGGTCAATTCCGGGTCAGATTGCAGCACGCGCGTCAGGATGCCTTCAGTAACGACCTCTATCCGCGTGGATTTCGAGACCTTCGCCTCGCCCCGGATGCGGTAGCCGACCGTCTCGCCGACCTTTTCGCCCAAAGTGTCCGCCATACGCTCGGCGGCAGCGCGCGCGGCCAGACGGCGCGGCTCCAGCATGACGATCCGGCCCTCGATCTGGTCGAGCAGCGCGAGGGGCACGCGGGTCGTCTTGCCCGCGCCCGGCGGCGCCATCAGCACCGCGCGGCCATGCGATGACAGCGCCGCCCGCAGATCGGGCAGCACCACGTCGATCGGAAGAGAAAAGCGGTCTGTGTTCACCCGACCCTTATTGCCGAGTGAGGCGGCCTTTTCCATAGAGCGTGTCGGTCTCGATCTTGTCGACCTGCAAACCGCCATTCGGGCTCGGCTCGTAATAGAGGGTGAAGGCGAAGCGGGACTTTTCCTTCATGTCCTTCTCGGAGAAGCCCGCGAGGCGGCGATATTCGCCCGAACAGACGATGTTCTTGCCATCGGGCTTGGGCTCGAAGAGCCGCACCTGCGAGCGCCGCGCGCCGTCATACATCTTCACGTCGAGCTTGCAGGCCTCGTCGCGCGGCACGTCGCGCAGCACCGCATAGAGCGCCGTCAGCGGGTCGACCGTGCCGCCCTGTTTCGCGGGATCGACATCCCGGGGCGAGGGCTTGCGCGGTGGCTGCTGACTGACGGAAACCGGCGTGCCGTTATTGTAGATGATCTGGTGCTTGGACTTGCGTCCCGGTGCGTCGTCGACCTCTGAATATTTCATCGGGGTGAACTTCTGACCGTCATAGAGGCCGGAGACACTGGCCGAAAACTTGATTTTCCGCAGCAGCCCCACGAGGCCCGCCGTCTGCAACACGCCGTTCGCGCCATAGGCACCGTCGGTGATCTTGCCGTTGATCGCCAGCTCACCCGCGCGGATGCCCTTGAGCACCACGTCGAAGACGATCTTGTCGCTCTGATCGGCGCGCGCCGGCGCCGCGCCCAAGGGCGCGACTAGCAACGCGGCGCTCAGCATCGCAGCCACCGGGCGCGACGCAAGGCTCGATAGAAATCTCATTGGCATCCTCTTGTCAGGAATTTCCCATTCGCTCTGGACATAGGTCGCAGGGTGCAGGCAAGTAACCGATAAGTCTTCACGTCTGATGTCATTTTTGACACGAATACCCAAAATCAGCGAAAGCCCGCCGATGACCGATCAAAGCCCCGCCGACCTAGCTCCGCGCATTCTCGCCTCCGATCGTCGCGCCCTGGCGCGTGCGATCACGCTGGTGGAATCCGGACGGGCGGAGCATCGCGCGCAAGCGGTCGAACTGCTCGATACGCTCGCAGGTGAAGGGCGTCAGGCGCTGCGGATCGGGCTTTCGGGCACGCCGGGAGTGGGCAAATCGACTTTCATCGAAGCCTTCGGGATGATGCTGACCGGCAAGGGGTTGAAGGTCGCCGTGCTGGCGGTCGATCCGTCCTCGGCCCGCTCCGGCGGCTCGATCCTCGGTGACAAGACCCGTATGGAACGTCTGTCGCGCGATCCCAACGCCTTCATCCGCCCCTCGCCCTCACAAGCGCATCTCGGCGGCGTCGCGCGACGCACCCGCGAAGCGGTGAGCCTCTGCGAGGCGGCGGGCTTCGACGTCGTGCTGATAGAGACCGTGGGCGTCGGCCAGTCCGAGACGCTGGTAGCCGAGATGGTCGACCTGTTCGTTCTGCTGATGGCCCCGGCTGGCGGCGATGAGCTGCAGGGCGTCAAGCGCGGCATCATGGAGATGGCCGACCTGATCTTGGTGAACAAGGCGGATGGCGATCTGAAACCGGCCGCCATGCGGACGGTCTCGGATTACTCGGGCGCGCTGCGGCTGCTGCGCAAGCGCCCGCAGGACCCCGAGGGTTTCCCGAAGGCGCTGCCGGTCTCGGCCATGGAGGAGAACGGGCTGGAGAAAGCATGGGAAGAAATGACCGCGCTAGCCGAATGGCGCCGCGCGAACGGGCATTTCGATCAGCGCCGCGCCGAGCAGGCGCGGCACTGGTTCGAGGCTGAGGTCCGCGAAGGGCTCCTCGCGCGGTTGCGCCAGGATCCGGAGATCCGGGCGAAAATGCGCGAATTGGGCGACGCGGTGGCCAGCGGTGAAAGCGCGGCCTCTGCAGCTGCGGCCGTGATGCTGGAGCAGTTGGGCGGCTGAGCGCCGCCCTGCCCGGCTTACATATCGCCTTCTTTCTTATCCATGGTGGGCTCGGTATGTTCCGGCTCGCCGTGGGTCACGTCTTCATGTGAAATCTCCGGTGTGGAGACAGGCGCGGGATCCTGCGCAGTCTCGGTCGGCTGATCGCGGCTCAGATCGACCGGGACGTCGACGACCATCAGTCCGGTTTTCTCGAAACGCAGATTGAGCGTGACCATGTCACCCTGATGGAGCGACTGCTTCAGCCCCATGAACATGACGTGATCGCCGCCGCGCTGCAGGACATGCTCGCCCTTGGCGGGAACCTCGAAGCCTTCCTTGACTTCGAGCATCTGCATCGCGCCGTTCGGCCCCTGCTTGTGCGTATGCAGTTCGACACGCGCGGCAACGTTCGAGCTGACCGAGACGAGCCGGTCGTCGAGATCGGAGATGTTCTTGATCTCCATGAAGGCCGCCGCCGATTTCGACATCGGGGTCGAGACCCGGACATAAGGGTCGATGATCTGGATCTGGTCAGCGGCGAAGGCGGGGAGAGCGACGGCGATCAGCGCCGCGCTCATCAGGTATTTGCGGATCATTCATGTCTCCTGAGGGTGTATTCGTCTGAAGGCTGGGGATCAGACGGCTGCAGGCGGACCACGGGCGCGCGGCACCACGAAGGCCTGCGCCTGCGCGCTCTCGAGCTCGACCGTCTCGAGCCTGCGCCCCTCGCCCTGCGGCGGAGTCGGCAGGGCCGGCGCGACCGCGACGGCGGCCATCATCGCCAGCACCATGTCGGGACAGAGATGCACGGGGCCAGTCGGGTTGCCCTCGGCATCGACGCTGATCGTGGTCACGCCATAGCCGGTGCAGATCACCACCTCGCCCGCGACACGCGCCTGCCCGCGCGCAACCGCCATCGTCATGCTGGTCATGGCCAGCACGAGCGCCGCGACGATCCCGATCAGTAGCTTGAAGCGCGTCCTCCACATGGCGCTCACACTAGCGTGAGGATGTGACGATGGGAATGCGACAGTTCAGCCGAACAAAGCAAAAACCCCGCGCCTCGGCGCGGGGTTCTCGAAAATTCCGATCCGGAAAGGGATCAGGCGGCAGCCTGAGCTTTCGCGATCGCTTTCTTGATCTTCAGAGCGTTCACCGAGAGGTCCGCATCCTTCGCCTTGGCGAGGAACGCGTCGAGACCGCCGCGATGGTCCACCGAGCGCATGCCGGCTGCGGAAACGCGCAGCTTGAAGCTCTGGCCCAGAGTATCCGAGATCAGGGAAACATCGTTCAGGTTCGGCAGGAAGCGACGACGCGACTTGTTGTTCGCGTGGCTCACTTTGTTGCCCGTCGTGGGGCCCTTGCCGGTCAGTTCGCAAACGCGCGACATGGCATTCTTCCTTCGTTTCTTACCTGGCCGAAGTTACGCGAATCGCGCGCCCGGCCCCAACATGAAAAGGCGCCGCTTGGCAGCGCCCGAAAATCTGTTGGCGCGGAATACGGCCAATGGGGCCTCGCGTCAAGTCGCCCAGGCCGATTTTATACACCTTCCCCACCGCTTCAGGGGCGGTTTCACCACCCGCGCTGAGCCAGATGGCGCAAACCCTGGGTCACATCGGTGCGCACGGCCAATCTCAGCGCCGGTTCGTCGCCCGCCCGCAGAGCGGAGAGAATCATCCGGTGATGGCGCGGCGGCTCGTTGCGCTGCAGCTTGGTATAGACCGCGCGCATCGTCGGCCCCAGCTGCAGCCAGACGGTCTCGATCACCGCGAGCATCGCGGGCGCCTGCGCGCGCAGATAGAGCGTGCGGTGGAATTCGAGGTTGGTGCGGATGTAGCCGACCGCATCCTGTTTCGCGACGGCCTCGGCATTGGCGACGTTGATCGCACCGAGACGGTCGATCAGCGCGAGGTGGGCGCGCGGCAGGGCACGGGCCGACAGTTCCGGCTCGATCAGCGCCCGCAGCGCGGCCAGTTCCTCGATCCGTTCGTTGGACAGCTCCGGCGTGGTTACCCGCCCCGAACTCGACAGCGTCAGCGCGCCTTCCGCAACCAGCCGCCGCAGCGCCTCGCGCGCGGGGGTCATGGAGACACCGTATTGCTTGCCCAACCCCCGCAACGTCAGCGCAGTGCCCGGCAGCAACTCCCCCACCATGATCTGCTGGCGCAAAGTGCGGTACAGCCGATCATGGGCGGCGGTCTCGATGGGGCGTGTGGAAATCGTTGTCATTCGCTTTTTGTGATCACGTTGCCGCCGCGGGTCAATCGCGAAACCGGATCGCATGGAGCGCGGAGCCTTCGCGCTTGAGCCATGCGCGCTCTGCCTTGAAGCTCGGCCGCAGGGATTCGACGACGCGCCAGAAGGCGGGCGAGTGATTCATCTCCTCCAGATGCGCGACCTCATGGGCCGCGACATAATCCAGCACGTCCGGCGGCGCCATGATCAACCGCCAGCTATAGGAGAGCGCTCCGGTCGAGCTGCAGGACCCCCAGCGCGAGCGGGTGTCGCGAATCGTGATCTTCGCGAAGTCACGCCCGATCTCGGAGGCGTAGCGCGCGGTCGCCGCATGCAGCCTCTGACGAGCTGCGTGTTTGAAGAAAGTCTCGACCCGCACGCCCAGCCGTGCCGGGTCTTCGGGCACGAGGAGGCGCGCGCCGTCGATCTTCGGGCTGCGCAGCGACGCGGGTTCGAGCATCAGCATCTGCCCCTGGAAGGGGACAGCTTGTCCGAATCGCACGGCCTGCGCGGGCGGGATCGCCCCAAGCGTCTTGCGCAGCCATTCGGTTTGCGAGCGCGCGAATGCCAGCGCCTCTCGCTCGGACGCGCCCCGCGGGATCGTGAGCGCCACCCGCCCGTCGACCCGCGACACCCGCAATGAGAACCTGCGCGCGCGACCGGAACGGCGCATCACCAACTCCACCTCGGGCAGTTCGGGAATGTGAGGTGGGCGGGACAGGGGCATTCTCCGGCAGGTTCGGTCAAGAGGCGCGGCCATCGGGTCGCAGCCCCACAAGAAAGGCGCGAAAAGGCTTTGACACCCTGCGCGGCATGTGGCAGTTGGCTGCGACTCTGCTGGATATAAGTGCGCAGGAGAATTCCATGCCGAAAGAGGAATGGGGCGTCAAGCGTCTGTGCCCGCATTGCGCGAGCCGCTTTTACGACCTGAATAACGACCCGATGACCTGCCCGGTCTGCAACAACACCTTCACCCTCGAGGCTCTGACCTCGGGCAGCGGTCGCACGCTCGTGACCGACAAGACGTCGTCGCAGAAAGATGACGACGTCAATCTCGACGATGACGATCTCGACGACGATAATGGCGACGTGGATCTCGACGACGATCTGCTCGACGACGACGACGATGACGACAATGTCTCGCTCGATGACATCGCGGATGTCAGCACCGAGGACAAGGAAGACAACTGATCGGCTGGGCTGCTCGGACGAGAGATCAAGGCGCAACGGGAAACCGTCGCGCCTTTTTCTTTTTCCGGACGTGAGGCCGTGCCTTTCCCGCTTCTCCCCTGCCCCGACGCGCGCTCTAAGCCAGCGCCGCTCAGGTGACGCGCGGGAATACGCAGCGGACGAAAATTTCCCCCGCCTTCACAACAAATTCCTCTTGCGCCGCCCCGACGCTTTGCCTATACGCCTCCCCACACAGCGGGGCTGACCCGCTGGACCTCCGGTGGGGCCATAGCTCAGTTGGGAGAGCGCTTGAATGGCATTCAAGAGGTCAGGGGTTCGACTCCCCTTGGCTCCACCAAACAAACTTCCGAAAACGCATCCGGCCACATCGCGCTTGTCGTGAGAAGTTTGCCGTTCGCCGCGCGCCGGCGCGGTCCGGTCGCCGTGCGCTTAGGCTCCCCCGCATAGGGCTTTCTTCCGCCAGCGAACGACACCGTGAGGACGTGGAGTGCGCGCCAACGCAGCCTTGTCGACCTCACTCGGTGCCAGCGCGCGCTTCGTGACGCGACCGACACAGGCGTTGTACTTCGTCGAGTAGCGTCCATCCAGGTCGTCCTTTGCGCGCCGCCAACTCACTCGTGCGCGCGGTCTGTTCGTCGGAGAACGGCCGGCCGCGGACGCGACGATAGCTTCTTCGCGCTGGGGCTCGTAGCCCGTTGCGCGTCTTCGAACGGAAAGCGTGGTTTCTGCGGCATTCCGGGGCCACGGAGAAAATCGCTCAATATGTTGCCGCGCTTGTGGCTGGCCTCGACAGGCGACGCACTCAGCGCGCCGCCAGCAGCTGGCGTAGCGTGATGCGGGCCATAGGTCAGGTCTCCTCCGAAAGATATGTCTTGATGATCTCGACCTCTTCCGCCGCGCCGAACACGAGCGGCACATTCTGGTGCGGCGCCTCCGGCACGAGATCGAGAATGCGCGTTGTGCCATCGGTTGCGCGGCCGCCTGCCGCTTCGATCAGACAGGCGATCGGCACCGCCTCGTAGGCCAGCCGCAGCCGCCCCCCTCGATACCCCTCGCGTCGGTCGGCTGGATAGAGGAATGCGCCGCCTTTCAGCAGGATACGGTGCAATTCACCGACCGCCGCCGCCAGCCAGCGCATGTTGAAATCGCGCCCGCGCGGGCCCTCTGCCCCGGCGCGCAACTCGGCGGCCCAGCGTTGCAGCCCCGGGCTCCAATGGCGCTCGTTAGAGGCGTTGTAGGCAATGGTCGACGCCTTGGGCGACAGCCGGACATCCTGCGCCGTCATGCGGAAGTCCTCGCCGTCATAGGTGGCTATCTGCACCCCCTGCCCGGCCGTGAACCCGAAATCCAGCGAATGTCCGAAGGAGGCATAACCCGCCGCAATCGCCTCCGAGCCCGGACGCCGGAAATCGGCAGGACCGGTCGGGTAGATCGCGAACAGCATCCCGAGCGGCGCGCCGATACCGATCGAGCCCGACCCGTCGATCGGATCGATCGCGAGATCGAATCGGCCTGCCGGGTCGAGCAGTTCGACCTCGTCGGCCTCTTCCGACAGCATGTGCCGCACACCCAGCCCGGCAAGCGCCGCAATGATGTGGTCATGCGCGCCAACATCGAGCGCCTTCTGCACATCGCCGCTCTCATTCTGACCACAGGGCGCGGCCGGATCGCCGGGCAACCTGCCCGCCGCGAGCCGCTGCTCGATCGGCGGCAAGGCATTCGCCAGCGCGGCGATGATCTCTCCAAGCCCGCCAGCAGGCAGGCAGTCACGCAGGTGCGCCGCCTGCGAGGGACGGTCGTTCGGCAAGGTCAGCATGTGGGAATTCCGTCAGTGAGTTGGGACCGGGCGGCGAACCGCCCGACCTTCGGGAGTTCGCTCAGGCGGTCGTGTGATACTTGGCGTCGACCGCGTCAATGGCCTGAACGTTGCCCGCCGATTTCCCCTCGGGATCGAAAGACGAGGCCAGGAAGGCATCGGCGATGTCTTTCGCGAGCTCCGCACCCAAGACCCGCGCGCCCATCGTGATGATATGCGCGTTGTTCGAGATGCCGCAGTCGGTCGCGACGCGCAAAGCCACGCAAATCGCACAGTCGAGCGCGAGGCCGGGTCCCGGCGGCGTGATACTCTGGACACCACGCACCTAAGCCTCTGCCATACGTCATGCGCAACGTCTGGGACTGCAGCCACGCCAGCGCTTGACAGCTATCACCGCGCGCGTAACCGCATCAGTGGCGTGCTGATCATCTATATTTCGGAAGGGAGAGAAATGGCGGACCCGGGACGATTCGAACGCCCGACCCCTTGATTCGTAGTCAAGTGCTCTATCCAGCTGAGCTACGGGTCCGCTTATGTGGGGCGATGTAACGGCCACGTCGGAACGATGCAAGAGCAAATTCGCGGCAATTTCGCAAAACCGTCAAAATTCCCGGATGCCCTCGCGGCAGCCCTGCGGATGGGTGCATCGCTGCCGGCACGTAACCCCGCACGGGCTCAGGAGATTGCGCCGGCGCCCTTCTCGGAGACACAATCCAACGCGACATCGGAGGGCAGGAAGATGCGAAACTCGGTGCCGCTCCCATCGGTCCGAACGAGGTCCAGCCGCCCGCCATGGCCACGAATCAACTCCGCGGCAATAGCGAGGCCGAGCCCCGTACCGCCCGCTCGGGTGCCCCCGGTGAACGGCTTGAAGAGATGTTCGCGGGCGGTCTCGGGCAGTCCGGGGCCACTGTCCTGCACGCGAATCCACCAACCTTCGGAATTCTCGCCTGCGCCGATCTCTACCGTACCGTTCTTTCCGGTGGCCTCGATCGCCTGACGGGCATTGCGCACGAGGTTGTTGAGCACGCGGTAGAGCTGCTCGCGGTCGGCACGGATTACCAGGTTCGGCGGCATGTCGGTGACGAAATCGACGACCGGGCCTTCGCTCGGGTGTTCCTCGTTTTCCAGAACTTCCTGCGCCAGCTCGCCGAACATGAAGCGCGACAGCGTCGGCGGCGGCTCCTTGGCCTTGCCGAAGGCGAGCGTCGTTTCACACAGGTTGATCGCGCGCTCGATCGAGCCGGTCAGCTTCGGCGCCGCGCGCTTCACGCCGGGATCGTCCGAGCTTTCCATACGGTCGGCGAAGAGCTGCGCCGTGGTCAGGATGTTGCGCAGGTCGTGGCTGATCTTGGCGACCGCTTGCCCCAGCTGTGCGAGACGCTCCTTCTGGCGCAGCGACGCGGTGAGCTGCTGCTGCATCGAGGCCAAGGCCTCTTCCGCCACGCGCAGTTCCTCGACGCTGGCCTGCGGGGTTATGATACGCCGCGCGTCTTCGGGCGCGTCCGCGTAGGATGACATATGCGCTACAAGCCGCTTGATCGGCACGACCATCAGGCGCCGCACCAGCAGGAACAGCAGAACGGCGGTGATCACGGAGAAGACCGCCGAGATCGACAGGAGCCGTAGCCCGTATTCCACCATTGCGATCCGCATCGGCTCGGTCGCGAGCGTCACCTCGATCACGATGCCGCCCTTCTGCACCGGCTGCCCCAGCACCCGGATTACGCGATCCTCGGAATCGAAGAGCGCATGCACCGCGTCACGGATGCGCGTCCATTCGGTCGAATCGCGCAAATCGTAGGTTTCGGTCACGGGCGAGGGAATCGGAGAGGACAACACCAGCTGCCGCGCCGCATCTCTGCGCAGCACGACGTTGAAGACGCCCGCGTTGGAGAGCAGTTCCTTTTCCAGATCGGGCGCGATGGTGGTGTCTGTGGTCAGCAGCGCGAGCGAGGCGATTTGCGCCCGCTCGAGTCGCGTAAGAAGATAGTCCTCACGGAAATTCGCTAGCCCCGGCAAAAGGATCAACGCCTCGGCGAGCACCACGAAAACCGTGGTCAGGATCAGAAACCGTCCTGAAAGAGTGTTCACTTTCATCGCCTATCAAACGCAGAGCCGCCCCGCAGCGTCGGCCTGTCCCCTTCACTGTCACTCTTGATGCACCGCCCGTCAGGATGCAAGGATGCCATCCTGCGCGTCAGCCGCTCTTTGTGCACAAGATAGGTGGCTCGCACGAAAGGCAAAACCCCGTGAGCGGTCACGATCCATGCGAAGCGACCGGAAAAGCCGGAAAAAACCCGCTTTCGCGAATTGACTTGCCGGGGAGAGGTCACTAAAGAGCGGCTTCGAAATGCTATCTGGCCCTCGAATCCTGTTTCTGGGCCCGAACCGGAGTGAAAACGATGAAACGCACGTTCCAGCCGTCGAACCTCGTTCGCGCCCGTCGCCACGGCTTCCGCAGCCGCATGGCCACGAAGGGTGGACGCCGGGTTCTCAACGCCCGTCGCGCGAAGGGCCGTAAGCGTCTGTCGGCTTAAGGCCGTTACAGCCGCGACTGGCTTTTGACGCCGCCGGATGCTTTTCGCAGGTCGGGCCCTCGGGTCGGATCGGTGAAAAGACCGGCGGCTTCGCTATTTTGCGCGCCGTTTATTCGCCGGAGGTCCCCTGATGGCCGCCATACGCTCAGATGATCCGACTCGCCCGACCGCGGTTCTGCGGCAGCGGGCGGATTTCCTGAAAGCGGCCTCGGCACAGCGTAAGGGGATGCCCGGCTTTCTGCTGCAGGCGCGCAAACGCCGCGAAGACGAGCCCGTCGCCCCCGATCTGATCCGCGTGGGTTTCACCTGCTCGAAGAAGCTCGGCAATGCGGTGGCGCGCAATCGCGCGAAACGGCGTCTGCGCGAAATCGCCCGCGCCGTTCTGCCCAAGGCGGGTCGGCCGGGCTGGGACTATGTTCTGGTCGGGCGCCCCGAGGCGACCGCAACGCGCGACTTCGCCGCCATGCTGGCCGAATTCGAGACCGTGCTCACGATCATTCACGATTTGCCGATCACCCCGCCGCGGCCGCGCAAACCCAAGGGGAGCAAACGCAAATGAGCCCCCTCGCCCGAATCCTCGCCCTCCCGGTTCATGCCTATCGCTTGCTGCTCAGCCCCTGGATGGGGCACGGCTGCCGCTACCAGCCGACCTGTTCGTCCTATGCGCTCGAAGCGCTCGAACGGCATGGTGCGGTGAAGGGGGGATGGCTTGCCGGGAAACGGCTCCTGAGCTGCCACCCCTGGGGCGGGCATGGCTACGACCCGGTGCCTGGCGCCGATCCCGAACATGACGCCGCCCATCGTTGCGCCCATGCGCATGACGCGAAGGACACTCCAGATGCTTGATGACGAAGACAGCCCGATCCATCCGCTTTTCGCGGGCGCACCCTCGACGACCGAGTTCAAGAAACTGCGCAAGCGCATCGTGCGCGAAACCCGCGAGGCGATCGAGAAATACGGCATGATCGAACGCGGTCAACGCTGGCTGGTCTGCCTGTCGGGCGGCAAGGACAGCTACACGCTGCTGGCCGTGCTGCACGAGCTGCAATGGCGCGGGCTGCTGCCGGTGGAGCTGCTGGCCTGCAATCTCGATCAGGGCCAGCCGGGCTTCCCCGCGACCGTGCTTCCGGAATTCCTCGAGAAGATGGGCGTGCCGCACCGGATCGAATATCAGGACACCTATTCGATCGTGATGGACAAGGTCCCGCAGGGCCGCACCTATTGCGCGCTTTGCTCGCGGCTGCGGCGCGGCAACCTCTATCGCATCGCGCGCGAGGAAGGCTGCTCGGCCGTCGTGCTGGGTCATCACCGCGACGACATTCTCGAGACTTTCTTCATGAACCTGTTCCACGGCTCGCGCCTCGCGACGATGCCGCCCAAACTGCTGAATGAGGAAGGCGATCTCTTCGTCTATCGACCGCTCGCCTTCGTCGCGGAGGAAGATTGCGAGAAATTCGCCCGCGCGATGGACTATCCGATCATCCCTTGCGATCTCTGCGGCTCTCAGGACGGGCTGCAGCGCCAGCAGGTGAAGATGATGCTCGACGGCTGGGAGAAGAACGCCCCCGGCCGCCGCAACAAGATGTTCAAGGCGCTACTCAACGCGCGCCCCTCGCACCTGTGCGACCCCGCGATCTTCGATTTCGCGGGGCTCGAGCGGCGCGCGGAGAGTGAAGCGGATTTTAACGAAAACGTCCCGGTTTTGCGCGAGCGCGATTAACCGGCTGAATACCAATTGCGCCTAACCTCGCCGGCGAAGGGGGCTCCTGAGGGGCCTGCATGTGCCACGGGGGTAGGTGTCATGGGGAAGGACGGGGGCAAGCGCGCCGCCCGCAAATCAGAGCTGCGCGCAAGATATCACGGCAAGCCGGGGCCGGTTCTGCTCCGCCGCGAGATGATCGCCTTCGTACCGGCCTGTGGGCTCGCCCTGCTTTGGGTGGGGCCCGAGGCGATGGTGTTGATCGGCCTTACCGCGCTTCTAGTGGGATGGATGACCCGTCGCCTGCCCGTCCCGCTTGAGACTGACGAGGAAGGCTGCGACCCCGCTACCGGCCTGCCGCCGCCAAATGCCGCGATCTCCGAAATGGCCGCATCCCTGCAGGACGCGCGGGCGCGCAATCGCCCGACCGGCTGCCTGATTCTCGGCCTCGACGCGCCGGAGCAGGCGCTTCGGCGCCTGCCGGCCAGGGACTTCGACCTGCTGCTGCGCCGGATCGGCGAGCGGCTTCAGGGGCAGCTGCGCAGCGGCGACGTAGTCACCCGATGGGAGGGTGCCCGTTTCGCGGTCCTGCTGCGCCCGACGCCACGCCTCGGGCTCGAGGGCATGATCCAGCTTTGCGGGCGCCTGCAGGAAGCGGTAAGCGAGCCTTACTCGATCGCGGCACAGACCGAACAGATCACCATGCATATCGGCTTTCACCTCGTGGGCCGGAGTGATGCGTCTCCTGCCCATCGCGAGGACGCCGCCACGCTGGCCAAGGCCGAAGCGCACGCCCATGCGGAGGCGGAGGCGGCCCTGTCGCGCGCCGAAACCGCCGCCGAGCGCGCGATGCGCAGCGGCCCCGGCGCGATCCGCTCCTCCCGTTCCAACAAGATCGTCATGAAAGAGCCGGGCCCGCACCCGCTATCCGCCAGCGTGAGGGAGGCACTGGAGGCCGGGCATATAAAGGCGTTCTTCCTGCCGCAGATATCCACTGATACCGGGGACATCGTGGGATTTCAGGCAATCCCGCGCTGGCTTCACGCGCAGCGCGGGATCCTGACCGAAAGCGAGATTCTTCCCGCGATCGAAGCTGCAGGGCTCGGCGCGCGCTTCTCCGAGGTGATGCTCTACGCGGCCTTCGGTGCGCTGCGCGACATCTCGCGCGACGGCAGCGACTTCGGCCCGGCCTCGCTGCCATTCCTGCACGGCCAGATGGGCGACCCGAGACTGGCCGAGCGGCTGGCCTGGGAATTCGACCGGTTCGAGATCGCCCCGAACCGGCTGCGGCTGATCGTCCCGCAGGCGATGGTGGCGCGGCTCGACGATCCGGTTTGCTGTCGCACCCTGCACGAAATCAAACGCCTCGGCTGCCTGATCGAACTGGCGGGGTTCGGCTCCGGCCCCGTCTCGGCAGAAACGATCCACCGGCTCGGACCGCAGCGGCTGCGCATCCATCGCTCGCTCACCGCACAGATCGACCACAACACCGAACACCAGCGCCTGACCGCCGCGATCGTATCGATGGCCGAAGGACTGGGGCTGAAAACGCTCGCCGAAGGGGTGCCGGGTATCGCCGAGCACGCGATGCTGTGCCAGCTGGGCTGCTCAGCGGTGCAAGGCCCGGCGATCGCCGCCCCGATGCCGATCAGCGAATTTCTCGATTGGGCAGAACGGCACCGCACCAAGCTCGCCGCGACGCCGCAAATCGGCCGGCGTTGAGCGGCCCCGCAGACCGCGCTCCGCCGCCGCGCGCCCGGCATCGTGACCAAGCACGCAGAGGCAAACCGTGCCCGATCGATCGTTTCAAGGGAAAATGGCTTGACCTTTGGCTGCCCCTTCTGTTGAACCCATGCAAGTTTTCGACAGGCTTGTGGACTTAGGGTTTCATGGACAACCAAAACAAGAATCTCATTCTCGCGGTGGTACTCTCCGCAGTCGTGCTGGGCGTCTGGACCTATTTCTTCCCGCCCACGCAGGACACGACGACCCCGCCGAGCGAGGTGACCACGCAACAGGCCGCGACGCCCGAAAGCACTGATATCGCACCGAAGTCTGCGGCCGACACCACCGGCGCGCCGGTCGATACGGCGACCATGTCGCAAACCGCGAGCGCCCAAGCCCAAAGCGCCGCGCGCATCGCGATCGACACCCCGGCGGTCGAGGGTTCGATCTCGACTCTCGGCGGGCGCTTCGACGACCTGTCGCTCAAGAAATACAAGGAAACGCTGGCGAAAGATTCGCCGGACGTGCGTCTCCTCTCGCCCATCAGCGGCAATACCGACAATTCGACCCTGCCCTATTACGTCGTATATGGCTGGCTGCCCGCGGGCGGTCTGCCGGGCGATCAGGTGCCCGGCCCGAATACGGTCTGGACGCAGGTCGGCAACGGCAAACTCACGCCCGACACGCCTGTGACGCTTCAGTGGGACAACGGCCACGGCCTGACCTTCCAGCGCGAGATCTCGGTCGATGACAAGTATCTCTTCACGATCAAGCAGTCGGTGCAGAACGGTACCGACGCCGCCGTGAAGCTTGCCCCCTACGGGATCATCGCGCGTCACGGCATCCCCGAGGAGCGCCGCGTCTACGTGCTCCACGAAGGCCTCGTGGCGATGGATGACGGCAATCTCCAAGAGATCAAATACAAGAACATCACCAAGCTCGATAACAAGGGCGCCGAGGGTCAGGCCGAGATCAAGCAGGTGAAGGACGCCGGCTGGACGGGCTTTACCGACAAATACTGGCAGACCGTTCTGGCGCCGATCTCGGGCCCCTTCACCTCGGTGGTGAAATATTCGGGCGAGAAGTCCGACATCTACCAGACCGAGACCCGCCTGCCGGTGATCGACGTCGCGCCGGGCGCCAAGGGTGACGCGCAGACCCACCTCTTCGCCGGTGCGAAGGAATGGGAAACCCTGCGCGACTATCAGGACAATGTCCCGATCCCGAAATTCGTCGACTCGCTCGACTGGGGCTGGTTCTACTTCCTCACCAAGCCGATGTTCCGCCTCCTGCACTTCCTGCATGGCGCGATCGGCAACATGGGCTGGGCGATCATCGCGCTGACCTTCATCATCAAGCTGATCGTCTTCCCGCTGGCACGGAAGTCCTACATCTCGATGGCGCGCATGAAAGAACTGCAGCCCGAGATGGAGAAGATGAAGGAGGCCGCTGGCGACGACCGCCAGAAGATGCAGCAGGGCATGATGGAGCTCTACAAGAAGCACAAGGTGAACCCCGCCGCGGGCTGTCTGCCGCTTCTGATCCAGATCCCGATCTTCTTCTCGCTCTATAAGGTGATCTACGTCACGATCGAACTTTATCACGCGCCGTGGATCGGCTGGATCCACGACCTTTCGGCCCCCGATCCGACCTCGATCCTGAACCTGTTCGGCCTGCTGCCCTTCGCAGCGCCCGATCCGGGCTCGCCGCTCTTCATCCTGTCGCTCGGTATCCTGCCGATCCTGCTGGGTGTCTCGATGTGGTTCCAGCAGCGCCTGAACCCGGCGCCGACGGACAAGACTCAGGCGATGATCTTCGCGTGGATGCCGTGGGTCTTCATGTTCATGCTGGGCAGCTTCGCCTCGGGCCTCGTGCTTTACTGGATCACGAACAACACGATCACGTTCATCCAGCAGTACACGATCATGTCGATGCACGGGAAGCGGCCGGACCTGTTCGGCAATATCAAAGAGAGCTTCTCGCGGAAGAAACCCGCCGAAGAGAAGAAATGAGCGCAACGCTCTCTCGCATCTACCGACATCCGATCAAGTCGATCGGGGTAGAGGAACTGAAGGACGCGTCCCTTGAAGAGGGGCGCGTCTTGCCTTGCGACCGGGAGTGGGCGGTGCTGCATGAGCGCTCCAAGATCGGTGTCGATGCAGAGGGGCGCGCGGATGGCTGGGGCCAGAAGATCAACTTCGTGATCGGACGTTCCGCGGCGGGCCTGATGGGGGTGACGTCGCGGATGCTCGAGAACGGACACATTCTGCTGGAGCACCCCGAGCAATGGCATCTCGAGATCGATCTCGAGCGTGAGCTCGACCAGCGCAAACTGTTGGAATGGCTGCGCCCGTTCTGGCCCGAAAGCGCGCCGCGCCCGACCGCGCTGGTACGCGGCCCCGACCGGGCTTTCACCGATGATCCCCTGCCCTATGTCTCGCTGATCGGGCAGGCTTCGCTCGACGATCTCTCGGCGCGCGTGGGCAAGCCCATCGACCGCCGCCGCTTCCGCGCCAATCTCTGGGTCGAGGGCTGGGAGCCCTTCGCCGAGATGGACCTGATCGGGAAAACGGTACGCGTGGGCGAGGCGGAGCTGCAACTGCGCGCCTGTATCGGGCGTTGTCGCGCGACGGACGCCAGTATCGAGACGGGCGAGCGCGACATCGACATGCTGGCAGAGCTGGAACGCCATTATGGGCATACCGACCTTGGCGTATTCTGCCTCGTCACAAAACAGGGCCGCATCGCGCGCGGCGACAAGATCGAGGTACTCTGATGGAGTTGAATTTCCCGCTGGCCGAAGAGCCCGACGATTTCGCGCGTGAGCGTGGGCGCAAGCTGTTCGCCGCCCCCGTCGATTTCCTCAAGGGCGTCGTCGCGATGAAGGGGCTACCACCCGCCGACCGCATTGAGGTTTGCTTCGCGGGACGATCCAATGTCGGCAAGTCAAGCCTGATCAACGCGCTCACGAACCGCCGCAACCTCGCGCGCGCATCGAACACGCCGGGCCGCACGCAGGAGATCAACTATTTCACCACGCAGGACGGACCCTATCTGGTCGACCTTCCGGGCTACGGCTTCGCGCAGGCCCCGGTCGCGGTGGTCGCGAAATGGCAGGCGTTGCTGAAGGATTACCTGTCGGGCCGCGCGACGCTGCGTCGCGCCTTCGTGCTGATCGACACGCGCCACGGCGTCAAAGCGGTGGACGAGGAGATCCTGACGCTGCTTGACCGCGCCGCCGTCCCATTTCAGGTCGTGATGACGAAGGCCGACAAGGTCAGCGCGAAAGATTGCGAAAAGGTGCTGGGTCAGGTGCGTAAGGCGCTGGCCAAACACCCCGCCGCCTTCCCCGAGATCGTACTAACCTCGTCCGAAAAGGGCGAAGGGATCGAGACGCTGCGCGCGATCATCGCCGGGCTGGAGTGACCCCCTGCCCGGCTTCTGTCCTCACTTGCCGAGGCAGTAGCGCATCACCGCCTTTTGCGCGTGCAGACGGTTCTCTGCCTCGTCGAAGATCACCGAGGCTGGGCCGTCCATGACGCCGCTCGTCGCCTCGTCATTGCGGTGCGCGGGCAGGCAATGCATGAAGAGCGCGTCGGGCTTGGCGTGGCTCATCAGCTCC
The DNA here is from genome assembly GCF_002213225.1 of Thioclava sp. IC9. Lineage (NCBI taxonomy): Bacteria > Pseudomonadati > Pseudomonadota > Alphaproteobacteria > Rhodobacterales > Paracoccaceae > Thioclava > Thioclava sp. IC9. The sequence goes on from NZ_NBNX01000002.1 coordinate 324,254, forward strand.
TCGTTGACCTGGTAGGGCCGCAGCTGGTTGTGGCGACGCTCCTTCGCGGATTCCGGATCATGCATCGACACCCAGGTGTCGGTGACAACCAGATCGGCGCCTTCGACCGCCTTGATCGGATCGCGCTCTATCGTGATCGGGTGGCCCGCCTTCTCGGCCAAGTCGAGCCACGCACGTTCGGGGTCGAGCGTTTCCGGCCCGGTGAAGGTCAGATCGAAGCCGAACTGCGCCGCGGCATGGGCGAAGCTGGCGAAGACGTTGTTGCCGTCGCCCGACCAGACCACCTTCTTGCCCGCGATCGGCCCGCGCTTCTCTTCATAGGTCATAACATCGGCCATGATCTGGCAGGGGTGAGTGCGGTCGGTCAGGCCGTTGATCACCGGCACCGAGGCATATTCGGCCATCTCGAGCAGTGTTTCCTCCTCGAAGGTCCGGATCATGATCAGATCGACGTAGCGCGACAAAACCCGGGCGGTATCGGCAATGGTCTCGCCATGGCCCAGCTGCATATCCGCGCCCGAGAGCACCATCGATTGCCCGCCCATCTGACGCACGCCGACATCGAAGCTGACGCGGGTCCGGGTCGAGGGCTTCTCGAAGATCAGAGCGACCATGTGCCCGGCGAGCGGCTGCTCGTCATCGGGCGCGCCTTTCGGACGACCGTTGCGGGCCTGCTTCATCGCGATGCCCTGGTCGATCATGGACCGCAGCGCGGCGGGGTCGGTTTTGTGGATATCGAGGAAATGGTTCATCGGTTTGTCTTTCGTGGAGGGGCCTGAGGAGCTGTCCGCCCCGCTGCGCTCCCGCGCAGCCCCCGAGGATATTTACGCCAAGAGGAAGTCAGGCGGCCTTTTCGAGTTGCGACGCGGCGGCATCGAGCCGGGTCACCGCCTCGGCCAGATCGGCCTCGGAAATGTTCAGCGCGGGCAGCAGGCGCAGCACGTTATCCGCCGCCGGGACGGTCAGCAGGTGCTGGTCATAGGCGGCGGCCACGAGATCGGCCGGCGCGCGCTTGCATTTGAGCCCCAGCATCAGTCCGGTGCCGCGCACGCTTTCGAACGTGTCGGGATGCGCCGCGATCAGCCCTTCGAGCTTCTGGCGCAGGAAACCTGCCTTGGCGTTCACCTGGTCGAGGAAAGCGGCCTCGGAGACGATCTCCATCACCTTGGCGCCGACCGCGCAGCCCAGCGGGTTACCGCCATAGGTCGAGCCATGCGTGCCCGCGACCATGCCGGAGGCGGCGTCTTCGGTGGCCAGAACAGCACCCAGCGGGAAGCCCCCGCCGATGCCCTTCGCGACCATCATGATATCGGGCGTGACGCCTGCCCATTCATGCGCGAACAGCCGGCCAGAGCGGCCCACGCCGCATTGCACCTCGTCGAAGATCAGGAGCGCGCCGGTCTCGTCGCAGAGATCGCGCAGTCCCTTCAGACACTGATCGGGCACCGGGCGGATACCGCCCTCGCCCTGGATCGGCTCGATCAGGATAGCGGCGGTCTTGTCGGTTACGGCAGCCTTGAGCGCCTCGTGATCGCCCCAGGGAAGCTGGGTGAAGCCGGGCAGCAGCGGGCCGAAGCCCTTCACCATCTTTTCCGATTTCGGCGTGGCCGAGATCGCACCGGTGGAGCGGCCGTGGAAGGCGCCCTCGAAGGTGATGATCTCCACCCGGTCCTCGCCTTTCGAGGACCAGTATTTCCGCGCCATCTTGATCGCGAGTTCCGCAGCCTCGGTGCCGGAATTGGTGAAGAAGACCGTATCGGCGAAGGTCTTCTCGACCAGCGCATCGGCCAGCGCCTGCTGTTGCGGGATCTGGTAGAGATTCGAGACGTGCCAAAGCTTCGCGGCCTGCTCGGTCAGCGCTTCTACCAGTTCGGGCGCGGCATGACCAAGCGCGTTCACAGCGATCCCCGCGCCCATATCGAGATATCGGTTCCCATCCGCCGTCTCGAGCCAGGAACCTTCGCCCTTAACGAAGGCGAGCGGTGCGCGATTATAGGTCGGCAGGACGGAGGGGATCATCGGGGTCAAGCTCCAGTAAGGGAAGGCAAATTCGTGCAACAGTCCCGGGGGGCTGTCAACATTCGGGGGCCTTCGGTCAGCGATTTGGGATTGGGTGTGGCGGCAGGCCACGGCAGATCGGACGTCAGGCGCTTCAGCGGCGACGTCGGGGACGGGAAATATATGCGGTCCTTGCGATCATGCATGGCGCTTACGCTGGGGCAGCGCGGAAGTAAAGAGGGATCAGCCAAGCGTCACGTCGAGGAACATCATCAGGATCAGGCCGAAGAGTAGCCCGGCGGTCGCGCGGTTCTGGTGCCCGTTGCGGTGGGTTTCGGGCAGGATCTCGTGACTGATGATGTATAGCATGGCACCCGCCGCAAAGGTCAGCCCCCATGGCAGCAGTGCGCCGGAGACCGACACGGCAGCTGCGCCGACCAGCGCGCCCACGGGTTCGACCGCCCCGGTCATCGCGGTGACGAAGAAGGCCTTCCGCCGAGAATAGCCCTGCCCGATCAGCGCGACGGCCACGGCGAGGCCTTCCGGGATGTCTTGCAGCGAGATGCCAGTCATAACCGAGAAGCCGTTCTCGTTGCCCGCGCCGAAAGCGACGCCGATCGACAGACCTTCGGGAAAGTTGTGAATGGTGATCGCGATCACGAAGAGCCAGATCCGCGCCAGTTGCGCCGCATCGGCACCCTCACGGCCGGAGGTGAAGTGTTCGTGCGGCAGGGTCGCGTTCAGCCAGGCCACGAAGCCCGCGCCGATGGCGATCCCGATCGCGGCGATGGCGGCGGCGACCCAGACAGAGCCGAACATGGTCTCTGCCACGTCGATCCCCGGCAGGATCAGCGAGAAATACGACGCCGAGAGCATCACGCCCGCCGCAAAGCCCAGCATCGTATCGGCGGTGCGCTGGCTCATCGAGCGACCCAGGAGCGCCGGGATCGCCCCGGCGGCTGTCGCGACGCCCGCCACCATGCCGCCCATCAGGCCGAGCCATACCTCGTTCACGGCGCTCTCCTTTTCGTGTTCTCCCGGCGAGATGGGAACGGATCGGGCATGATTGCAAGCCTTGCGATGGGCGATTGCGCAAATTTCGCGCGATTGGTAAGGAAACTTAACCACGGAGAGAGGAACCCCCATGACCGTCATCACCTCCATCGCCGATCTGAAACGTCTGCATAAGCGCCGCACGCCGAAGATGTTCTACGATTACGCGGAAAGCGGCTCGTATACCGAGCAGACCTTCCGCGAGAATACCGAGGATTTCGCGCAAATCCGGCTCAACCAGCGGATCGCGCGGGACATGACGGGGCGCTCGACGAAATCGACGATGCTGGGCCAGGACGTCGCGATGCCGGTGGCGCTCGCGCCGGTCGGGATGACGGGGATGCAGCGCGCGGATGGCGAGATCAAGGCGGCGCGCGCGGCGGAGAAGTTCGGCGTACCCTACACGCTGTCGACGATGTCGATCTGCTCGATCGAGGACGTGGCCGAGAATGTCAGCCAGCCCTTCTGGTTCCAGATTTATACGCTGACCGACGACGACTATAACAAGCGCGTGCTGGATCGGGCACGGGCCGCGGGCTGCTCCGCGCTGGTCATCACGGTCGATCTGCAGCTGCTGGGGCAGCGGCACAAGGACCTTAAGAACGGCCTGACGGCGCCGCCGAAATTCACCCCCGCCGTGCTGGCCGATCTCGCCACGAAATGGCGCTGGGGCATCGAGATGCTGCAGACCAAGCGGCGCTTCTTCGGCAATATCGTTGGCCATGTGGAGAGCGCCGCCGATCCCGCCTCGCTGGCAAGTTGGACGGCGGAAAAATTCGATCAGTCGCTCAACTGGGACCGGATCAAGCAGCTCATGGACATGTGGGGCGGCAAGGTGATCCTGAAGGGAATCCTGAGCGAAGAAGATGCCGAGATGGCGGCCGCCACAGGAGCCGATGCGATCGTGGTCTCGAACCATGGCGGGCGTCAGCTCGACGGGGCGCTCAGCTCGATCCGGATGCTGCCGAAGATCGTCAACGCAGTCGGCGACAAGACCGAAGTCTGGCTCGACAGCGGTATCCGCTCGGGGCAGGACGTGCTCAAGGCGCTGGCGCTTGGCGCGAAGGGCGTGATGATCGGGCGCGCCTACGTCTACGGTCTGGGCGCGATGGGCGAGCCGGGCGTAACCAAGGCGCTCGAGGTCATCCAAAAAGAGCTGGACACATCGATGGCTCTGTGTGGCAAGCGCCGGATCGCGGATCTGGGCCGGGACGATCTGCTGATCCCGAACGGGTTCTTCGACACTTATTCCTGAGCGAGCAGGCGTTTCTCGAAGAACCGGTCCGGGTAGGGATCGTTGTTGTAACGCGGGATCTCGTGCCAGCCGAAGCGCTGGTACATTGCGATCGCTTCGGGCAGCGCTGAATTAGTGTCGAGCCGCAGGCGCAGGTGGCCCAGTTCGCGGGCCGAGGCTTCGAGCGCGGTCATTAGCTGCCGCGCTAACCCCAAGCCGCGTGCGGCGGGGGCAATCCAGACGCGTTTCACCTCGGCATAGTCCGCCCCGCCCTTCAGGGCTGCGCAGCCCAGCGGCAATCCGTCGGACAAGGCGATCAGGAACGTGCCATGGGGCGGACGCATCTCGGCGGCCTCGGGGTCTTTCGACAGGCTCACGTCGAAGCCCCCGTCGAACCGGGCAGAGAGTTCCGCATAATATTTGGCCAGACAGGACTGCGCGCGCGGATCGAGTGGGTCGCAGGGCACAATCTCGATCTCGCTGCGCGTCAACGACGTCGCGATCAGGTCCATCGCCCCCAGCAACGCGGCGTGATCGGGATGGCGAGACAGGATATCCGCCGCCTGCGCATCGGAGAGCCGTTCATATTCCGCGAATTCCGCCTGACCCGCGTCGGTGAGCCGCGCGATGCGTCGCCGCCCGTCCTCGGGATCGTCCTCCATCACGATCAATCCCTCGCCCTCCAGCCCCCGCAACAGCCGGCTCATCTGCCCGGAATCGAGGGCCAATACCTCGCGCAGTTTCGCGACATCCCCCTGCCCGCGCCCGATCAGGTTGAGCACCCGCGCAGAACCAAGCGGGCGGCCACGCCCCAGGAAAGACGAGTTGAGCGCCCCGAGCTGTCGGGTGACGGCCCGGTTGAACCGGCGTATACGTGCGATAGAATCCATGGAAATACCTGACTGAAGTCCGGAATATTTTCTGACTTTAGTCAGGTACCAGGCTGTGGCAACCCCGGTTTCCGTCCCCTCCCGGTTTCCGTAACGTCGTCGGTTTCCACTTGCCATCCCGGCCAATCCCGAGTATTCGCGCGGCTTCATGGGCCCGACACCCTTGGAGGCGGCCCATCACTTTGACAAATTGGAGACCAGTTATGGCAAAAGAGATCGAAACGATCGAAGCCGTGGCGCGTACGGGGACGGGCAAGGGGGCCGCTCGGCAAGCGCGTCGTGAGGGCCTCGTGCCCGGTATCGTCTATGGCGACGGCAAGGACCCGGTTGCAATCAACCTCGACTACAACCGCCTGATCACCCGCCTGCGCAAAGGCCGCTTCATGTCCACCCTCTTCAACCTGAAGATGGAAGGCCAGGAAGACGTCCGCGTGATCTGCCGCGGCGTTCAGAAAGACGTCGTGAAGGACCTGCCGACCCATGTCGACTTCATGCGCACCCACCGCAACTCGCGCATCTCGCTTTTCGTGCATGTCGAGTTCATCAACCACGAGAAGGCGCCCGGCCTGAAGCGCGGCGGCACCCTCGTCGCGGTGCGCCCGGAAGTCGAACTCAACGTTCTCGCCGGCGATATCCCCGAGCAGATCGTGGTCGACCTCGAAGGCAAGCAGATCGGCGACACCATCCACATCTCCGACGTGGACCTGCCGAAAGGCGCCAAGCCCACCATCGAGCGTGACTTCGTGATCGCGAACGTCGCCCCGCCGAAAGGCTTCGGTGGCGGTTCCTCCGACGAGGACGAGGGCGAAGAAGCCAGCGAAGAAGCGACCGAAGAGTAATTCTTCTTCCGATGAGATTTTCGAGACGGGGCCTTTCGGGGCCCCGTTTTTCTTTGCGCGGCGCTTGATTCCCCGGATGCGCGGCAAACCGCCAACCACTCAAGTTCACATCTATGTGATCTCGAATTTCCTCGCCTTTTGCGCGAAACGCTATAGCCTCAAAGTTAATACAACCTAAAGGCTAGTCACATGCTGGAGCTATTCGCACTCGTTCTTGCAGCATTCGTGGTGCTACCGCCTAGAATGCTCAACGCAATTAGCCGCGCCCTCTATACGGTGCTGGGTCCGGTCCTGCGACCGTTCCGCATCTTTACGGCCCGACGACTCCCGCGCAACGGGTATGAGGAAATCGCGAAGTGCAATATCGAAGAGACCAGCGAACGCCTCTTCGATGAGTTTGCCCTTCCCGACACTCAAGAGCGCCCGATCGTCGTCGGCTCATCGGGACGCCCGGCCTACGTCGAACACCGCGCGGCCTGAACGCGACGACCCCCTTTCCCCTTCGCGCGCGCTCACTTATCCCGGAGTGAGCAGAGCCTCGACACCGTCGTTCGAAAGGGGAGACGCATGCAACTCTGGGTGGGCCTGGGAAATCCGGGCGCGAAATACGCGAACAACCGTCACAATATCGGCTTCATGGCGCTCGACCGGATCGCCGAGGATCACGGCTTCGCCCCGTGGCGCGGCAAGTTTCAGGGTCAGGTGAGCGAGGGCCGTTTCGGCTCAACCCGCGTCGTGCTGCTGAAGCCCGAGACCTTCATGAACCTTTCCGGCCAGTCCGTGCGCGCGGCCGCCGATTTTTACAAGGTCGATGTCTCCGACATCACCGTCTTCCATGACGAGCTGGACCTCGCCCCCGGCAAGTGCCGCCTAAAGCAGGGCGGCGGCCATGCGGGGCATAACGGGCTGCGCTCGATCCATCAGCATATGGGGCCCGACTACGCGCGGGTTCGGCTGGGGATCGGCCACCCGGGACATAAGGACCGTGTGGCGGGCTATGTGCTCAACGACTTCCCGAAGGCGGAGCAGGAGATGCTCGACGATCTGCTACGCGGGATTTCGGACGGCGCGCCTGCGCTGGCGGCGGGCGACGGCTCGAAATTCCTCAATGCGGTGAGCCTGCGGGTTGCGCCGCCGCGCTCTTCGACCGGCACCAAGGCACCCACGAAAGCCGACACCCCTGCCCCACAAAACGCCCCGCAAAAGAAAGAGGCCACGGAAACCCGCAGCCCCTTCGACAAGCTCAAGGATCACTTTCGCAAGTAATCACCAGCTGCCGGTGTTCTCCATGCTGGCCCAGGGTTCCTGGATCGGCAGTGGCTCGCCCATCTGCAGCAGCTCGACCGAGATATTGTCGGGCGAGCGCACGAAGGCCATGTGACCGTCGCGCGGCGGACGGTTGATCGTCACGCCGTTGTCCATCAGGTGCTGGCACATCTCGTAGATGTTCTCGACGCGGTAGGCGAGGTGGCCGAAATGGCGGCTGTCCGAGGGCAGCCCGCTATCGCCGTCCCAGTTCCAGGTCAGCTCGACATCCGCCGTGCCGTCGTCCTGATCGGGCGGGCACATGAAGACCAGCGTGAAGCGGCCCTTCTCGTTTTCGATGCGGTTGCGTTCCTTGAGCCCCAGAAGCTCGTAGAAGGCTTTCGATTTCTCGAGGTCGAGCACGCGGACCATCGTGTGCAGATATTCGATTTTCATGAACAGGCTTCCTTGGAACTGATTGCGGTTAACCGGAGGATAGCTCCTGACGCGGCCGCGGCAAGCACCCCGGCTTATCCACAGGATATGGCGGTTCCTAGAGCCGCCCATCGCAGATATAGTGGAGGTCGATTCGAGACATCCGGAGGACATCATGGCGCTCACCCCCGAACAACAAGCCGAGATCGACGCACAGCGCGCCGAGACGCAAATGACCGCGCGGGCGGTTTCGCCGGGGATGGAGAAGCGGCTCTATACCGCCCATGAAGTGCTCGATCACGGGGTGGTCCGGGTCATCGACTACATGGGCGACGACAACGCGATCGTGCAGGCGGCGCGCGTCTCCTATGGCCGTGGCACCAAGACGGTGAACAGCGACGCGGGCCTGATCCGCTACCTGATGCGGCACTGGCATTCGACCCCGTTCGAGATGTGCGAGGTCAAGTTCCACGTCAAGCTTCCGGTCTTCGTCGCGCGTCAGTGGATCCGCCACCGCACCGCAAACGTCAACGAATACTCCGCGCGCTACTCGATCCTCGACCGCGAGTTCTACATCCCCGAGGCCAGCCAGCTCGCCGCGCAATCGAGCCAGAACCATCAGGGCCGCGGTCAGGTGCTCGAAGGCGCCGAGGCCGCCCGCGTGCTCGACATCCTGCGCGACGACGCGATGCGCGCCTATGACCATTACGAGGACATGCTGACGCCCGACGAGGATGCGGGCAAACAGGGCCTCGCCCGGGAACTGGCGCGGATGAACCTGCCGACCAATATCTACACGCAATGGTATTGGAAGGTGGACCTGCACAACCTCTTCCACTTCCTGCGCCTGCGCGCCGACAGCCACGCGCAATACGAGATCCGCGTCTATGCCGAGACCATGTGCGACATCGTGCGTGACTGGGTCCCCGCCGCCTATTCGGCCTTCGAGGATTACCGTCTGGGCGGGGTGAACCTGTCGGGCAAGGCGGTGGAGCTGCTGAAGCGCCGTCTGGCGGGCGAGGAGATCACACAGGAGACGTCCGGCATGAGCAAAGGGGAGTGGCGGGAGTTTACGGAGGTGTGGGGGTGAAAACCAGAGCTCCAGAGTTTTCTAATTGCTTTCCTAATGAAATCACTGGCTTTTCCATTAAGCGAAAAATTCGCCTCGTTAAAAATACACACGAGGCTGGAAGCTTGTCTGAAGGGGACTTCGCAACAACAAAACTTCAAGAATTTTTAGCAGAAGTCGAAAAATCAGAACCTGAAACAACATATTATTCGATCGCCCAGAACAACTACAATAACCTTCAGCAAGCGATCAATTCTTTATGGGAAGAATTTCCAAATCGTAGCTTTGCAAGAATCGACATCGCTGGAAACGAGTGTGAAGTTTTGCAGAGAAATATTGGTACGTTGAGCTTCACAGGAAGAAATATTACCGCCACCGACTCGAACTTTTTTGAACTCAACATCAGAGCCAGTGGCGATATATTAATAATGGGCAGTAAGGTTGCAAAATTACACACGTCTACAACCGACCCAGCGTCAAAGGCCAACTTGCGGATCGAAAGAACCACACTTCTTTCTTGGGACGCTCAGCTTGAATCTTTTCGTTCCATTACCCTTATAGCTACCAAAGCAGCCAAGAGATACAAACGCTTAAGAGTTCCTGAGCGTCTCCAAAGCCTAAGGTTAGACCGAGAAAGCTACGCCCAGCTGAACAATTGGGCCGAGAAAAAAGGAAACTCAAAGCTCGCACATTTCGCCCGCGGGCATGAGCTTTCCATAGAAAAAGAAGATGCGGAACGAGCCGAAAAATTTTTCTTCGTCTTATGGTCTTCACTGTCTGACTATGGCCTGAGCTTCTGGAGGCCTTTAATCATACTATTTCTAACTTTGCTTCTGCTTTCCACTCTCCTTTTCGCCACTGGGACAACGCTTTTCCGAAGTGACATCAATAGCTATGCTGGATGGCAGGGAAGCATGGTCGGAAATTCTCTAGCTGCGCAGTCAATTCGTGCGCTTGTCGGTTCTATCGAGGGAATTTTCTCACCTTTTTCCCTTTTCTCCGCACGCAGATTAGTTGTCCCGTGCCAACCGTGGGTTGCCTTCATCCAGTTCTTCGTCAGCTATTTTAGCATTGGATTGGTCTTCCTCTTTGGCTTTGCAGTACGCAGGCGCTTCAAGGTTTAACCCTTCGCCCGGCCCCTAGGCCGGGCCGCGCCCGACCCACCCCCAGGGCGGGCGCGATTGCGCCCACCCTCGGATCGGTCGCGGCCCTCCTCGCGATGTCCAGAGCGTGTTAGGCTCATCCCATGACCCAACGCTTCCACGCCCCCCAAACCCGCGACTATCCGACCGCCCTGCGCGAACTTCGCCAAGGTCGCAAGAGCAGCCATTGGATCTGGTGGATCTTCCCGCAATTGGCCTCGCTCGGGCGGTCGCCCCGAGCGGTGGAATACGGGATCGCGGATCTCGCCGAGGCGCGGGCCTATCTCGCCGATCCGGTGCTGCGGACGCGGCTGGTAGAGGCCTCCGAGGCGGTGCTCGCCCATGCAGGCACACCCATCGAGGAGATCATGGGGCCGGTCGATGCACTGAAGCTGCGCTCCTGCGCGACGCTGTTCGAGGCCGCCTCAAAGAAAAAGGAGCCGGTGTTCACCCGGCTCCTTGAGACGTTTTATGAGGGCGAGCGCTGCCCGCTGACGCTTGACGCTTTAGCCGGGTGACATCCCGCGCAGGCGCTCGGAGCGGCGGCGCAGCAGCTCGACCGTGGTCAGAAGCGCGATCGACACGAAGACGAGGATCGTGGCCACCGCAAGGATCGCGGGGCTGATCTGCTCGCGGATACCGTTCCACATCTGGCGCGGGATCGTCTGCTGGTCGTAACCTGCCACGAAGAGCACCACGACGACTTCGTCGAAGGAGGTGACGAAGGCGAACAACGCGCCCGAGACCACGCCCGGCAGGATCAGCGGCATCACGATCTTGAAGAAGGTCGTGCGCGGGTCGGCACCGAGGTTCTGCGCCGCACGGGTCAGCGAGTGATCGAAGCCCACCAGCGTCGCGGTCACGGTGATGATCACGAAGGGAATGCCCAAGGTCGCGTGGGCCATGATGATGCCCGGATAGGAATGCGCGAGCCCGGTCTTCGAGTAGAAGAAGAACAGCCCCGTCGCGGTGATGATGATCGGCACGATCATCGGCGAGATCAGCACCGCCATGATGGCACGGCGGAACGGCATCTCGGGGCGCGACAGGCCGAGGGCGGCCAGCGTGCCCAGCACCGTCGCGAGGATCGTCGAGAAGAAGCCGATGATGATCGAGTTCTTCGCCACGTCGATCCAGGTCGAATGCTGCCAGGCATCCATCCACCACGACCAGCTGCGCTCGACCTGCGGCTCCTGCATCCCGAAGGTCAGCAGCATGTCATACCAGCGCATCGAATAGCCGGAGGGGTCGAAGCTCAGCATCTTCTCGGTGAAGGTGAAGTAAGGCTCCGCGTTGAAGGACAGCGGAATGATCACCACGATCGGCGCGATCAGGAAGAAGAAGATCAGGCCACAGATCACGAGATAGGCGTAGTGCCAGGTTCTCTCGAGCGGGCTTGCATATGCGGGAACGGCCATCTGTGTTTCTCCTCAGCCCAGCTTCATGTTGTCGATGCCCACCAGCCGGTCATAGAGCCAGTAGAGGATGATGACGCCGCCCAGCAGCATCGAGGCGAGTGCTGCCGCGAGCGACCAGTTGAGCGATTTCTGCATGTGGAAGGCGATCATGTTCGAGATCAGCTGACCGTCTGCACCACCGACAAGGGCGGGGGTGATGTAGTAGCCGACCGAGAGGATGAACACGAGAAGCGCCCCTGCCCCGATCCCCGGCAGCGTCTGCGGCAGGTAGATGCGGCGGAAAGCGGTCCACGAGGTGGCCCCAAGGCTGCGGGCCGCGCGGACATAGCTCGGCGGGATGGTCCGCATGACCGAGTAGAGCGGCAGCACCATGAAGGGCAGCAGGATGTGGGTCATCGCAACGATCGTGCCGGTCTGGTTATACATCATCTCCAGCCGGTTATCGTTGCCGATCAGGCCCGACCAGACGAGCAGATCGTTGATCACGCCCTGCTGCTGCAGGAGCACCATCCACGAGGTCGTCCGCACCAGCAGCGAGGTCCAGAAGGGCAGCAGCACGAAGATCATCAGAAGATTGGATTTCGCCAGCGGCAGCGAGGCCAGAAGATGCGCGATCGGGAAGGCGAGGATCATGCACAGCACGGTGATCACCAGAGACAGGATCGCGGTGCGGGTGAACAGCTTGCCGTAGATCGCGCGCTGCGGATCGACCGGCACGATATTGTTGTCCTTGTCGCGGCTGTGATCCATCGCGGCGAGGTAGAAATCCACCGTATAGGGGCTCGAGGCAGAGCGCATCGCCCGCCACAGGTTCGGATCGCTCCACCCCTCGTCCACGCCGAGGATGGCCTCTTTCCATGGCGGCTCGAGACGTTCGATCTTGCGCGCGGTCGAGGTGAAGAGCGAGCGCGTGCCCGCGACGTCATAGTTGATCCGCGTCCCCGCCTCGCCCTGCGTCCGGTTTTCCTTCATCTGCTTGAGGTCCGAGGCGAGCGCCGCATAGGCGCTCTCGTCGATGGGCGAGCCCAGCGGATGCGCGTCGAACCATTGCCCAAGCGCCGGCGCATTCTTCGAGAAGCCGTCGTTATAGACCGATTGCAGCAGCATCTGCCCGATCGGGACCACGAAGGTGATCAGGACAAAAAGGAACAGAGGCGCGACCAGCAGGAAGGCGCGGCGTTTCGCGCGGGCCTGCGATTTCGCGAGGGCGACCTTCAGCGGCAGCCCGTCGGCGGTCTTCAACTGTGTTGGTTCAGGGCCGTTTAGGCTCGCATCCATCGTTGCGTCGCTCATCGTGTCTCCTTGGCCCCTCAGGGCAGCGGGGCGAGCTGCGCGCGCAGTTTCGCGGCTTGCTCGGCGGGAATATCGGGCAGCATCACCCGCGTCGTATAGTTACCGTGGAGCTTGCCTTCGCGTCGGAAGCTCCAGTCGGAAATCTGGTTCGGCGCGAAGGTAATCTCGTCTCCTGCATGCGCCTTGAAATGCACGGGCTCGTTCATCAACGTGCCGGTGATTTTCTGCGCGGAGATCGAAATCGGCGCGATCCAGATATGTTCGAGGCCATTGGCGGGGGTATCGATCCCTGCCTTGAGCATGAAACGCGAGCCGGACCGGGAGCGCACCGCGGGAATGAAGACAGTTTCATAAGTCGCGCGGGCTTGGCCGATCGCCATGTTCATCTGCGTATCGCCGGTCTCGTAGCCGACCACCGCATCTTCATCCGCTCGTGCGGGCAAGGTGACGGACAGCGACAGACAAAGGCCGAGGCACAAGCTGGCCAGAGACGACCGGAAGATTGACATCCACGGGGCTCCTGACATCGAACAGGTCGGGCCGCGCGGCGGAATGCCGCGCGACCCTCGCAGGACTTAGCCAGCGAGCCAGGCGTTGAAGCGCTCGCTCAGTTCGGTGTCGTGGTCCGCCCAGAACTCCGAGTCATTGACCAGAGCGTTCGACATGTTCTCAGGCGCGGTGGGCATATGCGGGCCCATCTTGGTCTTGCCGTCCTGATACATGCCGACCAACGGAGCCGAGGACTTGCGCGCCGGACCGTAGGAGATCCACTTCGCCTGATTGGCGAGCTGCTGGGTCTCGGTCGCGAACTTCAAATATTTCTTCGCGGCTTCCATATGCGGCGCCCCTTTCGGGATCACGAAGAAGTCGAAGTCCAGAAGCTGGCCATCCCAGACGATCTTGAAGGGCTGGCCCTCGGCGACCTCGGCGTTGAAGATACGGCCGTTATAGGCGGTCGACATCACCACTTCGCCATCGGCCAGCAGCTGCGGCGGCTGCGCGCCGGCATCCCACCACACGACATCGCTCTTGATCTTGTCGAGCTCGGCGAAGGCCTTGTCGACGCCCTCGGGGGTGCCGAGCACCTTGTAGACGTCCGCGGCCGGAACGCCTGCGCCCATCAGCGCCACTTCGAGCGTGCCTTTCGCCGACTTGCGCAGCCCGCGCTTACCCGGGTATTTCGCGGTGTCGAAGAAATCGGCGATCGAGGTCGGCGTGCCGTCGACCTTGTCCGCATTGTAGGACATCACGGTCGACCAGACGATGTTGGCGACGCCGCAATCGGTGAAGGAGCCATCGATGAAGTCCTCGCTCGCTGGGGTGCCGTCGGGGGCGGCGGCGAGGTCGGTGTCGGCGTCGATCGGCTCGAGCAGACCTTCGTCGCACAGGCGGATCGCGTCGGACTTCTCGACGTCGGCCACGTCGACCGAGACGTTGTTCGCCTCGACCTGCGCCTTGATCGGGGTGCCGGGGTTGTCGGCGGCTTCCATGTTCACGTCGATGCCGGTCGCCTCGGTGAAGGGCTTGTTATAGGCCTCGACCTGGCTCTTTTCGTAGGCCCCGCCCCAGGACAGGACAGTGACTTGCTCGGCCTGCGCCGCCCCGGCCACGAGGCCGACGAGCGCCGTGCTCAGGATCATAGCTTTTTTCATCTTGGTTTTACTCCCAGTTGGTTGAGCTTTTGTGGTTTTGCGGCGTTTTCGCCGCTTGGCCGCGTGTTGCGGCAGATCGGAGCGTGCGGAGCTTGGTCCGCACACTCCGCATTCTCAGAGATCGAGCGCGCGCGCGTCCTGCGGGTGCCAGCCGATCTTGACCGTCTGGCCTTCCGTCAGTCGCACCTGATCGAGCGTGTTGCGCGATTTCATGACGAATTCCCGCGATCCCGCGACCTTCATCCGGGTGCGCAGTATGTCCCCCATGTAGATCACTTCGAGTACGTCCGCGGTGATCGTATGGGCGCCCGAAGGCATCATCTCGGGCTTGAATTCGACCCGCTCGGGGCGGATCGAGACCAGCGTCTCCTGCCCCGCCTCGCGGATGTTGACCGCCGTCGCGTCGATGATCTCGCCATTCTCGAGTCGCACCGTGCAGGTGTCGCCGTTCAGCGTCTCGACCTTGCCCGGAAGCTTGTTGTTCTCGCCGATGAACTGCGCGACGAAGCTGTTCTGCGGGCGCTCGTAGAGTTCATCCGGCGGTGCGAGCTGCTGGATGCGCCCGTCGTTGAACACAGCGACGCGGTCCGACATGGTCAGCGCCTCGCCCTGATCGTGGGTGACGTAAACCACGGTAATCCCGAGGCTTTCGTGCAGGTGCTTGATCTCGAACTGCATATGTTCGCGAAGCTGCTTGTCGAGCGCACCGAGCGGTTCGTCCATCAGGACCAGCTCGGGGTCAAACACCAGCGCGCGCGCCAGTGCGATCCGCTGCTGCTGACCGCCTGAAAGCTGCGCCGGACGGCGATGGATGAAGCTCCCCATCTGCACCATGTCCAGCGCACGCTTGATCTTGGTTTCGCGCTCATCCTTGCCCATGCCCCGCACTTCGAGCGGGAAGGCGAGATTCTCGCCTACGGTCATGTGAGGAAAGAGTGCGTAGTTCTGGAACACCATGCCGATGCCACGCTTGTGCGGAGGCACCATGTTGATGTTCTGGCCGTCGAGGCGTATCTCGCCATTCGTGGCGGTCTCGAAACCTGCAAGCATCATAAGGCAGGTCGTTTTTCCGGATCCAGACGGGCCGAGCATCGTTAGAAACTCACCCTTGCCGATCGAGAGATTGAGATTTTTCACGACGAGCGTTTCGCCGTCATAGCTCTTCTGCACGCGGTCGAATACGACGAATCCATCGCCGCTAGCTGCGTTGTTCAAAGCGGGCTCCCCGTTGTTTTTTGTCGTTGGTCATTTCCCGTGCATGTGACTAAAGCAAGGGCACTTCCGTTTTTCAACCCGGAAATCAAAAACCCGCGTCACAGGGCTATCACAGCACGGATTCGCCCGAAAAATTGCCGTTTTGCGTCACCTGTCGCGCAAGGAGCGACCAAGACTTGCATTTGGAGCGGTAAAATTGCCGCTGCGTCACCATGACCGGACACGCGGACCATAGACCGTATTAAGCGCCGCGCCGAGGAAATGGACCTCGGCCAGATCGGGTCGCGCGCGCAACAGAGGGCCAGGTCGAAGGAGGGCAGCGCAGGTAGCGCCAGCGGCCCGGTCCAAAAGCCTTCGACCCACGCGCCTTAGGCCTTGACCAAGGTATGACGTGGCAGCAGCAGCCAGACGAAATGTTGCGCGTATAGGACGAGCGCCCGGCGATTACTGAACGCGCCGGGCTGCAGTCGGACCGGACGCAGCCGCGGATTGGCAGCGAGCGCTTCTGCCCCGAACCGGCGGTGCGCGCACCATAGAACCGGCTACGGGCCGTCATCCAGCGTGGTGACAAGGTCGCCCGGTTGCAGGCTCTCGACCCGGCGCGGACCGCGCGGCGTCGAGAGCCGGATGCCTTTCGTGACGCACGGAGATTCCCATCGCGTAAAGCTGCGGCGACCCCGCCGGATCGAGTGGCGGAAACTGTGCTATCCGCGTAGCCACCCGACTCGCGCAAAGACGCCCGCGGGGAGATCGCTCACGAACGCGCCATTCGCGTCAATCTATGCCGAGACGATCCGAGGCCCCCGCGCTGCGCCCCCCCCCTGCTCGACGCTCGTGACGATTCCGCCGAGCCGCTCGAAGCTGACCGTACAATTGGCGCTGATCGTGCCCTCGGGGATATGACGATTCCGGTGATGTGGCAGGTCATGCGATCCTCGCTCAGCGTAAGCCGCTGTCGAGGAACGGGATCAGCAAGAGCGCCAACCGAGCCCTGAACCGAGCGCACGCCGCCCTCCAAAGCGAACCAAGCCTCTGGAAGATAATGAAAACCGCCAAAAATCTGCCGTGCGAAGATGCACATGCATCTTCGACGTGTCACGGTGAACTTGATCTGGGGGATAACCCGCGTCGGGTCAGTCAGATCTCTCCTAGGGAGAGGGATGGTGCGGTCGAGAAGACTCGAACTTCCACGGGAGTTACCCCACAGCGACCTCAACGCTGCGCGTCTACCAATTCCGCCACGACCGCACTGTCCAGGCTTGGTGTGGCGCGTATTAGCCAAAGGCTTGGGGGATGAAAAGGGGGTATTTCGGGATTGGCGAGAATTTTTCTCATTCACGCTCTTGCCGTCGCGACAGGCCGGGCGGTCCCGGCCTGCGCAAGCGATAGGTTATTGCGGCGCCGCGGTTTCCACGAGCTCTGCCGCTTTCGCGGCAAAGCTTGGCAGGGCCATCGCGGGCTTCGGCGCCGACGACGCATCGGCGCGGCCGTTCATCATCAGGGCCGCCTTGCGGATGAGACCGCTACGCTCGGGCTGTGCGGGCGCGAAGACCGGCTGCGCCGAAAGCGCATTCTCGTACCAATCCATCGCGAGATCGGGGCGCTCGGCGGTGCCGATTCCCTGCATAAGGTGATGGCCGACAAGCTCGTCATAGGCTCCCTCGCCCAGACCACCCAGAACCAGCGCCGATCCCAGCGCCACCTCCATGTCGTCGGTGCGGTAGCCGACCGACAGGCAGACCTTCGCGGTGCCCGACAGCTGCGCCGGGCTCATGCCCGAACCGGCGATGAAGCTCTTGACCTTTGCGAGCGTCGCCTCGCGCGGGGTGCTGCCGACGGCGGCCACCTGCTCGGACAGAAGCGCCCCGAAATCGCGGCATTGCGCAGCGATCTGCTCGGGGGTGAAGCCGCCGATCTTGGCCTCCAGCGCCGCACCTTCATCGAGCGCGTACCCGCGCGCGAGGCAGAACTGCTCGCCCAGAGCCTGCCCCGGATCGGTCAGCGAGGCCTCCGTGACGAAGCCGCCATTCGACGAGGTGACGAGACTGGTCTTCGAACAGAAAGACGCAAGCGACACCGGCACCGGTTCGGCAACCGGCGCGGGCGCAACGAAGGACGGCATCGCAGGCGCCGGCTGCGACGCCATCTGCGTCGAGAAAGACGGCGCAGCAGGGGCAGGAGCTGGCGCAGGCGCTGCGGCTGTCACCGGCGCGTTGTTCTGAACGTTCGCTCCAATCTTCTGACAGGCCCCCGCCTGACAGGTAAACATGGCAGGCGTCGCGTTATAGGCTTGGAAATCGTTGCGCGAGAAGCCGCTCGGCGTCGAGGCGAAGACCCGCACCGCGCAGCTCTTGTCGTTGCACCAGAAGCCCGGCCCCAGCACCGAGGTGTCGAGCAGGTAATCGGTTCGACCGTCATTGTTCAGATCGGCCAGCTGCACGAAGCCCGACCGCGCCATCAACTGCTGCGGTTCGACATTGGAGCTGCGCGCGATCTCGAACACGGCCTCGGAAATCTGCGGCGGCAAACCACCGATCGAGTTGCCGGCATAGGTCGCATCTCCGGTGCCCAGCATCTGGTCGCGCGTCTGCATCAGCAGTCCGCGCATCCCCTGCGGATGGGTCGAGATCGTCTGCGCAACCGCCGAACCGCCAAGGCTCGCCTTCTGATAGGCGGTGGTGAGGATGCTGCGCTGAATATCGGTCAGTTCTCCCGTGATCGGGAAATCCATGAAGGCCTGATATTGCGAGATGCCCGCGCGCGAGTTGCGCCCCAGCACCCCGTCCGGAGTGCCGACATTCCATCCGAAGTGGTTGAGCGAGACCTGCACTTCGCGGTTGGCCTCGCGCTGCGCCGACGACATGGTCGGCTTCTTGTAATAGGTGCGCTTGGTGACCGTACGCGGCTGGCGGTTGGCCTCGTTCACGATCGCGCCGCCGATGATCCCTCCGATCACCCCGCCGACGATATCCGAACCGCCCGCCAATGCTGGCGTGGCCGGTCCGCCCGTAGCGACGGCGAGCGCAAGACCCGCCAGAACGAACTTGTGTTTCATTCCTGAACCCTCCAATCAAATGACTTCCGGTCTTGCCTGTTGCCCCGCAAATTCCATGTTTCTGCACGACAGGACCGGTCGGAATGTGACCGGCGCGGGGGGTGCGCGACCTTACCAATAGGTAAAGTTTGCGCTCCGAATCGGTGATGTGGCAAGAATTATTGACGTCGGGTGAGGAATTCCGGCGGGTGAGGTTAAGAAATGGTGGAATGGCGCGTAAGTGACAGCCCGGTCCCGTACGACGAGGCACTTACCTTCATGGAAGACCGCGTCGCCAAGATCGCCGCAGGCGAAGCCGAGGAGATGATCTGGCTGCTCGAGCATCCGCCGCTCTACACGGCCGGCACCTCCGCCAAGCGTGAAGACCTTGTCGATCCCGACCGTTTCCCCGTCTTCGAGGCCGGGCGCGGCGGTCAGTACACCTATCACGGGCCCGGCCAGCGCGTCGCCTATGTCATGCTCGACCTGAACAAGCGCGGGCGCGACGTGCGCTGCTTCGTGCGCCAGCTCGAAGACTGGGTGATCGCCGCGCTCGACGAATTCAACGTGAAAGGCGAAATTCGCGACGGCCGCGTCGGCGTCTGGGTGCAACGTCCCGACAAACCGAAGGCGGCAGACGGCAGCCTGCGCGAAGACAAGATCGCCGCGATTGGAGTGAAGCTGCGCAAATGGGTCAGCTTCCACGGCATCTCGATCAACGTGGAGCCCGATCTTTCGCATTTCGACGGAATCGTCCCTTGCGGGATTCGCGAGCACGGGGTCACCAGCCTCGTCGACCTCGGCCTGCCGGTGGGAATGGCCGATCTTGACGTCGCGCTGCGTGCGACATTCAGTCGCATTTTCGTGAGTAAACTAAATGCGACCTCGGAAGTTTAGTGGACACATAGGCAATCATGCATGTTAGAACGCCCTTCAAGGCAGCGTGACTGCCCTGTGAAAGCCGGGTCGGGAGGGCTCGAGCTTTAACTCAAAACCAACAAGGAAGACGCGATGAAACTCAGCCTTATTGCCATGATCACCGCCGTCGCCGTTGCGGGCCCCGCGCTCGCGCAGGACGTCGAGAAAGGCAAAGACGAATTCAAACGGTGCAAGGCCTGTCACTCGATCGTCGCCCCCGATGGCACGGCGATCTTCAAAGGCGGCAAGGTCGGCCCGAACCTCTACAATGTCATCGGCCGCAAGGTCGCATCCGTCGATGGCTATAAATACAAGGACGGGATCAAGGAATACGCCGAAACCGGCGCCGTCTGGACCGAAGAGCTGCTCGCCGAATACATCACCGATCCCACGAAGTTCCTCGAGGAACAAACCGGCGATCCCAAGGCGAAATCCGGCATGGCCTACAAGCAGCGCAAGAACCAGGAAGACATTGCGGCCTATCTCGGCTCGGAAGAAGTGTCGCCCGACGCGCCCGAGTCCTGATCGCGAAACGAACATATCACGCGTTCGTTGGCGGACCCTTTCGAGGGTCCGCTTTTTTGTGAGCCGCGTCGCGGATTCGCAACTGTCGCGCGGGGCGGTCTCAGCCCGCGCTCCGCGTGCCAAGGGCGCGAGATCACGGATCACTCACACCTGACAGAGCTGCGACATTTTTTCACGGCAGCGTGTGCTGAATTCTTGCCCTGCCCTCCAAATCTTCATAACCTCCCGACATTCAGACCCAAAGGGACGGGAGACCCGGGTCTGTCGGGAGAAATGGGAGATCACTATGGCGGACGCAGCCGTTCACGGCGAGGGCGCACATGAGTCGCGCGGGTTCTTTACCCGCTGGTTCATGTCGACCAATCACAAGGATATCGGGATCTTGTATCTCTTCACCGCAGGCGCGGTGGGGCTGATCTCGGTCCTGTTCACAGTTTACATGCGCCTCGAGCTGATGGAGCCGGGCGTGCAATACATGTGCGCCGAAGGCGCGCGCTTCATCGCTTCGGCTGAGGAATGCACCCCCGACGGGCACCTCTGGAACGTGATGATTACCTATCACGGCGTCCTGATGATGTTCTTCGTCGTCATCCCGGCGCTGTTCGGGGGCTTCGGCAACTACTTCATGCCGCTCCAGATCGGCGCGCCGGACATGGCCTTTCCGCGGATGAACAACCTCAGCTACTGGCTCTATGTCGCGGGCACCTCGCTCGGGATCGCCTCGCTGCTGGCGCCGGGTGGCGGTGGCGGCTCGGGCTCGGGCGTGGGCTGGGTGCTCTACCCGCCGCTATCGGTCCACGAGGGCGGTTATTCCATGGACCTCGCGATCTTCGCCGTGCACGTCTCGGGCGCCAGTTCGATCCTTGGCGCGATCAACATGATCACGACCTTCCTCAACATGCGCACGCCGGGCATGACGCTGCACAAGGTGCCGCTCTTCGCCTGGTCGATCTTCGTGACCTCCTGGCTGATCCTGCTCTCGCTGCCGGTTCTGGCAGGCGCGATCACCATGCTGCTGATGGACCGCAACTTCGGCACCACCTTCTTCGATCCGTCGGGTGGCGGCGATCCGATCCTGTACCAGCACATCCTGTGGTTCTTCGGACACCCTGAGGTCTACATCATCATCCTGCCGGGCTTCGGCATCATCAGCCACGTCATCGCGACCTTCTCGCGTAAGCCGGTCTTCGGCTACCTGCCGATGGTCTATGCGATGGTGGCGATCGGTGTTCTGGGCTTCGTCGTCTGGGCGCACCACATGTACACGGTCGGCCTGTCGCTGACCCAGCAGAGCTACTTCATGGTGGCGACGATGGTGATCGCGGTGCCAACCGGCGTGAAGGTGTTCAGCTGGATCGCGACGATGTGGGGCGGCTCGATCGAGTTCAAGACACCGATGCTCTGGGCGATCGGTTTCCTGTTCCTGTTCACTATCGGCGGCGTGACCGGCGTGGTGCTCAGCCAAGCCCCGCTCGACCGCGTCTACCACGACACCTATTACGTCGTGGCGCACTTCCACTACGTGATGTCGCTGGGGGCGGTGTTCGCGATCTTCGCCGGCGTCTACTTCTGGATCGGCAAGATGTCGGGGCGCCAATACCCGGAATGGGCCGGCAAGCTGCACTTCTGGATGATGTTCATCGGGTCCAACCTGATCTTCTTCCCGCAGCACTTCCTCGGCCGTCAGGGCATGCCGCGCCGCTACATCGACTACCCGGAGGCCTTCGCCACCTGGAACTTCGTCAGCTCGATCGGTGCGTTTATCTCGTTCGCCAGCTTCGTGTTCTTCCTCGGCATCGTGTTCTACACCCTGTTCAAGGGTAAGCGCGTCACCGAGAACAACTACTGGAACGAGTATGCCGATACGCTGGAGTGGACCCTGCCCTCCCCGCCGCCGGAGCACACTTTCGAAGAGCTCCCGAAGCGCGAGGATTGGGATCACGCACACGCGCACTAGTGATCTACATCTCCTGATAACGAGAACGGCCCCGGAGCGATCCGGGGCCGTTTGCAAAAGGGCGAAAGGTTGCAGGAAGGACCGGGCGGATCATGCCCTATCGCTGGACGGATACCGAAGGCCAAACCATGGAGGCGCCCCGCTCCGAGGCTGCGCCCCTGCCCGATCAATTGCATCTGTGGCCCTACCGCTCCCTGCCGCGTAAAGGTTTCGTCTTCTTCATCGCGGCGACCGTCGTCATGGTCAGCCTGCCGCTACTTTCACTGCTGGGTCACGTGGAGCTTTGGGGGCTCTTGCCCTTCATCGCGCTCGCCATCGCGGGGGTGTGGTGGGCGATCTCGCACAGCTATCGCACGGGCGAAGTGCTCGAGATCCTGACATTCAACGGGCCCGAGCTGCACCTTATCCGCCACGAACCGGGCAAGCCGTCGCGCGACTGGGCGGCGAATCCACATTGGGTACAGGTCGATCTTCACGGAAAAGGCGGGCCGGTCGCAGCCTACCTGACCCTGCGAGGCGGCCCGCGCGAGGTCGAGATCGGTGCTTTCCTCACGCCCGAGGAACGGCAACGACTGCACCGCGAACTGGTGATCCGGCTCGCAGCCGCGCGTGCGCCGCTGCCCTCCTGATCCCCGCAGCAAGCGGACAGATCAGTCGTCCTTGCTGTCCGGAAGATCCTTGCGCTTGGTGCTCGCGATATCGTCGAGCTCGCTCTCGGACATGCTGTCATACATTTCCTTCGAGGCGCCCTGAAGATCGCCCACCTTCATCTCGCCGCGCTTGGCGGCAAGCGCCGCGCCCGCAGCTTTCTGCTGTGCCTTCGATTGTGCCGGCATCGCCGCCTCCTTTCAAAAATGCGCAAAAGAAAACGCCCCACGAGGGGGCGTTGTTCCCGGCCAGCGAAGGCAGCCGCCGATCACGAGGCGAGGCGATCCTTCACCATCGGGCCCGCCTTCGAGAAATCCATCTGTCCGGTGTATTGGCCTTTCAGCTCACCCATCACGCGGCCCATGTCGCGAATCGAATCCGCACCGAGTTTCGCGATGGCCGCTTCGATGGCAGCATTCACCTCGTCTTCGGTCAACTGGCGCGGCAGGAATTCCTCGATCACGCGGATCTCGGCCTGTTCCTTCTCGGCCAGTTCCAGTCGCCCGCCCTCTTCATAGGCACGCGCGCTTTCCTGACGCTGCTTCACCATCTTTCCCATGATCGCAAGCACTTCGGCGTCGCCGACAGTGCCCTCGCCCTCGCCTTCGGCACGCATCGCGATCTCGCGGTCCTTGATGGCGGCATTGACCAGCCGCAGCGTCGAGAGCCGCTCCTGATCCTTTTCCTTCATCGCCGTTTTCAACGCGGCGGCGATCTTGTCGCGCATTTGCATCACATCGTGTCCCTACTTCCGTGAAGGCGCCAGAATAGCGGTATTGCGAAACGCGCACAACTCTTGCAAGTTGTTGATAAATAAGCAATTCGCAATTATCTCGTGCCCTCTTGACCCCCGCGCCCAGCGCGTCTAGGTTCCGGCGAATTTTGACATCGGGGAGTCGCGCCATGCCTGCAAGCCAGTCCGCATCGGAAAAGCCCACTGCATTGATCGCACTCGCTGATGGCTCGCTGTTCTACGGGAAGGGCTTCGGCCGCCCGGGCGAGACAGTGGCCGAACTGGTCTTCAACACGTCGATGACCGGCTATCAGGAAATCATGACCGACCCCTCCTATGCGGGCCAGGTCGTGACCTTCACCTTCCCCCATATCGGCAATACCGGCGTGAACCCGGAAGATGACGAAACCAACGATCCCGTTGCCGCCGGAATGGTGGTGAAATGGGACCCGACCGAGCCGTCGAACTGGCGCGCCGCCGAGACTCTGGTCGAGTGGCTGGAGAAGCGCGGTCGCATCGGCATCGGCGGCATCGACACTCGCCGCCTCACCCGCGAAATCCGCCAGCAAGGCGCGCCGCATGTCGCGATCGCCTACAACCCCGACGGGGTCTTCGACATCGAGGCGCTGGTACGCAAGGCCCGCGAATGGTCCGGGCTCGAAGGGCTCGATCTCGCGAAAGACGTGACCTGTGCGCAAAGCTACCGCTGGGACGAGATGCGGTGGGCCTGGCCCGAGGGTTACAAGAAAGCCGAAGGCAACGACCTGAAAGTGGTCGCGATCGACTACGGCGCGAAGCGCAACATCCTGCGCTGCCTGGCCTCGGCTGGCTGCGACGTGACCGTGCTGCCTGCCACCGCGACGGCCGAGGACGTGCTCGCGCTTGAACCCGATGGGGTCTTCCTGTCAAACGGTCCGGGCGATCCGGCAGCGACCGGAGAATATGCCGTACCGATGATCAAGGGCGTTCTGGAAACCGAGCTGCCGGTCTTCGGTATCTGCCTCGGCCACCAGATGCTGGCGCTCGCCCTTGGCGCGAAGACCGTCAAGATGAACCACGGACACCACGGGGCGAACCACCCGGTGAAGGACCTGACCACCGGCAAGGTCGAGATCACCTCGATGAACCACGGTTTCGCGGTCGACAGCCAGACCCTGCCCAAGGGTGTGACCGAGACCCATGTCTCGCTGTTCGACGGCTCGAACTGCGGTATTGCGATGGCCGATCGCCCGGTCTTCTCGGTGCAGTATCACCCCGAGGCGAGCCCTGGCCCGCAGGACAGCTACTACCTGTTCGAGCGCTTCGCGACTGCGATGCGCGCGCGCAAGTCGTAACGCGCTTCCGGCGACTATAGGCTCGGAACTGAGGTTAACTGCCTATTAATCAAACGCTCGCATCCTGCCTTCAAGGACAGATGCGAGGTTTGGCATGGGCGCGCGGCAAAAGCTTTTCAAAACACCAGCGACTGACGCCAAACCGGCGCCGCTGCTGCTGACCAATCCAATCGCGAATTCCATTTCTCCGCTCAGACGGCGCAGCCTTGATGCCAAGCCAAAACGACACGCCGGCCGCGCCGCGCGCCCACCTCTGGGAGAAATCCTGCTGGATCGGGACGCGGTCGATCCGGCCGATCTGCTCACGGCCTCGGCGCTTCGGCAGCGCGAAGATGTAAGGCTTGGTGATATCCTTCTCGCGAATGGCTGGGTACACGAGACCGATCTGATGGCCGCTTTGGCTGAACAACGACATGCCTCGGTCGTCGACCTGCAAGAGGAGCCGCCCGATCCTCGCCTCATCGATGCCATCGGACCTGAGCTTTGCCTGAAGCACGCGATGGTTCCCTGGCGGCGCGTCGGCGGCGTCACCCTCATCGCGACCGCACGGCCCGAGGATTTCGAGGCTCTACAGGCTTCGCTACCCACGTGCCATGCGCCCTACAGGCTCGTACTGGCCGCGGAACGCTGCGTGCATGACAGCCTGCTCACATGCCGCGAGACCGCGCTGATCCGACACGCCGAGATCAAGGTCGACCCGGTCGAGAGCTGCCGCAACCATAACGAACGGCGCGCCAGCCGGATCGCGGCGGGGCTCGTCGCGGTGACCGGGCTCGGAATGTTGCTTGCGCCCAACCTGCTTCTCGGGCTTTTCTTCGGGTGGGTGATGCTGACGCTCGTGGGTTCGATGGCGCTCAAGCTCGCAGCCTTTGCGAGCGAGATCACCGAACAACGCAAGCCCAGCCCCGACGCACTCACCCGGGGCGCGCCGAAAGGGCGGCTGCCGATCATCTCGGTGATGGTCCCGCTGTTTCGCGAGGCCGACATCGCGGCGCGGCTCGTCTCGCGGCTCGGCAAGCTGCGCTATCCGCGCGAATTGATCGATGTGATCCTCGTCATCGAACACAGCGACACGATGACCCGTGCGGCTCTTGCGAACGCCGATCTGCCACGCTGGATGCGGGTGGTCACGGTACCGGACGGGCCGATCAAGACGAAGCCGCGCGCATTGAACTACGCGCTGAACTTCTGTCGCGGCTCGGTGATCGGCGTCTGGGACGCCGAGGACGCGCCCGAGCCGGATCAACTGCAGATCGTCGCCCAGCGCTTCCTCGCGGCCCCGCCCGAGACGGCCTGCCTGCAAGGGGTTCTCGACTATTACAACCCGCGCACCAATTGGCTCGCGCGCTGTTTCACTGTGGAATATGCGACGTGGTTCCGGATGTTCCTGCCCGGGCTCGCGCGGCTCGGCTTCGTCGTGCCCTTGGGCGGAACGACCCTCTTCTTCCGCCGCGACGCGCTGGAGGAGCTGGGCGGCTGGGACGCGCATAACGTGACCGAGGATGCCGATCTTGGCGTACGTCTCGCGCGGCACGGCTACCGCACCGAATTGATCGCTGCCGCCACCTTCGAGGAGGCGAATTGCCGCGCCCTGCCTTGGGTCAAACAGCGCTCGCGCTGGCTCAAGGGCTACGCGATGACATGGGCGGTGCATATGCGCGATCCGGTGCAGCTCTGGCGCGATCTGGGCACGAAACGCTTTCTCGGCGTGCAGATCCTGATCCTCGGCTCGCTCACGCAATATGTTCTGGCGCCGGTCTTGTGGAGCTTTTGGCTCGCGCTGTTCGGGCTGTGGCATCCGATCGCGAGCGCCCTGCCCGGCCCGGTCTTCGCGTTAGTTATGGGGACTTTCATTCTGTCCGAGTTGATCGCGATCACGACCTCTGCCTGGGCCTGCCGGGGGGCGGAGCATCGCAACCTGATAAAATGGATCCCGACGCTCCACCTCTATTATCCGCTGGGCGCGCTGGCGGGCTGGAAGGCGCTCTACGAACTGATCGCGCGCCCCTTCTACTGGGACAAGACGAGCCACGGCATTTTCGACGACAGTGACGCGACAGCGTCGGAGGCCCGACCCGGCGACGAGATCGCCCCCGCAGAGGCATCGGCGCGCCCGCCCCCGCAACGCGAGGCCCATGCACCGCTTATCGGATAATCAGAGAGCCTCGGCCCAGTGGCCCGCCGTCCCGTGATGCGCCGCGTCGAGCGTGAGGCGCGTCTCGAAGGCGCGCGAGATGTGGGCCCGCAGCGCCGAGGCCGCCGCGTCGCCATTGCCCTCGCGGATCGCATCGACAATCGCCTGATGCTCGTCGAGCGCCGCCTCGCCCCGGCCCTTCACCGCAAGAGAGGTGGTCGCGAGAAGCGCCATCGAGCGGTGCACAAGATCGAGCTGCTGGACGAGGTAACGATTATGCGAGGCGAGGTGAATTTGGTGGTGGAACCGGCGGTTGGCCCGGCTCAACGCTTCCGGATCGTCGAGTTGGCCGCGATCTTCGTCGATCATGTTCTGCAGCACCCGGACCTCTTCGGGAGCCGCATGTTTCGCAGCCAGCTGCGCCGCCAGCGCCTCCAATTCGGCGCGCACGACATACAACTCCGCCAACTGGTTGTGATCGAGCGAGGCGACGATGAGCGAACGCCCGTCGCGGGCCAGCATCTGTTGGGTTTCGAGCCGCTGCAACGCCTCGCGCACCGGGGTGCGTGACACTCCGAACCGCTCCGCCAATTCGGATTCGACCAAGCGGTCCCCGGGGCGGTAGACGCCTTCGTCGATGGCGTCGAGTATGAGAGTGTAGGCGTCTTTTTGCATGCATCCTGCTTTCGAGATCTGCCAGAGATTAGGCGCGGCGCGCACCCGGTGACAAGCAGATTGCACCCGCGCGCCCCGCAACTTAGCTTGCAGCCCATGACAGACAGCACCGCGCCTGCCCCCGCCTCCGCCTCCCCCGCCGACCGCGACCTCGCTGCCGAGTTCGCGCATGTCGACGCCTGGGTGTTCGATCTCGACAACACGCTCTACCCGCCGGAGGCGCGACTCTTCGACCAGATCGAGGTGAAGATGACCGATTTCGTGATGCGCTCGCTGGGCGTTGATCGGGCGCGGGCCGATCACCTGCGCAACCACTACTGGCAGCTTTACGGCACCACGCTGGCCGGGCTGATGCACGAGCACGACGTCGACCCGGCGCCCTATCTGCACGAAGTCCACGAGATCTCACTCGATCATTTGGTCAAGGATGATGCGCTGCGCGAAGGCATCGACGCGCTCCCGGGCCGCAAGATCGTCTACACGAACGGCTCGGCCCCCTATGCCACACGGGTCATCGAGGCGCGTGGGCTGACCGGGCTTTTCGACGGGGTCTATGGTGTCGAGCATGCGGAGTTTCATCCAAAGCCGCGCGGCGAAGCCTTCGACCGGATATTCGCGCAGGCCGGGATCGAGCCCACGCGCGGCGCTATGTTCGAGGACGACGCCCGCAACCTGCGCCATCCCCACGCGCTCGGCATGAAGACCGTGCATGTCGCCCCCGCCCCTGCGCCAGAGGATCACATCCACTACCACACCGCCGATCTCGCCGGGTTCCTCCGCGAGATCACGCGCGATTGAAGGCAAAGTGACGACTCTGCGACAATATGGCACGGCTTCGCGTCTTTATCGGTCCGCGATGCATCTTTAAGTGACGGGGGCCTGTCAGGGAGACAGCAAACGGGAGAATCGATATGACCATGACGACTGCCGACTCCGGCGTTTCGGCCTATGCGGCCAATCATTCCGAAACCGAGCACAAGCAGATTACGCCTGCTTTCATGTTCACCCTCGCGCTTGTCGTCGTGGCTCTGGCCGCTGGCATGGTTGTGACCATGGGCCTCGGTGGCCTCATCCTCTGGGCTGTTGGCGCGACTTGGATCATGCTCGCCCTCCTCGTCGTGATGACCGCAGGCGGCTGACCTCGTATTCGAAGAATTCTCGCCCATGGCGAACACGGCCCGGATCCGCGCGATCCGGGCTGTTTCTTTTTGTGCTCCCCCTTCGGGATTTGCACGGGGCCGTCTCGCGTTCCGCTGTGTCGCCACGTCGCATCCCAGCGGCGGATCATTGCACCTGCCCGCGCAGGAGGGCAAAATGGCACGGACATTGACGGAGGCGCCCCATGGCCGAGACCCGCACACCCATCGACACCGATATCCTGATCTCCGGCGGCGGGGTCGCCGGCCTGACCGCAGCCGCGGCCTTCGGGCAGGCGGGCTTCACCACGATCTGCGTCGATCCCACGCCGCCGGTCACCGAAGAAGCAGCCGAGGGCGCGGATATGCGCTCGACCGCGTTCCTGCGTCCTTCGCGGGAGGTGCTGAAAGCGGCGGGAATCTGGGATCGGCTCCTGCCCTATGCCGCGCCGCTGCAGATCATGCGGATCGTCGATGCGGGCGGCGAAAGCCCGACCGCACGGCTGACCCGCGATTTCGACGCAGCCGACTTGTCCGACGAACCCTTCGGCTGGAACTTCCCGAACTGGCTGCTGCGCCGCGAGCTGGTGGCCGCCCTTGCCGATAACCCGCTCGTCGATTTCCGCCCCGGCATCGCGACGACTGGCCTCGTGACCCGCGAAAGCGGCGCCGAGGTGACGCTGTCCGACGGCACCCATGTGCGCGCCCGTCTCGTGATCGGGGCCGATGGCCGCAATTCCTTCGTGCGCGAAGCGGCTGGCCTCGGCGTAAAGACGATCCGCTACGGCCAGAAGGCACTGGCCTTCGCTGTCACCCACCCGATCCCGCATGACAACGTCTCCACCGAGATCCACCGCTCGGGTGGGCCGTTCACGCTGGTGCCGCTGCCCGACCGCGATGGCAAGCCGTCTTCCGCGATCGTCTGGATGGAGCGCGCCGCCGAGGCCGAGCGCCTCGCCGCGCTGCCCACGGAAGCGTTCGAAGCGGCGATCATGGAACGCTCGACCGGGCTTCTCGGGCCGCTGAAGCTGGCGACCCGCCGCGCCGTCTGGCCGATGATGACGCAGATCGCGGATCGGTTCTCGGGCCAGCGCGTGGCCCTGATCGCCGAGGCCGCCCATGTCATTCCGCCGATCGGCGCGCAGGGGCTGAACATGAGCCTCGCCGATCTGGCCTGCCTTCTGAAGCTGGCCGAGGAAGACCCGGTGCATATAGGCGAGGCGAAGATGCTCGACGCCTATCACCGTCGCCGCTGGCCGGAGGTGAAGGCGCGCGAGGTGGGGATCGATCTGCTCAACCGTGCCTCGATGGTCGAGGCCCAGCCACTGCGCGATCTGCGCGCGGGCGTCTTGGGCGCGCTCTATTCGCTCGGACCGGTGCGCAAGACGTTGATGAAGGCGGGGCTTGGCGTGCGTTAAGCCGCTGCCGGGCGCGGATGCAGCCATGCACCGCGCCAGAACCGGCGCATCATCATCGCCCCCGCCGATGCGAGGCCGAGGACGAGGCCGAACCACAGCCCCACCCCGCCAAGATCCAGCGTGAAGGCGAGAAAGTAGCTGGCCGGGATGCCGATCAGCCAATAGCTCGCCACCGCCATCCACATCGGCACGCGCGTATCCTGCACGCCACGCAGCAGTCCCAGAGCCATCACCTGCATCAGGTCGAACAGCTGGAAGATCGCCGCGACCATCAGAAAGCGAACGCCGTAGAGGACGATCTCGGGCGTGGCCGGGTTGTCCGCATCGAGAAACAGGCGCGTGAGCCAAGGCCCCGCGAAGACGAAGACCGCGACCGTCAGCAAACCGAAGCCCAGCGACATCCCCGTCACCGCCAACGCCCCGTCACGCAGCAGGCGCGGATCACGGCGCCCATGCGCCCGACCTGCCCGCACGGTGGCTGCATTCGAGAGACCGACATGCACCATGAAGGTGATCGAGGAGACCTGCAGCGCGATCCCGTGCGCGGCCAGTTCGACCGTGCCGATCCAGCCCATCATCAGCGCCGAGGCCTGGAACATCGAGCCTTCCGCGACGGAGGTCAGCCCCACCGGCAGCCCCATCTTCGCAACGATCCAGAACGCCTCCCAATCGGGTCGCCAGAAGCGCTGGAACAGCCGGACATGAGTCAGTCCGGGCGCACGCGCGGCATAGATCGCCTGCGCGACGAGGTTCAGCACCATCGCGCTGAGCGAAGCGATCGCCGCACCGCGCACGCCCAGTTCAGGCGCGCCCCAATTGCCGAAGATCAGGATCCAGTTGACGCCCGCGTTCAGCAGAACGGCCCCCAGCGTGATCCAGAGCAGCACCGCCGTGCGCTCCTGCGCCGACAGGTAGGACCGGATCACCATCATCGCGAGCCCCGGCGCGAGCGCGAAGCCGAGGATGCGCAGGTAATCCTGTGCGAGCGCCGCGATCTCGGGCTTCTGACCCAGCAGCTCCAGCACCGCGCCGGAATTCCAGAACAGCGGGAGCATCGCGACGCCGAACAGGATCGATAGCCAGATCCCCATTCGGGTGTCGCGCCGCGCCTGCACCTCGTCATCCGCGCCCAGACTCGCCGAGACGCGCCCCATCACCGCCAGCGCGATCCCGTTGCCCAGCATGAAGATAGAGAAGAAATAGGAGGTGCCCAGCACCAGCGCCGCCAGCGCCTCGACGCCATACCAGCCCACCATCACCGTATCGGTCACGTTGAGCAGCATCTGCGCGAGATTGGAGCCGATCAGCGGCAGGCCCAGAGTGAAGATCGCCCGCACATGGCGGGCGAGAGGCATCGCTTGGCTCTGCGACTGGGGCGGCGGCGCGCTCTGATGGGGATCGTTGCTCGTCATGAGCGAGCGCTAGCCCCGCCCGCTGCGGCGGTCAAGAGAGCGGTTACTCCCCCACCTCTTTCTTGCCGGTAATCATCGGCTTGACGAGATTCACGCCCTTCCACGCCCGGTAATAGACGATGGCCGCGATATGGATGCCGACCACGATCAGCAGCAAGGTCGAGACAAGCTCGTGAATCTTGGGCGCCCAGCTCGTGCTGATGCTCTCGGGCACGGAGCCCGCAAGCGGACCGACGTTGATATAGTCCTGCGGATCGGATGTCAGCCCGGTCACGACCTGCACGATCAGAAGCCCCAGCATCACGACGACAGACCAGCCGCCAAGCGGATTATGCCCGACATGGTCGGAGCTTTCCTTGGATGGCAGGTGGCGAAGATAATCCGCCACCTCCTTGGGCCCATAGAGGAAGTGCGAGAACCGCGCCGTGCGCGGCCCCACGAACCCCCAGATCAGACGCACCGCCAACAGTCCCGCGATGACGTAGCCCGCATAGAAATGCCATGTCATCTGGTTCGGCCCCCACTCCCCCAGGCCCCAGGCAACGGCAAAAGCCAGTACCAGAAGCCAGTGGAACAGGCGCACGACGGGATCCCAGACCGTGACGGTCTTCTTCGCGGGGGCGGCGGCAGTGTCTTTCATCAGGTGTTACTTCGCGCGGAACTCGTCATGGCAGCTCTTGCAGGCGCCGCCGAGTTTCCCGACGGCCGGCTGAAGCGTGTCGAGGCTGCCCGCTGCGGCAGGCATCTCCGCCGCGGCCTGATGCAAACCGTCGAGCTTCTGCCCGAAGAGATCCATGTTCGACCAGATTTCCGACTTCGCGTGGGTCTCCATCATATCGTCGACCGAGGTGCCCTCGACGAAGAGCGGACGGATATCGACCTTGGCGAGCGCCGCGATGTTGTCAGCGGCGGTCTGTGCCTTGGCCGCGTCGAACTCGGTCTTGCCCTGCGCCATTGGCGCGAGCACGGCCATCTGGGCGCCGAGCAGATCGAAATAGCCCTGGCGCGCGTCCACCGCATCCTTGGGCGATTGCGCGAAAGAGGCGGTAGCGGCGAGGGTCAAGGTCAGGGCGAGGAGAGGCTTGCGCATGAGGAACTCCAGTCTGCGATGGCGAAAACGTATCGAATTGATGTTACACGCAATCGCGTCATTCCGAAGACACTCCTTTGTGCGCAAACACACATCTCCCCTCGCGGAGCGATAGGCACGCGCGGGCGCTTCGGCGAGTTCCGGCCGACCGCCGAGGGAGGATGCAAAAACGCCTGAATACCGTGCAGAAAGCGCGACGGAACATCGAGCGTTATGCGTAGAAGCCGCGCGAAGTCCCGAATTTCCTGCCGAAAGCTTCAGAATCACCGCGCGGGTTTGCGGGCGACGAAATCGATCAGCGCCGCGCGCCCGGAATGGCCCGCGCCCTCGTCTAGATCGGCATCGTAATCGGCCTGATGCAGCACCTCCCAGCGCGGGAAGGCGTCACGCAGGAGATCGAGATCGTAAAGCTGTTCCACGATCCCCGGGCCGCCCGTGCCGTAGCGCGGCTGGCGGCGCGCGAAGCCGTGGATCAAAGCGAGACCGCCGGGTTTGAGTGCGGTCGCAATGCCGTCGAAAATCTCTGCCCGAAAGGCGGGGTCGGCGAACTGGATGAAGCAGGCGAGCACGGCGTCGTATTCCCCCCGCGGCCAGTCGTAGCCGCGCAGATCGGCGTCGATCGTCTGCATAGACACGCCCCGCTCCTGCGCCAGTTCGGCAGCCTTTCGGCGCGCGTTTTCCGAGGGCTCTAGTGCGGTCACCTGCAGCCCGAGGCTCGCGAGATAGGTGCCGTTGCGACCTTCGCCATCGGCGATACTCAGAAGCCGCGCCCCAGGCGCGAGACGCCACGCCTGACGCGCCACGAAATCCGCCGGGGTCGTGCCATAGAGATACTCGTCTCCGGCGAATCTTTCGTTCCAGCCCATGCGCTCCTCCGGTTCCTCTCTTTGACATGGATTGCGACACGCCAAGGGACAAGGCGAAAGGGGCCCGGGAGTTCCCGCTCGGCGATCACATGCTCAGGATTTGGTCACGCGACGCTGATCGGGATGAAGAGATGCACCAAGAATATGCTGCGAGGAATGCACGACATGGCTCGCATGGCCGACGATCAGCGGATCGGGCGGTGTCGCAATCGAGGGATCCTTGTCGGGATAGTCCAGCGTCGAGAGGAAATGCTTCATGCAGTTCAGCCGCGCGCGCTTCTTGTCGTTCGATTTCACAATTGTCCAAGGGGCATCGGCGGTATCTGTATAGAAAAACATCGCCTCCTTCGCCTCGGTGTAATCGTCCCAGCGATCGAGGCTTGCCAGATCGATCGGCGACAGCTTCCAGCGCTTGAGCGGATCGGTTTCACGTGCCGTGAACCGGCGGCGTTGCTCCTCGCGGGTGACCGAGAACCAGTATTTGTAGAGCCGGATGCCCGAGCGCACGAACATCCGCTCCAACTCCGGGGTTTGGCGCATGAATTCGAGGTAGTCGTTGGGTTTGCAGAAGCCCATCACGCGTTCGACGCCCGCGCGGTTATACCAGCTGCGATCGTAGAAGGTCATCTCCCCCGCGGTCGGCAGATGCTCGACATAACGCTGGAAATACCATTGACCCTGCTCCTCCTCGGAGGGCTTGTTGAGCGCCACGACCCGGGCGAAGCGCGGATTGAGATGCTCGGTGAAGCGCTTGATCGTGCCGCCCTTGCCCGCGGCGTCGCGGCCCTCAAAGAGGATCACGAATTTCTCGCCGGTCTCCTGCGCCCATTTCTGGACCTTGAGCAACTCGGCCTGAAGCTGCGCTTTCTCCGTCTCGTAAGCGGGGCGCGCCATTTTGCGACGATAGGGATATTTGCCCGTCTCGAAGGCCAGCCGCACCGCGTTGGGATCGACGCGCGGGAATTGCTTCGGGCCCGCCTCCTTCAGCAGGGCCTCGACGCCTGCGGGCGATCCCTCCGCCGGAAGGGAAGGCGCGTCGACCGCCATCTCGGCGGTCGCGGCTTTTGCAGTCGTGTCCCGCTCGGTCGTGGCCTGATCCTTCATGCCTATACCTCCGTTGGCTGAACCTTGCGAAGCGTCGCGCAATCCCGCGTGATGTGCCTTGATACGTGTCAAAAACCCGTGTCTGCTGACCTTCCGGCGGATAAAAACGCCCCCAAAATCGCGCGAAACGAGGGAACGGACATGATCACGATCTACGGCAACTATCATTCGCGGGCGAGCCGGGCGCTCTGGCTGCTCGAGGAGTTGGGCCTGCCGTTCCGTCTGCGCCGAGTCGTGCAGGCGAACCGGTTCAAGGATCCGCTCGCGCCGGAGGTGCCGCTCAACACCCGCTCGCCCGAGTTCCGCAAGCTCTCGCCGATGGGCGCGATCCCGGTGCTGGAGGAAGACGGGTTGATCCTGACGGAGTCGCTTGCGATCAACCTGCATCTCGCTCGCAAGGCGGGCGGGCCCCTTGCCCCCGCGCATGAGCGCGAGCTGTCGCTGATGGAGCAATGGGCGCTCTTCGCCGCGACCTGGATCGAGACCGACGCGCTCGCGCTCAGCTTCGTCTATCGCCGCAAGGAACAGGACACGCCCGAGGGCAAGGCCGAGATCGCATCCCTCTGCTCGAAGCTCGCTCGCCCGCTGACGACGCTCGAGACCCATCTGGAGACGCATAGCCATATCGTGGGTGGCCGGTTTACCGTGACCGATCTCAATCTGGCGGAGGTTCTGCGCTACGGGCAGGACCACCCCGAGTTCCTCGCCCCCTATCCGCGACTGCAAAGCTGGATCAAGCTTTGCCAGAGCCGCAAGGCCTTCCGGGCAATGTGGGACAAGCGCGAGGCCGAGGCGATTTGATTCGGCGGGTTCGGCGTAACGTCTAGACCGAAAGGTATACGCGCAGGGATGCACGTCCGCGTCTTTGCTCAAACCATGGGCAGGCGCTTAGCCACCACTTCGCCTTTCGGTCAGGTCCGCCTTACCAAGCGGTCAGGATTTCCGCAGCAGGGCAAATTCAGGTTTGGCCAAGATCTTTCCCTTACGTCATCTTAACGGGGTGAAGAGGGTTAGAGGACACCATGCCTGCCTTGCTTGGATACAGCTTGTGTTTGAGTGCGACGCTGGTCGTGATCGCGGGCGATTTCATTCTGAAATCCGCGGTTGAAAGGGGGCACGCGCTGCATTCGCCGTCTGTCTTGCTCGGTGGCGCGCTTTATGCCGCCTCGGCAGCAGGTTGGTTTCTGGCCTTGCGGCAGGTGTCGCTGGCGCAAACCGGCGTGGTCCCGACGCTTTTCACGTTGATGGCTCTGGTGACGATGGGGGTCGTACTGTTCGGCGGAAAACTCGCCCTGCGGGAAGTCCTCGGTATCGCAATGGCGGTGGGGTCGATGCTGCTCATGGCGCGCGTCGCTTGAGAGTCGGTCGTTTCCGGGGGTTGTGGGGCTTTCGGAACGCATCGGGGCGGAGGGGTCTTCTTGCTCCTCCGCCCCAACCTGCGGTATCTCTTGTTTAGAAAACTACAAGAGAAAGCGAGCAGCATGGCCGACGATCTTCTGACGCCCCAGACCGATTCCTATGACGCCTCCTCGATCGAGGTGCTCGAAGGTCTCGAACCCGTGCGAAAACGCCCCGGCATGTATATCGGCGGCACGGACGAACGCGCGCTTCATCACATGGTGGCCGAGGTGCTCGACAACTCGATGGACGAAGCGGTGGCCGGTCACGCCAGCCGCATCGAGGTCGAGCTGCTGGCCGATCACTCGATCGTCGTGCGCGACAACGGGCGCGGCATCCCGATTGACCCGCACCCGAAATTCCCGGGCAAATCCGCGCTGGAAGTCATCCTGTGCACGCTGCACGCAGGCGGCAAGTTCTCGGGCGATGCCTACGAGACCTCGGGCGGTCTGCACGGGGTGGGCGCTTCGGTGGTGAACGCGCTGTCGGATTCGATGGTCGTTCAGGTCGCCAAGAACAAGGAGCTATATGAACAGCGCTTCTCGCGCGGCATCCCGGAAGGTCCGGTCGAAAAGATCGGCGCGGCGCCGAACCGGCGCGGCACCACGGTCACTTTCCATGCCGACGAGCAGATCTTCGGCCATCACCGGTTCAAACCCGCGCGCTTGCTGAAGATGGTGCGTTCGAAGGCGTATCTCTTCTCGGGCGTGGAGATTCGCTGGAAATCCGAGATCGACGACGGCGAGACGCCGACCGAGGCCACCTTCCACTTCCCCGGCGGCCTCGCCGATTACCTGACCGAGACGCTGAGCGGCGCCAGCACCTATGCCGACCGCCCCTTCTCGGGCAAGGTCGAGTTCCGCGAGAAGTTCAACGTGCCGGGTTCGGTCGAATGGGCGATCAACTGGACGCCCTCGCGCGACGGTTTCATCCAGTCCTACTGTAACACCGTGCCCACCCCCGAGGGCGGCACCCATGAGGCGGGCTTCTGGTCCGCGATCCTCAAGGGCATCCGCGCCTATGGCGAGCTGGTGAACAACAAGAAGGCCGCGCAGATCACCCGCGACGACCTGATCACCGGCGGCTGCGCGCTGGTCTCGTGCTTCATCCGCGAGCCGGAATTCGTGGGCCAGACCAAGGACCGTCTGGCCACCGTCGAGGCGCAGCGTCTGGTCGAGGGCGCGGTGCGCGACCACTTCGACAACTGGCTGGCCTCGGACACGAAATCCGCAGGCGCGATCCTCGATTTCCTCGTGCTGCGCGCCGAGGAAC
Source organism: Thioclava sp. IC9 (assembly GCF_002213225.1). NCBI lineage: Bacteria > Pseudomonadati > Pseudomonadota > Alphaproteobacteria > Rhodobacterales > Paracoccaceae > Thioclava > Thioclava sp. IC9. The sequence goes on from NZ_NBNX01000002.1 coordinate 361,391, forward strand.
GCCTCAAGCGCCGGCAGGAGAAAGAGACCCAGCGCAAATCGGCCACCAAACGGCTGCGCCTCCCCGGCAAGCTGGTCGACTGTTCGGCCACGAACCGTTCGGGCACCGAGCTGTTCATCGTCGAGGGCGACTCGGCAGGCGGTTCGGCCAAGATGGCGCGCGACCGTAAGAACCAGGCGCTGCTGCCGCTGCGCGGCAAGATCCTCAACGTGCTCGGCGCGGCAAGCTCAAAGCTCGGCTCGAACCAGGAGATCAACGACCTGACGCAGGCGCTCGGCGTCGGCCTCGGCACCAAGTTCAACGTCGACGATCTGCGCTACGACAAGATCATCATCATGACCGACGCGGACGTGGACGGCGCGCATATCGCCTCGCTCCTGATGACCTTCTTCTTCACCCAGATGCGCCCGATGATCGACCAAGGGCACCTCTATCTCGCCTGCCCGCCGCTCTACCGCCTGACCCAGGGCGCCAAACGCATCTATGTGGCCGACGACGCCGAGAAGGAGGCGATGCTGGAGAAAGGTCTGGGCGGCAAGGGCAAGATCGACGTGCAGCGTTTCAAGGGTCTGGGCGAGATGGACGCGAAGGACCTGAAAGAGACCACGATGAACCCCGAGACGCGCAAGCTGATCCGGGTGACGATCCACGACGACGAGCCGAACGAGACCGGCGATCTGGTGGAGCGCCTGATGGGCAAGAAGCCCGAACTGCGGTTCCAGTATATTCAGGAGAACGCCCAGTTCGTGGAGGAGCTGGATGTTTGAGAGCCTCTTGGCAGGCCTTTCAGCTCTAAGACCTTTTGCTTGGCGGACAGCTCTGGCATTTCTCGTTGTTTCTGGTGCAGTCTTATTTCTTCCCGGGAACATTAGAGAAACCTTTGGTTTGGCCAAAATTTTATCAACATCTCGGCCTGCAGTCGGACTGTTGTTTCTTCTGTCGCTTGGTATTTTAGCTGTGGAGGTCTTTGACTGGTTTAAGAAGAGTGTCACCCAGGCCATCGTCAATCGGCGCCACTATCGCTTTTTGAAGCACCACCTCGCCAATCTGTCGAATGACGAGAAACAGATACTTCGTAGTTTCATATCGGAAGATCGTTCGACGGCCGTGTTTCCTCTTTCATCTGGCACCCCAAATTTCTTGGAGGGGAAGAAAATACTAACTCGGTCCTCCCACCTCGGCATTCCCGGGGCAGGCGGTCCTTTTTGCATTCTCAATCCAGCCAGTAGCTTTGAAGATACTAAGAAAGCATCCGGATTTTCTGGGCTGATGTCTGCCCGGGCGACCAGCCCGGGCAGCGCCCGACCCTCCCCCCGGGAGGGCGCATTGGCGATGCAGCCCACAGCCTCCCCGTCCTCCGGGCTTGCAAGATAAACCGTTCAAACCAACCGACGGCGAAGCGCCCACCCAAGGGTCGGGCGCTGCCCTCATCTCTTATCACACGCGCCCGTCCGGCCCTTCGCTCGCGCTCTGGGCGTTCGCCGGGGCGTCCTTCTACTGGAAGGCCGCTAGTCCCGGCTCACCCCTCCCCCGGGAGGGCGCATTGGCGATGCAGCTCACAGCCTCCCGTCCTCCGGGCTTGCAAGATAAACCGCCCAAACCAAACGACAGCGAAGCGCCCCCTGCGCCGCGAGGCGCGGCGCGTTCGCCACTGAAGGCTTCCAAAGGAAGCCCTCCGAGACGCGGCTCACCCCAAGGTCGGGCGCTGCCCCCCTCACTCGGCACGAAACAGACGCGGGCTTGGATCATCTCCGGCGGCGCGATACCAAGGCGAGACACGTCACAACCTCCGGATCCCGACACATGCCGCAGATTTCTTCCGACAGCCTTAGCGTCACGATTGCCGATCTGGGGGCCGAGATGCAGGGGCTGAGCTATCAGGGGCAGGAGCTGCTCTGGGAGGGTGACCCGGCCTGGTGGAGCGGGCAGGCCCCGATCTTGTTTCCCATCGTCGGCCTTCCCGCGCCCGACGGGGTGACGATCGACGGCACGCCCCACGCGATCCCCAAGCACGGCTTCGCCCGCGACCTGCCCTTTCGCGTGACCGAGCTGACGCAATCCCGCTGCTGCCACCTGCTCGAACCCTCGCATGACACGGCGGCCTATCCGTTCGATTTCCGTCTTGAGATCGTCCACGAAGTCGTGGGGTCGGAACTGCGCGTCACCGCTACTGTGAGCAATGCGGGCGAGCGAGAGATGCCGTTTTCCTTCGGCTTTCACCCCGCGTTTCGTTGGCCGCTGCCCGGTGCGACCGGCCCGCATCGGATCGAGCTGAGCAACGGCGCGGAGCCTGCGCTCGCTCGGCTCGTGGATGGTATGCTGGGGCGCGCGCGGATGCCTTCGCCCTTCACGACGGGCGCGCTGACCCTCGATCCGGCACAGTTTGAAGACGACGCGATGATCTTCCCTGAAGGCGCGGGCGACGGGCTGCGCTATTGCGGAGAGGGCGGGCCGGTGCTCGATTTCCGCTTTTCCAACCTGCCCAATCTCGCGCTGTGGCAGAAACCCGGTGCGCCTTATATCTGCATTGAGCCCTGGCATGGGCTGCCCGCCGCGGAAGGGGCCGGGCCGGAACTGGCCGCGCGACCCGACAGCATGATCTTACCCCCCGGCGGGCAGGAGACATTTGCGATGAACCTGAGGGTAAGCGGATGATCCCCTACCTCGCCTATGGCTCCAACCTGCTGACCTCCCGGCTTGCCGCGCGCTGCCCTTCGGCGCGCGTCATCGGCCATGCGGAGATCCCCTGGCATACGCTCGATTTCTCGAAACGCGGGCGCGACGGGAGCGCGAAGGCCACGATCACGCAGGGCGACGCGAGCACCCGAGGCGTGTTGTTTGAGATCGAGGAGAACGACATTCCAGCGCTCGATGCCGCCGAGGGGGCCGGGCTGCATTACGAGAAAATCGCGCTAGTACTCGAGGACGGCGCACGTGCCTTCACCTATCGCGCCTTGCAGCGCCGGGACGGGATCGCGCCGTTCGAATGGTATCTCGCCCTGATCCGCGCAGGGCGGCGCGAGCATGGTCTGGGTCTGGACGACCTCGCGCCGGTCGTGCCGATCCCCGACCCGGAGCCCGATCGCCCCGGCTTCATCGCGGCGCGCGAGGCACTGGAACGGGCGGGCTATCGCGACTGGCGCAGCGCGCTCTGACCGATCGGGCGCATCGGCATCCCCGGCCCCGTCAGCACCGCTACCCCCGGCCCGACCAGCGACGACAGCTCCGGCCCGTCGCAATCCAACCCGCCGGTATAGGTGCCGAACGCGGGTAGGATCAGGTGATCGCGACCGATGAGAAACGCCCGATAGGCGCGCCGGGCGATCTTGGCTTTGGGATGGTAATGGCCGGAAAGGTCCGGCCCGACACCGGCGATATGGCGCAGCGTGAGCGGGCCGATCTGCGTCTCTTCGACGGTCCGGCCCAGGCCGATCGGATCGTGATTTCCCGCGATCCATAGCAGCTTGGTCAGGGCCGCGAGCCGGGTTAGACGTCCGGCAATCTCCGGGGCGATTTCGCTCGCGGCCGCGTCGTCATCGAAGGCGTCACCAAGGCTTATCAGCCGCGAAGGCCGCAGGCGCAGCACCTCGGCCTCGAGCCGGATTACCGTGTCGAGGCTCTCGAAGGGCGGCAGCAGCGCACCGCCGCGCCGCGCCATCCGCTCGGACTTGCCCAAGTGAAGATCGGCCACGATCAGCGCGTCCTCCTCGCGCCAATAGAGCGCGCCCGACGGTTGCGCCTCGAACCGCTGCCCCGCGAAGGTGATCTCTCTCATTCCAGCCCCGCCTCGCGCATCATCGCCTGCGCCTCTTCTTCCATCAGTCGTGCCTCGCCCGTGCCGCCGCGAATGCCGACCTGCCCATGTTCGAGCAACAGCGGCGCGGCCAGCGGCGTCACATGCGGGGCGCGGATATGCACGATTCTCTGCCCTTGGGCCAGCATCTCCTCGATCCGCTCGAAATCGACAAGACCGCGGCTAGCCTCTTCGCGAGTGATGCGCAGAAGGAGGTGATCGGGATCGTAGCGGCGCAACGTGTCATAGAGGATGTCCGAGGAAAACGTCGCCTGTTTGCCCGATTTGCGCTGCCCCGGCAGATTACGCTGAATGAGCCCTGCAATCGTCGCGATCGACCGAAACGCGCGCTTCATCACCGCGTTGCTCTCCAGCCAGTCGCGCAGCCCTTCGCGCAGACCTTCTGCCGACAGCAGCGGGGCGGGATCCTCGACCGGGTCGATCGACCAGATCAGCAGCGCGTAATCGGTGGCTACGAAGCCGAGCGGCCCCAGTCCCGCCTGCTCCATCCGGTGCGTCAGCAGCAGTGCGAGCGTCTGATGCGCGTTGCGCCCCGCGAAGCCATAAAGACAAAAGAACGCCCGTCCGCCGCGCAGGAAGGTCTCGCAGGTCAGTGTGCCGGGTGCTGGCAGGGTCGAGATATCGCGCTGCAGTGCCAGCCAATCGCGGGTGTGGGGTGGCAATTGGTCCCAGTCTTCCGGCGAGGCGATCAGCCGTTGCACCCGCTGCGACAACTCCAGCGAGGTCGCCATCTTCAGCCCCGAGAAGACGGCGATCTTCGGCTCGCGCGTGGCGGCATTCGTCACCTCGACGACCATCTCGCGCAGGCTCTCGTAGCGCACCACCTGCCCGCCGATCAGGAACGTGTCGCCGGGGGTCAGAGACGAGGCAAAGCCTTCCTCGACCTCGCCCAGAGGCGTGCCGCCGCGCCGGGATTTGCGGCGGACTTTCAGCTTCTCGGTCTCGGTGATCGTGCCGATATTCATCCGCAGATCGCGGGTCGCGCGGGGGTCGCGAAGCTGCCATTTACCATCACGCTGCAGCAGGCGCTGCCAGCGGTCATAGGCCCGCAGCGCGTAGCCGCCCGTCGCGCAGAACTCGAGACAGGCATCGAAATCGGCGCGCGGCAGCGTGGCGTAGGGCCCGGCCCCCAGCACCTCGGCATAAAGCGCATCCGCCTCGAACGGCCCGGCGCAGGCGGTCAGCAGGATATGCTGGCACAGCACGTCGAGCGGGCCGCGCCAACGTCGTCCGCCGCCGTCGAGATCGTTCTCGCGCACGGCCTCCAAAGCGGCGGCGCATTCGACAATCTCGAAGCGGTTCGCGGGCACTATCCGGGCGCGCGAAGGCTCGTCATATCGGTGATTGGCGCGCCCGATCCGCTGCACGAGGCGTTTGACATTCTTCGGTGCGCCGACCTGCAGGACCAGATCGACATCGCCCCAGTCGAGCCCCAGATCGAGCGAGCCGGTACAGACCACGGCGCGCAGAGCGCCATTCGCCATCGCCTCCTCGACCTTGTGCCGCGCTTCCCGCGAAAGCGAGCCGTGATGCAGCCCGATCGGCAGGGCGTTGTCATTCACCTCCCAGAGCGCCTGAAAGAACAGCTCCGCCTGTGCGCGCGTGTTAAGAAAAACGAGGCTGAGGCGTGCGTCCTCGATCGCCGCCATCACGTCGCGCGCGGCGTGCCGTCCGCCGCCGCCGGCCCAAGGCGCGGGGAGCTCGGTCGGCAACATCTCGATATCAGGCGGCGGGCCCGGGTCGGCCATGATCACCCGCGCGCCGCCCATGAAATCTGCGAGCGCCTGCGGGGCCTCGACCGTCGCCGACAGCCCGGTGACTGTCAGGCCCGGCGACAGGCTGCGCAACCGCGCGACGCCCAGCATCAACTGGTCGCCCCGCTTGCTTTCGGCCAGCGCATGGATCTCGTCGAGCACCACCCGTTTCACCCCCGCGAAAATCTTCGGCGCCTCGGGGTATGACAGCATCAGCGCGAGGCTCTCTGGCGTCGTCAGCAGGATTTGCGGTGGATCGACCCGCTGACGACGGCGCTGCGTGGCCGAGGTGTCGCCGGTGCGATCCTCGATCCGCAGGTCCAGCCCGATCTCGTCCACCGGCGCGCGCAGGTTGCGGGCGATATCCTTCGAGAGCGCCTTCAGGGGCGAGACATAGAGCGTGTGCAGGCCGTCATAGTTCTCCGCAAGATCGACGAGCGACGGCAGGAAACCGGCCAGCGTTTTGCCGCCCCCGGTCGGCGCGATCAGGAGCGTATCTTCGCGCGACGCCAGCACCTCCAATTGGTGTCTATGCGGCTCCCAGCCGCGGCTGGCGAACCAGTCGGAGAAGCGTTGCGGCAGGAGGGGCGTGGCGGCGGTGTCGGGCATCGGATGAAAGGTAGGTGAAGGCGGCGGATGCGCAAGCTTTGCCGCGTGTCTTCCGGGGGCGTCGCGCGCGCCGCGCAAGACCATCGTCTCCCGTATGAGGCGCCCTGCGTCGCGCCACGCGGCGCGCTCCCCGCTCAGGCTTCCACTGGAAGCCCGCCGAGACGCGCTCTCCCCAACATCTCGCACCATCGCACAGTCCACCCGCGCCATCTCGCCACTGTTCATCGGGCGATCCATGTTATATTCAGGCCCGCGACAGGAAATTGCCCGAGTCCCCTCGGGCGCGACAGAAACGGAAATCTTATGGCCTTTTATCGTTCCCGTAGATCCACCCATGGCCGCAACATGGCAGGTGCGCGCGGTCTGTGGCGCGCCACCGGCATGAAGGATGACGACTTCGGCAAGCCGATCATCGCGGTCGTGAACTCCTTCACCCAATTCGTGCCCGGTCACGTCCACCTCAAGGACCTCGGCCAGATGGTCGCGCGCGAGATCGAAAGCGCGGGCGGTGTCGCGAAGGAATTCAACACCATCGCGGTCGACGACGGGATCGCGATGGGCCATGACGGGATGCTCTACTCCCTGCCCTCGCGCGAAGTGATCGCCGACAGCGTCGAGTACATGGTCAACGCCCATTGCGCCGATGCGATGGTCTGCATCTCGAACTGCGACAAGATCACCCCCGGCATGATGATGGCCGCGATGCGCCTGAACATCCCGGTGATCTTCGTCTCCGGCGGCCCGATGGAGGCCGGGAAGGAAGGCGCGGAAATCATCGGTCACGACCTTGATCTGGTCGATGCGATGGTCGCGGCGGCCGACGAGAAATACTCCGACGAGGACGTGCTCGCGATCGAGAAGGCCGCCTGCCCGACTTGCGGGTCGTGCTCTGGCATGTTCACCGCGAACTCGATGAACTGTCTCGCCGAGGCGCTGGGTCTGGCACTGCCGGGCAACGGCTCGATGCTCGCCACCCATGCCGATCGCAAGGAACTGTTCCTCGAGGCGGGCCGCAAGATCGTCGAGATCACGCGCCGCCATTACGAGCTGGAAGACAAGGGCCTGCTGCCGCGCGAGATCGCGACCTTCGAGGCCTTCGAGAACGCGATGAGCCTCGATATCGCGATGGGCGGGTCCACGAATACCGTCCTGCACCTGTTGGCGATCGCGCATGAGGGCAAGGTCGAGTTCACGATGGAAGACATCGACCGGCTGAGCCGCAAGGTTCCGGTGTTCTGCAAGGTCGCGCCGGCGAAGCAGGACGTCCATATGGAAGACGTCCACCGCGCAGGCGGCATCATGGGCATCCTCGGCGAGATGAACCGCGCCGGCCTGATCCACGAACACGTGCGCACCGTGCACTCGGAAACGATGGGCGAAGCGCTCGCGAAGTGGGACGTGATGGTCGCGAATGACGACGCCATCCACCAGTTCTATCGCGCGGCTCCGGGCGGCGTGCGCACCACGCAGGCGTTTTCGACAGAGAACCGCTACAAGGAGCTCGACCGCGACCGTAAGGGCGGCGTGATCCGCACCGCGGAACATGCCTTCTCGCAGGATGGCGGTTTGGCGGTGCTCTACGGCAACATCGCCGAGCAGGGCTGCATCGTGAAAACAGCGGGCGTGGACGACTCGATCCTGAAATTCTCGGGCCCCGCGAAGGTATTCGAGAGCCAGGACGACGCGGTGTCGGGCATCCTCACCGGCAAGGTCGTCGAGGGCGAAGTGGTCATCATCCGCTATGAAGGTCCGCGCGGCGGACCGGGGATGCAGGAGATGCTCTACCCGACCTCCTATCTGAAATCGAAAGGCCTCGGCGCCAAATGCGCGCTGTTGACCGACGGGCGGTTCTCGGGCGGCACGTCGGGCCTCTCAATCGGCCATGTGAGCCCGGAAGCGGAAGAAGGCGGCACGATCGGCCTCGTCGAGACCGGCGACATCATCGAGATCGACATCCCGAACCGCACGATCAACCTCGCCGTGGCCGACAATGTTCTGGCCGCGCGCCGCGAGGCAAAAGGGCCGCTGCCGTGGAAACCGGCAGAGCCGCGCAAGCGGGCCGTCTCGACCGCACTCAAGGCTTATGCGCTGCTGGCCAGCTCGGCGGCGAAGGGCGGCGTACGCATCCTGCCCGATTGATCGGCTGACATCGCGATTTGAAACGGCCGTCCCTCGGGGCGGCCGTTTTCGTTCACGCGGCATCGCTCTCGGGAAGGCTTTCCTCCCAGCCGAGCCGCTTGCGGATCGCATGGGCGAGATAGCTCATTGCCAGGGCCGAGGCCCCACCCAGCACCGTCCCCGCGATCCGGCCCCACGCGTTCGACAGCGGCGCATCATTGCCCATCGAGACCATCACCACGATCAGCGCGGTCAGGAAAGCCACGAAGGTCGGGTAATGCGCGGGCGGAGCAAACAGGATCGCGATCACGCCGAAGATCACGTAGAGCCCCGGCATAAGCGCGCTGTGCGGCCCGAGCCCCAGCACAAGCAGGCTCGCTCCGACCGCACCTGCAAGCGTCGCGAGGCTGCGCACGAAGACGCGCTCCCATGTCATGCCCGGGCGCGGGCGCAACATCAGCAACGCTGACAGCGGTGCCCAGTAGGGGTGGTTGATCGAGAGGCCGACCGCGATCCCGTAGGACAGCCCCACCGCGCCCATCGCCTGCAGCCCCTGCCCGATCAGCGAGTTGAGCGGCGCGATGCCGTCGGGCGGCACCTGCCCGTCAAGCGTTGGACCGGTTTCGGGCGCGAAGTGTTTCCAGATCACCCGAACCGCCTCTTCCACGGCCAAGACCCAGACCATCGCGCCGCCGACGGCGAGCAGCACCGGCCCGGGCGACGGGATGAACTGCACGAGAAAGGTCGAGAGCGAGAAGAACAGCCAACTTTGCAGGAACAACCACCACAGGCTCATATCTCGGCGTGACAACAAGCCCACCGCGAAGGCGCCGAGCAGCATTCCCGGCACGCTCAGCGCGACGCCGCCGATCATGACCTTCGCAGCGACCATCCCGGCGAAGATCCCGACGAGCTTACCGGCGATGTCGAGGAAGGTGACGGGCCAGCGGCGGTTGCGGATCGACTTGCCCTGCCCCGTCGAGGTGGCAAACCCCGCGCCGAGCGCCGCCAGTTCCTGCCCGCGCGGCAGGTCGAGCATCAGCACGATCCCGACCAGCTCGCTCAGCGCCAGCGCTGCGGGCAATCCGCGCGACCAGTTGAGCGCGGGCAGCCGCGAGATCGAGACATTGGGCAGGGACACCGTGAACACCTCTCAATGCAGCCAAGGCGCCTCATGGCCGCGCTGGTTCCCCGTTAGACGCCGATCCGGTCCAGAAGCCCCGCCACCATTCCGTGATAACCGGCCCCGAACAGGCGCAGATGCACGAGCGCGGGCCATAGCTGATAGATCGCCCGGCGCGCTTCCCAACCGGGCGGCAGCGCGCCGTAGCCCACGGCAAATTCCCGCCCCGGCGCGCCGAAGAGATGAAGCATCGCGAGATCGACCTCCGCGTCGCCGTAATAACATGCCGGGTCGATCAACCCGCTCAGGTGCCCCTGGTCGCCCAACACGTTTCCCGCCCAGAGATCGCCATGCAGCAAGGACGGGAACGGGCGTGGCGGCAGATGCTCGTCGATCTGCGCCGCGAGCCTCTCGACCCGGCGGGCGAGCGGCGCGGGCAGTTCGGGCAGCGACGGGCGCAGCCTTGCCTCGGCCCAGAACTCGGTCCATGTCGCTTGCCCTGCGTTCGGGATCGGCACCGGGCCGAAAGCGTAATCGACGGGCCAACCATAGGGCGTATCATCGGGCGCCCCCGGCGCACGGTGCTGGCGGAGAAGCGACTCGCCGAGTTCCAGCCAGCCCGCGCCCCTCAGCCCGCCGCTCTGGGGTAGCGCCTCCATAACGAGGCAGATCCGAGAGACCGCAAGCACCTTCGGCACCCGCGCGCCCGCCTCGGCCAGCGTTCGAAGCATTTCTGCCTCGGTCTCCGGGCTCGGCCCGCCCTTGGCGATCACCCGCTCCCCACTCGGCAGGTCCATCGCCAGAACCGGGCTCAGATCGCCGCCCGCCAACGGCTTGACCCGCTGCGGGGTCATATCCAGCAAGCGTGCAGATTCGGTTCCTATCCGTTCGGCTTCGTCCATCTCGTCCTCCCGGTCCGCTCGGTTTGCCCGTTCCGTCGCGGCTACCGGCGAATATCCGCCCTGTGCAGCCCGATTACGGTTGCGTGCGTGCCCCCATCCGGTGCAAATGCCCTTTGTTGCCGTCGATCCGCTTCTCCTTTGCGGGTCAGCCCTTCGCGCAGCTTAGACATTCCGGACGCCTTCGTGTCGAGGACATGCGCGTAGCGCTCTCGACCCGTGGGACCGTCCGCTTTTACGTTCCCGTTCGGGAACAGTACGAGACCCTGACGGAGATTCCCCACACTCGTCTCCGTCGGGCAGCAGCCGCCGCGAACCCCTTGCGGCGGCTGCGTTCACCCGACCCCGCTCATCGCAGGAAGGCGTTCCCGGCGCGGCTCGCAGCAGTTGGCGTAACGGCCTCGCAAAAAGCGAAAGGATCAGCCACCAAGGGCTGATCCAGACAGCCAGCGCGAGCGCCAGCAGTAATAGGGCAGCAGAGCCGATAGGAACGATACGCAGGGCACTGCGCGGCTCGTCCCTTTGACTCCGCATCGTTCAAACTGTCGCCTTCGCGCCCTTCGGTCCGGCGATCAGCCAGATGATGAAGCCAATCACCGGCAGGATGATGATCAGCAGGATCCACAGCACTTTCTTGCCGGTGGACGCTCCCGAACCAAAGATCGACACGATGGCCCAGATGTCGAGGATGAGGACGATGAGGCCCCCGATCATGCTCAGCATAACTTCACTCCTTTATCGGTTCTTTCCGGCATTTGCCGGTTTTCCTTGGCGGGGAAACTTGCGTCTTCAACGCTTTGTTCCCCGCATTCCCCGATTCAGGCGGATGTGACAGGTCGTTGAGGCGGTCATGGGCCTGACGCCGCCGGCTCCGCGACGGAATCGCCCCCCGCCTCAGCGCCCCGGAGTGAGTTTGCGGGTCAGGACGTAGAAGGCCGGCACCATGAAGACACCGATGAAGGTTGCCGCCGCCATCCCGCCCAGCACGCCGATGCCGATCGCGTTCTGCGCCGCGGCCCCCGCCCCGGTCGCGATCGCCAGCGGCACCACGCCCAGCATGAAGGCGAGCGAGGTCATCAGGATCGGGCGCAGGCGGAGCCGTGCCGCCTCGATGGTCGCGGGGATCAGCTCCTTGCCCTCGGCCTCGAGGTTCTTGGCGAATTCCACGATCAGGATCGCGTTCTTCGCCGCCAGACCAATGGTCGTCAGGATACCCACCTTGAAATAGACGTCATTCGACTGCCCGAAGACCCACGCCGAGACCAGCGCCCCCAGAACGCCCACCGGCACGGCGAGCATCACCGACAGCGGGATCGACCAGCTCTCGTAGAGCGCGGCAAGGCAGAGGAAGACGACCAGCACCGAGAGCGCATAGAGATAGGGCGCCTGATCGCCGGACTGGCGTTCCTGATAGCTCAACCCCGTCCAGGCGACCGCGTAGCCGCCGGGCAGGTCATTGACCAACTGCTCCATCGCGTCCATCGCCGCGCCGGAGCTTGCGCTGTCCGACGCCTGGCCCGAGATTTCGATCGCATTGGCCGCGTCATAGCGCGACAATTTCGGCGCGACGGAGACCCATTTCGTCGTCGCGAAAGACGAGAACGGCACCATTTCACCGGAGGCGTTGCGCGCATACCAAGTGTCGATATCCTCCGGCTGCATCCGGTAGGGCGCATCGGCCTGCACGATCACCGGGCGCAGATTGCCATTGAGATCGAAGTCGTTCACCGATCTCCCGCTGAAGATCACTGAGAGCATCGAATTGAGGTTGCTCAGCGTCAGACCGAAGCTTTCGGCCTTCTGCTGGTCGATATCCAGCTGCAGTGCTGCCTTGTCCTCATCGCCGCTGACCCGGACATTGGTCAGGCGGCTATCCGATTTCGCCTCGGCCACGAGCTGATCGCCTGCCTCCTTCAGCGCAGCGGTCCCGTTATTGCCCTGATCCACCAGATACATCTGGAAGCCCGAAGAATTGCCGATCCCGCGGATCGCCGGCGGTTGCAGAAAGAAGACCTGCCCCGCGCGCAGACCTGCGAAATGGGCGTTCGCCCGCCCCGAAATCGCGGCGGCGGTTTGATCCGCGCCAGTGCGCTCACCAAAATCCTTCAGCTTGGCGAAAACCATCGCAGTGTTCTGTCCACCACCCCCGAAGGAAAACCCGAGCGTCGCGAAGACCGAAGCCACATCGGACTTCTCCTGCGTCAGCAGGTATTGGGTGATCTGGTCGACCACATCCGACGTCTGTGCCGTCGTCGACCCTTCCGAAAGGTTCACCATCGCCATGAGCACGCCCTGATCTTCCTTCGGAAGGAAGGAGGACGGCAGCCGGGTCATCACGCCCCAAGCGCCCGCCAGCACGAGAACCAGCACCAGCGCCATCAGGAAGGGTTTGCGCACGATGCGCGCGACCGCACCGGCGTAGCCGCGCTGCACTTTCGCGAAACCGGTATTGAAAGCGCGCGCCGGCGCAATCGTGCGGCCCGTCGAGGGGCGCAGGAGTTTGGCCGCCAGCGCAGGCGTCAGGATCAGCGCAACCACGGCAGAGAGCACCATCGCGGTGATGATCGTCACCGAGAATTGCCGATAGATCACGCCCGTCGAGCCGGGAAAGAACGCCATCGGCAGGAACACCGCCGACAGCACAAGCGCCACCCCGATCAGTGCGCCGGTGATCTGGGACATGCTTTTCTCGGTGGCTTGTAGGGGACTGAGCCCCTCCTCCTCCATCACGCGCTCGACGTTCTCCACCACGACGATCGCGTCATCGACCAAGAGGCCAATCGCCAGCACCATCGCGAACATTGTCAGCGTGTTGATCGAATAGCCCGCGACCAGCAGCACCGCGAATGTGCCCAGCAGCACCACGGGAACTGCGACGATCGGGATCAATGTCGCGCGCCATTTCTGCAAGAATACGAGGATCACCAGCAGCACCAGCACGATCGCTTCGGCCAGCGTGTGATAGACCTTCTCGATGGAAAGCTGCACGAAGGGCGAGGTGTCGTAGGCGATCTGGAACTTGACACCCTCGGGCAGCGACGATGACATCCGATCCAGCGTCGCACGCACTGCCGCCGCCGTATCGACTGCATTCGCGCCGTTCGCGAGGTTCACGCCGAACCCTGCCGCATTCATGCCGTTGAACCTGGAATTGGTGCCGTAATTCTCCTGCCCGATCTCGATCCGCGCGACATCGCCCAGATAGACCGCAGAGCCGTCGGGTTCTGTTTTCAGCAGGATCTTCTCGAACTGTTCGACCGAGGTCAGCTGGCTCTGTGCGGTGATCGTGGCGGTGAACTGCTGGCCTTCGGTGGTGGGCAGATCGCCCAGCGAGCCGACCGAGACGGTGGTGTTCTGCGCCTGTACTGCCGCGGTCACGTCCGTCGGCGTCAGCTGGTATTGCTCGAGCTTGTAGGGATCGAGCCAGACCCGCATCGCGTAGCCCGAGCCGAAGACGTTGATCCCGCCCACGCCCGCAGTGCGCTCGATCGCTCCTTTCACTTCGGTGTCCAGAATATTGCCCAGCTCGACGGTCGAATATTTGCCATCGGTCGAGACCAGTGCCCCGACCATCAGGATGTCCGAGGACGAGCGCGAGACATTCACCCCGGAGGTCTGCACCGCATCAGGCAGCGCATTCTCGACCTTGCGGATCTTGGTCTGCACCTCGTTCTCGGCATCGATCGGATCGACCGAGCCGTCGAAGGTCAGCGTCAGCCGCGCAGAGCCCTGGTTGGAAGAGCTCTCCATGTAGAGCAGCCCGTCGAGCCCGGTCAGCGAGTCCTCGATCGGCGTCGTCACCGAGTTCTCGACCGCCTGCGCGGTCGCCCCGGAATAGCTGGCGGAGATGCGGATCGTGGTCGGCGCGACCTCTGGATATTGCGAGACGGGAAGCTGCGTGAGCGCGTAGCCGCCGGCGAGCATCGTCACCAGCGCGAGCACGATCGCGAAGACGGGGCGATGGATGAAGAAGCGGATCATGCCGGGTTCACTCCGCCTTCGCCGTATCGGTCTCGTCACCCGAGGGGCTCGCATCCTTCACGACCCCCTGCGCGTTGATCGTCACCGGCACCGTCTTGATCTCGGCCCCGTCGCGCAGGTTCTTCAGCCCGTCGAGGATCACCTGATCGCCGCTCTCGATGCCGCCGGTCACGATCCACGCGTTCTGATAGGTTCCCGCCGTCGTCAGCGTCACCTTCTTCGCCGTGCCGTCCGCGGCGACGAAGGCCGAAAGCGACCCATCCCCTTCCCGCGTGGTCGCGCGCTGCGGTACGAGGATCGCCTGTGTCGTGCCCAAGGTGATCTTCGCGCGCAGGAACTGGCCCGGCAGGATCAGCCGGTCGGGATTGTCGAACTTGAACCGGAAATCGACCGTGCCGGTGGTCGAGGATACGGTCGCGCCGGGGCTGACCAGCGTGCCGGTGCCGTCGTATTCCTCACCGGTCTCCAGCAGCAGCGAGACCTTCAGTTGATCGCCGCGTTGAAGCGTACCCTGATCGATCCGTTGACGCACCCGCATGATCCGCGCCGCACTCTCGGAAACATCGACATAGATCGGATCGAGCCGCGTTACCGTGGTCAGCGCGTCGGACTGGTTCGCCGTGACCAGCGAGCCGACGGAGACGTTCGCCACATCCGGGTAGCCGTCGATAGGCGAGCGGATCACCGTGCGGTCGAGATTGAGCTGCGCGGTCTGAAGATCGGCCTCGGCACTCAGCGCGGAGGCCTTGGCTTGGGCCAGCGTGACCCTCGCCGTCTCCAGATCGCTCACCGAAATCGAAGTCTTCTCCAGCTTGGTGTAGCGGTCCACCTGCGATTGCGCGGCCTGCACATTGGCGTCGGCGCTCGCCTTCTCGGCCTCGGCTGCGGTCAGCTCGGCCTGATAGGTGTCGTCGTCGATGTGAAACAGCGCGTCGCCCGTCGCGACCTTGTGACCCGCCTCGTAATCGATCGAGGCGATGGTGCCGGCGACGCGCGGGCGGATATCGGTCTGCTCATAGGCGACGGCGCGGCCCGGCAGGGTGACGGTATAGGGCACGGACCGTGTCTCGACCTGCATCACGCCGACCTCGGTCGGGCCACGCGCGCCGCCCGGCATTCCCTGCGCCAATGCCTGCGCGGCGACCCCGCCCGCAAGCAGCATCCCAAGCGCGGCGCGCCGCGTCATCCGACCAATGCTCATACTGAAACTCCTGTCCGCAGCCCGGTTGTCCCGGCGTTGTTCCATTTCTACGATAGGCCCGCTTGGTTCTGTCGCCACTCGCGCGCGGCGGGAAATGCAGGAAACAAATGCTGCGAGCCGTGAGTCTCGGGAAAGACGGCTTGTCTTACTTATTGTTTTAAAATGTAAACTTTCCAATCAACGCAGCCGCTCGCGACATCCGCACCGCAATTCCGGTGTCAGTTCGCCCCCTGCGCGGAGTTCACGTATTCGCGAGATACCGGAGGGGGCAAACCGCCTCGCGACAGCACTGCGTGGAAAAGGGGCGCCGATGGCGCCCCTTTCAGCCTCTGTCCAAGGCAGTTCAGAGCGTGATGCGATAGAGCGCGAAGCCGCCCTCGCCGTCGCCCGCCTGCTCGATATCGAGACCCCGGGATTTCACGTCCTCGACATAGGCCTGTGCCTTCGGGCCGGTCTCGAACAGCACCGTCGCGCCGCCCGCGGGCGCGAAGGACCAGTTCGCGTCGGCCTTCGGGTTGATCGTGCCCTTGTCGTGGATGTAGCGCACGATCACGTCGCGATTGGTGTCGGGCGCACGGTAGATCACGGTCGAACCGTCCGCGCCGGGGAAGCTGCCGCCCCCCGAGGCGCGGTAGTTGTTCGTCGCGATCACGAACTCGGCCTTCGGATCGATCGGCTTGCCCTCGAATTTCAGATCGACGATGCGGTTCGCGTCGGGGTTCACCGCCACGCCGTCCTTGTCGAATTTCGCGGGCTGGGTGATGTCGATCTGGTAGGTCACCCCGTCGATCACGTCGAAATTGTAGGACGGGAAATCGGGGTTCAGCAGCTTCGCGTCCTTCGCACCCGGCTCGATCTGGTTGAACATGCCTGCAGAGCGCTCCAGCCAGTCCTTCACCTGCGCGCCGGTGACCTTCACCGCCTGTAGCGTGTTCGGATAGAGATAGAGGTCGGAGACGTTCTTGATCGCCACCGGCCCTTTCGGAACATCGGTGAAGTAATCCGGACCGCCGCGCCCGCCGGCCTTGAACGGCGCCGCCGCCGACAGAAGCGGCAGCTTGCCTTCGGGCGTGCCCTCCAGCAGTTTCTTCACGTACCAGATCTGCGCGTTCGAGACGATCTGCACAGAGGGATCGTCGGCCACCAGCGCGAAGTAGGAATAGAGCGGCGCTTCGGTCTCGCCCACCTTGGCGCGGACATATTTGAGCGTCTCTTCATGCACCTGATCGGTGGCCGCGAGGATCGGCTTGTAATCGGTGGTCAGCGGCGTGATCGAACGATCCTCGCCGCGCGCGAAAATCGGGCGGATCTCGGAGCTATGGCTATCGATCTTCCACTTGCCGCCGTCGCGGCTCAGCATAAGGTCGATCAGCCCCATGTGGTTGCCCCAGAAGCCCGCCTGCACCGCGGGCTTGCCCTGCAGCGTGCCCTTCTCATTGTCGATCCCGGGGCCCGAGAAATCCTTGCCGGGGAAGTTACGGTGCTGGTGCCCGGTGATCACCGCGTCGATACCGTCGACGCCTGCGACGTAGAAGGCAGCGTTCTCCATGCCGTCGGTCTGAGGACCGTTGTCGATTCCGGTATGGGCGAGCGCCACGACCAGATCGGCGCCCTCCTCGCGCATCTGCGGAACCCATGCTTTCGCGGCCTCCACGATGTCGCGAGTCTGGTAATTGCCCTCGAGATGCGCGCGGTCCCATTGCATGATCTGCGGAGGCACGAAGCCGATCACGCCGACGCGGATCGGCATCTTGTTTCCAGCCCCATCGGTCAGTTCGCGGTCGAGGATCAGGTAGGGCGGCAGGTAAAGGTCGTCCTCGCGCGGGGTCGCGCCCAGCTTATGGGCGAAGTTCGCGCAGACCATCGGGTAGTTTGCGCGGTCGTTCACCTTCTTGAGGAAATCCATCCCGTAGTTGAACTCGTGATTGCCCAGCGTGCCGCAATCATAGCCCAGCAGGTTCATCGCCGCGATGACCGGGTGGGTGTCGCCCTCCTTCATTCCCTTGGAGTATGCGATGTAATCGGCCATCGGGTTGCCCTGCATATAATCGCCGTTATCGAAGGTCAGGGTGTTGGCGGCTTCCGCGCGTACGCCTTCGATCAGGGTCGCAGTGCGCGACAGGCCCACGGTATCGACAGGCTTGTCGGCATAATAATCGTAGGGCCGGATATGGCAGTGAATATCGGTAGTGCACAGCAGGCGCAGGTGGGCCTGACCTTCAGCCGCGCGCGCGGTGAACGGGTGGACCATCACGAGACCGCCCGCGGCGGTGGTGGTAACGAGAAACTGACGACGCGAAATAAGCGACATAGGGGGATCCTCCGAGACAATTGGCTCCTTGCCGGAGCGCTCTATCCGGGGATCGTAACAGTCTTTTGACCGATTGGACAAAGACCTTGCGTCAACCTGCGCAAATCCGCGTGAGCAGGCGATGCATCACCGCCCGCCGCACAAGATTTCAGCGCTCCGACAGCACCGCCTGCACTTCGGCCGCAGGGCCGGGATGGTGACAGAAGACCTGACGCCCGGCGACCTCCTCGGTCGGCGGAGTCGTGGCGCAGACCTCGCTCGCCCGCGGGCAGCGGGTGCGCAGCGGGCAGCCCGATGGCGGGTTCAGCGGGCTCGGCAGATCGCCTTCCAGCGCGATCAGGGTCTTGTTGCGCTCGATCTCCGGGTCTGGGATCGGCACCGCCGACAGAAGCGCCTGCGTGTACGGGTGCTGCGGCTCTGCAAAGAGCTTCTCGGTAGCGCCCGCCTCCATCATCTGGCCCAGATAAAGCACCATCACCTCGTCGCAGACATGGCGCACAACGCTGAGGTCATGGGCGATGAAGATGATCGTCAGGCCCAGATCGCGGCGCAGATCTTCGAGAAGCGCGATCACCTGCGCCTGAATCGAGACATCGAGCGCCGAGACCGGCTCGTCGCAGATCAACAGCTTCGGCTCCACCACCAGCGCGCGGGCGATACCGATGCGCTGACACTGGCCGCCCGAGAACTCGTGCGGGTAGCGGTTGATCTGGTTCGGCAGAAGACCGACCTTCTCCATCACCTCTCGGACCTTCTGCTTGCGCTCCTTGCGGCCCATCTTCGGGCGATGGGTGCGCAGCGGCTCCGCGATGATCTCGCCCACGGTCATCCGCGGGTCGAGCGAGGCCAGCGGATCCTGAAAGATCATCTGGATGTCGGAACGGTATTTCAGCATCTGCCGCGGCGAGAGCGGCAGCAGATCGGTCTTGCCCTCCCAAATGATCTCGCCCTCGGCGGGCAGCATCCGGATCAGCGCGCGGGCCAACGTGGACTTGCCACAGCCGGACTCGCCCACGATGCCGAGCGTCTTGCCCTGCTCCAGCTTGAAGTTCACGCCATTGACCGCGCGCAGCTTCGGCGGCTCGGTCCACGGCAGGTCCGAGGCGCGGCGGATTTCGAAAGTGACCCGAACGTCGCGGGCCTCGATCAGCGGGGTCGTCATGCGGCGGCCTCCTCGATCGTTTCAATGGAACGGTGGCAGGCGCGGGCGCGGCCCGGCGCGAACTCCGTCAGCGGCGGCATAACGTCGGCGCAGACCTCTTCGACGAAATCGCAGCGCGGGCAGAACGGGCAGCCCTTCGGCGCGCCGGTCATATTCGGCGGATTGCCCCGGATCGGGGTCATCGCGACTTCCGCATCGAGACGCGGCAGCGCGGCCAGCAAGCCCTTGCTATAGGGATGGGTCGGGTTGGCGAACAAAGGATCCACGGGCGACTGCTCCATCACCTGACCGCCATACATGACGATCGCCCGCTCGCAGAAGCCCGCGACGACGCCAAGATCGTGGGTAATCAGCACGGTCGCCATGCCCAGCTCGCGGCGCAGCTCGCCCAGCAGGTCCATGATCTGCGCCTGCACGGTGACGTCGAGCGCGGTCGTCGGCTCATCTGCGATCAGCACATCTGGTTTGCACAGAAGGGCCATCGCGATCATCACGCGCTGGCGCATCCCGCCCGAGAATTCATGCGGGAACAGACGCACACGGTTCTTCGCGTCCGGGATCTTCACCAGTTCGAGCATATGCGCGGCCTCAGCCACGGCGGCGCGCTTGCCCAAGCCCTTATGCAGCATCAGCACTTCGGCCATCTGGTCCGAAATCCGCATATAGGGGTTGAGCGCGGTCATCGGATCCTGAAAGACCATCGAGATCCGGTCGGAGCGCAACTTGTTCAACTCGGGCTCGGGCAGGTTCAGGATCTCCCGCCCGTCGAATTTCACCGAGCCCGAGGCCTTCCCATTCGCGGCCAGCAGTCCGAGGATCGAGAAGCTGAGCTGCGACTTGCCCGAACCGGACTCGCCGACGATGCCCAGCGCCTCGCCGCGCTCGAGCGCGAAACTGACGCCGTTGACGGCGTGAACCTCGCCCTCCTGCGTTGCGAACCGGACATTGAGGTCGTTGACTTCCAACAATGGCATATCAGCGCTCCTTCGGGTCGAGCGCGTCACGCAGCCCGTCCCCTACGAAATAGAAACCGAACAGGGTGGTGACGAAGAAGAACAGCGGGAAGGCCAGCTGCCACAGCGTGCCGTAGCTCATCGTCCCCGCCCCTTCAGAGATCAGCGCCCCCAGCGAGGTCTGCGGCTCCTGCACGCCGAGCCCGAGGAAAGAGATGAAACTCTCCGTCAGGATCATCAGCGGCACCAGAAGCGTCGCGAAGACCACGACCACGCCCACGAGGTTTGGCAGGATGTGGCGGCGGATGATCGTCGGCGCAGGCACGCCGATGGCGCGCGCGGCCTCGACATAGTCGCGGTTCTTCAGGGTCAGCGTCTGGCCGCGCACGATCCGCGCCATCTCCAGCCAGGATATCAACCCGACGCCCACGAAGAGCATCCCGATCGAGCGGCCATACATGACCAGCAGCAGGATCAGCACGAACATGTAAGGGATCGCCAGCAGGATATCGACGAGGCGCATCATGAAGCCGTCGACGCGGCCCCCGAAATAGCCTGAGATCGCGCCATAGACGGTGCCCACTGACACCGCGATCAGCGTGCCGATCACGCCGACCAACAGCGAGATCTGCGTGCCCTGCACGGTGCGCGCGAACAGATCGCGGCCCAGATCGTCGGCGCCGAAGTAATGGCCGTTGGCGAAGGACGGCGCAGAGGCCGTGGCATCGCCCATCACGTTGTAGTCGATGTCGGAATTGTTCCACGCCGCGATCAGGTTGCCGAACAGCGCGAAGGCCACGACGAAGACGAGCAGCGCCAGCCCGAAGATCGCTGCCTTGTTGTTGAAGAACCGCCGGCGCGCGTCCGCCCAGAGCGAGCGGCCCGCCACGTCTTCGCGGCTCGTTGCCTCGGCGAGCGAGGTCATCTTGGATTCGTCTATGACCATGTCAGTACCGGATTTTCGGGTCGATCCATCCGTAGACGATATCGACGACAAGGTTGAACAGGATGGTCAGCGTGCCCAGCAGGATCGTAATCCCCATCATCACCGCGTAGTCGCGGTTGAGCGCGCTATCCACGAAGCTTTTGCCGATCCCGCCCGTGGTGAAATACACGTCCACGATCACCGAGCCGGTGATCATCGAGACGAAGGCCGGACCGAGATAGGAGATCACTGGCAGCAGCGCGGGTTTCAGTGCGTGCCGCATGATGATCTTGCGCTTTGGCAGGCCCTTGGCGCGGGCTGTGCGGATGTGGTTCGAACTCAGCGTTTCCAGCATCGACGAGCGCGTGATCCGCGCGATCGATGCCATGTAAGAGGTCGAAAGCGCGATCACCGGCATGATCCAGAAGCGCGGATCGTCGAAGCTCCAGCCGCCGCCGGGCAGCCAGTGCAGCGACAGCGTAAACACCAGCACGAGGATCGGCGCCATCACGAAGTTCGGCAGCACCTGCGCGCCGATGGAAATGCCGACGGCGAGGTAGTCGAGCCACGAGTTGCGCTTGATCGCGGCGGTGACGCCGAGAGTGACGCCGACCAGAACGGCGGCGATGAAGCTGAGGAAGCCGTAGGTCAGCGTGACCGGGAAGCCCTGCGCGATGATGTCGTTCACCGAGCGGTCCTTATACGAGAACGAAGGCCCGAAATCGAAATGGGCGACCACGTTCCACAGATAGGTCGCGATCTGCTTCCAGAGCGGCTGGTCGAGCCCGTATTTCGCGTTGAGATTGGCGAGCACCTCGGGCGGCACGGCCCGCTCCGACGAGAACGGCCCGCCAGGCGCCGTGTGCATCAAGAGGAAGCTCGCGATGATGAGCACCAGAAGCGTCGGGATCGCGATGGCGAGACGCTTGAGAATGTAGACGATCATAAGAGTGTCCCGAAATAGGTCGGGCGGGCCGATCGCGCGGCCCGCCCGTTATCGTTTCAGCCGGCTTACTTTGCGACCTTGTACATGTTCTTCGCGTACCAGTTCAGCTGGACGTTATCGAACGGGTAGCCCTTGATCTGCGGGTTCAGCAGCATCGGCAGCGAGTAGGCGTAGATCGGCGCAAGCGGCATGTCCTCGGCGAGGATCTTTTCCGCCTTGGTATAGTCCTCTTGCGGATCTTCCGCCGTCTTCGAGTCCTTCATCAACTTGTCGTATTCGGAATTCGACCACTGACCCGAGTTCTGATCCGACCACGAGGTGTTCACGTCGAGATAGGTCGAGGCCTCGTTGTAGTCGGCGCACCATGCGGTACGGGCGACGTCGAAGTCATGCTGCCCGTTGAGCTTGTCGAGATAGACCTTCCACTCGTAGTTCTCGAGCGTCGACTTCACGCCGATCTGCTTCCAGAACTGCTGCACCGCGATCGCGATTTTCTTGTGGTCGGCCGAGGTGTTGTACATGATCCGCAGGTTCAGCGGGTGATCTGGACCGTAGCCGGCTTCCTTCAGAAGCTCCTTGGCCTTGTCCATCCGTTCCTGCTGGGTCATGTCGGCATAAGCCACGTCCGGCGCCTTGAAGTTCGCGGTCGCCCAGTGGGTCCAGGTATAGGCCGGTTTCTGGCCGCCCTTTAGGATCTTGTCGACGATGATGTCGCGGTTGATCGCGTAGGACAGTGCCTTGCGGACCTTCACGTCCTTCAGCGCCTCGGGGCCGTTCGGGCCGACGTTGAAGCGGTAGGCGTAGACGCAGGAGCGCGGCGGAGCGTGCGCGGCATCCGGATACTCATCTTTCAGACGCGGATACTGACCCGCCGGGGTCTGCACGAAGTCCAGCTCCCCCGCCTCGTAGCGCGTCAGCGCCTGGTCGTTGTCCTGGATCGGGATGAACTTCAGATCGGTCAGCGTGACATTCGCGGCATCGTAATAAGCGTCGTTCTTCACCAGCTCGATCGAGTCGCCGATTTTCCAGCTCTTCAGCTTGTAAGGACCGTTGACGACCATGTTCTCGGGCTTGGTCCAGTCGGAACCGTATTTCTCCACGACCTTTTGCGGCACCGGGAAGGTCGAGGACAGAACGAGCATCTGGCGGAAATAGGGGATCGCGCTGTCGAGCGTGACCTGCAGCGTGTGGTCATCGAGCGCCTTCACGCCAAGTTCGCTCGGCTTCTTGTCGCCCGCGATCACGTCATGGGCGTTCTTCACCTGCATCAGCTCGATATACCACGAGTATTGCGAGGCGGTCGCCGGATCGGCGAGGCGTCGCCATGCGTAGACGAAATCCTGCGCGGTGACGGGATCGCCGTTCGACCATTTCTCATCGCGCAGGTGGAAGGTGTAGGTCTTCTTGTCGTCGGAGACCTCGTAGCTCTTGGCGAGCGCAGGCACGAGATTGCCGTGATCGTCCTGCTGGTAGAGACCTTCGAACATCTGCTGAAGAACGTCGTTACCGTCCTTCGATGTGCTCAGATCCGGATCGAGCGTCTTCAGATCGTCCTGCAGCCAATAGGTAAAGGTCTGGTCAGCGGCGAGCTTGGTGCCTTCCGGCACTTTGCTCGACTGGGCGAGAACGGGTGCGGCGCTGCCCAACATCAGGGCAAAAGCGGAGATCGCGGCAATCGACTTCAAGGGATACCTCCATTTCCGGGGTCCGGTCGCGCGCAACGTTAAGGCGAGCGCGGGGCCCCGTTTTTTCGTTGATAGGGCATCAAGGGCATGATCGCGGCATGGCGCAAGTCTGACGTAACGGTGCTCACACCCATGTGAGAGCGCATTTCACGGGCCTCCGAGAAATCTTTTTGAAACTTGCGCGAGGCCCTTTTTTTTCGCAACGAACGCCAAGCCCCGTTGCCCGCACCCAAGCCTCCCCGCGCCGTTCCCCTTCGAATCCCTGCGCCCGCGATGCATCCACTCGCGCGCCCCTGTGCGTATGTATTTTGACACACTCGAAAGTTGTTCCGCGTGCCCCCTCCGAAAGACCCACTATTGACCAGCTTCGCCCCTCCGCTAGCTACCCTTGGCGTTACAGCCGCGACAGAACGGACTCCGAATGGCCGAACCCGAACAAGCATCCCCGCTTTCGCCCACCCGCCGCTGGGCCGCCGCAGCCGTGTTGCTGCTGGCGAATTTCATGAACCTGATCGACATCACGATCGTCAACGTCGCCCTGCCGTCGATGAAGGAAGAGTTGTCGGCCCCGCCGAACCTGATCGAGTGGATCGTCGCGGGCTATACCTTCTCCTTCGCTATCCTGTTGCTGCCGGCGGGACGGATGGGCGACTTGCTGGGACGGCGCAAGCTGTTCGTCTCGGGCATCGCGCTGTTCACTACCGCCTCGCTGATATGCGGCATCGCCCCGGGCATCGGCACGCTGGTCACCGCACGCATCGCGCAGGGCGTCGGTGCCGCGATCATGACGCCGCAGACGCTGGCGCTGGTGCCGCGCCTGTTCCCGCCAGAGCAGCGCGGCGCTGCCTTCGGCCTGTTCGCGCTGACCGCCGGGCTGGCCTCGGTGGCAGGGCCGATCATGGGTGGGTTCCTGCTCACCGCCGATATCTACGGGCTCGGCTGGCGTCCGATCTTCCTCGTGAACATTCCCCTCGGCATCGCCACCTTCATCGCCGCGCTGATGCTGGTGCCCAAGGGACAGGGCAACCGCAAGCTGGGCATCGACAAGGTGGGCATCGCGATCGCCGCCGTGGCGATGCTGGCGCTGCTGTTCCCGCTGGTCGAGGCGCCGTCGATCGGCTGGCAGGGATGGATGTATCCGATGATGCTCGCGGCCCCGGTCCTTGGCTGGTTCTTCATCCGCTGGCAACGTCATCAGGAAGAGCGCAAAGCCCCGCAGCTTCTGCCGATGCGCCTGCTGCGTTCCGGCTCGTTCCTGTCGGGCAGCCTTCTGAACGCGGCGCTATTCACTGCGGTACCGAGCTATTTCTTCACCATCGCCCTCTACCTGCAGGCGGGCTACGGGCTCACCCCCCTGCAATCGGGCCTGACGACGACGCCCTTCCCGGTCGGCGTCCTGCTTGCTTCGGCCACGACCGGCTGGTTCGGCGACCGCTGGATACGCTGGCGCGTGACCGGAGGCGGCATGCTGCTTGCGACGGGCTTTGCGGGCCAGCTATGGGCGATCTGGTCGATGGGCGACGCGATCAGCTGGTGGCGGATGGCACCTTGGTTCTTCCTTGGCGGCTTCGGGATGGGCAACACGGTGTCGCCGCTGTTCCAGGTCGCGCTCTCGTCGGCGGACAGTAATGACAGCGGCTCGGCCTCGGGTGCGGTGCAGGCGCTCCGTCAGGTCGGAATCTCCTTCGGGATCGCGATCATGGGCGGGATTTTTTTCGGCATGTTGGGCGGCGCGGATCAGGGCGATCACGAGGCCTATCGCAGCGCGATGATGTCGGCGATCGGCTACGCGCTCGTTGTAGCGACGGGGGTGATCCTCACCCCGTGGTTCACGCCGATGAAGCTGGAGCGCGCCAAGGACTGACGCCTCCGCCCCCTCGCGCGATGACACGATCGTGCGCGCCAGCCCTACCCTGCGACGCTCGCCGCGAGCGCGGCGCGCCCCATCTACCCGGACCAGAGGGGCCGTCCGAACCGGGCCCCTACAGATGCGAAAGGAGCGATCCATGCGTTACAGACCTCTCGGCCCCAGCGGCCTCCTCGTCTCGGAACTTTGCCTCGGCACGATGACCTTCGGCGGGTCGGAGGGCATGTGGGGCCAGATCGGCCAGCTGCGGCAGGATGACGCCGACGGGCTGGTGAAGACCGCGATCGACGCGGGCATCAACTTCATCGACACCGCGAATGTCTATGCCGGTGGCGAGAGCGAGCGCATCCTCGGCCAGAGCCTGCGCAATCTCGGTATCGCCCGCGACGAGGTGGTCATCGCGACCAAGGTGCTCGGCCCGATGGGCGAAGGCATCAACCAGCGCGGTGCGTCGCGCTATCACATCATGGAGCAGTGCAAGCAGAGCCTGGAGCGGCTGCAGCTCGACCATATCGACCTCTATCAGATCCACGGCTTCGACCCGATGACGCCGATCTCGGAAACGCTGGAGGCGCTCACCACGCTCGTTCAGCACGGCCATATCCGCTATATCGGCCTGTCGAACTGGGCCGCGTGGCAGGTGATGAAGGCGATCGGCATCGCCGAGGCCCGCAAGCTCGCCCCGATCCTGTCGCTGCAAGCCTATTACACGATCGCCGGGCGCGATCTGGAACGCGAAGTGGTGCCGATGCTGCGCGACACCGGCATGGGCCTGATGGTCTGGAGCCCGCTCGCAGGCGGTCTGCTGTCCGGCAAATACGACCGCGACGGCAAGGGCTCCGACGGGCGCCGCGCCAATTTCGACTTCCCGCCGGTCGAAAAGGACCGCGCATTCGACCTGATCGACGCGATGCGCCCGATGGCGGAGAAGCGCGATGCGAGCGTGGCGCAGATCGCGCTGGCATGGCTTCTGCATCAGGAAGTAGTCACCAGCGTCATCGTCGGTGCGAAGCGCGAGGACCAACTGACCGACAACATCGCCGCGACGAAGATCACGCTCGACGCGGAGGAGTTGGAGAGCCTCGACAAGCTCAGTGCCCTGCCCGCGGAATATCCCGGCTGGATGCTGGAGCGTCAGGGCGAATACCGCCAGCGCTGAAATAGGGGCGCACATCTCTCACGACACCGCGGCGGGCGGGGCGACGAAATCGCTCCGCCCGCTTTTTCGTGCTGCTGCATCCTCTCGCATGCTGGCCACCAAAGCGGCAGAGGCCCCCGTGCCAAGCGCGTTCCTGCGCCCGGGGCTCAAATCAGTTCAATTTTCATGGACCTCAAAAGACACACCGCGCGTTGGGCGATAAAGCACCTACCAAGGAGAGTTCCGTTGGCACATTCCCGCTCAGCGTCACGGCCACGCAGCATCCTGACGGTTTTGGGGGCGCTCGTCGGCGCCGCCATCGCGATCTGGAATTACGTCACCCCCATGACCGGCGTGACCGGCACGTTCGGCGCAGGGCTGGTGATCGCCTCCTCCGTTTTGATCGCTCTCGCAGGGATCGCGATCCAGATGACAGAGCCGGGCGGAATCCGCACGACATTGCGCGTCCTCGTGGCGCTCGGCCTGATCGGCACCGCTGCAGCTGGCTATTTCCTGCATGAATGGTGGCTGATCGCGGCGATGGGCGTCGTGCTGATCGGCCTCATTTACGACATCGCCTCGAGCCGGGGCGCGCGTTCGAAAGGAGCTTACGCATGAACCGCAAGACCGTCTCGCTCGCCTTCGCCCTCGCCTTCTTTGCGGCCGCCGGGTACGCGCAGGACACGACCGCGACCGACAGCACCGCAACAGATACGACGACCCAACCCGCAGCCGACAGCGGCACGACCGATACCGGCACCACGTCGGGCACGGATACGGCAACCACGGATGCAGGCACGCAATCGGACACGTCCGGCACGGGCGCCGGTACGAACTCGAGCACCGACGCCGGCACGAACACCGATACGGGCGCTACCGCAGACAGCGGTTCCACGGAGACGGGTTCCACGGGCACCCAATCCGACACCCAAACCAATCAGAACCAGCAGACCAACGACCCTGCCGCCAACGAGTCCACGCCTTCCGGCCCCGAGGCCAGCGCGGATCAGGCCAAACCGGTGGCGGATAGCGTCGCCCAGCCGATGCTCGCCAGCGGCACGCGCGAGCGCAACGGCAAACCGCTGGTGCCCGAGAAGCCCGTCTGGAACAGCTTCCACGGCCAGCTCTCCGCACAGAAATATTCGCCGCTGACCCAGATCAATCCCGACAACGTGGGCGATCTGGAGAAGGTCTGGCAGGTCCATACCGGCGACGTCTCAGATGGCTCGGGCGACAAGCCCGCGACCGTTTGGTCGGCCACGCCGATCTTCGCCAATGATACGCTCTATATCGGCACGCCCTTCTACCGCGTGCTGGCGCTCGACCCGGCCACGGGCGAGCAGAAATGGGCCTTCGACACGAAATCCAAGCTCGAGGCGCTGACCCAGCCCGCGCTGAAGAACCGCGGCGTCGCCTATTGGCAGGCCGAGAACCCGGTCGCGGGCAAGGTCTGTCAGAAAATCGTCTATATCGGCACGATGGATGCGCGGCTCTTCGCGCTCGACGCCGATACCGGCAAGCCCTGCCCCGATTTCGGCAAGGACGGCGTGCTGGACGTGAACCAGTGGAACACGGTCAACGACCGCTTCCCGCTCTCCGTGCTGCAGCCGCCGACGGTTGCGGGCAATCACCTGATCCTCGGTTGGGCCGGTCAGGACTGGGAATGGGCTGAAGCTCCTCCCGGTGCGGTCTTCTCGGTCGATGCGCAGACCGGCAAACTGCAATGGTCCTTCGAGACCCTGCCCGAGAACATCCGCCGCAAGACCGGCACCGCGAATGTCTGGACCGCGATGTCCGTCGATCCGGGTCTGAACATGGTCTACCTCCCGGTGGCCTCGCCCTCGCCGAACTATTGGGGCGGCAACCGAACGCAGCAAATCCCCTACGCAACCTCGACCACCGCGCTCGATCTCGATACCGGCAAGGTCGTCTGGTCGCGCCAATGGGTCCACCACGACATCTGGGACTATGACATCAACTCCGCGCCGACGCTGATGGACATCACCGTCGACGGCAAGGAAATCCCGGCGCTGATGCAGGGCACCAAGATGGGCTTCCTGTTCGTCGTGAACCGCGAGACCGGCGAAGATGTCTGGCCGATCGAGGAACGTCCCGTCCCTCAAGGCGACGGCACGGTGAAAGGTGAGGTCTATGCGAAGACCCAGCCCTTCCCGACCAAACCGGCGCCGCTTCTGGACCAGTCGAAAAAGCCGGAGGTCTGGGGGATCGCCGATCTAGTTTCCGGCGGCGCCTGCTCGAAGCTGTTCGACAACCTCACCTACAAGGGGATGTACACTCCCCCGACCACCACCGGCGAAGGCACGCTGGCCTATCCCGACAGTGCGGGCGGCGTGCAGTGGGGCGGCGTGGCCTTCGATCCGAACGCTCAGATCGCGGTCGTGAACACCTCGCATATCGTGCAGTACATCAAACTGTGGGAGCGCCAGAACTACGAGAAGAACGCCAGCGGCTCGGGCAACGAAGCGGGCTTCTACCCGCAGAAAGGCGCGCCCTACGGCATGAGCCTCGGCAACGCGCTGAACTGGCTCGGGATGCCGTGCTGGAAACCGCCCTTCGGCGAGCTGGTCGCGATCGACATGCACACCGGCGACGTCAAGTGGCGCAAGCCGCTGGGCAGCTCGCAGAAATACGGGTTCTTCATGCCCGAGAGCATGGGCTCGCCCACGATCGGCGGTCCGGCGGTGACCAAGTCGGGGCTGATCTTCATCGGCGCGACGATGGATGCCAAGGCGCGCGCCTACGACATCCAGACCGGCAAGGAGTTGTGGTCCTCGCAGTTGTCGGCCCCGGTCGTCGCGAACCCGGCGATCTACGAGTACAAGGGGCGCGAATACGTGGCCTTCATCTCGGGCGGCAACTCGATCCTGAAGCCCGCCGTGGGTGATCTGGTGGCCGTCTACGCGCTGCCGCAGAACTGATCGCGGCGCAAAACACAGGCCGGGCGGCGCGGCACGGACCTCGCCCCCGCCCAAGACGCGAACCGCGTCCGCAAAGCCCTCACCGCAACGTGAGGGCTTTATCTCAGGAACCTGCGCCGCGCGCGCGGTGTTCCACATTCAGCCGGTTTGAGCGCCTGCCTCCCCAGATGGCTGCGCCAAGCCCGAATTCCGGACAAGGGGGACCCCATGAAGGTTTCATTTCACGTCAATGGCGAGGCGCGCGCGCTCGACCTGGATCCGCGCGTGACGCTGCTCGACGCGCTGCGCGATCATCTACAACTCACCGGCTCGAAGAAGGGCTGCGATCATGGCCAGTGCGGCGCCTGTACGGTGCTCGTCGATGGCCGCCGGGTGAATTCCTGCCTGAGCCTCGCAGTGATGCATGAAGGCTCCGAGATCACGACGATCGAAGGGCTCGGCACGCCCGAGAACCTCAACCCGCTGCAGCAGGAATTCGTTTCCTGCGACGGCTACCAGTGCGGCTATTGCACGCCGGGGCAGATCATGTCGGCGACGGGCATGCTGGCCGAGGCCAGGGAAGGCGCGCCCAGCCATGTCAGCGACAGCCTGACCGGCACGTCGGAACTGACCGATGCCGAAATCGCCGAGCGAATGAGCGGCAATCTCTGCCGCTGTTCGGCCTATCCCTTCATCCGCGAGGCCATCTCGCGTGTCGCCGAAGCGGAGGAGAAATAATGAGACCTTTCGATTATCTCCGCGCCAACGCACTCAATGACGCGGCCTCCAAGGCGGGTGACGGCGCGCAGTTCATCGCCGGAGGCACCAACCTGCTGGACCTGATGAAGCTGCAGGTGATGACCCCCGAGACGGTTATCGACATCAACCATATCGACGGGCTGGACAAGATCGAGCCGCATGAGGGCGGGCTGAAGATCGGCACGTTGGTGCGCAATGCCGACCTTGCGGCCGATCCGCAGGTGCGCCGCGCCTATCCGGTGCTGTCGCGCGCGCTGCTCGCCGGCGCTTCGGGACAGATTCGCAACAAGGCGACCACGGGCGGCAACCTGCTGCAACGCACGCGCTGCCCCTATTTCTACGACCCGGCAATGGCCTGTAACAAGCGCAACCCCGGCGCGGGCTGTGCCGCCAAGGGCGGTGTCAGCCGCATGCTCGCGATCCTGGGCACCTCGGCCGCCTGTCGCGCAGCCCACCCCTCCGATATGGCGGTGGCGATGCGCGCGCTCGATGCGCAGGTGGAAATCCGTGGCACCGATGGAGCGACCCGCACCGTGGCGCTGGACGAGCTTTATCAGCTGCCCGGCGAAACCCCGGAGATCGAGACCTGCCTCGAGCCGGGCGAGATCATCACCGCAGTGATCCTCCCTGCCCCGCAGTCGAACGCGACGCAGAGCTATCGCAAGATCCGCGACCGCGCCTCTTACGCATTCGCGCTCGTCTCGGTCGCCGCCGTGGTCGAAATGGACGGCGAGACGATCAAGACCGCCTCGCTCGCTTTCGGCGGCATCGGCGCGCGCCCCTGGGCGGATGCGCAAGTCAACGCGATGCTCGAAGGCGAGCCCCCCTCGGAGGAGTTGTTCGGCAGGGCCGCCGACGTGCTGCTGGCCGACGCTGTCACCGACGAGGGCAACGATTTCAAACGCGAGATGACCCGCCGCGCATTGGTCGCGGTGATGCGCGAGGCGACGGGCATGGCCCCGGCCTCGACCGGAACGGACAAGGTGGAGGCGCTGGCATGAGCGACACGTTCACGATGGATGAAGCGCAGCCACGGCTGCTGGACGAAACCAATCAGGGTCTGGTCGGCGCCCCGCTCGATCGTCCCGAGGGCAAGCTGAAAGTCACCGGCACCGCGCCCTATGCCGCCGAATTCGCGCTTGAAGGCATGGTCCACGGCGTGATGCTGCGCGCGACGATCACGCGCGGCAAGGTCACCGGCTTCGACGAGAGCGAAGCGAAGAAACTGCCCGGATATGTCGGGCTGTTCCACGGGCCGAAATTCGTTCGCAACCCGGCGCAGGGCATGGCGGGTGCGTCGCCCGTGCAGCCCGGAGACCGCATCGATTATCACGGCCAGCCGATCGGCCTCGTGGTCGCGGAAAGCTTCGAGACCGCGCGCGATGCCGCCGCCCGGATCAAGATCAGCTACGAACAGACCCCCGGCGCACCAGTCGACCCGGCTGGGGTGGATCTCGAACTGAACGAGGGCCGCGAAAGCATCCAGGGCGACCTCGACGCCGCGATGGAGAAGGCCGCGCAGTCGGTGGATATAGAATACACCACCGCTGGTCACGTCTCGGCGGCGATGGAGCCGCATGCCGGTATCGCCGAGTGGAAGGACGGTCGCCTTGTTCTACATGGGTCGCTGCAGATGGTGCGGTTCAACAAGGAGGAGCTGGCCGATGCGATTGGCGTCGAGTCGGACAAGGTGCATATCCTCGCGCCCTATGTGGGTGGCGGGTTCGGCTCCAAGCTGGGCATTTCCTCGGAACATATCGCGGCGGCGCTGGCCTCGCGCGAGCTCGAACGCCCGGTGCGGATCGTGCTGAGCCGTCAGACCGTTTTCGACGCCGTGCTGCGCCGCACCGAGACCTGGCAGCGTCTTCGTCTCGCCGCCGACGAGAGCGGCAAGCTGACCGGGATCGGTCACGAGGATCGAGTCTCCAATCTCGAAGAGGAAGCCTTCTCCGAACCGGTGAATGCCGCGAGCCGCTTCATGTATGCCGCGCCCAACCGGGTGATGCGTCAGCATATCTCTCGCAATCACCGCACGCCCTCGGGCTCGGTCCGCGCACCCGGTGAAGCGGTCGGCACCTTCGCAATGGAGACTGCGATGGACGAACTCGCGGAGAAGCTGGGTATCTGCCCGGTGGAACTGCGGCTGCGCAACATACCCGAAAAGCATCCCGAAACCGGTCAGGCCTATTCAGCCCGCGCGCTGGAGGAAAGCCTGCGCGAAGGCGCGAAGCGCTTCGGCTGGGACCAGCGCCCCAAGACAGGGACGCGCCGCGAAGGCGAATGGCTGATCGGCATGGGCGTTGCGGGCGCCGGGCGGTCGAACTTCCTCGTGCCCTCTGCGGCGCGCGTCACGCTCAGCGCGGACGGTGCGTTGGTCGAGACCGACATGACCGATATCGGTACCGGTAGCTACGCCATCCTCGGCCAGATCGCGGGCGAGATGCTGGGCCTGCCGATCGATAAGGTCTCCGTGCATCTGGCCGATAGCGACCTGCCGGGCGCGTCGGGCTCTGGCGGCTCCTTCGGGGCGTCGTCGTCTGGGTCTTCAGTCTTCCTCGCCGCGCGCAAGATCCGCGAACAGCTTGCCGACAAGCTCGGCTGCCGGATCGAGGATCTGAAGCTCGGCAACGGCGAGGTCTCCGGCGACGGCAAGAGCGCGAAGCTGGTCGATCTGCTCAGCGATCCGATCAGCGCTGAAGGCAGGATCGAGGGCGGCAAAACCGCCGAGACCCACTTCTCGGCAGGGTATGGCGCGCATTTCGTTGAAGTCGCCGTGAACGAGGTGTCGGGCGAGGTGCGGGTGCGTCGGATGCTCGGCGTTCTCGGGATCGGTCGCGTGCTGAACGAGAAGACCGCGCGCAGCCAGGCCGTCGGTGGCATGGTCTGGGGCGTGGGCGCGGCATTGCTCGAGGAGCTTGGTCACGATCCGCGCACCGGCCATATTGTCACCCGGGATCTGGCCAATTACCATGTCGCCTCGCATGCGGATATTCCGCGCGACATCGAAGTGGTCTTCCTGCCCGAACGCGACGACGAGGCCAACCCGATCCAGTCGAAGGGCGTCGGCGAGCTCGGGATCTCGGGCTCCGGCGCCGCGGTGATCAACGCGATCCACAACGCGACGGGCATTCGGCTGCATCACTATCCGGCCACGCCGGACAAGGTTCTCGAGGGGTTTGCTGATGGACGGTAGTCCGCTCCGCGCGCGCGCACATACTGAAACCCGGCTCGGCATAGCGGAGATACCGCTGCCCGCGCCGGGACGGTTGGCGGCGCTGGCCATTCTGACGCGGATCGAGGGGGCGGGTTACCGCCCCCTCGGTGCCGCTATGAGCCTCGACGATCGCGGCGACATCCGGGGCCATCTCTCGGCGGGCTGCATCGATGCCGATATTGAGCTGCATCTGAAAAAGGTCGCACAGGACGGCTGCCCGCGGCACTTGCGCTACGGCGAAGGCTCGCCCTTCATCGACCTCGTGCTGCCCTGCGGCGGCGCGCTCGACATCGCCGTGATCCCTGCCCCGCCGGTCTCCGCTCAAGAGCGGATGGCCAAGGCGATCGCTGCCCGCATGCCGTTTTCGCTACACCTGTCGGGCGCGCAGGGCGTTCTGACGCTCGCGCCGCAGCCCGAGACCGATCTGAGCCTGCATCTCGTGCCCGAGCCGTGTTTCGTGGTCTTCGGCACCGGGATCGAAGCCGAGACTTTTGCAAAGCTCGCGGCGGGCGCGGGCTATCAGGCCGATCTCGTCATGCCCGAACCGGTGACCCTGCCCGGCGTGACGAGCCACGAATTCCGGCGCAGCAACCCGCTTGGCGAGATCGCGCCCGATCCGCGCATGGCGGCGTTGTTGTTCTTCCACGATCACGACCGGGAAATCCCGATCCTCGCGCAGCTTCTGGAAAGCGACGCGTTCTTCATCGGCGCGCAGGGAAGCCGCCGAACGGCACGTCAGCGCGCGGTGGCGCTGCGCCGCAAAGGGCTCTCGGAAGCCGCGATCTCTCGGCTGCGCGGTCCGGTCGGCCTCATCGAACAGGCGCGCGAGCCGCGGCTGTTGGCGGTCTCCGTGCTGGCCGAAGTGCTGCAACTCGCGCGGGTCTGAAGCTTGGCGCGCAAGATCATGGGCGTGGTTCTTGCGGCGGGCGCGTCGCGGCGCTTCGGTGCCCGTGACAAGCTGGCAGCGCGTTCCGGCGGAGAGGCCGCGCTCGTGCTGCGTGCCGCGAAGACGCTGCGGGGCCTTGGCCTCCCCCGACGTGCCGCGATCACCCGCAGCCCCCGGCTTCCGAAGGAGCTACGCGGCGCGGGCCTCGACCTTCTCTGCATCGGACCGGGCCGCGCCCAGAGCGCGAGCTTGCATCGCGCGATCCGCGCCGCGCACGCCAGCGGGGCCAGCCATCTCCTGATCGTCCTTGGCGACATGCCCAATGTCTCGCGGGCGCATCTGCGCCAGCTTCTCGCGACACCCGGACCGCATCCGGGGATGGCCACCTCCGAGGGCCGCCTCGCACCGCCCGCGCTGATCCCGCGCAGGCTGTTCGGCGCGGCTTTGCGGCTGACAGGCGACCGCGGCGCCGGGGCGTTGCTGCGCCGCGCCCCCGACCTGCGACGGAATTCGCTGCCGCCCGGAACGCTGCACGATATCGACCGCCCCGATGACTTGCGCGAAGCCCCGCGATAGGCGCGACACGCGGGGAACTGCGCCGAGACCCCCGGCGTTCTCGCCCCATGAAAGATCTGCCCGATCTCGTCTATTATCCCGATGACCGACCAGGCATCACGCGCCGGCGCTGCGGGCGCGGGTTCACCTATACCGCCCCGGATGGCACGACCATCGCGCGCGGTGCCGAGCGTAGGAGGATCGAGGCGCTGGCGGTGCCCCCTGCCTACGAGGACGTCTGGATTTCACCACGTCCGAACGGGCATCTGCAGGCGACGGGGCGCGACGCGCGGGCGCGCAAGCAATACCGCTACCACCCTGACTGGACCGAGTTTCGCGCGCAGCGCAAATTCGGCCGGCTCGCGGAATTCGGCACCGTGCTGCCACGCCTGCGTCGCGCGATCCTGAACGACCTGCGCGGCCATGATCCGGGCGACCGAGCCTTCGCGCTGGCCGCGGTTCTGGCGCTGCTCGACCGGACTGCGATCCGCGTCGGCAATGCCGATTACGCCCGCGAGAACCGCAGTTTCGGTGCGACGACATTGCGTGGCGCGCATATGACGCTCGACGGGGACACGCTGCATTTCTCCTTCACCGGCAAGGGTGGCGCGCAGGTCGAAAGCGAGCTCCGCGACAAGACGCTGGAACGCGCCCTGACGCGGCTCGACGATTTGCCGGGCGCCGAGCTGATCACGTGGCTGGACGAGGCGGGGGAGCCCCACTCGGTGCGCTCCGAGGAGGTGAACGCCTTCCTCGCTGATCGCACCGGGGCCGAAGGGCTGACGGCGAAGACTTTCCGGACGTGGAACGGATCGGCGGCGGCGCTCGAGGCGGCGATGCGGCAGGCGGATGACGGGCGCGTGACGATCAAGGCGATGGCGGAGGCTGCCGCCGCGCGCCTTCACAACACGCCGGCGATCGCGCGCAATTCCTATATCCACCCCGAGGTAATTGCACTGAGCGAGGCCGAGCCGGAGGCGCTCACCAGCCTCGCTCAGGACGCTCCGGCGGTGGACGGGCTGCGCCGCGCCGAGGCGCAGTTGCTCCATCTTCTCGACGGCTGACCGCTTCGAACGCCCGCGATCACGCGCAATCACGAATCCGCGCAAAATTGCGAGCAGCGCGTGATCCGATGCCGCGCATCTCCCGTATCTCTCACATGATCCAACATCGGATCTGCCAACGATCCAACCAAGGGAGAAAGAGAATGCTGAGAAGAACCTTCATGGCCGCTGTCCTCGCCGGAACGGCGCTCGTTTCCGCCCCCGCCCATGCCGACAATCATGACGGAATGGATATCGTCGACACCGCCGTGAACGCAGGCAGCTTCGAGACGCTCGTGGCCGCCGTGCAGGCTGCGGGTCTCGTCGACACGCTCAAGGGCGAAGGCCCCTTCACCGTCTTCGCGCCCACGGATGAGGCCTTCGCCGCGTTGCCCGAAGGCACCGTCGATGACCTGCTCAAACCCGAGAACAAGGACAAGCTGACCTCGATCCTGACTTATCACGTCGTGCCCGGAAAGGTGATGTCCGGCGATCTGAGCGACGGGATGATGGCCGCGACGGTGCAGGGCTCGGAAGTCACGATCAAGACCGACCCCGCGGTCATGGTCGACGACGCCAACGTCACGCAGGCGGATGTCGAAGCCAGCAACGGCGTGATCCACGTGATCGACAAGGTGATCATGCCCAAGTGACGGGCTTCAGGCAAAGCCCCGAGCATTAGGGAGGCCTGTCGAGGGTCCGCTTTTCGACAAGCCGATCCCGGGCCGTTCGCGCAGCTTCATGCGCGAGCGGCTTGTTCTTTCGCCGAGCGCTCGGCCCCGGACAGAACCCGTTCAGGCATGTGCGCTCAGGATCGAGCCGCTCCCGCCAGGATCGCCGCCACCGGCGACCAGGTCGCTTTCCGCGGGCAGATCGTCGGCGTGAATGACCGGCGCTCCGGTGATACGCGACAGGTTCTGTGCGATTGCTTCGATTGCGGCATGGCACGCGTGATCGCCATCGTGCTTGGGCACGAAGATGCGCGTCAAACCATGCGCCTGCATGATGTAGGACAGCACATGCGCGATCGAGCCATGCTCTTCCGGATCGGAGAGCGCCTCGTCTTTATAGGTCAGGAAGGATGCGCAGATCGGCGTCGCGCCACAAGCGCCGAGCTGGGCGATCAGCGCCCCGCGCCCACCGCCTTCTTGCGACAGGCAAACGATGTGAGAGCGGTCATCCTTCAGTGCCTCGATGAACGCGCCGTGGCACTCAAGATCGCAATTCCCGGGATGAAGCATCAGGACGAGCGCGCCCTCCTCCGACGCGGTCGTCTCCAGATTTCGTGACATCATGGTCATATCAGACCTCCTCCTTTGAAATAGAGCGGCGCGCGCCCGGGTCGAATTCCCGGCCCTCTTCTTCGTCCCGAAGCCATTCGGCGGCGCGCCCGGTAATGCGCAACGCGGGTGTGCAGGCGGCGAGCCAATTGAGGAAGCTGCGCGCCCAGATCCGCGTATCGGTCGCCTCGACTACCTTCAGGCAGGCGGTATGGCGCGCCTGACGCTCCTCGAGCGGCATCGTGAGCGCCCGGCGGATCGCGGCCGCCGTCTCGTCGACGTCATGCGGGTTGACCAGCAGGGCCTCGGTCATGTCCTCTGCGGCGCCCGCGAAGCGCGACAGCACCAACACGCCCGGATCTTCCGGGTCCTGTGCCGCGACATATTCCTTCGCCACGAGGTTCATCCCGTCCGCAAGCGGCGTGACGAGCGCGGCCCGTGCGCCGCGCAGCAACCCCGCGATCTCGTCGCGCGGCACGGGGCGGTGCAGGAAACGGATCGGCGCCCAATGGACCTCGCCGAAGCGCCCGTTCACCTGCCCCGCGATCTGCTGCAGGTCGGTGGTGATCTCCTGATAGGCCCGCACGCTTTCGCGCGACGGCGGCGCGATCTGCACCAGCGAGGCGCGTGGCCCCGTGTCGTAGGTCCCCAGATAGCGCTCGAACGCGCGGAAGCGTTGCGGCAAGCCCTTGGAGTAGTCGAGCCGGTCGACGCCGATGACATAGGCGTCGCCGAACAATTCGTGCGCGGGCGGCGGCGCGCAGTCCTGCGCCGCCCGGGCGAAACTCTCAGCCGAGATACCGATCGGAAAGGACCGGACGGATACCTCCTGCGCGCCGAATTTGATCGCGCCGTCGGGCAACATTTCTGCCCTCGGATCGGCGCGGAACATCTCGAGACAGCGCGCCACGTCGGCCCGCGTCTGCAACCCGACGAGATCGTAATGCGCCAGCCAGCGCGCGAAGGCGGGCGGATCGGGCAACACGTCGAGATCGGTGATGTTGGGGAAAGGGATGTGAAGGAAAAAGCCGATGCGATTGGTTACGCCGTGGCTGCGCAGCTCCTCGGCCAACGGGAAGAAATGATAGTCGTGAATCCAGATGTGATCTTCGGGCGAAATCACCTCGGCCATCTGCTGCGCGATGCGGCGGTTCACCCGGAGGTAGCCCTCGTCGAAGCTGCGATTGATCTCGACCAGATCGGTGCGGTGATGCGCGATCGGCCAGAGCACGGAATTGGCGAAGCCGAGGTAATAGGCCTCGCGGTCTTCCTCGGTCAGACGGAAGGCGAGCTTGTCGTATTGGGTGCCCCCCATATCGATGAGGGCGGGCTCTTCGGACCCGATCTCGGGATGCGCGCCGATCCAGATGCCGCCCTTTTCGCGCAGCGCCTCGTGGAGCGCCACCACGAGCCCACCCGAGGGCGTCGCCTCGGAGGGAATGCGGTTGGACACGACGATGAGACGGGCGGGCATGACTGAAAAAACCTCCGGATTGAACGAATGGTGACGGCTGTCACGTCTGAAATATTCGTCCGCTCAACGCCCCCTTGAAGCGCGCAGTTCCGCCCGATGGCGGAGCGTCGGCAAAAAAGTTTAGGCGATTAACATAAGACATTCCGAACTTTTTGTTCGGGTACATTTTTTCATATCTTTTCATCTTGTTCCAAGAAGTCCGGGAAAAACAGCATGCTTCGCGCGCGTACGAGGGGACGCCAAAGCGGGATGACAATTCACTTCCGCAGTGTCGCGCGCACGGAACCTCGACGGAGGCGACTGGTTGGCTTTTCAACAAGCGAAACCTGCCACGGAGAGCGACATGTCACACCCGGCTCAACCCCGCACCGAAGACGCGCGTCCGGCGCCGCGGGGGCTGCGCGCATGGGTCACGCGCGAGCGGATCGCCTTCTGGCTGCCGATCGCGATTTTCCTTCTGCTGGTCCTGATCGCTCCCCATATCCTGCTGCTGATCTTCGCAGGGCTGCTCATCGCGGTTTTTCTGCGCATGGGCGGGAACGCGATCGCGCGCAGGCTGCGTATTGGCGAAGGCTGGGGGCTCCTGATCTACGCGCTGCTGCTGATCGGGCTTGCGGTGCTGTTCTTCGTATATGCGGCGCAGGGGCTGTCAGACCAGCTCGACCAGTTGCTGAGCGCCCTGCCCGAGGCACGAAAGCAGGCACAGCAATTCATCGACTCGCATGGCTGGCTGCATTCCTTCACGCGGTCGATCGATCTGGGCGCGATGGCGCCGTCCGGCGAAGGGGCCGCGACGACCGTGATGGTGTCGATTGGCATGCTCGGGAACGCGTTGCTGATAACCTTCATCGGTGTCTACGGCGCGGTAGAGCCGCAGCTGTATCGGCGCGGGATCGCCGCGCTCTTTCCGGCCTCTGACCGCGACTGGATCGTCGCGAGTTTCGCGACCGGCTGGGCGGCGCTGTCTGGCTGGCTCTTCGCGCAGATGATTTCGATGACGGTGATCGGCGTGCTGACCTTTATCGGCCTCTGGGCGCTGAACGTGCCGCTGGCCGCGATCCTCGCGATCCTCGCAGGGCTTCTGACCTTCATTCCCAATATCGGCCCGGTCCTGTCAGCGATCCCCGCCATGGCGATGGGTCTGACGGTGAGTCCGATCACGATGCTTTGGGTCGTGCTGCTCTATCTCGGCGTTCAGGCGCTCGAGAGCAATGTCGTCACACCGCAGATCCAGGAGAGGGCGATGTCGCTGCCGCCGGCGCTGGTGATCGCGTTCCAACTGCTGATGGGCAGCTTCTTCGGCATCCTCGGGCTCGCGCTCGCGACGCCTCTGCTCGCGGTCCTGATGCTGATGACGCGGCGCCATTACCTGCCGCTCGTCAGGCCCGAGACCGCCTGACCACCTTTCCTTTCCATCCTTCCGGAGCTTTCGTTGACCACTTTCCTCATCCTCCTCGGCGCCGCCCTCGTCGCGATTTCACTTTGGGACATCCTTCTGTGCGCGTTGGGCGCAGGACAGTCCGGGGCGCTCTCGCGTGCCGTCGCGCGGTTCGGCTTCGCGCGGATGCGCACGATTGGTCACACGCGGATCGCGCATCGGATTTGCGGACCGGTGACGATGGCGTGGCTGGGCGCGGTCTGGATCGCTGCGGTCGCCTTTGGCTGGAGCCTGATCTTCTTCGCAGCGAGCCGATCGCTCGAAACGACAAAGGGCCTGCCTGCGGCGAGCTTCGCCGACAGCCTCTCCTACGCCGGGCACCTTCTTTCGACGCTGGGCGGCGGCTACGCCAACCCCGCGGGCACCGGCTGGTCGCTGATCTCGGTCATCACCGGGGTGACGGGAATGCTGGTGCTTACGCTGGCGGTGAGCTTTGTCTTCTCCACCACGCAGGCGGCAGCGCAGGGCCGCGCGGTGATGGCGCTGGCTGAGGTATTTCCCCCGGGCTCCGACGAGTTCACCGGGCAGTTCCTGCCGCAATTTTCCAGCTACGTCGCACAGGTGAAATCCATTCCCTTCGCCCTTTTCTACAGCACCGCGCGGCCGCAGAGGAGACTGCCGCGCGGGATCTACCGCCTCTGGAGAGACGCACGCCTGACAGAGACACAGCGCCGCGCGCTCCGGATCATCCTGCATGAAATCCCCGGGCTGGAGGAGGTCGCTCCCGAGCGGTTCGACGGCGCGCTTCTCGACTGGGCGATGCGCCACGACCTGTGCCCGAACGAGATGAGGCGCAGCCAATGACACACAGCCTCGCAGGACCAAGAAACGCGCATAACGTGGAGCGGCCCGCATGGTTCCGTGAAAAAAACGTGTTGGGCAGCCGAACTTGTCCGACGAGGAGGTCGGTCTACCGTTTCCGCACACCCCCTTGTGCACGCGAGTTTGCCATGTCCCTTGCCGCATCGATCCGCAGAGCCCCCCTCCTTTCCGGAGCGGTCTTGGCCGTCTGGATGGGCTGGGGCTGGACCGGCGCGGGAGAGGCGCGAGCAGGGAGTTTTCTCGACCCGGCCGGGCCGATCGCCTCCGCTCAGGTTACTCATCTGAAGATCATCCTGATCCTCATGGCGATCGTCGTGATCCCGGTTTTCGCGGCGACCCCTTGGTTGATCCGGCGATACCGCTACGGACGCTCGAAGGGCGAATACCGCCCCGACTGGTCGTTCGCCACGGTGTTCGAAATTCTGGCCTGGGGCGTGCCGATCCTGGTCGTGCTGATGCTTGCCGTTTATCTGTGGCAGCGGACCCACACGCTCGATCCTTACAACCCGGTGGCGGGCAAGGCAGGCAAGCCGCTGGTCGTCGATGTGGTCGCCTACGACTGGAAATGGCTGTTCCTCTATCCCGAAGAGGGCGTGGCGAGCGTGGGCGAGCTGGCCTTCCCTGCCTCGCGCCCGCTCGAGCTGCATCTGACCTCCGACACGGTGATGCAGAGCTTCATGATCCCGCGGCTGGGCAGCCAGATCTACGCGATGAAGGGGATGCAGACGAAGCTGCATCTGGCCGCCGACGGCCCCGGCACCTTCGAGGGCCGCAACACGCAGTTTAACGGCGAAGGGTTCTACACGCAGAATTTCAAGGCGAGCGCCATGAACGACGAGGTATTCGCGCGCTGGGTGAAGGCGGCGAAGGCGCGCGGCCTGCCTCTCGACAACAAGGCACGCGCAGCGCTGGAGGAAAAAAGCAACAAGGTCGAACTGGCCCGCGCGCTCGACCAGCCTACCGAGCAGCCGATCCTGTTCTCGACCGCGCCGAGCGGAATGTTCGACGAGATCGCCGGCCTGAAGGAGACGCAACAATGAACACATGGAGCAGCATCTGGGGTTTCCCCTTCGGACGCCTGACGCTGGACGCGCTACCGGTCACCGAGATCGTGCGCGCCGATGGCAGGACCGAGTTGCTCTCCGGCATCACTGGCACTGCCGCTGCGGGCATGGCGGTGCTGGGCTTCGTCGTCGTGGTTATCTTGATCACGGTGAAAGGATGGTGGCGACCGCTCTGGAGCGAGTGGCTGACTTCGGTCGATCACAAGAAGATCGGCATCATGTATATCGTCTTCTCCTTCGTGATGCTGGCGCGGGCGCTGGCCGAAGCCTTCGTGATGCGTAGCCAGCAGGTGGTGGGCCATGACGGCGGTGGGATCGTGATGCCCGACCATTTCGCGCAGCTCTTCACCACCCATGGCACGATCATGATTTTCTTCATGGCGATGCCCTTCCTGACCGGCATGATCAATTTCGTGATGCCGTTGCAGATCGGCGCGCGCGATGTGGCCTTCCCGGTGCTGAACTCGGTCTCGCTGATGCTGACGATCGCGGGCGGCCTGATCCTGATGATCTCGCTGGTGCTGGAGCCCTTCTCGACCGGCGGCTGGTCCGGTTACCCGCCCTATACGGAAGCCGCCTACAACCCCGGCGCGGGGCCGGATTACTGGATCTGGGCGGTGACGCTGTCGTCGATCGGGTCGACTTTCACGGGGCTGAATTTCGCCGTGACGATCTACAAGAAGCGCTGCCCCGGCATGAAGCTTATGCGGATGCCGCTGTTCACCTGGACGTCGCTCTGCACCTCGATCCTGATGATCTTCGCGATGCCGCCGCTGACCATCGCGACGGCGCTGCTCGCGCTGGATCGCTACATGGGCTTCCACTTCTTCACCAATGGGGGTGGCGGCAACAT
Source organism: Thioclava sp. IC9 (assembly GCF_002213225.1). NCBI lineage: Bacteria > Pseudomonadati > Pseudomonadota > Alphaproteobacteria > Rhodobacterales > Paracoccaceae > Thioclava > Thioclava sp. IC9. The sequence continues at coordinate 404,183 of NZ_NBNX01000002.1, forward strand.
GATGAACTACGCCAACCTGTTCTGGCTGTTCGGCCATCCGGAGGTCTATATCCTCATCCTGCCCGCGTTCGGCGTCTGGTCGGAGGTATTCTCGACCTTCTCGGGCAAGACGCTCTACGGCTACACCGCACTGGTGATCGCGACGATGGCAATCGCGGTGCTGAGCTTCACCGTTTGGGTCCACCATTTCTTCACGATGGGCCAGAGCGCCAATCTGAATGCCGCCTTCGGCATTGCCACGATGACGATCGGGGTGCCCACAGGGGTCAAGATCTACGACTGGATGCTGACGATGTTTCGCGGGCGGGTGCGCATCTCGGTGCCGATGCTCTACGCCATCGCCTTCCTGTTCCTGTTCACCATCGGCGGGCTGTCGGGCATCATTCTGGCGAACCCGTCGGTCGACTACCAGGTCCACAACACGCTGTTCCTCGTGGCGCATTTCCACAACATGCTGATCCCCGGACTGCTTTACGGAATGATCGCGGGCTACACGATGTGGTTTCCCAAGGCCTTCGGGTTCCGGCTCGACGAGAAATGGGGCTACCGCGCCGCGTGGTGCTGGATACTCGGCTTCATGGCCGCGTTCTTCCCGCTCTACGTACTGGGGCTGATGGGAATGCCGCGGCGGATGTCGGGCTATTTCTCCGGACAGTGGCTGCCATGGACGATCATCGCGTTGGGCGGCGCGGTCCTGATCCTCGCCGGTTTCCTCGCGCTGATCGTGCAACTCTGGGTTTCGGTGCGCGATCGCAAGCGGCTGGCCGTGCCGGTAGGCGATCCGTGGGACGGGCGCTCGCTCGAATGGGGCATCCCCGCCCCCGCGCCGGAATGGAACTTCCCCGCCCTGCCCCGTGTCGAGGGCCGCGACGCCTTTGCGACGCTGAAAGCCTCGGGTCATGATCTCGGCCCGCCCGAGGACGGGTTCGAGGATATCTGGCTGCCGAAGAACGCCGCGTTCGGCCCGGTGATCGGGGCGCTCGGCACGGCGCTGGCCTTCACGCTGACATGGTACATGTGGTGGGCGGTTCTGCCGCTTGCGGCGCTGGTGCCGCTGGTGATCATCGCTCAGGGCTTCCGGCGCGACACCGAGAAGCGCGTCCCTGCCGAGGAAGTCCGCAAGGAATGGCGCGCCTTCCGCGAACTGGCCGCACGCACGCCGCGCGTGCCCCGTACGTCCGAATACACCCGCGACAACCGCGGCCACGCCATACCGATGTCGCAGGAGGCCACGCGATGAGCCAGACCACCCGTCATCCCGGCCTCAACCTCGGTTCCAAGCACCAGAGCGCCGACGACCAAGCCGAAACCGAAGTCTTCGGCTTCTGGGTCTTCATGATGTCCGATGCGATCCTGTTCGGCCTGCTGATGGCGACCTATGTGGTGATGCGGCCCAACACGAATGGCGGCCCCGGCCCGCAGGAACTGTTCGAGCTGAAGTCGATCTTCATCGAGACGATGCTGCTGCTGACGTCATCGGTCGCGATCGGCTTTTCGCATCTCGCACTCAAGCACGAGCCGCGCCCGGTGAAGATGGTGCTGTGGTTGCTGATCGCGATGGCGCTCGCGCTGACCTTCGTGGGCTTCGAGATCCACGACTTCCTGAAGATGTTCTCGGAAGGCGGCACACCTCAGCGCAGCGGATTCCTGTCGTCCTTCTTCGCGCTGGTGCCGCTGCATGGGCTGCACGTCACGTTCTCCTGCCTCTGGGCCGTCGCGATCCTAGGGCAGATGCTCGTTTACGGCCTGGACGACCGGGTAAAGCTGTCGATGGTGCGCCTCGCCGTGCTCTGGCACTTCCTCGACATCGTCTGGATCGGAATTTTCTCCATCGTCTATATCGGGGGGCTGGCATGAGCGAACATGACGAAAGACGCCAAGAGGCCCGCAGCTACCTGATCGGCTATGCGCTCGCGCTGGCGCTGACCCTGCCGATCTTCGCACTGGTGGCGTGGGATCTGCTGCCGAAAGTGGCGATCTGGTGGACAACCGCCGTGGCCGCGATCGTGCAGATCGTGGTCCATTTCCGCTTCTTCCTGCATATCCGCCTGAAGGGGCAGAAGCAGGAAGACCTGCATCTGATCCTGTTCACCACGCTGATCTTGCTGCTGATGGGCGGCGGGACGCTGTGGCTGCTGTGGAACCTGCACGCGCGGATGATCTGAGCCGATCAGGCCCCGAAGCGGCCGATCTCGAAGCCAGCCTCGGTCAGGTGCCCGCGCAGTGCCCGCGCCATCGCCAGCGCCTCTGCCCCGTCGCCGTGCAGGCAGACCGTGTCGATCTTGCAGGGGATTTCCTTGCCCGAGGCGGTCACGATCGCGCCCTTGCGCAGCATCTCCTCGATCCGCGCGCCGACCTCTCCGGCGTCATGCAGCACCGCACCGGGCTTCGATCGCGCCATCAGCGAAGCGTCGTCCTCATAGGCGCGATCGGCGAAAATCTCGCCCGCCCAATTGGCCTGCAACTCGCGCGCAACCTGCTCCATCGGGGTCTGCGGCAGAACGACGAGGATGATGTCGGGCTGCACTTTCAGGGCGGCGGAATAGCAGGCCCGCGCGATCTCGATATCCTCCGAGGCCATGTTCGACAGCGCCCCGTGCAGCTTGAAATGCCGCACCGCGCCACCCGCCGCGCGGGCCATCGCCTGCGCGGCGCCCAGTTGATAAGTGACCAGATTCGTCAGCTCCTCGGCGCTGAGCTTGATCCGCCGACGGCCGAAGCCCTGCAGATCCGCAAAGCCCGGATGCGCGCCGATACCGACATCGTTGGCCACAGCTGCGCGCATCGTCTGCGCCATCACATCCGGATCGCCCGCGTGGAAACCGCAGGCGACATTGGCGGAGGTAATGACCTCCATCAGCGCGGCGTCGTTGCCCATGATCCACGGGCCGAAGCTTTCTCCGATATCGGCGTTCAGGTCGATCTTAGCCATTTTCTTCCTCCAATTCGCGCCCTGCCGTCACGCCGCTGATCAATTGGTAGCTGAGCAGGTCATGAATGTCGTGCGGATCGCGGATCAACGGGCGCAGCTTGGCCCGCTGTGCCTGAAGCTGCGCCTCCCAGCGCAGGGCCAAGGCGTCGGCCTCGTCCAGTGTCACCGCTTTGAACCTCAGTTTCGTCCCCGGCGCGGCTTGGGCGATGCGCGGCAGATCGCAGGGCAGCACGGTGCCGATCCGAGGGTAGCCGCCGATGGTCTGGCATTCGGCGAGCAGCACATAGGGCGTGCCCGCGCCCGTCATCTGAATATCGCCCTCGAAGATCACGTCCGAGGCGAGCCCCTTGGCCACGTCCGAGGTCAGCGCAGGCGCATCGCTCTCGAGCGCCACGCCCTGACGGTTACCCTGCCGGGCGCGCGTGAATTCGGTCGTGCTGAGCCGCGCGAAAGTGGCCTCGTCGAACAGGCCCGTCTGCGGTCCCGGGATGATCCGCAACGTGCCGCCCGAGAAACGGTCGTCCTGCGTGAGAACCATCGCGGGCGCGTCGGGCTCGGGGTCCGCACCGAGCGGCAGGCGCGCGTCCGCTTCCAGCGCCGCTCCGATCCCGGCGGCGAGATGCGCCGAGCGGCTGCCCAGCACTTCGGCCGTCTCGATCCCGCCCGCGAAGGTGAGATAGCCGAACATGCCTGCACGTGCGGCACCGATCGACAGCACCTCGCCTGGTTCCATTCTGTGGCTCGCGCCCCAGCGCAGGGGGCGTCCGTCAAGCTCCGCCTGCATCGGCGCACCCGTCAGGGCGATCCGCGTCGGAGCGGTGATCTCGAACCGCCCGCCGCTCACCGCCATTTCCAGCGCGGGAAGCGGTTTGCGCGACCCCAGAAGCGCCGACGCCTCGACCAATGCGAGCGGATCGACCGCGCCACCGCGCGAGATGCCTTGCGCCATGCGACCGGGGCGGCCCATGTCCTGCACGCTCACGCTTGGCCCGACGCTCCGCAGGATCAGCGACCCGCCGCTCATGACCGCACCTCGCAACGCGCGCCGCCCATCGGATCGCCCGCCTTCAAAAGCGCGTCCATCTCGGTGCCGGAGACCGGCGCGAGGCGAACCTCGTCGCCCGCATGCAGCGGCACGGGGTCGGTTTGGTCGGGGCGGAACACATCGAAGGCCGTCCGCGCGATCTGATGCCAACCGGTGGGCGAGGCATTCGCGAACAGCACCAATTGGCGCACCGCCACGCAGAGCGCCCCTTTCGGAACGCGCGGGTTCAGCTCGGAGCGGCGCGCGAGATTCCAATGCTCGGGCAGCAGACCGAGATAGGGTTGACCGGGCGCGAAGCCGATGGCGAGGACGCTCAGCTGGGTCGCCGTGATCTCGTCGATGGCCGCTTGCGGAGAAAGCCCCGCAAGCTTCGCCGCCTCTTCCAGATCGGGGCCGTGTTCGCCGCCGAACGCGACAGGCAAATGCCAGACACGCTGCGCGGGATGCGGCGCGACACTCAGCCAATCGTCCTCGGACAGCAGGGTCTCCAGCCGCTCGGCCATCTCGGCCCGCGTTACCGCCTCCGGATCGAAACGCAGCAGAACCGACACGAGGCTGGGGACGACCTCGCACAAACCGGCCAGATCGCTCTCCGTCACGCGCTGATGAAAGCTCTGCGCCGCCGCAATCGCGTTGGGCTCTGCGACCAGCGCGAACCGCACGAGCAGCCCGTCTCCGCCAGCCGACAAAATCTGCGGGCTATGCGCTTGGGCCGTTCCGGGCCGCAATGCTTCTTCGAGCATCATGTCAGGGCATCTCCACTGGCTCAGACCGCGATTTTGAAACTTATCGTTGACTTTGATTTCATTTTACAGACAATTTGTCAACGTTATGAAAAAGAGGCGGACACGAATTCCGCCGCGACCCGACAGGAGAGAGATATGATCAGATTTGCTGCAAGCTTCGCGGTTGCGCTGGGACTGGGCACAGCCGTTCAGGCGCAGACCTGGGACATGCCGACGCCCTATGGCGACACCACCTTCCACACCGTGAATATCCGCGACTTCGCCGAGGACGTGTCGAAAGCGACCGACGGCAAGCTGGAGATCAAGGTGCATTCCGCGGGCTCGCTCTTCCCGCATTCCGAGATCAAGAACGCAGTGCGCTCGGGTCAGGTGCCGATCGGAGAGTTCTTCCTCTCGACGCTCTCGAACGAAGATCTGGCTTTCGGCGTCGACAGCCAGCCTTTCCTCGCCACCAGCTACGATCAGGCCGAAAAGCTTTGGGAGGCGCAGAAGCCCGTCATCACCAAGCTTCTCGACAAGCAAGGGCTGATGCCGCTGTTCTCGGTGCCGTGGCCGGCGCAGGGGCTCTATACCAATGGCGAGATCAAATCCGTGGACGACCTCGCAGGGCTGCGCTTCCGCGCCTATAACCCGGCGCTGGAAGAATTTGCGACGCTCGCCAAGGCCGCGCCCGTGCAGGTCGAAGCGGTCGACATTCCGCAGGCCTTCTCGACGGGTCAGCTGCAAGCGATGATCACCTCGCCCTCGACCGGCGCGAATTCCAAGGCGTGGGACTTCGTCGACACCTACACCAAGATCGACGCCTGGCTGCCCAAGAACATCGTCGTGGTGAACAAGCGCGCCTTCGACCGTCTGAGCGAAGACGAACAGAAGGCCGTGATGGATGCCGCCGCCACCGCGCAGACCCGCGGTTGGGAGATGTCGAAGAAAGAGGCCGCCGAAAAGACCGCCGAGATGAAGGATAACGGCATGGCGATCGTCGATCCGAGCCCTGAGCTGGAGCAGGGTCTGAAGAAGATCGGCGACGAGATGCTGGCCAACTGGAAAGAAAAGGCCAGCCCCGACGCGCTTGAGGTGCTCAAGGCCTATCAGGGCAACTGAGCCCGCTCGATCCGGGGCCCTTCCGCCACTGCGGGAGGGCCTTTTTCGATGCTCTTCCTCACACAAGCCCTCGGAGTATCCACCATGCGTCGCCTGCTCGATCAGGTCTATCTTCTGTCCGGAGGGATCGCCGCCGTCTCGATCCTCGCGATCTGCCTGCTGGTCACGGCACAGGTCGGGCTGAACGTGCTCGCCCGTCTGGGCGGGCCCGCTCTCTCCTACACGATCCCCTCCTATGCCGATTTCGCGGGCTATTTCCTCGCGACGGCAAGCTTCATGGCGCTGGCCCACACACTGCGCCACGGCAGCCATATCCGCGTCAATCTCGTGCTGACCCGCCTGCCCGCGCGCGGCCAATGGGTCGCCGAGATCGTAGCGCTCGCGCTTGGTTTCGCGGCCAGCGCCTACGCTGTGTGGTTCGCGACCTCGCTGATGCTCGAGAGCCTGCATTACGGCGATATGTCCACCGGCATCGTCGCGATCCCGATCTGGATTCCGCAATGTGCGATGGTCGTCGGGCTTGGCCTTCTGGCGCTCGCCTTCATCGATACGCTGATCGAGAGCGTCCGCGCCAAGCGCCCGGTGCTCGTCGATGATGTTTCGGAGTAAACCATGTCCGATCCGATGACCTTCGCAATTCTTCTGGGCCTGCTTCTCGTGCTGCTCGCAGGCGGCGTCTGGGTGGCGCTGTCTCTGCTGATCGTGGCGCTGGCGGGACTCAGCTTCTTCTCCGGCGCGCCGACCGGGCTCGTCATGGCAACCACGCTTTGGGGCAACAGCCATAGCTGGCCGCTCGCCGCGCTGCCGCTTTTCATTCTGATGGGGGAGATCCTGCTCCGCTCGCGGCTGTCCGAGGACATGTTCTCCGGCCTCGCCCCGTGGCTGGGCCGCGCGCCCGGCCGCTTGCTGCATGTGAACGTGCTCGGCTGTGCGATCTTCGCGGCCGTTTCGGGCTCGTCCGCGGCGACGGCGGCCACGATCGGGCGAATGTCGGTGCCCGAACTCACCCGCCGCGGCTATCCCGAGAGCCTGATCCTCGGCACGCTGGCGGGCTCGGCCACGCTTGGCTTTCTGATCCCGCCCTCGGTGATCCTGATCGTCTACGGCGTCGCTACCGAGCAATCCATCGCGCGCCTCTTCATCGCGGGCATCCTGCCGGGGCTGATGCTGGTCAGCCTGTTCGGCGGCTATGTCGCGCTCCGGGCGTGGATGAACCCCGCGTCGATCCCGCGCGAGGACATCACCCTGAACCTGCGCGAGAAGCTGCGGGCCTCGCGCCGCCTGATCCCGATTGTGATCCTGATCGGCGGCGTGATCGGCTCGATCTATACCGGCGTCGCCTCGCCCACCGATGCGGCGGCCGTGGGCGTAGTCTTTTCGGTGATCCTCGCGGTCGCGACGGGCAGCTTCCGCTGGCGCGACTTCAAAGACGCGCTGTTCTCGGCCACCCGCACCAGCGCGATGATCGCCTTCATCCTGCTCGGCGCCTCGGTGCTGTCGGTTTCGATGGGCTTCACCGGCATCCCGCGCAACCTCGCCGCGTGGATCGGCACCTTCGGGCTGTCGCCCATCGCGCTGCTTGCAGTGCTGACCGTGTTCTTCATCCTGCTGGGTTGCTTCCTCGACGGGATCTCGGTCGTGGTGCTGACCACCTCGATCATCCTGCCGATGGTGGAAGCCGCCGGGATCGACCCGCTGTGGTTCGGCATCTACCTCGTGCTGGTCGTCGAGATGAGCCAGATCACCCCGCCCGTGGGCTTCAACCTCTTCGTGATCCAGGGGCTGACCGGCTACAACATCCTCAAGGTCGCCCGCGCGGCGCTGCCTTTCTTCGGGCTGCTGTTGCTGGCGGTTCTGCTGATTACGCTGGTCCCGGGGATCGTGACCTACCTGCCCTCGCTTATGGGCAACTGAGCCAACGACCCGCGCGACCTCAGAGCGAAGAGGCCGCGCGGCTCGCCTGATCGTAATAGCCAGACAGCACACGCAGGGCGGAGGCGATCTCACGCAGGTCTTCGCCCGCCATACCCCCTTTCTGGATCGGCTCGAGCAAGCATTCCTCGCGCACTTTCCGATAGCGTTCGCACAGATCGCGCCCGCTTTCCGATGTGCGGTAGAACACTTCCTTGCCGCGCTTCTCGGAATCCAGCAGCCCCAGCTTCAACAGCTTGCGCAGCGCATAATTGACCGTATGCGTGTCCTCGATATTGAGCAGGAACGTGATGTCGTTGAGCCGCTTTTCGCGGTCGCGGTGATTGGTGTTGTGCAGCACGAGGATTTCGAGCGGCGAAAGCTCCATCCCCGAGGCCGCCATGCAGCGCTGCATCCATCGCGCGAAGGAGTTGTAGGCGATAATCATCCCGTATTCGAATTCCGAGGCTTCCCAGCCCGGCCCTTCGGCCAGATGGCGGGATGAGACGATGCGGCGTTCTCCTGCGGGCATGAGCGGCACTCTCCTTTCGTGCGTGTACGCCCTCACCTTATAGACATTTCGCTGACATTCTATCCTTGAGAGAAATTCGGCGCGCGCTTTTGCAGGTTCGCCATCACCATTTCCATCTGCGCCGGTCCGCCGATGATCTCGGCCTGCAACTCGGCCTCCAGCGCCAACCCGCCGCCGGGCGGCATCGTCCATGCCTGCTCCACCAGCGCCTTGCTCGCCGCCAGCGCCTCGGGGGAGCGCAGGGTGAATTCGGCGGCCATGTCGCGCGCCGCCCGCAGCGGGGTCTCGGCCACGCGCGTGATCAGCCCCAGCTTCTGCGCCTCACCGGCCTCTAGCACCCGGCCCGTCATCATCAGCTCTTTCGCGATATCCGCGCGGGTCAGTTTCGGCAGGCTCTGCGAGATGCCCATATCGGGGATCAGCCCCCATTTCGCCTCCATGATCGACAGCCGCGCATCCGGCGCCGCGATCCGGAAATCTGCACCGAGCGCGAGCTGCATCCCCGCCCCGAAGGCCACGCCCTCGATCGCGGCGATCACCGGAACCGGCAGCTGCGCCCATCGCGTCACCGGGCGCTGAAATCGGTTCGCGCCCTGCGCATCGGGTTCGGCCATCTGCGCCTTCACTCCCGCCAGATCGGCCGCGAAGCTTTGCATCACACTCAGGTCGAGCCCGGCCGAGAAGCAGCCGCCCGCGCCGCTCAGGATCACCGCGCGCAGGCCCTTTTGCTGCGACAGGCTCTGCGCCGCCTCGGCCAGCACGTCGAACATCTCCAAGGTCCAGGCGTTCTTCTTTTCCGGGCGATTGAGGGTCACCTCCGCCACGCCCTCCGCGCTTACCGAAATCTGCACCGGATCGGCCATGTCCATCCTCCTCGCTTGGGTCTGCGCACTATGCAGACCCGCCGCCCCCTCGCAAAGCGGAACGCGGGGTCATAGGTAGGAGATCAACAGGCGCGCGCGGCGTTGGACAGCCCTGCGCGGCGCGCTAGCTCTGCCCCGACGGAGGTTCCCCATGCAGCAATTCTCACTTCTCGATCTGTCGCCCGTGCCCGAAGGCAAGACCGCAGCCGATGCGCTGGCGGGAACAGCCGACCTGGCCCGGATGGCCGAAGACGCGGGCTATCACCGCTTCTGGCTGGCCGAGCATCACAACATGCCCGGCATCGCCAGCGCCGCGACCTCGGTGCTGATCGGCCATGTCGCCTCGGTGACCAAGAGGATGCGCGTCGGCGCGGGCGGCATCATGCTGCCCAACCACGCGCCGCTGGTGATCGCCGAGCAGTTCGGCACTCTGGCCACGCTCTATCCCGACCGGATCGACCTCGGGCTGGGGCGCGCGCCCGGCACCGATGGCGGCACCGCCCGCGCCCTGCGCCGCAACATGTCGCCCGAAGACACGTTCCCCGCAGACGTACAGGAGCTGCTCGCCTATTTCAGCGACGAGGCAGAGAATTTCCGGGTGCGCGCCATTCCGGGCGCAGGCACGCATGTGCCGATCTGGATCCTCGGCTCGAGCCTCTACGGCGCGCAGCTTGCCGCCTATCTCGGCCTGCCCTACGCCTTCGCGTCGCATTTCGCGCCCGATATGCTGGGCGATGCGCTCGACATCTATCGCAGGAGCTTCCGTCCCTCGGTCCATCTCGACAAGCCTTACGCGATGATGGCCGCCGGGGTCTTCGCCGCCGACACCGATGAGGAGGCGCAATATCTGCGCTCGTCTCAGGTGCTGGCCTTCGCGCGGCTGCGCTCGGGTATGCCGGGCAAGCTGCCGCGCCCGACCGAGGATCTGTCCGAGGTGCCGCCGCAGATGATGGTTCAGGTGCAGCGCGCGCTGTCCTGCTCGGCCACGGGTTCCAAGGACAAGGTACGGGACGATCTGGCGCGTCTGATCGCGCAATACGAGCCCGACGAGCTGATGGTGACCGGGATGATCCACGACGCGGAGGCGCGTCAGAAGTCCTTCAAGATCGCCGCCGAGGTGCTGAGCGAGTTTCGCGAGCAACCTGCCGCGGCCTGAGGCACGGCGCGACACTCAGACATGCAAAGAGGCGGGCCCGGAAGCCCGCCTCTTTTCGTTTCAATCCGGTTGGCCTCAGTGCCCGGTGATCGCCGGGAAGGCCACCAGCAGCCCCACAGCGAAGATCTGGATCGCGATGAAGGGGAGCAGCGAGCGGAAGATCTCGCCCAGAGAAATGTCCTTCGGCGCGACCGACTTCAGGTAGAAAGCAGCTGGCCCGAAGGGCGGCGACAGGAAGCTCACCTGCATGTTCATCGCGAACACGACGCCGAACCAGACCGGGTCGTAGCCAAGGTCTTTCACGATCGGCACGAAGATCGGCATCGTCAGCAGCGCGATCCCGACCCAGTCGAGGAACATGCCGAGGAAGAACAGGATCGCCATCATCGTGAGGATCACGATGATCGGGGTATCCGACACGCCTTTCAGCAGCGCCGAGACGAAGTCGATCCCGCCCATCAGGTTGAACACGCCGACCAAAGCCGAGGCACCGATACCGATCCAGACGATCATCCCGCAGGTCGCGAGCGTCTGCAGCGCGGCCCCTTTGAGCATCGAGAGCGTCAGCTCGCCCCGGATGATGGTCGAGAGCATCACGCCCGCCACACCAAGCGCCGAGGCCTCGGTCACCGAGGCGATGCCGCCATAGATCGAGCCCAGCACGAAACCGATAACCAGAACAGGCAGGATCAGGCCCTTCAGCAGTTTGATCTTTTCCGACCACGGACGGTCGTCGGGCTCCGGCGCAGGCGCCAGATCGGGATTCAGCTTCACCCGGATGATCACGAAGATCACGTAGAAGGCCGCGAGCATGAAGCCCGGGATGAAGGCAGAGGTGAACAGATCGCCGATGGAGACGTTCGCGGTCAGGCCGTAGATGATCAGCACGATCGACGGCGGCACCATGGTGCCCAGAGAGCCGCCCGCACAGATCACGCCGATGGCGAGCTTGCGGTCATAGCCCTGGCGGATCATCTGCGGCAGGGCCAGCAGACCCAACAACACGATCTCGCCGCCGATGATGCCAGACATCGCCGCGAGAATGACCGAGACGAAGATCGTCTGGATCGCCACCGCGCCGCGCATCCGGCCACCGACGAGCTTCATCGCCTCGAACAGATCGCGCGCGATGCCCGATCGGTCCAGAAGCGCCGCCATCATCACGAACATCGGCACCGAGACGAAGACGAAACTCGATACGAAGGAATAGACGCGGCTGGTGATCAGCGGCACCGCCATCGGGCCGAACCAGCCGAGCGCGAAGATCAGCGCGACCAGCAGGGTCACGAAAGCCAGCGGCATGCCGGTCAGCAGCAGGCCGATCAGCAGCGCGAACAGCAGGACCGTCCCGTAGCCGATCCCCAGAGCGGAGAGGTCGAAACTCAGCAGATGCTCGATCATTTACCCGCCTCCGATGCGAAGGCAGCCCGCAGGTAGTTCACCGCCATGATCACGAATTGCACCACCATCAGGCCGAGCACCACGAGGAGGAAAATCTTCAGGTAAGCCGGGAAGGGCGGATCCCAGGCGCTGCCCGAGGTCTCGAAATGGACGCCGCCGCCGGGGCGCATCGTCGCCTTGATGACCATGCCGTAGGCGGCCCAGGCGAAGAAGCCCGCCGCGAAGAGACAGATCAGCGAGATGATCGCGTCGAGGATGCGCTTCGCCCGGCCGGTCACCAGATCGTAGATCAGCACGACGCGGATATGGCTGTTGCGCACAACGCAGTAGAGCCCGCCATAGACGAAAGCCATCGCGCAGAGGAAGATCGTGGTCTCATGCGCCCAGATCGTCGGGCTGTTGAAGCCGTAGCGCAGCACGACCTCGTTTAGCAGGATCAGCGCAGAGGCGATGATGCCGATCGCGAAAACGATCCCCACGGCGTTGATCGCGCGGCCGAGGATGCCCGCTTCGGCGATGGTCGCCGCTTCGTCCTCGCTCTGCACCGGTTCCGGCGTGTGCGGATCATGTGCGGGGTGATCCACCCCGGTCTTGTCGGGTTGTGACATTGCAAAAACCGCTGCTGTCAGGAAACTGGAAAAATGCGGGGCCGCAATGGCAGCCCCGCACCGTTAGGGTATCAGATCAGAGAAGGTTGTTCTTCTTCAGATAGTCGGTCAGGACGTCATAGACGTGCTGCGCCTTCTCCGACTTCTTGGCGACCTTTTCCCACTGGGTGATCGCGATGCGGCGGAACTTCGCGCGCTCTTCATCCGACCAGTCGTGGACGTGGATCTTGCCGCCTGCTTCGGCCTTGGCCACGGCCTTCTTGTCGGCAGCCGCGAGATCGCTCACTTCCTTGTCCGCGAATTCCTTAACCGACTCTTCGAAGGCTTTCTGCAGATCGGGCGAGAGCGCATCCCACTCTTTCTTGTTCATCGCGACGCCGACGAGCGGCATCGAGTGGAAGCCAGGATAGACAGGGTTCGGCGCGATGTCGTTGAGGCCCTGCGCCTGGTTGGTCGAGAACACGGTGTAGTCAGCCGCGTCGATCACGCCCTTGTCGAGCGCGGTGTAGACTTCGGACCCCGGCAGGTTCACCGGAGCAGCACCCGCCGCCGCGAAAACGTCCTGCACGAGACCTTCCGGCGCGCGCATCTTCAGGCCCTTCAGGTCAGCCACGCCGTCGAGCGGCACTTTCGACACGAGCGCTTCAAGACCGGTGGTGGTCGAGCCGATGTAATGAACGTCATAGGGCTCGAACAGGTCGTTCGCGAGCTTCTGGCCACCGCCATTGTTCATGAAGTCCAGCAGCTGATCGGTGCTCGACCATGCGCCGACCGGGTTGCCCAGCAGCGAGAAGGCCGGGTCCTTGCCCGCGAAGTAGGAGATGTCGGTCACGATGCCGTCGATGATGCCGGCGCCGGTCGCGTCCAGCGTCTCGTTATGCTCGACGACGGAGCCCACGGGCATCATCTCCACCTGGATCTGGTTGTCGGTGCGCTCGGCGAGGTTCTTCGCCCAGTTCTGCTGGAGTTCGAAGTTCGGATTGCCTGCCGGGTCCGAGCTCTGGAACTTGTACTTGTGGGTTTCGGCATTCGCAGCGCTGGCCAGCGCCAGAACGGCGACGCTCGCGAGGGCGATTTTACGGATCGGTTTCGTCATGGTGTCCTCCCTTAATAGACGAAATCAAACTTGCGAGGCCGTGAGGCCCCAGGCGTTCAATATCTGCGAACAAAGCGCCTCGGGCGCTTCGCGGATATCGCAGGTCTGCGGGGCCTCGTCGGGCCCCGGCAATTCCAGATCGGCCAATTGGCTGTCGAGCAGCGCGATCGGCATGTAGTGATTTTCGCGCGCGGCCATTCGCGCTGCGATCAGGTCGTGCGGCCCGGTGAGATGCGCGAGATGAATCACGCCGAGGCTCTGGCGCAGGCGATCCCGATAGGACCGCTTGAGCGCCGAACAGGCGAAGGCGACCGTCTTGCCGTCGCGCCCCGCCTCGATCACGCCCTTCGCCACGAGGTCCAGCCAGTCCCAGCGCATCTCGTCGTTGAGCGGCAGACCGGCGGCCATATGCGCGACATTCTCGGGCGGATGGAAATCGTCAGCATCGAGGAACACGCCACCCACGGCCTGCGCCACGAGCCGCGCCACCGTCGTCTTGCCGGTGCCGCAGACGCCCATCACTAGGACCGGTGTCGCGTTCGCGCTGCTGCTGTTTGCCATCTTGCCTTACCGGGTTCACAGGTGTTTCTTGGGCACTGAGGGGTAATGTAAGCGGTTACATTCGTCAATCGCACTTTTGAGCAGGGGCGCGCTCGCAGGGAGGATCAATGAATAAAAACAAGGAAACAAAATCAGTTACGATGCGCGACGTCGCCGATCATGTCGGTGTAAGCGTTGCCACGGTTTCGCGTACCCTGCGCAATCCCGAGGTCGTTTCGCAGGCCGTGCGCGACAAGATCGCCGCCGCCATCGAATCGCTCGGATACCTTCCCGACCCCGCGGCCCGCGCCCTCGCCTCGACCCGCTCGGACATCATCGGGGTGATCCTGCCCTCGGTGTCGAACAACGTCTTTGCCGATGTGATGGACGGTATCTATTCCGCGGTCGAAGGCACGCACCACTCAGTCCAGCTCGGCTATTCGCGCTATGCGCCGCTGTCGGAAGAGAACCTGATCCGGGTCTTCCTGCGGCAGCGCCCGGCGGGACTGATCGTGACCGGGATCGACCAGACCGAGGCCGCGCAGGCGCTGTTGCGCGAGGCGGGCTGCCCGGTGGTGCAGATCATGGAGACCGGCGACGCCCCCTATGACCGGATGATCGGCTTTTCGCATTACGACGCCGCCCGCGCCGCCACCGCGCACCTGTTCGCGCAGGGCTATCGCCGTCCCGGTTTCCTTGGCGCGCGGATGGACCCGCGCACGCAGCGCCGTCTCCACGGCTTCCGCGACGAGTTGCGCGCGCAGGGCGTCGAGGAAGGCAAGCGTATCCAGACGACCACCCGCGCCTCCTCGGTGACGCTGGGCAGCCACCTGCTCGCACAGCTTATGGATATTGCTCCCGAGACCGACGCGATTTTCTGCATCAACGACGACCTCGCCCTCGGCGCGATGTTCGAAGCGCAGCGCCGCAACCTGCGCATCCCCGACGATCTCGGTATCTGCGGCTTCAACGACATGGAGATGATGGCAGCCGCCGAGCCGTCGATTTCCTCCGTGCGCACGTTCCGGCGCGAAATGGGCGAAGGGGCCGTGCAACTGATCCTCGACTCCCTCTCTGGTACCGCGGCACAGGAGAAGATCGTCGACCTCGGCTACCAGATCGTGCAGCGTCGCTCCACGCGGGGGCACTGAGCGTAAGTCTGCCGCGAGACGCGAGGAAACGCGAGGTGCAACGGGGTGCGGGATCGGCAGGCTGCTCGCTCTGACTGGCTCGCCACCGGATGACGCACTGTTGTGGCATTCGGCCGTTCTCCTCGCCCTCGCGCGGGTCGCGGCCTATCTGGCTGACGAGGGGACCGAACGCGCCGCGCCGCGACGGGGCCGAGCAGCGCGCCAAACAGAATCGGGAGAGAGATCAAATGACGCCAGCCGTTTTCGCCATTCCGGGAGACATCGCCCAGCTA
The DNA here is from genome assembly GCF_002213225.1 of Thioclava sp. IC9. Taxonomy (NCBI): domain Bacteria; kingdom Pseudomonadati; phylum Pseudomonadota; class Alphaproteobacteria; order Rhodobacterales; family Paracoccaceae; genus Thioclava; species Thioclava sp. IC9. Next base: position 419,537 of record NZ_NBNX01000002.1, read on the forward strand.
TCCGGCGGGTTCATCTACGAGCGTAAGTTGCTCGAGGCGCTGCGGGCGGAGGGCCGCAACGTCGAGCATCTCGAACTGCCGCCCGGTTTTCCCGATCCGACACCCGAGGAAACCAAGGCCGCGCGCGCGCAGCTGACCGCCATCCCCGGAAGTGTTCCGGTGATCCTAGACGGGCTTGTGTTCGGCTCGATCGATACGCAGGTACTCGATGACATGGCGGCGCCCGTGGTGGCGATGCTGCACCATCCGCTGGGCCTCGAGACCGGCCTCGCCGAAGACCGCGCGCGTCATCTGCTGAGGCGCGAGAGAGAAAATCTGCGCCGCGCCGCGCATGTCGTGGTGCCGAGCCCACATACCAGCACGATCCTGCAAAAGGAGTTCGGCGTCGCTCCGGAGAAGATTTCCATCGCCCTGCCCGGCTTCGACCGTCCTCCGGCGCTGGAGAGCGCGAAACCGAGCCCGCCCTTGATCCTGTCGGTCGGGCTGTTGGCCGCGCGCAAGGGCCATGACGTCCTGATCGACGCCTTGGCGGAGATCGGAGACCTGGACTGGCGCGCACAGATCGTGGGCGGCGCGCACGATCCCGACGTGGCGGACGCGCTCGCCCAGCAGATCGATCGGCTCGGACTGGCTGCGCGGGTACAGCTTGCCGGACGGATGGAACGCGACGCGCTCGACGCGGCCTATCGCGACGCCGCGATCTTCGCGCTGGCGACACGCTACGAGGGCTACGGGATGGTCTTCGGCGAGGCCATGCTGCACGGGCTGCCCATCGTGACCTGTCGCACCGGCGCCGTGCCCGACACGGTGCCGCCAGACGCAGGTTTTCTCGTTCCGGTGGATGCCCACCTCGACGTCGCCGAGGCGCTACGACAGCTTCTCGGAGATGCCGAACTGCGCGCCCGGATGGGTGCGGCATCGGCAACCGCGGGGACGGCTCTGCCCGACTGGCGCGACACGTCGGCGATCATGGGGGCCGTGCTGGACAGCCTCATGGCGTGACCGCACTCAGCCTCCCGCGCCGCCTCCCTGCGCGCGCGCGAATTCAGCGTGTCCACTTCCGGTTCCGACACGTTTTTCTGAATTACGTGAGTGATCCGAAAAGGAACGTGGGCCGTGCGGGCTCGTTTCATTCCCGTAATTTGAAAAGGAGGCATCTCATGCAATCCAAGATTCGCACCCTGACCGCTGGTATTGCCGCATCGCTCATGGGCACGATGGCGATGGCCGCCACGCCCGCATCCACGATCGACCACGCGAAGGGCGTCCAGCCGCGCCCCGACCTGGACCAGCAGGTCGCCGCAGCGCTTAAGCAATGCGCCAGCCTCGAGGATTCCTGCAAGAAAGTCGCCACCGACTCCGCTGCCGTCCTCGTCTTCCCCGAAGTGACCACGATCGACCTCGGCGTCGGTGGCTCGGGTGGCTCGGGTGCCATGGTCCAGAACGGCAAAATCCAAGGCTATTATGACATCGGCAAAGCCTCGGTCGGTCTCCAGATCGGCGCCAAGCAGGCCAGCCAGATCTACGTCTTCCCGACCAAAGAGTCCGTCAAGCAAGTGCAGAGCGGCGGCGAATGGCATGTCGGCGCCGGCGCTGGCATCACCGTGGTAAACGCCAATGCCACCGCGAACGCGTCCTCCGGCAATCCGCGCGTCTATGTCTTTGACAGCTCGGGTCTGAACGGCGGCGCGAAGATCAGCACCCTGCGCATCTGGAAAGACGGCGACAACAGCTAATCGCCGGCGCCCTTCCCGCCGAGGGAAGGCCCGCGATGAGAAAGGCCCCGGGGAATGATCCTCCCCGGGGCCTTTTTGCCATAGTAGAGCGCGCAGCTCAGGCCTTGCGCGCGTCGCTGATCGCCTTGCGCAGCGTGTCGGCATCGACCGCGCCGGGATAGACGTCGCGCCCGACGATATAGGCGGGCGTGCCGCGCAGCCCGATCGCGACTGCCTGCGCATCGTTACGCGACAGCAGCGCGTCGATCTCCTTGCGGTTGGCCTTGTAGCCCGCCATCGCCTTGTCCGGATCGACGCCGGCATCGGAGAGTGTCTTGTCGATCAGATCGTTCGACAGCTTTCCTTCCGTCGCCATCAGTGCCTCGAGCCCTTCCTTGTATTTGCCCATGCTCTGCGCGCCGAGCACCAGCTGCGAGGCATAGACGGAGGGCGCGCCGAAGATCGGCCAGTCCTTCATCACAACACGCAAATTGCCGTCTTCGCGGGTCACCTTCTCGACCACCGGGTGGTTCGATTTGCAGTAGGGACACTGGTAGTCGAAATACTCGACCAGCGTGATATCGCCATCCGGGTTGCCAATCGCGGGCGCGACCGGATCGTGGAACACCGCGTCCGGCGAGATGTCGACCTCGGCAAGGCTCGCCGTCGGCAGGATCAGCGTGGAGCCTGCGGCGACGCCGGCAAGGGTGAGAAAATTCCGGCGATCGATCATGTATTGTCTCCTGTGGTCTGGGGGAAATCTTCGGGTGAGTAGGGAACGGGCGGCAGCGGCTGGCCCGGCGGCACCGTGCCCTTGCCGCTCTCGGCACGGGTCAGCACGACGACATGCGTGCCAGAGCGGACGCGGTCGGCGAGGTCGATGATGTCCTGATTGAACAGCCGTATGCAGCCTGCCGAGGTCGCCTTGCCGATCGAACTGTCATCCATCGTTCCATGAATGCGGTAGAGCGTATCCTTGTTCCCCCGGTGGATATAAAGCGCCCGCGCGCCCAAGGGATTATCCAACCCGCCTTCGAGCCCATCCTTGACCGGTCCGTAAAGCTCGGGATCCTCCTTGATCATGCTCTGCGTCGGCGTCCAGCTTGGCCAGTCCCGCTGATATGGGATGCGTCCCTTGCCGGAAAAGCCGCGCCCGTCCTCGCCCACCGCGACGGTGTAGCGCAGCGCACGGTTATTCTTCTGCACGAGGTAGAGCTTGCGCGCCCAAGGGTCGACCACGATGGTGCCGGGCGGCTCGTCGGTCCAGTAATCGACTTCCTGCCGCGCTTTCTCCTCGCTCAGATACTCGGGCTTCACCGCGGGGATCGTGCGCCCGTCGTCCTCCATCGTGCTGTAGATCGCTTTTACGCGTGTGCTGAGCTGCGGCGCTTGCGGCGCGGGCTGTGGGTTAGAGGCAGGCGGCTCGGGTGCACAGGCCGCGAGTGCGATCAGGGCAAAAGGGACGAGTCGGGTGAGGGTCATTGAGCGATCTCCGAAAGCGAGGTCGTGAGTTTCGGCGCGGTGACATCCCCGATCAGGCGGGTGCCCTGCGCCTCCGTGTGATCTGGGTTGAGGAAGATCAGCGTCGGCGGGCCGATCACGCCCAACCGTTTCAGAAGCGCCTGCTGCGGCGCGCCGGTTTTGGTCACATCGACCGCGATGGGTGTGACGTGGCGCAGCGCGGCCTGCACCCGCGGGTCGGGGATCACCTCGCGCGCGATGGTCGCGCATTCGGTGCACCATTCGGCGGTGGTGATCAGCATCACCGGCGCGCCCTTCGCAGCGGCCAGTGCGGCGTCGAGCGCTTCGGGCGTCTCGACATGGGTGAAGTCATCCTCCGTCAGCACGCCCGACGAGGCAGCCGCGACGGTCTGGCTCGCTGCGAAGGGAGCAAGCGGCCGCAGTGGATCGCTGGCCCCGCTTGCCGCACCGATACCCTCGATGGCACCGGCCAGCAGTGCCGCGACGCCAAGCGCGCCCCCGGTGCGGCGCAAGCCCGAGCTTTCCGGTCCGAACCGGTCGCGACCGCCCAGAGCCACGCCTGCGCCGATCAGCAGCAGCGCCCAGAGCGCGAGGATCGCAGGACCGGCGATGACGCGGCTCAGCAGCCAGATCGCCACGCCCAGGAAGACGAAGCCGAAGGCGCGGTTCACGCCGACCATCCATTCGCCCATGCGCGGCAGGATCGCCGAACCGAAGAGCCCCACTGCCATCAGCAACACGCCCTGTCCCAACCCCAGCGCAAACAGCGCCGAGGCCCCGAGCCCGGCGTCACCCGTCTGCGCGATATAGAGGAAGGCCCCGGCTAGCGGGGCCGTCACGCAAGGTCCGACGATCAGCGTCGACGTGAAGCCGAGGATCGCCGCCCCCGCAAGCGTGCCGCGCCGCCCCTGCACGGAGCTCACCTTGTTGGTAAGCGCCTGCGGCAGGCGCAGCTCGAACAACCCGAAGGAGGACAGCGCGAGGACGGCAAACAGCAGCGCCAGCGCGATCACCGTCGCAGGGGCCTGCATCAGGAATTGCAGGTTCTGCCCAGACCACGCTGCCACGATGCCCAGAAGCCCGAAGGCCACCGCCATCGCCAGTACATAGGTGCCGGTCAGTGCGAGCCCGCGCGCAGGCGTCAGGTCTTTTCCTTGCGCGCCGAGCATCCCGGCCACGATCGGCACCATTGGCAGAACGCAAGGGGTGAAGGCCAGAAGCAGACCGAAGCCGAAGAACGAGGCCACCACCAGCGCCCAGCCGCCTTTCGCCGCTATCCCTGCGACGAGCCCGTCATCGGAAGAGAGGCTCAGCTCGCTCCCGCTTTCTTCGGAATTGGATGCAGCCGGCAAAGGGCTTTCGGCCTCTGAGGACGCCGCAGACGCGGAAGACGAGGCAGGCGCGTCGCTCCGCGCATAATCGGGCACCCCGGCGGCTTGGTTCGACTGCGCCGCGCCGGATGCAGACGCAGTCGCGGCCCCATCCGGCGGCACGATCTCGCGGCTTTGCGGCGGGTAGCAAAGCCCCTTTTCTTCGCAGCCCTGCCAGTGCAGCGTGAAGGGGCCGGTGATGTCGCTCACCACGGCCTCGGTGTGATCATGCCAGACCTCCACCGTGCCGAAATTCGGATCATCCTTCATTTCGCCCGGCTGCGTCTCGATCACCGGCGCATCGCCGTCCTCGGCGCTGACCGTCAGGTGATCGCGATAGAGGTAATAGCCCGGCGCGATGTCAAACGAGACGGCGAGCGTCCCGTCATCCTGCCACTCGGTCTCGACCTGAAACGCCGCTTCGGGCGACAGCGGACCGCTGCCTCCCTTGGGCTTCAGAAGATCGAAGCTTTGCGCCGCAGCGAGGCCGGGCAACAGCAGCGAGATCAGAAACACGCCCCAGAGGGCGCGCAGCGATAGACGGGAAAGAGCCTTTGCGTTCATGTTGGCCGGATCGCGGGCGAAGCTTAAGTCAGTCTTAAGATTCGTGCGCTGTATCCGCCGCGAAGGAGAAAAGATGCGCATACTCGTCGTCGAAGATGACAGCATATTGGCGGATGGCCTGCGGGTGGGGCTCGGCATGGCCGGGTTCACAGCCGATGTCGTCTCCTGCCTCGAGGACGCGCGCGCAGCACTCGCAGGGGCGGAGTACCGCGCGCTCGTGCTGGACCTGATGCTGCCCGATGGCTCCGGGCTCGAACTGCTGCGCGAATTGCGCGCAGGCCGCGCCGGGCTGCCGGTGTTGCTTCTGACCGCGCGCGATCAGGTCGAGGACCGGGTCGCGGGGTTGGACGCAGGCGCTGATGACTATCTCGGCAAGCCTTTCGACCTGGATGAGCTGGCCGCTAGGCTGCGCGCCCTGTCGCGCCGGTCGGACGGGCGAGCGGCAGCACAGATCGCCCATGCCGGGCTGGAGCTCGACCCCGGCACCCGTAGCGCGGCCTTCAACGGCCAACCGCTGAAACTCTCGCGCCGCGAATTCGCAGTGTTGCAGGCGCTGGCCGAACGCCCCGGACGGGTGCTTGCGAAATCGGATCTCGAAGACCGGCTCTACGGCTGGGACGAAGAGGTCGAGAGCAACGCCGTCGAAGTTCATATCCACCATCTGCGCGCGAAGCTCGGGCGCGATTTCATCGAAACCCTGCGCGGCATCGGCTACCGGCTGCGCCCAGAGGAGACCTCGCCATCTCGCTCCGCCTCCGCCTCTTCCTGATCCTCACCGGCGCGACGCTGGCCGTCTGGCTTTCGGCGGTGCTCTGGATCGAGAATTCCACCCGCGCCGAGGTGACGCGCGTGCTCGACGCGCGTCTGGTGGAGGCGGCGCGCATGGTCTCGTCTCTGGTCTCGAAAAACCAGATAGCGCTGAACCGTGACGATCCGGCGCAGATCACCCTCTCGCATGACGAGAGCTACGAGCATCAGCAATTTTGCCAGATCTGGTCTTTCACCCAAGGTCTCGTCGGACGCTCGAACGGGGCGCCGAGCGCGCAGCTGGTGCCCGCCGATGCAACGGGCTTTCGCGATGTGACGCGCGACGGCAAGGCGCTGCGGGTCTATACGATCATCGACCCCGATCTGGGCGGGCAGGTCACGGTGGGCGACAGTCTCGCGATGCGCAACCGGCTGGTGCGCGACGTGATCGAGGGGTTCCTGTGGCCCGCGCTGGTGATCCTGCCGGTGATGTGGGGATTGATCTGGCTTGCGATCTCGCGCGGGTTGGCACCGCTAGACCGCTTCGCCCGCGATCTGGACGCGCGGCCCAGCGAGGATCTGCGCGCATTGCCCGGCACTGCCCAGCAACCGCGCGAGATCCGCCCGCTCGCCGAAGCGCTCGACGACCTTCTGGCACGTCTGGCCGCCGCGCGCGGACGCGAGCGCGAGTTCATCGCCTACGCCGCGCATGAGATGAAAACGCCGCTCGCCGGGCTGAAAACACAGGCCCATATCGCGCGCCATGCGCCCGATACCGACACCCGGGAACACGCCCTTGCCGCAATCTCGACCTCCGTCGACCGGACCGACCGGATGGTGCGGCAACTTCTCGATCTGGCGCAGGTGGATAGCCGCGAGACGCGGGCGACCCCGGTCGAGCTGACCGGCCTGCTGCGGCAGGTGCTGGGCGATCTGGCGGGGCTTGCGGCGCGGCGGGGGGTGACACTGGAACTCGACAGCGCTCTGGACGCCCCGAGCGTCGGCAGCGATCCGCTGCTTCTGTCCCTCGCCCTGCGCAACCTGATCGAGAACGCGGTGCAGGCGAGCCCGGACGGAGCAGCGATCAAGGCGCGTGTGACCGGGTCCGACGACGCGCTTTTGATCGACATCCATGATGGCGGGCCCGGCCTGCCGCCAGAGATCGCGCAGCAGGCGGGACAGAAATTCGTCAAGGGCAAAGATGCCGATGCGAATGGCTCTGGCCTAGGCCTCGCGATCGCGCGCGATGCGTTGGCGCGTCTGGGGGCCACGCTGCGTTACGAGATGCGCGACGACGGGCATCACACGCTGGTTGACCTGCCCACCGCATGAGGGAGGCAGTCACTCTGAGGCGTCGAGCATATCTTTGAGCTTGTCGACCCGACCCTGGCTAATCGAGACGGCATCGGGAAACGCGATCTTTGCATCACGCTTCAGCGCCGCGCCCAGATCGAAGGCGTTAGCCTTGCGGACTTTCTTCAGCTCGTCCCACGAGATCGGCATCGCGACCGGCGCACCGGGCCGTGCGCGCAGCGAATAGGGCGCGATCGCTGTCGCTCCCTCGCCGTTGCGCAGCCAGTCGACGAAAATCCGACCCTTCCGCTTCGACTTCGACATTTCGGCGGTATAGCGTTTGGGCGACCGCGCGACGAGAAGATGCGAGAAGACCCGCGCAAAAAGCCTGACCGTGTCCCATCCGGCGCTGCGCCGGAGCGGCACCGTCACGTGGATACCCTTGCCGCCGGACAAGAGCGGCCAGCTCGGCATGTCCAACTCGGCCAGCAGATCGCGGATTTCGAAGGCCGCATCTTTGACCCCGGCGAAATCCAATCCCTCGTCGGGGTCGAGGTCGAAGACCAGCCGATCGGGCCGCCCCAGCCGATCGACGCGGCTGCCCCAGATGTGGAACTCGATCGTGCCCATCTGCGCGGCCGCAACGAGACCCTCCGCTGTGCGGATCATCATGTACTGCGCAGTCTTGCCGTCACTCTCGGTGATCTCGACATTCTCGATCCCGTCGGGAAAGCCCCGGCCCGCGTGTTTCTGGAAGAAGCGCTCGCCGCCCAGACCTTCGGGCAGCCGGAGCAGCGACACCGGATGTTCGGCAAGATGCGGCAGGATGCGATCGGCCATCGCCTCGTAATAGCGTGCGACATCGAGCTTGGTATAACCTGCGCCCTCGAATACCACCCGCTCGGGCGAGGAAATCCCGATCCCCGCGACGTTCGGGCGCTCCTCGGAGGGTGCGTCGTTATCCAGCCGTACCGTGCGCGCGGGCTTGTCCTCGCGCAGCCCGAGGAAGACCGCATGCCGCAACCGGTCGCCCCCGGTGCGCTCGGCATAGCGAATCTCGGCCACCAGTTCGGGCGTGATCCAGTGCATGCCCTTGGCCTCCGATGCCTCGACATCGGCGGGCGCGGTCTTGCGGGCGAGCGGTTTCATCGCCTTGGCCAACGCCTCCGCCTGATCCTCGTCGAATCCGGTGCCGACCTTGCCGACATAGCGCCAGCCGTCGCCCTCGGCGGTCCCCAGCGCGAGCGAGGCGAAGGGCCGGCCACGCTTGTCGCTTTCCTGCCAGCCGAGAATGACGAACTCGTCGCGGCGCTCGCATTTGACCTTCATCCACGATTTGGAGCGGGTCCCGCGATATGGTGCGTCGATGCGCTTTGCGATCAGCCCCTCGCCGCCCGCTTTGCAGATCGTGTCGAAGGCTCCCTCGGGGTCTTTGGAGATCACCGGGGAGAGCTGCGCAGGCCCCAGCGCGGGGAGCGGCTTCATCACCTCCTCCAGCACCTCGCGGCGTTCGGAGAGCGGCGCCTTGCGCAGGTCCTCGCCGTCGCGCGACAGGATATCGAATCCGTAGAAGCGGAACGGCCCGCCTGCCGTGATCGCCTTTTGCAATGCCGAGAACCCGTCGAGACCTGCGCCTGCGACGATCTCCCCGTCGATCAGGGCGCTGTCGCAATCGGCCTCAGCCAAGGCGGGCAGCAGGCCCTCGAAGCGATCCGTCCAATCCTTGCCGTTGCGTGTGAAGACGCGCGGGCCGCCGTCTCCAAGCGCGATCAGTGCCCGGTAGCCGTCGAATTTCAGCTCGTGCCACCACCCCTCCCCCGCGACCATCTTGTCCGACAGGGTTGCCAGCTGCGGCTTGGCGAAGCCAGGGCGTTTGCCGCCTTGCGTCTCGACGGGCGGCTTGTCGGCGGCGATCTCGCGCATCGTGCGCTGGCTGAGAACAGAGCGGCGATAGCGCGCAACCGGATCGCGCGCGCCGCTGGCCGCGTCCTCCGCCTTCGTCAGCAGCCAGTTCTCGCGCTTGCCTTCGGTTTTCATGCGGATCAGGTGCCACTCGCCTGTCAGTCGCGCGCCATGCAGGCGCAGGTGCAGATGCCCTTTCTTGAGCGCCTTGCCGACCGGGATCAGCGGCTGCCAATGCCCCAGATCCCACAGCATCACCGTGCCCGCGCCATAGTTGTCCTTCGGGATCGTTCCCTCGAAGGTGAGATAGTCGAGCGGGTGATCCTCGGTCCGCACCGCGAGCCGCTTTTCACCCGGATCGAAAGACGGTCCCTTGGTGATCGCCCAGGACAGCAGCACGCCCTCCCATTCGAGGCGCAGATCGAAATGGGTGCGCGTCGCGTCGTGTTTCTGGATCGAATAGCGCGGCGCGAGATGGCCCGAGGCGGTGCCGCCATCGGGCTCTGGCGTCTGCGCGAAGTCGCGCATCTCGAGATAACGATCGAGGCTTCCCATCACGCCGACTTCTTGGTTGAGGACTTCGCGCCGGAGGATTTGCTGGATTTCGACCCGGATGACTTCGCGCCGGAGGTTTTCGATGACGATTTGCGACCCGTCGATTTGCCCCCGGATTTGTCGCTGCCATCGGCCTTGAGGCTGCCCTGCAGCGCCGACATCAGGTCGACCACGTTATCGCCGCCTCTGCTGCTGTCATCCTCGCCCGCCTTGGCGCGGGGCGTCTTCTTCGACTTGCGTTTGCGGTCGATCAGATCGCGCAAAGCCGCGTCGTAGTGATCGGTGAAGGCGGAGGCGTCGAAGCTGTCGGTCTTGCGGTCGATCAACTGAGTGGCGACCTCCAGAAGCTCTTTGTCCGCAGGTTCGTCCTCGATGTCGGAGAACAGCGGGTCGGCTTCGCGGATCTCGTCGGCATAATGCAGCGTCTCCAGCAGGATGCCGTCGCCGCAGGGCCGCAGCGCGCAGAGATATTCCTTGCCGCGCATCACCAGTTGGCCAAGCCCCACCTTCTTCGATTGCCGCAGCGCATCGCGCACCACCCGGTAGGCATCCTGCGCCAGATCGTCGGTCGGCACGACGTAATAGGGCCGGTCGTAATAAAGCGGTGGGATTTCGGACGCGTCGACGAATTGCACAAGCTCAAGCGTCTTCTTTGTTTCCAGCTTGATCGCGTCGATCTCTTCGGGCTCCAGCAGCAGATATTCATCGTCGCCGAGCTCGTAGCCCTTGAGGATCTCGTCGGCGTCGATGGGCCCGATGCCGGGGACGGTCTTCTCGTAATGGACACGCTTGCCCGAAGGCCCATGGATTTGCCGGAACGACAGTCGCGCGCCGGATTTGGTCGCGGAGTGAATTTCGACGGGGATGCTGACCAGCGACAGTCTGAGCTGGCCTTTCCAGATCGCGCGTGAGGCCATAAGCGGCTCCTTTGGCTTGACCTTGGGAGAACGCCCGCTGCCGCGCGGGGTTCCGCGCCGGGCTCGGGCGCTTGATGCATCTTCCGCATAGACCCGCGCAATGTCGAGCGTCGCCTCCATTTTTACCCTTATCAAAGCCGGCACACGAGAAATCGGAGAACCGGCGAGCGGCACGGTGGCCGCCGGGGCAATCGGTCATGGAACAAAGGCCGGATAACGAGCGTTCGCCCCCCTGTCGGATTTATCTCCATACCGATGGAAGCGCCTTTGGCCCCCTTGCGGTCACCAGCATGTGCCTGCCGCTCGCGGAACCTCGCGAAGGGGCCTCGCATTCGGTCAGCGAAACCATCACGAACAGGAGCAGAGCATGGCGAAAATCGCATTTCTTGGCATGGGAGCGATGGGCTCGCGGATGGCGCGAACCCTTCTGGATGCGGGCCACGATCTTGTCGTCTGGAACCGGACACCGGAGCGCTGCGACCCGCTGATCGAGGCCGGAGCCACCGGCGCGGAAACCCCGCGCGATGCCGCCGCAGCCGCCGAGTTCACGATCTCGATGCTGCGCGACACCGATGTCTCGCGCAAGGTCTGGTGCGACCCGGAAACGGGCGCTTTCGCAGGTCTTCCGGAAAGTTCCGTCGCAATCGAAAGCTCGACCATTACGCCCGAAGGTGCGGCAGAGCTGGGCGAATTCGCCCGCGAGCGTGGGCTGACCTTTCTGGAAGCGCCGGTATCGGGCACGCTGCCACAGGCCGAGAACGGCGCGCTGGTCTATTTCCTCGGCGGTGAGGCTGAGACCGCCAAACGCGTGCATGACGTGCTCGAGCCGCTCGCCAAGGCACAGCACCATGTCGGCACGTGGGGCATGGGCGCGCGAATGAAGCTCGCGACGAACGCCATGCTGGGCGTTCAGGTCGCGGCCTGGGCCGAGATCATTCCGATGCTGGAGCGCGGCGGCATGGATATCGATCTTGCGCTGGAGGCGCTCTCCTCCACCCCGATCTGGACGCCGAACGCGCCCTATATCACCGGCACGATGCAGCGCTCGGATTTCACCCCGCAATTCCCGGTCGACCTGATCTCGAAGGATTTCCGCTATGCCATCGCCGAGGGCGGAGAAGCGCGGATGCCGATGACCGAAGCCGCCAAACGTCTCTTCGCGCGGGCGAGCGAGGCCGGCCATGGCGATGAGAACATGACCGGCGTCGTGCAGGTGAACCGCGACTGACGCGCCCTCAGCCAGCCGATTGCGGGATCAGGATGCGGTCGAAGAAATCCGCGACCGCGTCCACCGCATCGAGCGGCAGAACCTGCGCGACATATTGATCGGGGCGCAGCACCAGCAAGGCGCCCTGCACCCGGTCGATGCCGCGCAGATCGAAGATGTCGGGGCCGGTGACGTCGGGGCAGAAGACCTTCTCGTAATCGACCAGCCCGTAGCGCCCCTTCTTGGGCCGCAGGAGCGCGGGCAGCGCCTCGATCAGCATCTCGCGGTGGGGCGTCTGGAAGACTGCGCGAAGGTCGATGACGCTGTCGATATCCGCGCCCTCCGGCGTGAAGCGGTGAAGCAGCCCCTCCGGCCCGTCGAGCCGGTCGCATAGCTGCGCGATCGCCCCGCCTGTCTCGCCACTGTCGCCTTCCGGCGCGAATGCCAGAAGCCGCCAGCGTCCATCCGCCTTGAACGCATGACCCAGCTGCATCGGCTTGGCATCCGCCAAGCGCACCACCGGCGCGGAGTGGAACCGCTTGCCCACGACCTGCGCGGCAGCGAGTGCCTGATGCGCTGTGTCGCCGATCAGAAGCCCCGACGCGTATTGCGTCTCGACCCCTGCGGTATAGCGCCCGTGCTTCTGGAAATAGGCCTGAAACTGCGCCTCATCGTCCTTGGTCTGCGGCTTCGCGCTGAACAGCCGCGCCATGTCGCGGTCGAAATCGACGAGCTCCTGCGCCTTGGCCTGCCGCTCCTCCGAATAGGTCCGGAGAAGGCCTGGCCGCGCCTGCCCGCGCAGCACGGCCGCCAGTTTCCAGCCGAGGTTGAACGTATCGGCCATCGAGACATTCATCCCCTGCCCGGCCTTCGGGCTGTGGGTGTGACAGGCGTCGCCCGCGATGAAGATGCGCGGCTCGGTCGCGCCGTCGCCGTCTCTGTCGCTGTCGTCGAAACCGTCGCAGACACGCTGGCCGATCTCATAGGCCGACCACCATGCGACCTCCTTCACGTCCAACGTATAGGGAGCGAGGATGGCCTGCGCCTTCTCGATCAGCATCTCGGCACTGACGTTTCGGTCGGCGGCGCGTTCTTCGCCATGCAGCGCGTCGAGCTCGATATAGAACCGCACCAGATAGCCGCCTTCGCGCGGGATGATCAGCACGCTGCCCTCGGTGGCTGACTGGATCGCCGCCTTGAGCCGGATATCGGGGAAATCGGTGACCGGCAGCACATCCATCACGCCCCAAAGCTGGCGCGCGGATTCGCCGTGCAATTCGTGCCCGATGGATTTGCGCACCGTGCTGCGCGCGCCGTCGCAGCCGACGACATAGCGCGCGCGGATCGTCTCGGTCCCGCCCGGCGCATCGAGGCAGTCGAATGTCGCGACCAGCGGGTAATCGGGATCGTCGGTGCGGGTGAGCATGGTCAGCGCGCGGTCGTAATCGGGGGTCAGGCGGCGCGGGCCGTTGCGCATCGTCTCGAGGTAGAAATCATGGACCCGCGCCTGATTGAGGATGACATGCGGCATCTCGGAGAGATCGTCGGCCACGTCCTGAATCCGGTCGGCCCGTTGCAGCCCGTCGCCTTGCGCGCCGGGCCGCCAGAAGGCGACCTCGTTCACCCAATAGCCCTCTTTCATCACCTTTTCGGCGAAGCCGAAAGCCTCGAACATCTCGACCGAGCGGCAGGCGATGCCATCCGCCTGCCCGACTTCGAGCGGGCCGGGTTTGCGCTCGGTGATGCGCACGGAAATCTCGGGGAAGGCTGCAAGCTGCGCCGCAAGCGTCAGCCCTGCCGGGCCGCAGCCGACAATCAGAACGTCGACCGTGTCGAGCTTCTCACCCGCCTGCGGATGACGCGGCGCGATGGCCGGATCGCCGGGGTTGAACCCGTTCAGATGAAACTGCATAGCTCGCCCTCCCAATTGATATGCATACTTACCATTAGCGGAAGGACTGGCGCCGCGTCAATATAGTAAGTACACTTACATAAATCGCGGAAGAACCGGAGCGCAGCTTATGCCGAACGAATTCGAGACCATGCCCGGCCACCTTATCCGGCGGCTGAACCAACGCTCGACGGCGGTGTTTCAGAAACGGATCAAGGACGCCCCGCTGGAGCTGACCTCTGTGCAATTCGCGGCGCTCGATGCCCTGTCGCGCGAACCGGGGATGGATCAGGCGCAGCTGGCGGCGCGCATTGCCTATGACCGCGCGACGATCGGGGACGTGGTGAAACGGCTGGTGCAAAAGGGGCTCGTCGAGCGGACCGTCAGCGAGACGGATCGGCGCGCGCGCAGCTTGCATCTGAGCCCCAAAGGCGCGGAGGCGCTGGAGGGCGCGCGGCCAGTGGTGACCCGGCTGCAGGCGGAAATCCTGGAAGGGTTGAGCGAGGAAGAGGCCGCGCAGTTCATCGTGCTCGCCCGCAAGGCGGTCGCCCCGCAGGACTGAAAAGGGAGGCGGATCGCGCCGCCTCCCCCAAATCTTTCCGTCCGGACGGGCTCAGCCCTTCTTCAAGTCGAGCTTGTCCATCGGCATCGAACGCACGCGCTGCCCGGTCAGCGCCGAGACCGCGTTCGCGATCGCCGGCGGCACGGCGGGCAGCGGCGGCTCGCCCACGCCCCCCATCTTCGCGCCACTCTCGATCACCTTCGCATGGATGCGCGGCGCCCGCGCACCCCCGAGGATCGGGTAGTAGTCGAAGTTGCGCGCCGTCGGCTTGCCGTCCTTGTAGACGACCTCTTCGATCAGCGCCTCCGAGGTGCCGAGGGTCGCAGCACCCATGATCTGCGCCTTGATGATCGACGGGTTCACGATGCTGCCCGGGTCGAGCACGTCCCAGACGTCATGCACCACGATCTTGCCGTCCTGGATCGAGACTTCGGCAATCGCCGCAGCCTCGCTGCCGAAGGGCGAGGCCATCGCGACACCGCGGGCGCGGCGGGTGCCGTCCTCGGCATCGAAGGGACCACGCTTCCAGCCGCCCGACAGATCGCCGACCGCTTTCAGCAGGTTGGTGAGACGCTCGTTCCCTTCGAGCAGCTTCATGCGCAGATCATAGGGGTCCTGACCGCCCGCATCGGCCATCTCGTCGAGGAAGGCTTCGTAGAAGAAGTCGTTCATCGAATGGCCGACCGAGCGCCAATAGGCGAGCGAGGTCGGGTTCTCGACATAGTTCTGCGCAATGCGGCGGTTCGGGATCGCGTAGCTCTTGCCGGTCAGCCCTTCGACGGCCATCGCATCGACTTTGTCGGGGTTATGGCCGTTCAGCGCCTCGGTCGGGCCTTCGCAGGCGGAGATCGCCTCCAGCGCCACCGGCATGCCGTTCTTATCCAGCGCGCCACGGAAACGCACCGCCGCCATCGGGCGCAGCGGGTCGCGCAGGAATTCCTGCTCGCGCGTCCAGATCACCTTGATCGGCTTGCCGACCTCCTTCGCAAGCTGGACCGCCTGCGGGAAGGGGTTGGCCGACGGGTACAGGAAGTGCCGCCCGAAGAAACCACCCAGCATCGGCGAGTTGACCTTCACCTGCTCGGGCTTGATCCCCGCCGCATCGGCGATCTGGGTCTGGAACTGCTCGGGCGCCTGGTTGGGCAACCAGATGTCGAGCGTGCCATCCTCGTTGAATCGCGCCAGCGTCGAGGCTGGTTCGATCTGGGCGTGGTGCAGATACTGGCTCTGGTAGGTCGCATCGACCGTCTTGGCCGCGCCGTCGAAGCCCGACGTGATGTCGCCCTCGCTCTCGGCCTCGGTGCCGTCGCCCTCGGTGTTGGCCAGTTGCTTGGCGAACTCCTCGGTCGAGAAATCGGCGGGCATGTAGCGGATTTTGGACTTCTCCTCCTCGCTCGGCTCCTGCCAGTCGACCTTGGCGGCTTCGACTGCCGTTTTCGCGTCCCAGAAGCGCTCGGCCACGACAGCCACCGCGCCGTCGAGCTTATGCACCGACATGACGCCGGCCATGCCCTTCACCTCGTCGAGGTTGCTGATATCGCCGGGTTTCAGCCCCAGACGCGGTGCGTGCTGGACGGCTGCGTGGAGCATGCCGTCGACCTTGGCATCCATCGCATACATCGCCTTGCCGGTCGATTTCTCGTAGACGTCGACGCGCTTCACGGGCTCGCCGATCCACTTGAAGTCTTTCGGGTCTTTCAGCGTCACGGAATCCGGGCTGGGCACTTTCTGATCGAGCGCATCGCCCGCCAGCTCGCCGTAGCCCACCGACTTGCCGGAGCCCTTGTGGACCACCTTGCCTGGCTCGGTCGAGAGTTCGGACACCGGCGCGTCGAGCTTCTTCGCCGCCGCTTCCAGCATCATCTGCCGTGCAGCCGCGCCGAGCTTGCGCATCGTGTCGTAGCTGGTGCGCACCGACATCGAGCCGCCGGTGATCCGCATCTTGCCGTAGACCACGAGGTAATCGCTGCCTGCAGGTGCGTTCTCGACGATGAAGCTGTCGGGGGCGACGTCCATTTCCTCGCCCACGATCTGTGCCATCGCGGTGAAGACGCCCTGCCCGCCTTCGTTGAAGGGGCTCAACAGACGGACCTTGCCGTCCTCGCGCAGCTCGAGGAAGGCCGGGACGTTGGCGCCGGGCGGCATCTCCTGCGCGGCAGCCGCAGCCTTGTTGGGCGCGACGCTCAGGCCGAAGCCCAGCACGAGCGAGCCCGCGGTGATACCGGCCGAAGCCAGCAGGAAGCGGCGACGCGAGACGTTCTCGGGCGCGCCGGTCGGGTAGCCGGGATCGGAAATCTTGGGATCGTGGTCGTTCATTGCGCATCCCCCGCTTTCGCTGCATCGGTACCGGCAATCGAGGCGATCGTATCGTTGATCGCGTTGTAGGTGCCGCAGCGGCACAGGTTGGTCATAGCTGCCGTGATGTCATCTTCGGTGGGCTTGTCGTTCGACTTCAGCAGCGAGGTCGCCGCCATCACCTGACCCGATTGGCAATAGCCGCATTGCGGCACTTCCTTGTCGACCCACGCCTCGACGACACGCTTGCCGACGGGGTCGTTCTCGATCTCTTCGATGGTGGTGACTTCACTGTCGCCCACCGCGCTGACCGGCAGCACGCAGCTGCGCTGCACGGTCCCGTCGAGCAGCACCGAACAGGCGCCGCATTGCGCGATCCCGCAGCCGAATTTCGTGCCGGTCATGCCCAGCTCATCGCGGATCACCCATAGGAGCGGGGTATCCGGGCCGGACTGCACGTCGACGGACTTGCCGTTGATCTTCAATTTCATGAGTTCCTCCTCGCCGTTTTATCGGTGAGCGCCCGCGCGGCGCTTGTTGGCCGACCTTCACCTAGGGCGCACACGGCGCGAGGCACTAAATTTTCGTGAAAACTTCGCGAGGAAAGGGAACCGTCTCGGGTGCCGAGGCGTCAGCGCCGCGCGACGCCCTGCCCTCGTTCCGGTTCCGTGAAGGCAGGGACACAGCGCACCGCGCCGATGCCGTTCGAGACGCGCGTGGCGCTTGCGCTCAGCCGCGCCAGGTGCGGACGGGGCCGCAATCGACATGCACGAAATGCTCGCTCGGATAGTAGCCGACACCGCCGCCACGGATACGCAGGGCCACCTTGTGCAGCATGCTGGTCGAGACATGCGGGTGCGTGATGTCGAGCGCCTCGCCGCGCATGTGGAAGCTGTGCGTCGCGCCATGCACCAGCCGGTTCGTCTTGGGCGTGCGATAGCCCGACACCAGCATCAGCGGCGTGCTCTGCTCGAGGAGCTTCTGCATGTTGTAGGCGATGTTGATCGTGCGGTTGTCGATCTTCACCTCCTTCTCCTGACGCCAGTCGCGGGCGATCCGATAAAACTCGCGCATCGCCTGCTCGTCATATTGCCCCTTCGAGAAATAGACCGCGTCGAAATTCTCGTTGGTATGGGGGTTGTGGAAGCTCAGGCGACGCTCGTCCGTCTGACCTGCTGCCTGTGCCGGGGTGACGATGTAGGGGGTTGCAAGTACGCCCGCCGCGCCCAGGAGAAACTCGCGCCGAGCCAGACCCGTTGCCTTTGCCATGATAGATGTCCCTTCAAATTCGTATCGAAGGGCGCAAATTCGAAATTTCGGGACGGAACAAAAGGGCGGGCCCGGGTTCCATCGATGGAACCGGCAGCCAAATGCCGAGTTGTCAGCGACGACTTGCCGACAGATGCCTGTGCCTCAAGGTCATCTGAACGGTTGTGATCTCTTGAAACCCGCTCAGCCCTTGCAGGTCACGACGGCGAGAGGGAGCGCGAGGGCAGCCTCACACGGGGGAGAGGCCGGATTTCCGCTTCCGGACACGTCACCGCGCCTGAAAGCTCCACCCGATTCGCCCCGTGGAGGCTTGGACCCCACGAAGACGCAGCAGCTTCGCGGTGCGCCTTTCGGTCACCTGTAAGTCCTGCCTAACGCCGAATGTCGACATGGGTTCCGGAAAAAATCGGCATGCGTGTGGGATTGGTCGCACTCGCGCGCGGGGAACAGCGCGCAGCTGGGGGCGTTCGTCCCTGCGCGCCATCCTTGCCCGCCTCTCATCCTCAGACCGCCGAAAGGACCGACCCATGCCCGAGCAACCGACCCCGACCGAACGCGAGGCGATGGCCCGTTTGATCGCCAAGGCCAAAGAAGCCGCACAAGAACCGGGCAAGGCGGGGATCGCCGCCGCGATCCTGCGCGACGGGGAGATCATCGCCGAAGGCGAGAACGAGGTGCATCTCGACTGCGATCCGACCCGCCATGCCGAGATCGTCGCGATTGCGAAGGCGACACGCGCGCAGAACGACCCGTCGCTCGATGGCTGCGTGTTGCTCACCACCCTGCAGCCCTGCGAAATGTGCCTCTCGGCAGCGCGCTTCGCCGGGATCACGCGGATCATTTTCGGCGCGCAGAAGGAAAACGTCGCCGGAAAATATTTCGTCTTCCCCGACCTGACACTGTCGGAATTCCGCACTGCGGGCGGGGCTTTCGAGGCGATCGGCGGCGTGCTGGAAGAAGACGTCGTCGCGCTCTATGCCGACGGCGAGGAATGATGGCTGCTGCAGACAGTGAGCGTGACAGCAAAAAGGCGGGGCCGACCCCCCGCCTTTTCCCGTTCTCGTAGACGACCGGCTCAGCCGCTGATGCTCTTGGCCGAGGCCATGCCCGGCGCTTTCGATTCACCGCCCAGCTTGTCGCGGACCGCTTTCTCGATCCGAGCGCCAATGTCACCATCGACGTTACCCCAGTACTCAAACGCCCGCTGCAGCACCTTCTCGCTGACGCCATCGCAGAGGTGTCCGGTGACGTTGGTCACGAAACGCTCGCGCGCCGCGTCATCCATCACCTCGCGCACCAACGCGCCCGCCTGGCTCCAGTCGTCGTCATCCTCGCGCTGTCTGTAGGCCTCGCGCACCATCTCGCCATCGGCATACCAGAGGCCGGCCTCGGCCTGCTGCGGATGCGCCTCCGGACCGCCGTAGGAATTCGGGAAATAGACCGGGTCTTCCGACTTGTTCACCCGCATCTCGCCGTCCTTGGTATAGGCGTTGACCTCGCTTTGCGGCTTGTTCACCGGGATCTGCTTGTAGTTCACCCCGAGCCGCGCGCGATGCGCATCGGCATAGGAGAAGCCGCGCGCCAGAAGCATCTTGTCGGGCGAGAGACCGACGCCGGGCACCATGTTGTTGGGCTCGAAGGCCGCCTGCTCGATCTCGGTGTGGAAATCGGTGGGATTGCGGTCGAGAACCATCTTGCCGACCTCGATCAGCGGGTAGTCTTCGTGCGGCCAGATCTTGGTCAGATCGAACGGGTTGATGCGATAGGTCTTGGCATCCTCGAAGGGCATGATCTGGAAATACAGCGTCCAGCTCGGATGGTTGCCTTCGGCGATCGCGTTGAACAGGTCGCGGCGGTGAAAGTCGCTATCGGCGCCGGCCATCTGGTCGGCTTCGTCCTGCGTGAAATGGGCGTTGCCGTCGCCTTGGTCGGTCTTGAAATGGAACTTCACCCAGAACATCTCGCCGGCTTCGTTGACGAGCGAATAGGTGTGGCTCGAATAGCCGTTCATCTCTCGCCAGGTGCGCGGGATGCCGCGATCGCCCATCAGATAGGTCACCTGATGCGCGCTTTCGGGCGAGAGGGTCCAGAAATCCCACTGCATGTCGTGATCGCGCAACCCGTTATCTGCGCGGCGCTTCTGGCTTCGGATGAAGCTCTGGAACTTCAGCGGGTCGCGCACGAAGAAGATCGGGGTGTTGTTGCCCACCATGTCGAAATTGCCGTCCTCGGTATACATCTTCACCGAGAAGCCGCGCGGGTCGCGCCATGTGTCGGGGCTGCCGCGCTCGCCGGCCACGGTGGAAAAGCGCGCGACGATGTCGGTCTTCGCACCCGGCTGAAACACTTTCGCCTTGGTGTATTTCGAGACGTCGCCCGTGACCTCGAAATAACCGAACGCGCCCGAGCCCTTGGCGTGCGGCTGACGCTCCGGAATACGTTCGCGGTTAAAATTCGCCATCTGTTCGATGAGGTAGTGATCGTTCAGAACGATCGGACCGTCGGAACCGACCGTGAGCGAATGTTCGAGACTTTGGACGGGGGCGCCCCCGTCTGTGGTGGCGGGGCGTCCGCGCTTGTCGTTCGTCATGTCGGAACCTCTGATATTGGAGAATAATGGTTCCGAAACGCGGGGGGGTATGGCGGAGTTCCTTGAAGTTTTCCCGACAGAATTCACGGCTACGGCATATGACGCAGCCCGGCTGGGCACGATCGCCAGCTCGATCGCCTCCGGTTTTTGCGTGTCACGCTCAGGAACCGATTACATTGCGGCGCATTGGTCCCGTTGGCGCGTCGCCGTTTCTTCCGCATATGGAGCCCTCAATGACCCCGAGTTCGCTGCGTTTCGATCCGTTTGCGGGGCGACCCGATACTCTTGGCGCGCGCGTCACGGGAGACGGCGTGAATTTCGCGATTTTTTCCGGAGAGGCCGAGAAAGTGGAGCTCTGCCTTTTCGACGACGAGGGCAAAGAGGAATTGACGCGGCTGGAAATGCCGCAGCAGGAGGGCGGGATCTGGTTCGGGCATCTGCCCGGCGCGCAGGAAGGCCTCGCCTATGGCTACCGCGTGCATGGGCCGTTTGCCCCCGAGGACGGCCTGCGCTTCAATCCCAACAAGCTGCTGCTCGATCCCTACGCGATGGCGATGCGCGGCTATCTGAAATGGGACGACGCGCTCTTTGGCTATCCCGTCGGAGGCTCTGACCTCGAACAGGACACACGCGATTCCGCGCCCTTCATGCCGAAGGCGATCGTGGCCGATCCGCAATTCGACTGGGATCAGGATCAGGTGCTCCATCGCCCGTGGTCGGAGACCGTGATCTACGAGGCTCATGTGAAAGGTATGACGATGCGCCATCCGGGTGTCGTGCAGGCCGATCGCGGGACATTCCGGGCGTTGGCCTCGCCGCCGATCATCGACCACCTGCTGAAGCTCGGCGTGACGACGATCGAGCTGCTGCCGATCCACGCCATCGTGCAGGACCGACATCTGGTCGAGAACGGCCTGTCGAATTACTGGGGCTACAATTCCATTGGTTTCTTCGCCCCCAATCGCAGCTATCTGCCGGGCGAAGACGTGCACGAGGTACGCGCCGCGGTAAAGCGCTTCCACGAGGCCGGGATCGAGGTGATCCTTGACGTCGTCTATAACCACACCGCCGAGGGCAACGAGCTTGGCCCGACGCTCAGCTTCAAGGGCATCGACAACCGCAGCTACTACCTCCTCTCGCCGGAAAACCGCCGCCACGGCTTCGATACCACCGGCACCGGCAACACGCTCAACGTGGCCCATCCGATGGTGCTTCGCCTCGTCATGGACAGCCTGCGCTACTGGGTTGAGGCGGTGCATGTCGACGGCTTCCGCTTCGATCTTGCGTCCACCTTGGGGCGCGAGCCGGACGGCTTCGAACGTGAAGGAGCGTTCTTCAACGCGATCCGACAGGACCCGGTACTCTCTGGCGTGAAGCTGATCGCCGAGCCATGGGACGTGGGCGAAGGCGGCTATCAGGTGGGCGGCTTCCCCTGGCCTTTCCGCGAATGGAACGACAAGTTCCGAGACGACACCCGCGCCTTCTGGCGGCGCGACCCCGGCATGGTGCCGAAGCTTGCCGACCGGCTGATGGGCTCGCCCGTGCAGTTCGACCACACGCACCGGCCCGCCACCTCGTCGATCAATTTCCTCGCCGCCCATGACGGGTTCACGCTCTGGGATACGCTGAGCTACAACCACAAGCACAACGAAGCCAATGGCGAGGACAATCGCGACGGCCACGACCACAACCTGTCCGACAATATGGGCGTCGAAGGCCCGACCGACGACCCCGAGATCGACGCCGCCCGCCTGCGCCGAGCACGCGCGATGCTGGGTACGCTGATGGTCAGCCACGGCGTACCGATGATCCTCGCGGGCGACGAGATGGGCCAGAGCCAGAACGGCAACAACAACGTCTATTGTCAGGATAACGAGACGACCTGGATCGACTGGGAGGGCGCGCGGGTCGATCTGCGCGACAGCGTCGGCGCGATGATCGCGTTCCGGCAGGACTGGCGCTATCACCTCGCCCCACCCGCCTTCGCTCCCAACGTCGCGACCCCGGTCAGCGACTGGTGGCATCCCTCCGGGCGTCAGATGAAGGACGACGACTGGCAGGATGGCGGTCTGTGCTGCGTGGGGCTGCGGCACCGGCTGGAGGGCTATCCGGAGTTGCTGATCGTCGCCAATGCGGGCGACGCCTGCGAGTTCACGCTGCCCGGCAAAGGCTGGCACCATATCCTCGACACGACGCGGGACAATCCGCGCTGCGACGAAGCTGGGGAGGAGAAAATGAATCTGCCTTGGCAATCGCTGCACGCGTTCTGTCGCGCCGAGGAGGCATCGCCCGGCGAGGCGACTTCGTGAGAGAGGCGAGCGATCCCCTGCCCCTTCGCTGGGGCGCGCATCCCGGAACGGGCGGGTCGTGGGACTTCGCCATCTGGGCCCCTGCGGCAGAGCGCGCAGAACTGATGCTGGACGGGACCGCGCATGACATGGCACCGGTCGGAAACGGCGGCTGGCAGGCCTCGATCCCGGCGCGCGACGGCCTATCCTACACGTTCCGCCTCGACGGCACCGACTACCCCGACCCCGCCGCGCGTCTCCAGCAAGGCGATGTTCACGGCCCCTCGCTGACCCACGACCCCGAGGCCTACGACTGGGGCGCCCCGTGGCACGGGCGCCCATGGGACGAGGCGGTGATCCTCGAAATTCATATCGGCACCTTCACTCCCGAAGGTACCTTTGCCGCCGCTGCGGAACGCCTGCCCGAACTGGCCGACCTCGGCATCACGGGCATCGAGATCATGCCGGTCTCGCACTTCCGCGGCGCGTATGGCTGGGGCTATGACGGGGTGCTCCTGCGCGCCCCGCATCCCGCCTATGGCTCGCCCGATGAGATGCGGGCGTTCATACGCGCAGCCCAAAGCAACGGGATCGTGGTAATACTCGACTTGGTGCTGAACCACTTCGGCCCGTTCGGAAATTACCTCCATTCTTACGCGCCCGAAGCCTTCGGAGGGGAAGCTACGCCTTGGGGAGATGCGATCGACTTCACCCGGCCCGAACTGCGCGCGCTGCTGCGCGACACGGCGACGGGATGGATCGACGAATACCGCCTCGACGGGCTGCGGCTCGATGCAGTCCATGCGATCCGTGACCCGTCCGAGCCGCATTTCCTGATTGAGCTTCTGCAAACGATCCGCGCGAAGGAGCGCGAACGCCCGATCCACCTGATCCTCGAGGACGAGCGCAACCTCCCCGATCTGCGCGAGGCCGGTTACGATGCGCAATGGAACGACGATTGGCACAATGCGCTGCATGTCGCGCTGACCGGCGAGACGCAGGGCTACTACAAGGCCCATGCCGCTGACCCGTTCGGTGATCTGGCACGCGCAATGACGCTGGGCCAGGTCGAGGAAGGTCAGACGCGGGCCGACGGGACGAAAGCTCGTGGCGCGCCCGCTGCTCATCTGCCTTGGTCCGCATTCGTGAATGCCAACCTCACCCATGACCAGGCAGGCAACCGCCCCAAGGGCGAACGCCTCCTGAGCCTGATCGGCGACGAGGCGGGTGCGGTGAGCCATGCGCTGTTACTGCTGATGCCCTTCACGCCGATGCTGTTCATGGGCGAGGAGGTCGGCTCCACAGCGCCCTTCCCCTTCTTCGCAGACCCGCCGAAACACGCCGTCGCCGCGCTGCGCGAAGGCCGAACGAAAGAGCTGCAAGGCCTCGGCTATGACACGAGCGCGATGATCGACCCCGCCTCTCCTGACACGCCGCGCCTGTGCTATCCTTACGGTGACACCAGGCGGCGCACGCGGGAGTGGTTGCGGCTGACGCGCGAACTTCTGAGCCTGCGCCGGAGGAATCTGCTGCCGCTTCTGCGCAGTGGCAAGCGCGGGCCCGGCGAGGTCACGCGCCACGGACTGAAAGCCTTCCATGCGCGCTGGCCATTCGGCGCCGGGACGCTCGACATTCTGGTTAGCCTCGGCGCGCCCGCATCCAACGCCGCGCGCCGGGACACCGCGCTGTTTTCCATGGGCGACCCGCGTCGGGACGCCTTCGCCATTGATGTGAGGATTGATTGATGCCGTCCGAGGAGCCCGCCGCCACTCATCCGATGATCGCCACCTACCGGCTGCAACTGCGAAACGGCATAGATTTCGCGACGGCGAAAACCTTTCTGCCCTATCTCGCAGACCTGGGCGTGAGCCACCTCTACCTCTCGCCGATCTTCACCGCGACGGAAGGCTCCACCCACGGCTACGACGTCGCCAACCCGCAGGAGATCGACCCGGTCCTCGGCGGCGAGGCAGGGTTTCGCGACCTGTCGGAGGCTGCGCAGGCGCGGGGGCTGGGCGTCGTGCTCGACCTGGTGCCGAACCACACGGCACTCTCGCTCGACAATCCGTGGATACGCGATGCGATGCGTCACGGCCCCGACAGCGCATATGCTGAATACTTCGCGATCGACTGGTCCCAGAAGCTGATCCTGCCCTTCCTGCCCGAGCCGCTCGACGACATGCTGGCGGCAGGCAAGCTGCGGCTGACCGAGGATCACGGCGGCGCCGTGGAATGGGAGGGCGGATGGCTCCCGCTCGCCCCCGGGACGGCAACGCTGGGCGACGTGGCCTCCGTGCTGACGCACCAGCATTGGCAGCTGCGCGACTGGACGCGCGAACGCGGCGCGCTCTCGCATAGGCGCTTCTTCAATGTCACCGGTCTGATCGGAATGCGCGTCGAAGACCCCGCCGTCTTCGACGCGATGACCGAATTGCCGGCGCGGCTGGTGCGCGAGGGGCTCGCCCACGGGCTGCGGATCGACCATATCGACGGGCTCGCCGATCCCGTCACCTATCTCGAACGGCTGCGCCGGACTGTGGGCGACGCAGTGCCGATCTGGGTGGAGAAAATCCTGACCGGCGACGAGGCGATGCCCGCCGAATGGCAGACCGATGGCACCACGGGTTACGAGGCGGGGCGCCAGATTTGCCGCGTGCTCACCGCGCCCGATGGGTTCGAACGGCTCGACACGCTTTGGCGCGATCGCACCGGTGGCTGCGACGATTACGAGACGCTGTGCCGGGAAGCCCGCGCGCAGGTGATCCCCGAGGACCTCGCCGCCGAACTGCACCAGCTGATCGACCTCGCGCAGGCGGCGCTCGCGGTGGACCTCCTCGACCCGCCCGACGCCGAGACGCTGCGCGACGCGATGCTGGCGTTGCTGATCCACTTCCCGCGCTATCGGACCTATATCACCGCGCCGCCCGCCTCGTCCGAGGATCGCGCGGTGATCGAAAGGACCGTGGCAGCGGCCGCGGAGACTCTGCCGCAGCGCGAGGCGCTCGATCTGCTCGCGGGGCTTCTGTTGGGCGGCACGGATAAGGCGAGCCGCAAGTTTCGCATACGCTTCCAGCAGGTCACGGGTGCGGTGGTGGCGAAGGCGCAGGAGGACACCGCCTTTTTCCGGCACACGCGCTACCTCGCCGCGAACGAAGTGGGCGCGGAGCCGGATATGCCGGTTCTGGACGCCGAAGGGCTCAATGACTGGTTTGCGAGTGCGCAGGGACAACGCTCCGGCGGCCTGACACTCACCTCCAGCCATGACACGAAACGGGGCGAGGATACGCGGATGCGCGTCGCGGCGATCTCGCATCGGCCCGAGACTTTCGCCGCTTTGTTCGATGCCGCGATGCAGGCGGCCGCACCTGCAGCCCCCGGCTTCGTCTGGTACGCCACGCAGAGCCTCTCGGGAATCTGGGACGACCCCGCCCCCGGACCGGAGCTGTCCGAACGCCTTACAGAGCACCTCCGAAAGGCACTGCGCGAAGGCGGAGAGATCACGCGCTGGTCCTTCCCCGACATCGAGGCCGAAGAAACCGCCTTGGACGCCGCCCGCCGGATTTGCGCGGCGTGGGAGGCGCAGCCCCCAGCAGAACTCGCGCGTCTGATCGCGACGGGGAAACGCTTGTCGCTGCTGCAACTGGCGCTCAAGATGATGCTTCCGGGCATGCCCGACATCTATCAGCGCGGGGAGCGGGCGCTCTACGAATTGACCGACCCCGACAACCGCCGTCCCTTCGCCCTGCCGGAGACGCTGACGCCTTTCGAGCGGAGCAAGTCAGAGGCCACCCGCCAGCTGCTGAGTTTACGCAGAGCGGCGGCGGAGGTGTTCCGCTCGGGCGCAGCCGAAGCCTCGGAGCGCAATGGGGTCTTCACGCTCACCCGTCGCTCGGACGGGCGCGAGATCACGCTCCGATTCTGCCGCGACCTCACCGACCTTCGTGACGGCGTGCTGTTCGAGATTTCCGATTCGAGCGCTGCGGACGCCTCTGGGACCCTCCGCTTTCCGCCACCCGGCTGACCGACCGGCGGGATCGATCCGACGGGCTTTTGACACATCGCGCGAGACCTCCCCCTAGACTCAAAGGGTTATCGGGCACCGCTCGAAATAGTAAGAAAACTTGCGCGAAAATCTTACCGCGAACCGGCGGAAAACCGGGAACCGGGGCCCCGATTTGTGGCTTTTATTCATGAAAAGCGTTAAACTTTTGAATGTCGCAGCGTCACGGGGAGGAGCTCTGATGCTGACTCGAAAACGGCCCAATTTATTGAACGGTTGTCTTCCAGTGGTCTTGGCCGGCGGGCGCGGGAAGCGTCTCTACGAGCTGACCGAGAACATGTGCAAGCCTGCCCTGCCCTTTGGCGCTGGCGGCCTGCGACTGGTGGATTTCACCCTTGCCTCGTTGCACGCCGCAGGGTTCACGCGCGCCATCATCGCCACCCAGTACCGGCCCGCGCCGTTGATCCGGCACCTGCACGCCCGATGGGCGGACAGCTTCCCCGACGGGCTGCTGATCCGCGACGCGACGCGGCTTTCGCGCGGCGGCTATCGCGGCACGGCCCATGCGCTTCTCGCCAATCTGAACCTGCTGGAGCGCGAAGGCGTTAACGACATTCTGGTGATGCCTGCCGATCAGATTTGCGACATCGATCTGCGTCCGTTTATCCAGCGCCACCGTCTGAGCGATGCGCCCGCGACACTGGTCGCCGCGACCCTCGCGTCTTCGGACGCGGAGCATCACTCGGTGCTTGAGGTCGCGCAGGATGGCCATGTCAGCGCGCTCACCCACCGCCCGAGTTCGCCTGCCGAGATCGACGGCAGTTCAGGGCGCAGCCTGGTCGCCACCGGCATTTACCTGTTCAAGACCGCGTGGCTCCGCGAGGAATTGCCGAAACTGGCGCTGGGACGTTTCGACATTTCGATCGGGGCCGATCTGCTGGAAATCGCACTTCGCGAGAAGGCCCTGCAAGCCTACCGTCTGCCACGCGCCGAAAACGGCCGCGAAGCCTATTGGCGAGATATCGACACGCTCGACGATTATCGCTCCGCGCTTCTCGATTTCGCGGCACCGCAGGGAACCACGACGCGCGGCAGTCCGCCGCTGAGCTGCCTGCATCTCGATGTGCCTCCGGGCGTCATCGGGGTCGGTCGGCGCTCTGCGCTGACGGCGAAAGGATCGGTGTCGCCTGACTGCCACTTGACCGATACGCTGCTGGCGCCCGATGTCTCGCTGCCGGCGGGAACGATCGTTGAAGGGATCGGACGCAGCAACATGCGCTGGTTCCGACGCAGCGGCGACACCAACCTGATCACGCAGGCAATGGTCGACCGCTCGATCGCGCGGCTACACTAAGAGCTGATAGCGACCGAACGGATCTTCGGAATGGGCCGACGCGATCTGCTCGGGCAATCCGGGTTGGGCGGAGACCCCGATACAGACCCAACTGCACACCGCCGCGACGACGGCGCGCAAAGGAGTTACCGCCGGATCCGCTCCGGGGGCTTAGACCGCAGCGAAAAGCGGCGCGCCGATATAGGAGTTTTTCGGTGCTGCGGGCGGCACCCAGAACAGCCCCGATCCGGTGTGGGAAATGTATTCGTTCAGCAGATCCGACGCGCCGAGCCGCCGTTGCAACGCCTCGAAATGCGCAGGATCCTTCTGGTAGCTGATGAAGAACAGCCCCGCATCGAGCCGCCCGACCGCGTTCAGACCGCCGGTGAAGTTGTAGCCGCGCCGCAGGATGCGGATGCCTTCATTGGTCTCATGCGCCGCGAGCCGGATATGCGCGTGCGTCGGGATTACCGGCTCGCCTTGCGCGTTCTTCGCCTTGAAGTCAGGCGTGTCAAATTCATCCGTGCCAGTCAGCGGCGCGCCTGTAAGCTTGTGCCGCCCGAAGACATCGTTCTGGTGGCTGACCTGCGCGTTGTCCCAGTTCTCGATATGCATCTCGATCCGGCGCATCACCTGATAGGTGCCGCCACGCTGCCATTCGGGCCCGTCATTGGCCCAGACATGCTGCGCGAGTTGCTCGGGCGTGGTGATGTTACGGGTGCCGTCGCGATAGCCAAAGAGGTTGCGCGGCGTCTCCTGCCCTGCCCCGGCCGAGGCGCGCCCGAAGCCGAGTTGTGTCCAGCGCACGGTCGCGGCGCCAGTGCGTTTCGCGATCCGCGCGAGAATGCGCACCGCGTGATAGGCGACCTGCGGATCGTCGGCGCAGGCCTGCAGCGAGAGGTCGCCGCCACTGATCTCGGGGCGCAGCGCGTCCGAGGGCAGATCAGTCAGCGGGCGCAGATGCGGCGGGGCCTTCGCCGCCAGCCCCATCTCGGGCGAGAACACGCGCAGGCCTAGCCCCACCGTGACCGTCAGCCCCGCCGGGCCGAGACCGAGCGCCTCGCCGGTCTCGAGCGCGGTCGCCGCGGCGCGGTCGGGCTCGACCGGGCCGACCGGCTGCCCTTCCATCATCAGCCCGATCGAGGCCGACCAGCGCGCGAGCAGCACTTGCAGTGCGCGCGGATCGGTCCCGGTCAGGTCGAAGGCCATGGCCATCAGATGCTGCTGCGGCGGCGTGGCGATACCAGCCTGCGGCCCGGTCCCGTAAAAGGCGTAGCGCCTCTGGTCCGGGTCGGGCATGGCGTCGGGCGCGACCTTGCCGGTCTCTGCCCCATTTCCCGCCGTGGCGAAGGTGCCGCCAAGCGCTGCCGCGCCCAGAAACAGCCCACGCCGTGACAGTCCTGCCGGTTTATCGTCTTGCCCGCGCATCATGGCCTCCTTCGTCTTCAGCTTGCCGTGGCGACTTTTTCGGCGATCCGCGACAGCGGCTCCTGCAGCATCTGGATCGCGCGGCTCAGCTTCACCGCGTCCGATTTGCGCAGCTCGGCATCGTAGATCTTGTAGCCGCCCAGAGCGTCGGGATCGCGGTAGTCTTCGAGCATCGTCTGCACATCCGCGAAGCGCTGCGCGATGGTCTCGGCGACGTCCGGGTCGATCCGCTTCAGCCCCGGCTCGAGGAAGGCGAACGCCTGATGCGCGCCTTCGATATTCGCCGCGAAGTCCACGAGGTCGATATGGCTGTAGGCCTCTTCCTCACCGCTGATCTTGCCGCTTTGCACTTCTTCCAGAAGGGCCGCCGCGCCGTTCGCGAGATCCTCGGGGCGATACTCGATCCCGCCGGACAGATCGGCGAGCATCTTGACGTTCTTCACCAGCTCCGCCGCATAGGCCTTGGTCTCGTCGGTGATTTCGCCTTTCTCGAACAGGTCGCGCTCCACCGCGTGGAAGCCGTGCCAGCCGACCGCCGGGTCGAGGTTCGAGGCGCGCATGTCGATCAGGTAATCGAGGTTGCCCGAGTTATCGGTCGGGTCGGTGCCGGGAAGGACGAAGCCTTCGACGTCAGGCTCGATCCGCTCGTAGAACGGACGGGCCTGCGCATAGGCCGCCTTCGCGCCCTCCACGTCGCCTTCGTCCACTTTCGCAGCGAGCCGTTCGCTTGCGGTCACCATCGCGCCGACCATGCCTTCGACGTAGTTCGCGTAGCCTGCGGTGCCTTCGTCCAGCAGATCGCCGATCGCGCTTTGCGCGCGCTGCTTGCTCTCGCCGGTCACGGTGAAGGCCACGGTGTCTTCCGCAGCGCCCGGGCAATAGATGCGATAGTCGCCACCGTCGAGCGTGACGGTGAAGCTCGATGCGGGCAGACCGGGAGCGAGGTTCTCTTTCTCGCCGAGGATACGGCTGTCCGACAGCAGCTCCAGCTCGGAGATCGCGGGGGCGGATTCATTGGTCACCGTAAAGGTGATCGGCCCGGCCGCCGCGCTGTCGTGATCGAGAACGCAGGCACCGCCATTCTCGCCAGTCAGCGTGATCGCGACCTGCGCGGCCCCGTTATTCGTGGGCGCATCGGCCAGTGCGGGCTGCGCGAAGAGCGCGGTTGCGGCGAGAAGTGGAATGGCGCGGCGACGCGCGCGGGGCGACATGTTCATTGTCAGGCTCCTGTATTTGCTCTGCGGAGTTGGCTTGGTCAGAGGGACCTGGCGGGGAAAAACGGTGCGGGGCGCGCACGGGCGAGCGCGGAGGCCGCCAGCGCAAGCGCGATGAGGAAGAGGATCACGGGCAACTCTCGGGCCCAGAACTGATGCTCAATGCGGGCGCGGCGCAGCGCACGCAGCGCATCCGCGGCCTCTTGCGTGGCGGCAGGGGCCATGACCCAGGCGCCGGTTGCCGAACCGCTGGGCGCTGAATCGACGCGCAGCGTGCGCGGCGTGGTCAGCCCACCGCCCGACAGGCGTAGCGTCACCGCGCTATGGCCCTGCGCATCGAGAAGCGCATCGCCCGCTGTCCAGACGGTCACTTGCTCCAGCCGCGTCCATTCGGCCACGAAGGGCCCGGGGTTGCGCGCGGGGCTGACGCCCACCGGCAGCCGCCCACCCGCGAGCTGCGCAAGCGTGGCGAGATCGATCTCGCCGGGGGCGCCCGCGATCTCGGTCTGGCTCTGCACTTGGCGATGCAGGGAGGGGAGGCCCAGATGCCGTTCCGGCGTGGCTTCGGCGCCCGTCAGATCGACGCGGGTCGCACCCATTTCGAGCATGTGTCCCTGCAGACGCAGATCGGGTCCGGCGGAGGTGTCGACATCTCCTTCAAGCACACGCGGCGCATGATCGGGCAGCGTCACCTGCGGCTGCGGCCAAAGCGCCGCGATACCGACGGCCAATGCCGCGAAGGCGACCGCGAGAGAGCCGCGCAGCCATTGCGCCGTGCGGGGATCGGGGCGCAGCGCACGCGGCCAATAGGTCAGCGCCGCGACCGGGACCAGATAGGCGATCCAGCCCAGCAGTTCGATCAGGCGCGGATCGGCGGGAATGCCCAGCACACCCGTGATCAGCGCCGAGCGCACTGTGCCGGGGGCCACGAGCCAGCTCAGATCGGCAATGCGCTGCTGCCCCGCCAGCAACCAGCCCGCCTCATGGGCCGAGCGCAGCGTCTGCAGCACCAGCCCGGCCGCAACGAGGATCAGGAACACGCCGGTCCAGCGGAAGAAACGCCCCAGATTGAGCCGCATCCCGCCCTGCGCGATCGCCCAGCCGAGCGCGACCGAGGCTGCGAGGCCAAGCGCCGCGCCGAGGCCCGCCCAATGTCCGGTCTGCGCGCCCGAAATCGTGGCGAGCAGGAACACTGCGGTCTCAAAGCCTTCGCGCAGCACGGCGAGGAAGGCCATCGCGGCCAGGGCGATCCGGCTCCCCTGCCCCAACGCCGCGTCGGCGTCCCGCTCGATCTGGCCCTTCAGCCCCGCCGCGTGGCGCGTCATCCACAGCACCATCAGCGTCACGAAGACGACCGCGACGGCGGCGATCACGCATTCCAGCTTTTCCTGCGCGCTTTGCGGCAGCGCGGCCTCGATCAGCGCCAGACCGGCCCCCACGCCGACCGACAGCGCCACCGCGGCAGCAACGCCAAGCCACATCTCGTGCAGACGCTCGCCCCGGGCGCGCAAAAAGGCCGCGATGATGCCGACGATCAGCGCCGCCTCGAGCCCTTCGCGCAGGCCGATGATGAATGTTGCGAGCATGGAGACGTTCCCCGTCGATTCCCGAGTAATTTGCTTGGGTATTCGTTAGCTGCGTCGACTGACGGGCGCAACCCCCTAACCCGAGTAATTTTATCGGGTACCCGGCACGGCGTTTCTTCGCGCTCGCAGCGATCAGGCGATTTGCAACTTCCGTCATCTTGGGGCAATTCGTGCAGGTCGCCCTCGCAGCGCCGCGCAATTTGGCGATACGGCGTAGCGAGCGAGGCGACACCCCGGGCCGACGGCGGCCCGCATGTAACAAATTCGGAGGCCGTATTTTGGCACAATCGCAAATCGGGCTGATCGGCCTTGGCACCATGGGCGGAATGCTCGCCCTCAACATCGCGGAAAAAGGGTTCGACATCGCGGTGTTCAACCGCACGACCAGCGTCACCAAGACTTTCCATGAAAACGCGGGCGAGCTGGCGTCGAAAATCACGCCCTGCGAGAGCCTCGAAGAGCTGGTGAAATCGATCGCGAAACCCCGCGCGATCATCCTGATGGTGCCCGCGGGCGAACCGGTCGACCAGCAGATCGAGGCGCTGCGCGCCTATCTCGACGCGGACGACCTGATCATCGACGCGGGCAACGCGAATTTCCACGACACCGAGCGCCGCGCCGCCGAAGCCGCGAAGGCCGGCCCGCGATTCCTCGGCATCGGGGTCTCGGGCGGTGAAGAAGGCGCGCGCCACGGGCCTGCGATCATGGGCGGCGGCGAGCAGCAGGACTGGGACCGCGTCGCCCCGATCCTCAATGCGATCGCGGCCAAGTTCGACGGCACGCCCTGCGCCGGTTTCATGGGCAAGGGCGGTTCGGGGCATTTCGTGAAAGCCGTGCATAACGGCATCGAATATGCCGACATGCAGATGATCGCCGAGACCTACGGCGTGATGCGCGACGGGATGGGCCTCGACTCGCAGGCCTGCGGCGAGATCTTCGCGAAGTGGGACGAAGGCGCGCTCAAATCCTACCTGATCGAGATTTCCGGAAAGGTCGCACGCGCCACCGATCCCGAGAGCGGCAAGCCGATGCTCGACATCATCCTCGACCGCGCGGGCCAGAAGGGCACTGGCCGCTGGACCGTGATCGAGGCGCAGCATCTCGCCGCCCCGGTGCCGGTGATCGAAGCGGCAGTGATGGCGCGCAACCTGTCGTCGCGCCTCGTGGCGCGCCAGCAGGGCGAGGAGATGTTCGGCGCCGCCCCCGAGGCGCTGCCTGAAGGCGCGCTGAGTGCCGACGATCTGGAGAACGCCCTGATCGCGGGCAAAATCCTGTGCTACGCGCAGGGGTTCGAGCTGCTGCGCTCGGCCAATGCGCCCTTCGACTGGGATCTGCCGCTGCCCGATATCGCCTTGGTCTGGCGTGACGGCTGCATCATCCGCTCGGCGATGCTCGACGACATGGCGAGCGCGCTCAGCGAGTCGCCCGATCGCAACCTGATGTACGCGCCCTATTTCGCGGACCTGCTGAAGACCCATCACGGTGCGCTGCGCAAGGTCGTCAGCATCGCCGCAGCCCACGGGCTCGCAGTTCCGGCCCTGTCGATGGCGCTGAGCTATTTCGACACGATGCGTACCGCGCGCGGCACCGCGAACATGATTCAGGGCCAGCGCGATTTCTTCGGTGCGCACGGGTTCGAGCGCACCGATCGCGAGGGTGGCGACTTCCACGGCCCCTGGGCCATGTAAGCGCAGCCTGAAGGCATGAAGAAGTCCGCCCGCGCCTCGTGAGAGCCGCGGGCGGTATGCATTTGGCGCACCTCCGGACGCCGCGAGCCGCCCTGCAGTCACGAAGACGTGCGCATCCAGACTGCGCCCACGGCAGTTGATCCCCATCAAAGTCCCGAAGCCTCGAGCCCGTTACCCTCGTCGCATTCACAACGGAGGCCGGGACTGCCATGACACGGGATTTCGAAGGTAAATCAGCTATCGTTACGGGCGCGGGATCTGGGATCGGCGCGGCGATCGCCAAGGAGTTGGCGGCGCGCGGCGCTTCGGTCTTGCTTGCCGATCAGAATGCGGATGCGGCCAAGTCCGTGACCGAGGAGATCCGCAAGGCGAGCGGCACGGCCGAGCCGATGGCGGTCGACGTCACCTCTGCCGATGCTGTCGAAGCGATGGTCGCCAAAGCCGTCAAGGCGTTCGGCAAGCTGGATCTCGCGGTGAACAACGCCGGCATCGGGGGCGTGCAGGCGCCGCTCGGGGAATATCCGCTCGACAGCTGGAAACACGTGATCGACGTCAATCTCAACGGGGTGTTCTACGGGATGCGCTACGAGATCGCGGCGATGCTGAAATCGGGCGGCGGGACCATCGTGAACATGTCCTCGATCCTCGGCTCGGTCGCGTTCCCCAGCGCCTGCGCCTATGTCGCGGCGAAACATGCGCTGCTCGGCCTGACACGGGCGGCGGCGCTCGATCACGCGGCGCAGGGCATCCGCGTCAATGCGGTCGGCCCCGCCTTCATCGAGACGCCGCTTCTGTCGGGTCTGGCACCTGAGGTAAAGGACTCTCTGGTCGCCCTGCATCCGGCGGGTCGGCTCGGCACGCCTGAAGAGGTCTCGGCGCTGACCTGTTTCCTGCTATCGGACGCCGCGAGCTTCGTGAATGGCAGCTACCACCTCGTCGATGGGGGATATACCTCGCGATGAGCGTGGCCGAGGGACGGATCATCGCGGTGCGCGGGCCGGTCATCGATGCGAGCTTCGATGGCCCGCTGCCGCCGATCTATTCGATCCTCACGACGAGCGATGGCGATCCGGAGGGCAGCTTCGAGGTCCATGGCCATCTCGACGCGCATCGGGTGCGCGCCATCGCGCTGCAATCGACGCTCGGCCTGTCGCGCCGGCGAAAGCTGCACGCCACGGGCAAGCCGCTCGAAGTGCCGGTGGGCGAGGCGGTTCTGGGGCGGCTGATGGATGTGACGGGGGCGATGCGCGACGGCGGCGATCCCCTGCCCAAGGAAACGCCCCGCCGCCCGATCCACGGCACGCCGCCGCGCCTGTCGGGCAGCGGCGCCGTCACCGCCTTCGAGACCGGCATCAAGGTGATCGACCTGATGCTACCGCTGGCACGCGGCGGCAAGGCCGCGATGTTCGGCGGCGCTGGCGTGGGCAAGACGGTGCTGGTGATGGAGCTCATCAACACGATGGTCGAAAAATATCAGGGCATCGCGATCTTCGCGGGCGTCGGCGAACGCTCGCGCGAGGGCCACGAGATGCTCGCCGACATGACCGACTCCGGCGTACTGGCCCGCACAGCGCTGGTCTATGGCCAGATGAACGAGCCGCCCGGCGCGCGCTGGCGGGTGCCGCTGACCGCTGTCTCCATCGCCGAGGATTTCCGCGACCGCGATCACCGCAATGTCCTTCTGATGATGGATAACGTCTTCCGCTTCGTGCAGGCGGGCAGCGAGGTCTCGGGGCTTCTGGGTCGCCTGCCCTCGCGCGTGGGCTACCAGCCCACCCTCGCCTCCGAGGTCGCCGAACTGGAGGAGCGCATCGCCTCCGCCGCCGGAGCCTCGGTCACCGCCATTCAGGCGGTCTACGTGCCGGCGGATGATTTCACCGACCCGGCCGTGACCGCGATTTCGGGGCATATGGACAGCTCCATCGTGCTGTCGCGTCAGCTGGCCTCGGAAGGAATCTACCCCGCGATCGACCCGCTCGCCTCGTCGTCGCAACTGCTCGACCCCGAGATCGTCGGGGCGGAGCATTTCCAGCTGGCGGGCGAAGCGCGGGCGCTGCTGGCGCGATTCCGCGAATTGCAGGACATCATCGCGCTGCTCGGCGTCGAGGAGCTGGGCGCGTCGGACCGGCTGGCCGTGCGCCGCGCGCGCAAGCTGCAACGCTTCCTCACCCAGCCCTTCGTCGTGACCGAGGCGTTTACCGGCCAGACCGGGCGCTCGGTGCCGCTGGCCGACACGCTGGAGGGATGCCGCGCGATCCTTTCGGGCGAGGCGGACGAGTGGTCCGATCAGTCGCTCTACATGATCGGCGGGATCGACGAGGCCCGCCAACGAGAGGAGGCCGCGGCATGAGGCTCACCATCGCCACACCGCTCGAGATCGTCGTCGATGCCAAGGACGTCACCGCGATCCGCGCCGAGGATGCGAGCGGCGGCTTCGGAATCCTGCCCGGCCATGCCGAGTTTCTCACCAGCCTCAGCATCTCGGTCATCTCCTGGGAGGCCGAGGGCAAGCGACACTATTGCGCGGTGAAGGGCGGCGTACTTATGGTCGAGAATGGCAGCGACGTCTCGGTCTCGACCCGCGCCGCAGTGACCGGCGACCTGCCGGAGCTGGGCGACACGATCCTGAAACGCTTTCAGGCCGAGGATGATGCGGCGAAGACCGAGCAGGCCGATGCCACCCGGCTGCATCTGCTCGCAATCCGACAGCTGGTGGCGAGCCTAGACGGCGCGCGAACGCGGGAGCACTGGACATGACCCACCCGCCGGAAGACCCGGACAAGACGGAGGAGCCAATGGAAAGCGCCGCGCGCCGCCACGCCGCCCGGACCGAGAAGGCGCGACGGGAGGGAGAAGTCCCGCTGGGCCGCCGCTTGGGCCAGATCGGTGTGCTCGGATGGATCGTCGTGCTACCGATGCTCGCCGGAGCCGCCGGGGGACGATGGATCGACCGCAGCGCCCAGTCGGGCATCTTCTGGACCGCCGCGCTGATGATGGTGGGGCTTGTCGTGGGGTGCTGGCTCGGCTGGCGCTGGGTGCAACAGCAATGAGCGGGGTGGAGCTTCTTCTTGGCGCAGGCGCCCTGATCCTCGGCATCGGCGTGGGGCTCGTGCATTTCGCGCTGCTGCGGGCGGGAACTGATGCGATGCTGCTCGAAAGCAAGGCGCTGAAGGCGATCGCGCTGACCGTATTACGCTTCGGGCTGACGATCACGGTTCTCGTGGGCTGCGCGCTCTTGGGCGCCGTGCCACTGCTTGCGGCGGCGCTCGGGATCGGCATTGGGCGGGCGCTCACTCTGCGACGCGCGAGGTCCGCATGAACTCGCCGCTGGAGACCGCCGTGGTGTTCTGGATCGGCCCCGTGCCGATCACGCAACCCGTCGTCACGACATGGGTGATGATGGCGATGATCGTGGCCGGCTGCTACGCGCTGACCCGAAACCCGAGCCTGCACCCCGGACGCCGGCAAGCGGCGCTGGAGCTGCTGGTGACCGTGCTCGACACCCAGATCCGCGAGACGATGAGCGTCTCTCCCGACCGCTACCGCACCTTCCTCGGCGGGCTGTTCCTGTTCATCCTGATCGCGAACTGGTCCTCGCTGATCCCCGGCGTGGAACCCCCGACCGCCAATCTGGAAACCGATGCGGCGCTGGCGCTGCTCGTTTTCGTCGCTGTGATTGTCTACGGTATCCGCGCGGGCGGCGTCGGGGGCTACCTGCGCAGTTTCGCAATGCCGACGCCGCTGATGATCCCCCTAAATCTCGTCGAGACGCTGACGCGCAGCTTCTCGCTGCTGATCCGCCTGTTCGGGAATATCATGAGCGGGGTCTTCATCATCGGCATCGTGCTCTCGCTCGCGGGGTTGTTCGTGCCGATCCCGTTCATGGCGCTCGACCTGCTGACCGGGCTCGTCCAGGCCTACATCTTTACCGTCCTCGCCATGGTGTTCATCGCGGCGGCAGTGGCGGAATCCCATCCCTCCCGAGACTCCGGAAAGGACTGATCATGGAATATGTTGAAGTGGCGAGCATCATCTCGGCCGCGGCGGCGGTGGCCTTCGGGGCGCTCGGCCCCGCGCTTGGCGAAGGGCGCTCGGTCGCGGCTGCAATGGATGCGATCGCCCGCCAGCCCGAGGCCGCGAACGCGATCTCGCGCACGCTCTTCGTCGGGCTCGCGATGATCGAGACGACGGCGATCTACTGCCTCGTGATTGCGCTTCTCCTGCTGTTCGCCAACCCGTTCATCGGCTGACCATGACACTGGACTGGTGGACGCTCGGGCTGCAGACGCTCAATGCGGCGGTGCTGATCTGGCTTCTGAGCCGGGTGCTTTGGCGCCCGATCGTGAGTGCCATCCAGGCGCGTCAGGCCGAGGCCGACAAGCAATTGAGCGACGCGAGCGAGGCCGCGCGCAAGGCCGACGAGGCGAAGGCGCGGGCCGAGGCGGCGCTTGATCAGGTCGGCACGCGCAAGTCCGAGATGCTGGCGCAGGCCCAGACCGAGGCCGAAGCCGCGCGCAAGGCGCTTCTGGATCACGCCCGCGCAGAGGCTGCCGACATGGCCCGCACCGCCGAGGCCGAGCGCGCTGCCCGCGCGGAGGAAGCCGAGAAGCGATATGCAGCGCGCGCAGCCGATCTGGCGCAGCGCATGGCCGAGCGGATCGGTGCGCGCCTGTCGCGGCCCGCGCTGCTCGAAGCCTACGCGACGGACCTTCTGGCGCAGGTCGCCGCCCTCGACACCGAGGATCGCGCCGCGCTCGGCTCGGAAAAGCTCATGCTACGTATCAGCGAGGCGGTGGAAGCGGGTTACGGCGAAGCGTTCGCCCGCCGCGTTGGCCAGACCCTTGGCAAAGAGATTGGTCCCGCGATCAAGACGGATGCGGCGTTGATCTGCGGCCTCGCGCTGGAGACTGAACATCTGCACCTTGAAAGCTCATGGGCCGCCGATCTCGCCCGGATGCGCAAGGAGGTGGCCAATGACACCCAATGATCCGGACGAGTGGTTGGACCGCAGCGTCAAAGCCATCGAGCGCGCGCCTCTGGGCCCCGTCGTGCGCCGCAGTGGCCGGGTGGAGCGCGTGTCCGATGGCGTCGCGATGGTGTCGGGCCTGCCCGAAGCCCGCGCCGGCGAGCGGCTGGTCTTCGAGGGCGGACAATCGGGCTTCGTGCATGTGCTCGACGAAGACACCCTCGCGGCGGTGCTGCTGGACGACATCGCGGGGGTCGCACAAGGCGATGCGGTGACCGGCACGGGCGACGTGATGCGGGTTCCGGTAGGGCCGGAACTGTTGGGCCGGATCGTCGACCCGCTCGGGCGGCCCCTCGACGGGCTCGGCCCGATCGCGGCCAGTGCAAAGCACCCGGTCGAACGCCCCGCCCCCGCGATCATCGACCGCGCGGCGGTGGTGGAACCGATGCAGACCGGCACGCTGGTCGTGGATGCCCTCTTCGCGCTTGGCCGGGGGCAACGCGAGCTGATCGTCGGCGACCGCGCGACCGGCAAGACGACGCTCGCGCTCGACACGATCCTGAACCAGAAGGACGGCGACGTGACCTCGGTCTATGTCGCGATCGGTCAGAAGACCTCCTCGGTGGAGCGCGTGATCGAGACCCTTCGGCGCAACGGCGCGCTGGCGCGCACCATCGTCGTGGTGGCCGGGCCGTCGACACCGCCGGGTATGCAATGGCTCGCCCCGTTTGCAGGGATGACGATGGCCGAAGAGCTGCGCGACACCGGCGGCCACGCACTGATCGTGCTCGACGACCTCACGCGCCACGCCGCCTCGCATCGCGAGCTTGCGCTGCTGACCCGCCAGACGCCGGGGCGTGAGGCCTATCCGGGCGATGTCTTCTACCTGCACGCCCGCCTTCTGGAACGTGCCGCGCGACTCTCGGACAAACTGGGCAGCGGCACGCTGACCGCCTTGCCTGTGGCCGAAACCGATGCCGGCAACCTCGCAGCCTTCATCCCGACCAACCTGATCTCTATCACCGACGGGCAGATCGTGCTGGATACGAAGCTGTTCAACCGCGGACAGAAACCCGCGGTGGATGTCGGCACCTCGGTCAGCCGGGTCGGCGGCAAGACGCAGGCGCACAGCCTGCGCGACGCGGCGGAGTCGATGCGGCTCGATTACGCCCAGTTTCTCGAACTGGAAATCTTCACGCGTTTCGGGGGTATGCCGGACACGCGGGTGAAGGCGCAGCTTGCGCGCGGCCGGGCGGTGCGCGCGGTGCTGGCTCAGGTTCAGCACGCGCCGCTGCGCCTTGCCGATGAGGTCGCGCTGGTTCTGGCGGTGCAGGCGGGGCTTCTCGACGGGTTGGAGCCCGCGCAGATCGACGCGTTGCGCGACGCGCTTCCCGGCGCGCTCGATGCGGCGGGTCTGTCTGGGGCCGATTTCTCCGCCAAGCTTAGCGAAGGTCTGCATGACCAGATCCTGCAATGCGTGAAGGGGCTTCTGCCGGAGCCTTCGAAATGAGCGAGCAGCTTGCCGAAATCGAAGCGCGTATCGGCAGTGTCCGCACGCTGGCCTCGGTGATCCGGGCGATGCGCGCCATCGCGGGCGCGCGCGTGCGCCAGACGCAGGGACAGCTTGCCTCGGTCGACCTGCACGCGGCGACGGTGAGCCGCGCGCTGGACCGGGTGCTCTCGCTCGCCCCCGAGCCGCCCAAACCCGAAGGGCCGCCGCTCACCGTTCTGTTTCTGGCGGAGCAGGGTTTCGCGGGCTCGTTCAACGCCCGGCTACTGAGCGCGTTGGGGACGCCGCCCGGCGGCCTCGTCGTAATCGGGACGCGCGGCGCAGCGCTGGCGACGGAACAAGGGCTGAGCGCGCTTGCGCAGTTCCCCTTGCCCTCCCACGGCCCGGCAATCCCGCCCTTCGCGGACCGGCTGGCCGAGACATTGCTTCAGCTTGCGGGCCGGGCGCCGATCGACGCGTTTCACGCCCAGACGGAAGACGGCAGCTGGAAGGCCTGCCGTCGCCGCATCTTCCCCCGTCCGGCCCAGCCGAGCGCACCGCCGAGCCAGCCGCCCCTGTTGACGCTGCCGCCGGAGCAGCTTTGCGCCGCGCTTTTCGCCGAGATGCTGCATGCGGAACTGTGCCGCGTCGCGCTGCACGCCACGGCGGCGGAGAACACCGCCCGGATGCTCGCAATGGCCTCCGCCCAAGGGACGACCGAGCGCAAGCTCGACGCGCTGGAACAGACCGCACGGATTTCGCGGCAGGAAGCGGTCACTACGGAAATTCTGGAGCTTTCGGCCGGGGTCACGTCCAGCTGAGCTGAAACGTCGTCAAACCCACCGCGCAAGCATCGCCGCGGCGGAAAACTACTTCGGCCGAGACCGCGGGTTGCAGGAAAAGGTCTTAGATTTCGCGATCGCCCGCGCGCCCGAGTGGTCTCGGGACATCCGCGCGGGGCAAGCAATTTGAAGAGCGGGCCGGTCAGTGCAGCCGCGCGTCGGACAGAGCGAGCTGCTCTGCATAGCCGCCGCGGACCTTGAGCGACGACAGCATCGGCTGGGACTGCATGATGTAGCCCTCGAGGAAGGTGACGAGGGCGATGCGCCAGCGGCGTTCGATCTCGATATAGGGATCGGAAGTGGCTAACGAGCTCACGTTGACCGACACCGAGAATTTCTGGGGGTCGAAGGTCGCGCGCTGATCGAGCAACTCGGCGCGCAGGGTCGAGGTGAATACTTTTTCCGGCTGCGCCAGTGTCGCCAGCCCTGTCAGGTCGATCGAGTCGGTCGACGCATAATCGGGAGCACCGCCGAGGAACCGAAGAGAGAATTTTCCGATTTCCGCAACACCGCGCTCGCCAACCTTAACAAGCAATTCGAGCGACACGTGTTCAACATTCATAATCATTACCTCCGTTGGTCGCGAGTAGCCCCGAATGGGCCGTTGCGGCTCGCCGACGGGGGCTGGATCACATGCAAGCGCGGCGATGTTGTGACTTGATTTGGGCAACTATGTCAAAGTTAGTTTTCACGTTACGTCACCTATCGGGACAGCGGCGGCGAGTCCATCTGCGGGATCGGCCGCTTGCGAAATATCGCTGCGGCCATCGCCCGCGCATACGGAGCGGCAGAGCTGCCTTGCGGGTCGTCTCGCCAGTGCCGCTAAGCACATCGGCCACAACAAAAACATTGCCGCGCCCCACGGTGCGCCCCAAATAGTTGAACCGGGTCGTTCACCCGAGCGACCTAGTTCATTTGAAATTTTCGAGAGGAACCCGACATGCAAAGCCCGATGAAGAAAAAAGCCGTGCTCGCTCTGGTCGCAAGCTGCGCCCTGGGAATCCTGGCTGCCTGCAACCAGACTCAGGGCACGGCGACCTATCCCGACGTTCCGAACATGAAGGCGAATATCGAAAACCCGATGTGAGCTCGCGGCGGCTTTTTCGCCGCGCCCATGCCTCGCTCCCTCTCTTGAACAAGCTTGAATAAGAGCCGAGAGCGAGGCGAGAGCCGGCCCGCCACTGACGCGGCGCATCATTGCCGGCAAAGAGAACATCGGGCGCGCTCCCGCGCCGCTCGCGCGTTCGCTCATATGGGCCTGTAGCGACTTGCTGCCGCTCAGCAGACGACCGAAAGGGGCTTCGTCCGGCTCGAGGAAGGAACCGGCACCGGACCGATGTAAAAACAGGTGCGCCCCCGCCCAGAAAGGGCGGAGGCGCTTTCTCAATCTCGGGAAAGATCAGCCGACGAGCTTCGCCGTCATCTCGACCAGGCGCTTGGCCTGATGGGCAATCGCGGCCTTACCGGCCTCGTCGACACCGCCGGCGTTAGTCGAGAAGCCGTAGGGGTTGCCGCCCGCGTTGAAGATCGCTTCGTCGGTATAGCCGGGCGCGACGATGATGCAGCCCCAGTGCATGGCCGTGGTGTAGAGACCAAGGATCGTCGCCTCTTGCCCGCCATGGGCGTTCTGCGCGCTGGTGGTCGCGGTGAAGGTCTTGTTGGCGAGCTTGCCCGCGCCCCAGAGGCCGCCCAGCGTGTCGATGAAGGCGCGCATCTGGCTTGCGGAGACGCCGTAGCGGGTCGGCCCGGAGAAGAAATAGCCATCGGCCCATTCCATATCGTCAGGGGTCACTTCCGGAATGTCGCTCATCTTCTCCAGCTGGTTTTTCCAGGCGTCCTGACCTTCGACGACGGCTTTCGGGGCCGTTTCGGGAATGCGGCGCAGGCGCACCTCGGCCCCGGCGGCTTCGGCGGCTTCTGCTGCGGCCAGCGCGACGGCGTGGTTGGTGCCATAGGTGGAATAAAAGACGATTGCGATCTTCGGTTGTGCCATTTCTATCTCCTGTGTTGGGAAGGGTCTGAGGGGCAACGGCGCCCTCAGCCGTGTTTTATGAAGGTGCCGTTGTTGAGTTCGGTGAGCGCCTGGCGCAGTTCATCCTGCGTGTTCATGACGATCGGGCCGTGCCATGCGACGGGCTCCTGAATCGGACGCCCCGTCATCAACAGGAAACGGAGGCCTTCGTTCCCGGCCTGCACCGTGATTTCGTCGCCTGCGCCGAAACGGACCAGCGTGCGGTTGCCGGTCATGTCGCGGATATTCAGCTCCTGCCCGCGATATTCCTTCTCGACCTTGATGCCGACGGGGTCACTGGCGTCGCGGAAGGTGCCGGAGCCCGCGAAGACATAGGCGAGCGCATTGGAGCGCGTATCGACCGGCAGTACCTTGCGGCGTCCGGCGGGGATCGACACGTCGAGCAGCATCGGATTGGCCGCGATACCGTCGACCGGGCCGGTCTTGCCCCAGAACGAACCGATGATGACCTTGACGGTCGTGCCGTCGTCATCGCCTTCGATCGGGATATCGCTGGCCGTGATATCCTGATAGCGCGGCGCCGTCATCTTGAGCGCCGAGGGAAGGTTGGCCCAAAGCTGGAAGCCGTGCATCTGCCCCTTGGCATTGCCCGAAGGCATTTCCTGATGGACGATGCCGGAGCCTGCGGTCATCCACTGCACGCTGCCTGCGCCGAGAAGCCCGCGATTGCCGAGCGAATCCGCATGCTCCACCTGGCCGTCGAGCACATAGGTGATGGTCTCGATGCCGCGATGCGGGTGCCACGGGAAGCCCTTGGAATAGAGCCGCGGATCGTCGTTGCGGAAATCGTCCATCATCAGGAACGGGTCGGTCAGCGACGGAT
Organism: Thioclava sp. IC9; assembly: GCF_002213225.1. NCBI lineage: Bacteria > Pseudomonadati > Pseudomonadota > Alphaproteobacteria > Rhodobacterales > Paracoccaceae > Thioclava > Thioclava sp. IC9. The sequence continues at coordinate 463,585 of NZ_NBNX01000002.1, forward strand.
CCCCGAAGCCGAATACGCGGTGCAGATGAACACCGGCGCCTTCGAGCGCGGGTTGCGCCTGACTGGTGGCCGAGACGGGTCGAAAGGTCATGGAAGCCTCCAAATGTCGTTGATCAGAGTTTGGGGCTTCTCCAGGAAAATGAAATTAGCGAAGGTCCCGCATGTCCTGTGCGCAAGCGCGCAGACCTGCAAAGGTTCCGCAAAGAGAACCGGGCCACCCTTGAGCAGCCCGGTCGTGTTTTGCCTTAGCTGATCCGCTCGGGATCAGATGTTTCCCTTCGACATCTCCCCGGCGATGAAGTCAGCCTGCCGGATCGCGAGCGCCACGATGGTCAGCGTGGGGTTTTCGGCGGCGCCGGTCGTGAATTGGGAGCCGTCCGAGATGAACAGGTTGGGCACGTCATGGGTCTGGCCGTGTTTGTTCACCACACCGTCGCGCGGGTTCTCGGACATCCGGTTGGTGCCGAGGTTATGTGTCGAGGGATAGGGCGGCGTCGGCAGCGTCCGGGTCGCCCCAACCGCTTCGTAGATCGCCTTGCCGCGGGCATAGGCGTGATCGCGCATCGCCCGATCGTTCGGGTGATCGGTGTAATTCACATTCGCGACCGGCAGCCCGTAGGCGTCCTCGACCGAGTGGTTGAGCGTGATGCGGTTGGTCTCCTGCGGCATGTCTTCGCCCACGATCCACATCCCGGCCATGTTCTCGTAGCTGTCGAGCGCAGTCGTGAACTCGCGCCCCCAGCCGCCCGGATCGAGGAAGGCCGCCATGAAGGGCAGACCGAGGCTGAGCGTCTCCAGCTCGTACCCGCCGACGAAACCGCGCGAGGGATCGTGACGCGCCTCGTCGCGGACGATGCCCGCCATCGTCGTGCCGCGCCACATCTTCACCGGCTTGTCGAAGATGCCGTAGACCGAGCCCGTGGTGTGCCGCATGTAGTTGCGCCCCACCTGCCCCGAGGAGTTCGCAAGCCCGTCGGGGAACATCGCCGAATGAGAGTTCAGCAGCACGCGCGGGCTCTCGATCGAGTTGCCCGCGACGCAGACGATCTTGGCCTTCTGCATCTGCAGGTTGCCGTCCTTGTCGAAATACTCGACGCCCGACGCGCGGCCCTTGTCGTCATGCAGGATACGCGCGACATGACAGTGATCGCGGACCTCCAGATTGCCGGTCGCCTCGCCGCGCGGAATATCCGTATAGGCCGACGACCACTTGGCGCCCCATTTGCAGCCCTGGAAACAGAAGCCCGTCTGCTGGCACGACATCCGGTCGTCGTAGTCGATCGAGTTGATCGCCATATGGCCTGTATTGACCTCTTGGTAGCCAAGCGACTTCGCGCCTTTCTCCAGCACCTTGAAGTTGTTGTTGCCCGGCAAGCCCGGACGATCGCCGGTGCGGGTCACACCCAGCTTCGCCTCGGCCTTGTCGTAATAGGGCGCAAGCTCCGCCGGATCGATCGGCCAGTCGAGCAGGTTTGCCCCGTCGACATTGCCGTAATGGGTCTTCGTCTTGAACTCATGGTCCTGAAAGCGAAGGCTCGCCCCGGCCCAGTGGATCGAGGTGCCGCCGACCGCTTTCACGATCCATGCGGGCAGACCCGAGAAATCCTTGGCCACGCGCCAGTCGCCGCTCGTGGTGCGCGGCTCGGTCCAGGCGAGTTGGCCGAAGCTTTCCCATTCGTCATTGATGTAATCTTCGGGCAGATAGCGACCGCCCGCCTCGAGCGCCACGACCTTGACGCCCTTCTGCGCCAACTCGTTGGCCAGCACACCGCCGCCAGCGCCAGTGCCGATGATGACAACGACGCTGTCGTCGCTCAGATCAAATTTCGCAACCATGTCTGCCTCCCTTACAGCCAGTCGATGTCGTCAAAACCGCGGTTGATGTAGCCGCCCTTGGAATAGGACTCGCCCTCGTAGCCGAAGATCGGCCAGACCGCTTTCTGGTTGTAGAGGCCGGTCACCAGACCACCCCGAATCTTCTGGAAGAAGGGGCTCTCCTCCATGCCCCGCAGGATCATGACGCGATCCTTCTCCCAGCCGGTTTCAAGGTAATTCGCGAAGCCTTTGCCGCGCGCCGCCGCATCGAGCGCGGCGATGCCGGCTTCGATCTCGTCGGCCGCATCTGGGCTGTCATAGCCTTTCACCGCGATGACATAATACTGGTCGTCGACCCTGTCGTGCGGATAGATATCGCGCGCCATCTGCACCAGCGTCGCGAAGGTCGTGGGCTTGAGCGCCGAGAGCTCGGTGGCCCAGGCGGCATTGCGCGCCGCCATGAACCCCGCCCCCACGACGAAGCTCGCCCCTGCCGCGGTCGCCCGCGCCAGCAGCTGCCGTCTGGTCAGCCCTTTCGAGCTTGCCTTGGTCGTCATTGTCGTCTCCTCCCTGATGTCTCCCTTAGGAAAATCTCACTTGAAGCGGCCTTCGCGCGCGAGCACCTCGATCTGGTATCCGTCCGGATCGGCCACGAAAAAAAACTTCGCGACGACCTCCCCTGCCGGCGCGAATTCCACGAGTTTGCGGGGCGCGAGGCCCTCCGCCTCGAAGCGCTTGTGTTCGGCTTCGAGATCATCGACCGCGACCGCGAAATGGCCGTAGCCATCGCCGAGGTCATAGGGCTCGGTCCGGCCCTTGTTGACGGTGAGTTCCAATTCGAAATCGCTTTCGGGATTGCTTAGATAGACGAGCGTGAATTCCGGAAAGTCGAGACGGTCGGCGACCTTGAGGCCGAAAGCCTTGTCGTAAAACGCGACCGAGCGGTCCTCGTCGAGGACACGGATCATGGAATGAATGGATTTTGCCACCGGTTGCTCCCGCTGTAGTGCTGTCAGTTGTCCTGAGAGCGTAGCAGCGGGCGAAGGTGGGGCGGGTAGTAGGTCTATACTACCCCTCAAGAATGTTTGACGTCAGGCTTGCGCTACTCTGCAGCGACGGCGAGCGGTGCGCGATCGGCCGATATCTCCATGAATTTCAGGCAGGCACAGCGCAGGAGCGACGTGAAGTTCGACGGCTCCCCGCGCAGTTCGAGCACTTCGGCATGCAGCGTCGAGATGAAGGTCGGTGTGGATACCCCGTCCCGCGCCGCGATCTCGTCGAGAATATCCCAGAAGGCGTTCTCGAGCCGGATGCTCGTGCTTTGCCCGTTGAGCCGAAGCCTGCGTGTCTCGCTGGAATAACGCTCCGGATCCTGACCGGCGAATACATGGCACATATCGTCTCTCCTCCCTCGGATCCGATTGCCGGGGCGAACCAAGATTCACCCGAGACTCAAGAATATGGGCAATCCGGAGCGGGTCAATCGTGTTGTGAGAGCGGACGGAGAGGCCCGCCTATTCGCTCGATCCCCGCTCAGACCCCATCAAACGCGGCAGATCGCCGAACTTGCCGATCAGCCCGAAGACGACCGCTGCAAGCAGAACGAAAAGCACCGACACCACCCCGAGGATCGGCGTGTAGCCGTAGCGCAGGGCGTTGAAGATCTTGATCGGGATCGTCTCGACGGTGAAGCCCGCGACCATGTAGGCGATGATGTATTCGTTGAGGCTGAGCACGAAGGCGAAGGCATAGCCCGACACGATGAAGGGCAGCACCAGCGGACCGATCACCGTGCGCAGCACTGTCCAGCGCCCTGCCCCCATCACGCGGGCGGCCTCCAGCAGCGCGCGGTCGATGCCCTTCAACCCGAGCGAGATCGTCACCAGCGGCAGCGTCACGAGAAAGACGGCATGCGAGACGATCGTGGCCCAGATCTGCCCGTACCCGCCGACCGTCATCCAGAACACCATGAAGCCCAGAGCGGAGATCACCGGCGGCAGCGTGAAGGGCGCGAGCCCCAGCCCGGTCAGCAGCCGCGCCGCGATGCCGTTGCGCTCCCACGCGAACAGCGCGAGCGGCAGCGCGACTGAGACCGAGAGCGCAGAGGCGCAAGCCGCGATCAGCAGCGAATGGCCCAGCGGCACCAGCCACGCGCTGTCCTGAAACAGCGTGCCATACCAGCGCAGCGACGGCTCCACCGGGGGGAAGCGCAGGGTCTGCGGCCCGTTCAGCGACACTCCGGTCACGACGACCAGCGGCGCAAGCAGCAAGAGCAGGATCACGATCACATAGGCGCGTTTCAACCAGCTTGTCATGATGCGCTCCTTTGCCGTCCCGCGAGCGAGGCGAGGCCCACGAGGGCCAGCGCCACCAGCATCAGGAAGATCGACATCGCCGCGGCGAACGGCAGGTTCGTCTGGTAGATCGCCTGATCGGTGATGTGGACCGAGAGCGTCCAGTCCTCGGAGCGACCCAAGAGCTGCGGCAGAAGATAGGAGCCCAGCGTGAAGACGAAGACGAGGATGAAGGCGCCCACGATCGCTCCGCGCAGGTTGGGCACGATCACCCCGAAGAAGGCGCGCGAGGCGGAGGCCCCCATGACGCGGGCGGCCTCGACGATCTCGGGATCGAGCCGGGAGACCGGCGGGTAGAGCACCAGCACCGCGAAGGGAAAGCCGATATAGCAAAGCCCGGTGATCAGCGCGAAGAGCGACGGCGTATAGGCGCGCGGCGCATCGATCATCCCGAGCCAGTAGAACAGGTTCGAAATCCCCGCCGTCTTCGACAGCAGTGTCGAGAGCGAGAAGCCGATGATGACCTCCGAGAGCGACAGCACCGAGAGCAGCACCACGAGCGCGACGGTCTGCGCGCGATGGCTCATCGAGGCGAGGAAGACGGTGAACGGAAAGGCCAGCACGACGCAGATCGCGGCCGCCGCCAGCGACACGCCAACCGAGACGCCCATCACCTTGGCGAAGAAGGCGGTCATGAACCGCGCGTAATGGGTAAGCTCGAAGCCCGGGATGAAGGCGCCAGCCGGATCGCGTTGCGAGACCGACACGGCGACCATGATCCCGAAAGGCACAAGGAAGAAGACCGCCAGCATCAGCGCCGGCCAAAGACCGACCCAACCCGGTGTCGCGCGCATCTCGGTATTCTGGCTCATGTCACCACCACACGCTCGCCCGGGCGGAAGCTGAGGCTGACCCGGTCGCCGGGGCGATAGCTCGCCTGCGTCTCGGGGGAGAGCTGTGCAGTGATCTCTTGGCCTTGCGCATCCAGCAGCACATGGCGGCTTTCGCCGAGATCGCGCAGGAAGGTCACTTCCGCCTCGATGCCGCCAGCGCCCGCGGGCTCGATGGCGACATGCTCGGGCCGGATCGAAAGCTGCGCCTCGCCTTGCTCGAGAGCGATCCTGTCGCCCTCGGCAATCGGCAACCGCGCGCCCAGCACCTCGATCGCGCCGTCGCGGACGGTGCAGGGCAGCAGGTTCGTCGTGCCGATGAAGCCCGCCACGAAAGCATTCGCCGGGTTGCGGTAGATCTCCATCGGCGCGCCCGCCTGCTGGATCACGCCGTCCTTCATCACGATGACCAGATCGGCCATGGTGAGCGCCTCTTTCTGGTCGTGGGTGACGACGATCGTAGTCACGCCCAGGCTTTGCTGGATCTGGCGCAGCTCGATCTGCATATGCTCGCGCAGGCCCGCGTCGAGCGCCGAGAGCGGCTCGTCGAGCAGGAAGACCTTCGGGTCGATGGCGAGACCACGCGCAATCGCGACACGCTGACGCTGGCCGCCCGAGAGCTGGTCGATCCGCCGCGCGCCCATGCCGGGCAGGCGCACCAGTTTCAGCAGTTCATCGGCCTTCGCGTCTCGCTTGGCGCGGTCTGCGCCGCGGATCGCGAGCGGATAGGTGATGTTTCCCGCCACGTCGAGATGCGGGAAAAGCGCCAGCGACTGGAACACCATGCCCATGTCGCGGCGGTGGGTGGGGACCTTCGTCTGGTCATCGCCATCGGCGACAACCCGCCCCTTGGTCGGCGTCTCGAGCCCGGCGACCACCCGCAGAAGCGTGGTCTTGCCGCAACCCGAGGGCCCCAGAAGGCAGACGAATTTCCCCGTCGGTATCTCGAGCGAAACATCATCGAGGGCGGTGAACGACCCGAATTTCTTGCTTAGCCGCTCGATGCGCAGATTGGTCATCGCTGTCCTGTTTCCTCAAAGCAAATAGACGCCGTGGCGACATGCAGACGCCACGGCGCAAGTTGGTAGCCAAATCAGCCGGTGATCATTTCCGACCACTTCTGATTGATCCAGTCACCGCGGTCCACATAGATATCGTAGAGCGGCAGGATCGGCTGCTTGTCCGAGGACACGGCCGCGAATTCCTCGTCGGTCAGGTCGGTCTTCTCGCGCGGCACGGTCGGCGCGGTGCCGACATTGCGCGACAGCTTCGCCTGAATTTCCGGCTGGGCCATGTAGTCGATGAAGATCTGCGACTGCTCGAGCGCGCTCGACGCCTTCGACACCACCCACGAGCCGGAATCGAGTACCGCGCCCTCATCCGGGAAGGTCGAACGCACGGGCTTGCCCTGCGAGGCGGCCAGCGAGGTCACGTCGTGGTAATACTCGCCCATCGGGATTTCGCCGGTCTCCAGCGCCTGCTGGAACTGGCCCTCGTCGCGATACCACAGGCGCACATTCGGCTTCACCTCGGCGAGCTTGTCCATGACCTTGAGGATGCCTTCCTCGGTCTTGAGGATGTCGGTGCCGCCGAAATAGGTGGTCGCGGTAATCTCGAGCAGGAACGAGTTCGTCGCAAGCGACATCAGACCGAGCTTGTCCTTGTTCGCCGGATCCCACAGCGCCTTCCACGAGGCGGGCGCATCGGCATAGGCGTCGGTATTGGTCACCAGCGTGATATACCAGCTGACCGCGCCGGTTCCGTAGACGCTGCCATCCTCATAGCGATGCACGAAGTGATCGGGGAGCACGGAGATGTTGCTCATCTTGTCCGCGTCGAGCTTGGCCCAGAGGCCCGAGCGCTCGCCCTTGATACGCGGCAGCTGCGCGATCATCGATACGTCCGCCGGGGCCTGATTTGCGCGCGCCGCCTGCGACAGCTGCACCAGCCACGCCTCGCCCGTGGGCTCCGCGATGCTTTCGACCTCGATACCCGTGGCGGCCGTGAAATCGGGGTAGATGAACTTGTCGAAGCTGTCCTTGAAGTAGCCGCCATAGGTGCCGACCTTCAGCGTCGAAGAGGCCGCGCGCAGCACGGTCGGAGCCGCAAGCGCGGCCGTTCCAAGCGCGGCACTTACCAGAAACTCACGTCTTTTCATTGGATATTCTCCCTGTTGTCCGGCTTGTCTTAACGCCCTTGCGGCACGCCGGGCAGCGCGCAGAGCATTTCGTAGAGGAAGTTCGCGGCGATCACCGCCGTGTTGCCTGCCATGTCGTAGGGCGGCGAGACCTCTACCAGATCGCAGCCCACGAGGTTGAGCCCCGCCGTCCCGCGAATGATCTCGAGTCCCTGCATCGTCGTCAGCCCGCCAACCTCGACCGTGCCCGTGCCGGGCGCGAAGGCCGGATCGAGGCTGTCGATATCGTAGGACAGATAGACCGGCGCGTCACCGATTTGCGCACGGATATCCGCCATCAGCGGCGCGAGCGATTTGTGCCAGCACTCTTCGGCCTGGATGCAGGTCCAGCCGCGCTCGCGGCCCCAGTCGAAATCGTCGGCGCCGTAACCGGTACCGCGCAGACCGATCTGGAAGACCTTGTCGTTGAGCAGGCAGTCCTCTTCCCAGGCGCGGCGGAACGGGCAGCCATGGGCGGCTGTCTCGCCGAACATATCCGCGTTGGTGTCGGAATGCGCATCGACATGGATCAGCGCGACCGGCCCGTGTTTCTCCTTGATCGCGCGCAGAATCGGCCAGGTGAGCGTGTGGTCGCCGCCCAGCGTGAGCGGGATCGCATCCTGCGCGAGGATGCCGCGGTAATGCTCCGCGATGATCTCCACCGACTTCTTCAGATCATACAGGTTGATCGGCACGTCGCCGATATCGGCCACCTGCAGATGCTCGAACGGGGCCGCGCCCGTGGCCATGTTGTAAGGCCGGATCATCCGGCTTTCGTCGCGGATCTGGCGCGGGCCGAGACGTGTGCCCGGGCGGTTCGACGTACCGATATCCATCGGAATGCCAATGAAACACGCGTCGAGCCCTTCCGCCGTCGGTGCTGAGGGCAGTCGCATCATCGTCGCGGGCCCGCCGGTGCGCGGCATCGCGTTTCCGCTCAGAGGCTGATTGTATCGGTGTTCGGTCATCGCAATCTCCGTAATTCGCGGAAGCATGCGTCGCGACGATGGACTGAAAAATATAGTTGTGTCGAAATTCACTTCGACGAAATTCGAAGCATAGATCAGACGGTGACGCTTTTTTCAGCATCTCCTGCGTAGACCGCTTCAAGCTCCGAGCGCATGGCCTGAGCAAGCGGCGAGGCCTCCGCATCGGGGCGCGTGATCGCCTCGAAGGGGCAGCGGTAAAGGAAACGCTGCGGCAGGATGGCCCGCAGGCGGCCCGCCTCGACCCAGCGCCGCGCGGAGTGGTCCGGCATGTAGCCGATGAAGGCGCCCGAGAGGATCATCACCAATTGCTGCTCGAGCCCCTGCGCCATCGCGGTCGTCTGCGGAAAATCGCGATTGTTCCAGTGATCATCCCGCCAGTAGCTGCGCCCGACCGCGCGCATCGAACTGACGAATTCAGGGGTCAGCGCCGCATCGGGCACTGACCAGAGCGGGTGACCCGGCGCACAATAGAGGAAGTTCTCCTCGTCATAGAGCTTTCGGTAATTGAGCCCGGCCACCTTGTGCGGGAAGGACCCGATCGCGAGATGCAGCGATCCGTCGAGTACCCGGGTCTGAAACTCCTGTGGCGAGCCTTGCGCAAGCTCGAACCGGACCGAACGCGCGCGACGCTCCAACGCGGCGATCGCTTCGGGCAGCCGGAAGTTCGGATCGGTCACGACATGGTCCACGAGCCCGATCCGCAGCGTGCCCGAGAGCGTGCCACGCAGGGCGGCGGTTTCGGTGACGAACTCTTCCGTTGCGGCGATCAGCTTGACCACCGCCGCATGCACGATCTCGCCCTTCTGGGTAAGCCGGAACCCCGCTCGTCCCCGCCGGCAAAGCGTCACGCCAAGCCGTTCTTCCAGCGCTGTGATCTGCGTCGAGATCGTCGACTGGCTAACATTGAGCTCGGCCTGCGCGGCTGCGAAACCGCGATGGCGGACGACCGCGTCGAAGACGCGCAGAAGACGCAGGTCTGTTCCCGCAAGCTGCATCAGGCCGTCTCGTCGACGTGGCGGAAGTCCTGCGCCTGCGTCGAGACGAGCGCGGGATCGTACTGCCGCTTCAGGGTGGCAAGGAGCATCGCAGGATCGCTCCCGGCGCGGGCGAGCGTCTTGCCGTCGGGGCCCATGATGACCGAAAGGCCGAAATACTCCAGATCGGCCTCGCTGCCGCAGAGATTGGCATAGGCGATGGCCAGCCCGTGATTGGCCGCCATCGCGGGCACGACATGATCGCCCACATGCTCGAACGGGCGCATCGCGGCGGTCGGCGCGAGGATCAATTCGACCCCTTTGTCACGCAGCGCCGCGACATGCGGGGCGAATTCGACATCGTAGCAGATCAGGATCGCAGTGCGCTTGCCCGCCAGGTCGAACAGCGTGTAGCGCGATCCCGGCACGAAGCGCTCGGCCTCTGCGGGGCCGTAAAGCTGGATCTTGCGATGATTGCCCAGCACCTCGCCCGTCGACGAGACGCAGATCGCCGAATTGCGAAGCCCGTCCGCGGCGCGCTCGGGGTATCCGACGCAGATCGCGCAGCAAGCCTCGCGTGCAAGCGGCGCGAGCCGGTCCGCCATATCCTCGACGCTCAGCGCAAGCTCGTTGAGGTCGTCGCGCTCATACCCGGTCAGGAACAGTTCGGGGAAGACGATCACCGCCGCCCCCGCCTGCCCCGCCGCGCGCGAGGCGCGGGCGATCTGACCGAGCGCGGCGTCGCGATCCCCCGCGACCGTCTGTCCCTGCCAGAGCGCCACGCCCAGCCCGTCTTGCGCCTTGTCACTCATCGCTGCCCTGCTCTCGCTCTACGAAATTTTTCTGCGCCAGTTTCACCGCTCCGGAAAACGGCTGCAAGTCCGGAGCTGTGGATGGCGCATCGGCGCGCCGCCAACCGTCGGCGCTTCACATCTTCGGTGTCCATGGACCTTCAGCGCCGCGTTCGAGTTCTACCGTCAGATTGACCTAAAGACCTCTTGAACCGCGACCCACGCGCAAGCCGGTTTCCCATCCCATTCAAACAGGAGATACGCCCATGAAAGCCGCCATCATCCGGGACTACGACACGGCGATCGAAATCGACGACATCGCCCCGCCCCAGCTGAAGGAAGGCTCCGTCCTGATCGCCGTCCACGCGGCCAGCGTGAACCCCATCGACTACATTCTGCAATCGGGCGCGATGAAGGAAAACGTCCCGCTCGAGTTCCCGCATGTCATGGGATACGACGTTTCGGGTGAGATCATCGAGGTCGGCCCGGGTGTCACGGATTTCGAAGTGGGCGACGCGGTGTTCGCGCGCCCCAACCAGGAGGACGCCGGCGCGATCGCGCAGGTCGCTCGCCTCAAGACCGATGAGATCGCGCTCAAGCCCGCGAAGCTGAGCCACGAGGAAGCGGCTTCCGTTCCGCTCGCCGGACTGACCGCGTGGCAGGCGCTGATGTCGAAAGCCAAGCTGAAGTCGGGCGACAAGGTTCTTATCCATGCCGGATCGGGCGGGGTCGGCACCTTGGCGATCCAGATCGCGAAGCATTTCGGGGCCCATGTCGCCACCACCTGTAGCCCGCGCAACGCTGATCTGGTCCGCGAGCTCGGGGCGGATATCGTGATCGACTATCACAGTCAGGCCTTCGACGAAGAGCTTTCGGATTACGACATCGTCTTTGACCTGCTGGGCGGCGAGACGCTGAACCGTTCGTTCAAGGTTCTCAAGAAGGGCGGCAAGCTCGTCTCGATCAAGGGGCAGGACACGGACGATCTGGCCTCCAAACACGGCGTCGAGTTCGAATGGTTCCTGATGGAGCCCGATGGCGCGATGCTGTCCGATCTGGCCAAGCTGCTGGAAGACGGGGCCGTTCGTCCCGTGATCGACCGCGTCTACCCGATGAGCGAGACTCGTGAGGCTTATGAGCAGCTCAAGGACGGGCACGCCGTAGGCAAGATCGTGGTGACCATCGACCAGACCTGAGACCGCTTGCGGAAGGACTGAAAGCGGCTTGCCGGTCGGGGTGCGTATCCCGACTGGCAATGTCGTCTAGGATCGGCTTTTCCGACAGCGGGTTCGGCTCAAATACCCAGTTCGCGCGCCACGCGTTCGGCCGCAGCCAATGCGCCTTCCATGTAGCCGCCCATCTCGGGCGCGGTCTCGGATGAGGAGAGATGCACATGTCCGTCATGGAGGCCCCGAAGGACCGGCGGCAGGCCGTAATCGGGGTGAAACCGGAGCGGCTCGAGATCGGCTTCCGTCGCGGTTTCGGGGGCCATGGCCCAGTCCTCCAGCGCATAGGTCAGCGGGTTGGCGGCTTCGGGACCGAAGATACGCGCCAATTGCGCGAGCGCCATCGCTTCGATCGTCTCTCCCTGCCCGATCCGCGCCCGCGCGGGGACGCCCAGAAATCCGAAGAGCGCAGCCGGACATCCTTCCGCCCCGGAGGCATCGTGGATTTCCGCCAGCGGCCCGCGCTGGCTCATCGCATCGCCTGAGAGCCCGGCTTCGCGCCAGAACGGACGCTCGTACACCGCGACGAACTTTGCGTGTCCCGCCATCCACGTCGGGGTCGCGCGGAGCGCCTGCATCTGCACATCGCTCAGCGGCGGCGTAAAAGAGATTTGCGCCGCGACGCGCGGCGGCACGGCAAGCACGACATGCTCGGCCCAGCAGACGCGGCCATCCGCAAGCGTGACCGAGGGCCCAGTCCCAAGCGCCACGACCCGCGCACCGGGATGAAGCCGCGCGGCCGGAAGCTCAGCGGCCAGCGCGTTTGTCAGCGCGACCATTCCGCCTTCGAGGCGCCACGACCCGGCCATGCTGGCAAACCCCATGTTGCGGTGAACATGGCCGTTCGCATCTTCCAGCGACACCGCGCCGCGCGCGTACTGCTCGAACTTTCGCAGCTTCAGCGCCTCGGTGAGCGCAGCGATACGGGGCTGGCCGGGCCAGAACCACGACGGGCCGAGATCGACCCTCCCGGCGCCGATCTCAAGCGCCTTGATCCGCCCGCCGAAGCGGGGCCGTGCCTCGAACAGCTCGAAAGAAACCCCGCGTGCGTGCAGATGCCGCGCAAGCGCCAAGCCTGCCAGCCCACCGCCGACGATCGCGACCTGCGTCTTCATTGAAGTCCCGTCATTTGGAGAAATGGTTTTCCGTCACTGGTCCGGTGCCGCTACAAAGCGCAGATGCCCTGTCTTGATCCAGAACTCCGCGCCGTCCTGCCCCGCCTGAACCTGCAGCGTGTGTCCGATAGGCAGGCGCAACCACGACCCCTCGCGCAGCTCGTCGCCGCTCTCGGTCAACGTCCCGCCAAGCACGAGCAGTTCCATCCCGCCCGGATCATCGAGCGACAGGCCCGCATTCGGCGCCAGCCGGAAATAGCGAACGATCTCACGTGCATCGCGGTGAAGCTCGGAGCACTCAATACCCTCTTCGGTGTGGACCAAATCGATCCGCATGTCCTTGTGGAACTGGTCGCGGTCGTCGGGGTCGAATTGCCAGAGCTTCACGAAGATCGTGCAGCCGCCCTCCGAGCCCGGACGATGCCGGGTCTGCGGCGGATTGCGCACGTAGGTCCCCGCCGGATAATCGCCGCTCTCGTCCTGGAAGACCCCTTCCAGCACGAGGTATTCCTCGCCCCCGCCATGCGTATGCGCCGAGAAACTATGCCCCGGGGCGAAGCGCACGATGCTCGTCGCCCTTGCCACCTCGTCGCCGATCCGGTCGAGCATCCGCCGCTCCACGCCAGCCGACGGCGAGCCATGCCAATCGAGCGTGTCGGAATGAACGAGCACGCGCTCCGAAAACTCCGCGTTGATTTCCATATGTCCTCCGAAATATTTGCCCCAACCCGAGGTGGACTGTCGCACCGCCCCTAAGCGGTGCGTAGTCGGGAGCTATGCTCGGATGGCCGAATTTCAAATCGCGAAGGCGCGAAGGCCGCCGACTACTCCACGCGACGAAAATCGTCGAACTGAACTGAGATCGCCTCGGCCGGATAATCGGCAGTCTTCGGCAGGTCCGCAATCAACGTCGTCGGCCCTCTTCCGGCCTGCGCCACGGCCTGCCCGTCGGGGCCCGCGATCACCGACTTGCCGCCAAAGTCGATCTCTCGATCAGGTCCCGCGTAATTCGCGTAGACGACCACGACCGCGTTTTCGTTCGCCCGCGCCCGCACGAGCAGATCGGGAACGTGATCGTAGCCAACCGGGTTCGCCGTGGGCACGAGGATCAATTCGGCCTTGGCTCGCGCCAGAGCACGCGCATGTTCCGGGAACTCGATGTCATAGCAAATCAGCAGACCGGTCCGGACGCCATTCAGCTCGAATACGGGTGGCGCCTCCGTACCGAAGTCGAAGCTCGCACGCTCCATCTCGCCGAAGAGCTGAATCTTGCGATAATGCCCGACCCTTGCGCCTGTCTTGTCGAGCACGGACGCCGCGTTGAACACCTGATCACCCAGCCGTTCGGCCCAGCCATAACAGATCGCGCACCCGTGTTTCCGCGCGATGTCGCGCATCGCTGCGCACCACTCTCCGTCGAGCGGTTGCGCCTGCTCGCGGTGTTCTTCGGGGCGGTTGTAGCCGGGCAGTATCAGCTCGGGCAGCACGACAAGATCGGCTCCGAGCGACGCCACGCCGCTCACCCATTCCTCGATGATCGCAAATGTTTGCCTCGGATCAGAGGAAAGCGGCCGCGGTTGGACAAGCGCGATTTTCATGTTCGTCTCCATTTTCGACAGACAAGGGTTATCGCTTGCGCCGCAGCCCGGCAATCAGAGCGCGACCTGCAAACTGCGCGCCCCTTTCCGCGTCAAGGCGGATCGGATTACTCGCGGCACAGGGATCGCGCGATGCATCAACGATCAGGTCGGGGATATCGTTTTCCTCAACCGTTACGCCCATCCCGATAAGGGGCGAGGATATGTCGGAGCGCCCCTGCAGCGGCATCTCCCGGCGCCGTCGGTCGGATCCACGGCGAACCGACGTAGCCTATACCGTGGCCGCCAGACTCTGGGGAAAGAGTTCGCCTGTGCCACGGCTCTGCACGCTGCCGTCGTCCTCATGCATAAGGAACAGGGCGTCGAGACCGCGCGCCTTCGCAACCTCCAGCCCCTTGCCCGGACCGAGCACCATCAGTGCGGTGGCCCAGCCATCAGCTTCGGCGCAACTGCGCGCGACCACCGTCACGGAGGCAGGCGATGCCAGCAACGGTGCGCCACGCGAACGATCCATCGTATGCGAGAGCCTGCGCACGCCGAGATCGATCCAGTGACGGTAATCGCCCGACGTTGCGACCGATGCATTCTCGAGCGCGAGGATCGAATGCGGCATGCGGCGAAGCGGATCGGGGCTCTCGACCGCGATCGTCCACGCGCTGCCATCTGGCCTGAGCCCCTCGGCCCGCATTTCGCCGTCGATCCCGACAAGACCAGCCTCGATCCCCTGCGCGGCCAGCGTCTCGGCGAGGCGATCCACGCCGAAACCTTTCGCGATCCCGTTCAGGTCCAGCGCCGCGGGGCCGTGCTTGCGCACCCTGCCATGGTCGATCTCGAGCCATTCATATGCAGGCTGCCGCGGCACGCTCATCGCGGCGCGGATCGCGTCGGGCGACGCTTCGTCGGGCCCGAAGCCCCACGCCGTGACCGCATCGCCGAGCCCGACATCGAACGCGCCCCCGGAGGCTTTGCCGATCTCCAGCCCGAGGTGGAGCACTTCGGCCAAGCGACCGGGCACCTTCACCCATTCGCCTTCCGGAGCCGCATTGAGCCGCATCAGGTCGCTGTCGGGTTTCCACGTGGACATCTGGGTGTCCACCTCCGCAACCGCCGCCTGAAGCGCGGCCCGGATCGGCGAGGGATCGCGCCCGGGCGGTGCGAAAAATAGGGCGGTCCAGCGGGTGCCCATGGTCGGGCCGTGCAGGGCGTGGCGCACGAGATCAGAAGATGTCTTCGACATAGCGTCCCTCCGTTTTCAGTTTGGCCGCACTCAGACCAGAGGCCGCGAGGATATCGTGAAGGGCATCGGCGACCCCCGCCGCCATGTCTCTCCCGCCACACACCATGATCCGCGCGCCGCTCTGCACGAGCCGAACCAATTCGGGGCCATCGGCGCGCATCGCATCCTGCACATAGCGCGGGCGCTGGCCGCGCGAGACCGAGGTCACGAGCCGCGACAGACGGCCCTCGTCCTTCCAACCCCCGATCTCCTGCGCATAGAGGAAATCGCTTTGCGGATCGCGCATCCCGAAGAACAGGTGGATCGGGCGACGTTGCTCGTTCTCACGCACGAAGCCCACAAGGGGGCCGATTCCCGTGCCCGCGCCGATCAGAATCAGCGGCGTATGCGAGCGGTCCGGCCGGAAGGCAGGATTGCGCCGGATGAATGCGCGAACGCGCTCCCCCGGCTCGAGCGCCGTCAGTTGGCTCGAACACAGGCCGCCGGGATGCTTCCTGACCACGATCTCCAGAAACCCGTCGCGACGCGACGACGCGAGCGAATAAAAGCGCGGTGTCGGCGCTCCTTCGGGCAGGATCCCGATCAGGTCTCCCGCGGCGAACCGCGTGAAACCCGTACCCGTCAGCCTCTGCCAGAACGTAGCGCGCGGCAGCGAGAAGCGCAGAATCGACGTCGGCGCCTGCACGTCCGCCCCGTAATCGCGCCGCGACTGGAGCGTGAGTTCGGTCGTGACGGGCGGCGTCGGTTGGTGATGCAGATCGAGCTCGATCCCGAGCACCGCGCCCAGCGCCTGCCCCCAGCGCGCGAAGGCCTGCGGCGACTGACGGTCGATCGTGTCATAGGGCAGAAGAACCGGCCACCTCTTCGCGTCCACGGTGTCGGCAACCGTCTGGGCATAGGCGCAATAGGCAGGGAAACTCCGGTCCCCGAAGCCGAGCACGGCAATCGGGATATCCAGCGCATCGGAATGGGCTTCGAGTTTCGTCAGGAACCCTTTCGCGGAACTGGGCTCCGCCCCGTCGCCATAGGTTGCCGCGAGCACGATGATCCGATCGGCCCGGGCGTAACGCTCGGGGGCGAAGGACGACATCGGCGCGATGTGAACACTCTGGCCCGCTGCGCGAAGCGCCGCGTGCAGGGTCGTCGCAAACCCCCATGTGCTGCCGCTTTCGCTACCGACGAGAAGGATCGTCTCCGCGCGCACGGCCGGCTGGTTGGCCCGGATACGCGGGCGTCCGCGACGCCCCGCGAGCCAGATCGACACGCCGGTCAGACCCAAGACAGGCACGCCGAGCGCCATGAGACCCAGCACCGCACCAAGCAGCGCAGCGCCCTGCCCCGTGTGCAGGGTGTAGATGGTTTCCGAGACGCGTTGCCATGCGGTCAGATCCGCCCAGGCGAGCACGGTGCCGGTGCCCTGATCGAGATAGCCGGTGCCGCGATCGGTCTTGAGCGTGAACACATCGGTTGCATCGCCGTCATAGGGGAAGCTCAGGCTGCGCAGTTCCGAGACGGGCGTGGTGCCGAGCAAGCCGAGATCGGCAATCGACGCGCCCGTTTGGCCGCTCACCTCGGCGGGCACGCCCAGCGACGGCCCGCCATCCGGGATCAGCGCGAAGGTCGAGGCCGTCATCCACAAAGAGGTGACGGAGGAGAAGATCAGACCTATCACCGCGACGCGGGCGATCTCCACATGGAGCCGCCCGGCGAGCGGCCCGCGCAAACGGGAGAACCAGTTCCGCCAACCGCCGACACGCCGCGCGACGAGCATCGCTCCGGAGACCGAGAGCACAAGCATCGCGACGGCGCCCAGCGCGCTCGCGACACGGCCGGGATCGCCGAGAAAGAGGGAGCGATGCAGGTTGGTCAGCCAACGCTGAAAGCCATTCGGATCAGCCGAGGCGACGCCGCGACCCGTCATGGGATCGATTACGGCGGCACCGGGCTGTCCGGACTCGAACCAATAGGCGGTGATCCGCCCCGACGGTGCACGCCGGATCTGCTCGAGCCCCGGATAGACAGTCTGGATGCGCTCGGCGAGGGTCGCAACGCTGAGCTCCGCCCCCGCCTGCGGTGCCGCGATCCGCTCCGCAACCGGAAAGACCGCGAGCACCGCGCCGCTAAGCGCCAGCACCGTGACAAGCGCCAGGGCAATCAGCCCCGGCCAGCGATGAAACGCGCGGATCATGGCCTGTCACCTCACATGTCGTAGGTGAAATCGGCGACGTAGCGACGCCCCGGAACCGGCGTGCCCGCGCCCTCGGTCGTCAGCGGCACGGCGACCTCGTTGGGGCTGTCGCGCATGTCCTCGACCGCGGCGTCGATATGCAGCGTATAGCCCGCATCGAAGAGCGCATCCGCAAGATCGAGCGTGATCTCGAGCGTCCGGCCCGCCCCGACGCTCGCGCCGGTGATGCCGTTGATCTGCGCGGGATCACCCCCGGTTGCGCGATACCAGTCGTTGAGATGCTCGTAATATTTGGACTTGCCACCCGCCATCCAGAGGCTGCCCGCATAGGCGCCCGACGGATCGGTGACATAGAGCGCGAGATAGGCACCATCGCCACCGTAGTTATTCAGCGTGGTCTTGAGCGTGACGGGTTGCGCGGATGCGAGCGCGGGAATGGTCAGCGCCGTGCTCAGCGCCAATGTTGCAAGAAGAGACTTCATTTCGGGAATCCTTGTTTTGGGGAGGAATGCGGCGGCGGCTCAGTTCACCTGAACCTTGGGCGGAGCGCCGTCACCGAAGAGACCGTTTTTCGGCGGGGCGACCGTGCCGGCCGGGGCCGGGTTGCGCGCCGATGCGCCGTAGTCGTCATCATCATCATCGTCGTCCTCGTCATCGTCGTCATAGTCCGACGTGATGAGGCGCTGCGTCGCTGGATCGATCTTGGCTTCGATTTTCCGCCCGTCGCGGTCGCGGCCCTCGATCTCGTATCGGCCGTCTTCCATCTCGACTTCGTGGACAGTCCAGCCGTTCTCGCGCGCGATCTGCATCACCGCGTCGCGGGACATTCCTTCGCCGCGCGAAGACTTTCTGTAGTCGTCGTCGGCCAGAGCCATCCCCGCAGGCAGCAAGGCGATGAGGGGAAGTGCGGTCAGGATCTTTCGCATGGCAGGGTCTCCTTTTTCATCTGCTAGCGACAATCTGGGCAGCGGACCTGAGGGCATCCTGACGGGGGGACGGTTTCCGCTTCAGCTTGGCGTCAGGAAAAAGGCCCCGCCGTGTGGGGGCGGGGCCGAGTGAGGCCGCGGAACGAAACGGCCTTGGCGACGAAATCGGAAGCGGTCAGGCGATATCACCGGGGCCAGGCGCACGCTTGTCGCCGGTGAGCATCGACCGCGCGAGGTTCTCGCGATGCCGGAAAGACGCAAGAACGACACCGGCGACATGCAACGCCACGAGCAGCAGGACCAGATTGGCGAGAATCTCGTGCAGCTCCTCGAGCGCCTCGTTACCGCCGCCCTCCGCGCCCTCCGCGCCCTCGCCGTATTCGCCCTCCTCGTCGGCCAGCGCCGGGGTCACGATCTGCGGCAGCGCGGGCAGCATCGCAATGCGTGTGGGCTCCGCCATCAGCCAGCCGGTGAAGGCGGTTCCCGACAGCGAGATCAGCAACGCCACGATCATCAACGCCCCCGCAGGGTTGTGACCGAGATAGCGACGCTCCTTGCCGCGCAGCATATCGCCAAGATAGGAGAGCGTCTGCCCCGGCCCTCTGAGGAACTGGGTGAACCGGGCATAGCGCCCGCCCACGATCCCCCAGATCAGTCGGAACGCGACCAGCCCGGCGACAGTGTAGCCTGCGACCTCATGCACCGGCTGCACTTCGTCGGCGGTGAACCAAGCAATCACGAAGGTGGCGACAAGAGCCCAGTGGAATATCCGCACCAGCGGATCCCAGACCCGCACGCGTCCCCCGGCCTCGCCGTTCGGACGCGTTGCGTCGCGAAATGCTGCGTCACTCATGGTTGTCTCCTTCACGATCTTGGCGGGACCGACCGTCTTCGCCGTTTTCAAATTCGATCTCGAGAACCTGGAGCGTCGCCGGATGAAGCTTCACTTCGACCCGGCGGCCCTGCGCGTCAGTGCCGTCGATCTCGTAGCAGCCGTCGTCGATCTTGATGCGGCGCACTGTCCAGCCGTTCTGCTCGGCGAGCTGGACCACGGCGTCGCGGGGCTGCCAATCCGCCATCGGCGCGAAACAATCGTCATCGGCCAGGGCCGCCCCGGCCGGGAACGTCGCGAGAAAGGCGAGAATTGTCATGGTCTTCTTCATGGGCCAAACTCCTGTTCACGGCCAATTCCGCACCTTTCATGGGCAATCAATCTGACGGGAACCTGAAGCCGCATCCCGCGCAGCGTCAGCTTGGTGTCAGCCGGGCGGGTGAAGAGGGGTCAACGGACAAGAGATGGAACGAAGATGCGCATCCTGCTGATCGAGGACGACACTATTCTGGGCAACGCGGTGCGCGACCAGATCGCAAGCGACGGTCACTCCGTGGACTGGGTCACGCGACTCGACGAAGCGGGCGTGTCGGTCCGCAGCACCGGCTACGATCTCATCCTGCTGGACCTCATGCTTCCCGACGGTCGGGGCATCGGCTTTCTGAAGGCGCTGCGCGGCCGGGGCGATGTGACGCCGGTTATCATCATGACCGCGCTCGATCAGGTCTCTGACCGGATCGAGGGGCTTAACGCGGGCGCCGACGACTATCTCGTCAAGCCTTTCGATCTCGCGGAGCTCTCGGCGCGCATCGGGTCGGTGGCGCGGCGCTACAGCGGCAATCCGAACCCCATCGTGAGCCATGCCGGGCTCGAGATCGACCTCGCCGCGCGCAGCATCAGGCGCGACGGCAAGCCCGTGCAGCTGACCGCGCGCGAATGGGCCCTGTTCGAAGCGTTCCTCTCGCGACCCGGCCAGTTGCTGTCGAAAGCCCAGCTAGAAGAGAAGCTCTACGCCTTCGATGCGGAAGTGGAGAGCAACACGATCGAGGTCCATGTCAGCCGCCTGCGCAAGAAACTCGGCGCCCATGTGATCGAGACAGAACGCGGCCTCGGCTACAGGCTGGGCAAGGCATGAGGCTGCCCCGAAGCCTTCAGGCCCGTCTGGGACTTTCGCTCGGGGTCGTGCTGGCGTTGATGTGGATCGCCGCAGCGACGGTCACCGCGCTGATCGTGCGCAAGGAGATGAGCGAGGTCTTCGATTCCACGCTTCAGGAAACGGCGCAGCGGATTCTGCCCCTCGCGGTCATGGATATCGTGAACCGTGACAGCACGAATGTGACACAGCGCCTTGCGCAGCTTCGCAATCACGAGGAATTCTTCATCTATATCGTGCGGGACGCGGAGGGGCGTATCCTGCTCCAATCCCACGCCGCCGATCCTTCCGTGTTCCCTGCGTATGAGGGACGGGGCTTCAGCCAGACGGCCACCCACCGGCTGTACAGCGATGCCGCGCTTCAGGACACGGTACGGATCACCGTCGCGGAGCCGCTCGCGCATCGCGCGCAGGTCGCCCGCGAGATCGAGCTCGGCCTCGGCCTGCCTTTGCTGATCGTGATCCCGCTCGCTTTCGCGGCTGTCGTTCTCGCGGTGCGGACCAATCTGGGGCCGTTGCGGCGGTTCCGGACCAGCCTCGAGGCGCGCAACGCCCGCGACCTTACGCCCATTCCGACTGACGACCTGCAGGCCGAGATCGCCCCGGTCGCAGCGACGCTCAACAATCTTCTGGGGCGGTTGCGCGAGGGGATCGAGGCCGAGCGAAGCTTCGCCTCCAATGCGGCCCATGAACTGCGCACACCGCTTGCCGGTGCCATCGCGCAGACCCAGCGGCTGAGCGCGGAAACCACCGATCCAGCCGCCAAGGCACGCGCCGCCGATATCGAAGCGACGCTCAAACGTCTAACGCGGCTCTCGGAACGACTGCTGCAGCTCGCCCGGGCGGAAGGCGGGCCGTTGCGGCTGGAGCGCAGTTCGGACCTGCGCATGACCGCCCGCCTGATTGTCGAAGACCTCGCGCGCAGCCTCGATCCCGGGCGCATTGCGCTGGAGTTACCGGAGACGCCCGTGCTCTCGGATCTCGATCCCGACGCCTTCGGCATCCTGTGCCGGAACCTCATCGAGAACGCCCTGAAGCACGGTGCGCAGGACGACCCCGTCACGGTACGGCTGACCGAGGAGGGCGTGTTCACAGTGACGAATGGCGGGCCCGTCATCCCCAAGGAGACGCTGGCGCGCCTGACTGCGCGGTTCGAGCGAGCGGGCAGCACGAATGACGGCAGCGGGTTGGGCCTCGCCATCGTCTCAGTGATCGCGGAGCGCATCGAAAGCCCCCTCACTCTGACCTCGCCGCCGAGCGGTCGCGACGCGGGTCTCGAGGTCAGGGTGCAGCTCCCTCTGAATGGGACGGAGGTTAAGCCGTCGTGACGGTCACACGCCGCAGGGATGGGCAAACGACCGCCGCATGGCATCGTCGTTTAGCGAAGGCGCAAGAAACGCTGAAAGACATCAACCTCAACGCGATGAAACGCTTCGTGGCCGTCGCCCGGCTGGGCGGCATCTTGAAGGTAGCCGAGGAACTGGGCGCGTCGCCCTCTCCCGTCAGCGAGCGCGATCATTCGAATGGCCGAGCGGGGACGGAAATAAACCGTCCGGGGTAAAGCCAGCTCCGATCAGACGTGATATTCTCGATATGTCAGGGTCTTGCATCATCTGAGAAAGGCACCAGCGACGTGACCGCCAGAGACGTGCGGGCCCAGCTGCTGTTCTTGGCCGGCACTACGTTCGTTTTTACTCTGGAGACCTCAACCGGCCGGCGCGCCCCGTGATCACAGGAGCTCATCATGAAACTGAAGGCCTATCTCCTCGCCTTTCTACTTGTCGCACCGTTTCAGGCTCTGGCCGACGGGGCCGGGCGCGCATGGATTTCACTCTCGAAAGAAAAGGGACTTGTCACGATTGAGACCTTCTCCCGGCTGGAGACCGGCCATTCGGGTAAATATATCCTCGAGGTGATGAAAAGCGGCCCGAACGGGCGATCCGTCAACCGGCAAGCCGGCTCTGTTCCTGTATCCGATGGCGACGCGACCGGCCCGCTTTCCACAGCGAAGATCTCGTTGGAAGCGAATGCGGACCTCACCGTTCACCTGCGCGTCACCGATGACGAAGGGCGGGTGTTCGAAGATACGGCGGTGAAATCCGGCGAGTGACCCTGCAGCGGATCAGCCGCCGAACACGCACCTATTCGGAGCGTTCTCCGGGAGGTTTCTTGAGCCGGACGTAAGCCGCATAGCCTTCTCGCAAGGGGGTGTACTCCGTGACGTTCTCCACGAGGTCGCCCTCGAAGCGGTCATCGACCTCCGGCAACCGGTCGACGTTCTTGTCGGCCCTCAGACCGTCCGCATATTCGACCTTGATCTTCATGGCGTCCTCTCAAATCGGGTAATTTCTATGAACTCGCAGCGCCCCGCCCGCGTGCGGGGCGCCACCCTTCGTCTTCAATGGAAGCGCGCATCGATGATCCGGTCGGCGATCCGCGCGGCATTGGCGAGGATCGTCATCGCCGGGTTCACGCCGCCGCCGGTGGGCATCAGCGAGCCGTCACAGATCCACAGATTGTCGACATCCCAGCTGCGGCCCATGTCGTTGGTGACCGAGGTCTCGGGATCGTCGCCCATCGGGCAACCGCCCATCAGATGCGCTGTGCTCTGGGTTTCGAACAGGTTGTGACCGCCCGCGGCGCGCATCATCCGGGCCATGAACCCCCGTGCATGTTCCTGCAGCCGCTTGTCATTGTCGCAGAAGGAATGGGTCACCTTGGCCCGGGGAAGGCCAAGCGCATCGGTCTCGTCGGCCAGCGTCACGCGGTTGTCCGGTGACGGCATCGACTCTCCCACCATCTTCAGCCCCGCCATCCGGTTGTAGCGGCCCATCTTGCTCAGCAGATCGTCACCGAACAGCCCCGACGAGGAGACGAGCGTGCCCGCAAAATCGCCGGGCAGCGGGCCTTGGCTCATGAAAGAATAGCCACCGTCGAAATCCTTGCTCGGGTCGTCATCGGCATAGTTCCAGTGCTCGCAGGTCGCCATCGAGGGCGGGCCCTTGTACCAGCGGATCTCCTCGTCGAACTCGCCCCAGACGGCGTCGTTCGCATGCACCATGAGGTTGCGCCCGACCATGCCGTTGGAATTGCCCAAGCCCTGCGGATGCTGTGCGTTGGCCGAGTTCAGCAACAGCCGCGGCGTCTCGATGGAGTAGCCGGCCACCACCACATTCGCGGCCTTCTGGAAATGCCATTCCCCGTCGCGATGGTAGGAGACGCCACTGGCGCGCCCGTCCGGGCCCGTTTCGATGCGGCCAACCATGGCGAGGTCGCGCACCTCCGCCCCCGCCTTGATCGCGCGGGGGACATAGGTAATCAGCATACTCTGCTTGGCATTCACCGAACAGCCGATCTTGCACATGCCGCGATAGGCGCAGGGCGGAGACTTCCCGCGTGGCGCGGAGACGGTGCAGAGCGGCGTCGGCGCCCAATCGACGCCAAGCGCCTCGGCCCCGCGCGCCAGAACCAGACCGGCCTCGTTCACCTCATGCTCGCGATAGGGGTAGCGCCCGCGATCGGGCCCCCACGGGTAGCGGATCGGCCCCGAAATCTTCAGCGCGTCCTCCACCTCGTCGTAGTAGCGCCACATCTCGCGCCAATCGACGGGCCAGTCGCGGCCGTAACCAAGTTTCGAGCGGGACTTGAACCATTCCGGACGGAAGCGGAGCGACACCATCTGGAAATGCACCGAGGAGCCACCCACCGCGCGGCCGGAGTTGTTCGCCCCGAGTTCGATCGGATCGTCGCCGTCGGAGATACGCGGATCGAGCCAATAGAGCTTGTCCTGCTCGCGCTCATCGGATGCGAAGTCGCGCTTTGGCTGGAAGAAGGGACCGGCATCGAACAGCACCACCGACATTCCGGCTTCGGCGAGCTTGGCTGCGAGAACCGAACCGCCGCAGCCCGCACCGACGATCACGAAATCGACCGGCGCGTTCTTAGGGTATTCGCGCATCGGCACCTGCCCTTCGCGCTTGAATACGTCCGGGGCGTGGCCATTCACCGCGCGGGGGCGATCGCTGCGAGACGCGTCTTGGGTCATGCCTGGTCCTCCCATTTTCCGAAGGGCGCCTCCCACGGGTCGATCTGGCCGGCCTTGAGGCGCACATAGCCGCGTGGCGCGGCGGGGCCGCCATAGCCGATCTCGCTCATCCCGGCGGGGGCGCTGTAATAGATTTCCACGATCTGCTTGAGCAGAAGCGCGCGGAAGAATTTCTGCGGTGGCATGTCCTGCCATGTCTCGGGCGCGCGACATTCGCCGCGATCGATGGCGC
Source organism: Thioclava sp. IC9 (assembly GCF_002213225.1). Classification (NCBI taxonomy): domain Bacteria; kingdom Pseudomonadati; phylum Pseudomonadota; class Alphaproteobacteria; order Rhodobacterales; family Paracoccaceae; genus Thioclava; species Thioclava sp. IC9. The sequence continues at coordinate 488,066 of NZ_NBNX01000002.1, forward strand.
GCAGCAGGCGCTCCTGCTCGGGCCGGTCGAGCTCGCGAAATCCGCGCCCGTCGAACGTCGCGCGTGCCTCGGCATCAATCGCCTTCAGGCCGCGGGGCCATGCCTCGCGCTCGGGCGGCATCGTGGCGAACCGGGTGCCGGTGCCGCGATCCTCGTGCAGCGCCGCGTCGATGAAGGGCGCGATGGGCACGGGCTCGGGGCGGCGCTGCGGGATCACGACCGCGCAGAGCGCCTCCAGAAGCGCGAACTGGTCCGGGTCGAGGAAGCGGCGCGGCGGCGGATCACGTCGCGCGCGCAGAACCTCGCGGGTCTGATCGTCGAAGGACGGGCTGTCCCATTTATCGAGCACGTCATAGCCCGGATACGGGGTACGAAACGGTTCGCTCATATCGCTGCCCTTTCCTTTGTCTGGTGCGGCTGATCCTGTTCCACCGCGAGCAGATCGAGTGCGGCACGCCCGGTCTTGCCGAGCCCCGCGAAGCTGATTGGCGCGGGCATCGGCGGGCCCGCCAGCGTCGTCTGTCGCCAGTTGCGCCAGCCCGCCGAGTTGCGTGCGACGCCGTAGGCATGAAAGCCTGTGCCGACATAGCCAAGCCCCTCGACCGCGCGCAGCAGCAGGGTAAGCGGGCGCCGGAAGCGCCTATGCGGATAGATCGCCTGCGCCATCAGCCCGGCGGCGGCGAGCGGCGGCAGCGTGACCGGCAGATACATCGCCTTGTCATGGAACGCGCCGCGGAAATGCAGCAGCGCAACTTCGCCCGACTCCGCCACCAGCGCGAGCGCGGTGAGGCAGGCCAGTTCGCGCCCGTGCAGATGCTCGTAGCCGCGAGTCTGGGCCATCCGGTGGGTGACCATGCCGAACAGACCGCTCATGATCAGCGCCCCCGGTGCACCGAGCGGCGCGGCGTAGAACAGGTTGTTCCACGAAATCCCGCCGGGCCGGCGACTGATGTTGCGCAGGTGGAACCCCATCCCGGCCATCCCGATCCCGACGGAGGTGAGATGGGTCGCCTCGAGCGCCCGGCCGCGCTTGCTGCGCCGCGGCTCCGCCAGGGCGGCTGCCATCGCGGTCGCTCCAGTCAGCGGGGCGACATACATCTCGTCGCGGCGGAAATCGCCGCGCAGATGTTCCAGCGCGCTGTCGAAAAGGACGCTTGCGCCCATGATCGCGGCCCCGTCCCGACCGAGCCGCAGCGCCTCGCGCTTGTTGCGCGACCGCTTCACCGGGTTGCCGGAACGAGGGCGGCGCGCGGCCAACCCGGCGGCGACGAAACCGAGGCCCACGCCTGCGACGATGGCGCCCAGCCCGATGCCGCCGACGGGCCGACGGGTGCGGCGTCGGAATGCTTCGTATATCCTGTCATGGGTCATTGCGAATTCCCTTTGCTACTGCCGAAACCTTTCGTCCCGGCGTCAGACGATGCGCCGGGAACTGCGCTCAGGCCTGTCGGAACCGCTCGGCTTCACGCGGACGCAGCCGCAGCCCCAGCCCCGGTTCGCCATTGTCGCGAAGCTGGCCCTTCTCCGGCTCGGGCGCGCCGTCGAACAGCATCCCCTCGATCCGGACATGGTCGTGAAACCATTCGAGATGGATCGCGGGCAGCGCGGCGAGGCAGGCGTGCAGATGCAGCGCGGGAGCGCAATGGGCAGAGAGCGGCACCTGATGCGCGGCGCTCAGCGCGGCCACGCCCATGAAGCCGGTGATACCCGCGCAGCGCGTGGCATCCGCCTGCAGCACATCCACCGCGCCCGCTTCGAGCATGTGGCGGAAATAGCCGATATTGAAACCGTACTCCCCCGCCGTGACATTCATCCCCGCCGGGGCCCGGTCGCGGCACAGGCGCAGCCCTTCGAGATCGTCCGAGGAGACCGGCTCCTCGTGCCATTCGACGCCGAATTCGCGGGCACGCTCGGCCAACGCCAGCGCCTCCTTGCGGCTCTGGGCACCATTCGCATCCATGAACAGCCGACAGTCTGAACCGATGGCGTTGCGCGCCTGTTTCAGCCGGTGCGGATCGCGATCGGGGTCGCGCCCGACCTTGATCTTAACCATAGAGAAGCCTTCGGCGGCCCACCCCCCGAGTTGGTCGCGCAGCTGCCGGTCGTCATAGGAGGTGAAACCGCCCGAGCCATAAGCCGGAATCGCGTCGCGCGCGCGGCCGAGAAGGGCGGCGACGGGCTGGCCCAGCAGCTTCCCTTTTAGGTCCCAAAGCGCCGTGTCCACCGCCGCTATCGCCATCGCGACGGGACCATCGCGCCCGATGTTGCGCGTGGCATGCACCATCGCCAGCCAGAGCTTCGCGATGTCGAGCGCATTGCGCCCTTCCACTTGTGGAAAGAGAGTATCGCGCACGATCCCCGCCGTCGCGGGGGTCGTGTAACTGTAGCCAAGGCCGGTCTCGCCCCCGGCGGAGATGGAGACGAGAACCATCGAGGTCTCGCTCCATTCCAGCGTCCCGTCGGATTCCGGCGCATCGGTCGGGATCGTCAGGACGGAGACGTCGACCGCCTCGATCAGCGGATCGGAGCCGAGGGTCATCTCAGCGGTCCGTGACGCGCTTGAACGCCTGCTTCACGATGCCACCGGCCTCGGAGTCTCCATGGACGAGCGCGCTCATGAAGGATTTCGCCTGCTCCATCGTGATATGGGGCGGCAGCGTCGGCACGTCGGGATCGACGGTGGCGTGGATCACGGTCGGGCGATCCGCGGCGAAGGCGGCTTCCCACGCCGGACCGATCTCCTCGGTGCGGTCGATCCGCAGCCCCTTGAGGCCCAACAGCTCCGCATAGGCGGCCATGTCGATATCGGGCACGTCCTGCGTCTTGTCGACACGCGGGCTGTCGGCCATCGCGCGCAGCTCCCAGGTCACTTGGTTGAGGTCCTGGTTGGCCAGCACACAGATCACCAGCCGCGGGTCTGCCCAGTCGCGCCAGTATTTCGAGACGGTGATCAGGTCGGTGATGCCCAGCATCTGCATCGCGCCATCACCCACGAAGGCCACAGCCGCGCGGTCCGGATAGCAGAACTTCGCCGCCACAGCGTAGGGCACGCCCGGGCACATCGTCGCCAGCGTCCCCGAAAGCGAGGCCTTCATGCCGCGGCGGATCTTGATCGCACGCGCCAGCCAGTTGGCCGAGCTGCCGGAGTCCGCCGACAGGATCGCGTTGTCGGGCAGCCGCGACGACGCCTCCCAGAACAGCCGTTCGGGATTGACGGGATCGGCGCTCTCCTTGGCGCGCTTTTCGACACCTTCCCACCATTCGGCGGTCTTCTTCTCGATCTTCTCCCGCCACGACCGGTCGGTCTTGGGCTTGAGGCGCGGCAACAGGGCCTCCACCGTGTCGGCTGCATCGCCGACGAGGTTCACGTCCATCGGGTAGCGCATGGACACCATCGTCGGGTCGAGGTCGATCTGCACCGCCTTGGCCTGCCCTTCCTCGGGCAAGAATTCCGAGTAGGGGAAGCGCGAGCCGATCATCAGAAGCGTGTCGCATTCGCGCATCATCCAGTCGGAGGCCTGCGTGCCCAGAAGCCCGATCGAGCCGGTCACGAAGGGCAGATCGTCCGGCAGCGCGGCCTTGCCCAGAAGCGCCTTGGCGACGCCTGCGCCAAGGGTTTCGGCAAGCTGGGTGATCTGCGTCTCTGCGCCGATCGCACCCGCGCCGACGAGGATGCCAACCTTCTCGCCCGCGTTCAGGATATCCGCCGCGGCGGCGAGGTCCTTGTCTGCCGGCAGCAGGCGCGGCGCCTGATAGCCGACGCCGCTGTGGACGGTGCCATGGGCGTGGGGCGGCGCTTCGACCGCCTGAGCCTCCTGCACGTCATTGGGGGCGATCACGCAGGTCACGCTGCGCCGCGCCTGCGCGATCCGGAGCGCCCTGTCGATCAGGTGGCGCGCCTGTCCCGGTGCCATCATCGTGTGGACATATTCGCTCGCCACATCCTTGAAGAGCGATTGCAGGTCGACCTCCTGCTGGTAATTGCCGCCAAGCGCGTTGCGCCCCTGCTGGCCGACGATCGCAAGCACCGGCTGGTGGTCCAGCTTGGCGTCGTAGAGACCGTTGAGCAGGTGGATCGCGCCGGGGCCGGAGGTCGCGAGACAACAGCCCACCTCGCCGGTCCATTTCGCATGCGCCGCCGCCATGAACGCGGCGCTTTCCTCGTGGCGTGCCTGAACGAATTCGATCTCGTCATCGCGTCCAAGCGCTGCGACGAGCCCGCTGATCCCGTCTCCCGGGAAGCCATAGATACGGGTAATGCCCCACTGCTTGAGGCGAGAAAGAATGAAATCGGCAACGGTGTCGGACATGTCTGCCTCCACTGTCAGATGTGATGAATGGATTAGGGAAACGGATGCGTCTTGCCGATGTTCCCACAAGAGCCTGTGAGGAGAGGGCCGCGGCGCCCCATGAAGAAACACAGGAACATAGCAGCGCGCATCCGGTTGGTGCGTTCAGACCCACCCAGAAAGGAGCCCGGCAATGAATTACCCCAAACCTCCCTTCCCCAAGCAACCGCAATCCGTTCCCGGTTCGACGGAGAGGATGGACCCGCGCCCCGATCATGGCGAGCAGAGCTATGTCGGGTCGGGCAGGCTCGACGGGATGGCCGCCCTTGTGACGGGCGCAGACAGCGGCATCGGTCGCGCCGTGGCCCTGGCCTATGCGCGCGAAGGGGCCGACGTGATGATTTCCTATCTCGAAGAGCATGACGAGGCCGAGGAAACGCGCCGGTTTGTCGAAGAGGCAGGCCGCCGCGCGTATGTGATGCCCGGCGACGTTCAGGACGCCGATCACTGTCGCGCATTGGTGCGCGATACGCATGAAGCCTTCGGGCGTCTCGACATTCTCGTCAACAACGCGGCGCACCAGATGCATTTCGACGAGATCGAGGACATCTCCGATGAAGAATGGGAAACGACCTTCCGCACCAACATTCATTCGATGTTCTACCTGTGCAAGGCGGCGCTCCCGGTGATGGAGAAGAACGGCGCGATCATCAACACGGCCTCGATCAACTCGGACAAACCCAACCCCGGTCTGCTGGCTTACGCGGCGACCAAGGGTGCGATCCAGAACTTCACCACCGGGCTGGCACAGATGGTGGCAGAGCGCGGGATCCGCGTGAATTGCGTCGCACCGGGGCCGGTCTGGACACCGCTGATCCCCTCGACGCTGCCTGAGGACTCGGTCGCGCATTTCGGCGAGGACAAGCCGATGGGCCGCCCCGCGCAACCGGCGGAGCTAGCCTCCGCCTACGTGATGCTTGCCGATCCGCGCTCGAGCTACACGTCAGGCGCGACGGTGGCCGTTACCGGCGGCATGCCGATGATCTGATTTAAAGACGCGGGCCGCCAGCAGAAGCTGCGGCCCGCGCGAATTTTCGTTCGCTCGACTTTTCGGCGGTCAGGCGTCCGAGCACATCACGCGGGCCCCACGTCGAGCTGATTGCGGACCAGCAGAACACCACGCACTTCCTGTGCAAGCGCTTCTGCGAGCGTGCGCTGGAATTCCAGCCCGATCGTGCCTTCGAGCGTCACCACCCCTTCTTCCGCGGCGATCAGGACATGGCTCATGTCGATCCGTCCGTCGCCTTCGAGCGCGCTCCGCACGGCGGACGCCAGTTCGTCGTCGGGGAGGATCTCCGCGGGTTGCTCCGGCAAGTCGGGCATGATCGGTTGCTCGACGCCGTGATACCCGTCCGGTCGGCTCGGCGCCGCAAGGTCAGAGCGTACCACATGGACGTCTTTGTCATCGCCATTCTCGGTCATGATCTCCTCCATGGCTATGGAACGGATCAACGAGTGAGCATCCCGCTTGTTCCTGCGCGCACGCCAGCCGCGCACGGTTTGTTCCGCCAGATTCACGATGGTTCGCGCCATGGAACAAAGGCTGGCGGGTTTCGTTTTTCGGGTAAGCATGACGACCCTCGCGCGGAGCACTGCACGGGTCCCACGCGGGGGTCTCACTTTGACCAAAGGAGGCCTACCATGTTGACCAGACTGCTCTTTGCAGCCTCAGCCCTCGGTGCCTTGGGGTATCTCATCAACCAACGGCGCGGCACCTCGGCACAGGGCGTCCGTCCCGCAGGTCCCTCGCAGATGCGAAACCCACCTCGGAACTGGGACCGGGTCGACGAGGAAATGGATGAAAGTTTCCCGGCAAGCGATCCGCCCGCGAATTATTGACTTCAATTCACCTAAAATCGGGGTCCCGGCGCCAACCCGCCGGAACCCCGCGAAGAGAGCGACCAGATGCCAAATACCTATCTCGAAGAAACATTGGTCACGCTGGAGGCTCGTTTGATCGCGCAACGCCGCGTTCTGGCACGGCTGGTGTCGGAACTGCCCGCAGAGTCGCGCGAGACCGTCATGGCGTGGATCGGCGAACGCGAAGTGATGCATGACGGTCAGGAAGATCCCGGCGCGGACCCGGACGCGACCGACGCGCTTCCGCTAAGCATTGCCGAGGAGTTCCAGCAGATCGCGACGCTCGCGCGGCGCCACCGCCGCGGCAATGGGTGATCCGTCCGGCCGAAGCGCAGACGACGACGGCAGACGCCCGTGATGCCACCTGCCGCGGGCTTGGCGCAGCCCGCATCGGCGTCGCGCCCCTAGCACCAGCAACCAATCAGGCCCATAGCGAGGCAAGGCAAATGCAGAATTCCCAATCCATTCCCCATCTCTCGGGGATCGACAGCACCCGGGCCTTCCTCAGCGAGGGCTATTCGTTCATTTCCCGCCGTTGCGATCAACTTGGGAGCGATGCGTTCCGAACCCGGCTGATGCTGCGCCCCGTGACCTTCCTGCGTGGACGCGACGCGGTGCGCAGCTTCTATGAGCCGGGACGGATGACGCGTCGCGGCGCGATGCCGCCCACCGTGGTGCCGCTTCTTCAAGGCAAGGGCAGCGTGCAAAGCCTCGACGACGAAGCCCATCACATCCGCAAGCAGATGTTTCTGGACCTCATGGACCGCGACCGACTGCGCGCGGCCCGCCGGATTTTCGCAGAGGAATGGCAGGCTGCGGCCCGCAGTTGGCAAGGCTGCGAGATCGACTTCTCTGATGCCGTCGACGGCATCATGACGCGAGCGGCGCTGCGCTGGTGCGGCATCGACCCGGCACAGCACGACGTTGCCAGCCGCGCGCGCGAACTCAGCACGATGTTCGCCGCGGCCGGCACGCTCGGGCCTGCCTATCTACAGGCACGCTGGCTCCGGGCGCGGTGCGAGCGTTGGGCGCGCAGCCTGATTTCGCAGACCCGCGAAGCGGACGGACCTGCCGGAAGCACCTTGGCCAAGCTCGCCTTCCACACCGATCTGGACGGCAGCCGGATGAGCGAAGACGTGGCCGTGAAGGAACTCCTGAACATACTGCGTCCGATCGTGGCGGTCGGGCGCTATGTCGTGTTCGCCGCCCACGCTCTGCACTCCCACCGCGCAGCCATCCCTGCCGTTGCGGAAGACGACGAGCCGACCTGCCGCGCGATCGCCGAGGAGGTGCGCAGGCTCTACCCGTTCTTTCCGGCGATCGGCGGGCGCGTGCGCGAGGCGTTCGACTGGCACGGCGCCCGGTTCGAACCCGGCGATTGGCTGGTCCTCGATCTCTACGGCACCAACCACGACCCTGACATTTGGGAGGACGCGGAACGCTTCCGCGCCGAACGCCATCTGGGCCGTGACATCCAACCCGAGGGGCTCGTGCCGCAGGGCGGCGGCGACTATCTGCAAAATCACCGCTGCCCGGGCGAATGGCTCACGATGGAGCTGCTGACCGAAGCCGTCATGCAGCTGCGCAAGCTCGATTGGACGGTCCCCGAGCAGGATCTGACACTTTCCGACAACCAGTTCCCCCCGCTGCCGGGAGGCGGCCTGCGCATTGCAGTCCAGCCGGAGCATCCGGGCGCGCGCTGCTGAAAACTCCGGGGCGACAGGCCGAACGCATACCAGATGCCATGTCGAGCATGGGCAGATCGCAGCCGGTCGAACGCCCCGGGTAAGAGACTTCGTGCCGGCGCCCAACCCGCGCCAACGCTTGACGTCGCCCCACGATAGACCAGATTATTTTCGAAATGACGTTCGCATCGGGTGGCCAAGTTGTTGGATCCACATCCGGATTAGGCCAACATGCTGCTAGATTGACCCAAGGCGCCGCAGACAATCCGCCTTTGCCAAACAGCCTGAACGAGGTCCGCTATCAACGCCCAGTTACTTGCTGCCCTGATCCTTCTGCCGTTCCTCTTCATCGCCATTTACGCGGGCGTGCACGAGTTCCTGCGTTACAAATCGAAGGGACGTGCGAATTACGGCCTGATCTTCGATGAGGAGACCGGAACCTCCTACGTGACCGGCATCTCCGAGGAGGAGGAGGCCTTCGACCCCGAAGATTTCGATCCCAATGACTACAACGAGACCGCGGCCGTCGAGGAAACCGACGGGGAAACCAGCGAGGAAAGCGACGAGCACAAATCCTGAGCCTCGCAAATCCGGCCCCGCCATCGACGCCCGACAGGCGATCGAGGCGCGCGAAACCGGCGAGCGGCAAGGACCGGAAGCCGACGAAGGCGCCCCCTTTCGGTTCGCGCCTCAAGCGGCAGGCTGCTGCCAGCTTTCGCCGCGATAGGCGCTGTCCCAGAACCGCCATTCATGCCAGCAACTCCGCGCGAAGGCGCGGTGCATCCGGGCTCGCGCGGGCGCGTCTGCAATCGCGCCCAGCCTGTCCGTCAGCTCCAGCATCCGCGTCACGCTCTGATCGAACGCCTCTCCGGAATAGGTCGCGATCCAGGCCGCATAGGGATTTTCAGCGCCGTTGACCTGCGCGATCTCCCGACCGATATCGCGATAGATCCAGAAACATGGCAGCAAGGCCGCCACCGCTTCGGGAAGATCGCCAATCGCAGCGCTGCGCAGCAGAAAAGAGACGTAATGATCGCAGGCCGCCGAAGGCTCGATCCGCGCGAAATCTTCCGCCGAGACGCCGAACAGCCCCATGTAATGCGCGTGCAATTCCCGCTCGACGGCGATCGCTCCAGCCGCCGATCCCGCAAGCTGGGCCACGGTCGGCGCATCTGGGGCTTTGGCGGCGGCCAGCGCGAGCGCGCGGGCGAAGCCTTCGAGGTAATGTGCGTCCTGAATGATGTAGCCCTGGAAGGTTTCCCGATCGAGGCTTCCCTCTGCCAGTTCGCGATTGAAAGGCATGTCATGGATCTGACGGCGCAGCGGCGCGGTCGCCTGCGCTAGGTCTTGGGCGAAGCTCATTTCTTCTTCTCCTGGAATGCGTGGAAATGGTGCACCGGCCCGTGCCCCGACCCGACAGTCAGCCGATCAGCTGCCGCAATCGCCGCGCTCAGATACGCCTTCGCCCGCTGGGTGGCCTCCGCGAGCGGCACCCCTGCCCCGAGCCATGTCGCCAGCGCCGAGGACAGGGTACAGCCCGTCCCGTGCGTGTTGCGCGTCGCGATGCGCGGTGCGTCAAGCCAGAGCTCTTCCTGCGCCGTGACCAGCAGATCCGGGCTTTGGTCGCCTTGCAGATGACCGCCCTTCAGCAGCACCGCACGCGGCCCGAGCTCGCGAAGCGCATGGGCCTGATCGCGCATCTCGTCGAAGCGCGTCGCCTCGGCGCAGCCCAGCAGATCGGCGGCCTCGGGCAGGTTCGGCGTGATCAGATCGGCCCGGGGCAGCAGGCTGTGCAGCGCGGTCACCGCCGCCTCTGCCAGCAGCCGATCGCCGCCTTTCGCGACCATCACCGGATCGAGCACTACCGGACAGTCGAGCCCGGTCAGCCTCTCGGCCACAGTCTCGATGATCGCGGCATCGCCCAGCATTCCGATCTTGATCGCGTCGATACGAACGTCTTCGCGCAGCGATGCCAACTGAGTTGCGATCAGCGCCGTGTCGCACAGGCTCACCGCCTGCACGCAGCGCGTGTTCTGGGCGGTCAGCGCGGTAATCACGCTCATCGCGTAGCCACCATTGGCGGAGATGGCCTTGATATCGGCCTGAATGCCCGCCCCGCCCGATGGGTCGGAACCCGCGATGGTGAGAATATTGGGGATCATGTGTCGCTCCATGCGTTGCGCAGGGTTCGGGTGGCGCGCGCCATGTCAGGGGCACGCGAGATGGCGGAAATCACCGCGAGACCGGCACCGCCCGCCGCGCGGATTGCGGGCGCGTCAGTGGCAGTGATCCCGCCGATCGCGAGGCAGGGAAGATCGGTGCGCGAAACGATCCGGGCAAAGCCTGAATGGCCGATCGGGGCGGCATGGTCGGGCTTCGAGCCGGTCGCATGGATCGGACCGACGCCGAGATAATCGATGCCGGGAGGAACGGCGGCGATCTGCGCCTCGGTCTCGATCGAGAGGCCTAGGAGCATGTCGGGCCCGATCCGGCGGCGGATCGCGGCGGGGTCGCCATCGCTCTGGCCGATATGCAGCCCGGCGGCCCCAATCTCGATGGCCACCGCGACCCTATCGTTCACGATCAGCGGCACGTCATAGGGGGCAAGCGCTTCGACCAGCGTCCGGGCCAGCGCGGCGAATTCCGCATCGGGGAGCACCTTGTCGCGCAGCTGCACCCAGCCTGCACCGCCCCGTGCCGCGGCCACGGCTTGCGCGAGCACCGGCTGCGGGGCGGCCGGGTCGGTGACGAAACAGATGGACGGGATCATCATGCGGATTCGATCCGAGCTCCGGCGCTCAGCGCCTCGGCGTCGATCGCATAGAGCGCATCGAGGAACGCGACCTGAAAACTTCCCGGGCCTGAGGCACTCGCCCCGGCGCTCTCCCCGGCGAGCCCGAAATAAGCCAGCGCCGCGACGACCGCCTCGAAGCGAGGCTGTCCCGCGAGAAACGCAGCCACCAGACCGGTCAGCGAACAGCCCAAAGCGGTCACGCGCGGCATCATCGCATGGCCATTGGCGACCCGCGCAGCGCGCTCCCCATCCGTCACAAAATCGACCGCGCCAGTCACCGCAACCACGGCCCCGCTCATCCGGGCCAAGGCCCGTGCGGCGCCTTCCGCGGTCTCGACACTCTCAGTGGAATCCGCCCCTTTCCCCGCGCCAGCCTCGCCCGCAAGCGCAAGGATCTCCGACGCGTTGCCGCGGATTGCCGTCGGGCGCAGTTCCACGAGCCGCGCACCGAGCGCTCGCCGATAATCCGTCGCGCCGACCGCGACAGGGTCTAGCACCCACGGGGTTCCCTGCGCGCTCGCGACCTTGGCCGCCGCCGCCATCGCCTCCGCCCAGGGCGGCGACACCGTGCCGATATTGATGCTGAGCGCCTGCGCGAGTCCGGCGAACTCGGCCGCCTCCTCGCGCGCATGCACCATCGCGGGCGAGGCGCCGGAGGCGAGCAGAACATTCGCCATCACGTTCATCGCGACGTAATTGGTGATGTTGTGAACGAGCGGCGCGGTCTGCCGCATCGCCGCGAGATATTGTCCGGGATCTTCCATCGCTCTCTCCTTGGCTGCGGGCATCAGGAGAAGAGCGAGGGGGCAAAGGCGGGAACGCGCCTGACCGTCTCACGCGCCTCCCTCCGCCGGCATTATCCGGTTCAGGTTCTAAGGGTTCGTCTCAGCCCGGTTGCCCGAGCGCCCCTGTCGCTTCGCTCCGAGAGGTGACAGCCTTCGCGCCGCCCGTCAAGCCGGGTCAGACGAGGCGCCCACAGCTTCGCCGCGATCAGCATCCAGCGCATATCCGTGAACGGCGGAACGGTTCTGGTCGCCGTCATATGGCAGGCCGGAAAGAGCGAAGATACCGGCGTCGTTTTCGGATCCGCTTTCCCATCCGAAACATGCTCGGTGCAGCCCCGTCTGCCTGATGCCCGCAAAGCAGAATGGAACAAAGGCACCTTGCATCCGTTGGGGAACCATATCCCACACCGCTCCGTCCCAGCATTATTGAGCGAGGTTTTTTAGCATGAGACGTCTAGACACGCATTCCGGAACGGCCCTGACCGGCCTCGTTACCGCCCTTGTCCTCTGCGCGAGCGCAGCCTACCCGGGCTCTGCGGACCAGCAGACCCTCTTCACATCCAAGCAGGCATCGTCAGGCCACGACGTGTACAAGAAGCACTGTGCCGATTGTCATGGCAGCGATCTGATGGGGGATGCAGGCCCCGCACTGGCGGGCAAGAAATTCGCCGACAGCCTCGATTACAGCGGCATGACCGGCAAGCAACTATACGACTTCATCGCGAAGCACATGCCCAAGGATGACCCGGGCGAGCTGACCGACAAGCAGTATCTCCAGACATTCGCCTATCTGCTTTGCAAGAACGGTTTCAAACCCGGGGACAGCGCGATCGACCAGAAAGCGATCGATGCGATGGACCTGCAGCCGTTGCCGGACTCGTCGCAGTCATCCTGCGACTGACCCGACCGCCGCGGCTGATCATTTCAAGAGAGGAGGACCGAACATGGCACATTTGCCACCATTCACCGCGACCTCGCGAGGCGCCGTCCGACCTCTGATCCTGTCCGTATGCGTGGCGGCCCTGCCGGCACTTGCGCACGCGAAGCAGAGTGACGAGATCCAGGGCACGAGCGACACGAACCGCGCCCAGATGAAGGAGCTTCCCGCTTCGGCGAATGTCGCTGTCGACGACAACGCGATGCGATCCGCCAAGGGCAACAAGTCCGATTGGTTGCTGCATGGCCGGAGCTACAGCAATCAGCGCTATTCGCCACTCGACCAGATCACGACGGACAATATCGACAAACTGCACCCGGTTGCCTTGGTGCAGACCGGAAAGGTCGCCAGCTTCGAGACCACGCCGATCGTCGTCGATGGCGTGATGTATATCTCGACACCGATGGTCGATAACGAGATGACGGTCATGGCCCTCGATGCCGCAACCGGCGAGACGTATTGGAGCACGACCTATGACGTCTCGCAGGTCAAGACCTGCTGCGGCCCGGTGAACCGGGGCGTGGCCGTGGGTTACGGTAAGGTCTACATTGCGACGCTCGACGCCAATCTTCTCGCGCTCGACGCCAAGACAGGCAAAAAGGTGTGGAAGACCAATCTCGCAGACCCGCAAGCGGGGTTCTCGGAAACGATGGCGCCGCAAATCTATGACGGCAAGGTGATCGTCGGCAGTTCCGGCGGCGAATGGCCGATCCGCGGCTTCGTCGCCGCGATCGATGCGAAGTCGGGCGAGGAGGTGTGGCGCTGGCACGCGACGGATCCCGACACGTTCGAGGGCGACTCGTGGAAGTCCGGTGGCGGCATGGTCTGGACGACCCCCGCAATCGATCCGGAGCGAAACATGGTGATCTTCAGCACCGGCAATCCGAACCCCGACCTCGACGGCTCTAGCCGCAAAGGCGACAACCTCTATACCGACTCGATCGTCGCGCTCGATGCCGATACCGGCAAGCGCAAATGGTACTATCAGGAGGTCAAGCACGACGTCTGGGATTACGACGCCGTCAGCAATGTCGTGCTCTTCGACGCCAAGGACTCCAACGGCAAGGTCGTTCCCGCTGCGGGCGAGGCCGGCAAGGTCGGCTGGCTCTATGTGGTGAACCGCGAAACCGGCGATCTGATCCGCAAGTCGGACCCGCTCGTGAAGATGTCGGACAACATGTTCACGCCGCCGACCAAGGACGGAGTTAAGATTCTCCCGGGCGCCAATGGCGGCGCGGAATGGTCGCCGCCGGCCTACTCGCCGGAGACCAACCTGTTCTACGTCATGGAAATGAACCAGTTGATGAACTTCACGACCGATGGCGAAACGACGACGCTGCCGGGTACGCTTCGGCTGGGCAGTACGTTCAAGAACGTCAAGGGCGACGAGGCGATGCAGACCGGCGTGCTCGACGCGGTGAACGTCAACACCGGCAAGGTCGAGTGGAGCTACGACGCGCCGCAGCCGATGATCGGCGGCGTTCTCGCCACGGCCGGGAACTTGGTCTTCACCGGCGAGGGCAACGGCATGTTCGACGCCTTCAATGCGAAATCGGGCGAGAAGCTCTGGAGCTTCAATCTTGGTGCCGGCGTCAACGCACCGCCGATCACCTATCAGGTCGACGGCGAGCAATATGTCGCGGTCGCAGCCGGCGGCAACTTCCAGCTCGGCTTCCCGCGCGGCGATGTCGTGGCGATCTTCAAGCTCGACTGATCCGCCACGAAAACACGTTCAACCTCAAATTCAGGGCCGCGACGCATCCGTCGCGGCCCTTTATGCAGAGAAAGTTTCCGGCGCCTGAACGGCTATCTCGTCTCCCGCGGCCGACGAGATTCGCGCGGCAGGAGCGTCGCGATCACCCGGGCAGGCGCACCGCGGGCTCGGGCCGCCCAGCGACTCCGGCGGGGGCGCAATAGACCCGGCCCTGCGCGGCATCGGGTTCCTCGATCCCTTCCTTCGCCGTGGTGACAAAAAGCGTCTTGAACTCCGGCCCGCCGAAAGCCGGACAGGAACTGTGCCGTCCGCCGACTTCGATCGCCCGGTCGAACCGCCCGTCGGGCAGGTAGCGCGCGACCCGCCCCGAACCCCATTGCGCACTCCAGAGCGCGCCCTCGGCATCCGTCAGCCCGCCGTCGGGGTTCAGGCCGTCCGCGCTCAGATCGACGAAAATCTCCGGCGCGCCCTCTGGCCAGCCTTGCGCATCCAGCGCGACCGTCATGATCTTGCCTTTCGGCGTGTCGGAGAAATAGGCGCGCCTTCCATCGGGGGCGAAACAGATCGAATTGGGGATCGAGATTTCGGGGAAAAGCCGCTCCGCCGTGCCCTCGAAATAGCGATAGATCGCACCTGCGCCGGTCTCCGCGTTTCTGCCCATCGTGGAGGCCCAGAATCCCCCCATCGGATCCGCGCGGCCATCGTTGCAGCGGGTGTCGTCGCGGTCGGCCTCGATCGCGACGAGCGGCTCATGCGCACCCGAGGCAATGTCGAAACGGCGCAGCCCGGTTTCGGTGGAGATCACCAGCGTGTCGGCATCGACCCAACCCGCTGCAGAGGCCATCTGCCCAATGTTCCATTCGCGGGCCCCGCTCGCGTCGCGGCTGAGCAGCCGCCCTGCGAGGATGTCGAACCAGAACAGCTGGCCGCGTTCGGGATGCCAGAGCGCGCCCTCGCCGAGAAAGCAGTTGCGGTCGTCGTAAATCTCGTAGCTCATGCCGTGCAGACCTCGTCATAGCGGGCGACCAGCGCGCGGGCCTTTCCGGCTACGGTATCCACGCTGTCGCCGGGTTTGTAGAGCGACGAGCCGATGCCGTAGCCCGCAGCGCCGGCCTTATGCCACTCGCCCATGTTTTCGGCGGAGACGCCGCCCACCGCGAAGAGCGGCACTTCGGGCGGCAGCACCGCGCGCATTGCGCGCAAGCCCACGGGGCCGATCAGCTCGCCCGGGAACAGCTTGAGCCCGTCCGCTCCTGCGGCGAGCGCCGCGAAGGCCTCGGTCGGGGTCATCACGCCGGGAAAGCTCTGCAGACCGGCGGCTTTGGAAGCGGCAATCACGTCGGTGTTGCAATTGGGCGAGACGATCAGCTTCGCGCCGGTCGCGGCAACAGCTCCGACCTGATCCGTGGTCAGCACCGTCCCCGCCCCGATCAGCGCGTCCGAGCCGAAGCGCTCCACCATCGCGGCGATGCTGTCGAGCGGGTCGGGGGAGTTCAACGGCACCTCGATCCGGGTGACGCCCTCGGCGATCAACGCCTCGCAGACGGGGATGGCTTCGGCGGGAGTGATCCCGCGCAGGATGGCGATGATGGGTCGGCTCATGTTTCGGCTCCGATGGTCTGGTGCGCGGCATAGAGCCCCGCGAGGGTCACGTCTTCGGCGTCTTGGCTGGTCGCATCAATGCCGCGACCTGCCAGCGCCCGGGTATAGAGCGGGCTGAGAACGGGGCTTCCGATCAATGCGACGGGCTGACCCTGCCAGAGATCGCGCGCGGCGGCCAGTTCCCAGCCGATCAACAGCCCCGAGAGGCGGCAGGCGGCGGTTTCGGGCGATTGCGCGCCCAGAAGCGCCCCGGCCCGCAGCGCGAACAGCGCCCCATAGGCGCCCGCAGGATCGGCCTGCGCCTCGGATACCGCCGCGTCGAACGCTGCCATGTCCTGACAGCCCTTACCGATCGTGTGGCGCAGTACGGAGCGATGGGCGAGCAGGTCGTAGATCTCACCGGTCATACAGCTGCGGAACCGCTCGATCCGACCCGCGCGAAGGGCCACCCATTTCGTATGGGTGCCCGGCAGGCAGATAGTGCCCTCGAAGCCGGGATTGCGCAGCAGGAAGCCAGCGATCTGGGTCTCCTCGCCGCGCATCACGTCGGGCGGGCTGTCTTGCCGCAGGCCGCAGGCGATATAGACCGGGCGCGCCGCGTGATCGGGCACCCGCACGAGACGCGGCTGGGCGGCGCAGGGCACCGGCGCATAGGGCGCCTCGGCCCAGCCCTGACGCGAGCCGACCATGCCACAGGTCACGACCGGAGCCGCGCCCCAGCCTGCAACGGCCTCTTCCAGCACCGGTCCGAACTCGGCGGGGGCGAGCTTGCCCATCCCCTGCTCGGAACTCCGTCGGTCGAGCACTTCGCGCCCGCGCATCGCCCAGACACGCAGATGCGTCGTGCCCCAATCGGCGGCGATCCAGTCGGGAGCCGCGTCACTCATAGTCTTTCTCCTTCAATCACGTGGATGCGCTCGGGGAAGGTCCAGGGCAGTGTGAGCCCCTGCCCCATCAGCGCTTGCCCACTGAGCGTAACCGGTCCGGTCTTAAGCGCGGGGATCCCACGCGACAACCGGGGCAGGTCTTCTGCCGTAATCAGCCGCAACCGATAGCGCGCTGCGGGGTCCAGACCCGTCAGTCGCAAGGGGCGCGGCAGGATCTGCGAGGAGGTCGCCGCCTGACCTGCGAAGGCCACGAAACGGCTACCATCCTCGGCCAGCTGCAACTCGGCGATCACGGCCGGGTCGGCGCTGTCGAGCCGCAGGATATCTGCCCGCATCCGCCAGTCGCGGTTGTCCTTCCACCAGCGCGTGACGGAGGTCAGCACCTCGGCCTCCTCCGCGGTCAGCTCGCGCGGGTCCATCTCGAATCCCATATGACGTTGCGCGGCGACCCAGGCGCGGGTGCGAATATCGATCACCCGGCCCGAGGTGTGGCAATGGCGCGGGCCGACGTGAGAGCCGGTGACGCAAGCAGGCTGGAACAGCGCGGCATCATGCTGGATCCGCAGCCGCTCCAGCGCATCGTTGCTATCCGAGAGCCACACGCGGCCGGTGCGTTCGAGAATGCCGAAATCGATCCGCCCGCCGCCCGAGGCGCAGCTTTCGAACTCCACATCTGGATGGGCCGCGCGCAGCCGGTCGAGCAGATTGTAGAGGCCCCGCGCCTGCGCTGCGTCGGGATACGGCAGCACGCGGTTATGGTCCCATTTGACGTAAGCGATTTCATAGGCCGAGAGCACCGCGTCGATCGCGGCAAAGAGGTGGTCGCGCACCGCCGGGTTCGCCATGTCGAGTACGCGCTGCTGACGACCCTCGATCTGATCGTCCGGGCCCAGCAGCCAGTCGGGATGGGCCCGCGCCAGATCGCTGTCGCGATTGACCATCTCGGGCTCGAACCAGAGGCCGAATTCCATCCCGAGGCTTTGGACATGATCGACCAGCGGCGTCAGCCCGTCGGGATATTTGCGCGGATCGACCGCCCAGTCGCCCAGTGAACTGGTGTCGTCGTCGCGCTTGCCGAACCAGCCGTCATCCAGCACGAAGCGTTCCGCACCAAGTGCGGCGGCGCGCTCTGCGATAGATTTCAGCTCGGCCAGATCGTGCTTGAAATAGACCGCTTCCCAGCAGTTGTAATGCACCGGGCGCGCCTTGGCCCAAGGGGCGTGTTTGCGCAGATGGCGCTGGAAGGCCACCGCGCAGCCATTCGAGCCCGCCTCCGAGAAAGCGGCATAAAGCGTCGCGGTCTCGAACCCCGTCGCCGGTTCCGGCTCGGAGCCGCTCGCATGACCGAACTGGATTTGCCTGCGTCCGTCAGGAAGCTCTTCGGCCACCATCCGATGCCCGCCCGACCAGCCGTAATGGAAGCCGCGGGTTTCGCCTTGCGTCTTGGTGGCGCCGCGCGCAGGCAGGATCAACCCGGGGAAATGCTCGTGCCCGGTACGGCCCGTATGGTTGTCGCGCACGCGCTGGCCGGGGCGCCACGGGGTCGGCTCGATCTGGAATTCACCGATCCAGCGCCCCGAGACTTCAAGCATCTCGTCGGCCAGCTGCGGGCCGGGAAACACCGGGGCGGCGAGCCAATGAAGCGTAATCGGCTCATCGCTCTCCAGCTCTGCGCGCGCCGCGATCAGACCGGTGTCGGGGTCGAGCGTGAATTGCGCGCTATAGCGCAGCCCAAGCGCCGCATCGCGATAGGTAAGCCTCAGTTCGCGGCCGGTCTGCGTCTCGCTCTCGAACCGGAAGGCGGGGCGCAACGGCTGCCCCGCCCCGTCGCGCGCGATCAGGCCGGGCTCTCCGGGGAAGCTCTCGCTGGCCTCGGGGCAGATCGAGACCTCTGGTGCGCGGTCGAGCATCCCGCCGGTGACATCCGGCACGCTCGCGACGGCCAAGCCCGCGAGGTCTTCCCCCTCGGGCAGCACCGCGCCCCAATAGACGATCTCGGGAAGCCTCTCGTTGTGACCCGCCAGAACGAGGCTTTGGCGGGTGTCCTGCAAATGCCATGTGCGGATCATTTCACCGCCCCGAGCGTCAGCCCTGCGATGAAGTGTTTCTGCATCAGGAAGAACATCGCCACGGGGGGCAGAGCGGCGAGGATCGAGCCTGCCGACACCAGTTGCCACGCCGCGACCCATTGGCCGTTGAGCGATTGCAGCCCCGCGGTGATCGGCTGGGTATCCGCCCCCGTGGTAAGCACCGTCGCCCAGAAATAGTCGTTCCAGATGAAGGTGAAGATCAGCACCGACAGCGCCGCGATCGCGGGTCGCACCAGTGGCAGCACGATATGCCAGAAGATCTGCCATTCGCCCACGCCCTCTACCCGGGCGGCTTCGATCAGCTCTTTCGGGAGCGCCTTGATGAAGTTGCGCATGAAGAGCGTGCAGAACCCGGTCTGGAAGGCGACATGGAACAGTGCGAGCCCGGTGATCGTGTCATAGAGCCCCATCTTCACTGTCAGGTCGCGCACCGGCACCATCAGGATCTGGAAGGGCACGAAGTTCCCTGCCACGAAGATGAAGAAGATCAGCAGGTTGCCCTTGAACTTGTAGACGGCGAGCGCAAAGCCCGTCAGGCAGGACAGCGCCACCGCCCCGATCACCGTCGGGATCGTCACCTTGAAAGAGTTCAGCATGTAGCTGGCGAAGGGCGAATTCTTGAACACGTCGAGATAGTTCGAGAAGGCCAGATAGGACGGCACCCCGAAGTAGTTGCCCTGCGCGAGATCGCTCGACGGACGGATCGAGGTGACGGCGACGCCCAGAAGCGGCAACAGCCAGAGCACCAGCATCACCGGCAGCAAGACCTGATAGGTCAGTCGCGCGGCGGGGCTCATGGATTGAATGGGTTTGGGAAACATCTCACAGCCCCCTTTCGTCGCGCCACATCTTCCAGATGAAGCCCGAAATGAAGATCATCATGATCGCGAACAGCACCACCGCGATCGCCGCGCCATAGCCCATGCGATAGCCGTATTCCGACAGCGCCTGCTCGTACATGTAGTAAGACAGCACCCGCGAGGATCCGAAGGGTCCGCCATCGGTCATGATCGACACGAGATCGAAGCTGCGCAGCGCCCCGATCACGGTGACGACCACTGCGATGAAAGTGGCCGGGCGCAATTGCGGCAGCACGACATACCAGAGCATCTTGATGCCCTTAGCCCCGTCGAGACGCGCCGCTTCGATCTGGTCGGGCGCGACCGCGTTCAAACCGGTCAGGTAGAGGATCATGCAGTAGGCGATCTGTGGCCACAGACCGGCGGCGATGATCCCGTAGGTCACTGTGTTGGGATTGGCGAGGATCGCGATCCCGGTCCCGTCGAGCCATTTCGTCAGCTCGAAGAACAGTCCGAAGCCCGGTGCGTAGAACCACGAGAAGATCAGGCCGACCACGACCTGAGAGATCACGAAGGGAAAGAAGAACAGCGATTTGTAGATCCGGATGCCGCGCACGGTCTGGTTCAGGAAAAGCGCGATGAACAGCCCGAACGGGATCGCCAGCATATAGAGCACCAGCCAGATCACGTTGTTCTTGAGGCTGGTATAGAAGGCGTCGTCATCGAGCAGTTCGAGATAGTTCGACAGACCGACCCAGGTCTTCGCGCTCAGCCCGTCCCATTGAAAGAAAGAAATCCACATCGATTCCACGATCGGGATCAACACGTAGATCAGGAACATCAGCGCGCCGGGGGCGAGAAACAGCCAGGGCGCGAGCTTGCGGTTCAACCGGCGGCGGCGCGGTGCGGGCGTACCCGTCTCCGCGTGCGGCTCGGACATTGCGGGTGAGACGGTCATCGTCGCACTCCTCGGATCTGGAAAAACAGGAAGGGGCGGCGCCCTGTTACAGACGCCGCCCTCGGGGAGGATCAGTTCTTGTAGACGCGCTGACGCACCTTCTCGAGCCGGTCGAGGATCGCGTCGAGATGATCGGGATAGGCCATGAATTCCTGGAAGCCTTCCATGCCCGCCTTCGCCATCTGCGCCGGTGCGTCACGATCGAAGAACTGCGCGATACCGCCGTCGGCCGTGGACAAGATCTTGAAGCCCGCTTGCAGGAAGGGATCGTCGCCAACCGAGGAGTTCTTGTTGATCGGCAACTGACCGAGGGTCTCGTTCATCTTGGTCTGCACGTCGGCCTTCGCGACATAGGCGAGGAACTTCTTGGCGTCTTCCTTGTTCTTCGCGCCTGCCGGGATATGGATCGTATCGGTCGGCGCTTCTTCGGCACGCGGAATATCCGGGTTGATCGTCGGGAAGTCCATGAAGCCAAGCGTGTCATTGGTCATCCCGCCATCCTTGAAGGTGGCGACGGCGAAGTTGCCCATGACGTAATTCGCAGCCTTGCCCTGAACGATGTTCGACACAGCATCCTGCCAATCGATCGCGGCGACGTTCTTGGTGGTGTAGGGCAGAACCTTCTTCCACTCTGCGAAGACAGCTCTCACGCGGTCGTCCGTCCACGGGATTTCGCCGCTGGTGAGCTTCATGTGGAAGTCGTAGCCATTGGTGCGCAGGTCGAGATAGTCGAAGATCCCGGCCGCCGGCCACAGCGCCTTGGTGCCCGTGGTCAGGCAGTCGACGCCCATCTCCTTGAACTTCTTGCAGTTCGAGATGAACTCGTCCCAGGTCTTGGGCACGTCCACCCCGGCCTTCTTGTACAGGTCTTTGTTATAGTAGATGCCCCACTGGTAGTAGGTGTAGGGCACGCCCCATTGCTTGCCGTCAATGGTCATCGACTTGAGCGCCGAGCCGAGGCTGTCCTTGAGCCCGTTCTCCTCCCAGACATCGGACACATCGGTGAATTGGCCGGCATTGACAAAGGGCGCCATGCGATTGCCCGCATACCAGTTCGCCAGATCGGGACTGTCGGCGGTCAGGAAGTTGCGGATCGCGGTCTTGTAGCCTTCGTGATCGAAGGTGTTCACCTCGACCTTCACATCAGGGTTTTCGGCCTCGAAGCCTTTCACGAGCTGCTCGAAGGCGGCCTTCGGCGCCGGATCGGACGCATCGGTGAAGAGCTTGAGCACGCGCTGTTCGGCCATTGCCGGAATGGCGATCGACCCCATCAGCGCCACGAGCGCGGTGGTTTTCAGGATATTCATTCGGTTCTCCTCCCGTTTCAGTAGCCCACGGCCCAGCGATTTTAGTTTCAAATAATGGAACCGTGTTTTACATATTGAAATGCTGCCGCGAATCTCTCATCCTGTCAACAGTCCTGAGGAGGAGCCCATGAACGACGCCACGCCAAAGCCGGAGAAATCGGACGGCACGGTCGGACGCACGCTGGCCGTGCTCGACCGCGTCGCGGAATTCGGCCGTCCCGTGCGCTTCGCCGAGCTGCTACCGGTCTGCGATCTGCCCAAGGCGACGCTGTATCGCTTCCTGCAAACGCTCACGAACCAGGGGATGCTGTCGCTCGACGAGGACCGTCAGACCTATACGCCGGGCTTGCGTCTCGTGCGCCTCGCCCATGCCGCCTGGGCGCAAAGCTCGCTCGCGCCGATCGCGGCACCCTATCTCGACCAACTGTCGAAGGAGACCGGCCAGACGCTGCACCTCGCTCAGCTCGATCAGGGCATGGTACTCTATGTCGACAAGCGAAACGCCTCGCGCCCGGTCGAGATGTTCTCGCAATCGGGCAAGGTCGGCCCCGCCTATTGCACCGGAGTGGGCAAGGCGATGCTCGCCTATCTCCCCGAGGACGCGCTGCAGAATGCGCTGACGCGGCAGAGCTTCCATCGCTTCACGGAACATACCCTGACCGACGTGACCAGCCTGCGCGCGGAGCTGGAGACCATCCGCAAACGCGGTTTTGCCTGGGATGACGAGGAGCATGAACCCGGCATCCGCTGCATCGCCGCCCCGATCCTGTCGCCTCAGGGCCGCGTCCTGGGCGCGCTCTCGATCACCTCGGCCCAGCCTGACGGTCAAAGACAACTCGAAACCTACGCCCCGCTGATCCTCGAGACGGCGGAGAAGATCGCGAAAGCGGCCAGCCACTGGCGCTTTCCGGAACAGAAACGCGCCGACTGAACCCCGGTGCGCAAAAACAGGGAGGAGACCTTGTGAGCGGAGTCGCATTGGAGAAGATCGTCAAACGGTTTGGCGATGCGGAGGTGATCCACGGCGTCGACCTGACGGTCGAACCGGGGGAATTCTGTGTCTTCGTCGGGCCGTCCGGTTGTGGTAAGTCAACGCTTTTGCGGATGATCGCGGGGTTGGAGGAGACCTCGGACGGTGCGATCCGCATTGGCGGCCGCGAAGTCACGAAAGCCGAACCCGCCGAACGCGGCATCGCTATGGTGTTTCAGACCTACGCGCTCTACCCGCATATGACGGTGGGCGAGAACATGGGCTTCGGGCTGAAGATGAACGGCCATCCCAAGTCTGAAATCTCCGAGAAAGTGCAGGAAGCCGCGCGTATCCTGAAACTGGAGCCGCTTCTGGACCGCAAGCCCGCTGCGCTTTCTGGCGGTCAGCGCCAGCGCGTGGCCATCGGCCGCGCGATCACCCGCGGCCCGGACGTTTTTCTCTTCGACGAGCCGCTGTCGAACCTCGACGCCGAGTTGCGCGTCGAGATGCGCGCTGAGATCGCGCGTCTGCACCGCGAGATCGGGGCGACGATGATCTACGTCACCCACGATCAGGTCGAGGCGATGACGATGGCCGACAAGATCGTCGTGCTGCGCGCGGGCAATATCGAACAGGTCGGAAGCCCGATGGAGCTTTACGACGACCCCGACAATCGCTTCGTCGCGGGCTTCATGGGTTCGCCTTCGATGAACTTCCTCGCCGCGACCGTGGTAGACGGTCAGCTCGACGTGCCTGCTCTGGGGCAGCGCATCGACAGTCCCGTCGCCTTGCCCGCGGATGGCACGAAACTGGAGATCGGCATCCGCCCCAACGCGCTCCGCCTGAGCGGCACGGATGGCAATTTCACCATCGAGATGGCCGAGAACCTCGGCGGCGTGAGCTACGCGCATCTGGACGGCGTGACAGGCGAGCGCGTCGTGGTCGAGACCGATCAGCGTCTCCACGGCGCGGTCGGTGGCAAGACCGGGATCAGCTTCGATCCGGCCTCGGTCTATGTGTTCGACACCAGCACGGGCGCACGGGTGCGCGGATGAGCCTTGCCGTCGGCCTCGTGGGGCTGGGAGCGATCGCCCGCGCCCAGCACCTTCCCGCGATTGCGGAGACGGACGGCGTGCATCTCGCCGCCATCGCGAGCCGCAATGCCACCCTGTCCGACCTGCCGAGCTATCCCGACCTGCGCGCGATGCTCGACGCCGAGCCCGAGATCGGCGCCGTCTCGCTCTGCACCCCGCCGCAGGGGCGGTTCGATCAGGCGATGGCGGTGCTGCGCGCGGGCCGTCACCTGATGCTCGAAAAGCCGCCCGGCATGACGCTGAGCGAAGTCGAGGCGCTGCGCGAGACCGCCGCCAAGGCGGGGCTGACGATCTTCGCCACATGGCATTCGCGCGAGGCGGCAGCAGTGGAGGCGGCACGCCAATGGCTCGCGGGGCGGGAGATTTCCGCCATCCATATCGACTGGCGCGAAGACGTGCGCAAATGGCATCCCGGGCAGGAGTGGATCTGGCAACCCGGCGGGCTCGGCGTCTTCGATCCCGGCATCAACGCACTCTCGATCCTGACCCGCATTCTGCCCCGCCCCGTGCGGCTGACAACAGCCTCGCTGAGCATCCCGCAAGGCCGCCAGACCCCGATCGCTGCCGATCTGGAAATGTGCGCGGGAGAGACCCCGATCAGCGCCGCGTTCGACTGGCGGGAAACGGGTGACGAGCTGTGGCGCATCACCCTTCAGACCGACCGAGGCGCAGCAACGCTCGACAAGGGCGGCGCGGAGTTCAGCACCGATGGCGAGGTAATGGCCACGGGCGAGAACCGCGAGTACGCCAACCTATACGCCCGGATGCGCGATCTGGTGCGCGCCGGACAGAGCGATCTCGACCTCGCGCCGATGCGCCTTGTCGCGGACGCCTTCATCAACGCACGTTTCGCGATCACCGAACCTTTCGACGCCTGATCGCGCCGACCAAACCCCGAGGACCGATATGAAAATTACCGCCATCGAAACCTTCATCGTGCCGCCGCGCTGGTGTTTCGTGAAAATTTCCACCGACGAGGGCATCTCCGGCTGGGGCGAGCCGGTGCTGGAGGGCCGCGCGGCCTCTGTTGCTGCCTGCGTCGAGGAGCTCTCGGACTACCTGATCGGCAAGGACCCCGGCCATATTCAGGACCACTGGACGGTCATGTATCGCGGCGGCTTCTATCGCGGCGGCGGCATCCACATGTCGGCCATCGCCGGGCTCGATCAGGCGCTGTGGGACATCAAGGGCAAGGCGCTAGGCGTGCCTGTCCATTCGCTTCTGGGCGGCCAACAGCGCGACCGCATCCGGGTCTATAGCTGGATCGGCGGCGACCGTCCGGGCGACACGGCGCGGATGGCGCGCGAATGCGGCGACCGGGGTTTCACTGCGGTGAAGATGAACGGCACCGAGGAACTGCAATTCATCGATTCCCACGACAAGATCGACGCCGTGCTGGAACGCGTGCAGGCGATCCGCGAGGAAATGGGCCCCGATTTCGGCATCGGCGTCGACTTCCACGGTCGCGTCCATCGCCCGATGGCCAAGCAGCTCGCGAAAGAACTCGAGCCCTTTAACCTGATGTTCATCGAGGAACCGGTGCTGAGCGAAAACGCCGAGGCGCTGCGCGAGATCGCGAACCATTGCTCGACCCCGATCGCACTGGGTGAGCGGCTCTATACCCGCTGGGATTTCAAATCGATCCTGCAGGGCGGTTACGTCGATATCGTCCAGCCCGACCCCTCGCATTCCGGCGGCATCACCGAGACCTACCGGATCGCGGCGATGGCCGAGGCGCATGACGTGGCTTTGGCGCTGCATTGCCCGCTGGGGCCGATCGCGCTGGCGGCGAACCTCCAGCTCGACGCGGTCTGCTACAACGCCTTCATTCAGGAGCAGTCGCTAGGCATCCATTACAACAAGGGTTCCGACCTGCTCGATTATCTGAGCAACCCGTCGGTCTTCGAATATGACGACGGCTTCGTCGCGATCCCGCAGGGGCCCGGCCTAGGCGTCGAGGTCAACGAGGAGAAAGTCCGTCAGGCGGCTGCGGAAGGTCACCGCTGGCGCAACCCGATCTGGCGCCATGCCGATGGCAGCTTCGCGGAGTGGTAATGATGAGAGAGATCAGCAAACTGAACGGAGGCTGGACCTTCGCGGAAGGCTTCGACGCGGCCAAGGTCGCAGAACTGCTGCAGGGCGAGACGGTCACCCTGCCCCATAACGCCGCCGACCTGCCGATGAGCTATTTCGACGAGCGCGACTTCCAGCGCCCCTTCACCTATCAGCGTGAGATCGCATGGAACGATGCGTGGGCGGGAAAGCTGATCCGGCTGCGGTTCGATGCGGCGATGGCCGATGCGGTGGTCTATGTGAACGGCGCCGAAGTGCTGCGTCACCGCGACGGCTATACGCCCTTCACCGTAGATCTGACGGACCGCTTTGTAGGCGGCAAGGCGTTGGTGACGGTGCATATCGACGGTTCGGAAAACCTCGAGATTCCGCCCTTCGGTGGCCGCATCGACTACCTCACCTATGCCGGGATCTATCGCGACGCCTGGCTCGAGGTGCTGCCCGAGGCCCATATCGCAAGCGTGAAGATCGAGACGCCCGACGTGCTGGCCGAGACCAAGCGCGTTCTGGTCAAGCTCGACGCGCCGGGCCCGGTGGAGGCGGTTCTGTCGGACGCCGAGGGCCACGAGATCGCACGCGGCCAAGGTACGGGCGAAATCAGCTTCGATAGCCTCGCCGATATCACGCTCTGGTCGGTCGAGACGCCCGCGCTCTACACGCTGACGCTGACCTTGATCGAGAGCGGCGACCGCCTCACCCAGCGCTTCGGTTTCCGCCACGCCGAATTCACGCCCGAGGGCTTTTTCCTCAACGGCGAGCGCGTGGTCCTACGCGGCCTCAACCGGCATCAGAGCTTCCCCTATTCGGGCTATGCCCAAGGCAAACGCAGTCAGGAGCGCGACGCGGAAATCCTGCGCTACGATCTGGCCTGCAACATCGCGCGCACCTCGCATTACCCGCAAAGCCCCTATTTCCTCGACCGCTGCGACGAAATCGGCCTCATGGTCTTCGAGGAAATCCCCGGCTGGCAGCATATCGGCGGCGATGTCTGGCAGGATGAATCGGTGCGCAATGTCGAGCGGATGATCCGGCGCGACTGGAACCACCCCTCGATCATCATCTGGGGCGTTCGGATCAACGAGAGCCCCGATGCGGAGGCGTTCTACAAACGCACCAATGCCCTCGCGCATGAGCTGGATGCGACGCGCCCCACCGGCGGCGTGCGCTGCATCACCGACAGCCAACTGCTCGAAGACGTCTACACGATGAACGATTTCATCCTGGGGGATTTCGAACTGCCCTTCTCGAACCGCCCGCGCACGAGCTTGCGCGATCAGCAGGAGGTGACGGGGCTTCCCACGCGCGTGCCCTATCTGGTGACCGAGTATAACGGGCACATGTATCCCACCAAAGCGGGCGACCCCGAGCATCGCCAGCACGAGCATGTGCTGCGCCATCTCGACGTGCTCAACGCCGCCCACGACCCCGATGCCGGGCTTGCGGGCTGCATCGGCTGGTGCATGTTCGACTACAACACCCACAAGGATTTCGGCGCGGGCGACCGGATCTGTCATCACGGTGTGATGTCGATCTTCCGCGAGCCGAAATTCGCGGCCTACGCCTATGCCAGCCAGCGCGATCCCGACGAGGCGATCGTGATGGAGCCGGTCACCGTATGGTCGCGCGGCGAGCGAAATATCGGCGGGGTGATCCCGCTGATCGTGCTGACCAATTGCGACGAGGTGGAGTTGTCCTACGCCGACGTGGTCAAGCGCGTCGGGCCCGACCGCACACGCTTCCCGCATCTGCCCCATGCGCCAGTCGTCATCGATTACGACCATTTCACCCCCGACGAGGTGACCGCCTGGGGGGAGAGCTGGCATGCGGGCCGCCTGCGCGGATACCTGAACGGGGAGTTGGTGATCGAGCGCGACTTCCCCGCCGACGCGATGTTCGACCGGCTGGAAGTGGCGCCCGATGTCACCGAAGCCGAGGCCGATCCGAGCGACGAGATCCGGGTGATGATCCGCGCTCGCGATCAGGCAGGCAACAAGCTGCATTTCCTAAACGAGCCGGTGTTCCTAGACGTCGAAGGTCCGGCGAAGCTGATCGGCCCCGATTGCGTGGCGCTCGCGGATGGCGCGACCGGCTGCTGGCTCCGCCTGACGGGTGAGCGCGGCAAGATCAGGGTGACCGCGCGGCTTCGTGACAAAATCGAGTCGGTGGAAATTGCGGCGCTGTGATTGGCAAGGGCGCAGGAGCGTATCGCTCGCGCCCTCTCCATCGCAGACTATCGATGAAGATTGACCGCGCGACGCAGGCGATGCGCGATCACCTGTCGCGGATTCTCGATCAGATCGACCGCATCCAGGACGATCACACCGAGCTTTTCGAGGTCGCACCACAGAGCTGAGCTCGGGACGGGGTGAATTATATCCAAGGCCCTGCCCGCCGAGTCCGCTTGCATCAGCGAGGCGGTCGGGACTCTTACAGGAGGCCTCGGCTCGCGGCGATGCTCGCAGCCTCTCGCAAGGTCTTCGCCCCGAGCCGGTCCGCAGCGCCCCTGAGCCGCGCCTTGACGCCCCCGACGGAGAGCTGCAATTCGTGGGCGACCTGCTTGTGGAGATAGCCTTTGGAATAGAGTTGGAGCGCTTCCATTTGCGCCTCGGTCGGCATCTCGGGCTCGTCCGAATGGATGCGCGAGAGAACCCTCTCGATCTCTTTCATTTCGGAAACCCGAAGCTCCCGGTCTGAGCGCGCAAAGATGCCAAGGCTCCGCTTCGGCATCTCCTGCGTCCCGTGGATCGACACGACACCTCCGAATTCGAAGCCGAAAGACCGATAGTCGCGCATGAAGCTCGTGCCGACGAAGCTGTCTATTTCGCCCCACCGCGCATAGCCCGAATTTTCCTGGCACCAGCGCAGCAGCGGGTCGGCCAGCGCCAACCCGGAAAACGTGTAATGATTGATCCATTCAGGTGGAAACAGGTTCAACTCGGCTTCGGGCGCGAAAAAGCCAGCCCGCAAGGCGACGTAGCAGCCTGCTGGAGCGAGATCGGCGAAAAGGCTCTGGTGATCACGAAGAATCATGCCGTTTCGAACTTCCATTCTGTCCGAGTGCTCAATAGTCACTACGGAAGTGCGGCTCGGTTGGACCAAGATAGTTCCGCAATGCGTTGGTCGAGGGATTCACTGAACATAATACAAGGGTAGCTGCATGATCGATGTGCGTACATTGCGCCGGAAATTGCAACTTATGAGTGCAATATCAGACTGGAAATTCGCCTTAGGGCTGCATGTGCGCTTTGCAAACCCTACACTCCTATACCAGACATATCCACAGGAATGGATCGATTTCTATACTGCGAACGGTCTCGTGTTCCGGGACCCGACGGTCAGATGGGCCATGACGCATACAGGCATTTGCGATTGGTCCGAACTCGCGGAGCAGGACGAGAGCAACGTGTTCGGTCAAGCGGCCGAGTTCGGACTGCGCTATGGGAAGGCCGTCGCTGTCGGCGACGAGACCCGGTCCGCCGGTTTCTTCGCCCATCCTTCGCGAAGGATCGAACAGGCCGAAGTCGAGGAAGCGCACGCACTCCTCAAGCAATTGCACGACATGACGAAGGGCGTGGAACTTATGCCTGCGGAAGAGTTGAAGCGCCTCCGGGCCGAACTGCCTCCCTGAGGTCTTCGCGCGGCACGAAACGAGTTCGCCCGTGCCGGGCGATAGCTTAAGTTGATCCCGCCGGGCTCGATTAGCCCGTCACGATCCCGTCCGCCGGGCCGAAGCGCGGCTTGGCGAATTGTTCCTGATGCCACAGCGGGTAGATCAGCGGCGGGCGGCTGACCTCGTCGAGGCGGGCGAGATCTTCGGTGGAGAGCTTGACGTCGAGCGCGCGGAAGTTGCGCTCGAACTGCGCCACCGTGCTACCGCCGACCACCAGCGAGGCAACGCCAGGACGGGTGAGCAGCCATGCCAGCGCGATCTGCGCAGCTTCGACGCCATGCGCCTCGCCCAATTCGTTGAGCACATCGACGATCTTCCAGAGCCGCTCCTGATCGCGGATCGGCGGTTCGGTCCAACCCTTCGCCTGACGGCTCCCCTCGGCCACCGGATTGTCGCGGGTGTGTTTGCCCGACAGCAGCCCCGCCGCAAGCGGGCTCCAGACGGTCGCGCCGACGCCCTGATCGACCGCGATCGGCAAAAGCTCGTATTCCGCCTCGCGCGCCTCGAGCGTGTAGTGGATCTGTTGCGTAACGAACCGCGCCCGACCCGGCTTCTCCGAGGCCATCAGCGATTTCATGACCTGCCAGCCGGTATAGTTCGAGCAGCCCGCATAGCGGATCTTACCCTGGTCGATCAGCGTTTGCAGGGCTTCGAGCGTTTCCTCGACGGGGGTTTGGCCGTCCCATTCGTGGATATGATAGATGTCGATGTGATCGGTGCGCAGACGTTTCAGGCTGCGCTCACATTCGCGGATCAGGTGCCAGCGGCTCGCGCCCTCGCCATTGGGGCCGTCATCGATCGGCATGCGAGCTTTCGACGAGATCAGCACCTTGTCACGGCGGCCTTCCAGCGCCTCGCCCACGATCTCTTCGGCGGAGCCGGTGGAATACATGTTCGCCGTGTCGATCAGGTTCACACCGTGGTCGATCACGCAATCGAACAGGTCGCGGGCCTCGGCCACGCCCTGACTGCCGACCATCGCGAAGGGACCTTCGCCGCCGAAGGTGAAAGTGCCCATCGCGAGGGCCGAAACCTTCAGCCCGCTCCGTCCCAGCGTATTATAGTGCATGTCCCTCTCCTACGCGCCCAAGGCAGCGCTTGTCTCTTCGATGAGGATGCAGGCGACGGTGCCGCCCGCGTCCTGAATTCCCTTGGATTTCTCGCCGAACGCGGCAGCCTTGCCGTGCTGGGCTTCCATCTCCTTGGTCGCCTCCAGCGCCTCTTTCGCAGCTTGGGCTGCTGCGTGTGATGCCTCGGCGGGCGATGCGCCCGCCTGCGCCTGCGCGGCGATGGTCTCGGCGACCGGGTGCAGCACGTCGAGTACGGTCTTGTCACCCAGCTGCGCCTTGCCGCGCTGCGCGATCCCGTCGCGGAAGGCAGCCCAGAAATCGGCCAGCGCGGCGGTGTCCATCACTTCCGCACCGTCGAGTGCCTTCGCCCCACGCAGGAAACCCGTTGCCATCAGCGTGCCCATGGTCGAGGGCGCGGCTTTCGCGATCGCGGCGCCCGCGGCCTTCATCCCATCTGCCAGCGTCTCGGGCGCCTTTTCCTCAAGGGCGGCCGCTGCGGCGGCGAAACCCTTCGCCATGGTCAGACCCAGATCGCTGTCGCCGACCTTGCCGTCGAGCTCGATCAGGGCCTGTTTCTCGGCGGCGAACCGATCCCGATAGCGGTTGAACAGACCGGGCAGCGCACTTGCATTCATCGTCATGGCAGCCCTCACTTCGCGATATGCTTGAAGAACGGCGTCGTCGCGCTGCGTTCGATGAGCGGCTTCAGCTCGTCATCGAGATGCAGGACCGAGATCGAGGCGCCCGCCATCTCCATCGAGGTCGCGAATTCACCGATCCAGACCTGCGCGATGGTCACGTTGCGCTCTGCGAACAGCTGCGAGATGCGGCGGTAGAAGATGTAGAGCTCTTCCATCGGCGTCGCGCCCAGCCCGTTGACGATGATCGCAACCTCATCGCCTGCCGCGTAGTCCTGCTCGGCGAAGATGCGCTCCATCATCTCGTCAACGACGGCATCGGCAGGCTCGAGCGTCTTGCGGGTGATCCCCGGCTCGCCATGGATGCCCATGCCGATTTCCATCTCGTCTTCGCCGAGCGTGAAGCTGGGCTTGCCGACCTCGGGAACGATACAGGGCGTCAGCGCCACGCCCATTGTGCGGGTGCGCGCCTTCGCCTTCTCGGTCAGACGGACGACCTCGGAGAGCGGCTTCATCTCGGCGGCGGCGGCTCCCGCGACCTTGTAGAGGAAGACGATCCCGGCGACGCCGCGGCGCTTGTGTTCCTCGCCCGGCTTGGAGGAGGCCACATCGTCATTGCCGACCACGGTGGCGGTTTCGATATCGTCGACCTCGGCCAGTTCCCCGGCGAGGTCGAAGTTCATGATGTCGCCGCTGTAATTCCCGTAGAGATAGAGAACCCCTGCCCCCTGATCGACATGCTTTGTCACTTCGAGGATCTGGTCCGAGCTGGGCGACTGGAACACGCCGCCGACACCCGCACCGTCGAGCATCCCGTCGCCGACATAGCCGAGGAACAGCGGCAGGTGGCCGGAGCCGCCCCCCGTCACGATCCCAACCTTGCCGGGGACCGGGTTCGCCGTCACGAAGCAATGCAGATCGTCCGCGACATGGGTCACTTCCGGATGGGCGGCGTAAATCCCCTCCAGCATCTCTTCGACGAAATCTTCGGGTTTGTTGAGAAACTTCTTCATCGGATCACTCTGCTTTGCGTTGCTTGGGTTTTTGCTTGCGGCGCACGAAGAAGGCCGCTGCGAGAAGGATGAACGCGCCCACGACAAGGCGCTGCCAGGTGCTGGGGATGCCCACCAGAACCAGCGTGTTGCTGACCACGGTGATCAGGAGAACACCGGCCACGGTGCCCAGCACCGAGCCCGTGCCGCCGGTGATCCGCGCCCCGCCGAGAACGACGGCGGCGATCACCTCGATCTCGGTGCCGACCAGATCGAACGGGTTGGCCATGCGGGTCGCGCTGACATGGATGATGCCTGCGAGACCTGCGAGCGCCCCCGCGAAGGCGAAGACGAAGACATGCACCACGCGCTGGCCATAGCCGAGCCGCGCCGCGACCTCCGGGTTGCCGCCGGTAGCAAAGATCGCCCGCCCCATCAGCGTGCGGTCAAACAGGAACCAGGCCAGCCCGACGACGACCGGGAAGATCAGGAAATAGGCGGGCAGATCGACGGTCACGCCATTGGCGCCCTGAAACTGGTAGAGCGCGGCCTTCCCGAAGGCGGTCATCTGCGGCGGAAGCTCCATCAGCCAAACCGTACCCACGAAGGCCAGCAGGATACCGCGGAACAGGTATTGCGTGCCGATCGTGACGATCAGCGAGGGCACGCGCAGCCCGTGAACCAGAAGGCCGTTCACCGCGCCCAAAAGCGCACCGGCCACAACGGCAATCGCGATGATCGCCGCCATCGGCAGATCGGGCGCCACGGTGATCACGAATTTCGTAAGCGAATACATTGTCAGCGCCGCGATCGCGGTGAAGGAGACGTCGATGCCCCCTGCCGCGAGAATGGCGAAGACACCGAGCGCGAAGAGCCCGGTCACCACGCTCGCGCGGCCCATATCGATGAGCGAGCCCGGCTGCAGAAAGTTGGGGTTGATGATCGACACCGCCACGCAGATCACGACGAGGATGGTCAGCGTCACCATCTCGGGGCGACGTCGCAGGGTCTCCCAAATCGTCAGTTTGTCCTCGGGACGTTTGGGCGTTGATCGGTCATTCATCTCTTGCACCATGGTCATCAGGCAGCCTCGTTCGCCGAGCCAAGCATCGATTGGTAAATACGGTTCTCGTCGGTGGTCACGGCGTCGAGTTCATCGACGAGGCGACCGCGATTCATCACGAGGATCCGGTCGCAGTTCTGCAGCAGTTCCGGCAGGTCGTCGGAGACGATGATCAGCCCGATCCCGCGCTCCGCCATCGCCTGGATCGCGCGGTAGATCGTGTCCTTCGACCCGACATCGACGCCGACGGTCGGGCCATGAAGCACCAGCAATTTCGGCTCGATGCTGAGCCACCGGCCGATCAGCACGCGCTGCTGGTTGCCGCCCGAGAGCGCCGAGACCGGCAGGTCGATATTGCCGGTATTGAGGTTCATCGCCTCGGAAATCTTGCTCGCCGCCTCGCGCCCCTTGCGCTTGTCGACGACGCCCCCGCGCCCACGGAGCCGGTCGAGGATCAGCGTCACCTCGTTCTGGTAGATCGACTTCTGCAGGAATAGCCCTTCGGAGAGGCGGTCCTCGGGGACATAGCCGATGCCGCGTGCAATCGCGTCCGCGGGGGAGTCGAGATGCACCCGCGCACCGGAAATCTCGATATGGCCGGAGCTCAGCGATTGATGGCCGGCCAGCGCGAGCGCGACCTCGTTGCGACCGGAATCCGAAAGACCGGTGATGCCAAGCACCTCGCCAGCCTTCAGCGAGAAGGCGACATCCTCGAAGTCCGCGCCGGAGCTCGCCCCCTCGACGCGCAGCACCTCTTCGGCCCGCGGCGTGCCATTGCGGTAGCGCATCGTGTCCAGTTCGCGCCCGGTCATCAGATGCGAAAGTTCGGCGCGGGAATAGTCCGCGATTGGGCCCTGCGAGATACACTCGCCATCGCGGAAGATGATCGCTTGCCCGCCGATGCGGTAGCACTCCTCCAGTTTGTGGGTCACGAACAGCACCGCCACGTCGCGTTCGAGCAATTTGCCGACCAGTTCGATCAGCGCGTCGACCTCGTGCCGGGTGAGCGAAGTGGTCGGCTCGTCCATGATAACCAGCCGCGCGTCGGCGGCGATGGCCCGCGCGATGGCGACGCGCTGCCGGATCGCAAGCGGCAGATCCCCGACCATTGTGTTAAGGAGTTTCGCCGTCGGCTCCAGCCCGACATTACGGATTGCCTCGCGGGCCGTTTCGCGCAGACGGCGGCGGTTCAGCAGCCGCATCAGGCGCCCGTTGCCGCTCACCAGTTGGTCGCCAAGCGCGACATTTTCCACGACGGAGAGGTTCGGCAGCAGGGAGAGGTCCTGATAGACCGTCTCGATCCCCGCTTCGAGCGACTGGATCGGCGACAGCTCGCTATGCGCCTGCCCATCGAGCACGATCTCTCCCTCGCTGGGCGCATGGGCGCCCGAAATAATCTTGATGAAGGTGCTCTTGCCGCAGCCATTCTCGCCCAGCAGGTGATAGGCGACACCAGTGTCGATCGTTACGTCGACGCCGCGCAGCGCGTGAACACCGCCAAAGCGTTTGTGGATGCCGCGCAGCTCCAGAAAATGTCCGTCTGACATCTGATTGCTCCCCCTGAACACCGGTCTTTTCCGTCCCATGCGCCGCAGCTCCTCCAGCCTAGGCACGGGCGGTTCGAAAGCCGGCCGGGGCTGCCCCCCGGCCGACCGATTTTTTCACGTCTTAGAAAAGGGTCTCTTTGTAGGTATCCTTATCGACGAGAACCATGCCGTTACCCACGACGAGCACGCCGTCACCGGCACCGGGGCGCACGCTGACACTGTGGTAGCCGTCGACACCCAGATCCATGCCGTCGGTGATCTCTTCACCCGCGAGGATCTTGGTGGCCAGCGAGTTCATCGCCATACCGGCCTTCTGCGGATCCCAGAAACCGATCGCGGTGATCGCCCCGCTGTCGAGATAGGCCGCCGAGGGGTTCGGCAGACCGGTGCCCACAAGGCAGACCTTGCCGGCCAGACCGGCTTCTTCGATCGCGCGACCGACGCCGAGCACATCATTGCCCGCCGAAGTCTGGAAGCCCTTGATATCCGGGTGCTTGCGCAGGATTTCCTTGGCTTTCTCGTAGGTGCCCTGGGCGTCGTCGAAGCTTTCGTTGTTCGGATCGACGAGTTCCATATCCGGGTATTTCTTCGCGTTCTCCTCGCCCGCGCCGACCCATTGCATGTGGGTGCGGCTGCCCAGCGAGCCGACGAAGGTCGTCCACTTGCCCTTGCCGCCCATGCACTTGGCCAGACGCTCGTTCAGCGCCGCACCATATTCCGCGTTATCGAAGGCTTCGACATCGGCCATGGTGTTCTTCTGGTTGTCGGCCTCGTGGGTTACGACGACGATGCCGCGATCCATCGCGCGCTTGAGCACGCCTTCGAGGATCGCCGGATCCATCGGCACGACGGCCAGCGCATCGACGCCGCGCGCGACGAGATCCTGCACGATCTGCAGCTGCTGGGCGGAATCCGCCGTGGCGGGGCCGACCTGCTCGATCTTCATGTCGGGATGTTCCTGCGCGTATTTCTCGACACCGGTTTTCATCCGGTCGAACCACGGGATACCGCTGATCTTGACGACCGTGGTGATCGACTTGCCTTCCTGCGCTGCGACCCCTTGTGCGCCAGCCAGCATTGCGGCCGTGGTCGCGGCCAACAGGCCGATTTTCAGTCCTTTGAATGCCATGATGATCTCCTCCCTGGATTACATTCTTCGGCTCAGTGTTTCGGAGCGCGCGCCGCGCGCCCCAGCGAAAAGCGTGTGACGACCTGGTCGACCAGCTCGAAGCGGTTGACCGCGAGGAAGCACAGCAGCAGCGCGCCCCAGGCGAAATCCCGCACGAAATTCGAGAACCCGACGAAGTTCAGCAGGCTCGACAGAAGCTGCAGCGTGATCGCCGAAAGCACGACATTCACGATGCGCCCATAGCCGCCCTCGGGCCGCACCCCCGCCATCACCGCGACAAGGATCGCGATCAGGAGATAAGAGGTACCGTAGTCCCATTTCACGTTGATGTTCCGCGCCGCGATGATGACCCCGGCCAGACCGGCCATCAGCCCCGACAGCGCGTAGGTCGTGATCAGGATGCGGTCGCGGTTGAAGCCGCTGAACAGCGCCGCCTTCGGGTTGGCGCCGGTCAGCATCAGCTTCATCCCGTAGGGCGTGAAGCGCAGCACCCCGCCCAGGATCAAAGCAGCGCCGAGGAAGATCAGGAAGCTCGCCGGCACTCCGAAGATCAGGCCATTGCCCAGATCGTAGAGCGCGGGCGGCGATCCGATCGTCACCGAGCGCCCTTCCGAGAACACGACCGCCGCGCCGGTGAAGGCCATCTGCGTGCCCAAGGTGCACAGGATCGGCGTGATCTCGAAACGCGAGATCAGAAATCCGTTCAGCGCACCGCCCAGCACGCCGATGATCAGACATCCCCCGGCGAAGGTGATAGTGAACAGCACGGGCGCTTCGTCGACCGGGAAGATCGACAGCGCAACAAGCCCCGAGGCCACGCCCGAGAGGTTCGCAAGCGCGATCCCCGACAGGTCGATCCCACCGTTGCCGGAGCACATCGCCAGCATCACGCCGATCGCGAGCAGCCCGATCTCGGGCACCTGGTTCGCCATCGATTGCAGATTGTAGATCGAAAGGTAATTGCCGCCGGATGCCGCCCCGCCGACTGCTAGAAGCAGCACGATGAGCACGGACAACACAAACAGGTTCCCATCCAGTTTCGACATCTCCTCCCCCGCGCCGTTTACTGAAGAATTATCTTATTTACTAAATTCGTACTATTATGTTTACTAAAGTCAACCCCGTTTGTTCACTAGCTGCTTCGAGCGCGAGCGAATAAAAAGACCGAACTTTCCGAAGGCCCGTTGTGCAGTGCGGGAGGTTCGCCCATAGATTGAAGGCCACATGAGCGACACGATGGAAATTGAGCCAAAAAAGCCGGTCACCCTGCGCGAAGTTGCCGGGCACGCGGGGGTTTCCGCTGCCACCGTTTCGCTGGTCCTGAACGACAAGGGCGACATCTCGGAGGCCACCCGCGCCCGCGTTTTGGAAGCGGTGGAGGCGTTGAACTACACCCCGCGCTCGAATCGGGCGCGGACTGAAGTCACCAACACGATCCGCTTTCTCAAGATCGCGCGCCACGGCCAGACGGTGAATCGCGACCACAACCACTTCATCTCGGATTATATCGACGGGATGTCTTTCGAGGCGCTTCGCCGCGACTACGCGCTGCAGGTCGTGAGCTACGAACAGGAATCGCTGCATCAACTGTTGTCGAGCCTGGACGGCTCGGAACCGCGCGGCATCGTCGTGCTCGGCACCGAACTTTCACGCGAAGATATCGAGACGATCATCGAGCGCGCGCCGCTGCCGACCGTGCTCATCGACACCTACCACCCGTTCCTGAAGGCGAATTTCGTCGATATGGACAACGATCAACTCGTCTACGATGCGCTCTCGCATCTGGTTTCGCGCGGCTTTCGCAAGATCGGCTATGTCGGAAGTTACAGCGAGGTGATGAACTTCCGGCTGCGTCAAACGGCGTTCCGGAACGCGGCCGCAGCGTTCGGATTGCAGAGCGAGGACGCGCAGGAACTTTCGGTGAAGTCGACGCTGGACGGCGCCTATGAAGAAGCCTTGACCCAGTTGGGCGACCGGCCTCTCGCGGATGCTTATTTCTGTGCGAATGACATCATCGCCTTCGGCTTCGTAAGGGCCTTGCGCGAATTGGGCCACAGAGTGCCGGAAGATGTTTCGGTCGTGGGCTTCGACAACCTTCCGACCTCGAGCGTCTTCGATCCGCCCCTGACTTCGGTCGACGTTCCGAAAGCGCGCATCGGCGCGATGGCGATCCGCCTGCTCGACGACCTCATCGCGACGGACGAGCGAGACCAATCTCCGGTGAAGGTCCTGATGACGGGCGAACTGGTTGTGCGCGATAGCGTGGCGGATTTCAAACCACGGCGCTGAAACGCGAGAGCTTCTGAAGCTGCGACGTAACTTTCAGCTGCCCCCCACTATCTCGTCGAGCGCACGGCAGAGCCGTTCCGTCACCTGCGCAGTGCCGGACGTGCCGCCGAGGTCGCGGGGGCGGCTTTCGGAATCCGCCGTCACGAGTTCGATCGCGCGCATCATTTGCGCCCCTGCGTCGATCTCTCCGAGGTGCTCCAACATCATCGCCGCGCTCCAGAAGGTGCCGATGGGATTTGCGACGCCCTTGCCGGTGATGTCGAAGGCGGAGCCATGGATCGGCTCGAACATCGAGGGCGCAGCGCGCTCGGGGTTGAGGTTGGCCGTGGGCGCGATGCCGATAGAGCCGGCGAGCGCCGCAGCCAGATCCGAGAGGATGTCGGCGTGCAGGTTCGTGGCGACGATCGTGTCGAGCGAACGCGGATCGAGCGTCATGCGCACGGTCATCGCGTCGACCAGCATCCGGTCCCACGTCACGTCGGGAAACTCGGCCGCGATCTCGGCGGCGATTTCGTCCCAGAGCACGAGCCCGTAGCGCTGCGCGTTGGATTTCGTGACGACCGTCAGCCGTTTGCGCGGACGTGCCTGGGCCTGCGAGAAAGCCACGCGCATGATGCGTTCGACGCCCGTGCGGGTGAAGATGGCGGTCTCGGTGGCGACCTCATGCGGCTGGCCGCGATGGCTGCGCCCGCCCTGCCCCGCATATTCGCCCTCGGAATTCTCGCGCACGATGAGCCAGTCCAGGTCGTCCGGGCCGACACCCGCAAGCGGGCTCGACAGGCCGGGCAGGATCCGGGTGGGCCGCAGGTTCGCGTATTGATCGAGCCCCTGACAGATCGCGAGGCGCAGCCCCCAGAGCGTCAGGTGATCGGGCACGTCCGGCGCGCCGACCGCGCCGAAGAGGATCGCGTCATAGGCCCGCAGCGCGTCGACCCCGTCTGCGGGCATGAACATGCCTTCGCGCTGATAGCGTTTCGAGCCCCAGTCGAAGCGGTCGATCTCCAGCCGGAATGCGTTGGTCTGGCGGCTCAGGTGATCGAGCGCCGTCAGCGCGGCGTCGACCACCTCCGGCCCGATCCCGTCGCCGGGGATGGCCGCAATACGATGCACCCGGGTCGTCATGGCCGCATCACGCCTTCAGCCACGCCTTGAAGGCGTCATCGTAGTCGGGATGCCAGCGCGACAGCGGCGGGCGGTTCTCGGTGATGTCGCCCGCCGCCCAGAGGATGCGCTTCACATCGGTCGCGCGGTCCACGTCGTTGTCGGGACACAGGATGTAGAAATCGCCGCGCTCGATCGCGTCAAAGAGGAATTCCACGACCTGTTCGGGCGTCCAGGCGCCAGCGGGTTTCTCGGTGCGCCCGCCCGCGGTCAGCGGCGTGTAGACGAAGCCCGGAATGAACAGCCGCGCCTCGACCTTGCAGTCCTCGCGGTTGCGCAATTCGTGCTGCAGCGCCTCGGTGAAGGCCTTCACGCCGGCTTTCGACACGTTATAGGCCGGATCGCCCGGAGGCGTGGTGATCCCCTGCTTGGAGCCGGTATTGACGATCAGGCCCGGCGTGCCCGACGCGATCATGCGCGGCGCGAAAATCTGGCTGCCACGAATGATCCCGCCCAGGTTCACCTCGAGGATGCGGTCCCAGTTGCCTCCCTCATCGAATATCGAACTGCCGGGCTGCATCCCCGCGTTGTTCATCAGCAGGTTGACCGGACCGAAGCGCGCCCAGACCTCGTCGGCGAGCGCCATGAGCTGCGCGCGGTCCGAGACGTCGGTCGCCAGCGTCATCACGTCCGCCTCCGCGGCACCCGCGGCGATCAGAGCGTCGGAGGCGGCGTCGAGCGCAGCCCCCGGCAGATCGGCGATGCAGACGCGCATGCCAAGCCCGGCGAGGTGGCAGGCGGCAGCGAGGCCGATACCCGAGGCCCCTCCGGTGACGACTGCGACATTGCCTTTGGCGAGAGCGGGATGCATGGCATTTCTCCTTTCAGTTCGGTGTCCGAGATCGGCGCGCGCTTCAGGCAGTCGCGCCGGCGAAGACCTCGAAATCAGTGTCGATGATAGTCGGCGCAGACGGGCGTTCTGGCGAGGCCAGAACTTCCTCGATCGCCTTCTTGCCGATCAGGAAACGGTTCGAGCGGACGGTCGAGAGCGGCTGGGGCAGTTCCTTGCCGATATCGAGACCGTTGAAGCCGAAGATGGCGAATTGGTCGGGCAGGCTGATGCTTTCGGCAAGGCAGTGGAAGACGCCGCCGACCGCCATGTCGTCGTTGGAATAGACCGCGACGTCGACCTGCGGGGCCGAAGCACGCAGGCGCGCTGTCTGTTCGCGACCCGTACCGACCGAGCTGGGCCCGTCATCGATCGCATGCGCCTCGATGGAGAGCCCCGCTTCGGACAGCGCCTCGCACAGCCCGTCATAGCGCAGCCGCGCGCGGCGGTCGGCCTCCCAGTCATGGCCGACATAGCCGAAATGGCGGTAGCCGCGTGAAATCAGGTGGCGACCGATGGCGTGGCCTGCACGGCGATGCGAGGTGCCCACCGCGATGTCGATCGGCGTGCTGTCGATATCCATCATCTCGACGACGCGGATATCACTCTGTTCTAGCATCTTGCGGGTCGCGTCGGTGTGGTCGAACCCGGCCAGCAGGATCGCGGCCGGCTTCCAGCTGAGGATGCCGCGCACCACAGCCTCTTCGCGGTCCACATTATAATCCGTGGTCGAGATCACCGGCTGCAGGTCACTTCCCTCGAGCCCGGCATGGACGCCCTGCAGGACTTCCGGGAAGACGATGTTGGAGAGCGAC
Organism: Thioclava sp. IC9; assembly: GCF_002213225.1. Lineage (NCBI taxonomy): Bacteria > Pseudomonadati > Pseudomonadota > Alphaproteobacteria > Rhodobacterales > Paracoccaceae > Thioclava > Thioclava sp. IC9. Next base: position 529,174 of record NZ_NBNX01000002.1, read on the forward strand.
GGGATGACGACGCCGACGAGGAAGGAGTCGAGCGAGGCCAGCGAGCCAGCGATACGGTTGGGGACGTAGCCCATCGCGCGGACCGTCTCCATGACCTTCTCGCGGGTAGCTTCGGCGACGAGTCCCTTGTTGCGCATGATGCGAGAGACCGTCGACTCGCTGACATTGGCACGGCGCGCGACCTCGCGCACCGTGATCTTGCTTTTGCGGTCGGGCAATCGCTGCTTGGTCCCCATGACGCTTTCCTCCAATTCCTTTCGGGCAAGCCCGAGTCAATTACCCAGAAATGCACCTAGCGGCAGCGTTTTCAAAGGCCATACATGCATGGCGCGAAAACATCGCGGGGACCGTGGCGATCATACCTCCACGTATTTGCGCCACGGATGCGCTTCCTTGAAGCCCAGAACCTCGCGCGCCTTGCGGTTCGAGATCGGTGCCTCGTCGGCACCCATCTCACGGGTGATCGGCGTGTTCGGGCAGTATTTCTTCAAGAACTCGGTGGTCGGCATGTCGGCAGTGATCGTGTCGTTGACCGCGTTGAACACCTGATAGCCCAGACCGTCCTTCTCGATGCACAGATGCACGATCTCACCCAGATCGCGCGCGTCAATATAGCTCCAGGCGTTGCGTTTGCGGCTCATCGGGTTCTCGAGGAACCCCTTGAACATGCCGTATTCATGGGGCTCGATCACGTTGCCGATGCGCAGCGCGTAAATATCGGCGCCGTAGCGGGCGGCGAAGGCGCGGGCGGTCTTCTCGTTGCAGACCTTGGAGAGCCCGTAGCTGTCCATCGGATCGCTGTCGTAATCTTCCTCGAGCGGGAAGGAGTGGAAATCCTTGTCGCCCTCGGCGAAGCACACGCCATAGGTCGTCTCGGACGAGGCGATGATCACCTTGCGCACGCCGAGCTTCATCGCCGCCTCGATCACGTTGTAGGTGCTCATGACGTTGGCCTGATAGGTCACGTTGTCGGGCTCGATCAGCACGCGCGGGATCGCGGCGAAATGCACGACCGCATCGGGCGGCGACGGCGGCGCGCCCTTCTCGAACCCGCCGAAGTCGTGGTGGGTGGTCAGCGCGTTGAACACGGCGCCGCTGTCGGTCACGTCGGTGATCAGCGTGTTCACGCCCGGGACGTCGAGCGGCTTGAGGTCGACGTTGAGCACATCGTAGCCCTTGCTCAGCAGATGCGGCACCGCATGACGCCCTGCCTTGCCGGTTCCGCCTGTGAATACTACGCGCTTGGTCATTTCAATCTCCGTTTCGTTCATTCGCTTTTCGGTTCGGCGGGACGGCCTCAGCCGGTCGCCGCCAGCATCACGCTTTCCTGCGTGGCGTTCTCTCGGGTCAGTTCGCCGCTGATCTTCCCCTCCTTCAGCACGATCACACGGTCGCTGATCGCCAGAATCTCCGGCAGGTCCGACGAGACGACGATGATCGACATGCCCTCCTCGGCCATCTTGCCCAACAACGTGTGCACCTCGGCCTTGGCGCCGATGTCGATCCCGCGCGTCGGCTCGTCGACGATCAGAATCTGCGGACGGCGCGCGGCCCATTTCGCCAAGACGACCTTCTGCTGGTTGCCGCCCGACAGGTTGAGCACCTTCTGCTCGGGCGACGGCGTCTTGATGCCCAGCGCGCGGATATAATCCGCACAGGCCGCCGTTTCCTTGCGACGGTTCACGAAGTCGAAGCTGCAATAGTCACTCAGATGCGTCAGGGAAAAGTTCTCGCGCACCGACATGCCGAGGACAAGCCCTCGCGATTGCCGATCCTCGGTCACAAATCCGAGCCCATGCTCTATCGCGTCCGAGGGCGAGGAAATCCGCGCCGGTTTGCCGTTGATCGAAATCTCGCCGCTATGGGGGCGGCTGCCGAAAATCATCTCCATCACTTCGGTCCGTCCGGCACCGACCAGACCGAAGAAGCCCAGAACTTCGCCGCGATGCAGGTCGAAATCGACATCGCGCACGAACACACCTTCGTCCTTCACGCGCTTTTCGGTGAGATTGCGCACCGACATCAGAACCTCGTCGGTCGCGTGGGAGGTGTGATGGCCGAAAAGCTGGTCGAGCTCGCGATCCACCATCAGGCGCACCAGCAGGTCGCTCGTCATCTCGGAGACGGGCCGTGTATCGACGGTGCGACCGTCGCGCAGCACTGTGACGCGGTCGGCGATTTCGAAGATTTCCTCGAGCTTGTGCGAGATGAAGACGATACCGACACCCTGCTCGGCCAGTTTGCGCGACATGCGCAACAGCGTCGAGGCCTCGTGGTGGCTGAGCGACGCGGTCGGCTCGTCCATGATGATGAGTTTGGAATTGTAGGAGATGGCGCGGGCGATCTCGATCAGCTGTCTCTGGCCGATCGAAAGCGTGCCGACCATAGCTTCCGGGTCGATTTCCACGCCAAGCTCGTGCAGCACCGCGCGGGTGTCCGCATTCATCTTGGTGCGGTCGATCAGGCCGGTCGGCAATAGCGGCTCACGCGCGAGAAAGACGTTCTCGGCGACGGTGAGGTTATTCACCACTGCGAGTTCCTGGTAAATGATCGAGATGCCGAGCGACCGCGCATGGATCGGGTTCTTGATCACGACGGGTTCGCCCTCGACGCGGATCTCCCCTCCCGGATCGGCGCGCAGCACGCCTGTCATGATCTTCATCAGGGTGCTCTTGCCGGCGCCGTTTTCCCCTGCCAGCACATGCACCTCGCCGGAGTTGAGATGCAGGTCGACGTGGTCCAGCGCCTTCACCCCCGGAAAGGTCTTGGAAATGCTGATCATTTCGAGAAACGGTTTCATCGCGGCCTCAGGCTGAAGAATGTCGGGCGGGGCCACGCTTGGCCCCGCCCAGGTGTCGTCGGAGATTACTTGGTGTAGCTGTCGAGGTTGTCGGCAGTCACGACGGTCACACCGGTGTCGATGTTCTGCGGATCGGTCTCTTCACCCTTGATCTGGGCCACGAGATGCTCGACCGCCAGCTTGCCCATCGTGATCGGGCGCTGGACCATGATGCCGTCGATGAAGCCTTCCTTCACGCCCTTGATCGTGTCGGGCAGATCGTCGAACGCAAAGACCTTCAGCTTGCCTTTCTTGTCCGCGAACTCCTGCTGCGCGAGAACCTTCGCGACGGCCGGGCCGCCGACCTGGCTGATGCCGAAGATACCGGCGAGGTTCGGGTTTGCGCGCAGGAGCGCCTCGGTCACCGAAACGGCGCGGGCGAGGTCGTCCTCGGTGCCTTCGGTCGCGACCAGCTTGATGTCGGGATAGTCGGCCAGCGCTTCCTTCACGCCGTCGATCCGCTCGTTCAGGTTGGACGCACCAAGCTGACCGGTGACGATCGCCACCTCACCCTTGCCGCCGAGCGCTTCGGCCATGGACTTGCCCATGGTGACGCCCGCCTGCTTGTTGATCGTGCCGATATACATGCTGCGCGCGCTATTGGCGCTGTCGCTGTCGAAGGTGACGACCTTGATACCCGCATCGGTGGCCTGCTTGATGATGCCCTCGACCGATTTCGGCTCGTTGACCGAGATCCCGATCCCGTCGACGTGACGCGCCATCAGATCTTCGATGATCTTGACCTGCGTCGAACCCTGCGTGTTCGCCGGCACCACCCACTGGTAGTTCACGCCCAGCTCTTTCGCTGCCTCGGCCCCGCCGGTGTTGCAGTCGTCGAAGAACGGAACGGCCACCTTCGGCACGAGCGCCACGGTGATGTCCTGAGCATAGGACGCAGCCGCCCCCATACCGGTTGCCAGGGCCAGAACCGCCGCGGCGGCTTTCATTGCAATACGCATCTTCTCTCCTCCTCCAGACCCGACCACGCGCGGCAGGCCTCTATTGTTGATGCAGTTTCGGTTTTGCGCCCCGCACCGGGGCCTTCTTCGTCCGGATCTCGCGCCGCTCTCTCCTCTTCGAGACGCGGTCCGGCTTCTTGATCTTGTTGCTTTCCGGACTACGCGGCTCAGCCGCGGCCGCCCATCCGATTGCGCAGCACGTCCAGACTGACCGCGATCAGGATCACGCCGCCAGTAATGGCCTGCTGGGCATAGGTATTGATGTTGAGCAGCACGACGCCGTTGGCGATCTCGCCGATCAGGGCGGCCCCGATGACCGCGCCCAGCACCGAGCCGATACCGCCCGCAAGGCTGGCCCCGCCGATTGCGGCGGCGGCGATCACCTCAAGCTCCGAACCGAAGCCGGACGCCGGTTCCGCCGACAGGTAGCGCGAAAAGGCGATAACGCCGGCCAGCGCAGAGATTGTCGAGGACAGGACGTAGACCGCGAGCTTGACGCGCTGAACCTTCACCCCGCTCAGACGTGCCGCGTTCTCGTTGCCGCCCGTGGCATAGACGTGCCGACCGAAGCGGGTCCGGGTCATGATGACCGTAAAGACGAGCGTCAGAACGAGCAGGATGACCACCGGCACCGGCACCGGGCCGACATAGCCCTGCCCCAGAAAGCTGAAGCTCTCGGGAGTGTCTGGGGTCAACGGCACGCCGTGGGTAATCATATACATCAAGCCGCGCCCGATGCTCAGCGTGCCGAGCGTGGCGATGAAGGGCGGCAGGCCGATCGCGGTGATCAGCAGCCCGTTGGTCAACCCGAAGGCAAGCCCGACACCGAGCCCCGCGGCCACCGCCGCATATTGCGAGTAGCCCGCATCGAAGCAGAGCGCCGTGATCAGACCGGCGAGCCCCATCGCAGAGCCCACCGACAGATCAATCCCGCCGGTGATGATGACCATCACCATGCCGATGCTCATGATGGCGGTCAGCGAGAACGCCCGCGACACCCCCATCAGGTTCGACACGGTCAGGAAATACGGTGTGAACAAGCTGATCAGCAGCCCCATCAGGATCAACGCGATCAGAACGTTGAATTCACGCATGTGACGCAGTTGAAGCAATTGATGCAGGACTCGCATGGATTTCCTTTCCGATGGCGTGACCGAATTTTCCGACAGTGCCAAAACGCCCCTCCCTTCTCCGCGTCCCCGACCTTCCGCACGCACATCCGGCGCCGAACGCTTCGGCGGGGGCTGGCGGGTCGGACGGGGGTTCGCCCGAAATGCTAGCGCTGCCATTCCTCCTGTGACAGCGCTGTCATATTGCGAACCGCAAAGCCGTCTTGTCAATCAGCAAATAACAAAAACTTGTGTCAGGACAGGTGTCGGAAGGACGCGCCCTCCCATGCGGAACGTAGTTTCGAACCCGGTCAAAGCGTTTCAAACAAGGCGCTTGAGACATTCCGGCTTGTCATCGAAGCAGGTCCATGATGATACTCACGTATATGACAGCGCTGTCATATCTAGCAAGACGAGAGCGCGTCAACCGCAACAAAGGAGCCCGCGAATGCATCACGAAAGACACGAATCACCTCGCTCCCTTGCGATGATCCATACCGTCGCCGGGTTGATCCCGGAGCTTGAAGGCCTGGCGCAGGCTCACCTGCCCGACTGGAAAGTTTTCAACATGCTCGACGAGAGTCTTCTGCGCCTGACGATCCGCGACGGGTCGGTCAGTCCGATGACGGCGCGCCGCCTGACGGGCATGATCTGGTCGGCGGTCGATGCAGGGGCCGAGGCGGTTCTCGTGACCTGCTCCAGCCTCGGCGGCGCGGTCGAACGCATCGCACCGCTTTGCCCCGTGCCGCTGATGCGCATCGACGAGGGGATGGCACAGGAAGCGGTCGCAAAAGGCCGCCGCATCGGCGTGCTCGCGACGCTGCAATCGACATTGACGCCCACCGCCGAGCTGATCGAGCGCGTCAGCCGCGAGGCCGGGGCGGACAGCGCCATCACGAGCCAGGTCGTCGAGGGCGCCTTCGAGACGCTGCAATCGGGCGACCGCGAGGGGCACGATGCGCGGGTTGCCGAAGGCATCGCCCGGCTCGCCCGCGAAAACGACGTGGTGGTTCTGGCACAGGCCTCGATGGCGCGCGCGCTCCAACGGCTCGAAACGAGTGCGGATGATCCGCCAGTTCTGACCAGCCCGACCTTGGGCATCGCGCATGTCGCAAGACTTCTGGCGCGCTGATCGCGCCTGGACAAACGATACTCAAGAGGAGGAGATATAAATGAAATACAGAACCTTAGGACGATCTGGACTCAAGGTTTCGGTGCTCACGATGGGCACGTTCACGTTCGGGGGCGCAGGCGCTTTCAAGGCCGTCGGCGCCCAAGGCGTCAGCGAAGCGCGCAAGCTGGTCGACACCTGCATCGACGCCGGCATCAACCTCTACGACACCGCGAACATGTACTCGACCGGTCTTTCGGAAGAGATCCTTGGCGAAGTGCTCGACGGTCGGCGCGATGACGTGCTGATCTCCTCCAAGGCGCGGATGCGGATCGCCGATGGGCCGAATGACGAGGGCTTTTCGCGCTATCACCTGATCCGCGAATGCGAACGCTCGCTCAAGCGGCTGCGCACCGACCACATCGACATCTACCACATGCACGAATGGGACGGCGTGACCCCGATGGAGGAGATGGTCTCGGCGCTCGACACGCTCGTGCAACAGGGCAAGGTCCGCTACATCGCCTGCTCGAACTTCTCGGGCTGGCACATCATGAAGGCCCTCGGCGTCAGCGACCGGAGCCTGCGCGAGCGCTTCGTGGCGCAGCAGATCCACTACACGCTCGAGGCCCGCGAGGCGGAATACGAATTGCTGCCGATCTCGGTCGATCAGGGGCTGGGCGTGCTGGTCTGGAGCCCGCTCGCCGCCGGTCTGCTGTCGGGCAAGCATCGCCGAGGCAAGGACACCCCGGAAGGCTCGCGGCAATTCGCGGGCTGGACCGAGCCGCCGATCCGCGACGAGGAGAAGCTGTGGAACATCGTCGATGCGCTGGTCGAGATCGGTGACGCGCATGGGGTCTCGGCGGCGCAGGTCGCGCTGGCGTGGCTGCTGACGCGTCCCGCGATCAGCTCGCTGGTGATCGGCGGACGCAATGAACAGCAGTTCCGCGACAATTTCCGCGCAGTGGATCTGGAGCTGAGCGAGGACGAGCTGAAGCGCCTGCACGAGGTCAGCAAGCTGCCCGTGATCTATCCCTATTGGCACCAGCAGCAATTCGCCTCGGACCGGTTCAGCCCGGGCGACTGGGCGCTTCATCGCGATTACATCGAAAGCTGATAAGGGGCGCGCCTTCGTCTCAGGCGAAGGCGCGCATCCAGTCCAGACCATCCTCTGTCCGGCCTGCCGGGCGGTATTCGCAGCCCACGAACCCTTCATAGCCCAGTGCGTCCAGTTCGCGCAGAATGCGCGCGTCGTCGAGCTCGCCGGTTCCTGGCTCGTGCCGTTCCGGCACCGCGGCGATCTGAACATGCCCGATGATCGGCGCCATCTCCCGCAGCCCCATCAGCACGTCCCCGTGCAGAATCTGGCGGTGATAGATGTCGAATTGCAGCTTGAGATTGGGCAGCCCAAGCTCCGCGATCAGATCGGCAGCGAAGCTGAAATCATCCAGAAAATAGCCCGGCATGTCGCGCGGGTTGATCGGCTCGATCACGACATCGAGCCCCTGTGCCCCGGCCGCATCACAGACCCTCCGCAACGAGTCGCGATAGGCGGTCAGCGCGGTCACATCTTGGCGCGAGGCGAGCCCACTCATCACATGCACGCGCCCGACCCCGGTCGCCTCGGCATAGCGCAAAGCAGTGTCGATCGAGGCGCGGAATTCCTCGGCGCGATCCGGCAATGCGGCCAGCCCGCGATCACCCGCCTCCCAGTTGCCGGGCGGCAGATTGAAGAGCGCCTGCGTCAGGCCGTGCGCCCGCAGCCGCTCCGCGATCGCCTCGGGCGGGTGGTCGTAGGGAAAGAGATATTCGACCGCATCGAACCCGGCCTTTTTCGCCGCGGCGAAGCGGTCGGGAAACTCGTGCTCGGTGAACATCATCGTCAGGTTGGCGGCAAATCTGGGCATCGCTCAGCCCTCGCTTGCGGACGCTGCAGCAGGCAGCTCGAGCCCCGCGATATTCGCCAGCATCCGGGCGACAGAGGCATCGTCGTCGCGCCCCATCCCGGCCGCCGCCGTCATCACGAACATCTGCAGAGCCGTCCCGGCGATCGGCGTCGGGAATTTCAGGTCCCGCCCGATATCCGCCACGATTCCGAGATCCTTGGTGAAGATATCCACCGCGCTGCGCGGGCTGTAATCGCCCTCGAGGACATGCGGCACGCGGTTCTCGAACATCCACGAATTGCCCGCTGACGCGGTGATCACCTCGTAGACCTTCTCCAGGTCCAGATCCATCGCCTTGGCGAAGGTGATCGCCTCACAGGCCGCCGCGATATGCACCCCGGCGAGAAGTTGATTGACCACCTTGAAGGCCGCGCCCGTGCCTGCCTCCTCGCCAAGCTCGTAGACCTTGGCGGCGACACTATCGAGCGCCGGGCGAATGCGCGCAAAAGCCGCCGCCGGGCCCGAGCCCATGATCGTCAACTCACCGCTGGCGGCACGCTGAGCACCACCGCTGATCGGTGTATCGAGATAGGTCACGCCCGCCGCGGCGCAGCGCTTGGCGAAGACGCGCGCCAGATCGGGGGCCATCGTGGCGCAGGACATCACCACGCCGCCCCCGGACATGGTCGCGACGGCGCCGCCCGGTCCGAAAAGCACCTGCTCTGTCTGGTCGGCATTGACGACCACGGCGATCACCAGTTCCGCATCTTGCGCCCCCGTCGCAGGGTCGGCTGCAACCGCGCCGCCAAGCGCCGCAAAGCGCTCCATCGCATCGGCATTCACATCGACGCCCGTCACCGCGAACCCGTCTCGCAGCAAGCTCTCGGCCATGCCGAAGCCCATCGATCCCAGACCGATGACACAGACCTTCGTCTCTTGGGGTGACTTCATGCGGAATACCTCTCAATCGCCGATTTCTAGTCTCAACCTGCCCCCTTCCAGCGTCCGTCTTGCGCTTGCATTGCTGGAATGATAGCGTTGTCATTACATCGTTAGCCCGAGCCGCAACGGCTTTGCAAGGGCTATGTGAAATCGCCGCCCCGCGCCGTCGGGGCGATCGGCGATCTGTGGACCGAGGGAGGAATTTCCATGCTGATCGGAGCGGTCGCCGACGATATTACCGGCGCCACTGACCTGTGCCTGATGCTGTCACGCAGCGGGTTGAAGACGCGGCAGGTCATCGGCCTGCCGGGGCCGCAAATGGACCTGTCGGGCGCCGATGCGGTGGTGGTCGCGCTGAAGTCGCGCACCATTCCGGCAGGCGACGCGGTAGAACTGTCGCTGAAAGCGGCGAAAGCCCTGCGCGCGGCCGGGGCGCAACGCCTGATGTTCAAATATTGCTCGACCTTCGACTCCACCGACCACGGCAATATCGGGCCGGTCACCGAGGCCCTGATGGAGTTCACCGGCACGACCCTGACCATCGCCTGCCCCGCCTTCCCGGCGACCGGGCGCACGGTATACAAGGGCCACCTTTTCGTGGGCGACCGTCTGCTGTCGGAAAGCCCGCTCAAGGACCACCCGCTCACCCCGATGCGCGACCCCGATCTGGTGCGGGTTCTGGGGCGGCAGACGACGCTGAAAGTCGGCCTGATCGACGTCACGACGATCAGGCAGGGAGAGGCCGCGCTGCGCAAGGCCTTTGAGGCCGCCCGCGCGGCTGGCACCCGCGTCGTCGTCACCGACACGATCGACGAATCGGACTTGATGACGCTCGGCGCGGCCTGCGCGGAGATGCCGCTGATCACCGGCGGCTCGGGCATCGGTCTGGGCCTCGCCGCAGCGCTTCGCGACCAGAGCGACGCGCATAGCGCCCCGGATCGGATGCCAGCCCCGGAGGGCCGCAGCGCAATCCTCGCGGGCTCCTGCTCGGTCGCGACCCGCGGCCAGATCGCGGCCGCTCAGGCGGCAGGGCTGCCGAGTCTTGCGCTCGACGTGGAGGCGCTGACCGAAGGCCGACAGAGCGCGGATGAGATCGCCGATTGGGCCATCGCACAACCCGCCGACAGCACCCCCCTGATCTATTCCAGCGCCGATCCCGCGCAGCTCGGCAAGATCCAGTCCCGCCTGGGCCGTGACGCCTCCGGCGCGCTGGTCGAAGACACGCTGGCCGCAATCGCCGAACGCCTGCGCGACGCCGGGTTCACCCGGATGTTGATCGCGGGCGGCGAAACGTCGGGCGCGGTGACGACGGCGCTCGGTGTGCGCCTGCTCGACATCGGCCCCGAGATAGACCCCGGCGTGCCGTGGACGATGAGCCTCTCCGGCCCGCGCCTCGCGCTCGCGCTCAAATCAGGCAATTTCGGCGCCGAGGATTTCTTCCTCAAGGCGTGGGACCTGCTGGAGCCGGAGGCCGAACATGTCTGACGAAACGCGCCTGCGCGACCAGATCTGCACCATCGGGCGCTCGCTCTTCGATCGCGGCCTTACCGCCGGGTCTTCCGGCAATATCTCGGCGCGGCTGCCCGATGGCGGTTGGTTGATGACGCCCACCAATGCCTCGCTCGGCACACTCGATCCGGCCCGGATCTCCCTTTTCGACCGGGACGGCAACTTCGTCTCGGGCGACAAGCCAACCAAAGAGTCCTTCCTGCATTTCGCGATGTATGACGAGCGTCAGGAAGCGGGCGCGGTGATCCATCTGCACTCGACCCACTCGACGGCCGTCTCGATCCTGCGCGACATCGATCCCGAGGACGTGCTGCCGCCGCTCACGGCCTATCACGTGATGCGCGTGGGCAAGCTGCCGCTCGTGCCCTACTACGCGCCGGGCGATCCCGAACTGGCCGAGGCCGTACGCTCGCTCGCCAGCGCGCATCATTCGGTGCTGCTCGCCAATCACGGCCCTGTCGTCGCGGGCACCAGCCTGTCGAACGCGCAATATGCCGCCGAAGAGCTGGAGGAGACCTCCAAACTGTTCCTCGCCCTGCAGGGCCACGCGATCCGCCCGCTGACCCCGGCGCAGGTCGCCGACCTGCGGGAGCGCTTCAATCTCTGATCCGAATTTCACGACCTATCGACCCAAGCGGAGTATCCAATGACTAAGACCCAGGAAACCATCGGCTTCATCGGCACCGGCCTGATGGGCCACGGCATGGCCAAGAACATCGTCGAGAAAGGCTATCCGCTGACCGTGATCGCCCACCGCAACCGCAAGCCGATCGAGGACCTGGTCTCGCGCGGGGCGACCGAGGCGACCTCCTATGAAGACCTCGCGTCGCGCTCCTCGATCATCTTCCTGTGCCTCACCGGCGCGCCGGAAGCCGCCGAGGCGGTCGCAAAGCTGACGCCGGGCCTGAAAGAGGGCAGCGTCATCGTGGACTGCTCGACCGGCGAGCCGACCGTGACGATGAAGCTCGCAGAGGACATGCAAGAGATCGGCGTCGCCTATGCCGACGCGCCGCTCAGCCGCACCCCGAAAGAGGCCTGGGAAGGCACGCTCGATTGCATGGTCGGCGCGGATGAAGAGCTGTTCGCGCGCATCGAGCCCGTGATCGACACCTGGGCGGGCAAGATCGTACGCGTCGGCAGCCTTGGCGACGGCCACCGCATGAAGCTGCTCAACAACTTCATCTCGCTGGGCTATGCCGCGCTTTATTCCGAAGCCCTCGCACTGTCGCGCAAGGTGGGCATTCCGATCGAGCAGTTCGACAAGGTGATCCGGGGCGGCCGGATGGATTGCGGCTTCTACCAGACCTTCATGGGCTACGCGCTCGAGGGCAACCGCGAGGCGCACAAGTTCACCCTCGCCAACGCCTACAAGGATTTGCGCTACGTCGAGTCGATGGCGAATGCCGCCACTGTCGCAACCCCGCTCGCCAGCACGGCCAAGAACGCCTTCGCGATGGCAATGGCCACCGGCGGCGACGGCCCTGAAGATTACGTGCCGCATCTCGCGGATTTCGTTGCACGCGCGAACGGGCTCGACTGAGCCCACGCACCTCCCGGAAGCGACGGCTCAGCCCGGCCGGATATGGTCGGGCTGAGCCAGCTCATCGGGACGATCAACCGGGATAATCGCGCGTCATCTGCAGCGATCGGCTTCCGGCGGCATTGATCGGTTGGGCCTCGGCCCGCTCATTCGAATATCCGACCGAGAAAGATGCGCCTCGAGACCGATGTCGCGCAGGAGTGCAGGCGGGAGGTCTCGCGGGTCGGTGAAGCGGCGTCGTTTTCGGAGACGACACGCGAGACGCCAGAGCAGGTTCTTCATGGGACAGATGCTCTCTTGGGGGCGATCTGACGCCCCTCAGCCAGAGCCATGTTCCGGCCGAAGGCATCACGGAAGCTTCAAGTTCGCCTGAGGGCGCCCTCAGTTGCGACCGGGCAGACGAAGCCGGCCGCTTGCGAGCAACACGCCGAGGATGGCGACGAACACACCCAGAATCTGTTGCCAGCCGGGCATCCGCCCGAAGGCGATCGCGACGAGAAGCGCGGCGACAGGGACGAGGTTGAAGAGGACCGAGGTCGCGGCCGGCCCCCGCACCGAAATGCCGACCTGCCAGAACAGATAGGCCAGGACCGAGCCGCCCAGTGCCATGTAGAGAACCAGCAACTGGGTGACCGACCCAGACTGCACCAGTTCTTGCACAGGATTTCCGACGAACAGGGAGATCACCACGAGCCCGAACGCTCCGAAGACCATTGTCCAGGTCGCGGTTTCCACCGCAGATGCCTCGCGCACCCAACTGCGGCATCCGATGGAGTAGAGCGACCAGCCGATGCTGCCGATCAGGATGAGAATGTCGCCGCCGGAGAACCGCGTTCCCGAGAACGCTCCGACCGTCATCGCGACGCCGACGAAGCTCACGATCATTCCGACGATCGCGGTCCCTTTCGGCAGGCGTCTTTGAGCCAGCGCATCGAGCAGATTGGTCGTCAGCGGCGTCGTGCCCATGATCAGGGCAGCGGTGACCGGGCTCGAACTTTGCATCCCCAGAAACAGGGCGGCGTTGAAGCCCGTGACCCCGGCGACGCCGAGAACCGCGAAGGCGGGCCAGTTACGCTTGAGCACCTGAAAGTTGATCCCGCGCGAAACCCCGAGCCAGATCACGATCGCAACCGCTGCGATCGCGAAGCGGCTCGCGGCAGCGGTCCAGGGAGAGAGATATTCGAGAGCGACGCGGGTCGCCTCGAAATTGGTGCCCCAGAAGATTGCCGCCAGCGCGCTTAGGGAGAGCGCACTGCCGTCTGACATGGAGCGTTTCGCTGGAGGGAAGTCGATTGCGGACATGATGGCCTCATCCGATGGGAAGACGCCGGCTGTTTACGCTTTTCATTTTGGGAGGCGTAGAGATAATACTGGCAATCAGTTTTCCAAAATTGGAAGAAAGCTTTGCGGCTGAATTGGGATGACACGCGGATTTTCCTCGCTCTGGCGCGGACGGGTACCCTCTCCGGGGTCGCCCAGACCCTTGGCCTTGGGGTCGCGACGGTATCGCGCCGCGTCGATCGGCTGGAGCAAGCGCTCGGCGTGCCTCTCTTTCTGCGCCACCAGAGCGGCTACCGTCTGACCGATCAGGGCGAGGCGCTCTTGCCGCGTGCAGAAGAAGCGGAGCAGGCGATACAGGGCTTTTCTCAAGGCGCGGGGGCGGAGGCCGAAGTGGCGGGCCTCGTGCGTCTGGCAAGCTTCGAGACCATCGTCGCGCCCATTATCGTGCCGGCGCTCGCGCCGTTGCTGGCAAGACATTCCGGGCTCGATGTGGAAATCCTTTTCAGTGCCGCAGTCGTCAATCTCCATCGTCGCGACGCCGACCTGGCGCTGCGGTTGTTGCGCCCAGAACATGGTCACCTTCTGGTGCGTCAAGTGGGCGTTCTGGGGGTGGGCCTTTACGGACCGCCGAGCGGGGCCCGACCCGAGCGTTTCGTGACCTTCCCCTTTCCCGAGGAGAGCGGGGTGAAGCTGCAGGTCGAGTGGGCCCGTGCCTTCGGGGCGGACCAAGCGCCGCGCCTGGCGGTCAACACCTTGGCGGGACAGATCGAGGCGGTGGCGCGCGGCGTGGGCGTGGGCGTGCTGCCGCACCTTCTTGCCCGCGAGGCAGGGCTCAGGCTCTTGGCGGATCGGCTCCCCAACGGATCTGCGATGGAGCGTCCGATCTACATGGCAATCCACGCCGATCTCGCGGCATCGCGCAGGGTTCGGGCGGTGGCCGATACGCTCATCCAAGCCCTCGAGGCCCGTCGCGCCGAGCTGGCAGAACCGTGAGTGCTCATGCGATCCGGAAATCGCGGCAGATCAGCCAGAATGAAAAGCCCCGCGACGCGGCGCGGGGCTTCTCGTGTGTCCTAGACTAGATGCGAGTGATCAACCGTAGACCAGTTTCGGCAGCCAGATGATGATCTCCGGGAAGAACATGCACAGCAGCAGCCCCACCACCTGAAGCGCGAGAAACGGCAGCGCCGAGCGGAAGATGTCGCCCATCGGAATTTCCGGCGGCGCCACCCCGCGCAGATAGAACAGCGCGTAGCCGAAGGGCGGCGAGAGGAAGCTCATCTGCATGTTCACGAGGTAGAGCACCCCGAACCACAGCACGAGATCGTCGGGATCGCTCAGCCCGAAGGCCTCGGCCCCAAGCGCCTTCACGATCGGCACGAAGATCGGCACGCAGAGCAGCAGGATGCCGACCCAGTCGAGGAACATCCCGAGAATGATCAGCACGAGCTGCATGATGATCAGGATGCCCCACGGCCCGAGCCCGGTCGCCTCCAGCGCGTTCTGCACGAATTGCTGTCCTCCCTCGAGCACATAGAGCCCGACGAAGATCGTCGCCCCGAACATGATCCAGATGACCATCGCCGAGGCCTTGAGCGTCGTGATCGCGGCCTCGCGGATCGTCTGCCAGTCGAGCTTGCGGTGGATGGCGGCCACGATGATCGCGCCGAAAGTGCCGATGCCCGCGGCTTCCACCGGGGTCGCGACGCCGGTGAAGATCACGCCCAGCACGATCACGATCAGCGAGATCGGCGCCGACATGTTGCTCATCAGGCGGATCTTCTCGCGGCCCGTGATACGTTCTTCCGGCGGGATCGGCGGTCCCATCTCGGGGTTGATCGCACAGCGGATCAGCACGTAAGCCACATACATGCCCGACAGGAGAAGGCCGGGGATTACCGCACCGATGAACAACTCGCCCACCGATTGCTCGGCCACGACCGCGTAGATGATCGCAAGGATCGACGGCGGGATCAGGATCCCGAGCGTGCCGCCCGCCATGATAGAGCCCATCGCGATCTTGGCATTGTATCCGCGATCGAGCATCGCCGGCAGCGCGATGATCCCCATCGTCACCACCGCAGCCCCGATCACGCCCACCATCGCGGCAAGCACCGTCGAGGCAATGATGGTGGCCGCGGCCAGACCGCCGCGCACACCGCCCAGCACCTTGTAGATGACGTCGAACATCTCGTTGATGATCCCTGCCCTCTCCAGCATTGACGCCATGAAGATGAACAAGGGGATCGCCGAGAGCTGGTAGTTCGTCATCAGCGGGAAGATGCGGCTCGGCACGATATTGAGCGCGCGTTCGTCGCCCAGCACGAACAGGAAGACACAGGCCAGACCGCCCGTGACGAAGGCCAGTGGAAGCCCTGCCATCAGCAGGACGACCAGCGAGCCGAACATGATGAGTGTCAGCCACTCAATTCCAATCTCAAGTCCCATGTATCAGCCCCTGCCCATCACGACCCGCAGATCCTGCGCGAATTTTGAAATGCCCTGCAGAACAAGCAGCAGAGCGCCGATCACCATGACCCATTTCATCGGCCACAGAGGCACCTCCCATTCGTTGAAGCTGATCTCGCCCCAGCGGACATTCGCATCGGTCCATTGTCCGAGATTCCAGTTCGCCAGCATCTCGCCGGTCGGAATTTCGCCGCGCGCCCATTGCGAGATGAGCCCGTTGCCCGTGGGCACGGCGATCGCATCCATCGCAAAGATCCACGACGTCACCAGAAGCGTGCCCGCGAAGATGAAGAAGAAGACCGAGGTCAGCAGATCGACCCACGCCTTGCGGGGTTTCGACAGCGGCGCGTAGAAGATGTCGACGCGCACATGGCTCTCGGTCAGCATCGCGTAGGCACCCGAGATCAGGTACTGCATCCCGAACATCAGATACATCGCCTCATGCGCCCAGTTCGTCGGGCTGTTGAAGACGTAGCGGCTGATGACCTCGAAGTAATAGACGAAGACCGCGATGATCGCCCAATAGCTGACGAACTCGCCCGCCTTGAGCGAAATCCGATCGATCCAGCCTGTCCAACCTTTCGAGACATGGCGGGAATCGTCTTTCATCTCCTCTTCCTCGAGCGCTTCGAGACGCCGCTCGACCTCGCTTTCCTCGTCATGCTCGGGCAGCGAGGCGTTGGCGCGCCGCACCAGCATCGGAAGCAGAAGCGCGTCGATGACGATCCCCGCAAGCAGCACCCAGAAAGCGTATTTCGAGATGCTGCGCCATTTTGCGAGCACGGCGGCGGCGGCGTCCCTCTTCGGGCGCGCCTCTGTGAGATCGGCCTGAGCCTGTTCGATCAGCGACTCGCCATCCGCGACCCGCTTCTCGGCGCGATCGACATTTCGCTGCGCCCGCTTCTGCGCAAAGCTGCCCTCTTCGGCGGCGGCCAGCTCCTCGCGCAGCTTCGGAAGATCGGCCTGCGCGGTGTCGACCCGCTCCTGCTCGCGGCTCAGAGAACGCTCGGCCATGCGCACCACGTTCGACATGTCCGAAACCGTGCCGCGCGCGTTATGGCCCTGTGCATTCGCGTAAAGAATGGCGATGAAGACCGGAATGAAGAGAAAGCCCAGCAGGCTTTTCACATAGAAGCGATGCAGTCCCAGCATCCCCCCGGTCACGAGAATGAAATAGCCCAAGGAGAGCGAATAGCGCCGCTCCGTCTTGCGTGGCCGGTTGGCCAGAGACGCCGCAATGATCGGAAACAGGATCAACCCTGCCCAATAGGCCCAATGCGGTAGAGTGAAGTCGATATTGGGCATTGCCCACCCCCTGTTGTCGGGACATGCCCGGCCATCAGTTGAACCGGGCCCGCGCCAGAGGGCGGGCCCGTCAGACTGTCTTCGAGATCAAATCAGAGCTTCAGTTCCAGCCCGTCGACCAGATCGGGCGTCACATAGCCGAGCGAGCCGGACATCATGTAATCGAGCTGCGTCTTGAAGATCCGCGCACTGTCCCTGTCGCGGTTCGCGTACTTGAACCAGATCGGGACGGCGACTTCGGTCATCAGCTCCACATCGTCCTGGCTGAGGCGCGTGACCTCGGTCCCGTCGGCCTCGAACTTTGCCCAGGCTTCCTGGTCGGCCTTCTGGATCGCCGCGTGATGCATGTCGGAATAGACGTGGGTTTCCATTTCGACGAACTGCTTCATCTGCGGGCTGAGCTTGTTCCACGCATCCATGCCCACGGTGATGTCCATGATGTCGACCGGCTGGTAGAGCGACATCATGCCGGGCGGGCCCATCGAGATATAGCTGGTCACCTGACTGAAGCCGAGCGCGTAGTTCACCGCAGGGCCTACATAGTCCGCCACGTCGATCGTGCCCTTCTCCAGCGCGGGGAAGATTTCCGAGCCCGGAAGCACGGTGGTCTCCGCCCCGATTTCGCCGAAGACATCGGCGACCATGCCGCCGGGAAGGCGCATCTTGCGACCGCGGAAGTCGTCGATCGACCGGATCGGCACCTTCGAGTGGATGATGTTCGGGCCATGGTGGACGGGGCCCACGAAATACATGCCTTGCGCCGCATAAAGCTCGCGCGCCATTTCCAGCCCGCCGAGGCCGTAATAGAACACGTCGAATTCGTGCGGATTGCGCAGGCCGAGCGGATAGGACGTCAGGAAGACGCCCGCCGGGATGATGCCCTGCACGTAGATTGTGAACGGGTTGACCGCGTCGAGCACGCCGTTCTTCACCGCGTCGTAAAGCTGGAAGTCGCCCACGACGTCATTGGCGCCGAAAGGCTGGAAGGCCAGCTCGCCGCCGGTCTTTTCCTGAATAGTGGCGCACCAGTCCTTGAAGGTCTGAAGGCCGACGCCGCCCGGCCACGAGGTCTGGATCTTCCAGGTCGTGCCGTTGGCTTGGGCCGAGGCGATATGCGGCGCGGCAAGGCTGGCAGCGCCCGCCGCCGCAAGAGTGCGCAACGCATGTCTGCGAGTGGTCAGATGTTTCATGGTTCCTCCCCGTTTTGGTTGCGACCCCGACGGACGCGGGGCCGAATGAGAGGGAGGTCGAAAACACGCGATGGCACTCCTCCAAGCACATCGCGACTTCGTGAGACGGCGTGATCGCCAAGCTTCCAGCTTCTCCTCAAAAGCGGAAACCCACTCTCCTCCCCCTGTATAGGCGAGGTTTGCACGGGTTTTGTTTTTTCGCAAGTATTCACGAATTTGCGTGCGTTCGTGATATGTCCCTAAAATTCCAACGGGGGCGGCTCAGGGCCGAGCTGCAGCCCTTGCCCATTGCAATACAGGCAACGCTGCGGCGACTTCAGGTCGATGGAGAAACACTCTCTGCCAAATACTTCCCTGCTGCGCGCGCTTTATCGCCTGTTCGCGAGGATGAATTCCCCGATCTTCTCGACCAGCAAATCGCGGTCGTGGTCGAGGGTCGCGACGTGGAACGAGTTCTCCAGCCAGACCAGTCCGACATCCGAAGATCCGACATCGCGCAGGATCCGCAGCCCATTCTCGGGGGCGACGACATGATCGATGCGGGACTGGAAGACCAGGATCGGCTGGCGCAACTCCGGCAGCATCGCGCCCGTGGCACAGGTCAGCACGAAGCGTTCGCGCATCGTGGTGGACGGAATCCGGTCGTAACAGATTTCGCGCCGGTCGGGATGGCGGATATCCGAGCCGATGCCGCGCTGGAACGGCTCGGGTCGATCGCCGAAGAGGCTCGCAACCTGATCGGGGCGATAGAGCCCGGTCGAGCCGTTGATCGTCACGACGCGATCGACCCGATCAGGAAAGCGGATCGCGAGGTTGAGGGCGATGGTCCCGCCGAGAGACAGCCCCGCCACAACGATCCGGTCGCACTCCTGCCGCAGCGCCGCGAGCGCCGCCTCCGCCGAGGCCAGCCAGTCCCGATATCCGGTCTGCGCCAGTTCCTCCGGTGTCGTGCCGTGACCGGCCAGCAGCGGCACGCGGACGCTCGCCCCGCTGCGCCGATGCAGGCCATGTGCGACATGAGCCACGCTTTGGGGCGTGCTCGTGAACCCGTGCAGCAACAGCACACCCGTGCGGGAGCCCTTGAGGTCAAAGGGCGCAGGGTCGGTATCGTAATCCATCGGGTCTCACACTGGCAGTCGGCATTTGCGGCGCCATAAGACGTCAGGTGTTCCGCGAGGTTCAAATAGGCTTGTGTGATCGGGTGATCGCGAAATTGGATCACCCCGGCCGCGGTGTCAGCCTAGGAAGATCGTACGGAAATCCTGCAGCAATTTCGTGTCGACCACCTTGCTCCAGGCCATCGCGATCGTCAGCTCCGGGCTCCAGCCCGGCACCGGGAGAATCTTCAGCGCGGCCGGCAGACTGTCGGCGGCGCTGATCGGGTAGAAGGTCAGGCCCCGCCCCTCCGCGACGCGCTGGAAGATCACCTGCACGTCCCACGCTTCGTCGACGACCACCGGATCGAGACCGCCCTGTGCGAAGGCCGTGTCGAGCAGGGCCCGGAATGAGCGCCAGTTCTCCCGCAGGCCCATCACGAAGGACCGCTCGCGCAGCGCCTCGAGCGACAGCGCCTCGACATCGCGCGGCACGACGACGCCGATCCGAGTGGACCAGATCGGCTCCTGCGCGACGGCCGGGTCTTGCACGCTGTCATGCGCCAGCAGGAAGCCGATATCGATCTCGCCCGATTTCAGGTTCCGCATCATCGTGTCCGTCGACATCACGTGCATCTCGACCTGACAGCCTGGATAGCTCTGGTGGAACCGATCCAGCCCGGCGGAAATCTGCGACGACGAGGCCAGTGCGGAATAGCCCACGATGATATGCCCGCGCGCGCCGAGCGCGTTCTGCCGCGAGGCGCGGATCGTGCGCTCGAACGTGGCAAGGGTCAGGCGCGCATCCTCCAGAAAGATCCGTCCTGCCTCGGTGATCTCGAACACGGTCGCGCTGCGCCGGAAGATCGCAAAACCAAGATCGGTCTCGGTGTCCTGAATCGTCTTGCTGATCGCCGGCTGCGCGATGTTGAGCGCCTCGGCGGCGGCGCGGAAACCACCCGCATCCGCGACCGCGATCGTGTAGCGCAAGTGGCGAATGCCGATGCGCGTTGGGCCCATGAGTATCTCTCCCTGCCGTCCTCCCCGGAGCGATAACGAACCGCGATCATCCGATCAAGCTTTGCTATTTGAATAGGTAGTCCCCGTCAGGAATGCTCTGGCCGGCGCACAAGATCGCGGGGAGGTGACCGGTGCAGAGAGGATTCATTGATCGAGCGTTTCGGCGACTGACTCACGGGCTGATGCTCGTAGGCGGGCTGGGCATCATCGTTATGATGGGCAACATCACGCTCGACGTGGTGCTGAAGGTATTCTGGAACGCCCCGATCCAGGGAACGGTCGAGATCTCGTCCTATTATTACATGGTCGCGATCGTCATGCTGCCGATGGCGCTGGTCGAATATGACGACGAGCAGATCAGCGTCGATCTGCTGTTCAACCATTTTCCCGACTGGCTCCAGCGGATCAGCCTGCTGATCACCTTCTTCGCGACCGCGGCGATCCTGTCGGTGATGACGTGGCGCACGGGTCTCGACGCGGTCCGCGCCTTCAAGGTCGGCGAAGTCGTGATGGGCAGCCGCGAGATCATCGTCTGGCCCGCCCGTTGCATGTTGCCGTTGGGTTTCGGGCTTGCGGCCGTGGCGGCACTCTTGCGCGCTGTGCTGCTTGTGCAAGGCAAACCCGTCACCAAACTGCATGATACGGAGTCCGCGGCATGAGCATGTTGACCATTGGGTGGATCGGCGTCGCGAGCCTGTTCGGACTTCTCGCGCTGCGGATGTCGATCGGCATCGCCTTGATGATCGTCTCCTTCATCGGCATCGCATCGATGCTGAACCTGACCGCCGCTTTCGGCATCGTGAGCGCCCTGCCCTTCAGCTTCATCGGGGATTGGTCGCTGACCGCGATCCCGATGTTCCTGCTGATGGGCTTCGTCGCCGCCAATACCGGGCTGACGAGTGGCGCCTTCGACCTGCTTAAGATGCTGCTGGCGCGGGTGCCGGGCGGTCTCGCCTCGGCCAGCGTCGGCGCCTGCGGACTGTTCGCGGCGGCGTCGGGCTCGAGCATCGCGACCACCGCCGCGATGTCGCGCATCGCCGTGCCCGAAATGCTGCGCGCGAAGTATCACCCGTCGCTCGCGACCGGCGTCGTGGCCGCTTCGGGCACGCTCGGCTCGCTGATCCCGCCGTCGATCCTGATGGTGCTCTACGGGATCTTCACCGAGCAGTCGATCGGCCAGCTGTTCATCGCGGGCGTCGTGCCGGGCCTGATATCCGCGCTGATCTACATGGGAATGATCACCGTGCGCTGCGCGGTGAACCCGAAACTCGCCCCGCGCACCGCCGAGCCGTTCGACATGCGCCGCTTCCTGAGCCTGCTGTGGTCGGTCTGGCCGTTCCCGGTCCTGATCATGGGCGTCCTTGGCGGCATATTCGGGGGCTTCTTCACACCGACCGAGGCGGGCGGAATGGGAGCGACTCTCGCCGTTCTGATCGCGCTGCTGCGCCGGAGCCTGACATGGGAGGCGATGCGCGCCGCGATCCGCCAGACCGTCGTCGCCACCTCCTCGATCTTCTTCCTGTCGATCGGGGCGATCATGTTCACCCGCTTCATGGGGCTGTCCGGCGTGCCGCGCTCGCTGACCAACGCGATGCTCGCCGTCTCCGACGACAAGGTGGTGATCATCCTGATGGTGGCGGGGCTGTTCGTGATCCTTGGCATGGTGATCGACTCGATCGGCCTGATGCTGCTGACTCTGCCGATCCTGCTGCCGGTGCTGGAAGCCGCCGACATCAACCTGATCTGGTTCGGCATCATCACGATCAAACTCCTGGAGATCGGCCTCGTGACGCCGCCCGTGGGGCTCAACCTCTATGTCCTGCACAGCGCGCTGTCGGGGAAGGTGAAGCTCGGCAACATCATCTCCGGCACGACCTGGTTCATCGCGATGGACCTGCTGACGCTCATCCTGCTGATCGCGTTTCCGGCGCTCAGCCTCTACCTGCCCGCGCTGATGGCCGGGTGACACGACAACTCACTTACCGTTCCAAAGGGAGGAAACCTGTGAACATGACGTCGACGATGAAAACCGCGGCGATCGCCTTCGCGATGATGACCACCGCGACCGTGGCGAGCGCGGCAGACTACAACGCCAACCATTTCTTCGCCGAGCGCCACTCGATGGTGCGCGGCCCCTACGTGGAATTCGCCAAGAAGGTCGCGGAAGAGACCGATGGCGAGATCAATTTCACCGTGTTCTCCGCAGGCTCGCTGCTGCCGCCGGCCTCCTCGCTGCAGGGCGTGCGCGACGGGATCGCGCAGGTCACCTATCACGCCGGGACCTACACCCCCTCCGAGCTGCCGATCGACAATCTCATCGGCAACATGGCTTTCTACAACACCGACCCGCTGGTCATGGCTTTCGCCTCGACCGAGTTCGGCCTGACGAACCCCGCCCAGCTGGCGGAGTGGAAAGCCAATGGTGTGGTCTATGGCGGGGGCTATTCGACCTCGCAGTACTTCATGCAGTGCAACACCCCGGTCCGCACGCTGGCCGATATCAAGGGCAAGCGCCTGCGCATGGCGGGCGGCGCGTGGTCGCGCTTCGCGGAATTCGTAGGCGCCGTACCGGTCTCGATGCCGTCGAGCGAGATGTATACCGGGCTTGACGCCGGCTCGCTCGATTGTGCGGTCGCGGCGGCGGATGCGCTCGACAGCTTCAGCCTGAAGGATGTCGTCACCGACATGAACACGCTCGCGATCGGCAACTACTACGCCGGGTTCGAATGGGGCTACAACGTCGCCTTCTGGCAGTCGATCTCGCCCGAGAACCGCCGCGTGCTGTTCAATGAGATGGCCTATTACCTCGCAGAGCACCGCATCGCCTTCGACAAGGATGTCGAGAAGGCCGTGAAGTCGGCGAAAGAGAACGGCATGGCCGTGGCCGAGCCGGATCAGGCCCTGAAAGATGCGCTGGCCGAATTCGTGGTCGCCGATGAAGCCACGCTGGTCGCCAATGCCAAGGATCGCGGCGTGAAGGATCCCGAAGCGATCCTCACCGAGTTCAAGGCGCTCGTCGACAAGTGGGACGGGCTGCTCGCCAAGGTGGACACGACCGATGTGGACGCGTTGGCCGCGCTTGCGCGCTCGGAGATCTACGACAAGCTCGACGAGACGACCTACGGCGTCTACTGAGACCGACTGGGCTCGAGACCAAAAGAAAAGGCGGCTTTCGAGCCGCCTTTTCGCGTTCTTGTCCAGCAAGGTCGCGCGCGCCATTGTCCCGCGTTTCCCTGGATCAACCGCGACCGGACGCCTCTGCCTCCCGCGCCTTCTCGATCAGGTCCGTGACCACCGGGTTCGGAAAGCGGCGCTGCAGCGTCACCGCGTAGAAATCCTCGCCGATATCGAGATCGAACGGTGCGGTCACCAGCAACCCGTCGCGAAGCTCGTCGGCCAGAACGACGGCGGGCGTGATCGCAAGCCCCGCATCCTCGCGGGCCAGAAGGCGGATCATCGCCATGTCGTCAACCTCCGCCGCCACTTGCGGACGCAGCCCGAGCCGGGTGATCAGGCTGTCGAAGCCGGTCCGGATCGAACTGTCGGTCGGCAGGATCACGGGTTCCTCGCTCAGCATCTCCTCGAGCGTGGCATGCCGCAGCCGGTGCGGCGTGCCGTGCAGCAAGACCTTCTGTTCGGCGACGCGATGCGCGACGAAGCTCGAGAACACGTCGCGCGCCGGCGGCTCCGTCGTCAGCACCACGTCAAGCGCCATCGCCTGCAGCGCCTCGAACAGAACGCCCCCGTTGCCCGAACGCAGCACGATCTCCACATCCGTGCGCCCGATGAGCGGCGCGAGAAATCCGATCTGGAAATTGCGCGAAAGCGTCGAGAGCGCGCCGATCCTCACCGCCTGACGTCCCGCCGAGGCCTGTCGCAACGTGGCCGCAAGCTCTTCGCCCGCCTCGAAAATCCGCTCCGAATAGTCGAGCGTGATATGCCCGACCTCGGTCAGCACCAACTGCCGCCCGCGCCGCTCGAACAATTGGTGACCGATCCGTGCCTCAAATGTGCGGATCTGCGTCGAGAGCGCCGATTGCGAAACGTTCAGACGCTCCGCCGTGCGCGTCAGGTTCCCGTCCTTCGCGACTTCGTGGAAATAGCGCAGATGATGGTAGTTCAACTCTGACATCGTTCTATCAAACAGAACGAAAACCCACAAACAATGAATTTTTCTTCACACTAAGTCGCCGCTACCTCTCCCGGGAACGAACTGGAGGTTGCCATGTCTTATCTCTTGCTGCTGCCCGCTGCGCTTTTGATCGCGGTCGGCACTGATTTGCTTCTGAGGCCTGCGGAGCGGGCCGGAGCGCGACTGCGTGGGCCGGAGCTGGCCTCACTTCTGGGGCTGCTCGCGACGGTGAGCGCGGCGGTGACGCTTGCGCTGTCGGGGCCGACGACGAGCCCGCTCATAGGCATGGCGGGCATCGGTCTCTCTGCGCGCATCGACATCGTCAGCATCTCGCTGGCACTGACCGTCGGCTTCGTCGGCTGGGTGGTGCTGCGCTTTTCGCGGGTCGCGCTCGATGGCGAAGCGCGGCAAAGCTGGTTCATGGGCTGGATGAGCCTGACACTCGCCTGTGTGCTTGCGCTCGTGGTGGCGGGCAACCTGTTCCAGCTGGTGATCGCATGGATCGCGGTCGGCACCGGTCTGCACCGGTTGCTGCTGTTCTATCCAGAGCGCCCCGGCGCGCAACGCGCCGCGCGGAAGAAATCGCTCAGCGGGTTGGTCGCGAGCGGTGCCCTGCTGGTCGCGGTGAGCCTTCTCGCCTATGGCTTCGGGACCACCGACATCGCGCGCATCCTCGAGGCCGCGCGCGACGGGCAAGGGCCGCAGACGCTTTGGGTCGTGGCGGGGCTTCTGGGCGTCGCTGCGGTGTTCAAATCGGCGCTGATCCCGACCCATGGCTGGCTGACCGAGGTGATGGAGGCCCCAACCCCGGTCTCGGCACTGATGCATGCGGGCGTGGTCAATGCAGGGGGCTTCCTGCTGATCCGCTTTGCCGACGTGATGCTCGCCGCGCCAGGCGTCCTCGCAGTGCTGGCGCTGGTCGGCGGGCTCAGCGCACTCATCGCGGCGGCAGTGGCGACGACGCAATCGGCGGTGAAGACCTCGCTTGCATGGTCCACCTGCGCACAGATGAGCTTCATGGTGCTGCAATGCGGACTGGCGCTGTTTCCGCTGGCGCTGCTGCATATCGTGGCGCATTCGCTTTACAAGGCGCATGCCTTCCTGTCCTCGGGCAGCGCGGTCGCCGCGGTGGCGCAGCAGCGCCGGCCCGGCCCGGTCGCGGTGCCGGGCGCCGGAGCGGTGCTGCGCGCCTTCCTTCTTTCGCTCGCAATCTACGGCGGGGCGCTCGCGCTCTCCGGGCTCTGGCACGAGCCGCCACAGGCGATCGCGTTGGGGGCGATCCTCGTCTTCGGCGTCGCCTACCTGATCGCTCAGGGGCTGGCGGAGGCCGCGCCGTGGCCGCTGTTCTGGCGCACGACGCTTATGTCTCTGGGCGCGACCCTTGGTTATTTCGCGCTGCATTGGGGGGCAAATGCGCTCTCGGCGGGCACCCTGCCGCCCCCGCCCCCGGCCGATCCGCTGATCTGGCTGGTGATGCTCCTGACGATCGCCGGCTTCGGCCTCGCGGCCTGGGCGCAGGCGACCTTCCCGCTCTGGGGCAGCCATCCGGCTGCGGCGGGGCTGCGGGTCCATCTCATGAACGGTCTCTATCTTAATGCGCTCACCGATCGGCTGATCGGGCAGACGCCCCTCAAGAAAGGTTAAGGCTATGAGTTTCCACAGCTATCAATTCCCCGGCGCGACCTTGCAACTCTTTGCCGCAGCCGAAAAGACGCTGGCTCAGATCCCGCCCGCCTTCGGGCTGGAGGCGACGGTGGCGGTGAACCCCTATCTCGGTCAGGCCGGAGAGAGCCGCCTTCAGGCCGCGACCCGGCTGGCGCGGGTGGCGGGCGCCCGGACGACCGCCCCGCGCGAGGCAATAGCCCAGTGGCTAGAGGCCGGGCGGCTCACGCAGCAGGACATTTCGGCCGCCGCGATCGAGGCCGGGCTCGACCCCGATCAGGTGCGAAAGGCGCTTCACGCTCCCTCGCCCGCGTATCGGCCCGATCCGACGCTGGCCGATCTGGCCGCGAAGGAGACCGGACAGGACTGGCCCGCGCTGATCGCGGACCGGGTCGGTCTCTGGGCCGGCGGGCATTTCGACAAGGGGCAAGCACTCTGGCCTGCGCCGGAGGGCGCGGCCTTCAAGGCGTGGCGGGCGTTCGCGCTGCGCGACCTGACGCCGGGTTTGCACGGGCTGCGCGGCTTCTGCGCCTTCGCGGCGAGCCTGCCCACGGATGCGCGCGCCGCCTTCGCGGAACTGACGGGACGGCTTGGTCTGAGCACCGAGGCCGCGCCACTCTACCTGCATCGGCTCGCGATGAGCCTTGGCGGCTGGGCGCAATATGCGCGCGGGCTTGGCTGGGCGGACGGGCTGAAGGGAGAGCGCAATGCGCTGGCGTTCGAGATGCTGGTGATCCGGCTCGCGTGGGAGGCGGCGCTGCTGGAGTGTTTCCGCGACCGGCTCTCCGTCCCTTGGACGCGGGCGCTGAAAGACCATGCCGCGCCGCTGAATCCGAGCCTCGATCTGCGCATCGATCTTGCACTGCAAGAGGCCGCGGACCGGGCCGAAGAACGGGCCTTGGCGGAAACGCTCGCAGCGGCGGACGAACGGACCGGCGCACAGGCACCCGAAATCCAGGCGGTCTTTTGCATCGACGTGCGGTCCGAACCCTTCAGGCGGGCCTTGGAAGCCGCCGATCCCGGCGTGCAGACGCGCGGCTTCGCGGGCTTCTTCGGTCTGCCGATCGCCCATCGCGGGCTGGCCTCGGACCAGCGCGACGCGCGGGCGCCAGTGCTGCTGGAAACAGGGGTCGAGTCGCAAGTCGCGGTGAGCGACAAGGCCGATCAGGCCGCGCGGATCGCCCGGCGCGCCACCCGCGCTTGGGGCCGGTTCAAGCTGGCCGCGGTGTCGTCCTTCGCCTTCGTGGAAGCGGCCGGGCCGCTGTATCTGGGCAAGCTTTTCGGGTCGGCGATGGCGCAGGAAACGGCACCGATCCCCGAGCCCGTGCCCGCGCTTGACCTGCCCTCCGATGAGCGGATCGCGCTGGCGGGACGGGTGCTGCAGGCGATGTCGCTCACCTCCGATTTCGCGCCGCTGGTCCTGATCGCGGGTCACGGCGCGCATGTCACCAACGCACCGCATGCGAGCGCGCTGCAATGCGGGGCCTGTGGCGGCCATGCGGGCGATGTGAACGCGCGGTTGCTCGCGGAACTGCTCAACGATCCGGTGGTGCGCAAGGGACTGTCCCGGAACGGCATCGCGATCCCGCCGGAGACGCGGTTCCTTGCCGGGCTGCACGATACCGTCAGCGACGAGCTACGGCTGTTCGAGGACGGGACGGCTGCGGTGCCACGGGCGCATCTGGCGCAGTTGCAAACAGCGCTCGCGAAGGCGGTCCAGATCGCCCGGACGGCGCGGGCGCAGGCCCTCCCCCGCGCCGGGTCGGAGGCCGATCTGCCCCGGCGGGGCAAGGACTGGTCCGAGTTGCGGCCCGAATGGGGGCTGGCCGGGTGCCGCGCCTTCATCGTGGCCCCCAGGGCGCGGAGCAGGGGCTGCGATCTGGGTGGGCGAGCCTTCCTGCACGATTACGACTGGCGGCAGGATGCGGGCTTTTCCACGCTCGAGCTGATCCTGACCGCCCCTGCCGTCGTCACCAGCTGGATCGCGCTGCAATATAACGGCTCCGCCACCGCGCCCGAGGTATTCGGGGCGGGCAACAAGCTGTTGCACAACGTGGTCGGCGGCATCGGTGTGTTCGAGGGCAATGGCGGCGATCTGCGGGTCGGGTTGCCGATGCAATCGATGCATGACGGCGAGCGGCTGCGGCATGATCCGCTGCGGCTCTCGGTGGTCGTCGCGGCACCGACCGAGGCGATCACCGACGTGCTGGAGCGGCATCCGCAGCTCAAGGCGCTGTTCGACAATGGCTGGTTGTCGCTGCAGGCGATGGACGATGCGGGCCGGATCACGGCGCGCTATGAAAACGGTTCGTGGGTGGAGCGGGACCAATCGCCCCAGATCCGCGCCGCCTGACGGTAAACGCCGCTCGCAACATCGGGGGCTGCCCACGCCGCAACTGCTGGGGCGCGGGCAGCCCAGAAGACTCTGCGGCTCTGCTAGATTGGCATTGGTGTTGGGGTCTCTGGGGTCTGGCCCAAGAACTCCGGCTTAGGGCAGCACCGGGATCTGGCGAAGCTCCTCGAGCTCCTTCTCGGACATGTCCAACGCATCGCGGGTGACGTCGTGAAGCTCCTGCATTAGCGATTGAGCCTGCTCGATCTCCTCCTGCGTGATCGGACGAGAAGGATGGGCAAAGAAGCCAATGGAACGGTCCAGTTCCCCAAGTGCAATGACCTTCCCGTAACGCAATCCAAAACGCGAAGCGGCGCCGAACACGTCACTCTCATCGCCGTCGGAGAGGTCCGCCCAATCGCAAATACCCTGATTGGAAATCGCCCATCGGACGGTCGGGTCCACGAAAACGAGCTGTTTTTCGGTGTAGTAATCCACCCATTCTTTCGGGTAGGTCACATAGCTCAGGGTCGGATTGGCAAAGCGAATGTGCAAACCCAAGGCGAATTTCCAATCGGTGATCCGATTAAGGCGCTGCAAGCGGTCTTCGATTACACGCAGCTGATCCAATCTTCGCCTCCTGACAAGTTCAGTTTATTTTGCGCCGATCCCGATGGCGTATTCTGAGCCGTTTTGCCGAAGCTTACGATTTGTGGATTCGGAATGAAAGAGCGGACGCCGACAAGGCCCAACTGATCTGCCTCGGCGCACTCTTTCAGGTTTTTCTCAGCGGATTTTTCTCTGTCCGCTCAGCCAATCAAAGCAGAAACTTCGCCCTGGCTTCCCGCAGCGCGCGGGCCATTTCGAGATACCCGGCATTGCTGTTATTTCGATGCTTCAACTCATAATGGTCCGCCCAGCGCTCAATCTGCGACCGCGGCACCTTGTCCGACCACGCGCCTTTGCGCAGTCGGATCGCCCCGTCATCCAAGTATTCGATTTCGATAGAAGGCTCCGTCATGAAAATCTCCGCCTGTTTGTAATTGGGGCCGGAGGGCTTGCGATCCGGCCCCGGGCGCACAGGAAAGTCTTTTTAAAAAATAAATTCTCTCGAATACCTATTTGCTATCAAAGGAAGACGGCAGCATTCACCTGAGGAATTCCAGACTTTCAGCTTCGATAACGGAGAGTTGATCGGACTTTCTGCATGGTGCCGCCGGTCTCCGGGCCCAAACAACTTTACCGGCTCGGACCGATCGTCGAGCTCGCCAGGCTCTGCTCGGCGTGGTGCGCGCTTTTGGATTTCGCTGAGCGGCAAGGGTCCGCCCGCAGCGCCGCCGAAATGCAATCGCGGCAGGCTCCAGCCTGCCCCGTCGCAACTTGGATTTGTGGCGCGATCACTCGGCGACGAGTTCGCCGCTTTCGATCTGCTCGCGCTCGATCGACTCGAAGAGCGCCTTGAAGTTGCCTTCGCCGAACCCATCGTCGCCCTTGCGCTGGATGAATTCGAAGAAAATCGGCCCGATTACCGTCTTCGAGAATATCTGCAACAGAATCTTGGTCTCGCCGCCGCCGAGGACGCCCTCGCCGTCGATCAGGATGCCGTGCTTCTTCATCCGATCGACCGGCTCCTCATGCCCGGTCACGCGGTCATGGCTGAGCTCGTAATAGGTTTCGGGAGGGGCAGGCATGAAGCGGATCCCGCGATCGGCGATCGCGTCGGTCGCCTCGTAGATGTCGCGCGCGCCCACGGCGATGTGCTGGATGCCCTCGCCCTTGTATTTCTTGAGATAGGAGACGATCTGGCCGGTTTCGCCGCGATCCTCGTTGATCGGGATGCGGATGCGCCCGCAGGGCGAGGTCAGCGCCCGGGAATAGAGGCCGGTATATTTTCCCTCGATGTCGAAGAACCGGATCTCGCGGAAATTGAAGAGATCGCCGTAGAAGTTGAACCACTTGTCCATGTTGCCCTTGAAGACATTGTGGGTCAGGTGGTCGAGATAATAGAAGCCCACGCCCTTCGGCTTCGACGTCTTCAGCCAGTCGAATTCCTCGTTATAGGGCGAGGTGTCGTAATATTGGTCGGTGAAATAGATCAGACTGCCGCCGATCCCCTTGATCGCGGGCCAGTCGACGGTCTTGTCCGTGCCCTCGTAGGGCTCCGCACCGTTCTTCACCGCGTGATCGAAGGCGTGCTGCGCATCGACGACGCGCCATGCCATCGAGGGGGCGCAGGGCCCGTGCTCTTCCACGAAACGGGCCGCGAAGCTGTCGGGGTCAGCGTTGATGACATAGGTGATGTCGCCCTGCTGCCAAAGCTCGACCGGCTTCGATTTGTGGTTCGCTACATGCTCATAGCCCATCTTCGCGAAGAGGTCGCGCAGTTCCTGCGGATCGGGATGTGCGAATTCGACGAATTCGAACCCGTCCGTGCCAGCGGGATTCTCCTCGGTGATGGTGGATTGCGGGGCGTCGTGGGGGAACGGTCCCATGGGTTTCTCCTCCTGTTTGCGCTAAGAAGAGAGTAGCCTGGGACGAATGCTCGTTCCGCGCGAAGTAGCGCATAGGGGCGCCAATTTTTGCGCAAATATTGCATCCAGGTGGAATTCGGCGCTAAATCTCCGCATGATCGACCATATCGACAAACGCCTGCTCGCGGAACTGCAGCAGAATGCCCAGCTAACCTCGCAGGACTTGAGCGAGCGGCTGAACCTGTCGCCAAGCCAAGTGGGGCGCAGGCGGCAGCGGCTCGAGGCCGAGGGGCTGATCCGCGGCTACGGCGCGCGGCTCGATGCGGCGCGGCTTGGGCTTGCCGTGCAAGCCTTCGTGCAGGTGCAGATGCAGCGACACGGGGCGGAACCGGCGCAGCAATTCTCGCGCCTCGTCTCCTTGCAGCCCGAGATCACCTCCGCTTGGACCCTGACGGGGGAGGCGGATTATCTGCTGCGCGTCTACTGCGCGGATCTGGCAGCACTGCATCGGCTGATCCACGACGTGCTGCTTGCCCATCCCACCGTCGCCCGGGTGCAGAGCCAGATCGTCATGCACCAGTTCAAGCAGGACGCGCCGCTGCCGATCTGAGCGCAGAGCGCGCCGGGAGCGGTCTCATGAAAGTCATTTCATTGCACATGAAACACTGCCATCCTGCCCCGAGGAGGATTTGCACCGCATGAAGCTCGAGGAATTCTTTCCCTATCGTCTCGCGATCGCCGCCGAGGCCTTCTCGCGCAATCTCCAGGATGTCTATGCGCGCGAATACGGGCTTACGCGAGAGGAATGGAGGCTGATGTCGATCCTCGACGGGGTCGGCCGGATTTCATCGCTCGACATCGCGCGCCGCACCACGCTCGACAAGGTTCAGGTAAGCCGGGCAGCGGCGCGTCTCGAAGCGCGCGGGCTGATCCGGCGCTTCGTGCCCGACAGCGATCGGCGGCTGCGTGAGTATGAATGCACCGAGGCGGGCCGTGCGCTTTATGGCGAGGCCCGGCCCAAGGTGAACGCCCGTGCCCAGACGATGCTCTCCGCCCTGCCCGAGGAAGCGCGCGCCGGGCTCGAAGCCGGGGTGAATGCGCTGATCGACACGCTCGAGCTCGATATCCGCACCGAGCCCGAGCGGGACTAGCCGACCAGCCAGAGAGAGATCACCGGGAAGGCCACGATCAGCGAGATCCGCACGATATCTGCCACCCAGAACCACAGGATGCCGCGGAACATCGTGCCCAGCGTCACGTCCGGCAGAACCGAGCGCAGCACGAAGACATTCATGCCCACAGGCGGCGTGATCAGCGAGATCTCCGTCGCGACCACGACGATCACGGCGAACCAGATCAACGCATTGTCGGGATTGGCCAAAAGCCCTGAACCGAAATCGAGCTGGTAGATCACCGGGTAGAAGATCGGCACCGTCAGCAGGATCATCGACAGGCTCTCGAGCACCATGCCCAGCAGCATGTAGATCAGTACGATGATGATGATCACCTCGTAGCCGCCCAGCCCGAGATTGTAGACCAGTTCGGCCAGCGCGTCGGGCAGACCCGCGAAGGTGACGAAATTGCCGAAGATCTCGGCTCCGATGACAATCGCGAAGATCATCGCGGAGGCGATTGCCGCATCGGTGAGCGCCCGCCAGAGCGCGCCGAGCCTCAGACCGCCGACCGCAGCCGCGATCAAGACGGCCGCAGCCGCGCCCATGCCGGCGGCCTCGATCGGAGTGAAGAACCCGCCATAGATGCCCACCATGATGAAGACAAACAGCCCGAGCGTCGCGAGCACGCCGACGATGTCCTGCCGTTTCATGGCAAGGGGCTCGCGCACTTCCGGGGCGAGTTTCGGGTTCAGCCGCACTGCGACCATGACCGACACGAGATACAGACCTATACCGAGCACCCCGGGAACGATCCCCGCGATGAACAGCTTGCCGATGTCGCTCTCGGTCAGAAGACCGAAGATGATCATGATGACCGAGGGCGGGATCAGAATGCCCAGCGTGCCGCCCGCGGCGATGGCGCCGGTGGCGAGCGAGTCGTGATAGCCGAAGCGGCGCATCGAGGGCATCGCGACCTTCGACATCGTGGCCGCGGTCGCGAGCGACGAACCGCAGACCGCGGAGAAGCCGCCGCAGCTGAGGATCGTGGCCATCGCGAGCCCGCCACGCATCCGCCCGAAGACCCGGTCGGCGCCCGTGAAGAGACCGCTGGCGATCCCCGATCCGGCCAGCACATTGCCCATGAAGATGAAGAGCGGCACGACCGAAAGCGAATAGTTCATCCCGGTCTCGAAGACGGCGCTGCCGACCATCGAGCCGGCCGCCTCGGCGCCGCGCATCCATGCGAACCCGGCCCCGCCGACAAGCGCCATCGCGAAGGCGATCGGCACGCGCAGGAAGACCAGCGCCAGAAGTATGGCGAATGCCACGAGAGATATCGTCATTCCGGCCTCCGAAGCACCGCGACAAGGGCGGAGACGGCGAAGCTGAGTACGCCGATCACACCGAAATACCAGAGTTTGATCCCGAGACCCGAGGTCGCGAGCTGCGTGTGGAACTGATCCTGTGTCAGGATCACCAGCCGCCATGCGAAATAGAGCATGACGAGCGCCGCGATCACGCTCCCGATCCGCCCGAGCATACGCCGCAGCACCGGCGGCAGGATCGGCATCAGCAGGTCGACCTCGACATGGCCTCCCTTGCCCGTGGTGAGAGGCATCGCGACGAAGACGAGCGCGCCGAGAAGCACCTGGGTGATCTCGTAGGCGCCGGTCAGCGGGTTGTTGAACAGATACCTGCCGACCACGTCGAAACAGGTGACGAGGATCAACCCCGTCACCAGGCCCGCGGCGATTGCCTCGAGAACGAAGCGGCCGCGTGCGATCATACGTCCACGCCCGTCATCTTGCGGAACTCGGCAAGCGCGGCGCGACCGTCATAGTCGCCACCCAGGCTGTCGGCCCACTGCCCTTCGAGCACGCTGGCCTCTTGCTTGATCGCGTCGAGCACGCCCTGCGGCGCGGTCTCGGCGACCATGCCACCCTCTTTCGCTGCCTTCTTGCCGCGCTCGTCCGCGCCGTTCCACGCTTTGCCGACGCGGGTTGCGAAGGCGAGCCCGGAGAGCTTGTTGATCGCCTCCTGATCGGCCGGGGAAATCGCGTCCCACTTGCCGGAATTCATCACCAGGAACCAGGTGGTGTTGTAGATGCCGCCCGGGATCGTGGTGGTGTATTTCAGGTAGTCCGCGAGGTTGAACGA
Source organism: Thioclava sp. IC9 (assembly GCF_002213225.1). NCBI lineage: Bacteria > Pseudomonadati > Pseudomonadota > Alphaproteobacteria > Rhodobacterales > Paracoccaceae > Thioclava > Thioclava sp. IC9. The sequence goes on from NZ_NBNX01000002.1 coordinate 563,297, forward strand.
GGCGATCGCGTCATAGGGGAAGGTCACGCCATCGACGACGCCGCGCGAGAGCTTTTCATAGACTTCGCCCGAGGGGGTGAAGATCGTCTCGACGCCGAAATGGCTCATCAGATCGGCGATGTAGCCGCCGGGCACACGCATCTTCAGACCCTGCAGGTCTTCGATCTTGTTGATCGGACGCTTGTTGTTGTGGACCATCCCGGGGCCATGGTTGAACAGGCCCAGCAGATGGGTGCCGGCATGTTCCTTCTCGGCGCCGAGCTTCTCGGTATAGACGGTCCAGAAGGCTTCCGACATCGACACGGCATCATTGCCGAGGAAGCTGAACTGGCCAACGCGCGAATTCTTGAAGCGGTCATCCTGCGTGAAGCTGTGCAGACCGTAGGTGATGTCGGCCACGCCATCGCGCGCCATGTCGAAATGCGCGGGCGGCGAGCCCAGCGGCTTGGCGAGCACGCGGATGCGCACGCGGCCCTCGGTCGCTTTCTCGATGTCCTTCGCCCAGGGCTTGATCGCGTCCACCACGATCGGGTGGCGCGGCGGCAACCAGCTCGACAGGACGAGGTCCACGCCCTCGGCCCGTGCCGGGATCGCAGGCATCGCAAGGGTCGCCCCCACTGCGGCGGCGGAGCCCAGGAAAGCACGTTTCGTCAGTTTATGCGTCATTGTTTCCTCCCAAGAATGACGACGAACGCGGAGCTCCCGCGTTCGGTAAAGGCATCAGCTATCGGCGCGCATCTGCCCGGTTTTCGGGCTGGCATCGGGACGCCCGGCACGCGCGGCGAGCTCGAACGCCTCCTCGAGCACGCGGCGGTCGCCGATATGGTTCATCAGGATCAGGATCAGCCGCGCGTTGAACGCAGCGCTTTCCGCCTCGTTCAGCCCCTCATGGGCAGCGATAAGCCGCTCGTAGAGCGCGTCGTGATCGGCAAGGTTCAGGTCGGTGATCAGGCTCATGCGCTGCCCTCCTCGATTGCAGCCAGTTGCGCGGCGATCTGCTCGGCCCCCGCTTTTTGCCAACGCGCCGCGACGACCTGATCGGGCCGGATCAGGTAGAGCGCCGAGGGCGCATCGCCGAGATAGCGGGCGCGCAGCTCCGGCGTCGGATCGAGCGTCATTCTGCGCAGCCCCGCGACCTCGGGCGCCTCGGCACCGAGGCCCAGAAGCGTGAAGCCGCCCGCAAGCCGATCGAGCAGCCATTCGTTGCCAAGCGGAGCATCGGGGGCGACCGCGCCGGGACGGGTGCCACTCGGCAAGGCCGCATCATCGGGCGCTTGGTCCAGCGGGTAGCGGCACGGCAGGCTCAAGCGTCCCGAGTTCACCATCGGGCGGGCGAAATCCGCATGCTCAGACAGCGCCAGAACCGCATCGCGGAACCACCGCTCCGCCCCCGGGCGCGGCGACATGAACCGCGTGGTGCGGCTGGAATTGGCAATGTTCTCGTCAGAGCCGAAGGTCCGCTCGGCGTCGTAGCGGGCGAGCAGCGCGGGCGTGCTCTCTCCCTTCACGACCCGCGCCAGACGCCAGCCCAGCGCGTCGACATCCTGCAGCCCGCCATTGCCGCCACGCGCGCCGAAGGGCGAGACGACATGCGCGCTATCGCCCACGAAGATCACCCGGTCATGGAAGAAGTTCTTCAGCCGACGGCACTGGAACGTGTAGATCGAGGTCCAGTCGAGCTTGAAATTCGAATGGCCCACCGCCTTCTCGATCCGCGGGATGATGCGCTCGGGCTTGCGCTCTTCCTCCGGATCGGTGTCCCAGCCCAGTTGCAGATCGATGCGGTAGATATTGTCAGGCTGTTTGTGCAGCAGTGCCGACTGGCCCTCGTGGAAATCCGGCTCGAACCAGAACCAGCGCTCCGACGGGAAATCGGCCTGCATCTCGATATCGGCGATCAGGAAGCGTTCCTCGAACAGAACGCCCTCGAATTCGAGCCCCATCATCTGCCGGATCGGCGAGCGCGCCCCGTCGCAGGCCAGCAGATACTCACCTTCGAGCGTATATTCCCCATCCGGCGTCTCGATCGAGACCGTCGCGTGATCCGCCGCCTGCTCGAGCGAGGTGACCTTGTTCTTGAAGCGCAGGTCGACAAGCGGGTTCGCCTGAGCAGCGGCGACGAGATACTCCTCGACGTAATATTGCTGCAGATTCACGAAGGCGGGCATCTTGTGGCCGTCCTCGGGCAGCAGGTCGAAGTTGAACACTTCGCGCGCGCCATGATGGGTGCGTCCGACCTTCCAGGTCACACCCTTCTGCACGCAGGCATCGCCCACGCCCAGCCGGTCGAGTATCTCGAGCGAGCGTTTCGACCAGCAGATCGCGCGGCTGCCCACCGACACCACGTTGTTGTCGTCGAGCACGACCGACGCCACGCCGTAATTCGCAAGCTCCAGCGCGGCGGCGAGACCGATCGGCCCGGCCCCAACGACGATGACCTTGTGACGCGGCTCCGGGGCGCTCAGCCCCTTCGGCGCAACATAGTCGAACGGCTTGTAATCATATGGCATCGGTTCCTCCTCCCCTGCCGGCGCGCCTCAGCCCTGAAGCGCGTCCCACATCTCGCGGTCGCGCTCTGCCGTCCAGACACGCGGGGTGTCGATCCCGCGGGCCTCGTCATAGGCGCGCGCCACGTTGAACGGCAGGCAATGTTCGTAGATCGCGTAATCGGCGAATTTCGGATCGCAGGCTTCGCGCACCGCGTCCCACGCCTCTTTCAGGGTGCCGCCACGGGCAACGACGCGTTCCACCGGCTTGAAGGTGGAGCGGACGAAATCGGCGGTGTTCTCCAGCGCTTCGGTGACCATCTTTTCGCCCACCAGCGCATCGCCACGACCCGGCGCGATCGCGCGCGGCTCGAAGGCTGCGATATTGGCCAGCGTCTCGGGCCAGTCGCCGAAATGACCGTCGCCGCAATAGCAGGCCGAGTGGTATTCCACGATATCGCCGGTGAACATCACCTCATGATCGGGCACCCAGATCACTGCATCGCCTGCGGTATGAGCGCGGCCCAGATGCATGATGTCGACGCGGCGATTGCCGAGGTAAACCGTCATCTGGTCGCTGAAGGTCGTGGTCGGCCAGGTCAGACCGGGGATTTCCTCATGGCCCTGGAACAGGCGCGGGAAGCGGCCGAATTCGCTGTCCCAGTCCTCCTGCCCACGTTCTGCGACCTGCGCGCGGGTGGTGTCGGACATGATGATCTCGCGCGCGCCATAGGCGCTGGCGCCCAGCACGCGAACCGCGTGGTAGTGCGTCAGCACCAGGTGGCTGATCGGCTTGTCGGTTACCGAGCGGACGCATTCGATCACCTTGCGCGCAAGACGCGGGGTGGCCTGCGCCTCGACGATCATCACGCTGTCGTCGCCGATGATGACGCCGGTGTTCGGGTCGCCCTCCGCGGTGAAGGCGTAGAGGCCCTCGCCCACTTCCGTGAAGCTGATCTTCTTCTCTTCCATGTCGCCTTGCGACGCGAATGCCTTGGCCATCAGATGCCTCCTTATTCCTTAGCCCAGTCGGGCAGAGCGCGCGCAGGGAGCACCTGCCCCGTGCAATCTCCGAACCCGATGCGGTATCCCTTGCCCTGCGCAGCACCGCGCAGGGTCAGCGTGTCGCCATCCTCGATGAAGCTGCGGGTCGTGCCATCGGGAAGCTCCAGCGGCTCCTTGCCCGACCAGCTCAGTTCGAGCAGCGAGCCCCGGCTGTCTTTTTCGGTGCCCGAGATCGTGCCCGAGCCCAACAGATCGCCCGCGCGCATCGGACAGCCCGAGGTCGTGTGATGGGCCAGCTGCTGCGCGGCGGAGTAGTAGAGCATCGAGGTATTGGTGCGCGAAATCACCGCCTCCTCGCCGCCCTCCGGGCGCAGCGTGACTTCCAGCTTGATATCGTAATTCATCGGCCCCGGCTCGCGCAGATAGGGCAGCAATTCGCGCTCACGCTCGGGCGTGTTGACGCGGAACGGCTCCAGCGCCGCTTTCGTCACGATCCAGGGGCTGATCGTCGTCGCCGTCGCCTTGGACTGGAACGGGCCGAGAGGCACGTATTCCCACGCCTGGATGTCGCGCGCTGACCAGTCATTGAGCAGCACGTAGCCGAAGATCATCTCATCGGCCTGACTGACCGAGATCATACCCTCGGAGGGCTGGCCGACGATGGCGCCGAATTCCAGTTCGATGTCGAAACGCGCCGAAGGGGCGAAACGCGGCAGCTCCTCGTTCGGGCCTTTGACCTGCCCGTTGGGACGGATGACCGGCGTGCCGGAAACGACCACCGACGAGGCCCGGCCGTTATAGCCGATCGGGATCGACAGCCAGTTCGCGGGCAACGCGTTTTCGGGGCCACGGAAGATCGTGCCGACATTGGTCGCGTGGTTCTTGCCGGCGTAGAAATCGGTGTATTCGGTCACGCGGAACGGCATCAGCATTTTCGCCCCGGCTTGCGACACCAGATGCGGCTCGACCGCGGACTTGTGCCCTTCGTCGGAGAGAAGCTCGGTCAGACGCGCGCGCAGCTTGGCCCAGATCTCCGGGCCCGCCTCCATGACGCGGTTCCACGCGGGCTCGGCGAACAGATCTGCCGAAAGCCCGTGATCCACCTTGGCGACGTCGAGGATCATATCCCCGATGGCGACGCCCATCCGCGCCCCATTGCCGTCGTCGAAGACGCCGTAGGGCAGGTTCTGGATCGGGAAGTCGGTGTCGCCCTGAGCGGACGCCACCCAGCTGGTCTGGTCGGTCATTTGGTCCCCGGTTTTCCGTCGAATTTCTTCTCGATGCTGTCCCAGCAATCGATGTAATCGTCCTGCAACGGCGCCTCCTTCGCGGCGAATTCGGTGAGGTGCTGCGGGAAGCGCGTCTCGAACATGAACTGCATCGTGTTGCCTTGGAACGCGGGCTCCATCGGCTCGTTCGAGGCATGCTCGAAGGCGTTACGGTCAGGGCCGTGCGGCAGCATCATGTTGTGCAGGCTGGTCCCGCCCGGCATGAAGCCTTGCGGCTTGGCGTCGTAGATGCCGTAGATGTTGCCCATCAGTTCGGACATGATGTTCTTGTGATACCACGGCGGGCGGAACGTGTGCTCGGCCACCATCCAGCGCTCGCGGAACAGCACGAAATCGATGTTCGCAGTGCCTTCCTGACCCGAAGGCGCGGTGAGCACGGTGAAGATCGACGGATCGGGGTGATCGAACAGGATCGCGCCGACCGGGCTGTAGGTGCGCAGATCGTATTTATAGGCGCAATAATTGCCGTGCCACGCCACCACGTCGAGCGGGCTGTGGTCGATGAACGTCTCGTGGAACTGGCCGCACCACTTGATGACGACCCGGCTTTTCGCGTCGCGATCCTCGAAAGCCGCGACGGGGCATTTGAAGTCGCGCGGATTGGCGAGGCAGTTTGCACCGATCGGGCCACGGCCCGGAAGATCGAACTTCTGGCCGTAATTTTCGCAGACGAAGCCCCGCGCCGGCCCTTCGAGCACTTCGACCCGATAGACCAGACCGCGCGGCAGGATGGCGATCTCCTTGGGCTCGAGGTCGATAATCCCGAGCTCCGTGCAGAAGCGCAGCCGCCCCTCTTGCGGCACGACGAGCAACTCGCTGTCGGCCGAGAAGAAATACTCGTCCTCCATCGACTGCGTCACGAGATAGATATGGCTCGCCATGCCGACCTGCGTGTTCACGTCGCCCGCGGTGGTCATCGTGCGCATGCCGGTGACCCAGGTCAGCGGCTCATCGGAATGGGGCACCGGGTTCCAACGATACTGGCCAAGCGAGATCACGTCCGGATCGACATTCGGCGCGGATTTCCAATAGGGCACGTCGATCTTGGTGAAGCGACCGACATGCTTGACCGAGGGCCGGATCCGATAGCACCAGGTCCGCTCGTTCTGGCCGCGCGGCGCGGTGAAGGCGGTGCCGGAAAGCTGCTCGGCATAAAGGCCGTATTCGCATTTCTGCGGGCTGTTCTGGCCCTGCGGCAGCGCACCCGGCAGCGCCTCGGTTTCGAAATCATTGCCGAAACCCGGCATGTAGCCTTCATGCGGCCCCGACGTGCCGGTTGCCCGCACCATGCCGCTCGGCAGAGCTTGCTCGGTCATGAGATCCTCCACTCCCTGTTCGCCGGCCTCTTGCAAAAATGCCGGCGTCGAACTCCGCCCAAGTTTCGTTTCATTCGCAACGAAGTCAAGGATTTTATTGCATTCGCAACGAAGAGCGAGGGAGACTTGGTGAAAAATCAATTATTTACTGATGGTTACACATCCAGATTTCCGGACGGCGCACGATTTTCGTTGCAATCGCAACGTATTTCGTGCTCATTCGTTGCAGTCGCAACAACTTGAAGTCGCATCGAATCCCATGACCGTTGAACAAAAAGTTCGTGAAACCGCTGATGAAGAGATCCCCCTCCCGGGGTTCGATCTCGAGCGTTTCCTGCCCTATTTGGTCGCGGAGCTCTCGGTGAAGCTGAGCCAGGAACTGGCGGCGGGCTATCGCGACGCCGGGCTGACGATGCCGCAATGGCGGGTGATGGTGCATCTTTCCCATGCGGGCCGGGTCTCGGTGCGCGATATAGAACGACGCACCTCGCTGGAGCGCCCAAAGGTCAGCCGCGCGGCGAGCCACCTCGAGGCGAAAGGTCTGGTCGAGAAACGGGCCGACGACGTGGACGCCCGGCTAGTCGCGCTGAGTCTGACCCGCGAGGGACGACGACTGATGGCAGAGCTGTTGCCGCGCGCGATCGCCTATCAGCGGCAGCTGGAGGCGGTGCTCGGATCCGATCTCGCCGGCTTGCAGCGCGCAATGGACAAACTGCTGGGGACGCCGATCGAATGACACGACTTCATGATTACTGGCGGTCTTCGGCAAGCTACCGTGTCCGTATCGCGCTCGCGCTCGCCGGGATTGAGTGGCAGGCCGCTCCGGTCGATCTGACGACCGGCGCACAGCGCGATCCCGACTATCTCGCCGTCAATCCGCAGGGGCTCGTGCCGACGCTTGAGATCGATGGCGATCGGTTTACCCAATCCCTTGCGATCGTCGAATATCTCAACGAGACCCGCGCGCTCGGCCTGCTGCCCGAAGCTCCGGCCGACCGCGCCCATGTCCGCGCTCTCGCCCAGGCTATCGCGGTCGATATCCATCCGGTTTGCAATCTGCGCGTCGCGAAACACGCCGTGGCGGCCTCAAACTGTGCGATCACGATGGAAAGCTGGATGCAGACCTTCATCGCCCCCGGCCTCGCCGCGGTCGAGCAAATGATATCGGGCGAGCGATTCTGCTGGCGCGACCAGCTGACGCTCGCGGATCTGTGCCTCGTGCCACAGATCTACAATGCGCGGCGCTGGGGGATCGACCTTGCGCCGATGCCGAATATCTCGCGGATCGCCGCGCATCTCGAGACGCTTCCGGCCTTCGCCGCCGCGCGACCGACGCCCCCCGCGGGCTGATGCTTCGGGAGAGGCGGTCCCCGGTTTCAGCACCTATGTGACGTTCATCTAACTTTCGGAAGCCGCCAGAGCACCCCCGCGTGCTTGGCTGGCGACGTCGCGGGCACACCTCGATCGCCCGAACGCCCGGCTCCTTGAACAAGTGCGGCGAGCTTCTCAGCTTTGCTCAGAGTGACGGATGCCCCCCTTGGAGATCACGCCCGTTCCCCCAAAACCGCGATCTCACGCCAAAATTCGGGCTTGAAGAGCACCAAAACGGTGAGAATTTCCAGACGTCCGAGATACATCCCGAAGGTCAAAATTATCTTCACGGGATCGCTGAGAGAGGAGAAATTACCAGCCGGACCGATGATTGGTCCGACCCCTGGTCCGACATTTGCCAAAGCCGTCAAAGCTCCGCTGGTCGCCGTCGCAAAGTCGAGACCGAAAAAGCCCAGAAGCGTGGTGAGCCCTAGGAAAGTCGCCATATAGATAACGAAAAAGGCGATAACGCCCGCGAGGACGTCATTCTCAATCACGCGCCCTTCGTATTTTATGGAGACAACCCGACGCGGTAATCTAATCACTTTCATCTGTGCGCGCGCCGCCTTGGAAAATACGATCCAACGCATCGCCTTGGCGCCACCCGCGGTCGATCCGGTGCAGCCCCCTACTGCAGAGAGAATGAAAAAGGCAACAACCGCGAACGGCCCCCAGACAGTGTAGTCGGTCGTGGCGTAGCCTGTGGTCGTCACGACAGAGACGACGTTGAAGGCGACCATGCGAAGAGCGGTCAGCGGCGGCGTTCCACTTGTCCAGACGAGCCAAACCGTCAGCCCGATGATGACGACCCCCAAGGTGAGCAGCATGGCTTCGACCTGCTCGCTTCGAACCGTCCGCCGATAGATGCCGCGGATATACCATGCGAACGGAAAGGCCCCAAGCAGCATGAAAAGCGTCGCAGTCCATTGCAGGAATGGGCTGTCGAAATGGCCGAAGGACGCGTCATAGCCCGAATATCCACCGGTCGACAACGTGGTCATGGCGTGGGTCACCGCGTCGAAGAAGTTCATGCCACCAGCAAGGTAGGCAAGCGTACAAAGCCCGATGAGAGCTACATAAATCTGCAGCGTCACTGAGGCGAACTTCGCAGTGTTGCTCAGTTCTTTGTCTCCTTTGTCCGAGCTCTCGGTGCGGAAGAGCTGCATGCCGCCGACCTTCAGGATCGGCAACAAGGCGATGCCGGTGACGATGAACCCGACGCCACCGACAGCCTGAAGCAGCGCTCGCCACATGATGATGCCGCGCGGTGTGGTATCGAGACCGCTCATCACCGTAGAGCCCGTCGTCGTAATCCCCGACATCGCCTCGAACAGAGCATCCACGGGAGTGAGCGACCACATTGCGAGCGGAACGGCGCCGGCAATTGCGGCGGTAAGCCAAACCGACGACGTGAGCAGGAAAGCGTGAAGCCGCCCCAAACCGAGAAAGGACGAGCGGGAGGCGACGCTGATCGTCGCCCCCAAAGCGCCCACCAGTGCGCCGGAGAGCGCAAAAACCTTGGCTGTATCCGAAAAAAGAAGCGCATCGAGGCCCATCAAGGCGGCGAAGAAAACCAGTGTAAGACCGTTGATGAAAGATACGAAATTCATGATTGGTCCTAGCCGAGATACACCGTTCCGGCCGGATAGCCGATCCGTCGGGGCCGCCGTGTGGCAAGCAGGAAACCGAGGGTGAGAGGACCTACGCGGCCCACGAACATCACCGCCATGATGATAGCGCGTCCGGCGCCATCAAAATCGCCAGTGATGCCACGCGACAAGCCGACGGTGCCGAAGGCAGAGGTGGTCTCGAAGGCAAGATCGAGAAAATCGCCTTCATGGCAGAGCAGCAGTGCGAAGAGCGCGCAAAGGATCAGCAGAACGCTGATAATCGAGAGGGCGAGAACTTTCATGACCTGATCGAGACCGAGCTCGCGCCCGAAGACCTGGATACTCGAACGCTGCCGGAAGAAGGCGACCGTGGCGAGCAGCAGGACGATGAAGGTCGTGACTTTTATGCCGCCGCCGGTCGACGTGCTGCCCGCGCCGATGACCATCAGCGTCATGAACATGAGCGAAGTGCCGTCTGTGAGATTGCCGATCTCGACGGTGTTGAAGCCCGCCGTTCTCGTCGTGGCTCCCTGGAACCAACTGGCCCAGAGCCGATCGGACCACGAGAGGCTCCCCAGCGTGCCCGGATTTGTCCATTCCATAATCCCGAATGCCAGTGCGGACCAAATGAGCAACGCTATCGTGCCGACAAGCATCAGCTTGGAGTGCAACGAAAAGCGATGCCAACGTCTTACCCGCCAGATATCGGAGGCGACCGTGAAGCCGAGGCCGCCAAGTATGTAAAGCGCTGGAATGGTAAGATTGATGATCGGGTTTCCAACCCATTTGCTCAAACTGTCCGGAAAAAGCGCAAATCCAGCGTTGTTAAAAGCGGAGACCGAGTGGAAGAGCGCTTGCCAGAGCCCCTCGCCCCACCCTGCCTCAGGCACGAAAACCGATGCGAGGAGCGCGGCGCCAACGAATTCGCAAATGAAAACGACCTTGAGGATCATCCGGGTCAGTGCCAGCAAATCCGTCGCGGACGTCTGATTCAGGTCCTCTCTCAGATAGAGCCGATGGGTGAACCCCACTGGCAGCCCGAACATCGACAGGATCAGCACGGCAAAAGTCATCAGCCCGAGACCGCCGAGCTGGATCAGCAGCATCACCACGGCCTGACCAAACAGAGTGAAGGCGCTTCCGGTATCGACAACCGCCAGACCGGTCACGGTTACGGCGGACGTGGCAGTAAAGGCCGCATCAGACCACGTGATCGGGGTGGTCGTCGCAAAGGGCAGCTTCAGCGCAGCGCAGCCAAGCACGATGAGTCCAGCATAAATGAGGATCAGGACAAGAGGTGGTGCGAGATGCGGAGCCTGACGCTTGGAATAAATGCGCGCCATCGGTCATTTACCGTCACGCAAGTCGTCTCCGAAATGCCGCAGATCGGACCGCTTGCCGAGCAGCAGAAGCTTGTCACCTTCACGCAGCGTGAGCTCGTCACTATCGCAAGACAGATACTGGTTCTCGCGCATGGCACCGAGGGCCCTGAGGTTGTATTTCTCGAGAATTGCGGCGCTGCCGACGACTTTGCCATCGAGCTTCGCCGGAACGTTCAGGTCGACCACGTGATAACCGTTCCCGAGGCTCACATAGTCCCGCACCAAGGGATTGTGGAGCATCTGCGCGATGTGCTGACCGACTTCCTGCTCTGGCAGGATCACACGATCCGCACCCAACTTGGTAAGAATGCGGTGATGCGTGCGATTGAGTGCCTTGACCCAGATCGTCTCGACACCGAGCATTTTGACGTTCATCGTGCAAAGCACATTGGCCTCGAGGTCTTCACCAATCGCAACGACAGCGACGTCGTAATTACCGACTCCCGCCTCACGCAACGCCGCCTCGTCCTTGCCATCGGCGATTATGGCCTCTGTCAGGGTTTCTGCGAGCCTCGTAACATTTCGCCCTTCGATGTCGATCCCCAGGACAGGATTGCCGAAGCGGGCGAGTTCGCTCGCCACAGTGCTTCCAAACGTCCCAAGGCCGATTACGGCGAAGCTACGGGTTTTCAACGGTTCTGCCTTTCGGCTGTTGCGGATAACGGCAGCAAAACGCCATACCACCCCCGAATGCAAGCCTTCGGGCAAGGCCATCTCCCCCTGATGGAAGCCACTTCCGTGGGATAATGGCGAGCCATTGGATGAATGTGATGCGCCAGCAAGGAGGAGATAGCCGTCTCCGAATTCTTGGCGCGGAGAAAGACGCCGCCGCCTCAGGAGCGCGCGCGAAATTCCTTTTCGTCAGGCCCGTCCTGCACCCTTTCGCGATGGAAGACATAGATTCCGGATGCCAGGATGATCCCGGTGCCGAGGAACGTGAGCGCGTCGGGAATGTCGCCGAAGACCAGAAACCCGAGGACTGTCGCACCAACGATCTCGAGATACTGGAACGGGGCCAGCAGGCTCGCCTCGACGCGAGAGAACGCAAAAGTGATCATCAGGAACGTCACTGTCGACAGCGCCCCGGCGGCGAGCACCGCATAGCCCGTCCAACCGGGCAAGAGAGGCAGCTCCGGAGCGAGCCCGCTGAGTTGGCGGAGTATCTCGATAAACAGCAGGAGGCCCGCGGCGCAGAGCGAGGCGCCCAATTGGAAGCTCAGGGGGGATTGCCCGCCACGCGCCTTGCGAAGGACGATCATGTTGAGCGCATAGCACAGGGCGGCCAGCAGCGGCAGCAACGCGACCGGACCGAACACAGCAAAGTTCGGCCGGATCACGATCAGCGCGCCGACGAGCCCGACCCCGACGGCAGCGAAGCGACGCGGGCCCGGAACCTCCCCAAGGAACGGCCCGGCAAGCAAGGTGAGAAGCAGCGGCTCGACGAAGAAGATCGCGATCGCCGTGGCGATGGGCATGACCTCGAAAGCGGTGATGAGCGAATAGAGCACGGTCACGATCAGCCCGGCCGAGATGAGGGACGCCCCCGAGAGGATCGGACCCGCGAGGTGACGACGCATGACCCACGCAACCGGCAGGAAGAACGCGGCCTGTGCCAATGAGCGCAGCAAGGTGACCTCGAAAGGCGCAATGACCGTGGTGAGCAATTTCGAGATCGCGTCCCCCACCGGCAGGAGCGCCATTGCGAGCGCCATCGACGCCATTCCGATACGCTTGTGCTCGAAGGTGGCGGTGCTGGGAGTTGCGGATAATGCCATGATGCCTCCTCGGCGCCGTCCGAGGTATCGGTAGGCGCGCGCGACAGGTCCGGGCGTTCAGGACAAAAACGGGATCGGGGCGAGACGCCATCTCGCCCTTCGATCGTTGGTATTGCCGGGGCCTCGCCCGGTCAACCTTTTCCGGCGCGCCAACCACGCCGACCCGCGATCCGCCAAGACAAAATCGACGAAAGCTTCCCGGCTTTTTTTTCACACCACATCTGCCCGTCCAGCCCACGGAGGAAGTATTTGCTGAGGAAGTCGGTAAGGGGCAAGCGCGCCGCCACAACCGTATCCGGGCCTTCCATTTCAGGGATGCGGAATTCGTATCCTCGGGGCGCCAAGGCATCTACGGCGGCTACCAGTCCTGGGTGGACCGCGCCGGACGGTTCCGGTCGCTTGGCGACGGGCAGGTGGATTTCCGGCGCATCTTCTCGCAGATGGCGGCGCATGACTTCGACGGCTGGGCCGTGCTTGAATGGGAATGCGCGCTCAAGCATCCTGAGGACGGCGCGCGCGAAGGGGCGGAGTTCATCGCCCGCCACATCATCCGCGTGACCGATCACGCATTCGACGACTTCGCAGGCGCGGGCACCGACGAAGGCGCCAATCGGCGTATTCTCGGGCTGGAGGGCAAGACATGAGCGAGACGAACGGACATCGCAAACTGCGCCTCGGCATGGTCGGCGGCGGCGAGGGAGCCTTCATCGGGGGCGTTCACCGCATCGCGGCGCGGCTCGACGACCGGTTCGAGCTGGTCGCGGGGGCGCTTGCTTCCGAGGCCGCGCGCGCGCATCGCTCTGCTGCGGCGCTGGGGCTGGACCCCGCGCGCAGCTACGCGGATTTCGAAGTGATGGCGCGAGAAGAAGCGGCGCGGCCCGACGGGATCGAGGCGGTGTCGATCGTAACCCCCAACCATATGCATGCGCCCGTCGCAACCGCCTTCCTGCGCGCGGGCATCCACGTGATCTGCGACAAGCCCATGACGCGCACGCTCGAGGAGGCGGAGGCATTGGCCGAAGAGGTGCGCGCCTCAAACGCGCTCTTTGTGCTTACACATAACTACACCGGCTACGCGATGGTGCGACAGGCCCGCGCTATGGTGGAAGCCGGACAGCTCGGGCGCATCCGGGTCGTTCAGGTCGAGTATCCGCAGGACTGGCTCACCGAACCGGTGGATACGGATGGCACGAAACAGGCGGTCTGGAGGACAGATCCCGCGCGCGCGGGTGCAGCGGGTTCGCTCGGTGATATCGGCACCCACGCAATGAACCTCGCGAGCTTCGTGTCGGGGCTCGAGCCGCGCGAAGTCTGCGCCGAGCTCACCAGTTTCGTGGCCGGACGCGCGGTCGATGACGACGTGCAGATGTTGATCCGTTATGAGAGCGGGGCGAAGGGCATGCTCTGGGCCAGCCAGGTCTCCCCTGGCAATGAGAATGGGCTGAAACTGCGTGTTTACGGCGAGACCTCGGGGCTTGAATGGCTGCAAACCGCGCCCGATAGCTTACGCGTCTCCCCCTTCGGAGAGCCCCCGTATCTGCTGTCCCGGGGCGGGCCGGGGCTCACGCCCGAGGTGGCCGAGATGGGCCGTGTTCCGGCTGGCCATCCGGAAGGGTTCCTCGAGGCTTTCGGCAATATCTATAGCGCCGCAGCTGACGCGATTCTGGCCCACGAGCGCGGCGAACCCAGACCGCTTGGATTGCTGCCTGGCGTGGCGGATGGCCTAGCCGGGATGCGCTTCATCTCGGCGGCCTTGCGATCCTCGCAGGCGGGAGGCGTCTGGACCGCGCTCTGAGGCAAGCCCGGGACAAGGCCATCCGCGTCGCGACGGCTGCGCTCTGCCTCGAGCTTTCCTCTCGCCACGACTGTCATCCGAAAAGAGGAGTCCGCAGGTTCGTCGGGAGAGATCACCGGGGCGGTTCCCTCGCATAGAAGCGTTCCGCAGGGCAGCCTTCCTTGGCAATCTCCAAACCAGGAAAGACCGAGAGCCTTACGGCGACGAGCGAAAAACGCCCTGAGAACTTCGGTTTCGCCACTACACCACGAAGCCATAACTCTAGGTTATGTCCATAATTATAATTTACAAATTTTTATTTATCATAACGCCTGCTATCACCATCATCTAAGATGTGAATTCACGTGCCCGGGCTCCGTTCGAGTAAACTGCGGCACGTCAGACCTCGACCGGTCTGTTCGATCAACCCCGTGCTCAGCAGGAGGAAGCACAGATGGATGGAAACGAAGTGAACACAGGCGGCAAGTGCCCGGTGATGCATGGCGGAAATACCGAGCTTGGCTCGAACGTGATGAATTGGTGGCCGCAGGCGCTCAATCTCGACATCCTGCACCAGCATGACACCAAGACGGACCCGCTGGGGCGCAGCTTCGACTATGCCGAAGAGGTCGAGAAGCTCGACTATGAGGCGCTGAAAGCCGATCTGCATGCGCTGCTGACCGAAAGCCAGGAGTGGTGGCCGGCTGACTGGGGCCATTACGGCGGGCTGATGATCCGTCTCGCCTGGCACTCGGCGGGCTCCTATCGTCTCGCCGATGGCCGCGGCGGCGCAGGCACCGGCAATATCCGCTTCGCACCGCTCAACTCGTGGCCCGACAATGCGAGCCTCGACAAGGCCCGTCGACTGCTCTGGCCGCTCAAGAAGAAATACGGCAACCGGCTCAGCTGGGCGGACCTGATCATCCTTGCTGGCACCGTCGCTTATGAAAGCATGGGGCTGAAGACTTTCGGCTTCGGCTTTGGTCGCGAGGACATCTGGCATCCCGAGAAGGACACCTACTGGGGCGCCGAGAAGGAATGGCTCGCGCCGTCGGACGAACGCTACGCCAATGTCGACAAGCCCGACACGATGGAAAACCCGCTCGCCGCCGTGCAAATGGGCCTGATCTACGTGAATCCCGAGGGCGTCAACGGCCAGCCCGACCCGATGAAGACCGCGGCGCAAGTCCGTGAGACCTTCGCGCGCATGGCGATGAATGACGAGGAAACCGCCGCGCTGACGGCGGGCGGCCACACCGTCGGCAAATGCCACGGCAATGGTGACGCGTCGGCCCTCGGCGCGGAGCCGGAAGCGGCCGATGTCGATCAGCAGGGCCTCGGCTGGTTCAACCCGAACCTCAAAGGGCAAGCGAGCAACGCGATCACCGGCGGGCCGGAAGGCGCGTGGACGACGAACCCGCTCGAATTCGACATGGGCTATTTCGAGATGCTCTTCGGTCACGAATGGGAAGTCACCCAGAGCCCCGCTGGCGCGAAACAGTGGAAGCCGGTGGACATCGCCGAAGAAGACATGCCGCGGGACCCGTCGGACCCGACCAAGCGCCGGATGCCGATGATGACCGACGCCGACATGGCGATGAAGGTCGACCCGATCTACAACGAGATCTGCCAGAAATTCATGGCCGACCCGGAGTATTTCAAGGACACCTTCGCCCGCGCCTGGTTCAAGCTGACCCACCGCGACATGGGCCCGAAGGTTCGCTACAAGGGTCCGTGGGTGCCGTCGGAAGATCTGGTCTGGCAGGACCCGGTCCCCGCCGGTTCGACCGATTGGGACGTCGAGGCTGTGAAGGCGAAGATCACGACCTCGGATCTGTCGGTGGCCGAACTGGTCGCGACCGCATGGGACAGCGCACGCACCTATCGCGGCTCGGACATGCGGGGCGGCGCCAATGGCGCGCGCATCCGTCTGGCTCCGCAGAAAGACTGGGAAGGCAACGAGCCTGCGCGTCTGCAGAAGGTGCTCTCGGTGCTCGAACCGATCGCGGCGGAAGCAGGTGCCTCGGTGGCGGACGTGATCGTGCTCGCGGGCAATGTCGGCGTCGAGAAGGCGATCAAGGCGGCTGGTCACGACATCGCAGTGCCCTTCGCACCGGGTCGCGGCGACGCGACCGACGAGATGACCGATGCCGACAGCTTCGACGTGCTCGAACCGCTCGCCGACGGCTTCCGCAACTGGCTCAAGCAGGACTACGTCGTCTCGCCCGAGGAGATGCTTCTGGATCGTGCCCAGCTGATGGGGCTGACCGCGCCTGAAATGACCGTCCTGATCGGCGGCATGCGGGCGATCGGCACCAACCATGGCGGCACCAAGCACGGCGTCTTCACCGACCGCGAAGGCCAGCTGACGACCGACTTCTTCGTCAACCTGACCGATATGGGCTATAGCTGGCATCCGGTGGGCGACGGGTCCTACGAGATCCGCGACCGCAAGACCGGCGCGGTGAAATGGACCGCAAGTCGCGTCGATCTGGTCTTCGGCTCGAACGCGATCCTGCGCGCCTATGCCGAGGTCTACGCTCAGGACGACGCGAGCGAAAAGTTCGTGGAAGACTTCGTAGCCGCCTGGACGAAGGTGATGAACGCCGATCGCTTCGATCTGGCCTGATCGCCTGGCTTGAGAAAATTCGCGCCCCTCGCAGGACTGCCTGCGGGGGGCGTTTTTGTTTGGGGGATCAGCGAGACTCCGGTCCCAGCTCAGACCGACGCCCGGGGCGACCAGCCCCGGGCAGCGCCCGACCTCCCCCCGGGAGGGCGCTTCTGCAGCGGCACTGCGCGCTCAACAGTTGGTCGGATGTGGCCTAATAAAGCGCAAACCACCCATCTAGTGCTAGCGCCCACCCGAGGTCGGGCGCCGCCCTCATCTCAAATTCGCTCGCGCTGCCCGGGCCGCTGACACAGCTGTCCCGGGCGGCGCGATGTGTCCAGCCTTACAGCGCCGCCGTCGTCACATAGCGCAGGGCGCGGGCCACCTGTTCGGGCGTGCGCGCGACCGCATTGGCCGCAGCATCTACCTCCTTGAGCGCATGGTCATGCTCGGGCGGCTGAAGCACGATGATCGGTTTGCCGAGCCCCGCCGCATAGCCCGCGTCGAAGGCCGCATTCCACTGCTTGTATTTCTCGCCGAAACAGACGACGAGCACGTCGCAGCGCTCGATCCCGGTGCGGATCCGGATCGCGTTGAGCGACGCGCCCTTGCGGTCATGCCAGAACTTGTCCTCTTCGGCGCCGAAGATCTCGACCCCGCAATCATCCGAAGCGCCGTGATCGGTGACAGGCCCCGACCATTCGATATCCAACCCCTCGCAGGCCGACTTCACCGCCTCGCGCCAATCGGTATGAATTTCGCCCGCCAGATAGACATTCAGTTTCATCGCATCCTCTTTTCGCTGCCGCGTGGGCCCTGCTTCGAACCGCTTCGCATTCGGCCGGAATCTTCGAGGATCGGGACCAGCTTGGCAACCTACGCGGTTTTTCGGGAGACGGGGCCACAGCGCTTTCAAGACTCTTTCTCTGGTAGCATCAGGGTCTTTCGGCCAACGCAACCCATTGCTATTGATAGAAATTGTGCAATTCAGAACTCGCTCTTCATCGACGCGCGGTCGACCATGGCTCTTCAGAAAGAAGGGCCGGAACCGCGCCATCCGCTCATCGCCCAGCGAGAAAAGATTGCTAATGACCTGCCGCCCCTTGGGTCCCTCGATCATAACGAGAGTCTGCAGGTTTGTTGCTGCTCCCCAAGGTTGGATCACCGGAAGCTGGAATTTCCCGGCTCTGATCACGATGGCGGGCTGGCTGCGCCATCGGGAAAATGCATGGCGATCGGGACGTTGTATCCGATCGCGCTGTGAGGTCGGTCCTCGTTGTAGTGTCGACGCCAATCCTCCAGCTTTTCGCGGGCGTCGGCAAGGCTTATGAACCAGTGGGCATTCAGGCACTCCGCCCTGAGCTTGCTGTTGAACGCCTCGATGAACCCGTTGTCGGTGGGTTTGCCGGGCCGCGAGAAGTCCAGAATGACGTCGTTGGCATAGGCCCAGAGATCGAGGTCGCGGGAGATGAACTCGCTGCCGTTGTCGACCCGGATCGTCCTGGGATAGCCGGTGCGGGCACAGACGCGTTCCAGGGTCTGGACGACGTCCTCTCCGCGGTAGGCGAAGCGGGGATCGGTCGCCGGACTGAACCTCAAATGGGCGTCGATTGGGGATCAAGATTGCGTGCCGATTGACAATCAGACACATCGACACAACTGTCGCACCGCGGCTTCGAATGCCTGAAGGTCAACTCGATAGGAAGCGCCGTAGGCGTCAAAGGTCGACCGAAGCGGTTAGTTCGACGTGACATACAGATAGGACAGATCGACGCCAACGGCATGGGCAAGGCTACTGTAGGCGCAAAACCCCGCGCATTCTTGGTCCAGCCACGTCAAGGCCCGCGCACTTTCGGCACAGAACAGCATGTTGGCAAAGGCCGCGCCCGACGGTCCGATGATCGCCTCAGCGCCGCGGAACAGCGCCACCTGCGTCGCAAAATCCATCGTCTCGGGATAGACCGCTTCGAACCCGTAGCGCGCGGCTATCTGCGCAACTTCGTCCTGATTGTAGGTGCGGCGGTTGTTGCTGCGCGCCAGCAGGATGCGCCTGGGCAGGCCGCTGGGACCATCCGGGACACGCGACACAAGGGCATCCCGTTAGGCCAGCAACAACGCAACGTTCTGGGCATAGTCCTCAAGCACGGGCCACCGGCCTTCGACCAGGTTCATCGGGCCCTGGACGATCTCGTCCATCACCAAGAGATCGTCCAGGGCCACCGCCTTGTGTGGCACCGCCAGAACCTTGCGTCCCTCGGCCAAAAGGGCGAGGCTTTTGCCGAAAACCGGGATGTCGGCGTGGCCTGCGGGAACCAGAAGGGGGTAATCCGCATAGTCACTTGGCAAATCCCGCGCAAGATAGGCCGCCGGAAGAATTTCGATCAGCCAGTGATACCAGTTCATGGACCCGTTTCCCAACAGGCGGATGCCCCGCTTGATATGCTCTAGTTTGTTCCGATACTAGATCGCGCCTTTTCCGTGCGCGTGGTGTCTGAGAAACGCGCCGTCCGAAATGACCCTGTCGCTCCGGCTCATGTAATACTCTGGCACGGCCAACCGGTTCTTCACTAGGACCGCGCTGGCCAGAGGATGGGTCACGGCGCGTTGCATCTGCCATGCGTTGATCGCGGGATAGTCGCCCACCTGTTCAGGGATGGTTGCGTCACGGTCTTTGGGCTAACGACCGAGCTTTGCCCTGTTCCAAGGATTTGCCGTGCCGCGACGCAGGCCTCGGCATAAGAAACCAGCGGCACATCGATCCGGCGCTGGCGCCCCTCGCGCAGCCGCACTAGCAGCTTGTCTTTTTTCTTGCGGTATTTCCGCACAATCCAGGTCGCCATCTCTTCTCCATATGCATTGGCCCGGCAGGATCCGGGCAGAAACGAAAAGACGTGGAAGAAAACCGGTCAGACCAAAGCGGCAGGGCAGGTCGGAAGGTCTTCTCCGCGCTATCGTCAGACCCGCTTGCGGAAATGCCGGTTGAGTTCTGACGCGGCCGTGCGAAGGAAACGCCTAGGCTTTACCAGAGCTTTGCGAAAGGCAGCACCCGCGTCACTAACCCCACAGAAAAACAGGCGCGTTTCGACATCAAAAAGTTCGTCCTGAATGTCCTGCATCACGGGATGGTCGCGAGAAAGCCCATAGGTCGTTGCATCCGCCCGCCGCGCCAAAAGCACATTTCGCCAGACCATCAGGTTTTTCAGGCGACGGGCGCGATAATCGAGCGCACCCAAGGATCGGGCCTGAAACGACGCACCCGTCCCCACCCGGTATCGCACCAGCGGTTCTTCCACGAGAGATATCCGCCCTTCAAGTGCGGCCCTGAACCCTAGAATCAGATCTTCGTACGCCACCTCTTCGGGCAAGGGACCATATTTTGTAAAGAGATCACGCCGCCATGCTGCGGTGGCGCCGATGAAAAGCCCCTGCGACCGGGCGATTTTTCGTAAGTCATCAGTAACATAAAGCGTCGCGTCCGAGTGGATGGGCGGAATCTCTTCATTATCCAGACCAATGCAATCGGCATAGGAATGCACAAGAAGGGCGTCATCATCGATAAGACGTTCTACCAACTTCCTCGCCCTGTCCGGCCGAAACCGGTCGTCCCCGGCAAATGGAATGATTATGTCATCTTGAGACATGTCGAGAAGGACGCCAATGTGTTTGTTCAACCCAAGGTTCTCTGGCGTCCGATTGACGATGACCTTATGAGGACCTTCGTATCGCTTGGCTTCTTCTTGGATAATCAAGAAAGAATTGTCCGTCGAGCAATCGTCGGACAGGTAAATCTCAAGATCTTCATAGTCTTGCGCAAGTGCGTCACGAACGGCAGCACGTACGAATCGCTCTTGATTGAAGCAGACGAAAAGAATGGTCGCCCGCGTCAAACCGGTGTCTTTCTTGATCTGAAACGACTCCGAACAGCGCTTCGAAACAGATTGAACTTACTGCGTATAAACCGACGGGCTGCCCCGCGATGCCAGAACTTGTCCACGTTCCCACCGTCGCCACCCAATGTCAGTTTTCTGCTGCCGAATTGATCGGGAAACTGGCCTTGCCCACGAAGATACAATGGGGGTCTGACTTCAACATCAAATATCTCCGAAAGTTCAGACATCGGCGGTAGCATAAATATCTATACTCTATTGATCTTTCATCCGACATTCCCTAAGTGGCCGGCTATCTGACGTCAAGACCGCCTGATTTACCCCGCTGGACAAGCGTTTTTCGCCCTGAGCGGCGTCCGCAGTCGCGCAAGCTGCTGGAACAGGGCGGATCGGTCCGGGAAGCCGCTGTGTCGTGGCCCAGGGGCGGTGTTTTTCAGTGCAGCGGTCAAATCTGTCCTGCCGCTTTCGTTTCGCTTCTTCGTAGATCGCGGTCATGCGCATAACGGTGGCGCGGAGTGTTGTTATCGCCAGATAGGACAGCCCGAGCGCGTCATCAAGCTCGCCCATCACCAGCAACCCGTCATCCGAATTGAACTGCGTGCTGCGATATTCCAGCCACATGTGAGGGTCGTAATCGACCCAATGTGCCCGCTGCAAGCCCGCCCCCTCTGGGCGATCCATGAAACGCGTCCCTCGCCGCCACCATTCATATAAAAAATATTAAGACTAGGATAGTGAAATCAGCAGACTACTTGGGAAATGTGAGTTTGGTATTCCCGTTGCTGCGCAAGTACTTTTTCACCCCTCGGATTCCGTCGGACTTCATTAGCGCACTCAATCTAGAAGCATGCATGCCATATCTAGTGGGGTCCCTCAAAACAAAATATACTCCAGCCAAAAGCGCACGCCGCTTAAAAGACATTGAAGGCGGTGGTGCACTGATGACAATATTCAGCATTTGCTTTTCTCTACCAATGGCTGCATTAAAAAGAGCAGCACGCACAGGGTCAAGAGATCCCGAATGGCTCCTCCAATCACAAAGCTGCCGCCGGATTATACCGTTAAGAGAAACAAAGTAATCGACCTTGATTGTTTTGGTGAGGTAATCTTTGAAAGTCTGTGACTCTACAGCTTGATCGAAGCTCTTTTGGTCCCCGCCACTTAGATGAAAGCATGTCAGTTCAGGCACGGCTATCACCGCGCGGCCACCTCTTAATACTTCAAGGCACAAAACAATATCATAGAGTTGGAACCCCTTCCACTTGGGGACTTCAATTCTTTTTTCTCGCATTGCCTTGGTGTTTAGAAGCATCATGTTGCCATCGATCGTGACGCAAGGAACGTCACCCCCCCGCACATTCGGGCCTCCGTGCGGATCCTCCAAAAAACGAACTATATTTTCGACATCCGACCCGAACTTAAAGGCTGCTACGCCAGCATTTCCTGCGACAGCCCAATTCGGCCATTCCTCGTTAAGTCTCGTAATTAAATCTTGGATGGTTGACGAGAAATTGATAGGCAAGACAACGTCATCGTGAAGCAGAAGACAATATTCGTATTTTGGGTTGGCAATTTCTGCGTTGATTGCGTCAAAGTAGGAGCTGCAGCCAATTATAAAATCAGCGAAATCTCCATTTCTTTCGGCAAAAAGTGTGATCGCATCTTCACTTCTCGCCACGCAACGGATCGACAGCTTATGCATGATACACTCCCAGGCCACGAATTGTTACCATATTATGGGCGCTCCTCGAACGCTATGTCATACTTTTGAAAAATTGAACTAAAGTTAGCTTCAATATCAGCGACAACCTTCTCAAAAAGACGGAGTTCAAGCGTGGCTGCCAGTTTTCGCATTTACTTTGCCTCGGCATTTGTGCCTAAAAATTTTCGTGATATCAAAAGACAACTTCTCAAAGAATAGTACCTTTCGAGCGACATGCGATGGTCTTTGTAATGGTGAAGCACGGTGAAGTGCGCAATTGTACTGCGCGGAGCATGCAGGACACCACTATGTCCACTTGTCCACATACTCCAGCTTATATCTAAATGTGAACAGGCATGCAATTTTGGCTCTGAAACAAATTTGGTGCATCTCCTGCTTCATGATGCAGCGACCAGGCCGCGGGGGAATGAGGCGATCTCGCTGGTCGCTGCTTCAACGAGGCACTCCGTCAGGTCGCCCGCCGTGTCGTTCCGCACCATGGTGACGGACCGATTTGCGAGGAGATGGGTGGCCGCTAAGGCTGGCAGCGCGGCTTCGACTTGAGCAACGAGCACGGCGTCCGCCCTGGATCGGTGACTGCGTGCCGAGGTCATGAGTTGCGCGTTTCTGCGCGCGGGCGGGCATTTCCCGTTGCCGGCCAACATCGCGCTCTCTGCACGTCGCTGTCGCGTCGCCCATTCGCGGACGACCGAGGGCTGCCGCCGTAGCCCGAGGCGCGAAGCCGGCGCCAGAGCTCTGTGGCATTGCTACACCTGGCGGCCCAATCATCCTCGAGCCGAGGCAACCAGGGGGGGGGGGGGGGCGCTCCGCGAAGATTCTTGTCTGGCACGTGGCGGAGCGGCACCGAAAGTGCCGAGCAGACAGAACAAGTCTGACTTGCCGCCCGTCTGCCGGCAGGTCTGCAAGACGACGCTGGTAGTGACTACAAAGGCGTCGAGAAATCTCTCCGCATCTTGGGCAAGCGGCAGCTCCGCCCTTCGGGCGCACATGGATCAGCGCCCTATCGTCAACCAGCTCATCCGTTCCACCTTCAAACCTCCTGGCAGGAACGCCCGTCGATCCATTCCACATGCCATAGGCAACCTCCCGCGAAGATTGCCCGAATGTAGCGCAGCAAAGAACCAGCTGCACCAAATACTCGTCACACCCAAGATTGCGTGCCGATTGACAGTCTTGCCCAGATCAATGCCCAAAACCTTGATGTCCATCAGATGCTCCTCTCTCTACGTCTGCCCGCAACGATAGCAGCAGTTGGTGGAAAGGCAGTACTTCCGATTAGGTAAAGATCAGTGGATCAAGGGGTGTAAATGTATTAGAAAGGTCTCTACACTCTCGAACCACTGATTCATCGAGAATGCCGAGCCACAGCCAGATATGGATGCCGTACCATCCAAGTCGCATTCTTTAAGGTGGAATCCATGAAGAATACATTGGGTTAGTTTTTGATGAGAAAGTTAAACGAGCTTCGCCTTGGATCTCTGACCGTTCTTTCCAGCCATCCCGTTCTCGACCAATTCGCGCGAGACTTAGTCGCAGGGTTGAAAATTGAGAACGTCCCAAAGAGTAAGGTTACAGTTTATGTGGGGCTGCATCGAAAATTTGGCACCCACATTTTCCGGTCCGGTAAGCGTTTGGCTATCCAAACCGAACAGTATTTTGATGCTAACGGCAAAAAAATGTGGCGCCGAATGAAGCGCTGGCGAACACTGAAAGCTACATTGGTAAATCATCGTATTTTGGACCTGAGCCCTGCCAACAAGCCACATTATGATTTCCTTCCTTCCTTTCTTCGGCGCCGTGTCGATTTCGGCCCTTATATTTTTCCTTGCTCAAAACCAGATTTTAGACCCGGTGACAATGATGCGTTCTTATTCTTTGGAGAAATAAATTATCGACGTCGAGCGTTGTTATCTGATCGATTAGGTGTCCCCGTGAAGATCGTACCTCATGGAACTTTCGGCGAAGATTTACAGAGGATTATTGCACAGGCGGCTGGGATTTTGAATCTACATTATGTGGATGGCCGATATAGTGAGGCGCCGCGCCTTCTGTCTGCTTGCTTGGCTGGGAAGGCAGTAATGTCCGAGCCTCTCGGGGACGAAGTCGTTTTAGGTCGAGATTATATTGGTTTGGGGCAACGTCCTACGGTTGATGAGGCTCGTGCAGTGTACGATAGATTCTGGAAAAATTTTGCGGCAAACTATCGGTTTTCTTGCTTCTTACATAGTATCATGAAGTAAAACAGAATCGGAGCCGCAGTGTGCCCCGCCGCAGCACAGCTGTACTACAATTATCCCTTGAAAATAATGGTTTGTCATGTTGGATGAAAAAATCACACTCTGCCTCACCATCGGAAGGCGGCCCGACCTGCTGCAACGGACACTGGAAAGTATGGCACGCCTTCCGCGGCTTCCAGTTTTGGCGGTGAATGATTTCGGAGATGAAGAAACCAATGCGGTGTTTCGAGAAATGTGCCCGCATGGTCGCTTGATCGAGCCGGGGCGCCATCTCGGCCATCATGGCGCAGTGGACTTGATGTATTCTGAAGTCAAGACTCCGTACATTTTTCATGGTGAGGATGATTGGCTTTTCTCTCGCACGGATTTTCTGCAAGACGCGCTATCGCTTCTTCACTTAGATCCGCTTATTTCCGGCGTCTGCTTTCGAGCGACAAAGGACATTCCACTTTCGGATGCCGACCGTGCACTGGTGACGAGGGAGTTGCGAGGCGACATATCGATTGAACGAATGGAGGCGGTGCATGAGCAGTGGTATGGATTCAGCTTCAATCCACACTTGGCAAAAAAAAGTCTTTGGGAGGAGCTTGGTGGATTTTCGCAATTTAAGAAAGAACGGCACATATCACGTTTCTTACGTGCTGAGGGCCGCTATGTAGCCTTTCTTATTCCAGAAGCGTGCCGCCACATCGGGGATGGGCAGTCTAACACATCTGGGCAGGATTCTCTCTTCCGACGCTTTAAGAAATGGATGCGTGGGATCAAGCGAGCCGATTGAGGTTAGTATTTTTACACTGCCCCCTTCAACGAGCGATTTTCTTTCAGCCAACAATCGAATGATCTCGAACTGGCTTGATACAAGGTGCGGAGCTCACCTAATCCTCGGTGGCGCATAGGGGATATACGTCTTCGTCGTGCAAGTTTGCGCAGTCTTCACACACAAAAAAAGAAATTTCCGGCCAGAGCTCGTTAAGCGGTGTCTGAGCGGCATGTTGCCTGCGCCGGCGCGGCCTCAAGGTGGGAGTGCGTTTCGCAATGGCTGCTCAGGTTACGTTTCTCAGAGTAACCGCCCGATTGAGACCGCAGGTTACTTCTGGAGCATAGGGGCGACCAAGATGATCGCCATCCCGGTCAGGCAAGAGATTGCGCCGATGATATCTGACCTGCCACGGGTCTTTCATCCTGCCACAACCGGAGCCCGGTTGGTGTTTGATCCGCACCCCAGGGCTCTACCGCCCTTAGGCAGAGTTTCCCGGCTTTTGCTCCGCTCCCCAAGGTTGGATCACCGGAAGCTGGAATTTCCCGGCTCTGATCACGATGGCGGGCTGGCTGCGCCATCGGGAAAATGCATGGCGATCGGGACGTTGTATCCGATTGCGCTGTGAGGTCGGTCCTCGTTGTAGTGTCGACGCCAATCCTCCAGCTTTTCGCGGGCGTCGGCAAGGCTCATGAACCAGTGGGCGATCAGACACTCCGCCCTGAGCTTGCTGTTGAATGCCTCGATGAACCCGTTGTCGGTGGGTTTGCCAGGCCGCGAGAAGTCCAGAATGACGTCGTTGGCATAGGCCCAGAGATCGAGGTCGCGGGAGATGAACTCGCTGCCGTTGTCGACCCGGATCGTCCTGGGATAGCCGGTGCGGGCACAGACGCGTTCCAGGGTCTGGACGACGTCCTCGCCGCGGTAGGCGAAGCGGGGATCGGTCGCCGGACTAAACCTCGAATGGATGTCGACAATGGTCAGGATGCGGAGCTTCTTGCCCATGGCGAGTTGGTCGTGGACGAAATCCATCGCCCAGACATCGTTCGGGCCGACGGCTTCCTGACGGTCCTCGCGCAGCTTTGCCTTCACCCGCCGCTTGGGGCGCTTGTTGCGGAGCTGAAGCCCCAACTCGTTGTAAATCCTGCGGGTCTTCTTGATGTTCACCTGCCAACCCTCCCGGCGCAGCAGCACATGCACCCGTCGATAGCCGTAGCGAATACGGGTCTCGCAAATCTCCTTGATCCGTCGTTCGAGACCGGCCTGTCCGGTGCGGCGGGATTTGTAATGGTAGGTCGAGGTGTCGAACCGCAGAGCCCGGCAGGCCCGGCGGATCGACACGCCCCAATCGACCAACATCCCGTCAACCAGCTGTCGCTTCCGGACAGGCCTCAGAGCTTTCGGCGGATGACGTCCTGCAACATCTCGCGGTCGAGCGTCAGGTCGGCCACGATCTTCTTCAGCCGGGCATTCTCGTCCTCAAGCAGCTTCAGCCGCCGCATCTCGTCCGGCAGCAACCCACCGTATCGCTTCTTCCAGTTGAAGTAGGTCGCCTGGCTGATCCCGGCCTTGCGGCAGATCTCTGCGACCGGCGTGCCTTCCTCGCCCTGCTTCAGGATGAACGCCTTCTGCGCCTCCGTGAACTTCGATGCCTTCATGCGATTCCGCTCCTCTCCCAGCCAGGGAAAATTAGCCGAAAACTCCAGCTTCAAACGGTCCAGTTCTCAGGGGGCAGAGCACCTACGGATCCAGCCCGTTCATCTTGGCGGTTTCGATGAGGGTCATCGCTCTGGCCAGCGTCTCGCCACCGCTATCGGAGCCGGCGAAGAGCCAGTTTTTCCGTTCGATGCCGATCGGGCGCATGGCGCGCTCGGCGGCGTTATTGTCGAGGCCAACGCGGCCGTCTTCGAGGAAGAGCTCGAAGGAGAACCAACGGCTGAGACCGATCGGAAGGCCTTGGTAGGATCGCTCTTGCCCGGAATGCGCAGCAGCTGGGCCTCGGCCTTGAAGGCATCGATCATTGGGTGGGAGTGCGTCTGTCAATCGGCACGCAATCTTGGCCCCAATCGGCGCCCAAAATTGACCCCCTTTGGCACGACGAGAGCTGGCCCGATGCGGTGTAGCTATCACACCGCGTAGCCGTATCGGGCCAGCGGGTCTTCGGTCATTCGCGGGTCTTGAAGCGCCAGTACTCATTGCCGGTTTCGACGATATCGCAATGGTGGGTAAGTCGGTCGAGGAGCGCGGTCGTCATCTTCGCATCGCCGAAGACCGAGGGCCACTCTCCGAAGTCGAGGTTGGTCGTCACGATAATCGAGGTGCGCTCGTAGAGGCGACTGATGAGATGGAAGAGGAGCTGCCCGCCGGTCTGAGCGAATGGTAGGTAGCCCAACTCGTCGAGGATCAGGAAGTCGAGGCGGCAGAGCAGATCGGCAGTGCGTCCTTGGCGATCGGCGCGGGCCTCGGCATCGAGCTTGTTCACCAAGTCCACAACATTGAAGAACCGGCCGCGCTTGCCACGTCTTATGCAGGCTCGTGCAATACTGACGGCGAGATGCGATTTTCCGGTCCCAGTGCCGCCGATCAGCACGACGTTGCGCTGTTGATCGAGGAAGTCACCTGTTGCGAGGTCGCGCACCAGCGTCTCGTTCACCGGCGTGTCCTCAAAGGTGAACTCGTCGATTTCCTTTGCCAAAGGCAGTCGGGCGATGGTCAGCTGATACTTGATCGAGCGTGCCGTTCGGCGTGGCCCCGAACCAGTGGCGGCTCACGCCTCACCTCGCTGATTTCGGCGTTCAACAGATCACCGACGATCTGCTGTGTCTCGTGCTGCCGCTTCACGGCCGTGGTGATGATCTCATCGTAAGCGGCCTTCATTCCATAGAGCTTCAGCTGGCCCATCGCGTCCAGAACCTGTGACCTTTCCATGGTTTGGTCTCCTCAGACTGTCATAGCGTTTGCAGTCGGCCACTGGTTCGCAGGTCAGACGCAGCGCATCCGGTGTGGTGATTGTCAGTGGCGGTGGTGGTTCACGATGCCGGGCCAGGATGTTCAGCACGACGGCCGCTGCTGGAGCCCCTTCCATCAGCGCGTCCGAACAGGCAGCTTCCACCGCATCCAACCCATCGGTAGGGATCATGCGCAGGATCTGGACCATCTGGCGATCACCGTTCGGCACCTTCCCGAGCTTGCGCTGAACACGCTTTATCGCGGGCGGCAGCTCCCAGTCCTTGAAGGGCGCGCCGTTGCGCAAGGCGCCCGGTTTGCGCGCAAGAACAGGGATGTAGTGCAGAGGGTTGTAGACGTCCTTGCTGCGCCCGAAGGCGCGCTCGTGCTGGCCAACGACCTTGCCGTCTTGCCAGAACTCGATGCGCTCGGCGTAGGCGCGGATCTCGACCGGTCGTCCGACGGCGCGTGCATCGACTGAGTATCGATTATTGTCGAACCGCACGAGGCAGGTCTTGGACAGCGAGACCTTGTTCGCCATTGGTTCGAGAACAATGGTCGAGCGGCAGGCACGGCGTGAAAGCCGTCGAACGGGCCGACATAGGGCACGAGGCTCTCGCGCTCGGCTTGGAATACGTCCCAGTTCGTCTGGTCCCTGAGCTCCTGATGGAGATTGGCCTTTGCCCAGGCCACGCAGCGATCTTCAAGCACGCCCCATTGTCGCTCGGACCAATGGCGCAACAAGGCGCGTCATTGAGCTCGGCGTAGCTTTTGAACTTGGGCCGTGGGACGAAGAACCGCCGCCGCACGACCCCGACCTGGTTCTCGACCTGTCCTTTCTCCCAGCCCGAGGCCGGGGTGCAGGCAACTGGATCGACCAGGTAATGCCCGCACATCTGTTGAAAGCGTCGATTGTAGGCGCGATCGCGGCCGACGAAGATCGTGTCCACCGCCGTCTTCGCGTCCATTGTCCTCGGACCAATGGCGGACAATTCCCGCTGTCGTAGATCCCGCGCGTGCAGGTCCCGCCGAAGAAGGCGAAGGCCTTGTCGTGGGCGTCGAAGACCATCTCCTGCGTCTCGCGAGGATAGGCTCGGACGAATAGCATCCGGCTGTGACACAGGCGAACGTGGGCAACCTTCACCGTGGTCGTCACCCCGTCGATCACCACAATCTCATGGCTCCAGTCAAACTGGTAGGCCTCGCCCGGGGCGAAGGTCAGCGGGACATACGCGGCAGCCGACGACTCCCGTTCCTCCCTGTTCCAGGAAGCGGCGTAGCGTCGGACGGCATCATAGCCGCCGTCGTAGCCGCGGGCGCGTAGTTCCTCGAAGATCCGGATGAGGGTGAGCCGTTCACGCTTCGGCTTTCGAGCGTTAGCCGCCAGCGTGTCATTGAGCTTATCCGTCCAGGGGCCGATCTTCGGTAGCGGCTGGATCGTGCGCTCGTAGGTCAGTTCGGTTGCCCCTGACCGGATTACCTTGCGCACCGTATTCCGAGAGACCCGCAGCTCTCGGCAAATCTGCTTGATCGACTTCTTGTCCTGAAAATACGCCCGCCGGATCTTCGCAATCGTCTCCACAACCAACATCCCACACTGTGCTCCCCGATGACCTCGGGAGCATCATCCACATCAGTGTAAAGGGGGGTCATTTTTGGATGCCGATTACCCCGCTACGGGGTCAAAATTGCACGCCTGTTCACAGCAACCCCTTTTCCGTGTTCTGCACGACCGCATCTCGCTCGAAATCGTCGTTGAACTTGGTGCTGCACATCACGGCCTGTTTGCCTCAAGATTAGCAAAGAGAGCATCTACGATACACTGGGCCATTCATATGACAGCTTTGCTTATCCTCGTGATCCTTGCCACAGGCTGCATTGGATGTATCTTCTGGTTCAAGCGACAGAAGCGCTCCCATCTACTGAATACCGCGCTTCCGGAGCCTCAGCGTGTCATCGTTCAGCAGCAGGTCCCTTTGATCCGGAAACTACCGCCCGACCTGCAAGATCGGCTCGAAGGCAAGATCAGTCTGTTGTTGGACCAAGTCGACTTCATCGGCTGCGATGGCTTGGACGTGACCGATGAAATGCGGCTTTCCATCGCCGCCCAGGCCTGTCTGCTCATCGTCAATTCACCGAGCTGGTATGACCACCTTCGCACTATTCTGATCTATCCCGGAGCCTTCAAGTCCCGGCAGGCTCAGCGCAACGGTTATGTTTTGACGGAACGCGAGACGATCCGAACCGGGGAGAGCTGGGCGCGCGGTCCGGTCGTTCTGTCTTGGACGCACGCCCAGAGGGGGGCCTTCAACGATCACGATGGCCATAACGTCGTGTTTCATGAATTTGCCCACCAGCTCGACGATCTTTCGGGACGCACTGATGGAATTCCGGCGCTCGAAAAAGACCAAAGCTTTTCTGGCTGGGTGACGGTATTCGCAGAGGCATACAAGCACCATGTTCAGCAAGTGAGCCATGGGCGCCGGACCGTGATCGACACTTATGGCGCCGAGGGACCGGAAGAGTTTTTCGCCGTTCTGGTCGAGGTATTCTTCGAGCGACCGGTGGAGCTCAAACACGCCGAACCCGCGCTCTACGACCAGCTGACGACATACTTTCGTCTTGATCCCACGACCTGGGCCTGATGGCCCGGCGCACATTTATGAAACTCCCCCACCAATCCCGTAGGTTGGAAGGGGCTTTTGGCGAGGGCTTCGGGGTCAGGCTGCCGCGAGCGCTTTTTTCGGGTCGAAGAAGGGTCGCTCAACCACGGTGGCGAGGGTCGGACCGGATGGCAGAACCACTTCGACTTTCATGCCGATTTGCGCGTGGCTCACACCGACCATCGCCAGCGCGATATTGCGTTCCAACCGGGGCGAGTAGATGGCGGACGTCACCTTGCCGATCTCCTCGCCATTCTGGTTGATCTGCCAGAAAGTCGTGTTCGGCCCCGCCAGAGGCTCCGCGTCGATGACAAGGCCCACTTGCATCCGCGTCA
This sequence comes from Thioclava sp. IC9, assembly GCF_002213225.1. Classification (NCBI taxonomy): domain Bacteria; kingdom Pseudomonadati; phylum Pseudomonadota; class Alphaproteobacteria; order Rhodobacterales; family Paracoccaceae; genus Thioclava; species Thioclava sp. IC9. The sequence goes on from NZ_NBNX01000002.1 coordinate 594,461, forward strand.
CACCCTCGTCGCGGATGGTTCGCAACGCTGCCTTGCCGATGAATTCGGCCTCCATATCGAGATTCACAAGTCGGTCGAGACCGAGCTCGTAAGGATTGGTGTTGATGTCAGCATCAGCATGGTAGGAGAGCATGCCTCCCTCGATGCGCCGAATGGACGAGGTGTGGCCCGGCTTCAGCCCGAACTTCACGCCCGTCGCCATGATCCGTTCCCACAGAGCATCCCCCTTGGAACCGTCGCGGAGATAAAGCTCATAGCCCAGCTCGCTAGACCATCCGGTCCGGGAGACCACCAACGGGATTCCATCGAGTTCCAGCTCACGCAGCCAGTAGTATTTGAGGCTGAGGATTTCGTCGCCGAAGAGCGCCTGCATGATCTGGCCGGACTTCGGTCCCTGAAGCTGCAGCGGCGACACGTCGGGTTCGCAGATCCGCACGTCGAGGCCGGAATGCACGGCGACGCCCTGCGCCCAGAGCAGGATGTCGCTATCGGCAAGCGAGATCCAGAAGTGGTTTTCGGCCAGCCGCAGCAAGATCGGGTCGTTAAGGATACCGCCCTGTGCATTGGTAATGAGGATGTATTTGCACTGTCCGACAGCCATCTTGGACAGGTCGCGCGGCGTGAGCATCTGAACGAAGCGCGCCGCATCGGGACCCGTGATCTCGACCTGCCGCTCGACGGCCACGTCGCACAGGATGGCATCGTTGACTAGGTTCCAGAAGTTCTGCTCGGGGTCGCCGAAGTCGCGCGGGATATACATATGATTGTAGACGGAAAACCCCTTCGCGCCCCAGCGGACGGTGGCGTCGAAATAGGGGGATTTGCGGATCTGGGTGCCGAAGCCGAACTCGTCTGCCTTCATCGTTTTGCGCCTTTGCTGAAGCCCGATCTGTCGATCCGGGACGCGGTGGTAGATGACTCGGATTTAAGCGACGAAATCGGCGCGCAGCGGTCCAAATGACGGGCGTTTTCAGGACCGTTCGGACTGAAATCGCAGCCCGCTTCAGGCCGTTCGGTCGGCCGGAACCGGCCCCGCCATTTTTGCGATGTTCGGGTGGGAGGCTTTGACCACGCGAGTGGCGATGTAGGTCATGTAACGATCGACGCCGAGTTCGGAATCCATCATGTCCTGCATCAGCACCTGGAATGCCGTGAGGCTCCTGCAAACAGCTTTCATCACGTAGTCCATTCCGCCGCCCGTCGCGATGCATTCGGTAATCTCGTCGTGGCGATACAACCACGCTTCGAACCTTTCGAAATCGGCCTTGCGATGATGGGTCAGGGAGACCGTGACGACCACTTGCGTAAAGTCGACGACCCGCTCAAGCGCGATATCGGCGTGATAGCCCCTGATATACCCCGCCGCCTTCAGCCGATCGAGCCGTGCCCAGCAAGGCGTCGCCGAGATATTCACGATTTCGGACAGGCGCGTCTTGCTCAACTGCCCATGGCGCTGAACGGCACTCAGGATACGGATATCGGTGGCGTCGAGGCCCAGCTTCTTCACCGTGTCGTCACTTTCCTTCTCGGGGACCGAAAGGGAAATTCGGCGTCCGTCTCCCTCGGCAAAGAATTTTTAAAAGATCTTGGCTAACTGTCAGTCCAGTTTGCGACCCGAACTTTACCAAGGACGACGTCTTTCGGGGCGGTTGATGCCCTGTAGCAGGCCCCGAGGAGCGCCGCCGCAGCGGTTGGTGTCTTTGCGAAGTTCTGGTATGGCCGTTCGGGCGTTCCTCACGCCGCCATGAAAACCTATGATCGCATCCAGTTGGACGCGTTTTCCCCACCAATATGCATGAAGGTTTTTCGATGGCCATCAAACCGATGTTGCACCCACGCAATCAACACCGGGAGGGGTATGACTTCGAACGGCTGATCGCGCAGTCACCCGGACTGGAGGCCTTCACGACAAGAAATCCCGCGGCCGGATGACGATCGATTTTTCGGACGTGGACGCGGTCCGCATGCTCAACCAGGCGCTTTTGCTAACGCATTACGATATTGAGTTCTGGGAGATCCCCGCCACTTACCTCTGCCCCCCGATCCCCGGGCGGGTCGATTACATCCATTACCTGGCGGATCTTCTTGCTGAGAGTAATGGCCGAAAGATCCCGCACGGGCCTGACATCAAGGCTCTGGACATAGGGACAGGTGCCAGCCTCGTATATCCGCTGATTGGTCAGCATGAATATGGCTGGGATTTCACCGGGGTCGACATCGATCCTGTCTCAATCAAATCGGCGCGCCAGATCTGCAAGCGAAACGGCCTGAACATAAGGCTCAGGCGCCAGAACAATCCGGAAGATATCTTCAAAGGGGTCATAGAGCCCGATGACATCTTCCACGTCACCCTGTGCAATCCGCCGTTTCACGCGTCCCTTGAACAGGCAGACAAGGGCACCCGGCGGAAGTGGCGGAACCTTGGCAAAGCGCACTCGAAAAAACTCAATTTCGGTGGCCAGAACGCAGAACTTTGGTGCCCCGGTGGCGAGATCGGCTTCATCGCCAGAATGATCGAGCAGAGCATCGATTTCGCCGATCAATGTCTATGGTTTACCTCCCTGGTCTCCAAGAAAGACAACCTGCGGCCACTCTCCAGACTGCTGAGGAATGCGAAGGTTGCCGAATTCAAGGTCGTCGAAATGGGACAGGGGCAGAAGACAAGCCGGTTTGTTGCCTGGACCTATGACCCTGAATCGCAGAGAACCCTGTAAGTGGACCGGGTTCGTCAATAGGGATGGTTGAACACACGGTATCGGCGGAACGCTTCAATGTCATAGCGGATCTATCAGGGCCAGTCCCGCCCCCTTTGCGGAATACTGACGCGCGTCGAGGCCTCAGAGCAGCCGTTCTTGCCGGTCGGTTATCAGTTCAACTCGGACCTCGCCTCCGCAGATAACCGACAAGTAAGAGCGTCGATGCATATCGTCTTCTGACTTGGAAGCTCAGATCGGCACCCAATCAGAAGTGTCTCTGAACTTTTGGGACCTCGACGAACGATAACCATGGGCTACCCAGCACGGCCGGCTCCTCCGCTCAGGCCATATCTCGAGATCAGCGGACGCTTACGACCGTCACTGGAGAGAGATGCTGGACTTTTTGAGAAACGCTTCCAACGATCAGCGCCTTGAGGTCCGATAGCCCCCGCGCGCCCATCACGATCATGTCTGCGTCGGTGTCCTCGGCAGCTTCGACGATCCGGCGGGCTGCATCGCCATCCGCGGTCAGACATTCCACGCGCTCCGCGCCATGATCATGCAGCGTGCGTTCGGCGATGTCGAGGATGCGCTTTGCCACGGCGCGCAGCAACTCGTCCTCGGTCTGGGCGCTCCTCGGCATGAGATCCGCGAGGGGGAAACGGGCATGGGGCAGCGCCGAAACCGCTTCGACAAGGTTCCGACCACCCTCCGCGGGTTCGTATTCCACCTCGGCCATGTGCCGCAGCCCTTCCGAGAGATGATCGCGCAAAAGAACATGGAGCAGCACGGCCGGCACCCTGAAGCGTGCGGCAATATCTGCTCCGAGCTCCACCGCGCGATTTGACGCGTCCGAACCGTCGGTTGCGATGAGAATTTTCTTGACCATGACATACCCCCTCGGTGTTCGCTCTTCAGCATCACAGCGATGGCGTATCGCCACATTGATTGAGCGCAATTCCGAACGAATGGCGCTGCAATCTCGCCGTTTGGACGATGGGGGTATCAACAATTTTTTTGTGCATGCATATAACAGCCCCCCGTTTTTGGGACGCTTTCCTGTCTCGGTTTCCGCAATCATTCGAACTCGACCGGCAACGGCCTCCCGTTCTTCGCGTGCTTGCGCTTTGGCGTGTGAAACATCTCAAATTAATCGAACACGTTTCGTCCTGCGCCTCGCCGCTCCTGTCGTGACCTGCGCGCCTCAGAAGAAACCCCTGGCAGTTTGGGCTGGCTCGCCCCTGGATTACGCAAGGGTAACGCACGCCTCGGGAGGGCAAGGTCATGCGAAAATCGAAAAAGCAGAAATCCCCAAAAAGCTCTCTAGCTTGAAAACATGAAGCCAAAATGCTCAAAAACGCAAAAATCCCGAGCAGCCATTGCCTGATCACGCCGCAGCGGCGGCAAGCATGCAGAACATCAGGAAGATTCCCCACGCTGGAAGGAAATCCGCGAATGCGTGCCAAAAAGGTTTGCGAAGGCAATTTGGCGAAGCTCTCGACACAATGATTCCGGCGACCCTGAAAAGAATGCGAGCGTTCGACAGCCGCAAGCCATCGCCCACAAGCGACGAAAAGTGCGGAGAGATTTGGCGCGACGCGGGGTGCAAATATCGAAGCCGCCCGGCCGCGTATCGACGTTGTCGGGTCGATCACCCGCTCGAAAGGCACGGCCGCACCCTGCGAAAAAGCCCGCCCTCGCAGCTGATCGGAAAAACGGAAGCGGAATAGGCGGGGCTTGGACACGCTTTCGCGAGATTTCTTTCCCGTCCTCGTCGCCGCTACACCTTCCTCTAACGCGCCTAGCCGCAGGACAGGCTCCGTGCCGAGCGCCTTGGAAAGTCGCTTCGATAACGCGCAGCTCGGCGATCCGACCTCGTTTAGCAGTGGAAAGAACAGGACATGTTTTCAGGACTAATGGCAGCCATCGCGGGCTTCATAACCCATGCAATCAGCTCCATGGGCTATGCCGGGATTGCTGCTTTGATGGCGATTGAATCCGCCTGCATCCCACTCCCATCTGAAGTGATCATGCCCTTCTCGGGCTATCTCGCGTCCACCGGTCAGTTCTCGCTGCTCCTTGTCGCCACCGTTGGTGCGCTCGGCTGCAATATCGGCTCGACGATCGCCTATCTCGCCGGTGCCTATGGCGGTCGCAAGGCCGTGGAACGCTGGGGGCGCTACATCTTGCTCAGCCCCTCGGATCTGGACCGGGCCGATCGCTGGTTCTCCCGTTTCGGCAGCGCCGCGGTCTTTATCTCGAGGCTCTTGCCGCTGGTGAGAACCTTCATCTCCCTCCCGGCCGGCATCGCACGGATGCCGTTTTGGAAGTTCCAGATCTACACCTTCATGGGCTCGTGGCCCTGGTGCCTCGTCCTTGCCTATGTCGGCCTCAAGCTCGGCGAAGAGTGGGACAAAAGCCCGGCCCTGCGCAACACGATGCACGCCCTCAACGGTGTGGTGCTGGTTGCGATCCTGGTAGGCCTCGGCTTCTACGTCCGGCGCTTCTTGAAAAGTCGGAAGGCCTAACTGCGGGCGAAAGCCGGGCAGCCCAGAAGGCTCGACCACCAAAGATATCGATGGTGGCCTCTGCCGTGACGCCTGCCGAAAGAAAAGCGCCGCTCAAGGCATCGGTCGAGCTTTTGTCGCTCAGAGCATTTGGGCTTTGATAAGGTTCGCAGGGACTTGTTCGGGCCGGCACCCTCGAATTTCATAGGCCGCGCTGCACTTCTGCAAACACTTCGGCCAGCACAGAAACGGCCAGCAGCCTTGGGTCGCGCGCGGATTGGATCACCCCGATCGGCCCGCGAACCCGCGCGCGGGACGCCGCCTCGACACCACGGGCCTGCAAACCTTTCTGTCGGCGATTTTGCGTGCGCATGCTTCCCTGCGCTCCGATATAGAACGCGGGGGTTGCGAGCGCTTCTTGAAGTATATCCAGTTCCCAATCGTGATCGTGAAACAGAAGGATCACGGCGGTATGGGCGTCGATGACAAGATCTGGAGGGATCGCGCTTCGGTCCAATTTTCGCACCGTGCAACCAGCGCCTTCAGCATTGGCAAACGTGTCGTCTTCGGGCGTCAAAAGAAGATGCGGCGCGCCGGTGGCGCGCACCAGATCGGCGAAGAAGACCGCCTCGGCGCCAGCCCCAAAAATCACGAAGCGAGGCTCCGGGAGGAAAGCGATACGCAGATCAATCGTCTCGGCGGGAGCCTCGTCCTCGGGCGTGAAACGCAAGCCACCCGACGCGCTCAACCCTAAGGCCGTCTCCTCGCGCCGCGTGCGCCGGTCTGCCAACTCGGTCAACAAGGCGCGGTCCGGCGCGGGGATCACCGTGACCTCGAGTGCGCCTCCGCAGGGCAGTTTCAGATCGAAAAAGGGCGAGCCCGCGCCATAGCGCAGCTTGCGCACCTTCCCATCGGCCAGCGCAGCGAGCGCATGATCGACCACATCTTCTTCGATACAGCCGGAGCTCAGCGCCCCGAAGCGCCGACCGTCCGGCAAGATCGCCATCGCGGTGCCGAAATTGCGATAGGCCGGGCCTTCGATGCCGGAGATGACCGCGATCGCTCCGGGTTTGTCAGACCTTGCCAGTTCGAACCAGGGATCTTGCGCGGCGGGATGGGGCACGGCTGGACCCTCAATCGTTCGACCCGGCCAGCGCGCGATGCGCGACCTCGACGAAGAACTGCACGCCGAGCGGCAGGATCGCATCGTTGAAATCGTAATGCGGGCTGTGAAGGTTGCGCCCGCCTTCGGCCGATCCGTTGCCGATCCAGCCATAGGCGCCGGGCACCTTCTCCAGAAGGAACGCGAAATCCTCGCTCGCCATGCTGGGTGCGTAATCGACCTGCACCGCATCGCTGCCCACAATGGTCTCGGCCGCGCGGCGAGCCGTTTCGGCGGCCCCCGCGTCGTTGATCGTGGCCGGGTAGCGGCGCTGATAGGTTAGTTCTGCGGTCGCGTGAAATGCCTCGGCGATCATCTCGGCGCGGCGCGTCATCTCGACCTGCACAAAGTCACGCGTCGCGGGGCGCAGGGTGCGCACGGTGCCGCGCAAGATCACTTCGTCGGGGATCACATTGAGCGTGTGGCCCGCATGGATTTGCGTCACGGAAATCACCGTCGCATCGGTCGGATCCACCGCGCGGCTCACAATCGTCTGCCACGCCATCTGCAACTGCGCGGCCAGCGTGATCGGGTCGATCCCCTCATGCGGCATCGCGCCATGCGACCCCTTGCCCATCACCTTCAGTTCGAACGTGTCGAACGCGGCCATGACGGGGCCCGCGCGCATCGCGATCTTGCCTGCCTCCAGCCCCGGCCAGTTATGCAGCGCAAAGGTGCTGTCGAGCGGGAACTGGTCGAGCAACCCATCCTCGATCATCACCCGCGCGCCGCCTTCGTTTTCCTCGGCGGGCTGGAAGATGAACACCACCGTGCCTGGACCCGGCGGATCGGTCGCCATCGCCTGCGCCGCCCCGAGCAGCATCGTGGTGTGACCGTCATGGCCACAGGCATGCATCTTGCCGGGGATCTCGGACGCATAGTCCGCCCCGGTCAGTTCGGAGATCGGCAGCGCGTCGATATCGGCGCGCAGACCGACCGTCGGCCCTTCGCCATTACGCAGAACGCCGATCACTCCGGTCCCGGCGAGCCCCTCATGGACCTCGAGCCCGAACCTGCGCAACTCAGCTGCGATGAAGGCAGCGGTCTCGTGTTCTTCGAAGGCCAGTTCTGGGCGACGATGCAGCGCGTGCCGCCATTCGACCAACTGGTCTTCCATCGCCTTGATCGCCGGGGTGATGTTCATCGCGCGTCCTTTCAACCAAAGAGCCAGCAGATCCCAAACCCGAGGCCAAGACCGACCAGAAGCCAAGCCACGCGGTCGATCAGCGGAATATGCCCCACCGCCGCAGTAGCCACCGCACCCGTCGGGGCGGCGCCTGCGCTATCCGAACTTATATCCTCCGCCTCGCCGGTCACGACCCGCGAGAAGGCATTGAAGAAATCCTCGGCATTCTTGCGCGCGACGCCCTGGATCAATCGCCCGCCGACCGCGGCCAGTTTGCCGCCAACCTCGACATCGGCGACATAGGACAAGCGCGTGCCCTCGCCTTCGGGCGCGAGCTTGATTTCCGCGCCGCCCTTGGCGAAGCCCGCAGGGCCACCCTGCCCGCGCCCGGCGATCCGGTATGAGACGGGCGGGACCAGATCGCTCAGATCCACCTTGCCGCGAAAGCTGGCCGAGACCGGGCCCACCCGCGCCACGACCGTAGCGGTGAATTCGGCCTCACCCGTCTGCTCCATCGCCTCGCAGCCCGGGATCGCGCGGCGCAGCACCTCGGGATCGTTGAGCCCACGCCAGACGGTTTCGGGATCGGCCGGGATCAGGTGATCGCCTTCGAACCGCATCACCCGGCCTCCGCATGGATCGCGTTATAGGCGCGGTAGAGCGCCTGCGTGCCCTCTTCGCCGAAACCGTCATCCACCAGCTTGCCATAGAGGCTGCGCGCCAGAGACAGGCCCGGCAGATCGAGGCCCAGTCTTTCGGCCTCGCTCAGCGCGATCGACATGTCCTTGACGAAATGATGGACGAAGAAGCCGGGTGCGAAATCCTCATCGACCATCTTCGGTCCGAGCCCGTTGAGCAAGAAGCTCGACGCCGCCCCGGTTCCGATGACCTTGAGAACCTGCATCGGCTCCAGACCGGCGGCGCGCGCATAGCTGATGCTTTCCGCGACGGCGAGCATGGTCGAGGCGATGGCGATCTGGTTGGCCATCTTGGTGTGCTGGCCAGCCCCCGCCTTACCCATCAGCGCGATATTTCCGCCCATCAACTCCAGCACCGGCAGAACCCGCTCGAACGCCCGCTGGTCGCCGCCCAGCATGATCGCGAGCTTGCCCGCTTTCGCGCCGACATCGCCGCCGGACACCGGTGCATCGAGCGCGGAGATATTGCGTGCAAGAGCCGCCTGCGCGATCTTCGCGGCCAGAGCCGGGCTCGAGGTGGTCATATCGATCAGCACCGAGCCCGGGCGCGCCTTGGCGATGATCCCACCCTCACCGAGGTAGACCTGTTCGACATCGGCGGGGTAGCCCACGATGGTGATCGTGATGTCGCTGGCCTCGGCAACGGCGCCGGGGCTGTCGCACCATGTCGCCCCCTTCGCGACGAGGGCATCGCCCTTGGCGCGGGTGCGGTTGTAGATGTTGAGCGGATGCCCCGCGGCGAGGATATGCCCCGCCATGTGCTGGCCCATGATTCCGAGTCCGATGAAGCCGACGCTGAGTTTCTCTTCTGTCACGGCTGGGTCCTTTTCGTTGAGCTGGGCGCGGCCTCCCGCAGGAGCGCGCGAATGGATTGGGGGGGCAGCGGAAGACGCTCGATCGTCACGCCGCGCGGCGCGAGCGCGTCGCTCACGGCATTGGCGATCACGCCGATCGCACCCATCACGCCGCCTTCGGCCATGCCCTTGATCCCGGCGGGCGTGCGGCGGTTCGGCGTATGGTGATGCAGGATTTCGAACTCCGGCAGTTCGTTCGGGGAGGCCACGAGGTAATCGGCGAGCGTCGCAGAGAGGTTCTGCCCCGTGCCGTCATAAACGACCTGTTCCAGCAGCGCGCCGCTCAGCCCCATCGCGATCGCGCCTTGCTGCTGGCCGCGCACGACGATCGGGTTGAGGACGGTGCCGGCGTCCTCCGCGACGAGATAGCGGTCGATCGAAATCGCCCCGGTCTGCGGATCGACCTCGACCTCGCAGGCATGGGTCGAATTGGAATAGGTCATCGCGGGCGGGTCGTAGCTGTGCGAGAAGTCGAGCCCCGGCGCGATCCCCTCGGGCAGCGCCAGCGGGTCGAAATAGGCGCGTCGCGCGACATCCGGCAACGCAAGCCCCGTCTCCTGCCAGTCGTCGCCAATCATCCGTTCGATCTGGCCCGCCCGCATGCGCAGCCCGCCAGCATCGTTGAGATCGAGCATCGAAGCCGCAATCGCGAGCACCCGTTCGCGCGCCTTGAGAGCACAGAGATAGAGCGTTCCGCCCCCGGCCGTCGCGCCGCGTCCACCGCGGCTGCCCATGCCATAGGGCGCGATATCGGTATTGCCCATATGGACCGTGACATCTTCCGAGCGCACGCCGAGCCCTTCGGCAACCGCCTGCGAAAGCGGGCTCTCGTAACCCTGCCCCGTGCCCATCAGCCCGACGGAGGCGTTGACCGCCCCGCTCGGCTCGATACGCACCCAGGCCGATTCATGCCCCGATCCGGGGATGCCGGCGGCTTTGTAGAATTCCGATCCGTAAGTCGTGCTTTCGATTACCGTGCAAAGCCCGAGCCCGAGAAACCGCCCCTCGGCGAGCGCCTTCTCTTGCCGTTCGCGGAACGCGGCGACATCGATCGCTTCCACGGCGATCTCGAGCGTTTCCCGCGGGCTGACATCCTCGAGGATTTCGCCCGTCGGCATCTTGTAGGGCAAATCCTCCGGGCCGAGCGCGTTGATGCGGCGCAACTCGACCGGGTCGAGTTCGAGTTCACGGGCGATGGCGTCGATCGTGCCCTCCATCACCCAGCTCGTGATCGCCATCGGCGCGCGCATCGGGCCAGCACCGCATTTGTTCGTCAGTGCGACGCGGACCTCATAGGCGTAGTCCTGAATCCGGTAAGGCCCGGTCATGATAAGCGCGATGACGCGGGCCATGTAATTGGCCGGGTAGAAGCAGTAGCCGCCGAAATCCTCGTCGATCTCGAGCTCGAGACCGAGGATCCGTCCGGTTTCGCTGACCGAAGCGCGGGTGCGGCACTCGTATTCCCGCGCATGCGCGGCGGCCATCAGATTCTCCATCCGGTCCTCGCGCCACCGAACCGGGCGTCGCAGATGACGAGACAGAGCCGCGACCGTGAGTTCCTCGCGATAGAGCGCGATCTTCTGACCGAACGCGCCGCCCACATCGGGGCTAATGACCGTGACCTGGCTTTCCGACAGGCCCAGCCGCGCAGCAAGCTGGCTGCGCAACGGGTGCGGAACCTGATTGCCGATATGCATGTTCAGATGCGCGCGCCCTTCATCCCAATCGGCGACGCAGCCGCGCGTCTCCAGCGGAACATGGGTGTGGCGATGAAGCGCGAAACGGGCCTCGACCACGCGATGCGCCTCGGCCCGGCGCGCGGCGGGATCGCCGACATTCAGGCTTTGATGCGAGACCAGATTGCTCGAAAGGCTGTCATCGACCAGCGCCGCATCGGGGGCGAGGGCTTCCGCGATCGAGGTTACGGCCGGAAGCTGTTCATATTCGACAGTAACGCACTCGGCCGCATCCTCGGCAAGGTAACGATCCGTCGCGACCACGCAGACCACCGGATCGCCGTGGAAACGGACCTTGTCGATCGGCAGCGTCGTCATTTCGGTTGGCTGCAACCCTTCGATCGGCGGCGCGAGACGCAGCCGCGTCGTCATCTGATCGAGATCGCGCCCGGTGAAGACACCTACGACCCCGGGCATCTCGGAGGCTTCTGCGCTGTCGATCCCCAGAATGCGCGCATGAGCGTGGGGCGAGCGCACGAAGCTCACATGCAGCGCGCCGGGAAAAGCAAGATCGTCGAGATAGCGCCCGCGACCCGTGACAAGGCGTCGATCCTCCTTGCGCGGCAGAGCGCGACCGATCTCTGTGAAATCACCGCTCATGCCGCCTCTCCACGCATCCGGGCCGCAGCCTTCAGCACGGCGGCGACGATATTCTGATAGCCCGTGCAGCGGCACAGATTGCCTGACAGGACGTCGCGCACCTCCTCTGCGGTCGGATGCGGGTTCTCGCGCAGATAATGCTCAAAGGTCACCACGATGCCGGGCGTGCAGAAACCGCATTGCAGTCCGTGTTCCTCGTGCAGCGCCTGCTGAAGCACCGAGAGGGCATCCGGCCGCCCCATGGCCTCGACCGTTGTAACCTCGTGGCCCTCCATCTGGGCGGCGAAAGTCAGGCAGGCACGGGCCGGGCGCCCGTCGATCAGGATCGTGCAGGCACCGCAGACGCCGTGCTCGCAGCCGACATGGGTGCCGGTCAGAGCAAGATCCTCGCGCAGCACATCCGACAGGAGCTTGCGCGCGGGCACCCGAACTTCGTGGGTCTCGCCATTCACGCTCAGCGAAAGCGTCAGGGGGTCGTGTGTCGGAGCGGTCATGCACCCTTCTCCCGGTTCAACGCGGACTGGAAGGCGCGAATGACGAGCGTTTCGGCAAGCTCCCGGCGATAGACCGCGGGCACCTGCTCGCTGTCTTCGGGCGCAATCGCCGCGGCGCTCGCGGCTGCGAGGTCACGGATGGTGGTCTCGTCGGCTGGCCTACCCTGAGCGCGCGCCTCGATCTCGGGCAGGCGCAGCGGAACGGTATCGACGCCCCCGAGCCCGAGCCGCAAAGCAATGATCTTCCCCTCAGCGTCGCGCGCAAAACTGAGCGCGACGCTGACCAACGCGAAATCGCCGTGACGTCGGGAAAAGGCCTCGAAGGCCCACAGATCGCCGACGGGCAGCGGAAAGCGCAGCGCGGTGATCAGTTCGCCATCGCGCAGATCGACCGTCATGATCGATTGCAGGAAATCGGAAGCGGGAACTTCGCGCGCGCCTGCGGTTCCCGAAATCACCAGCGTCGCCCCCAGCGTCACCGCGATCAACGGCAACTGGGCGGCGGGGTCCGCATGGGCGAGGCTGCCGCCGATCGTGCCGCGCTGGCGGATCGCGTAATGCCCGATCGAGGCGGCAGCGGCACCGAGAAGCGGCAGGCTCCGCTGCACTTCCGGCGCATTGGCAAGTCGGTGATGGCGCGTCAGCGCACCGATCTCCAGCATGTTCTCCTTCACCCGGACGCGGTCCAGCTCGATCAGATCGTTGAGATCGACGAGATGGCTCGGACGCGCCAGTCGCATGTTCAGCATCGGCCCGAGGCTTTGTCCTCCGGCGATCGGTTTCGCTGCGGGTCCATGCGCGCGCAATAGCGCCAACGCCTCAGCGAGGTTCGCGGGCCGATGGTAGGTGAAAGGGGCCGGTTTCATCGCTTCAAACTGCGTTCCAGACCAGCGACTGACCGGTTTCGCGATCGAAGACATGCAGGCGGTTGAGATCCACCGCGAGGGTGATGTCCTCACCGAACGCATGGCGCAGATCCTTGCCGACGCGGAAGAACAGCTCCTCGCCGCCGAAATCCATACCCAGATACTGATCCGAGCCAACCGGAAGCACCGAAGTCACTGTGCCGCTGAGGGCATTGTATCCCGGCTCGGCGGAGCCTTCCGCGACATCCTCGGCCCGGATACCCAGCCGCACCGCGCGGCCCTCCTGCCCTTTCAGGCGCGCTGCCTGATCGGCCGGCAACACAAGACGCAGCCCATCGCGGACGAAAGCCATCTCGCCATCCGGACCTGCCTCGAGCACGCCGTCGAAGTAGTTGATAGGCGGGCTGCCGAGGAACGACGCCACGAAGGTGTTCGCCGGGCGCTCGTAAATGTCGTCAGGCGTGCCGATCTGCTGCACGACCCCGTCATTCATCACCACGATACGATCCGCGAGCGTGAGCGCCTCGGCCTGATCGTGGGTCACGTAGACGAAGGTCGTCTCCATCGCGCGGTGAAGTTCCTTGATCTCCGCCCGCATCGAGATGCGCAGCGCCGCATCGAGGTTCGAGAGCGGTTCATCCATCAGGAAGACCGACGGATCACGGACCATCGCGCGGCCGAGTGCTACACGCTGGCGCTGGCCGCCCGAAAGCTGCGACGGACGCCGGTCGAGCAGGTGCGAAATCTCGAGCTTCTTCGCCGCATCGCGAACGCGCTCGTCGATCTCTTCCTTGGACGCGTTGCGCATCTTCAGCCCGAAGCCGATATTGTCGTAGACGGTCTTGTGCGGGTAGAGCGCGTAGCTCTGGAACACCATCGCGACGTCGCGCTTGTGCGGGGGCACGTAGTTCACGACCTGCTCGTCGAAGATCAGATCGCCGTCCGAGACCTCCTCGAGCCCTGCAATCATGTTGAGGGTCGTGGATTTGCCGCAGCCGGAAGGGCCGAGCAGGACGATGAACTCGCGATCCTCGATATCGAGGTTGAGATCGCGCACGGCATGGAAGCCGTTGGCGTATTTCTTGTTGACGTTGGTGAAGCGGATCCGGGCCAAGACTTTGTCCTTTCTAACCTTTGACAGCCCCGGCGGTCAGACCGGAAACGATGTAGCGTTCGAAGACGATGGCGACGATCACCGGCGGCACGACCGCCAGGACGCCCGCGGCGTTGAGGAAGGAGAAGCTCACCGTGAAATCTGAGGTGAACGAGGCCAGCAGGATCGGCAGCGTTTGCGACGCAGAGGTCTGCGTGAACATCAGCGCGAGCAGGAACTCGTTCCAGCTGGTGAGGAAGGTAAAGAGCACCACGGCGACGAGCGAGGGCATCGAAAGCGGCAGGAACACCTTGATCAGCGCCTGGAACCGCGAACAGCCATCGACCCGCGCGGCTTTGTCCAACTCGTCTGGAAGGCCCTCGAAATACTGGATGAGGATGAAGACCGTGAAGGGCACCGTGATCGCGAGATAGGTGATCACCAGCGATCCAAGCGTATCGAGCATCCCGAGCTTCCGGATCACCAGAAAGAACGGCACGACCAGCGCGATATCGGGGATCACACGCGTGATCAGGATGAAGTAGACCGAAGCGTTGCGCCCCCAGAACCGGATCTTCGCGATGGCATAGGCGGCCGGGACCCCGACAAGCAGGTTCAGGATCACCACCAAGGTCGCGACGATCAGGCTGTTGGCCATCGACGGCAAAAGGTTCTCGGCGGTCGAGGGGATGAAATCGCCCGCGGCCGGATCGGTGCCCGAGCGCGTGTCGTAGGTGACGGGCTCATCGTTTCCGGCGGTGAAGATCGCCTCGAAATTGCGCAAGGTGGGCTCTTCGGGAATCCAGTGCGGCGGTATCGAGACGATCTCCGTCTCGGTCTGGAAGGCCGAAGAGACAAGCCAGGACACGGGCGCGAGCACGTAGGCCGCCACGACGATCGCGGAGGCAAAGATCACCAAGCGCTGGACGATGCGCCCGATTTTCTGGCGGCGGCGGTAGTCGATCGTGTCGACAGGCGGGGTGATAGGCATATCGCTCATGTCAGATCTTGCGCCCCAGCGTTCGGATGAAGAGGTAGGAGAGTGCGAAAGTCGCGATTGCGAGGAGGTAGGACATCGCAGCACCGCTCCCGAAGGACAGGTTGCGGAAGGTCTCGACATAGATGTGCCAGGAGAGCACATGCGAGGCGCTGCCGGGCCCGCCCTCGGTCAGGATGAAGAACAGATCGAAATGGCGGATGGCCATCATCGTCTCGTAGATCATTACCAGCATGAAGCCGGGCTTCATCGCCGGCAGGGTGACATGCACGAAGCGCTGCCAGACCGTCGCACCGTCGACGCGCGCTGCCGCATAGAGATCGGACGGGATCGACTTGAGCGAGACCAGCAGAAGGATTGTCGCTAGCGGCACTTCCTTCCACACGAAGGCATTGGCGATCAGGAACAGCGTTTTGTCCTGATCCCCCAGCCAGACCATGTATTTGTCGATGAAATCGAGCTGGTAGAGCAGACCGTTCAGCGCACCATAGCTGGAATCGTAGATCCATTTCCACATCAGCGCATTCGCGACATAGGGGATCGCCCACGGCACCAGCAGGATCGTGGAGAGGATACGGCGACCGCGGAATTCCTGGTTCAGCAGCAGCGAGACAAGCAGCGCGATGAGGGCAATCGCGGTGACCGAAACGAGCGAGAAACTCACCGTGCGCCAGACCGCACCCCAGAAAGCTTCGTCGCCCAAGAGATCGGTATAGTTCTTCAGCCCGACGAAGGGGGTCCGGTTCGGACGCGTCAGCTTCATGCTGAAGAAGCTGATGTAAAGCGAATAGGCGATCGGGAAGACCGCGACCGCGCCCAGCACGGCCATAACCGGAGCAAGAAACAGCATCGCGCTGCGCTCCTCGTATCCCAACCGCCATCTCGGGCGTGTCGCCTGTGTCATTGCATTCGCCACGTCATGCTCTCCCGTTGCCCTGCCCGCTCGTCGGCGGGCCTTTCAAAAAGGCCCGCCACGCTTGTTCAGTAGCTGTCTTTCAGCTCGTTCCAGAGATCGGCGGATTTCTGGACCGCGCCGGCGGCGTCGACATTGCCGAGGATCGCCGATTGCCAGGCCGAACCATTGGTGTCGTTCCACTCGCCGAACCACGGGGTGACCGTGTCCTTCTTGCGTGCGAGCGCCTGCTGAGCCTGGATCATGTCGACATCGCCGTAGGAATCGTAGGCCGCGCGGATCTCGGGATCCTCGAACAGCGGCTTGACGCCGAACCCGGCCCCGATATCGAGGAACAGGAGCTTCTGGAACGTGTAGGCGCCGTCCGCCTTGCCGCCGAACCATTCGATCAGCTTCGCGGCATTCTCGGCGCGGGCCTTGTCCTGCGCAGCCTGCGCCGACATGCCGTGGAAACGCATCCAACCGACCGTCGCGTGAGAGCCGTTGGCGCCCTGCGGCATCATCGCCTGCTTCACGTGGCCGGCGATCTGCGACTGTTCAGGGTCGTTGAGCATCCGCAGACGGTATTTCGCAACCATCGCGAAAGCATGGTTGCCCGCCGCAAAGGCTTTCAGACCGGCCAGCTCGCCGGTCTCGACACAGGCGGGCGAGACGATCTTGTGCTTGTTGACCGCATCGACGACCCAGCTCAGCGCCTCGACGGCCCCTTCTTTCGGGTCTTGCATCACGGCCATACCGTTGTCGTCGACCAGACGCCCGCCATGCGAATAGACCAGCGTCGAGATGAACTCGATCAGCCAGCTTTCCTGCGCCATTGCCAGCATCATCGGGTAGTCGGCAATGCCCTTCTCTTTCATCACGAGCGACTGCTCGACCAGTTCATCCCAGCTCGACGGCGGGGCGTCGAACCCAGCTTCCTTGAGCTTCGCCTCGTCATAGAGAAACGCCATGTAGTCGGTGTAATAGGTCAGGCCATATTGGCGACCGCCGTAGGTCATCGAGTCGGTGCAGAAGTCCTCGGCCTCGGCATTGTATTTCATCAGGCTGTCGAACTCGTCGACCGGGGCGATCCAGCCGGCTTCGGCCCATTCGGGGAGCCAGGAATCCGAGACCCACATGGCGTCGAGAGGAGCGCCGCCGACGAATTTCGCGACCATGCCCTCGCGGTATTGGGCCCAGGGCGAATTGCCGTAATTGACGGGAATCCCGGTTTCCTTGGTGAAGGCGCTGAGGTGGCTCTGCACGGTGTCAACCGCGGCCGACCACGTATGCATCGTCAGCGCGGCCGTTTCGGCTTTTGCCGGACGAACCAGACCCGGCGCCATGAGCGCGCCGGCGCCAGCTGCCGAGTAACGGAGGAAATCCCGGCGCCCGAGACGGCGCGTCTTATCCTTGAGCATCATTCGATTCCTTATGCGTGGCCGCCTCAGCCGAGCCCGATCAAGGCCCGATCCACAGCAAGCCGTCCCTGTTGGTCTTGTTTGTGAGGAATGACGCTATTGGCGATTTATTTATTCGTCAACTGACGACAAACGAAAAGTTGAAGATTCCCTTTCCGCAACGGAAATCGCACAAGTTTTCAGCACCCGCGGAGCCCTCCGCAGACGAAATTGCGACAAAAATGGAGCTAATTGCAGCGCTCAGCGGCCGCTGCACACCTCGACCATGTCCTCGAATCCCGCGAGGAACACACGAACATGCATCGAAACCACCTGATCTTCGGTGAGTGACAGGCTGCTTTGATAGATATGACGCCGAATCGCATAGTGAGAGATCGCACCATGCAGCGTCCACGCCATTTCGCGGAGCAATGCGGGATCTTCCGGCAGCTCCACGCCGCGCTCATGAGCCACCTCACGCATCACCGTCTCCAGCAACTGCATGACGATCGCTGCGATGTAGTCAGGCGCCATATTCGCCTCAGCCAGGGAGGCATAAAGGAACAATCGCAACCACTTGCGCGTCAAGGTGGACTGAAGATAGTCGCGATAGAACGCATCGAGGCGCTTGGAAACGGGCTGCGATCGATCCTGAAGCTCCACGAACCAGACGGCCTTGAAGGCGCCAAGAATCTCTCGGTTATAGACCTCTTTGAGCAGGTCTTCCTTGGTCGGAAAGAAGCGATAGAGAAGGCGCTGGGAGATACCGCATTTCTCCGCCAGCTGACGCGTTTGCCCCGCCAGCCCATTCTCGGCGAAGAATTCAGTAGCGACGTCCAGAATCTGAGCACGGCGCTCGTTGAACGGCATCCGCACAGTCCCCTGCGGCGAACCGGGCTTGCTTCCGGCGCCGTTCGTTTTGGACGAACCTTCAGTCATTTTCGGCTTGGTCTGCACCTTTTCCCCTTGGCACCCCTTGTTGTTCATTCTGGCGCCGGACGCAATGACTTGAGCCTTTTACATTAGCCCATTCCGCAGGAAGGCAAAATCTGTTTTCGTCACTTGACGACTTATATGTTGCGAAAGCCCAGGATTTGGTCGTAGCTTCGGCCCGTCAGGTCGCGCCAGCGCCTGCGATTTTCTGCCCTTCATGCCGGAGCCCAACATGATCTACGAACAACGCACCTATCGCATCACGCCCGGGAAAGCGCCCGAGTTCCTGAAGCTTTATGAGGCCGAGGGCCTGCACATCATCACCCAATACGCGAAGCTGGCTGGATGCTGGATTAGCGACAGCGGCGTGCTGAACGCTGTCACTTTCCTCTGGGCCTATGAGGATTACGGCCACCGCAGCGCACAACGGGCCAAGCTGGGCGCGGACCCGGAATGGCAAGGTTTCGTGCCCAAAATCCTCCCCTATCTCGTGCATCAGGAAAGCATCTTCCTGCAGCCCGCAGCATTCTCGCCACTCGACTGAGACAGGCGTAGGCAGCGCGCACAGGCTTGGCCATCCACTGCGCCGCCTACGTTCTACGACGGATATCCGGCTGACACGTTCACGATACGCGTTTTCCCGACCATGATTTCCGTCGGGTAATGCGTATGCCCGAAATACCACTCGGCCGGCTGATATTGGCGAATGATATCGGTGAGATCGCTCGCGTAGCACCAAGGGAGCGGAGCTTCTGGGGGGAGCGCGGCCGGATGCGGGGCACGATGAGTGACGACAACCGTCGCGCCATCGAACGGCGCCGCCAGCTGCGCGCGCGAAATCGCTCCACAGAGTGCCGCATAGGTAGCGCTTGTTTTCTACGGTGATCTTCCGGTTCTGAGCGGAATTTGCCCCAGCGTCGCGCGCGCTCTTTTCGAGATCACCCTGAAGAACACGGCACCCGAGGAACCCATCAACAATTTCAGCCGGGCCACGCATCCGCACGGTGCGAAAAAAGCCAGATCTGGCTGATGCGAAAAAACGAAAGTCGGTATCTTAGTTGGCATCCGCGGTGCGAACTGACACGTGCCATGAGTTGGCTTTAGAGGTTCATCAGAGCGGATGGACCGGGGACCAGGTCGTCTGGCGATCAGCGAAAAAAGAGCAAAGAACTCCGACCTTCGCTCTGGCAAGGCAAGATAAATGCGTGCGAAATTCCATCTGGTGCGTATCGAAGGTATGTGGTTCCTGCCATCATAGCAGCGGACCTCACGACCAAGGATCGCATGATGACAGCGCCACAAATCACCTTGTTTGCGATTCTGGCCGGAACCCTCGCGCTGTTCTTGTGGGGGAGGCTTCGCCACGACCTGGTTGCCTTGGCTTCGCTGATGGCCTGCGTCTTGACCGGGTTGGTTCCGGCCGATGCGGCGTTTGCAGGATTTGGTCATCCTGCCGTGATCACGGTGGCCTGCGTTCTGATACTAAGTCAGGGGTTACAAAATACCGGGGCGGTAGACTGGCTTGCGGGGGCAATTCTACCTTCCGAGGCAAAGCGTCTGACCAGCATGACGGCGCTCATAGCCCTTTCGGCTGTTCTTTCTGGCTTCATGAACAACGTCGGAGCGCTGGCGCTTCTCATGCCGGTCGCGATCCGGCTCGCCGGGCGGCTGGACCTGACACCCGGGCAGATGCTGATGCCCCTGGCCTTTGGCACGATCCTTGGCGGCATGACCACGCTGGTCGGCACACCGCCCAACCTGATCGTCTCGGGTTTTCGCGCCGAAGCCGGATTGGGGCAGTTCGGTATGTTCGACTATGCCCCCGTAGGTGTGGCGGTCGCCGTCGTCGGCGTGGCGTTCATCGCGCTTCTCGGATGGCGCATCGTGCCTGCGCGCAAACCGATGAGCACGGCAGGCTTCGACACCGGCAGCTATCTGACCGAGGTTCGGGTGCCCGATAAAAGCAAGGCCGTGGGACTGACCCTGCGCAAGTTCGAACGCGGGATTGAAAAAAGCGGCGCGCAGATCATCGGCCTAATCCGCAACGACGTGCGGATGACCGCGCCACATGGCGGACGGCGCATACAGGCGGACGACGTTCTGATCCTGGAGGCCGAAGCTCAAGAGCTGGGCGAAGTATTGTCGGCCTTCGGCATCACGCTGGAAGAGGAAGAGAGCGGGTCGGCACGAGCGGAAAGGAAAGCCGGAGAGACGACGCCACAGACCGAAAACGACGAAGCCGAGAGCAACACTTTCGCCGAGGACACCGCTGCAGCGACGAAGCCTTCGGACCGCGACGAGGATATCGTGTTGCGCGAATTCGCGGTGCTTCCGGGCTCCACGATCGTCGGGCAGTCCGCGACAGACCTGCGGCTGCGGACGCGCTACGGCCTCAATCTTCTGGCCGTCTCACGGGAAGGACGCCCCCCGCGGACGCGGCTGCGGACGCTGAAGCTGAAGCCCGGCGATCTGCTGATGATGCAGGGGCCCGCCGAGATCATGGCCGATTTCATGAACGAGACCGGCTGCGCGCCTCTGGGAGAGCGGGAATTGCATCTTCCCAACGCGCGAATGGCGATCATCGCCAGCGCGCTCTTGCTTGGCTCTATCGGCATTGCCACCTTCGGCCTGCTGCCGGCATCCGTGGCCTTTACGTTGGGGGTTCTGGGCTCGATGCTCCTGCGAACCGTGCCGCCCGGGCAGGTCTACAAAGCCATCGACTGGCCAGTCATCGTCCTGCTGGGATCGCTTATCCCGGTGGCCGGCGCGATGCAGACAACTGGTGCGGCAGATGTTCTGGCGCGTTTTCTGGTCGAGACGATCGCACGCGGGAACGCCATCGCGGCTCTGGCGGCAATTCTGGTCACCACGATGTTCCTATCGGATTTGATGAACAATGCGGCCACTGCAGCGGTGCTGAGCCCAGTTGCCCTGGGCATCGCCGCTTCGCTCGACGTGAACCCCGACAGTTTCCTGATGGCGGTGGCGATCGGGGCATCTTGTGCTTTCCTCACGCCGATCGGGCATCAGAACAACACTCTCATCCTCGGGTCGGGCGGCTTTCGCTTCGGCGACTACTGGAAGCTTGGACTGCCGCTCGAGATGATCGTCGTGGCCGTAAGCTTGCCGCTGCTACTGATCGTCTGGCCACTTTAGACGCTCGCGAGGGCGCGCGCTGACCAGCAGCCGTTTTATCGGATACTAGAAAGCGAGCACCCTATTTCGCGGCAAGTCTTCAAAGCCATCCCCAACGGGCGAAGCCAAGCTCCAAGCGCCACGGACCGGGCTCTGATCGCGGATCATCTCGCGGATTTGCGCCGATCTCGACACGACTGCCGCATTTGTTGCCGAGCGCCCCGTGACGTCCCGGACCGCCTCCGCCGTATTGACCGTGACTGACGCGACACGCACCGAGAATAGATAAATATTAAATTCGCAAGGGAACCTCTCATGTGCGACAGCGTTGGCCAACGTATTCTGTATGCCAGATGCTCTCTCGCTGTGGCGTGTTGTCCTTGTGTCTTGGCAAAGCGCACCTCTTCCTCAGGCACCAAGGTGAAGCGATGCGCAATGACGCAATCAAGGTGCTCGTCGTCGAGGACGAGGCCATCATAAGAATGGATCTCGTTCTCGGGCTCGAAGAACTGGGCTACGATGTGATCGAGGCGAACTCCGCTGATGCTGCACTCAACCTGCTCGAAGCACGGCATGAGATTGACCTGCTAATTACCGATATCGATATGCCAGGCAAAATGGACGGAGTGGGACTCGCGCATGAGGTGCGGCGCAGGTTTTCCGCGTGCCAGATCATCATCATGTCGGGGCATTCAGCGCCCGAAACATTAGACCTGCCCAAGCGCAGTGCTTTTGTGTCAAAACCGATCAGCCCCGGCGAACTCGCCGCGGCCGTCACCTGACGAAAAACTCTCAATATCCTCTATTGCGCCTGAGACGGCATCCGCAGTTTGAAGGTCGTGTCGGCTGAAGCGCTGGACTCGACGGTCAACTCTCCATCGTGGGCGCGCGCGATTTCGGCCGCGATGTAAAGACCGAGCCCCAATCCCTGCAGGCTGCTCTGCTTTCCGGGTCGCGAAAAGTGCTGGAACAGCGAAGCCCGAACCGCATCTGGGATCGGCGCGCCTCGGTTATTGACCGAGAGGAACAATTCGCCGCTTCTTTCAAAGCCCCGCACCTGGATCGGCTGGCTCCGGTCGCCATGCGTCACTGCATTGCCCAACAGGTTCGACAGCAATTGCCCGAGGCACTGCGGATCCGCGACGATCGGATTTGGCAAGTCGATATCGCTCTTGAGCGGAACGGTCGTTCGGCGCTGGTTGTCGAACCCGTTCCGCTTGCGGGTCTTCAATTTCACGATGGCCGCTCTGCTCGTCGGATCGCTCTATCCGGTTCTCGTATTAGAATTCTGACGGCAGAAACCTATCGCTAAGAAAGCGAAGCG
The DNA here is from genome assembly GCF_002213225.1 of Thioclava sp. IC9. Taxonomy (NCBI): domain Bacteria; kingdom Pseudomonadati; phylum Pseudomonadota; class Alphaproteobacteria; order Rhodobacterales; family Paracoccaceae; genus Thioclava; species Thioclava sp. IC9. The sequence goes on from NZ_NBNX01000002.1 coordinate 616,974, forward strand.
GCAGGAGTTTCCTCCCGCCACTTTGCCTCCCGACAAGTCGTGAGGCGAGCATCGTTAAGTTCTTGTGAAACCTCACATCGCTCAGCCCTCTTGCCAGGAACTCCGGTCCCTATTTCCAGGGAAGACTATTCCTGAACACCGCCCGACAGGGCGCTGCGCTCGTCCGATATCTTTTCTTCGGACAAACTCCGGAAGAAGTGGTGCCAAGCAAGGGCTGCATGGCCCTTGGAATGCGCGTGGTCCTTCGTCTGGGACTTCTTGCCCGCAGGCATTTCTTCGACAGCCATATTTCGGCCCTCCATTTAATCCCCGAGAGATACTCGGGAAATTCCTGTGGATGACCGAAATATCCGGTCAGCGTCGCGGCTTCTTCCCGCGCGGAGCCTCTGCCGCGGCACTTTCGTCCGCATCCCGCTCCATGCGCGCCGCGCGCAAGGTCGCGGTCAGCTCCGCTCTTTTCTCGGCGTCATCGTCACGGATGAGGCGCACTGCAGCATCCGTCTTGTCCTGAGCCGTCGTGGCTTTCTTGGGCAGATCACGGAAAAAGCCGTCCACATTGTAATTGCGGGGCATATGCCCTCCTTGGTTGCGAAATCCGGCCCACCGGGCCGGATATGGAACCTTTGCGTTCAGCCGAGCGCCAGATCGCAGGCAGACTCACGCCCGTCGCGTCCGGTTTCGATCTCATAGGTGACGGCCTGTCCGTCATCGAGCTGCGAGAGGCCCGCGCGCTCGAGGGCCGAAATGTGGACGAAAATGTCACGCCCACCGGTCTTCGCTTCGATAAAGCCGAAGCCTTTGGTCTGGTTGAACCACTTCACGGTGCCATTGGCCATCGTGATGTCTCCTCAAATATTGCGGTCCGCGGAATGCGACAGCCCGGCTCAGTCAATTCAAAAAGGCAGACTGAAGCCAAGTAGGGAGACAGGTTGCAGAAGGGAATAACGTAGCTCGATCTGTCTACGCCAGTTTGACCCATTAAGCAAAGGAAATGCGCGGCACTCCATCGCGCTACCCGGCCTCGCCCTGACGAAAGCCGATTAATATCGGGCACAATCAATCTGTTGTGCGAAAACGCGGGCGCGCACTGCAATTTCCTCGCAATCGCGGCGCCGATCGCTTATCTGTGAACTTGCATATCTTAATTCTCGGACCCTGTTCCTTCCGGCTCAGCGACGATCTTGAGCTTTGTCGGGCCGCGCGTTTTCGAAGGCGGCATAAGGAAAAGGAGCCTCACCCGGCCCATAGCGCCGTGACGCCGTTCGAGCAGACCAGCCTCTCAGCAACCATGCCTCGCGGGCTCTGGTCGATAGCACATATTCCACCCCTTGCGGGTTCGCCGCGAGCTTCGCACATCGAAAGTGCCGGATCGTGAACCGCGCGCGTTGACGCTGACGCGTCACGATCCGAACGGAAAGACATCTGGCGCGCAATACCGCGCGTCGACCCAATTCACCGCATGGCGCAGGCCTCGCCCGCACCGTGCCTCCGTGATCGCGCGACCAGTCAGACTGGTCCCTTCACGCACTCTTGGAAAGATACGAAACATGATCGAAATTTACTGGGGCAAACCCATCTCTCTCGTCGTGTCGCCCGAAGGCGACGTTAAGAACTTCAGCACCATCGAACAGGTGCATTACTGGCTTCGCAAGAAGTGGCCCGTCGCCGACTCCGCGCAAGACCATGCGATCGGACGCATCGAGGCCGCGATGGACTGCCTGGGTTCCGTGGGCGATGCGCGCAGCGCCTTCCTCGGTGCCGCGGGCACCGCCGGCTTCGTGCCATGTGAACCAGCGGCTCGTGCCCTTGCGGCCTGACCGGTTCGCCCCTGCGGCACCCCGTCCGTAACGGGGCCCGCCGCGCGAAGTGCCAAGGCCGCAGGCTATGTGATCGAAACTTTTCGACGGCGTATTCCCTTCACCGCAAGCTGACCCTGCCGATCGTGGATACTGGGGACAAAGTCTGGAGCAAGGGCACGGGCGCCTGCTCCCTGGTGATACCGTGCGGGCCTCCCGCCGCCGAAGTAAGCGCGCAGGTCGAGGCGTTTCTCGATTTCAAGCAAGGCCGCCCGCCCTCCCCCCGAATGCGCATCTGGGTTGAGAGACGCATTTCTCATCTCATTTCTCGGTTGCACCTTGTATCGCCACCCGCCCGCCCCATCTATAGGGAGCTTCGTTATTCCGACCGCACCCTGTCTCCTTCATCGGCCTCAGTTTGCTTTTCGATCTGACCGGCCGACCTGCCGCATCCTGCGGGCAGATTTCCAAACGAGGAGACAACACGATGGCCAATGGCACCGTGAAATGGTTCAACCCCGGCAAAGGCTTCGGCTTTATCCAACCCGAGAACGGTCGCAAGGACGTGTTCCTGCACATCAGCGCGCTCGAACGGGCGGGCCTTTCCCAGATCGACGACGGTCAGAAAGTGACCTTCGAGATCGAAACCGGCCGCGATGGTCGGGAATCCGCCAAGGATCTCGAACTCGCCTGATAAAACCGTTCGCGGACCGGCGTCTTCCGGTCCGCGAACGCGCCCATGGGGCGAGAGTCTTCTCTGCTCGAATACCTTTGCGCAGTCCAGGTTCGAAACATCTGTAGAACCACCCATCCGGCATTGCGGATCAGGATGTGCGGGCGGGTTCAAAATTCACCTGTCTACGCGGAGAACGATCATGGGCTATTCCCCTCAAAAGAAACAACTCGACCTCAAGGATTTCCTGAGCCAGCCCGCCAAGAAAGGCTTCCGGAAAGGCGTCGGTTTTCGTCGTGCGCCGACAAATCCGACCCCTGTCAAAGCCGGCGCAAAACAGGCTGTGACGAAATAAACAGCCGCACCGAGTTAACTGATTTCCCCGCTCCCCGAGTGAACCTACCTGATGGCCGCTCCCCAAGAGACGGGGCTGATCAGTCGACGTTCAGCACGAACCATTTTCCTGAATGCTTATTGAGACGTCTTGATGCTGGCTTTGGGTCAAGATTCCCTCATGGGTGGCAGCCTCCTCGCTCGCCGCGTTTGCCGTGGGTTCGCCTCCGTTTGACCCCACACCGCTCAGCACACGGCACTTCGACATTGACGTGGATCACGGACCTAAGACCTCTTCTCGTGGCATCCAACGACAAGTGAACCCATTTCCGCACGCGCTCTGTACTTACGATGCATCGCTCGCCGAACAGGAAACCTGGATGCCCGATGATCCATACAAAGTCCTTGGCCTGACCAAGGCGGCCACAGCTGACGAAATCAAGAAGGCGTATCGCAAACTTGTGCGAACAAGCCATCCTGATTTGCACCCGGATGACGCAGGAGCCGAAGCGCGGTTCAAGGCGATATCGGCCGCTTACGACATCCTGAAAGATCCCGAAACCCGTGCGCGCTACGACGCCGGAGAAATCGATGGCCTCGGTGCAGAACGTCCGCAGCGCCAGTATTACCGTGATTTCTCGGGCTCATCCGACAACGGCTATCATCGACAGCGCGGGTTTGGACCGGATGTCGATCCGGCAGATATCTTCGCTGACATATTGCGCAATCGCGGACGGTCTGGCGCTGGCGACTTCGGCGACCGTGGTTTTTCCGCGCGCGGCGCCGACGCGCGCTATTCGCTCAACGTGCCGTTTCTGGATGCTGCGCGCGGAGCGGAAACCCACATCACGCTGCCCGATGGGCAAAGCCTGACAGTCAAGATCCCACGGGGCACTGAAGACGGCCAGACACTTCGGTTGCGCGGCAAGGGGGCGCCTGGCTATGGCGGTGCTCCTGCGGGGGATGCGTTGATCACCGTCCTGGCGGGGGCTCATCCGGTGTTCGACCGAGACGGCGATGATATCCTGGTAACGCTCCCCATCACTATCGAAGAAGCCGTTCTCGGCGGCAAAGTCACCACGCCGACCATTGACGGCCCCGTCGGGCTCACGATCCCAGCAGGCGCGAATTCGGGCCAGGTCTTACGTTTGCGTGGACGTGGCATCGCCAACGCGAAGCGCAAAACCAAGGGTGATCAGCGGGTTGAGCTGAAGATCGTGACACCACCCAGCATTGACGAGGATCTGCGCAATTTCCTCACCGAGTGGCGCAAGACACATCGCTTCGATCCGCGTGTTGATTTGATGAAGAGGGCCAGCGCATGACGGACAGGTTTTCCGAAGAGGACGTGATCTCCAACGTCACCCGGCTCACAAGAAGTCAGCTTTTGAGCTTTATCGAAGGCGAACTCGTTCGGCCGGCAAAGGGCGAAACGGGTTATATTTTCCGCCGCATCGACATCGCGCGGTTGGAGCTATTATGCGATCTTTCCCATGATCTTGACCTCGACGAAACGGCGTTGGCGATCGTGATGTCGCTCCTTGACCAGCTGCATGCCGCACGACAGGACCTCGTTGCCATTGCACGCGCGATAGACACCCTGCCCTCAGAATTGCAGACGCGTGTCATTGCGGCAATGAAGCAGCCGTAAGCCCAACTCGCCTCTCCTCGTTAGGGAAACAGGCTCGTCTCAAAACGAGGACGTTTCAGGAGAGCATGTCAGGGGTTATTGAGTTATTGCTGCTTTCTTGACCCGCGAGCCTCCCCGGTGCGACCATGTCAATCCGCACCGCAAAGGTTGAGGCTCTTTGCAGGAGTGTGGCGGTTCGTTTCATTAGCTGCCTGAGGGCGGAAACGAGAGGGAGATTGAAAATGGAAGATGCAATTCAGCCCGGCCAAGGCGTTTTTGTGACTGGCGCAGAAAAAACGATCTTCCGGTTTGAAGGACGCGCACGGGATGGCTTCGTGACTATTAGCGGATCAGGCGGCTTCACCTGCGACGTGCCAGACGATTGTATTCAAGCGGTCAAAAAGCGCACCCGGAAGGAATTCGGAAATATCGACTTTCATCGCGACTGAACGCGCAAAGCACCCATCACCTGATTAACGCCTTGGCAGGTCGTCGAAACTTGCCTCCTCCGCCACGGGCACGGCGGCGCGCCCGTTTTGAACGGAGACCTCAACAGAGAGATCATAGAGCGCGTTGCCAAATCCTGAGAAGCTGCCCGAAATCGGTGAGACCTGATGGATGCCTCGACCGACCGCGACCGGTATCAGGTTCTGCGACCCGACGCTGCGATTTGTCGGGTCGAATGCGATCCATCCGGCGCCGGGGACGAATATCTCGACCCATGCGTGGGTCGCCCCTGAGCCAGCCGATCCCACAAGGTTCATTTCGGGATTGAAGAGATATCCCGAGACGATGCGGGCTCCGAAACCGAGATGGCGGACGGCCTCGGCAAGCAGGACCGCGAAGTCGCGGCACGATCCCCAGCCTCGGTCGAGGGTTTCGGTCGGCGACTGGGTGCCCTCGTCGTCCCGGCTCTGGTAGGATACCTGCGTGAACACCCCGGTGCTGATGTCCTTCAACAGAGACAATGTGTCGGTCGGACGCGCCATGACGAAGCCCTCGACCCAGTGGGAAAGGCGGCCTTTGGGGTCTTGGTATTGCGGGGTGGTCAGCGCCCCCAAGTCCGTCCAGTCGTCCGCGGCGTAGAGAAAAGGATACTGGGCTGCCGAGGAAGCGATAGCAAAGACCGGCCAGGCCGACGCCGTCAATTCCACCGTCGCACGGCTTTCGATTGCCAGATGATCAGTCTGACCGTCGAACACGGCAGTGGCGATGGCGTTGCCCGCCACATCATGCGCCCATGTTATGTGCGCCGTGGGCGTAATGGAGAGCGCGTGCGAGAGCAGCCGCAATTCTCGCGTCTCGCGCGGGCGCAGCATCAACCTGTGCGGCCCGAGAGAGACGTCTCCCCGGTATCGGTAGGTCGTTGTGTGAAGAATGTCGAGGCAGGCCAAATGACGCTCCAATACGGTCAGATAAGAGTGGCAGCCACGCCCACAGCCATGTCGGCTAGCAAGGGGGCAGCCAGACGCCTCGCTAAGCCGCTAATTTCTCGGTCGTGTTTCGGGACTCGTCGGCATCCCTTCGTTTTCGGCGGCCAGAATGGAGGCTTCGTAGCGCCGTCTTTCGGGAGCCGGCAGGGGCTCCAGTCTGGATAGATCAGGATCAGGCGATCGGAATACCGAGTAGAGATGGCGCAGATGCGCCTCCGAGACACCATCGGCTTCCATCACGAGGCGCACCATCGGATCCGAAAGCATCTCTTCCACGAAAAAGTCCGACAGGGCACGGCCCGTAAGCTTGTCTCTGGCACGCGCGTGATCGAGATCGGCCAGGGAAACGGTCAGCGTCCTTACCAATCCGGGATGTGTGGCTCTGGGATGAAGCTTCACCATGACGGAAGCTTTCCAGGTTTCGGGGTCCTTCCGATCCGGAGGCGAGACCAGCTCCGTCTCGATCTCATACTCTCCCGCCGGGAGTGTCTCGGCAAACCCCGGAATGTTGAACGGGCGGGAAAAAACCGCGACGGTCTTGCGTGTAAGTTCTTCCACTGGCCTAATCCTCTCACATCATGAGCGAATGACCCGCGCCCTTGCCAGGGCCGGGGCGCGGGTCTGCGCAGGTCTTAAGAAGTCTTGGATTTCGCCGGCGCTTCCTTGCTGGCGGCCTTAGGCTCGCTCTTCTCGGCAGAAGGCTTGGCAGTCTTCTCGGGCGTTGGCTTCAGCGCCGCTGCGGCCCGAGTAGTCAGGTCCTTGAAGGACATGTCATCGATCCTTTTATCGACCGACGTCAATTCTTGGTCCATGTCGGACCGAGATGCTTGTCGCCGGTGTGATCTATGTGGGGACCGGGGACCCAATTTACGATGGTCAGGCGCCGAGGAATCTGAGACCTGGTGCAATCTCCGGTCCGGACCCCGAACTCCTGACGCGCCTCTCGATCCGATATCCGATTCATTCTCGCGGCCCAGTCAATGGCGAAAGACCACGGGTTTCGACTAGGCAAAGCTTGCCCTAGATATCCTCGCTCGAATGCCCCCCCATTTGCGGAGCCTCACCTCCTGAGAAGAACCGGTATCAGGAATATCTAAAGGGCAGATCTATTCGCGTTGTTGCGCCAACTCCGGCTCTCGAAAGAACCCTAAATCCCGATCAAAGCCTGCGCACGGGATTTCCGCCTCCGACGATTGCGCGGATCAGCTCTGCCGTGGCCAGATACACCTCCCCTGCGAGAGATGCGGCAGCCGCGTGTTCACGACTTGTGGCCGCATCTTCGAGCACGCCGACGACCTCGGCCTCAGACAGCAAACCACGATCGTTCATCGCCTCGCAGATCGACAGCGCAGCGAAAGATGAGCTGATGGTATGAACTGCCTGCAGATCGCGCGATCAACGAGGATGAGCGTTGAGTTCGAAGTCGGTTCACCAACCGTCACGAAAAGAGGGGCTTTACCCAGAGGTCAACCAAGGGTCTTTCAGATACCGAAGCGAGGGTCGTCTTGGCGCTTGATGGTCACGCGCTATTGGAGGTCTTGCTGACCGGTGCCGATATCCCTATCCGGCCAGATTGTCGCGTCGAGCAAGTCGAAAAGGAACTGCAACGTCAGCGTCCCGAAACCGAGCGGCAGCAGCGCGTAGGGGATCACCATCGGCGTGCCGAAGCTCGACGAGACCCGCTCGCCGTAATCCCAAGCCTGAAAGGCCATCAGGAAGCCCCGCCATGTCATGATCCCCGCAAACGCCATTCCCGCCAGCGCGATGATCGCCTGCGAACCTCGTTTCACCAAGGGGCGCGCAGTCTCGACGAAGAAGGTGATCCGGATATGGCTATCCGTTCGCTGAACGTCCGCAGCCACCAGAACGGCGACATAGACGATCAGGAACGTGTTGATCTCGAGAGACCAGGACGTCGGCGCCGCGAAGATGTATCGCATCATCGCATCGTAGCAGATCGTCAGAACCATGAAGACCAGAACCAGCTGGCCGAGGAACCGCGTGCCCCGCACGATACGGTTGAAAATCGTCCTCACGGCGCCCTCCCTTTAGCTCGCCCGACCGGTCGCAAGCGCGATGGCGCGCTCGCCAAGGTCCTTGCCGACCTCGTCGATCCAAGCCGCGCGCACCTCTTCGGCCGCCTTGTTCAGAGCTTGCAGATCTTCCTCCGACGGCTCGATCACCTCAATCCCAGCCTTCTCGATCATCGGCCAGTATTCATCCTTGTAGATGACGTCATTGGCCTCCTTCGCGCCGTTCTCGTCGAACCAGTCTGCGGCGGCTTCGAACGCGGCCTTGGCGTCGGCATCCATCGCCTCCCAGCGCTTCGGCGTGACGAAGAGACCGATCCCAAAGCCGGTAATCGGCAGCTTGTAGACTTGGTGCAGCTGCTCTTGCAGCGAGCGGCCGATGATCGTCGAGATGTTGGCGACTGCTGCGTCGACTGTGCCGCGCTGCAGACCCAGATAGAGTTCCGAGGAAGGGATACGCACTGCCGCGCCACCGAAGTTCTCGATGACCTTCGTGCCCTCGAAACTGACGACGCGGACCTTCTTGCCCTTCACGTCGGCAATCGAGCGGACTGGGGCGTCCGAGCTCGACCAGATGTATTCCGGCTGCAGGATGTTGCCCATCATCGAGACCATGTAGAGGTCTTCCTTCGCCAGCTGCTCGTTGATCAGGTCGAACAGCGGACTGCCTTTCTTCAGCCGGTCGGGATTCTCATAAAGCTCTTCTACCACGCCAGGCAGACCGGTCACACCGAGGATCGGCACCGAACGTGTGATGTAGCTCGTGGTATGGAACATGAAGTCGATCGTGCCGGCGCGCAGGGCAGGCAGCTGCTCGTCGGCCTTCAGCAGCTTCGCGCTGTCGTAGTAATCGACCGTGACGGCATCGCTCTTGCTGAGCCGCTCGACGAAACCCGCCGAGCCGTAGGCCAGCGCCTTGTAGCTTGGCGGAAGGTAGCTCACGCCCGTCAGCGTAGTGCTCGCGAAGGCCGGACTGCCAGCCATCCCCAGAACCGCGCTCCCTCCCATGAGTGCGGCCCCGCTTTTCAGGAAATTGCGTCTTGTCTGCGTCATTTTAGGTTCTCCTCCCTTTGAATTTGCAGCAACGATCCGGTCACAGCAGGCTTGGCAGCCAGAGGCTGATCCCGGGAAACAGCACGAAGATCATCAGCATCACGAATTGCACCGCGACGAAGGGCACGATGGAGCGGACGATTTCTTCGACACTGAGCATCGGACACACCCCGCGCAGCGCGTAGAGGTTGAGCCCCACCGGCGGCGTGACCACCGCGATCTCGAGGTTCATCACCAGAATGATCCCGAACCAGAGCGGGTCGTATCCCAAGGTCTGGATCAGCGGCAGCAGGATCGGCGTCGTCACCACGATCAGCGACACCGCGTCGACCAGCATCCCCAGCAGGATCAGCGCCAGCATCAGGATCACGAGGATCCCCCAGTTCGGCAGGCTGGTCGAGGTCAGGCTCTCCGCCACGATCTCGGGCACCCGCACGAGATTGAGGTAATCGCCGAAAATCTTCGCGCAGCCGATGATCAGCAGGATCGTGCAGGAAACCTTGACCGAGGAGGACAGGATCAGCGCGAAGCTGCGCCATGTCAGCGCGCGGAACACCAGAACCGCGATGAGAAACGCTCCCAACGCCCCGAAGGCCGCGGCCTCGGATGGGGTCGCGATGCCGGAATAGATCGAGCCCAGCACGATCGCGACCAGCAGCAAAGCGTGCCAGATACCGGCGAGCGAGCGAAACTTCTCTCCCATCGACGGGGCGGGACCTTCCTCGCGCGGGGCTTGCTCGGGCTTCAGTCGCACGCGGATATAGATGTAGAGCGACAGCGCCGCCGCCAACGCGATCCCGGGCAGGATACCCCCGATGAAGAGCGAGCCGACCGAGACGCCCGACACCGCGCCGTAGATAATGAAGGGCACCGAGGGCGGGATCAGCATCGCAAGCGCACCCGACGAGGCGACCGAACCAGCCGCGAGACCGCGAGAATAGCCGCGCTCCAGCATCTGCGGCACTGCGATGGAGCCCACTGCCGCGACACCCGCGACGGAAACCCCGGACACCGCGCCGAAGATCGCAGACGCACCCACGGTCGCGATCGCCAGCCCGCCGCGTAGCCATTGCAGCCACAGCGCCGCCGCCTTGAACAGGTTCTTGCCCACAGGCGTCGCACCCAGCAAGTTGCCCATTAGGATGAACAACGGCAGCGCGATCAGTTCGAACGAATTGAGCTGGCCGAAAAACGAGGTCGGCGCGAAGAAGAAGGCGAGCGATCCACGCGCCATCCAAAGCCCGAGCAGCCCGCTGGCGCCCAATGCGAGAAAGATCGGCGCGCCGATGCCGATCAGGCCGATCAAGGCAATCACCACGATGACAGGTTCAATCATCCGGCGGGCCTATCCTGTGAAAATCCAAGACGCATATTCTCCTCCCTCTGGTCTCTCCCTGACCATCTGTCTTCGCGAGACTGTCGCAGCCCTCCCCGACCCCGACAAATCCCGCGCCACGCCCGCGGCCCCGCGCGGGCGGAGCGTCCGGGCCACGCTTCGGTCGCGGCCCCGCAATATGTCGCACCGCCCGACCCGGTCACAAGCGAAACGGTATGAAAAGCGCGAGGCCGGGCAGCAGGCACATCGTCACCGCGACGAGCAGCATGAGCAACACGAAGGGCGTCACCCCCTTGATCACCGTGCCGATCCCGGTTTTCGCGATCGCCTGTATGACGAAGAGATTGAGCCCGACCGGCGGCGTGATCAGCGCGATTTCGATCAGCAGGACGAAATAGACGCCGAACCAGACCGGATCGATCCCCAGCCCGATCACGGTCGGCAGGAACACCGGCACCATGATCAGCAGCATCGACATGCTCTCGAGGAACAGCCCGACAAAGAGCAGGATGATAGACACGATCAGCAGAAAGACCCAACGGTTGTCTCCGGCGATCTCGAACATATGCGCGACCTGCGCGGGGATCTGGTAGAGGGTGATCGCGCGACCGAAGATCTTCGCGCCGATGACGATCAGGAAGATCACCGAGGTCGTCATGACGGAATCCCGCACCGCGGCAAGGAAGCCCTTCCAGCTAAGCGAGCGTTGCAGCACCGTGATCAGCAGCGCGACCGAGGCGCCGATGCCCGAGGCTTCGGTGGGCGTGAAAGCGCCGGAGTAGATGCCGCCCAGCATGATCACCGCAAGGATCGCGGTCGGCATGGCCCGGCGGCTCGCCCGGAAGCGCTCGGGCCAGGTAGCTTTCGGCGTGGCGCTCGCGCGCGAACCGATGGTGGAGGCGAACACCGCGTAGATACCGAAGACGACGATCAGGGCGAGGCCCGGACCGATCCCGGCGAGAAAAAGTTTGCCGATGCTTTCCTCGGCGATCACCCCGTAGACGATCAGCGGGATCGAGGGAGGGATCAGGATGCCCAGTGTACCGCCCGCCGCAAGCAGCCCCAGCGTGAAGGATTTGCCGTAGCCGCGATTGGTCATCTCCGGGATCGCGACGGTGCCGACGGTCGCGGCGGTGGTCACCGAACTGCCCGAGATCGCCGCGAAGACACCGCAGGATAGAAGCGCCGCGATGCCGAGCCCTCCGGGCAGATGGCCCACCCAGCTTTGCAGCGCCACGAACAGATCGCGCCCTACCCCGCCGCGCAGCAGGATGTTGGACATCAGCAGGAACAGCGGCACCGCGAGCAGGACAAAGTCATTTACTCCGCCGAAAAGGTTCGCGGGGATCAGCGCAAGCGGCAGCCCCTTGAGCACGATCAGAAGCGTGCCGAAGGTGGCGAGGCCGAAAGCCACCGGCAGCCCTGTCAGCAGCAACGCGATCAGGCCGAGGATAATCATAACCGGGATCATGCGCCCTGCCCCTCGTCTTCGTGAAATTCCGGATCTTCAGCATGGCTGAACTCGGGCGGCGGCCGCATCCAGAGCCGGGCTGCATCCGCGAAGGCCTGCAGCGCGAGCAATGCGTAGCCCACGACGACGGGCGCCTCCACGATCCATTGCGGCATCTGCAGCATGCTCGCCGTTCGTCGCCCCATCTCGAAGCTTTCAATCAACTCGCCCCAGCAGAGCCAGACCGCCATGACGGAGAAGCCGCCAATTACGACCAGCGAGAACAGCTCCACCAGTCGAGCGACATTGGGGCTGCGATTTGCGATCAGCGCGGTGATCCGGATCATCCGCCGATGGCGCAGGCTTTGCGCCATCGCGATGAAGGTCAGCCACAGCATCAGTGTCGTCGCGACATCCGCCGTCCAGCGCGTCGGCGCGTGCAGAACATAGCGCGCGAGCGCCTCGTAGCTGACCATGCAGCAGATCGCGACGATGGTGATATCAGCCCCCCACGCTGCGATGGAGGAAACAGCGTCGACGGCCCGCAAGGCGCGCGGACCGCCCGGGGAACCGGAGCCCCCCGAAGGGGCCTCCGACCGCTGAGGAATATGCTCATCCATAATGGCGCGGAGCCGCGATCAGTAGAGCGCGCGAACTTCGTCAACCAACTTCTGGCCGACATCGCCCGCATCTTTGATATAGATATCGATCGCCGGGGCCGAAGCCTTGCGCCACTGCTCCATCTCATCGTCGGTCAGGTCGGTCACCGTCGCGTTGCCGCTTTCTTGCAGCCATTTCGCGGCATCCTCGTTCTCCTGCCGGGTATTGGCCCGCATCGACATCTCGGCATCATGCGCGGCCTGATCGACCCAGCCCTTCTCCTCGTCGCTCAGCGAAGCGTAGACATCGGGATTGATGACAACGATGAACTCGGCCAGCGCGTGGTTCGTCATTGTAACGTTGTTCATCACTTCATAGAGCTTGCGCGATTTTGTGGCGGTCGTGCCGCTCATGCCGATATCGACGGTGCCGCGCTGATAGGCCATGAACTGCTCGGAGCCGCCCATCACAACCGGTGTGCCACCCACAGCCTCGATGAAGTCACCCGAGGGCTTGCCCAGAGCGCGCACCAGTTTGCCCTTCATGTCGGCGGGGGTGCGGATCGGCTCGTCCTTCGAGAGAATCTGGACCGGGCCGTAATCCTGCCACCAGAGAACCTTCGTCCCGGTCTTGCCGATCAGCTCGTCGAAGGTCTTGCGCACCGGGCTGTCGGGCTCGGCCGCCTTGGCGAGCACATCATAGCTCGGGAACAGGAAGGGCTCGCTGAAGATGCCGGCGGCGGGGACGGTGCCGGAATACTCGTCCGCCAGCACGACGCCCATGTCGATCGCGCCGCTCGCCACTGCTTTCGGGACCTCGCTCCCTTTGAAGAGCTGCGCGCTATCATAGATCTCGACCTTGATATCGCCGCCAGAGAGCTTCTCAACCTCGTCCTTGAAGGTCACGAGGTTCGCTCCGATCGGATGATCGACCGACACCTGAACGGTCGCGCGCAGGGTCTTTTCGGCCATCGCCTGTCCAGTGGTGCCGATCAGCGCGCTGCCGACGAGCATCGCAGCAATTGCGTATGATTTCATGATAGTCCTCCCAATGAATACCGACCTCTTTGCCGGCCTTTTGTCTGGCGAAATGCCATCAATGCCCGACGCGCGCTGCTCCTCCACGGCACGCGCCGAACGAAAAGCTCAGACGATCCCCGCCTCGCGCAGCTCCGCGATACGGTCGGAGCTCATGCCAAGCTCACCTCCCAGAATTTCCTCCGTGTGCTCTCCCAGTTCCGGCCCGACATGGCGGATCTCGCCGGGGGTGTCGGACAGGCGTGGCGCGACGTTTTGCATCTTGATCGAGCCGAAATCGCGATGCGGCAGCTCCACGATCGCCTCGCGCGCCTGAAAATGCGGATCGTCGATCATTTCGGCCGCGCTGTAGATCAGACCGCAGGGCACACCATGTTCGTGCAGCAACTCCTCAAGCGGCTTGAGATCGAGTGTCTTGGTCCATTCGTTGATCTTGCCGTCGAGCGCACGCATGTTCTTGCCGCGCGCCGAGTGGGTCGCGTAGCGCTCGTCCTCGGCGAGCTCGGGCTGTCCCATCGCGGCCGCCAATCTGCGGAACACCGTGTCCTGGTTGGCCGCGATCAGCAGCAACTTGTCGTCGCGGGTCTCGAAGACGTTCGAAGGCGAGACATTCGGCAGGGTCGCGCCCGTGCGCTGACGCACGTAGCCTGCGACATCATATTCGCTGACCGTGCTTTCCATCATCGCCAGAACCGCCTCGTAGATCGCGCTATCGACGACCTGGCCCTGCCCGGTCCGCTCACGCGCGTGCAGAGCCATCAGTGCGCCCATGCAGGCATAGACCGCCGCGAGTTCGTCGCCGATCGAGATGCCCATGCGGCTCGGCGGCGTCGAGGGATCGCCGACGACGTAGCGCAACCCGCCCATCGCTTCGCCAATCGCGCCATAGCCTGCGCGCTTGGAATATGGTCCGCTCTGGCCGAAGCCGGTGACGCGCACCATGATCAGGCGCGGATTGATCTTCTTCAGATCTTCATAGCCGAGGTTCCAGCGCTCCATCGTGCCGGGGCGGAAGTTCTCGATCAGGATATCGGTTGAGCGGATCAGCTCGCGCACGATCTCCTGCCCCTCCTCGGTGCGCAGGTTCAGCGTCAGCGACTTCTTGTTGCGCGCGACGACCGGCCACCAGAGCGATTTCCCATAGGGCTTTTCCTGCCCCCAGACCCGTAGCGGATCGCCGGAGCCGGGTTGCTCGCACTTGATGACCTCGGCGCCGAAATCGGCAAGCAGCTGCCCGCAGAATGGCCCTGCAAGCAATTGCCCCATCTCGAGCACGCGAACATCATTGAGCGGCCCGCTGCGCGCGGTTTCTGCCTTCGTGGCCATAGGGTATATCTTCCTCTTCCTCACATCGGCCCACCGAAGCGGACTCGACTCTCCTCGGAAATAATGCATACATTTTTGGAGTTGCGTGGCAACAATTTTTCTTCGGGAGGGCGAAATCTTGAGTAATAGCGTTGAAATCGTGGATGTTTCCTTGAGAGACGGCATCCAAAACGAGAAGCGGGCCCTCTCCGTGGATACAAAATTGGAGCTTTTGAAGGGCATTATCGGCGCCGGCGCGCGCCGGGTGGAGATCACCAGCTTCGTTAATCCCAAGAAGGTGCCGCAGATGGCCGATGCCGAGGAAATCTGCGCACGACTTCCCCGAGACGGGATGCGCTATATAGGGCTGGTGCTAAATCATCGCGGCTTCCTGCGCGCGCAGGTCGCTGGTGTCGACGAGATCAACTACGCGATCGTTCTCAGCGACACGTTCAGCCAGCGCAATCAGGGCATGACGACCGAGGAGGGCATCGCGCAATGGCGCGACATCGCCGCTGGCGCGAAGGGACGGCAGAAGACCAACGTGACCTTCGCCGCGGGCTTCGGCTGTCCTTTCGAGGGCGAGGTTCCGGTATCGCGGCTCACTTGGGTGCTCGATAAGGTTATGGAGACCGCGCCCGACGAATTGACCTTAGCTGACACGATCGGCGTAGCCTCGCCGCGCGACGTCACAGAGCGCGTCGCTGCCGTGCGCGAACGCTTTCCCGACCTGCCGATCCGCCTGCATCTCCACAACACCCGCAATACCGGGCTCGCGAATGCATGGGCGGGCTTTGAGGCCGGCGTGCGCTCCTTCGATGCGGCGCTCGGCGGTGTCGGCGGCTGCCCTTTCGCACCGCGCGCGACCGGCAATGTCCCGAGCGAGGATCTTGTTTACATGTTCGAACGCTCCGGTATTACAACCGGATACGATCTGGACAAGGCGATCGAGACGGCGAAGGCCCTCGAAGAGGCCGTGGGGCATACGGTGCCGGGGATGCTCATGAAAGCAGGCGGCTTCCCGAAGCCTCAGACGGCGTGATCCGGCGAAGGAGGGGGGAATGGGACACAAGGAGGAAAGCGGCGAAAAAATCGGCGCCGCCGAGCAGGCCTATCTTGCCATTCGGAAACGAATATTTTCGGGCCATTACGCCGAGAACGAGCGTGTCACCGAGGCCGAAATCGCGCAGAGCCTGAAGATGTCTCGCACGCCGATCCGCGAGGCGGTAAAGCGGCTCTTGCTCGAAGGGTTGCTGACCCGCGAGGCAGGCCCCGGCCTGCGCGTCGTGGGCCTCGGCCCCGACGAGATCGAGCAGATCTTCCAGATCCGCCTGCTGCTGGAATCCTATGCCGCGAAACGCGCCGCAGGCTTTGCCGACGCAGCCGAATGCGCCGAGTTGCAGCGCCTGGCCAAGCGCATGGCCGACCATGTGCCGCCGCGCGGCGATGCGGATTTCCAGGAGATCACCGAGGCGAACCGGGAGTTCCACCAACTGATCCTCGCGACCTCGCGCTCGCCGCGGCTGGAGGCGATGCTGTCTCTCGTAGTAAACCTCGCCCTCGTCGCGCGGACATTCCACAGCTATGACGAGGCGGCGATCCAGCGCTCCGCCGCGCATCATCAAGAAATCGCCGACGCGATCTGCTCGGGCGACCCGGATTGGGCGGAGACAGCGATGCGGACCCACCTGCACGCAGCCGCGACGACCGCGCGCAAGGAGTTCGGCGGCTAAGCGCGTGCCCCCTTGTCGCGCGCCTTTTCAACGCTCACTCTTCGGCCAAACCCGCCTTGCGAAACCCTTCCGCAAACCGCGCACGATAAGCCGCGTCCTGAATGGATGCGCTCTCGAGAAGGGCCGAGACGGTCGCCGAACGCCCAAGAGACTCGTATTCCATCGCCATCCACTCTGCCTCGTCGAGATTGCCCATCTGCCCGTAGGTCGCGATCAGGAAGCGATAGGGGAAGGGCGCGGTCGGGTTCTGATCGCGCGCTCTAACGAGCGCGATCTCGGCTGCGTCGTAGTCGCCCAGAAAATACCGCGCCATGCCCTCAGCGAGGTGATACCAGAATGGCGGAACAGGATTTCGGGCGAAGGCATCCGAAATCAGCGGAAGCGCCTCCTCGGCCTTGCCGATGAAGATGTAGGTATTCGCAAGGAATACATAAGCGTCGACGTAATTCGGATCGAGGCGGATCGCCTCGTTGTAGTGCAGGATGGCCTGTTCGAGATCGGGTGCGAAGCTGCGCGTGTAGAGCCGGCCCAGGGAGAAATGGGCGAAAGGCAGCTTGGGATCGAGGGTGACGCTTTTCTCGGCGGCCTCGAAGGCGGCGCGGATGTAACGGTCTCGATCCTGCGTCCAGTTATTTTCCACACGAAAGCTGTAGACCTGCGCAAGATGGGCATGGGCGAGCGCGAAGTCGGGATCGCGCCGAAGCGCAGATTTCAGCGCCTCCTCTGCGCGAAGATTGGTGTCGCGGCTATAGAGGTTCTCTAACTCGCGTCCGCGCAGATACGCATCATAGGCCGCAATATCCTCGGTGCCCCGGATGCCGAGCCGCTCACGCTCAGCCCGCGACAGGCGCACGGACAGCACGCGCATGATCTGCGCGAGCACCTTGTCCTGAAAATCGAAAAGATCTTCCACCGAGCCGTCATAGCGCTCGGCCCAGATATTCTGCCCAGTCCTCCCGTCGACGAGATTGGCGGAGACCCGCAGCGTTCGATCGACACGCCGCACTGAGCCTTCCAGCAGGTAATCGGCTTTGAGAATCTTGGCGACCTCCCGGATATCGCGATGCGCGTCAGCGAGCGGGAAGCTCGTGCCGCGCGCGAGGACCCGCATATCGGAGAGGCTCGAGAGGCTCACGATCAAGTCTTCGGCGACCCCATTGGAGAAGTAGCCTTGATCGACATCGCCGCTCATGTTCCGGAACGGCATGACGGCAATCGTCTTCGGGTCGGCAGTGGCTTTCGTCAAAGGCCAGAAAAATAGTCCCGCCGCAATCGCGACCATCATCACAGCCAGAACGGAAAGCGCTCCGAGACGCGCCCTAGTCCCCGTCGCGACCGGAGCATCAACCGCGAGGCGATATCCCTTGCGCGGCAGGGTCTGCAGCCGCTTCCCATCGCGCGGGCCGAGCGCCTTTCGGATTTCCGAGATACACTGAACGAGGCTGTCATCGGTGACATGCGTGTCGGGCCAGACCGCCTCCATGAGACGCTCCTTGCCAACCATCTCCCCCCGAGCGGCAAGCAACACCGCGAGCACTTTCGCCGATTGCGGTCGCAGGGACACGGCCCTTCGATGCCCCAGAAGCTCGCCGCTTTCCGGGTCGAAACGAAATCCGCCAATGCGGACGGTAGCCGTCATTTTTCGGCCTTTCTTCGGCGCTCTCTCAGGACTTTCGGGATCTTCGAGCGCCATTCTACCCCGAGCGACCTGTCTCGCAAATAGAGCCGTCGCACCGGAAACGCACATGAAATGGAGATAGACAGATGAAGATCACTATAGGCACCGCAATCGCACTCCTGATCGCCGGAGCGGCCGAGGCCGGAAGCGCGGTCGGATATTCTGCGGATGAAACTTCCTTCGAGGGCTATTTCGCGCCGGCACAGGATGCGCGCGCGACGGTCGTGATCCTGCCGACTTGGAACGGAATTTCCGATTACGAGAAGGATCGCGCCGAGATGCTGGCGGAAATCGGCTACGACGCTTTCGTCGGGGACCTTCACGGCAAAGGAAAACTGCCGCGCACAATGGAGGAAAAGGCGGCGGCGCATGATGCGCTCTTTGCCGATTCAGCGCGGCTGGAGGAGATACTCCTGGCAACGATTGCGACGGCGGAAGACTTGGGCGGCCCGGATATTCTTGTCATGGGATATTCGATGGGCGGTGGCGCCGCGATGGAAATCGTTCGCTCAGGGCTCGGCGCGGATATGGGGATCGACGGCTACGCGATCTTCTCCGGGCGCGTTTCCGATCCTGCGGGACGGATGATCCCGGAGGGCACGGCGCCGATCTTCGTGGCGCATGGCGAAGCCGATACACGCATTCCCGTGTCGCAACTGGTAAACTTCCGAGATGACCTCAAGATGGCGAATGTCGCACATCGGATTGAGACCTATCCCGGCGCGGGCCACCTTTTCTCCGCCTTCGGTTTCCCGAACTACGACCTAGAGACAGATCAAAAGAGCTGGGCAGCTTTCACCGAGTTTTTGAATACCACCTTCGCAGAAGACAAACGTAGTTGAACGATGCCAGGACCACTCCGACACCACGCGCCCGCACCCGTGCGGGCGTTTGCCTTTCAAAGGGCCCGAACCGCTACAAGCCTATTCGCGAAGAGCTACAATTGCGCTCGCCCAGACGACCGCGACATGAGAAAGCCCCCCGCCGCGTGCGACGAGGGGCTCCGGGGAGGATTTAGGTGTGAGGGTCGATCAGGCGTTGCCGTTGACCACGACGACCAGGTTGCCATCGGTATCGATGAATGCGGTTTCGACGTCATCTGCGGTGTAGCCGGTGCCGTCGAACACGCCGTCCGGCAGCTGGCTGTAATCGGCGTCGACGTCGGACCCGGCCGCGTTCTTCAGAGCCGCGGAGCCATTCTCGGCACCTTTGCCCTGCAGGTCGGACAGCGCGACGATCTCCACCTCACCGTCGGTGCCGACCTGATAATCGGAGAACTGATCGGTGGAGGCGGCACCGTTCGCCTTCAGGCTCGAGATGAGCTGACCGTAGGTCTTCACCGCCTCGCCTTGGCCCATGCCGGAGGTCGTGCCCGCATCCGCCGAGGCGCCCGTATCCACATTCGCGCCGACATCGGTGCCCGCACCCTGCGCAGCAACCGAAGCGCTGCCGCCCATGTCTGTCGAAACACCGGCAGCGGCGTTGCTATCCTGGGCGAAGGCCGCGAAGGGAGCCGCAGAGGCGAGAAGGCCGACGAGGGCGATCGATTTGAGGCTATAGGTCATAGTAATCTCCTTCCGATTTACGAGCCGACCATCAGCCGGCAGGGAGACAACACGACGGGGTAATGGCCGTTCCGGAGAGCGACCGGGCTCGGAAAAACCACGCCAAAACTTCGAAATTCATGAGCGCAAACACGCCGGAACACGACGATGTCCATGATTAAAATGCAGAAACCATCCGTTACGGGCCGGCGCTTGTGGGAAGGAGCGCAGGTTCTGGTCTTCAATCGAGCTAGGCGGCTGCGGCCTGAAGCATTCGAAGCGGCCCCGTGTGCCTGGGATATTAGCCACCTTTAGACCATTGACCATCTCCCGCATCCCTAGCGCAAAGCCTCAAAAGATCCGGCACGCTGTGGGAGCCGCAGGGGAGCCCCCTGGCGCTCGATTAACGCTACATGACGCTAGGAAGGTATATGGTCGAGCACGTAAAGCATCTGGACCGCAAGTGCTCGATAAACAGTCTAGAAGTTCGCGGTTCGCGATGTGGCATATCGTTTATTGAGCACTCCCTATTTGAAAGCTGGTATTTGAGAGGATGCTCGGCAGACCAGGAAACGAGCAGGAACGCATCTGCGAGAACTGACGCCAGATGCTGAGGCGAAAAGCTAGCTATAAGACAGACCATTGCTGGCTTTCTTGAAAGGCTGAATTGCGGGCCGGCGCGACCAGCGTCGGGTCCGGCTTGAAAAGCCAGCACGCGGGACCCACCATAGGGAAACCCGCCCCCTGCCCGAGCACACGGTCTGCCCGCTGGACCGCCTGACCTAACGAAGACTTTTCATGCGCAGCACCCCAGACCGTATCCGCCAGGCCGTGAGTTTCGAAATCATCGGGATCCTCATCGTGACGCCGCTCTTCGCCTGGGTCTTCGATCACCCCATGGGAGATATGGGCGTGCTGGTCGTTCTCGGGGCGACCGCGGCCACCGCCTGGAACTACCTTTTCAACCTGGCTTTCGATCACATCCTGCTCTGGCGTCGCGGCGATGTCCGCAAGACGATACCGCTCCGGATCGTTCACGCGGTGCTTTTCGAGGCGACGCTGCTCGCGCTGCTTCTTCCGATATTCGCATGGTGGCTCGAGACCTCCCTGCTGACCATTCTCATGATGGAAGCGTCTTTTGCAGGCTTCTATCTCGGCTACGCCTTCGTCTTCACTTTGGGATACGATACGATCTTTCCGCCGCAAGGACGCGAACGGATCGCGTGACGATGGAAGACGAAGCCGCGGGAGGGACTGCAGCCTTCCCATGCGCTGCACCACAGATCGTATTCGCCGAGCCGTGTGTTTCGAAATCATCGGCATCCTCACTGTGACGCCGATCTTCGCGCGGATGTTCCGCCACCCAATGGGAAATATGGGCCGGGGTGCCAGGCGCCATACCGGTCGAGGCTTGCTACCTCGGCTGGCAACAGTCACTGGAGAACCTTGCCCGACTCGTCGAACCGGAGATCAAGCAGTAGCCCGAGGTGTAAAGCTTGACTGTCGCAAGCAGAGGCACTCCGCGACCGAGTCTCGTTGATTGCGAAGGCTTAGGCGTTCTCGATGGTCTAGAGTCCCGAATATTCTATGCCGGTCGAGAGCCGGAACCAGCTCGCTCCCTCGACCCGAGCCGCTTCGATCAGCTCGCCGGGACGTAGCCGGGCTTGACCGGACGCTTCTCGGCTTGCGTCTCGGACAGGCCGTAGAACACCGCGAGGGGCCGCCAGACTTGTAATTCTTCATGAACCTGCCCCACCAATCTCGTAGGTTGGAAGGGATTTCGGATCAGGCGGCTGCCTGATCCCCGACCGTCCCGGCCAGCTTGATCGTTTCCGCGTTCTAGCGACGTCGGCTCTCCACGAGCCCCCAGTTCAGCAGGACGCGGGCCGCGGCCTCGTCTCGTCCGAGACGACAGCCACAGTCGCAATCATGATGGCGCTGCGCGAGCGTCTTCTTGCGCACCGCGCCGCAGTCCGGGCAGCGCTGTGACGGCTTCAGCTCTCGCGTCTTCGCCTCGAGGAACTCCGCACCAGCTTCTTCCGCTTTGTATCGGAGCATGTTCAAAAAACCGGCCG
>NZ_NBNX01000020.1:2500-5637 GCF_002213225.1 Thioclava sp. IC9
TCCAAAACAGGTACTTTTAACCTGAATACATAGGGTTATAAGAGCGAACCCGGGGAACTGAAACATCTAAGTACCCGGAGGAAAGGAAATCAACAGATACTCCGCTAGTAGTGGCGAGCGAACGCGGACCAGCCGAGCCATGAGAATGACCAGAATGATCTGGAAAGATCAGCCAGAGCGGGTGACAGCCCCGTATGGGAAGTTCAATTGGACGTATTAAGTAGGGCGGGACACGTGTAATCCTGTCTGAAGATCGGGGGACCACCCTCGAAGGCTAAGTACTCCTTACTGACCGATAGCGAACCAGTACCGTGAGGGAAAGGTGAAAAGCACCCCGACGAGGGGAGTGAAACAGTTTCTGAAACCGGACGCCTACAAGCAGTCGGAGGAGCCTCGAGCTCTGACGGCGTACCTTTTGTATAATGGGTCAACGACTTGGTCTATCGAGCAAGCTTAAGCCGTTAGGTGTAGGCGTAGCGAAAGCGAGTCTTAACAGGGCGAATTTAGTTCGATGGATCAGACCCGAAACCAGATGATCTAGCCATGTGCAGGCTGAAGGTGAGGTAACACTCACTGGAGGGCCGAACCGACACCCGTTGAAAAGGGTCCGGATGACGTGTGGCTAGGGGTGAAAGGCCAATCAAATCTGGAGATAGCTGGTTCTCCGCGAAAGCTATTTAGGTAGCGCGTCGATTGTATTCTCCCGGGGGTAGAGCACTGCATGGATGATGGGGGCCCACAGCCTTACTGAGTCTAAGCAAACTCCGAATACCGGGAAGAACTGATCGGCAGACACACGGCGGGTGCTAACGTCCGTCGTGGAGAGGGAAACAACCCTGACCAACAGCTAAGGCCCCCAATTCATGGCTAAGTGGGAAAGCATGTGAGACTTCCAAAACAACCAGGAGGTTGGCTTAGAAGCAGCCATCCTTTAAAGATAGCGTAACAGCTCACTGGTCTAGTCAAGAGGTCTTGCGGCGAAGATGTAACGGGGCTCAAGCCATGAGCCGAAGCTTTGGATGCACAGTGATGTGCGTGGTAGCGGAGCGTTCTGTGATATAGAACGCTGCCTCCTTACTCCCCTCGGGGATATTGGAGGCAATGTTCTGACTGTGAAGCCGGGCCGTAAGGCATCCGGTGGAGTGATCAGAAGTGAGAATGTTGACATGAGTAGCGACAAACAGGGTGAGAGACCCTGTCGCCGAAAGTCCAAGGGTTCCTGCTTAAAGCTAATCTGAGCAGGGTAAGCCGGCCCCTAAGGCGAGGCCGAAAGGCGTAGTCGATGGGAACCAGGTTAATATTCCTGGGCCATGTGGTGGTGACGGATCTGAGCCGTTGTTCGATCTTATCGGATTGATCGGGCAGCCAACAGGTTCCTGGAAATAGCCCCACTATCGGACCGTACCCGAAACCGACACAGGTGGACTGGTAGAGAATACCAAGGCGCTTGAGAGAACCACGTTTAAGGAACTCGGCAAAATGCCTCCGTAAGTTCGCGAGAAGGAGGCCCGCTTCGTACGCAAGTATGGGGCGGGGGCACAAACTAGGGGGTGGCGACTGTTTACTTAAAACACAGGGCTGTGCGAAGCCGTAAGGCGACGTATACAGTCTGACGCCTGCCCGGTGCCGGAAGGTTAAAAGGAGGAGTGCAAGCTCCGAATTGAAGCCCCGGTAAACGGCGGCCGTAACTATAACGGTCCTAAGGTAGCGAAATTCCTTGTCGGGTAAGTTCCGACCTGCACGAATGGCGTAACGATCTCCCCGCTGTCTCAAACGTGGACTCAGCGAAATTGAACTGTGTGTCAAGATGCACACTACCCGCGGTTAGACGGAAAGACCCCATGAACCTTTACTATAGCTTCGCACTGGCATCAGGCATGTGATGTGCAGGATAGGTGGTAGGCTTTGAAACGGGGACGCCAGTCTCCGTGGAGCCATCCTTGAGATACCACCCTTCGCCTGCTTGATGTCTAACCGCGGTCCCTTATCGGGATCCGGGACCCTGCGTGGTGGGTAGTTTGACTGGGGCGGTCGCCTCCCAAAGTGTAACGGAGGCGCGCGAAGGTTGGCTCAGACCGGTCGGAAATCGGTCGTTGAGTGCAATGGCAGAAGCCAGCCTGACTGCAAGACTGACAAGTCGAGCAGAGACGAAAGTCGGCCATAGTGATCCGGTGGTCCCGAGTGGAAGGGCCATCGCTCAACGGATAAAAGGTACTCTGGGGATAACAGGCTGATGATGCCCAAGAGTCCATATCGACGGCATCGTTTGGCACCTCGATGTCGGCTCATCTCATCCTGGGGCTGGAGCAGGTCCCAAGGGTACGGCTGTTCGCCGTTTAAAGAGGTACGTGAGCTGGGTTTAGAACGTCGTGAGACAGTTCGGTCCCTATCTGCCGTGGGTGTAGGATACTTGAGAAGAGTTGCCCCTAGTACGAGAGGACCGGGGTGAACGGACCACTGGTGGACCAGTTATCGTGCCAACGGTAGTGCTGGGTAGCTATGTCCGGACAGGATAACCGCTGAAAGCATCTAAGCGGGAAGCCCCCTTCAAAACTAGGTATCCCTTGAGGGCCGTGGAAGACCACCACGTCGATAGGCTGGAGATGTAAGCGCGGCAACGCGTTCAGTTGACCAGTACTAATTGCCCGATTGGCTTGATTTGATCCGGTAGTAGCCAGACCTCTGGTAACCGATCAAACAGCATGCACAATACAAAGTGTACAACTTGAACTTCATCGCTTCTTCCTCGGTTTGGTGGTCATAGCACGAGCAAAACACCCGGCTCCATTCCGAACCCGGCCGTTAAGTGCCGTCGCGCCAATGGTACTGCGTCTTAAGACGTGGGAGAGTAGGTCACCGCCAAACCTAGAAAGAAGCGACGAAAAACTTCATCTCTCAAAAAACGATGACAAACAAAATCCCGATCGCAAACACTAAATGCCCTCGGGAATAAACGCGGGATCGAGCACCCCGCAAGCGAGACAAACTCTACTCGAGAGTTTGAAAAACGCGATCGCCGCGTCAGGCTCATAACCTGACAAAAGGCAAAAGCTCAACGGACGCGGGATGGAGCAGCCCGGTAGCTCGTCAGGCTCATAACCTGAAGGTCGTAGGTTCAAATCCTACTCCCGCAACCA
>NZ_NBNX01000021.1:0-5598 GCF_002213225.1 Thioclava sp. IC9
ATAATCGGAGAACTGATCGGTGGAGGCGGCACCGTTCGCCTTCAGGCTCGAGATGAGCTGACCGTAGGTCTTCACCGTCTCGCCTTGGCCCATGCCGGAGGTCGTGCCCGCATCCGCCGAAGCGCCCGTATCCACATTCGCGCCGACATCGGTGCCCGCACCCTGCGCAGCAACCGAAGCGCTGCCGCCCATGTCAGTCGAAACGCCGGCAGCGGCGTTGCTATCCTGGGCGAAGGCCGCGACGGGAGCCGCAGAGGCGAGAAGGCCGACGAGGGCGATCGATTTGAGGCTATAGGTCATAGTAGTCTCCTTCCATTTCTTGCGCCGACCATCGGCCGGCAGGAGGAGAACACGGGTGAGGTAATTGCCGTTCCGCGGGGCGAAAAGGGTCGGAAGAACCCTGCCCAAACTTCGATTATCGTGAGCGCGATCACGCCGGACAGAGACCGACATTCCGATTGATAACTGGAACCACGGGGCGCGTGCCCGACGCTCGTTCTTCAGAGCGCCGGGCCGCGTTGTCAGCCGATCTGGGCGGCTGCGGGGCCAAAGAACTCGTAGTGAATCCGCGCGTCCGGCACATTGGCGGCCTTCAGGCCCTTGACCATCTCCTGCATGAACCCGGTCGGGCCGCAGATGAAATAGTCGGCCTTTTCGGCATCGCTGAT
The DNA here is from genome assembly GCF_002213225.1 of Thioclava sp. IC9. Classification (NCBI taxonomy): domain Bacteria; kingdom Pseudomonadati; phylum Pseudomonadota; class Alphaproteobacteria; order Rhodobacterales; family Paracoccaceae; genus Thioclava; species Thioclava sp. IC9. The sequence goes on from NZ_NBNX01000021.1 coordinate 669, forward strand.
CTGGACCAGCCAGCTGGGATCGACACGTCCGGAATGCACACCGTTCGCAACATCAGTCTCTTCCGGCGCCTCGTAGAAGACATGGGTTTCATGTGCCTTTGTACGGGGCGTATTGCTGAGCGCATGGGTTTGACCATTCCGGGTGGCGTGGACATAGACCATCCGCAGATCGCCGCCGCCGTAGCTCTCGAGCATCGAGATCATGGGCGTGAGACCCACCCCGCCCGACAGAAGCACGATTTCCTGCTTGCCCTTCGGATCGAGGAAGAATTCGCCGGCGGGCGCGGCCACGTCGAATTCGGCGCCGACCTCGACCGTGTCGTGCAGCCAGTTGGAGATCCGCCCGCCAGGTTCGCGCTTGACCGTAATCCGGTAGGACTGGCCATCCGGCGCCGAGGAGATCGAGTAGTTGCGACGATATTCCTCGCCCTCCGCAGGGGTGAAGCGGAAGCTCAGATACTGGCCGGGGCGATGCTTGAGAACCGGCATGCCGTCAACCGGATAGAGCGTGAAGGACGCGATCTCGGAGGTTTCCTTCTCTTTCGCACCGACCCTGAAGCGACGCCAGCCACGCCAGCCGCCGTCCTGCTCTTCCGCACTGGCGTAAATCTGTTCCTCGCGGGCGATCAGCGTATCGGCGAGGAACCAGTAGGCTTCGCCCCAGGCGTTCAGAATTTCAGGCGTGGCGGCGTCTCCCAACACCTCCGCGACAGCCCCGAGCAATGCTTCGCCGACATGCGGATAATGCTCGGGGAGAATCTGCAGGCCCACGTGTTTTTGCGCGATCCGCTCCAAGGCGTCCGCGAGGACGCCGGGGTTCCGGATATGGGTCGCATAGGCCACCAGGGCACCCGCGAGCGCCTTGTGCTGCGGCGAGTTGCCATGCTGATGCGACATGTTGAAGAGCGCGCGAATTTCGGGAGCGGCCAGCAGCCGCCGATACATCACGGGCACGATCTGATCGACGTGTTCCGCCACGACCGGCGCAGTAGCTTCAATGATCGCGAGTGTTTCTTCCGAGAGCGGCTTTGCCATTCCTGTCTCCTAGGCTATAAAACATACCAACAAGACGCATCTATTTGCTCAGCCATTAAGATGCCAATCACAGGTATGTTTTTCCCGTGCGACATTCTGTCCGGACTCGTGGTACGAGACGGGTCGCTGAGGAGGCTGCATCAGGAGAAGTGCGAATGCGCTTGAACGACACCACGGACCTCGCCTTGCGGGTGATGATCTACGCCGCTTCGATGAAAGACCGACGTTTCACGATCGATCAACTCGTCGAAGCCTATCGCGCGCCACGCAGCACCATGATGAAAGTCGTCAACGCACTGACCCGGGGGGATTTTCTGGTGGCGCAACGCGGACGCTCTGGCGGGTTGGGACTTGCCCGGCCAGCGCAGGAGATCGGCGTGGGGACGATCGTGCGCCACATGGAGACGGATTTCGACCTCGTGGAATGTATGCGCAGCGGCGGCGACTGCACGATTACCGCCGCATGCCGCCTCATCGCGCCCTTGGCCGAGGCGCGCGCAGCGTTCCTGACGACGCTGGACGCCTACACGATCGCCGATATCGCAATCTCCCCGCGCGATTTTGGCCTCGCCGCGTCGTGACGAGAATGGTCAGGATTGACCGTCTCCGGGTTGCGAGTGCCGGAGGCAGAGCAAGCGGGTAAAAGCGAAGCTGCGCGATGACCGCCAGGAAGTTGTCGCTGCGAATGGTTTTGGGGCGATGGATGTCGCTTCGCGGACCTTCGGTTCGTTCACGATCAGCTCGCGTTACCCAAGAAACTGCGGTTTCTGACCATCGTCCAGAGTCATTCACGTTACTGTCCAGCGACGGCTGTGCGGTTTCGGTATCGCGGTGAAGATGTCGTTCATACGCATGAACGGATTTGTAGGAAGCTCGGACACCCAAAAACGAGACGGGTCGATGAGGGCCATGAGTTCATCTGCCGCGACCTCGATCTCTGGGCTCATGTCAGGCAGGTCACCGTGGGCTTCTCACGGCCCGGAAAGCCAACCGACAACGGCTTCCTCGAGGCCTTCAACAGCAAGCTACGGGCCGAGTGTTTAAACGCCCGTCGCCACCGTCGCTCGGACCAATGGCGCAACATTGGAACCTTCATGAGCCTTGCGGAGGCCGCGGAAAACTGGAGGATCGGCGCAAACACTACAACCAAGCCACTAGTGAAGCGCAGGCTTGGCAATTTTCAGAGACAGCCTCTCGACATTCATCTGATACCCCCCTAGCTTTCGAAGCTGCAGACATCGAAATAGGAAGCGCAAGTCCATGAAATCAAAGGGAGAGGTGCTTGACGGCGCCTGCGCAGACCGTCAGGCAAAGACGCTCTACCAAGATTTTCGAGATCAAATTTCCAACTGATCTAAGTCAGTGAAATCCTGCGACCTGGAAGATGAAAGCTCTGTAACGAAATCTCAGAAGATATCGAGAGGGCACCGCCCCTTGATGATGCGATGAAAAATCTGGCACATCCACCACACCGTAATTGATGTGCTTGAAAACTGCGGAAAGTAGCTTCGATTAGTCAAGCAGGAAGACAGAGCGTATTTGGCAATAAATACTACCCAAGCCCATGTGGCACCTGCCAATATTAGCTCACTCACACAAGCTGCTTACGTATCGGTGTTGATGTCAGGGCGCCCAAATGAAAAAATCGACAGCTAGCCTATATGTCACGAACTTCAAAAAAAGGTTCACAGGCGTATCTTCAACTGCGGCAGCGGTGTTACGGCAGCAGCAAAATTTACTGAATGTAGCGCTTGTTGGTTACGCATTGCCGAAATGCGCAAAACCGATTGGTTTTTTCCGCGCTCTCCGGGAATGTCGCGAGCCTCCTGCCGGACGTAAATTTTCAATTTGGCACACACGGCGAAACATTGAAATGCAACTTGCTATATTGGCCCGAGATGTCCTGCGCCTGCCAATAAGAATTGTTTTCACCTCAGCCGCACAACGTCGCCATTCAGCTTGGCCACGCTGGCTAATTTCGCGAATGGATGCGGTAATTGCAACAACTGAAGAGGCCGCCAAATATGTGCCTAATGTGGTTGCAGTAGTGCCTCATGGAGTGGATACGGAGCACTTCTTACCCGCCCAAGAAGAAAGCTATAAGCGCAAGTGGAAAGAACTGCAACTTCCCGGGGAATATGGGATCATAACGGTGGGGCGCGTGCGTCCAGAGAAAGGCACGGACCTTTTTATCGACGCTATGATTACCGCGCTTCCGGACCTGCCGGGAGCTTGCGCTATTGTTGTCGGAACGGCGAGACCCGAACACCAAAAATTCCAGGAAAAAATAGAGAAACGCGCAGAAGCAGCTGGGCTTTCAAGTCGGATTGTTTTTTTGGGAGAAGTAGATCCCGACAAATTGCAACAGATATTGCAGGGATGCCGAGCGCTCGTGGCACTCCCCCGTTATGAAGGATATGGGATGACGCCTCTGGAAGCCATGGCTACCGGACTTCCAGTGATTTTGAGTGAGACCGGCTACTTCAAAGAGTTCGTGGGAGAAAATGATACAGACACCGGCTCATGTGGCGCGGTTGTACCAATAGAGGGCCCCGAATTAGCAGCAGAGGCTCTAATAAGAATTCTCAAGGACAAAGACTTATACCATCAAAAATCGATAGCCGCCAGAAAAAGGGCCGTGCGAAAATTTAGCGTAACTTCCGAAGTGAATGCGATAAATATCGTTTACGAAGACCTATGGTCCCTTGCCGACAAAAATAATAAGATCACGCGATCGAGTTAACTTATATACGCTAAAGGTTGGGTCCTGAAGCGTTTCAATCAGATCTTCGATTTGAACCGGCATCCCAATGGACAAAAGGGCGAGATTGAGCTAACAGCAAACCAGACCAATCGCTCGGAGTATGCGTACGCCTATGTACTGCCTGGTAATTAATTTGAGCACTGCGACCGCGCGCATGTCATTTATGGCCGATCAGCTGAACAGGCTGAAAATACCTTTTCAGAGGATCGATGCATTCACGCCAGAAATGGTAATGAATTATGAGAATTCTTTTGAATGGTCAAGCTGGGAGCGCCCTCTCAAAGATACCGAGAAAGCATGCTTTTTAAGCCATGTGGAGGCGTGGAAATTTGCCGCAGCACAGGATGAAAGCACCCTCATACTAGAAGACGATGCGCTTCTTTCCTATCAGACGCCCAGTGTCCTAAATGCGATTGACGAAATCGAAGGCATTGAGCATGTGACCCTTGAGGTACGGACGCGCAAGAAGATCATTAGTAAGGTTGGGCGCGCGATCGGGGCCAAGCACCAACTACTCCGCCTCTATCAAGACAGGAGCGGCGCTGCTGCTTACGTAATTTCGCCTTCTGGGGCGCGAAAACTTCTTGCGCGGGCGTCCAAAGAGGTCGCCCTCGCTGATGCGCTGATCTGCAAAGCCTATGAATTGAAAAGCTTTCAAGTCGAACCGGCTTGCAGCGTGCAGCTAGACCGCGCCGCGGACTACGGCATTACAAATCCTTTTAATACCGTCTCTCAGATAGACTCAGGAAAACCAACGCCGATAACCAAACAGGCCTCTGGCTTTCGCGCCCGTCGGATCGGTGCGCAGCTCCGCATGGCCTATCGCGCCCTAAGGCACGTTGGAATAGCTGAACGACGTGAAATTCGCCTAGACCCCGCGCATTTCCTCTAGGACTGACTTCGTCAGGCTTTCCACCACCGGTTTTTTTCGCGCCGGAGCAAGCGGCGCGCCCGATTGAAAACCTGTCCTCAATTTGGAACCTACGCCAAATTTCATTGGGAACCGGCCCCGCAGGTTCGCCCCCCGAAGAACGGATGCAGCCGCCATACCATGTGATCTGATCCCCGGAAACTGGACCGTTTGAAGCTGGAGTTTTCCGCTACGCTTCCTTGGCTGGAAGAGGAGTGGAA
>NZ_NBNX01000022.1:0-4292 GCF_002213225.1 Thioclava sp. IC9
GCCGTCGCCTTCATGACCGGCGCCAAAACCCCCGACGGCGCGACAGAGGCGGCCTGAGCGATGAGCACGACCGAGGCACAGCTGGAGGCCATTCTCGATCTGGTGGACAGGCAGCCCCGCGACCACGGGCGGGCTCTGATTGGCATCGCGGGGCCGCCCGGCTCGGGGAAATCGACGATGGCCGAAGCCGTGACCGCGGCGCTGAACGCCCGCGGGCGGTCGGTGGATGCGGCGGCGCTTGTGCCGATGGACGGGTTCCATCTCGACAATGAAGAACTCGACAGGCGGAACTTGCGCGCGGTGAAAGGCGCGCCCGAGACCTTCGACGTCGCCGGGTTCAAGGCATTGGTGCGCCGGTTGCGCGATGACGGGAGGGAGATCCGCTACCCGCTGTTCAGCCGCACGCAGGACCGGACGCTTCCGGAGGCCGGCGTGTTGAGCCCGGACCGGCGGATCGTGATCGTCGAGGGGAATTACCTGCTGTTCGGCGGCGGCGACTGGGCCGGGCTCGCGCCGTTGTTCGACGCGACGGTGATGCTCGCGCCGCCCATGGAGGTGCTCAAGTCCCGGCTCGTCGCGCGCTGGATCGAGCACGGGCTATCCCCCGAGGACGCGCTTGCCCGGGCCAGCCGGAACGACCTCGAAAACGCGCGCCGCGTGCTTGAGCAGAGCGTCGAGGCCGACCTCATCCTCACCGGTCACTGAACCGTCCAGCCGAGTTGACGACGAAAGGAAACGACATGAAGATTTTCGCTGACACCGCCGATATCGAGGCGATCCGCGCGCTTGCGGAGGCGCATCTGATCGACGGGGTGACCACCAATCCGAGCCTGATCGCCAAGAGTGGTGCGCATATCCGCGACGCGATCGCCGAGATCGCCGCGATGGTCGATGGCCCGGTTTCCGCCGAAGTCGCGGGCACCGATTACGAGACGATGATGCGCGAGGCGGAAGTGCTCGGGAAGATTGCGCCCAATGTCTGCATCAAGGTGCCGCTCACGATGGCGGGGCTCCGGGCTTGCCGCACGCTGCGGGAAGAGGGCCGTGAGACCAACGTGACGCTGTGCTTCTCGGTGAACCAGGCGCTCCTCGCGGCGAAGGCTGGCGCGACCTATGTCTCGCCCTTCGTCGGTCGCCTCGACGATATCAACCTCGACGGCACCCAGCTGCTGCGCGATATTCGGCAGGTCTTCGACGCCTATCCCACGCTCGATACGCAGATACTGGCGGCGTCCCTGCGATCCGCAAACCACGTCACCGGCGCCTTGCTGGCCGGGGCGGATGCCGGCACGATGCCGCCCGCCTTGATCGAGGCGCTCGTCAAGCATCCGCTGACCGACAAGGGGCTCGAAACCTTCACCGCGGACTGGGCTGCGACGGGGCAGAGCATCCTCTGATCCGGGTCGGGGTTATCGCGACGCAAGCGCGGCTGCCACCGGACGTCGCCCGTGAGCGACGCCCGGCTTCGCACGCCGACAATGACGAAGGACCATCCCGCAAACTGCGAGCTCCGCACGTGGGCGCCTGAGTTCGCATAGCCGAGATGGCCCTTCGATCGACAGATCTCCTTGTGTCCACGGCTCGACCATCTGCGGTTTGCATCTCTCGATGCCTCTCCCGGATAGCGTTCCGTTTCCACTCCTCCCATCGATGTCTTCACTCTCGCGGATTCGCGGCGTCCCGGCATTGACGCTCGACAAGGCGCGGGGCTGAAGAGTGCTGATCGCGGTCAATGCGCGCCGCCCCGGGTGGGGCAAGCTGCGGGTCTGACTCGGTTCAGGAGGATGCCATGAAAATCAGTGACGCGATGCACGAGCCCGCCGCATGGGCCGATGCCGACACCCCGGTCAAGGAAATCGCCCTGCAGATGGAGAAGGACGATATTGGCGCCGTGCCGATCGGCAAGGACGACAAGCTCATCGGCATGATTACCGATCGGGATCTCGCGCTGCGCGTGGTGGCGAAGGGGCTCGACCCGGCGAAGACCCGCGCCGAAGAGGTGATGACGCCCGGGGTCGTCTATTGCCGCACCGACGAGACGATCGAGGACGCGGTGCACCTGATGGATCAGCGCAAGATCCGCAGGCTACCGGTGCTGGACGACAAGAAGCGGCTGGTCGGGATGTTGAGCCTCGGAGACGTGGCGCACGGGACGTCGTTGCAGATCGTGGGCGAGATGACCCGCGCCGTCGCCAATCACCACAAGTGAGTGCGACGGGGGCAGCCTGAACGCCTCGCCCCTTGGCCTGTCTCAGCGCGGGCAATCGGCGACGTAATAGGTGCCGTCGCCGTTCGAATAGGCGCAGCGATCGGTGACGCTGTTCTGCGCCACCAGAACGCCGGCCGCGGCTCCCGCAAGCGCCGCGATGATCCGCCAGTCCCGGTTCGCCTCCAGCGCGTCGGCGGTGATCAACCCGGCCGCGGCCCCCGCGGTCAGCCCGACCGCCGTGCGCTGCTGCGGCGTCAAGGTTTCGCAGCCCGGCAAAAGCGTCAGAACGACCAGCGTGGCGGGCAGAAATCTACGGCATGTCATCGGAGATGTCCTTTCGTTGCAGACAAGCCCCGCGAGGGTCGCGTGCCGCCGCGCGCCGGTCATTGTCGAGCGTCAAGCCTTCGCGGGCGGTGCGGGCCCCGTGTCGAAAGGCCGCTGCTCGGGCGTCGTCAATGCCTCCCTCCGCCAAGATGGGAAGTTGCAGCCTTCACGAGCGGTCCGCGGTGGGCCGCCTCTTGCGTTCACGAGATCGAAGATCACCTTAGCGTCTGCCGCGACCGCCCAGCCGGTCGAAAAAGCGAACGTTTTGCAAATTTTCGCCACATTCTGCAAAAAATCACAAGTTTCCGAAAACGCGACGCAAACCCCGGCCTCAACCGCCGGTGATACCGGTTTACGTCGTGGCGAAGACCGGCTGCGACGTTGAACGAGGAGGAGGTTCGATGAGTCAGCAATTCTTCGCCCCCAAGGACAGCACCGGACGACCGATCAGGCTGCCTGTCGCCTACCGGAGAACGGTCAAATGGCTGCCCAAAATTGGCGACATCTTCCCGAATTTCACGCTTCCGAGCACGCAGGGAGACATCGATTTCTGGCCCTGGGCGGAAGGCAACTGGGTGCTGCTCTTCGGCCATCCCGCTGCGAATACAGCTGTGTGCACCACGGAAATCGGCGCGCTGGCGCAGAACGAGAAAGCGTTCAGACGGCTCGGCGCGAAGGTGCTCGGGCTGACGGGATCGAGCGTGGACGAGCAACTGTCATGGCACGCCGACATCGAAAAGCTGTATGACGCGCGGGTCTGGTTCCCGACCGCTGCCGACATCGGTGGAGATTTCGCGTCGCTCTTCGGGATGGTCCATGAAAAGGAGCACCAATCCTGGCCGGTCCGCAAATCCTTCCTGTTGGATCCGCAAATGAAAATCCGGATGATTTTCGAATATCCGATCTATGTCGGTAGAAGCGTCGAGGAGACGCTCCGCGTGATCGAAGCCGTGAAACTCCATAGCTCGACCGGGCTCGCGACGCCCTCCGACTGGTTCGAGGGCGACCCGGTGATCATACCCGACACAATGGAGGAAGCCGAGGTCCAGCGTCTCGTCGGCAGCAGGTGGGGATATGTCCTGCCCTATCTCCGAGTGGCGCCGCGGCTGGAAAATCCGCGACAGAAAACGCGGTGGTGCGAGCTCTGATGCCGGTGGGGTATGTCTTTATCGGCAGCTTGGTGGGCCATGTCTGCCTCGTGCTCACGCTTTTGCAGGGCGGTTCGATCTGGCTCTCGCTGCTCGTCGACGTCGTCGCGGGGCTGGCAGCGGTTCTCATCTTGCTCGTCGTCCAATCGGCGTCGCGATGGTGGCAAGATCGACGCAGGCGAGCGCGCAAAGCAAAAACGGCTTGTCGCGGCGGCCAAGCTACGCACGGACCCCAAAAGACCTCACCACAAGCCCCTTCCAACCTGCGGGATTGGTGGGGAGCCCGCAGGGCTGGTGAGGTCAGTCAGGTCGCTCCTGCGAGCGGACATATTCCTTGATCGTTTCCAGCGGGGCGCTGCCACAGCTGCTGACGAAGTAGCTTGGAGACCAGAGAGCGCCGCCAAGGCGTTTCAGGCTCGGGAAGTCCCTCCGGAGACGCCGCGAGGTGGTGGTCTTCACCGCGTTTGCGAAGCCGGCGACCGCCTCGGCGGGCGGCAACGAGAACAGGATGTGGATGTGATCGGCCTCCGCGCCGAACTCCTCCAGCGCGCCGCCGCGAACATCGCAGCGCTCCCGGATCGCGACCTCTGCCGCCTTCAGCATTTCGGATG
>NZ_NBNX01000023.1:0-3748 GCF_002213225.1 Thioclava sp. IC9
AAGAGTTCGCCAAAGGCTGGGCGCTCGATCGCAACTTCGCCCCGCAGATGGACGAGGCCACACGCGAAGCCCGCTACACTGCGTGGAAAAAGGCGGTCGAGGCCACCATCGCGGCGGCGAGGTCGGTCTGATGGACTTCGCTCTGCGCTTTCCCGGCCGCATTCTCTTCGGGCGCGACGAGCGGCATGCGGGCGCGGAGCTGATCGCGCGCTACGGGGCGCGTGTAGCGCTCGTGCGCGGGCGTTCGGTCGGTTGGGCCGACACGCTGGAAGATACTCTGCGCGAGGCGGGCCGGACGGTCGAGGTGATCGTCAGCCGCGGCGAGCCGAGCTACCCGGATCTATGTGATGCGCTCGGTCGGTTGCGCGAGATGCGCCCCGATTGTGTCGTTGCGGTCGGGGGCGGCGCGGTGCTTGATCTGGGCAAGGCTTTGGCGGCTCTGATCCCCGCTGCGAGCGATCCGATCGTGCATTTTGAATTGGTCGGGGAGGGGCGCCCGCTAAGCGCGCCGCCGCTGCCGTTTGTCGCGATCCCTACTACCGCCGGCACCGGAGCGGAAGCCACCCGCAATGCGGTGATCCAGTTCCCCGAACACCGCCGCAAGGTCAGCCTGCGCGACGATCGGATGATGGCCTCGCTCGCGATCGTCGATCCGGCGCTGACCGATCGCTGCCCGCGTGCGGTCACGCTGGCCTCGGGGCTGGACGCGCTGACGCAGGTGATCGAGCCTTATCTCTGCAGTCGTGCGAATATTCTGACCGACGCGCTTTGCCGCGATGCGATCCCGCGCGCGATCCATGCGCTGGTCCAGCTGATGGCGCGGGAGAGCACGGATGCACGAGACGACATGGCGCGGGTGAGCCTGTTCGGCGGCGTCGCTCTGGGCAATGCGGGCCTCGGCGCGGTGCATGGTTTTGCGGGCGTGATCGGTGGCCGGAGCGGTGCGGCCCATGGGGCGATCTGCGGACGGCTTCTGCCCGGAGTGCTTCAGGCGAACCGTGCCGCCGTGGCGGGCGATCCCGCGATGGCCGCGCGATTCCACGAGGTGGCGGGCTGGCTGGGTGAGGGTCTGGCTGTTGCGCCGGCTGACGCTTTCACGGCGCTCGAGCGGCAGATCGACGAATGGGGGTTGCCCCGGCTTGGCGCGATGGGTGTCGATCCGGATGAGATCGAGGAGACCGCGCGGCTGTCGCGGTCCAGCTCCTCCATGGCCGCGAATCCCGTGCCGCTGAGCGAAGATGTCCTGAGCGACATTCTGCGCGCCGCATTCTGAGCTTCAGGTGCGAATGACAAATCCCCGTGCGATGTGATTACGCACGAACCAGATCATCGCGACACCCGGGATCAGCGAGACAACGGTCATCGCCATCACCAGCCCGATATCCGTTTGAAAGCCGAACAGCGCGCTGATCGCCATGGTGATCGGCTTGCCCGCAGTGACCGTCAGAATGCGCGCGAAGACCACCTCCACCCAAGAGAAGATGAAGCAGAAGAAGACGGTCACGCCGATCCCCGGCGCGATCAGCGGGATCAGCTTTCCGACGAAGAAATGGCCGAAGGAATGGCCGTCGAGAAAACAGGTCTCGTCGAATTCGCGCGGCACGGCGGCGATGAAGCTCTCGAGGATCCAGATCGCGATCGGCAGGTTGAACACGCAATGCACCAGCGCGATCCCGACCGGGCTGTTCACCAGTCCGACATGGGCGAAGAGAATGAATATCGGCAGCGACAGCACGACGGGCGGCGTCAGGCGAAAGGCGATCAGCGCGAAGAGAATGTGGCGATCGCCGGTAAAGCGGAAGCGCGCAATCGCGTAAGCTGCGGGCAGTCCGGCGGCGAGGCAGAGCGCCACGTTGAGCAGAACATAGACAAGCGAGTTCCAGATTGCATCGCGCAGGTCGGGGCGTGCGAACACGGCGGCATAGTTGATCAGCGTCGCCTGTCCCTCGCGATATCCCTCGCGCGGCAGCGTCAGCGTGAAGCTCAACAGCACCGTTTGGACGAAGGGCAGCAGGATGAAGAGGGCCAGAGCTGCGAAGGCGAGGCCGAGCAGAATTGATGGGCGCATTCGCGTCATCTTCATCGGGTCGCCTCCGGCGAGGTGTCGCGCCCGGCGCGTATGCGGATGAACGCCCATGCGACGCTCAGCACGATCAGGAAATCGAGCATCGCACGCGCGGCGGCACGGCCATAGGTGAAGCTGCGAATGTCCTCTCCCAGTTCGAGCGAGATGAAAGTCGTCGCACCCTGCGGCCCGCCCGCGTTAATCGTGAAAGCCTCGGTGTAGATCATGAAGCTGTCCACGAAACGCAGAAGCAGCACGATCGAGAGCGCCCCGGCGATGCGCGGCAATTCGATATGGCGGAATACCGCGAGCCGTGAGGCTCCGTCGATCGCCGCCGCCTGTCGATAGGAGGCCGGGATCGCCGACAGCGACGCATAGGAGAGGATCACGACGAGGCCCAGCCAGTGCCACGTATCCGCCGCGACGATCAGGATCCAAGTATGCAGCGCGGTGAACTTGTAGTCGAAGCCAATACCCGCTGCGGCGATCGCCTTGCCGAGAAGCCCGACCTGCGGATCGATCAGCGTGAGCCACATGCCCGCGATCATGTTCCACGGAACAACGAGGGGCAGGGCGAGCATCATCAACACCGGCACCGCCCAGCGACCGATCCGCAGCATCAAGAGAGCGATCCAGATCCCCAGCGGCACCTGAATCGACAACACGATGGCCGAAAACAATGCGCTTCGCCCGAGGCTCGCCCAAAAGCTCGGATCGCGGATGATCTCGAGATACCATTGCGGCCCGACCCAAAGTGCCGTGTCGAGGGTGAAGATGTCGTGGAAAGAATAGTTGAACACCGCGACCAGAGGCAGGACAGCGACAAACCCCAAGATGAGAAGCGCAGGCAACAACAGTAGCCACGCGCGGTTCGAATGCGGCTTGATCATCCCTATGCCCTCCCCGGAAGCAGCAAACTTCGCGCGTAAAGCGAACGGGTTGGTCGCATAAATGTCAAGGAAACTAAATATTTAAGGCGCGGGATGGGGCGACCGTGGCTGCCATCTCGGCGACGCTTGTGCCGGGGGAGGGGCTTTTGCTGTCGGTGCGACTGAGAAAGGGGCGCGCATGGCCCGCGATCGGCTAGAGCAGATGGCGCGCGTCGCAAACGTGGCGGAAGAGTTCGGTCGCTTCGCTCCGATCTTCGAGCGCGAGCTGTTCGAAATGGAATATTGGCCGCTCGAACAGGCAAAGCTGAAGACTAAAGAAGAAGCGTGAGCACTTCAGCACGCGGCTATAATCGTCAAAGCGGCGAACTGCTCGCCATAGTGCGCTCTCTTTCTGGCTTCGTGAGCGGTTTCGACCGTGCAGCAGATCTTTTCGAGATGAGCGATTGCATCCCGAATGGCATCTGCGAGAGCCGGGGCGACCTCCGGTGAAATCGAGAGCATTCCGTCCTCGCAGCGGTGCACCCATCCCTTCTTCTGCAAGGTCGGAACTTTGCGTCGCGCGGTTTCCCTTTGTCTCCCACGATATTCCGCGTTCGATCGCACGTTGATGGCGTATCGCGATCGCTGGTCATGAGCGTGCGTTGCGAGATGCGATCCTCATGGCTGTTCGATTTCGTTCATTTCGTTGGTGACTCGGTTTGGTTTGCGGGGTGCCCTTGGGGCATGCCTGGCAGGAGGTTTCGCGTGGGTGGGTGATTTGCGCAAGATTCTTCCCTGCGCTGTTTTGGCGTGA
>NZ_NBNX01000003.1:0-569121 GCF_002213225.1 Thioclava sp. IC9
ATCGATGCAGAACAGGAGTCGCTGGAGAACGTGGCCGATCCGCTGTCCGCCGAGGGCGCGGAATAGGGGCAGGCCTCCGACGGTGGAGGTATTCCAGTCCTGAGATAATGCGTGCTGCGAGGCTCCTTGGATGGGGCCTCGCTTCGCTTTGTTACCGCCCTACCCTTTGCGGGTTGAAGGCGGCGCATTGTCCGGTCCCCGATAGCAGCGCTCCGACCATTGGCGCTTGTGACACACCGCCGGATCGCCAAGAGATCTCGCGGCTCCGCGCCGGGAATCTTCACGGATGCCGACTTTTCTCGTCTGCGGTCGAAGTTTTTGGGCTCCCGGCGGGTGCGCCCGAAAAACTCGCGAGATAGGAATTGAGGATTTCCGCCAATGCGACACCCTGCGCTGGCCCCGCCCCCCGGGGGCCGACCGCCACACGAGAAAGCCCCCCGCCGCGTAGGACGAGGAGCTCCGAGGGCGATTTAGCTATTGGAGCTGATCAGGTGTTGCCGTTGACCACGACGATCAGGTTGCCATCGCTATCGATGAATGCGGTTTCGACGTCATCGGCGGTGTAGTCGGTGCCGTCGAACACGCCGTCCGGAAGCTGGCTGTAATCGGCGTCCACGTCGGACCCGGTCGCGTTCTTCAGAGCCGCGGAACCATTCTCGGCGCCTTCGCCCTGCAGGTCGGATAGCGCGACGATCTCCACCTCGCCATCGGTTCCGACCTGATAATCGGCGAACTGATCGGTGGAGGCGGCACCGTTCGCCTTCAGCCCCGCGATTAGCTGACCGTAGGTCTTGATCGACCCGCCTTGGTCCATGGCTGCGGACGCACCGGTATCTGCCGAAGCGCCCATATCCGCGCTTGCGCTGGCATCGGTGCCTGCACCCTCCGCAGCACCCGAAACTCCACTGTTCATTTCGGTCGAGGCGCCGGCCGCGGCGCCAGCCGCATCTGTGTTATTCTGGGCCAGGGCCGCGACGGGAGCAGCGGTGGCGAGCAGACCGACGAGGACGATCGATTTGAGGCTATAGGTCATAGTGATCTCCTTCCATTTTTACACCGACCAGGAGCCGGCAGGGAGACAACACGATGCCGTAAGGGCAGTTCCCCGGGTTGGTAGGGCTCGGAAGAACCCTGCCCAAACCTCGATTATCGTGAGCGCGATCACGCCGAACGGAGAACGAAATTTCGATTGATAATTGTAACCACGGGGCGCGTGCGCGCGATCGCTTGATCTGGGATGCAAAAGACGAGCAGCACGGCAAAGCACGCGTCATTCAAAGACGAACCAATAGCAAGAAGACTATTTGTCTTGCGCTTTTACGACGCTGATTGCCCCATTTCGTTCGATGTAGGCGACTTCGACCTCAGCTGGGCCACGAAGCCCTTTGAGGCGTAACTGTTCGGTGAGGTCTCGCTCTCCGAGACGGCTTTTTTCGGCGGCCTCCCAATCTACAACACCATTACTGATCAGCCGGACTGGTCGCCCCTTTATAATGTAGGAGAGGAATTCAGAGCGTGGCGCGAGTGCAGCAAGAACGGAGTGAAGCGCTATCAAAAGTGCGGTGGCCACCAGCGTGGGAAGCAGCGGCGCGTTACCTGTCAAAGCCCGGCTAAGTCCCGATCCCATAATCACGGACAAAACGACGTCGAATGCAGAGAGACGGGCAAAAGAACGCCTTGGCGCGATCCTATAAATGAACACAGCGTAAATGAAGATGATGGCCGCACGAATACCCATCTGCCACCAGCTGATATGCGCGCCATTCTCCCCGATCAGATAGTGAAACGTCTCCATGGTTTCCTCGCTCTAAGGGTAGCCGAAACCGCCGTGAGGCCTCGCTCTCTCATCGATCCGATCGTGGCCTCGTTCACGCGAGAGGATTGCCGCCATGTCAAAAAAAAGTCGCGTCGACGGGTCAAAACACGGGGCCGACTTAGCTCGATCTCTCCTCAGCCTGAACGCACTGTTCTTGACGATGGCGGCATCTCCCGAGGGCCATCTCCGTGTGGAGTTACATCTTCTCTTTGATGCCTTTCCGGATCAGCCACCAGTTCACTGGATAGGAGGTAATGAAGCCGAAAATCATCGCGATCTGCATCATGAACCAGAATTCAACGCTGTTCACTTCCAGCTTCACGCCGAGAATGCTTGCAAAGATCCAGAAATGCGCAATTGCCATGAAGCCATACATCCCGATCTGCCACGCTGACAGAGAGAGGACGTCTGCTTTGATTGCTTGAACGATGCCCTCTTTCACGGAGAGATTTCTCATCGGTTTGATCGTGAAATACTGGAAGGCCACCCCGATCACGAGCGCGAAGATATAGTCTACAATCCACGCGGCGAAAATCTTCTCGGCAAAGAGTTCTTTCCAGCCAAACCAAGTCGCGATGACCGGCACGAAGAACAGCAACCACTCCGCGATGATGTCTCCGAGGGTGCACCCACTGCCACAGTGAGACGCGCCCTTTGCCACCATCATGGGAAATGGAGTGTATTTTTTGTTTGGCGGGGTCTCATCGTTCTCCATCGCAGCATGCATTTTGCTGTGCGCCCCGAGCTTGCCGTAGGTGAAGTAGGCCCAGAGAGCGATCACCGAGGCAAAGAGAGCCACGACAGGCCAGACCACATTCATGATCCACATGTGCTGGGGGTCTTTCGACTCGTCCCACGCAATGACAATTGCGGAAATCGCGCCAACAGTAAGAGAGATTAGCGATAGGATGTGCAGCCAGTCGGGTATCATGGACGAACTCCTGAAATGCTTAGGGTGACTTCAGGTCGAAACGGTCGAGTTTACGCGAGGTTCCGGCTGTCTGTCACTGCGTCCGCTTCGCTGGCTTCGTCAATTCACCCGCTCTGAGCTCCAGGCCGCCGCAGCATGCGAAGTTGGTTGGCCGCTTCCTTCCGACACTGTCGGCGTATAAGTGCCGCCATGCCCATCCTGGCTTCCTAAGATGCGAAATGCCGCGCGGCGCCGACGATGACCGCTTTCGGAATGCGGCACTGCGGCGCCGTGAGCTCGGACGAAGGTCCGGAATGGGCCGATCAATGCAGCCGCATCAACTCGTGGCTAGGCACGGTGAGCTCGCGCGCGATCCAGTCGGTCGTAATGCAATTTGATGCGAAGAAGGGCGGCTTCGGATCTTACCAGGGCAAAGGCGTCGGCGGCTCGAGCCCGACAGTCTCGATTCCTTGGGGTGATATCCCAGCGCGCCCGTTCATGGGAATCTCAGCGGGTGACCAAGAGAACATCGAGGCGGCAATCGTGGAGTGGCTAAAACTCTGAAGCGCCTTATACTGGCGTGATATATCGCCGAAGGCTTCCCCTTTTCTCTTCCCTGTGTGAAATTCCCATAAAGTTTGTTTTCTGGGAGAATTTCATGTCAGCCTTGCAACCCATTCCGCTCAGCTTCTATTTGAAACTGGAGGAAGGGAAAAACGCAGATCTTGAGGTCGTTTCACGTGCTTCGATTGAGCTGATCGGTGCCCTTCGAGACTTCATCGAATTTGCTGAACCAGATGCTCAGCTGAAAATGACGATCCAACAAGGTGACGAGGGAAGCCTCAACCTGAAAACGTTTGTGCATTTTTTCAGCGGCAGGAGCGAGGAAGATAGAAAAAGGCGAGAACTCGTCCTGGGGAACATGATCAAGGGAGCATCCTTCTTCCTCCTCGAGCTCACAGCGAGTCACTACGGCGAAAAGGTCCTCGATCAGCTGGACGCCTACGTCACGCAGTGGTTCCAGGAGGATCCCGAAACCGCGACGATGCCCGAAGACGACAAAGCCGCGTTGAAAAAAGAAGTCACAGATGCCTTGCGAGGAGCCATCGACAATCAGACAGCAGCTCCGCACATCCGGAAATTCTACAGTGAGGTGAAACGTGATCCCAGCATTGCTGGCGTTGCGCTTATGGCTGGTCATCAGGACGAGGAACCAGAGACGATCATCCCACGTGAGCAGTTCTCCGGTCGTTCTTCTGAACCCGAACCTGCTGAGGAAAAGAAGCCCAGGACTCGCACCGAAAGGCAGCCGCTATTGCTGCTCCAACCCAGGCTACACGCCGACAAGAAAGCTTGGCGCTTCTCGGTGGGCGGCATGGAGTTCGCAGCTAAGATCGAAGATGAGAATTTCGTTTCGGACATGCTGTCTGGGAAACTGCCCGTGCCAGCAGTTGAGGGCGTCTATTTTGACGCTGATTTGACCATCACAGAGGAGTTCGAAGGAGGGGCATGGGTCGTGAAGAACAGGAAGGTCACGAAGGTCCATGATGTGATCGCACGACCTGAACAGAAAGACCTACTTGGCTCGGTCGATCAACAGAATGATGGAAGCGACAGCGATTACAGCGATCGCGACGAGTAGAGATACTTTCGATCCGCTAGCGAGCCAGACGACATTGAGCGCCAGAACGGTTGCAGCCGCAATGGCCCATCCCTTTGCCTTCTGTTTCATCTGGACACGCATAGCATTCGCTTCTCTCTCGAAATTCACGATCATTCAATGCCCGGAATCTTTAACGCTATGTTGATTCGATCCAAGGAAATTGCACAGGGATCAGCGACAAATCGCTTTCCTGAAGAGCTCAAGGGGCGCCTCCAGATCGCTAGGAGGCGGATAAGACACTGGAAATCAGTGCTTAGTGGCACTGGTTTCGAGATCTTCCATTGCCTGCTCTAGCCAGCCATCGGGCAATTTCCCGCGGTTCTCTGCGATCAACGAATTCACGAGCTCGGCTGCCCAATTTCCGTTGCCGATTTGGTGGCCAACCGCTCGATACTCCATAAATTCCGGCATGAGCCCCTCCGCAACACACGACGGTTCATCGACGACAGGTTCCACTCGCCTCGCAACATAGGCCGCTGCCCAAGAGAAGGATTCATCCTCTCCATCAAGACGCATCGCGATGAATAGTCCGCCGTTCATGGAAAATTTATTGGCCCTGATCTCTTCTACGAAATCGGGGGCCAATCCGACATCTTCGGAACCTGAAAATAAGCCGATTCTGTCGATGGTGAGCTTAAACTCAGTTTTCATGGCGTCTCTCCACCCTTTAGGTGCGGAGCTATAGCCCTACTGAGATCATGCCGCCAGCGACGAAATCTCACCCTTGACCGCGTCCCGGCCTCTGGCGCACCACCGAACAAATCCGCACTCTACGCCACTAGAGCGCCCAATCGAGTTCTAACGAGCAAATTCTCAACGAAAGCAATGCCCCACTGGCTTCCTGAACGTCTTCGCCCGGCTCACCGGGAAACGCTGCCCTCGTTCTTTTCGCGGCTCGCGGCATCGAAAGGGGTGAGCGCCAAAAACCTCGCCTTGGATATGGGCGTTTCGTTGAAACGCTTGGTGACGCAAGATCCAGAAGCCTTGGAGCAGTTGCGCATTTGGAGCAGGCTCACGGACACGGAATTTGCCGATCTCCTTTCATGGACAGGCGTCGGCGCAGGAGACATTCAACAAGAGTTCCGCGGCGAGCTTGTCGGATCACGCTCTCTACGCAATCCGGCGGTCCGGGGGTGTCCGTTGTGTCTCGCGGAGGATGCGGCAGCCGGTGACAGATCACCTTTCGAGGCAATGGTCATGCGTGGCGATTGGCAGTTCAAGGAAACCGTCCGCTGCGTTCGGCACGGAGCCGATCTGGTGCCCCTGTGGCGGGCCAATTCACCGTCAGTCCGATACGACATCGGCTTAAGGCTCCAAGAAATCTTACCAGCGCTCCTCGCAGGAGATTTCTTTCAGCCGAGGAGCAAGGCAACGGAATATGATCATTGGCTCGATGCACGTCTTGAGAACGGAACCGACGCCACTTGGCTGGCCAGACATTCACTCTATGCAGCGACCACCATGTGCCGCCTTCTCGGGGCCTGTTTGCAAAGGCTTCCCGGACAAGCGGAACAAGATCCGCACCAACTTGGTTTCGACGCACTACGAAATGGCGAGAGAAGCTTTCAGGATACTCTCAATCAACTCGCAGATCACTGCGACAGCACCCAATTTGGCCCAAGCAAAACCTTTGGTTCTCTTCACGAGAAGCTTAGCCGTAACTACGCGAAAGATCCCCAATTCGCTGAGTTCCGCCAGTGTCTCCGCGACTGCATTCTTGAAAATTGGCCCGTGGGAAGCGGCGAATTGGTATTGGGAGAAGCGCTCGCAGAACGCCGTCTCCATTCGGTGACGAGCGTGTCGGTGCAGACCGGTGTAGGTCCCGCTGTCGTCGAAGCGCTATTAATCGAGGCCGGGGCAGTCATGGCCGATGATCCCAGGCCACGAGCCCGCAAGACTTTCGATGCAAAAGGACATGCTGGGCTCGTCGCCATAATCCCTCAACTGGTTGGGCCGATGAAGATGCGGAAAGCGATGGGTGCGACCCGCTCGGAGTTCCGGGCTTTGGTGGAGCTCCGGGAGCTGTCACCTGTTACGCGGATCGCCGGTTTCAAGACGCCTTGGCTCGCATCCGAGGGTATACGTTTTGTCGAGGGTCTCCGCCAGAAAGGCGGCCCTATCCCCAACGGAGAGCGAGGCTGGAGCACCATCCAATTGGCCAGCACCCATACCGGAATTCCTGTGAGCCAGATCCTCGCTGGCATTCGGAGCGAAGCTCTTGGTGTCGGACTTCGCGATGGAGAACTTGGCTATCATGGCATCTGCGTCTCGCGGAACGAGATAAAGGCCATGAAAGATCAGGTTCAGGGAACTACTAGAATGTGGCAGGACGGCTCGATCTCGATCGCAGCCTTCGGCCGATCAATTGGCATTCGGGATCACGGCACCTTCACACGTTTCGCTGAGGCCGGGCACTGCCCTGCGCATCTGGTGCGCAACCCACACACCGGGCAAAACCAATTGCGGATGACCGAAGCCGAAATTGCACTTTTTCATGAGAGATTCGTCACACCAAACACGATCGCCACAGAAACCGGCTTGCATAGGAATACCATCTGGGCGCTTTTGAAAGACCATGACATCGCACCCTTCAGCGCAGGTGGCCATGAATTTGGGCGCATCTACCTTCGCAAAGAGATGGTCGCGATCCTGCCCGATGGGGCTGTCACGTATCCGAGGCGCTAGTGCGCTTAGAAGGCGCGAATGAGAGGCCGGCGCCCGTTCAGCTCTTCCCCCAAGAATCTTTCCTTCCAGATCAATGCGTTAATCTGATTTCGTCGCGCAAAACGAAACACCTCTTGACAGGAGATGCGCAAGAAATTCCAATTTTTCGCAAGCTTATGCTTCATTGGCAGGAGAAAGTTTCTTGGCGATCCCTGAAGGACTCGAACCCTCAACCTGCTGATTAGAAGTCAGCTGCTCTATCCAGTTGAGCTAAGGGACCGCGTGGCCCCTAAATGCGCGATCGGGGCGCGCGGCGCAAGTTCAGATCGCGCGCATCAGGAAGACGGAATTCGGATCGGGCTGGTAGCCGACATAGGGCCCGCATTCCGTAAAGCCCGCGCGCAGGTAAAGCTGGCGCGCCGGGGCGAAGGAGTCCTGCGATCCGGTCTCGAGATAGAGGCGCGCCATGCCCTCGGCGCGGGCGGCTTCGACCAACTGCTCGAGCATCCGCTGCGCCAGCCCCTGCCCGCGCATTTCGGAAAGGATGTGCATCGACTTGATCTCGCCCTCATCGGGCGCGATGCGCTTCAGCGCCCCCATGCCGACCGGGCGTCCCGCCTGCCGCATAACGAAAAACGAGATGCCGGGAGCGGCGAGCGCATCGGGCGGCAGCATGTGGATCGACTCCGGCGGCGTATCGGCGTGCATCGCCGCCGCGTGGCGGGCGTGAAGCTCTGCGAGATCGCCCCCCAGCGGGGTCTCGCGCGCGATTTCGATCGTGTCTTGCATTGGGCGTCCTCATTCGTATCGGCGGCAGATTAGGCATGGCGCGCGCCGGCCTCCAGCGCGAAAACGCATCAGTTGCGAATGACTTTGCAGAAGCCGCCCCCACCGCGGATTTTCTCGCAGGTCGCCAGCGCCTCCTTGCGCGAACCCGCCGGGACCTGCGCGGTGTATTGCGCGCGTCGTCCGAAGCCCGGCATGACCGCACGTACGAAGCGCAGCTTGGCGTCGCCGATAACCCCGGAGTGGCGCGCGGCAGCCTTTTTCCCGAAAGTCTCGGCCGATCTCTGGGTGCGCCCGGCGGCCACGATGACGCCCCAGGGCGGGACCGGATCGCGGAATTCGCGGATCGCCTGACCCTCCGCCAATGTGGTGCAGGCGACGAGGAAAGGCGTATCGCCATCGAGCCTGTAATCCACCCTATCTGGCGGCGTGTCGCGCCAGTCTTCTGCCGAGTGGCCGGTGATCGCGCGGACATAGGCCCGGGTTTCGCCCGCGAGGCCGCCGGTCTTCGCAATGAAGCCCGCCGCGCGATCCTCGCCGCCGTTATAGCCGATCGCTGCGAGGCCGGGATTGCCGAAGCGTCTGGCCATCTCGCCGAGGTAACGCGCCGAGGCCTCGATCGCTTCCGCCGGGTTGAACGGGTCGGCAAGCGCGCGCAGCCGCGCCGTGCCCGGCATGAATTGCGCGATACCCTGCGCGCCCGCCGGGCTGATCGCCGCCGGATCGAACCGGCTTTCGCGCCACAAAAGCCGCGCGAAGTAGCCCGGATCGAGCCCAGCCTCGTCGGCCGCGCTTTGAATGAGCCTGCAGGTGTCGGCGAAATAATCCGTCAGTCCGATACATCGCCGCCCGTCCGCGGTGCAGCGCAGATCGGGCGCGGGCGGACCGATCATCGCCCGCGCCGGTTGCGCGTTCGGCGTCCCCGCGAGGGCACAGAGGATCAGGGCGGAAAGGACGGCTCGCATTGCGGAAAATTACCGGGATTCCCGGCGTGGGGCCAGCGCGAGTTCAAGGACGAAGTCACCAGACATCGTGCGGCTGCATGGACGAATGGGCTGGCTTCAAGCAGCTTTCGCTCAGCCCCAGTCGCGCAGCCCTAGTCGCGCAGCACCCCGGCGGCGGTCAGCGCGTGGCGGTCAGGCCGCCAGATATCGGCATGCGGTGTGGCGAAGGCCCGCGCGGCGAAGCGCGCCGTCACGCCACGCTCGCGCAGGAAAGCGCGGTCGATCTCCTCCTCTTTTCCGATGTCGATCGGCAACGGGTAAGCTTCCAGGCTGTAGCCGTGAAAACCCAGCTCCCCTTCGGGGCCAAGATCGCGATGCGCGCCTGCCATGAAAATCAGCGTGCAGGCCGAGTAGCATCGCTTCGTCACTCGCGTCTTCAGCCCCCGCCTCATCACGCGCTGCGCCAGCGCGCGGGCGGCAAAGACGTGCCCACCGGCGCTGTCGAGATCGATCGCCGAGACGCCCTGCGTCGGGGTCGCCTCGAACCGAGCCAGAAGATCGTAGCTGATATCGCCGGTGAGATAGACGATGCCGTTTCGCACCTCCAGCGGCATCGGCCCGGCATGAGCGATCGGCGCCAAGGCCATCGTTTGCCGCGCCGATTGGTCGAGCGCATGCGTCGCGCTCACCACCGCGACGGCCCCGATCGCCACACGCGCGGCGAACAGCACATCGCCCCGTGCCCGCGCATCGACCCAATGCGAGACGCTGCGCCACGCCCCCACCACCTGCCATACCGCCAGCGCGATGTCCGCGAGGATGAGCATTGAGAAGAGCGGCATTGGCACCGGCGGCGACACGACCTGCCAAAGCCGAGCCACGGCGAACCGCCCGCCGATCAGCACGACTATAAGCGCGATCCACGGCGGGTACGCGCCGCGCCAATATGCGCCGATGCCCCAGAGCGGGGCTGGTTGCGATGTCCGGGTGGCTCGGGCCATTCACGCGGTCCTTTCGAGCACTATCAAGCGTCAGTGTAGCACGACCGAGCCGAAAACCGGGAATCCGCCTCGCCGACCGGGCTGCGAGGCAGACCGAAGGTGGACCTTCTGCGACGACGGGAGCCTCTGTTATACTTATCGGATCGGGAGGTTTCTTCGCATGATCACGCTGACGATCAATGGGCGACATATCGACGTCGAGGACGGCACCAGCTTGCTGGAGGGGGCGAAGACAGCCGGCATCCACATCCCGACCTTGTGCCATTATCCCGGCCTGCCCGCCCATGCCGTGTGCCGCATGTGCCTCGTGGAGATCGAGGGCACGCAGAACCCGCAACCGGCCTGTCGCACTCTGGCGAAGGATGGGGACGTGGTGACGACGGACAGCGAAGCGCTGACTGCCTTTCGGAAAGCCGATGCGGAATGGCTGCTCGCGCGGCATCCGAACGACTGCATGCGCTGCGAAGTGAACGGGGCGTGCCAGCTCCAGCGTCTCGTCCATGAGAACCAGTGGGAAGAGCGTTGGCCGAAGACGCCGGCCGGGGCCGTCACCGCGTCGGAAGAACTTTCCTGCGATCACACCTCCCCCAGCATCTGGCGGGACTTGTCGAAATGTATCGAATGCGGGCTTTGCGCGGAGGTCTGCGGCGACAGCGTGCAGAACCAGAACGTGATCGGCTTCGCCAATCGGGGCTTCGACCGGCGCCCCGTCACCGTCTTCGACGTGCCGCTGTCGCAGACCAACTGCATTTCCTGCGGCCAGTGCACACTTGTCTGCCCGGTTGGCGCGCTGATCGGGGCCCCGCATTGGCACGAGGTGCTGCGCACGCTCGATGCCCATCGGCGGGTCTCCGTGGTTCAGGTCGCCCCGGCGACCCGCATCGCCATCAGCGAAGAATTCGGGCTGGAGTCGGGAACTGTCAGCACGGGGCGCCTGATCAATGCGCTGCGGCTCTTGGGGTTCGATTATGTGTTCGACACGAATTTCGCCGCCGATCTCACGATCATGGAGGAAGGCACTGAACTGCTGTCGCGCCTCGAGGCGGGCACGGATTTGCCGCTGTTCACCTCCTGCTGTCCGGGCTGGGTGAACTGGGTCGAGTTGAACCGGCCCGATCTTCTGCCGCATCTGAGCACGACCAAATCGCCACAGCAGATGCATGGCGCGATCGCCAAACGGGGCCGCTTCGCGCGGTCTCTGGGCCCTGATTTCGCAGACGGCAAGGCCGAACCCTACGTGGTGAGCGTGATGCCCTGCACCGCCAAGAAGGACGAGGCTCAGCGGCCCGGCGTCTCGGGCGACGTGGATCATGTGCTCACCACCCGAGAGCTGGCGCGGATGATCCGGTCGCGCGGGATCCCGTTCGGGGCGCTCTCCGAGGACGGGCAATTCGACAGCCCGCTGGGCGAGAGCACCGGGGCCGCCCAGATATTCGGCGCCTCGGGCGGCGTCATGGAGGCGATGGTCCGCACGGCTGCGCATTTCAATGGGGTCGAGCACGATCTGCCGCTGGAATGGGAGGCATTGCGCGGTGTGCGCGAGGGCGTGAAGACCGCGACCATTCCCGGCGTCGGCACGGTGGCCGTGTGCAACGGGATCGCGTCCGCCCAGCGCATGCTAGAGGATGAGACGTGGCGCGAGGACTATGTCGCGATCGAGGTCATGGCCTGCGTCGGTGGCTGCCTCGGCGGCGGCGGCGAGCCGAAATCCATGGACCCGCAAATTCTGCAAAAACGCGCCAAGGCGATCTACAGCGTCGATGCAAAGGCACCGCGCCGCCGTTCCTATGAGAATGCGGATGTGCAGGCGCTCTATGCCTCGGAACTGGGCGCGCCGAACTCCCCGACCGCGCACCATCTGCTCCACACCCATTACGCCCCCAGACATTCCAAGCGCTCGTTGCTGATGCGCTTTCTGGATTGCGTGGACCGGCGCGACGGTGCGGCGGCTGCAAAGCTGTTTCATCCCGACGGGATCTGGTCGACTGCCTCTCCCTTCGGCGTGCTGACCGGCGCGGACGAGATCGCGGGGCTCATCGACGCGAAGCTTCCGCCGAACCTGCGCGGCGCGAAATATGCGCGCCACCAGATGGAGCGCTCCTCGGATATCGACGATCTCACGGTCCTCGCCCCCGACGGGAGCCGCAGCCGCTTCGATCTGGAGCTGAGCACCGTGGAGGAGGACG
This sequence comes from Thioclava sp. IC9, assembly GCF_002213225.1. Classification (NCBI taxonomy): domain Bacteria; kingdom Pseudomonadati; phylum Pseudomonadota; class Alphaproteobacteria; order Rhodobacterales; family Paracoccaceae; genus Thioclava; species Thioclava sp. IC9. Next base: position 11,971 of record NZ_NBNX01000003.1, read on the forward strand.
GATATTCGCAGATGGCGATCAAGACCCTCACGCGCACGGTCCTTTGATGCGGTGATGTGCAAGCATTGCCCGCAGCGGCCGACGACAGATCGCGAATTGATCAACTCGCCGACCCCACGCGCGTTTCTTCTTCCCTTCTTGTTCTAGAGCAAAGCCATAGCGGGCGACGGGGTTCATCCTTTGCGACGTATCACACCTGCCCTCCCTGCGGGACGAGAAACCGGAACGGATTCATCATGCCGAGTCAGAGCCGCGACGAGATCGAACACGTATTGTCCAGCGCGAAAAGCCGCCGATCTTGGCGGCTCTGGGCCCTCGGCGCGGGGGCCCTCGTGATCGCGGTCGGCGCTTGGGTCTGGTTGGCGCCGTCCCGCGACAGCACCGGCACGAGCTACATCACGCAGGCCGTCACCCGGGGCGATTTGACCGTCACGGTCACCGCGACCGGCACGGTGCAGCCCACGACGGAAGTCGAGGTCTCCTCGGAGCTGTCGGGTACGCTGGCAAGCATCGACGTCGACTATAACGACGAGGTCAAAGTGGGTCAGGTCCTCGCGCGGCTCGACGATACGAAATTCAAGGCGCAGGTCGCCAATGCCGAGGCCGCGCTTGCGGCCGCCAAGGCGCAGCTCGCACAGGCCGAAGCCACCCAGAAGGAAGCGACGGCACTCTACGAGACACAGGCGGAACTGGACCGGCGCGGCGTCTCGACACATAGCACCTTCGTCACCTATATCGCGCAGCGCGATCGCGCGGTGGCGGCCGTTCAGGCCGCGAAAGCGTCGCTGACTTTGGCCGAGGCGAACCTTGCTTTGGAGAAGGACGATCTGGAGAAATCGGTCATCCGGTCCCCGATCAACGGCGTCGTTCTGGACCGCAATGTCTCGGCCGGTCAGATCGTGGCCGCCTCGCTATCCGCGCCCACCTTGTTCACGCTCGCCGAAGACCTACGCCGCATGCAGTTACTCGTCGATATCGACGAGGCGGATATCGGTCAGGTCGCGGTCGGCAATGACGCGACATTCACCGTCGACGCCTATTCCGGTCGCTCTTTCCCGGCGACGATCACGCAGGTGCGCTACGCCCCCGAGACCACCGACGATGTCGTGACCTACAAGGGTGTGCTGGCGGTCGACAATGCCGACCTGCTGTTGCGCCCCGGCATGACCGCGACGGCGACGATCACCGTGGACGAGGCCAAGGACGCGCTCCTGATCCCGAATGCGGCGCTGCGCTATGCGCCCCCGCAACAGGTCGAAGACGCAGGCAATGGCGCGAGCGGGCTCATCGGCCTCGTGATACCGAGCCGACCGGGTTCGGAGAGCGGTACCGCGAGCGGGAAATCCGTCTGGGTTCTTCGCGAGGGCACCCCTGTCGAGGTTGCGGTCACGCCGGGGGCGACGAATGGCAAGTTCACGATCGTCACCGAAGGCGACCTGGTCGTCGGCGATCAGGTCATCACCGATCAGCGGGACACGTCGCGATGAGTGAGCCGCTCCTCGAGCTGCGCGGAATCGAGCGCCACTACGGCCACGGGGAGACCCTCCTGCGTGCCCTCGACGGCGTCGATCTTCGCGTCGAACCGGGGGAATTCCTTGCAATCATGGGCCCCTCGGGGTCGGGAAAGTCGACCGCAATGAATATCATCGGCTGCCTCGACCGGCCGACCGCGGGGAATTACCTGTTCAACGGCGTCGAGGTCGCGACCCTGAACCGCGATCAACGGGCCCTGCTGCGCAGGCATTACCTCGGCTTCGTCTTTCAGGGCTACAACCTTCTGCCGCGCACCACCGCGCTGGAGAACGTCGAGCTTCCGCTGATCTACAAAGGGATGCGGAAGGCCGAACGCGTGGCGCGCGCCCAGCTGGCTCTGGCACGCGTCGGGCTTGATGGGCGCGAGGATCACACGCCGTCGCAGCTCTCGGGTGGTCAGCAGCAACGGGTCGCGATCGCGCGGGCGCTTGCGGGAGAACCGATGGTTATGCTCGCCGACGAGCCCACGGGCAATCTCGACACCAAACGCAGCGTCGAGATCATGGACCTGATGCAGGATCTCAACCGCGAGTCCGGCCTGACCATCGTCATGGTCACGCATGAGGAGGATATGGCCGCCTACGCTTCGCGCCTCGTCGTCTTCACCGACGGCCGGGTCGTGCGCGACGAGAAGATGCGCGAGGGGGCCCTGTGATGCTCTGGGAAACCATCCGGCTCGCACTCACCGCGATCACCCGAAACGCGCTTCGCTCCTTTCTCACCGTGCTGGGCGTCGTGATCGGGGTGGCGGCCGTCATCGCGATGATGACCGTCGGGCAAGGTTCCTCGGAACAGGTCTCGGCGAATGTCGCCGCGCTCGGCACCAATGTTCTCGTCCTGCGATCCGGTGCGCGGATGATGGGGCCCGGATCGCGCGAGGCCGCCCCGCCCTTCAAGCTGTCGGACGCCGAGGCGCTGAAAGACCTGAGCAGCCTCTCCGCCGTCGCGCCGGTCGTCTCGACCGCGGCCACGGCCGTGTTCGGCAATAGCAACCGCATGACGTCGATCACCGGGACGACCTCCGCCTATCTCGATATCGGTGGCTGGTCCCTCGCACTCGGGCGCAGCTTCACCCCGGCCGAGGATCGCAGCGGCGCCAATCTTTGCATCATCGGCGAGACCGTGCGGACGACCCTGTTCGGCGCGACCGATCCGACCGGCGAGAAGGTCCGCATCAAGTCGATTTCCTGCGAGGTGATCGGCTTGCTGAAGACGAAAGGCGCAGGCTCGTTCGGGCAGGATCAGGACGATCTCGTCATCATGCCCATCCGAACGGTGCAAAGACGGCTGATGGGCAGTCAGGACGTTTCCACGATCTCGGTTCAGGTCGCGCCGAACGTGTCGATGGCCCGGGCGACCTCCGACATTGAGACCCTGATGCGCGAGCGGCGTCGCATCGCCATCGGCGAAGAGGACGATTTCTCGGTCTTCGACATGGCCGAGCTGAGTTCGATGCTCAATTCGGTCAACTCGGTGCTCACCGGCCTGCTCTCCTCCGTCGCGGCGGTCAGCTTGCTGGTGGGCGGCATCGGCATCATGAACATCATCCTCGTCTCGGTGACCGAGCGCACCCGCGAGATCGGCATCCGCCTCTCGGTCGGAGCGCAGGCGCATCAGGTGCTGATGCAGTTTCTGGTCGAGGCCGTGGTGCTCTCGGTTCTGGGCGGGATCATCGGCATCCTCTTCGGCCTCGGCCTCGCCTATGTCGCGTCGCGGATCATGGCGATCCCCTTCTCGCCACGCCCGGATATCATTCTTCTCGCCTTCGGCTTCTCGGCGGTAGTGGGAATGGTCTTCGGCTACTTCCCGGCGCGACGCGCGGCACGGCTCGACCCGATCGATGCGCTTCATTACCAGTAGAGGCGGTGGCCGGGTGGCCCCTGAAACGCAAAACGGCGCTGCCACCGCAACGCCGTTCTCGTCATTCGTTGGTGAGGACCTGGACCCTCAATGCGTCCAGTTCGCGCGGCGGTCGGTGGCGAAGTTCTCGCCGTAGCCGCGAGCGCGGACATTCGGGGCGCGCTTATGCGGCTCGGTCACGACGTAATCGATGCCCTTTTCCTTGGCATAGGCTTCCGCCGCTTCGCGTGTCTCGAAGCGCAGCCGTACCTGCGCCTGCGTGTCGTTCGAGCTGGTCCAGCCCATCAGCGGGTCGATTTCGCGAGCGTCGGCAGCGACGTAGTCGAGATACCAGAACCGCGTCTTCGCGTTGCCCGATTGCATGGCGTTGCGGGCGGGTTGGTAGATGCGCGCGCGCATGGGCAAACTCCTCTGCGATACCTCTGGCTTTTCTTAGTGCATCTGCAACAAATCGCAAGCCCCGGAGCGCAATGGCGACGGATGCGCGGCGATTATGCAGGGTGCAGCGGGAAGGAAGGAAGACCGTCCGCCGCTGGTGCCCGGGCATCCGCTTTGCACGAAGAATGTGGCGGACCTGCGGACCGACCGGAGGGCAAGCTCAGGGTGACGCGCGGCTCGGCGGTCGGACACGCCCCAAGAGGCAAAAGACGCTCCCCCGGACCGTCGCGACCCCAGGCCGAACTCCGCCACAAGCCTCTGTTAAATATGGACAATCCGACAGCACGCATTAAGCTTTCCGCATCCTCCCTCGCAAACCCTTGAATGCGAACGAAAAGAGGACAAATCTGGGGAGCAAGCAAAAGGTCTGCCCGATGCCCCACAACAATACCAATCTGCCCACCGAACGCCCCGATGTGCTTACCCGCCCCAAGCTGGAAGGCGGCAAGCGGTTCGTGATGCACACTCAGTACGCTCCGGCCGGCGACCAGCCCACAGCGATTGCAGAGCTGTCTTCCGGGGTCGAGGCGATGGAGCGCGATCAGGTGCTGCTCGGGGCGACCGGGACCGGCAAGACCTTCACCATGGCAAAGGTGATCGAGGAGACTCAGCGGCCCGCGATCATCCTCGCGCCCAACAAGACCCTGGCCGCGCAGCTCTACGGCGAGTTCAAGAGCTTCTTCCCCGAAAACTCGGTGGAATATTTCGTCTCATATTACGACTACTACCAGCCCGAAGCCTACGTGCCGCGCTCGGACACCTATATCGAGAAGGAATCGCAGATCAACGAGCAGATCGACCGGATGCGCCACTCGGCCACCCGGGCGCTTCTGGAACGTGACGACGTGATCATAGTGGCCTCGGTCTCGTGCATCTACGGCATCGGCTCGGTCGAGACCTATTCGGCGATGACCCAGGATATCAAGACCGGCGACCTGATCGAGCAGCGCAAGTTCATCAACGAGCTGGTGGCGCAACAGTACAAACGCCTCGACGCGGCATTCCAGCGCGGCGCGTTCCGGGTGAAGGGCGACACGGTCGATCTGTGGCCCGCCCACTTGGAGGACCGCGCCTGGCGGTTCTCCTTCTTCGGCGAAGAGCTGGAGGCGATCACGGAGTTCGACCCGCTGACGGGCGCGAAGACCGACAGTTTCGACCAGATCCGCATCTACGCGAACAGCCACTACGTCACACCACGCCCGACCCTGCAGCAAGCGGCCAAGGGCATCCGCAAGGAGCTGGCGCTCCGGCTGAAGCAGCTGGAAGAGGAAGGCAAGCTGCTGGAGGCGCAGCGCCTCGAACAGCGCACGAATTTCGACCTGGAGATGCTGGAGGCGACCGGCGTCTGCAACGGGATCGAGAACTATTCGCGCTACCTCACGGGTCGCGCACCCGGTGAGCCGCCGCCCACCCTATTCGAATTCATCCCCGACAACGCGATCGTCTTCGCCGATGAGAGCCACGTCACCGTGCCCCAGATCGGCGGCATGTATCGCGGGGACTATCGGCGCAAGTTCACGCTGGCAGAACACGGCTTCCGCCTGCCGTCTTGCATGGATAACCGCCCCCTCAAGTTCGAGGAATGGGATGCGATGCGCCCGCAGTCGGTCTTCGTCTCGGCGACGCCCGCTGCATGGGAGCTGGAACAGACCGGTGGCGTCTTCACCGAACAGGTCATTCGCCCCACGGGCCTCCTCGACCCGGTCGTGGAGATCCGCCCGGTCGAGACGCAGGTGGACGACGTGCTCGATGAAATCCGCACTGTCGCGGCGCGCGGCTATCGCACGCTGGTCACCACGCTGACCAAACGCATGGCCGAGGATCTGACCGAATACCTGCACGAGCAGGGCGTTCGCGTGCGCTACATGCACTCCGACATCGACACGATCGAGCGGATCGAGATTCTGCGCGACCTGCGCTTGGGCGCGTTCGACGTGCTGATCGGGATCAACCTGCTGCGCGAGGGTCTGGACATTCCCGAATGCGGGCTGGTCGCGATCCTCGATGCCGACAAGGAGGGCTTCCTGCGCTCGGAAACCTCGCTGATCCAGACCATCGGCCGCGCCGCGCGGAACTCCGAGGGGCGGGTCATCATGTATGCTGACAGGATCACCGGCTCGATGCAGCGCGCGATGGACGAGACCGACCGCCGCCGCGCCAAGCAGATCGCCTATAACGAGGAACACGGCATCACGCCCGAGACGATCAAGAAGAATGTCGATGACGTTCTGGCGGGCCTCTATCAGGGCGACACCGACATGTCGCGCGTGACCGCCAAGGTCGATGCGGTGAAGCCGGGGGCCAACCTTCAGGCTCATCTGGACGACATGCGTGCGAAGATGCGCAAGGCCGCCGAAGATCTGGAATTCGAGGAAGCCGCCCGCCTGCGCGACGAGGTGAAACGTCTCGAAGCGGTGGACCTCGCCGTCCACGACGACCCGCTCGCACGACAGTCCGCAGTGGAAGCGGCAAGCGAGGCTGCGGTCAAGGCGACGGGCCGGTCTACTGCGGGTCGCCCGGGCCAGCGCGGGGGTGTGAAGCGGCGGAAGGGTCGGTGAGGCTTGTCCGGCGTCTCTCGCTGAGCCTCTGGCTCGGTGCGCTCGCCCTGCCCGCGCACGCCCAGATACTAACCTGCGCCGCACCGCCATTCGACGATCCCCCCGAGGTCGCAACCATCGTCGATCAGCTGCGTCCCGCTCTCGACCGCTGGCCAAGCCTGCATGTTGCGCTCTTTCGAGACGCTAGAGAGCTGTGTGTTGCCGACACGCTGCACGATGCGCGGGGATATTTCGAGCCGCGCTCCTCCCGGCTCGTGATCGCCACCGATATGGCACCCGCCTTGCAAAAGGCAGTTCTGATTCACGAATTGCGCCATCTGGAGCAGAAATTCCACGGCTCCTGCCCCGAGCCGAACCTGTCGATGAAGGAAAACGCCCGCGCGATCTTCGCGATGGAGGCCGATGCCACCACCTACAGTCTCGCTGTCGCCTGGGATTTGCGCAAAGCCGGGATGCCCGACACCTGGAACGCGCTGGCGACCTGGCCAATGCAGGCCGATATCGCGACCGCGTTCGAGGCCGAAATGGGCCGCTCGGGCGATCTCATCAGCGCGGCCAGCGCCGCGTTCACCCAATGGTACGCGAAAGACGGACGACGCGAGCTATACTACCTCGCGTCGTGCAGCGATTATCTCGAGTCCCGCGACCGGGACCACAGAATGCTCAGCTATGATCGACTTTCCAGCGGCTTCTTCAACGCGCTTTGTCGGCTTCCCGATGGCGAAGCCTACCCTTGCGCAGAATCCGGAGGATGAGGGTCAGCCGCCGCTGACCGTCAAGCCCAGCAGCCGCCATTGCTGCATCCCGCCGCGGTAGTAATAGATCTTTTCCGCCGGGAAGCCGGCTTCGATCATCCGGCGCGCGGCTGTCGGCGACTGGCCGCACCACGGACCGTTGCAGTAAAGCGCGACCGATTTCACGTCCGGACCATCGCAGATGAAGCCCTCGAAATCGGGCTGACAGCCAAGCTCGCCCAGACGATCGGGGGCTTCCATATAGGGAATATTGATCGCACCGGGGATCGCACCGCCCTCAAAATCGCGGGTCACACGTCCGTCGACGACCACCACGTTGGGATCCTTGAGAAACTCCATCATCTCCAGTTCACCCACCGGGGTCACACCCGGCGCCGGGATCATCGGCTGGATGCAGAAATTCGGACAGGGGCGCGAGGTCTTTGCCCACTCGCCTTCCAGCTTGTTCTCGTTATCCTGAATCCGCTTGATCTCGACCGGCCCCTTGGCAGTCTCCACGGTCACGGACATAACGTCCGGGCGAATATTCACCGGCTCGGCGAAAGCGGGCGCGGTCAGAACAGGCGCGGCAACAAGCAGCGCGGCAAGAAACATGAAACGCATGATAACCTCCCTTTTTCGTGATCTTAACATAAATCCCGGCCTTGTCGCCGGACGTGCGGATCTTTAGCTCAACGAAATGAGAGCGATTTTGATCCTCGGTGCGGCGGTCTGGGCGGAGGGCGCCCCGTCCCCCACTTTGCTACGGCGCACGCGGCACGCGGCTGCGCTATGGCACGCGGGCGCGGCGGAGCGGGTGATCTGCTGCGGGGGTGTCGGGCGGTATCCACCGAGCGAGGCGGAAGTGATGGCCCGGATATTGCGCGCGGAAAGTGTGGATTCTGAGGCGATCTTTCTCGAAGATCGCTCGACCAGCACTTACGAGAATATCGGCTTCGCGCAGGCGCATCTGGATGGCGACGAGGTAACCATCGTCACCGATCCCTACCACGCACCGCGCGCGGTGATGATCGCGCGCCGGATCGGGCTGCGGGCACGCGCGGATTGCCCCACGCACCGCGCAAGCGCGAAGGCCCGCGCCCGCGAAGGCTTCGCCTACCTGAAGCTGGGATGGTGGATGGCGCGGGGCGGGCCTTTGCCCTGACCCGCGCCGCATGCGTCAGTCGAGGATCATCTTGCCGATGATCAGCACGATCACCGCCCCGACAAGCGCGATGGCGATTATCGCAAGCAGGCCGCCCGCCGCAAGCACCGCTCCGCCCAGAAGGGCCACGATGAACGGGGTGATGAGGGCGCCGACGACGCCGATCGCCAGATAGGCGGCTTTGTGACGTCCGCCCGAGGCGACGCTCGCGATCCAGCCCGCCAGAAGACCTGCGAGCACGAGAAGGATCAGGCCGACCGTGCCGATTGCTTGCAGAACGCTTTCCATGATTTCACTCCGATATGTCTTTTCACATCAACGCGAGGCGCGTTCTGAAGTTCCCTCTTCGCGCGCCTATTTCGGCAGCGCAGCGCCCCCTGCGCGCCAGTCAGAAATCGGCGGAAACTTCGTACATCACCGGCTCGAAATTGCGGCAGAGCGTGTAGATGACCCGGTTGCGCTCGATCATCTCGGGGCTGCGCAGCATCGCCTGATAGTCGCCGCGCTCGTGCCATTTGGAATAGGTCGCGATCCGCGTGCGCGCGTCGTTCATATGCAGCCCCGCGCCGATGAAACCGGGCGCTTTCGAGATCACCTCGGCATAGGCGGCTTGCAGCTTCTCCATCAATTCGTCGGCTGTGGCGGGCGTCATCTCGAAGGTGCAGATCACGGTCTGCCCTTTGAAATCGCTGGTAATCTCGGTCATGGGCGGTCCTCCTCCGGGTTATGCTCGCACAGAAGCGCGCAGAAATCACCGCTCTTTTGTTCTCCCGTATCAGAGCGGCAGAAGCGCTAGCGCCGGGATCGCTACGATCAGCGCGATCCGGATCAGATCGGCGCAGACGAACCAGCTGACCGCGCCCCAGCTCGCGCGGCCCGGCCCCTGCCCTTCGATGGCGGAAATGACGAAGAGGTTCATGCCCACGGGCGGCGTGATCAGCCCGACCTCGACCACGATCAGCACCAGCACCCCGAACCAGATCGCGAGTGCCTGCGGGTCGAGGCCGAAATCGAGCCCCGCGACGATCGGCCAGAAGGTCGGCACAGTCAGCAGGATCATCGAGAGGCTGTCCATGAAGCAACCGAGGACGAGATAAAGAACCAGCATCGCGATCAGCACAGCCCACGGAGACACCCCCGCGCCGGTGATCATCTGCGCGAGTTCCTGCGGGAAGCGCGCGAAGCCGAGGAACCCGTTATAGACCGCCGCGCCAAGGATGATGAAGAACACCATCCCGGTCGTCTGCGCGGTCTCCAAAAGGGCGCGCACCAGCCCGCCTCCGCGCAAGCCCCCCGAGGCCCAGGCGGCGATCCCAGTCAGCGCCGCGCCGATGGCCGCACCTTCGGTGGGCGAGACGATGCCGCCATAGATGCCACCCACGACGAGCGCGAAGATCGCGATCACTGGCCAGATTCCAATCAGCGCCCGCACACGTTGGGCCCAATTGAGCGCAGCGCGCGGAGCGCCGGCGGCGTCAGGATGCCGGATCAGGTAGGCGCGCGTCGCGATCACGTAGCCCAGAACCGCCAGCAACCCCGGCAGCACGGCGGCGGCGAAGAGCGTCGCGATGTTCTGCTCGGTGAGGATCGCGAAGATCACCAGTACGATCGAGGGCGGGATCAGGATGCCGAGCGTGCCGCCCGCCGCGAGCGTCGCGGTGGCGAGCGCGCTCGAATAGCCCGCCGCCCGCATCTCGGGCAGTGCCACACGCCCCATCGTCGCCGCCGTCGCGAGCGAGGAGCCGCAGATCGCACCAAAGCCCGCGCAGGCTGCGATCGCTGACATCGCCAGCCCGCCCCGCCGGTGCCCGATCAGCGCGTCCGCGGCGCGAAACAGCGCCCGGCTCATCCCGCCCTGGGTCGCGAATTGCCCCATCAGCAGGAACATCGGGATCACAGACAGCTCGTAATGGGCGAATGTCGAAAACCCCTCGTTCTTCATCTTGGCGAGCCATATCTGCGGGCTTCCGGTCAGCGCCCAGAGCCCGCCTGCGCCCAAGATCAGCATGGCCAGCCCGATCGGCGCGCGCAGGGCGATCATCAGCAGCAATAGTGGAAAAGAGGTCAATGCGAGGGCGAAATCACTCATGGTATCCCCCGCCAGCCGCAAGCCGCCAGCCGTTCCACGTGGCCACCACGGCTGAGCCCCATGCGCCGGGCAAGCAGGCCGCATAGCCCCACCAGAGCGGCAGCCCCAGCAGGAAGGTCGTGGTGCCCGAGCGCATCTTCGCCCCCATACCCAATCCGATCCGCCACGCGATCACAGCGAACAACACCGCCGCCACCAACTGCCAGAACAGGTCAAGCCAGCGCGCCGAACGGCCACGCAGGATCTCGACCCGCGCATGGGCGTGGCGCAGTTGCACCAAGGGGATCATAGCGTAGACGATGGCAGGCAGGCTCAGTTCGACGATCTCGAAACCTGCCTTGAACGGGCCTATCCCAACGCCCCCGGGGAGCCAACCGCCTTGCGCGCCCTTCAAGCCGAGCGCGCCGAGGCTGGAGAGACAGGTCATCACGACCAGCGCCAATAGCACCAGCCCGCCGAGCAGCGCGAGCCCCTGCGCCGCCCTCTCGATCGCGCCGCGAGCCATGATCAGAACAAGTGTTTCTCGATCAGGGCGCGCGCGGTTTCCAGTAGCTCATCGCCCGGCACGCCGTTCTCTTTCATCTCGGCGACCCATGCGTCGATCACGGGCTGCGAGGCGTCTCTCCACATAGGTGTATCCTCGGCCGGGATCGTGATGATCTCGTTGCCCAGATCCATCGCGGCCTGACGCGAGGGGATATCCTCGGCCTGCTGCAAACGGCCCGCCTGCGCCGAGAAGTCGGCGCCGGAGACGCTGTCGATCGCGGCTTGCAGTTCGGGATCAAGCGCGGCGTAGCGCTCCTTGTTCATCGCGAGGATGAAGCTCGCGGTGTAGATCGACGGCCCGGCGAATTGCGTGTGATGGTGGACCAGCTCGCCGATATGCAGCGAGGCGGACACCTCCCAGGGCAAAAGCGCCCCATCGATCGTCCCGCGGGAAAGCGCCTCGGGCACAGAAGGCACCGGCATCCCGACTGCCGTCGCGCCGAAATGCTCCAGCAGCTTCGTCGTCACCCGCGAAGGCCCGCGCAGTTTCAGCCCCTCGAAATCGGGAATGTTCCGCACCGCCTTGTTCGCGTGGATAACGCCCGGCCCGTGCACCCAGGTGCCCAGAAGATGGAAGTCGCGAAAATCCGTGTCGACCATCTTCGCTTGCGCCAATTCCCACAGCGCTGCGGAGGCCGCCTCGGCCTCGGCGACCATGAAGGGCAGCTCCATCACCTCGGTGCGCGGGAACCGTCCCGGCGTGTAGCCCGGCAGTGTCCAGACGATATCGACCACCCCATCAGTGACCTGATCGACGAGATCGGTCGGTTTCCCGCCCAACTGCATGGAGGGGTAGTGCTGGATGCGAACCCGGCCCTGCGTCGCCTCCTCGACCGCCTTGATCCACGGTGTGAGGATATGGGCGGGCACGAAGCTGGTCAGCGGCAGGAACTGGTGGAGTCGCAGAGTGACCTCCGGCTCGTCGGCCAACACGGGCGGCGCGGCCAGAGCGGCGGCGCCTGCGGCAAGGGCGAAACTCTCACGGCGGGTGAATCTCTGGCTCATGCGGGGCTCCCTCTCACGCAGTCCAGAGCGGATTTACCCGGCGGATGCCCCGACGTCCAGTTTTGCTTTTCCCGAGAGGACGGGATCTGTCATGCGGCGCGCGATCCGGTGCCCCGCTCGGGCGGATCCCTCCTCTTTCTGCAAAAGAAAAACCCGCGCCAAGCGCGGGCTTTTCCTGTCCCCGGAGCGTCAGGCCCTACCCCGTATCTCCGGAAATGAAAGAGGCCGGAACGCTAACGTCCGGCCTCTTCCAATTCGGTGTTAACCGAAATTAGTTGTTCGAGGCTGCGACAGCAACGCCGATCAGCAGCAGAACCGGGATGATGATGCCGGCGTTCGAGGACGACGACTGCTCAACCACGACGGGCTCGGGCTCGACGACCGGAGCGGTGTAGCCACCGGCGAAAGCGGTCGAACCGGTGAGGCCGAGGGCCAGGGCGATGGTAGCGATCTTTTTCATAGTAATCTCCGTCATTACCGTAGGGAGCCGCCGGGTTTTCTGGCAGCTTCCCGGCGAGACTTACACAGCTTCCCGGGATTGCAAAGAGTGAATTACACGGCCCATTCACGCAGAGGCGAAGACTGTTGCACTTTGGCACGTTTATTGCATGAAATGCCCACAATTCGTGTCTAACGCGGCACATGGCACCATTCTGCGCTTCTTGAGCGGCGCGGATTCTGAGAAGAATTACCAGAACTTGCCGGGAAATGGCTTGCATCTTCGCCGCCCGGGAATCAAGGCATCGACATAGCACAGGCAAGGACGAGAATATGAAAATCGCGATGATCGGCACGGGCTATGTTGGCCTTGTTTCGGGGGTCTGTTTCTCGGATTTCGGCCATGAGGTCGTTTGCGTCGACAAGAACCCCGCGAAGATCGAAATGCTCGAGGGCGGCCGCGTGCCGATCTACGAGCCGGGCCTCGACGATTTGATGGTGAAGAACGTCGAAGGCGGGCGTCTTTCCTTCACCACCGACCTGAAGAAAGCCGTTGCAGGCGCCGATGCGGTCTTCATCGCGGTGGGCACGCCGACGCGGCGCGGCGATGGCCATGCGGACCTGACCTATGTGATGGCCGCCGCCGAGGAGATCGCCAATGCGATGACCGGCTATGCGGTGATCGTGACGAAATCGACCGTGCCGGTGGGCACCAACCGTCAGGTCGCGGAGGTCGTGCGCAAGACCCGTCCCGACATCGAGTTCGACGTCGCCTCGAACCCCGAATTCCTGCGCGAAGGCGCGGCGATAGACGATTTCATGCGTCCCGACCGGGTCGTCGTCGGCACCACCTCCGAGAAGGCCGAGGCTGTGATGGGTGAGATCTACCGCCCGCTCTTCCTGCGCGAATTCCCGATCCTCTATACCGACCTGGAAACCGCCGAGATGATCAAATACGCGGCCAACGCGTTTCTCGCGACGAAGATCACCTTCATCAACGAGATCGCGCGGCTCTGCGAGAAGACCGGCGCCGATATCAAGCAGGTCTCGCGCGGCATGGGTCTCGACGGCCGGATCGGCAACAAGTTCCTCCATGCGGGCCCGGGCTATGGCGGCTCGTGTTTCCCGAAGGACACGGCGGCGCTCGCGCGGATCGGTCAGGACTACTCCTGCCCGATGGAGATCGTCGAAACCGTCATCAAGGTGAATGACGACATCAAGCGGCGGATGATCGAGAAAGTCGTCGATCTCTGCGGCGGCTCGGTCAATGGCAAGACGATCGCGGTCTATGGCGTGACCTTCAAGCCGAACACCGACGACATGCGCGAGGCCCCTGCCCTGACCATCGTGCCCGCACTGGTGGGCGGCGGGGCGAAGGTTCGTGTGGTCGACCCGCAGGGCAAGCGCGAGGGCGAAGCGCTGCTGCCGGGCGTGTCCTGGATGGATGATGCCTATGCGGCGGCAGAGAAGGCCGATTGCGTGGTGATCCTGACCGAGTGGAACGAGTTCCGCGCGCTCGACCTGCAGAAGATCGCGACGACGATGGAGACCGCGCGCATGGCCGACCTGCGCAACATCTACTCCGAGAAGGACGTCAGGAAGGCGGGCTTCGCGGATTACGTCGCGGTCGGGCGGTAAGGAAGCGGCCACGCCGGGATCGGACCCGGGGAGGGGGCTCTGCCCCCGCCCTTCGGCCCCCCCGGGATATTTCTCCCAAGAGGAAGGGGAGGCCGCCTAGGCCACCTGCCCCGCCGCCCAGCCGGACGCCCAGGCCCACTGGAAGTTGTAGCCACCGAGCCAGCCGGTGACATCGACCACCTCGCCGATGAAATAGAGCCCTGGTACCTGCTTGGCTTCCATCGTCTTCGCGTCGAGCGCATCGGTGGACACGCCGCCCAGCGTGACCTCCGCCGTGCGATAGCCTTCCGACCCCACGGGCCGCACCTGCCAGCGATGAATCTGATCGTCGAGCTTGGCCAGATCCTTGTTCGATTGCTCGGCCAGCCGCCCCTTGAGCTTTGCCTCCGCCAACACAAATTGCGCGAGCTTCTCCGGCAGATGCCGCGCAAGCGCATTGTGCAGCGCCTGCCGGCCCGCCGCGTCGCGCTGCTCAGCCAGCGCCGCCGCGATGTCATTGCCTGGCGCGAGATCGACTCTGAGCGTGTCGCCCTCGCGCCAATAGCTGGATATCTGCAGGATTGCAGGGCCGGACAGCCCGCGATGGGTGAACAGCAGATCCTCGGCGAAATGCGTCTTGCCGAGCCGCAGATCGACGGGCCGCGCGAGGCCGGACAGCGGCGCGGTGCGCGCGAGATCCTGCTCGGCGAAGGTCAGGGGCACCAGAGCGGGGCGCGTCTCGACGATCTCGAGGCCGAAGCGCTGCGCGATCTCGTAGCCGAGGCTAGACGCCCCCATCTTCGGGATCGACTTGCCGCCCGTCGCCACAATCACCGAAGCCGCGCGGATCGGGCCTTGCGAGGTCGTCACCAGGCAACCTTCGCCCTCGCGCTCCACCCGGTCGATCGAGGTCTCGAGCGACAGCTCGCCCCCTGCCGCACGCAGATCGCGCAGCAGCAGGTCGATGATCTGCGTAGCCTTCCCGTCGCAGAACAGCTGGCCGAGATGTTTCTCGTGCCACGCGATCCCTGCCGCATCCAACCGCGCGATGAAATCCGCAGGCGTATAGCGCGACAGCGCCGAGAGAGCGAAGCGGGGATTGCGCGACAGGAAGCGTTCGGTCGCATTCTGCCGGGTCAGTAGCCGGTTGGTGAAGTTGCACCGCCCGCCGCCGGAGATTCGAATCTTCTCGCCCGGGCGCCGTGCGTGGTCGAGCACGCGCACCGACCGCCCGCGCCGCGCCGCCTCGATCCCGGCCATCAGCCCGGCAGCGCCCGCGCCGAGTATCACAACATCGCATTTTTCCATGCCGCCTCGCTTGCCGTAGCGGCGCATGACGCGCAATCGAAATTTGTCGGATTTTCCTCTTGAAGCCCCGCGCGAGCTTGGCTAGATAGCCCCCAAGTTGGGGCGTAGCCAAGTGGTAAGGCACCGGTTTTTGGTACCGCGCACCGTAGGTTCGAATCCTACCGCCCCAGCCACTCTCCTTTTTTTTGTAGCGAAACCAGCTAATTGCGGAGCGGACCAGTTTCGCGAACATAACACTTTGCGGATCACGTTCCCGGACTATCAGGGCATTCATCCTCGTCGAGTCGAAGGATCGCTTTCGCCCGCTCTACAGCCGCAAGCTCGGCCTCCAGCTCCGCCATCTCTCGCTCAGCGCGCAGGAAAATTGGAAGATAGACACGATCATGCAGCGAGCGCGCAGCATGCGCCTCAGGCCATCCAACGTTACTCGGTCGTTCATTAGACTTCTCCTCTAACGAAAAGAGCGACGCCCTGAGGGCACGCCCTATGGATGCGGCCGCAAGGGACGGGCGATCAAGCAGCGCGCAGAACCTCACCCGCCCAAATTTCCCGGCAGCAATCGGGCATGAAGCGCGCAGCCCCCAACGACACGAGCCGAACGTGAGGGCTCTCACTTCTGTTGCCCGAGCCAAGGTCTCAGTCGTTTTTGGGCGAGAGCAGACATTCGCTGCATTGACGGTGCTCATCTCAGGTCGCTACCTGCCACGAAGTCCATGGCCAGCACTCAACCGAAGCTTGTCGCACTATCCAATAATGCCGTTTGTTTAAGCGCTCACGCTTTCCCTCACTTCTTCAGCTTCGCCTGTTCGAGCGACCAGTATTCCATGTCGAACAGCTCGCGCTCGGAAATCGGAGCGAAGCGCCCGAACTCTTCCGCCGCGTTCACGATACGCGCCGCCTGCTCCAGCAGATCGCCTGCGATGCGCGCCGCTTTCTCGTTCGCACCGACTGCAAAAAGCCCCTCGCCTGGCACAAGCACCGCGCGCGGCGCAGGATCGAGCATGGTCTTCGGCTCGGAAGCATGGGGCGCGTTGCGCTCGAAATAGGCCTGATAGCGATCGGCGTAACCCGCGAGCTTACGCTTGATCGCCGCGACATCGTCCCCGACCTCCACGATCAGCGGGAAGGGTTTGATACGTATCACGTGGTCCGGGGTCGCTGTGCCACGCATTGCCAGCTCCGACAAATCCTCGCGCGAGAGATAGCGCCGGATCGCAGGTGTCGTGCGGAAGTCTACCACGGGCTCGGCGCCAAGCGCTCCCTGCGCGGCGAGGGCCCGGGTCAGCGCGGAGGCCAGATCATCGGGGACCGGCGCGTCATTGGACTGCGGACCCTCCACAGTGATCCGTTGCGACGCGAGAAACGCTTCGGCGGCGCTAACGAACTCGATCGTCAGCTCATAGCTCTCGCGCGCGGTCTCGGCGAAGGTGAACAGCCCGTGCTTTTCGAGCCAGAGGCCTTCCACATGCGGGTCGCGAGCAAGCGCATCCTTGCACGCATGGCTGAGCGCGTAGCCGGGCATGACGTAGGGCACGAAGCCGACCCGACCGTCATAGAGATCGCGCACCACCGTCTCCATGTTCTCTTGATCGGCCAGCGCGAGGATCGCCGTTGCATGGCAATGATCGACGAATGCCTGCGGCATATAGGCGTGAAGCAGCGCCTCTACCGAAGGGTTCGGCGCGGTCGGGTCGAGCAGCTGGCTGCGCAGGAAAGCTACCATCTCTTCGTCCGACATATACGGGATGGACCGCGTCTCCAGCAGCGGCTCCAATCGCATCGCCGGGAGGCCCGGCGCTTCGATATCGCCGAGGTCCCACCCCGACCCCTTCACATGAATGATCGCGCCGCCCGGCGCATCGGGAATCTTGACCGATGTATTACCACCGCCATGCAGCACCAGTTCAGGGTTCTGTCCGATCAGACGCGAGCTGTAGACGCGCAGCCCCAGTGCCGCGGGTTGGCCTGCCGCTTCAGCAGCCTCGGCGAATGAATGGGCGTCGGCGTCGTTCCAGCGCGATTGCATGGGAGGCTCCTTTTCAACGTGTTTGCGAGGGCGCGTCGCCGCGCCCCCGCCAGGTGAGATCACGGGGGATCAGAAATCGAAGTTGTCGATGTTGTCCTTGGTGAACACGGTGCGTTCGGGCAGCAAAACGATGCCGTTATCCTTGGCTTCATAATCGTAGCCTTGCACCGAGTTGGGCGAGACCTTCACTTCGCCGATGCCGGGCACATCCATCGTGTCACCGACCTGAAGCGGCCCGTTCTTGAGCACGTGATCGGCGAGCGCCACCGAGATCGCACCCTGCTGGGTCACGTCCCACAGGCCGAAGCGCGCAACCGTTCCGCGCTTCACATAGGGGCGCATCACGTTGGGTGTCGAGAAGCCCACGATCGTCACTTTGCCAGCCTTGTCCAGATTTTCGGCAGCTTGGGCTGCGGCGGGAAGCGCGTTGGCATCGGGCGCGATGATCGCGTCGAGATCGGGATAGGCGCTGAGGATGCCCTCTGCGGTCTGAAGCGATTTCTGCGCGTCGTTATAGCCGTACTGCGTGGTCACGATTTCCCAGCCGGGATGCTCCTTCGCGATCTTCTCCTTCGCGGCCGCGACCCAGGCGTTCTGGTCGGTCACGGTCGGCGAGGAATAGAAGAAGGCGACCTTGGCCTTGTCCTTGCCGTTCAGCCCGTCGGATGCCATGTCCACCAGCATGCCGCCCAACTGCGCGGGCGTGCCCTGGTTGATGTAGTAGGAGCGGCAATCCGGGTTCACATCCGAGTCCCAGGTCATCACCAGCACGTCGCGCGCCATCGCTTGCTTGAGCGCCGGGCAAAGGCCATCGGGCGAGACCGAGGCGAGGATCACCGCCTTGTAGCCCTGATTGACGAAGTTGTTCACGAACTGAACCTGCCCTGACACGCTGGGTTCGGTCGGCCCGTCATAAGTGACGTTGTCGCCAAGCTTCTTGCCCATGTCGACAGCGCCCTTGCCGCCCGACGTGAAGTAGCCCACCCCGACAAGCTTCGGGATGAAGGCGATGTCCTCGGCCGCGGCCGAATTGGCCATCAGCATCCCTGCCGCAAGGGTGCCCATCACCCATTTGGTCGATTTACGCATTTCAGTTCTCCTCCTCTGAACTCTCTGGACGCGTCATTCTGACGGACGCGGCCGCACCGGAATGAACTCGCGCAGCAAGGACGCCCCGTGGCGCATTGCGACGACGACAACCAGCAGCGCTCCGGACAACGCGCTGGAAACCTGACTGGGAACACCGCTCATCTGCAGGCCCTGCTGCAGGTAACCGATGATGAAAGTGGCGATGATGGTGCCGATGACCGAGCCCTGACCGCCATAGATCGAGGCGCCTCCGAGAACGGCGGCGGTGATCGCGGGCAGCAGCGTTGCCTTGCCCAGATCGACCCGCGCCGAGCCGAAATAGGCCGACAGCAGCAGCCCCGCGAGCGCGGCGGCAAGCCCGGTAATGACATAGGTCAGCAGCTGCACCCGAGCGACGGGCATGCCCGCGTGGCGCGCGGCGGATTCGTTCTGGCCGATCTGGAACACCAGACGCCCGAAGCGCGTGACATGCAGCAGAACCAGCATCACCAGCGAGAAGGCGAGGAACACGAAAAGCGGCATCGGCAGGCCGAGGATCATCTGGTAGCCAAGCCCGGTGAAGGCCGCCGGGAATCCGCCGATGCCGTCATAGCCGTTCGCGCCGACGACGCCGGAGAGCACCGTGGCCGCGCCCGAGAACATATAGAGCGCGCCAAGCGTCACCACGAGCGGTTGCAGCCGCGTGAGCCGGATGATCGTCGCGTTCAGCAGCCCCGCGAGCGCACCCGTCGCGAAGCCCACCGCAAGCGAGACCGCGAGCGGCATCCCGAAGAAATTGGCAATCCCGAAAGTGATCGCACAGAGCCCGACGGTGGAGGCGAAGCTCACGTCGATCCCGCCAGCGATGATGACGAGCGTCAGCGGCACAGCGACGATACCGACATGCACGAAATCCGAGGTGCCATAGAGCAGCGAACTCAACTTGAGGAAGCGCGGGTTGATGGCGCCGAACACCACAAGCTCAAGGACCAGAAGCCCGAGCAACAGGACCTCCCAGCGCATCACGAGACGCTTCATGCCGCTTCCTCCAGATCACGGGTTTTGGGTGGGGGCGTTTCGCCTCGGCGGTAACGCGCCGCGCGGTCGCGCGCTTCCAGAGCGATCCGCAGTCGACCGTCGATCAGCAGCACGGCGAGCAGCATCGCTCCGCCGATGAGGTCGTTCCAGTAGGCCGGGATCTTGAGGAAGACGAGCGCGGTGTCGATCGAGGTGAAGAAGATCACGCCGATCACAACCCCGGCAACCGATCCGACGCCGCCCAGCAGGCTGATCCCGCCCAGCACGAGCGCCGCGATCGCGCGCAGCTCCATCCCCGAGCCCGCCTGATTGGGCACGAAGCCGATCTGCGCCGCAAAGGCGATACCCGCGATCGCATACATCGCGCCCGCCCAGACAAAGGCGAGAAACTCGATCCGGCGCACCGGCAGGCCCAGATGGCGCGCTGCCTCGCGGTTGTCACCCATCGCGAAGACCCAGCGTCCGCGCCGGGTGCGCAGCACCAACCAGACCGCCGCGATCAGCGCGAGCGCTACGACACCCACCGCCGACAGCCCTAGGAAACCTTTGCCGGAGAGGTCCTTGACGCCTTGCGGCAGCTCCTCGATCCACTCGCCGCCGGTGGCGATCAGCATCACGCCGCGAAACAGGCCAAGCGTGCCAAGCGTGGCCACGATGGAGGGCACGCCAAGCAGCGCCACGAGCCCGCCATTGAGCGCGCCGGCTGCCACGCCCGCGCCAAGCGCGGCCGCGATCGCCACCGGGAGCGACGCCCCTGCGTTCACCGTCAGGCCCAGCGTCACCGCCGAGAGCCCGAGCACCGAGCCGCCCGAGACGTCGATATTGCGCGTCAGGATCACTGGAAAAATCCCCAGCGCCACGAGCATCAGCACCAGGCCGTTCGACCAGATGATCGAAGCGGTGCGCGCCGAGAGGAACCCGGGCGCCGCCGCACCGACAAGCAACAGCACGATCAGCGTGACGAGGAACAAGGTCGCGACACGTTCGCGGGCGATCCGTTCAAGCATGGACGGCCTCCTTGGATTCGAAGGCCAGTTCGGCGATCTCGTCGGTGCTGCTTCCGCCCGGAAGCTCGCCGGCGAGGTGCCCGCCCGCCATTACCGCGATCCGGTCCGACAGGCGCACGACCTCGTCGAAATCAGAAGAGATCAGCAACACCGCCGTGCCTGCGTCGGCCAGCTGTTCGATCAGTTCGTAAATATCGTTGCGCGCGCCCACATCGACGCCGCGCGTCGGCTCGTCGAGGATCAGAACCCGCGGCATTGCGGCGAGGCATTTCGACAGCAGAACCTTTTGCTGGTTTCCACCCGAAAGGCTGCGCACCGGTTGCTCCGCCGTCTCGCATTTGATCCCAAGCGTCTTGCGATAACCTTCGAAGCGCGCGCGCTCTGTGCCAGGCCGCAGCAGGAAGGGCAGCAGATAATGCACGAGCGAAGAGGTATTCCAGTAAAGTGGCGCATCGAGAAAGAGCCCGTATTGCTGCCGGTCTTCGGACAGCAGCACGACATTCTCACGCACCGCGTCGCGCGGTGTCCGGGCGACGAAAGCGCGGCCCTCGAGTGCGACCTTACCGCCAGCACGCGGCCGCAGTCCGACGAGGGTTTCAGCCAGTTCGGTGCGCCCTGCCCCGACGACCCCGGTCAGACCGAGAACTTCTCCGTGATGCACATCGAAAGAGATATCGACAAAGCCTTCGCCCCGTAGCCCCGCGACTTCGAGCGTCTTGCGCTCGGCGCGGGTCCTGTCGGCGCGGCGGTCGCGCAGGGCCGCGACACCGGGACTCATCGCGGCGAGAATCTCCGCATCGTTGCTTTCGGCCATCTTCGCGCTGTGCACGACATAGCCGTCGCGCAGCACCGTGATCCGGTCGCTGACCGCGCGCAACTCGTGCAGCTTGTGCGAAATGAAGACGAGCCCGTGACCTGTCGCGCGAAGCGCCCGCATTCGATCGAAGAGCGTGTCCACCTCATGCGGAGTAAGCGCCGAGGTCGGCTCGTCAAGGATCAGCACCTTCGCCTCGCGCACGAGGCCCCGCAGGATTTCCACGATCTGTCGGTCTGCGATCTCGAGGGTCGCGGCCTTGGCATCGGGCGACAGCGCGACGCCAAGATCCGCGATCAGCTCGCCAATGCGCGCGCGATAAGCCTCTGCCCGGCGCGGCAGGCCAATGCAGATATTCTCCAGAACGCTTTGATTGGGGAAGATATGCGCCTCTTGCGGCACCAGATACAGCCCCATCGCCTGCGCCTGCGCGGGCGTCGCGGGATGCAGGGGCGCTCCACCGATGGAGACCCGCCCCGCCGTCGGCGCGACCAGACCTGCGAGGATTTTCATCAAGGTGGACTTACCCGCACCATTGCCGCCCAGAAGCGCATGGATTTCCCCGGCACGAACCGCGAAATCCACGCCCTTAAGCACGGGCACGCCGCCGTAGCTTTTAGAAACCCGGCCAAGCTCGGCGAGCACAGATGTCATAGCGCCTCCCTCGATCAACATCCCGTCTCCTCGAATGTTCATCTGTTTGTCGTGATAACATCTGTTCATCCGATATACTCGCTGTCAACAATTTTTAGCTTATTCTTTATGCTGCGATGCGGCGTTTTTGAGTTATTGACTTGTTCATATGTTTTTGTAACGAGTTATTTGAACATTGCCCCACCACTTCGGAGGACCGATCGTCATGGAAGAGCTAGCGCCGAACGAAACGGACGAAGCCCTGCTCGCGCGGGTCGCTTGGCTCTATTACAATGACGGGCTCACGCAGAGCGAAGTCGGGCATCAGCTCAACCTCTCGCGCATCAAGGTATCGCGGTTGCTCGATGCGGGACGCGCCTCCGGGCTGATCGAAGTGCGGATAAATTCGCGCCAGCAAGGCTGCCTCGAGATCGAGACCCGTCTGCAGGAGCGATTCCGCCTCAAGGATTGCCGCGTGATCCCCGACAGCGCCGGATCAGATGTCGACGCGCGGATCGGACAGGCGGCGGCGAATTACCTCATGCAGAAACTAGCGCCCGGCGACAGTCTTGCGGTCGGCTGGGGCGCCACCGTGTCGAACGCCATCCGGGTGCTCGGCCATGTGGTGCAGGAGCGCCGCATCGAGCTGTTTTCGCTGACGGGCGGCGTGCAGACCTATGTGCAGGGGATGCGCGAGGCGCATTGGGACCGCACGCCGAACATCATCCCCGCGCCGCTCGTTGTCTCGACGCCGGAACTGGCCGCCGCCCTGCTGCGAGAGCCTGCGATCTCGTCCTTGCTCAACCAGGCGATCGCGGCCGATTACAAGCTGGTCGGGATAGGCGGCATCTCGGAACAGGCGACCGTGGTTGCGCAAGGCTACATCACCGCAGGCGAAATCGAGCCACTGCGCCGCAGCGGTGCACGTGGCGATGTGCTCTGTCGGTTCTACGACCGGACCGGGCAGGACATGGAACTGCCGCTGCATGAGCGCGTGATCGGCGTCGATCTGGTCCAGCTCCGCGACAGCGAGCAGGTAATCGGCGCCGCCGGGGGCCCAAACAAGGTGACCCCGATCCTCGCCGCGCTGCGCGGCCAAATTCTCGACATTCTGGTGACCGATGAGGCGACCGCGCTGTCGCTCCTCGACGCCGCGGAGGACTGACATGCGCTATTTTCTCGCCTTCGACGCTGGCACCGGCAGCGGGCGGGCCGTCCTGTTCGACGAGACCGGCGCCGAGATCGCGACCGCCGGGCAGGAATGGTGGCACGCCAGCGACCCGCGCTATCCTGGCTCGATGGATTTCGACACGGAAGGCAACTGGGCAGCACTGGCCCGCTGCTGCCGCGAGGTGATCGCGAAGTCCGGTGTCGATCCGAAGGATATCGTCTCGGTCAGCGCCACGGCGATGCGCGAGGCCTTCGTTCTGCATGACGAGAGCGGTGCGGAAATCTGGGCCTGCGCGAATGTCGATGCGCGCGCCGATGCCGAGGTCCGCGAACTCAAGCGGGACTATCCGGGGCTGGAGGAAGACATCTATGCGCGCTCGGGGCAAACCTACGCGCTTGGAGCCCTCCCCCGGCTGATCTGGCTGCGCCGGCACATGCCCGAGGTGCTCGACCGGGCCCGGGCCCTGACGATGCTGTCGGATTGGGTGCTCTATCGGCTTTCGGGAGAACTCACTTCCGAGCCGTCAAATGCCGGGACGACCGGGCTGATCGGCCTCGCAGATCGCAAGGTGCTTGGCGACGCGATGGAGAAACTGGGGCTGCGCAGCGACATCTTCCCGCGCGGCGTCGTGACCGGAGAATGCGTGGGCACGGTAACAGGCGCGGCGGCAGAGGAGACCGGGCTCGCGCCTGGTACGCTGGTCGTGGCGGGTGGCGGCGATTGCCAAACCGGGGGACTAGGGCTCGGGATTGTCGGGAATGGCGATTGCGCGGTGCTCGGCGGCACGTTCTGGCAGCAGGTGGTCAATGTCCCGCTGACCCTGACCGACCCGAGCATGAAACTCCGGATCAACCCGCATGTGGTCTCGCATCTCAATCAGGCCGAAGCGATCAGCTTCTTCACCGGGGCAGCGATGCGTTGGTTCCGCGACGCCTTCGGGCAGGGCAAGGGGTATTCCGAGCTGGAAGCCGCCTCGAAGGAGGTGCCGCCCGGCGCGCATGGGATCATCCCCATCTTGTCCGACGTGATGCGCTACAACGAATGGATCCACGCGGCCCCGTCGCTGCTCAACCTTTCGCTCGATCCCGAGAAATCCGGGCCCGCCGCGATCTTTCGCGCCTTGCAGGAGAATGCCGCCATCGTCGCGCATCGCAATCTCGAGGCGGTCTTCGCCCTGACCGGCGAGCGCCCCGCGCGCATCGTCTTTGCCGGAGGCGCATCGAAATCCCAGCATTGGGCGCAAATCCTTGCGGATGTTACCGGCCTGCCGGTCGCCACCTCGAAGGTGAAGGAGGCCACCGCGCTTGGCTGTGCGGCAGCGGCCGCGACCGGGTCCGGCCAGTTCGGCTCGCTGAAGGACGCAGGCGCGGCATGGTCCTGCATCGAAGATGAATACCAACCGAACCGCGCGCTGCGCGACCTCTACGACGAGGCAAGCGACCGCTGGCAACGCGCCTATGCCGCGCAGCGCGCGCTGGTGGCCGAGGGCGTCACCCAATCCATGTGGCGTGCTCCGGGCACGTGAGACCTGCAAGAAAGGACTTCTGAATGCTGATCCAACTGGTGAATATCAAGGTGCAGCCGGGCACGCGCGAGACTTTCCTCGAAGCCTTCAAGATCAACTGCGACGGCACGCGCGAAGAACCGGGCAACCTGCGCTTCGACCTGCTGCACGACCCCGAGGACGAGAACAACTTCTTCGTCTATGAAATTTTTCAAAGCGATGATGCGTTGGAAGATCACCGAAAGACCGCGCATTACCAGAAATGCGTTTCGATGATCGACCCGATCACGATCGGCGGGCGCTCGAAGACCTATTTCGAGCCGGTACTCGTGCAGGGAGCTGCGGCAACCTCGGCATAACGCTCGATCCTATAAACCGAAGCCATCCCGGGCACTTCAGGCTTCGGTTTATGGAAATTCCGTCTTTGAGAATTGGATAACGCTTCCGTCACGCACGGCCGCCCGGGTTCATAAACTGCTTAAAGAAATTCTCGCAGAGCGACGAATTCCGAATTGAGTGGAAAGCGGTTACTAGCTGCGCTCGGGCCCAATGCCTGCTAAGCGCCCGAAGCCGCAATCCTCAACAACCAGGGCGCATTGGTCCATCTCTCGTTCGGACGACAGCTTTGCGCGCCCGGCCACTGCCTCTTACCGAGCCACCTCCCTTTTCTTTTGCGCATCGGCAGTCAGCGCGGCGAGGCGATAGAAGCCGTGTGCCATCTTGGAAAACGGTGTCAGCAGGAAGAATGCGAGCACGGCCCCAAGATGCAAGGCCAACATGGCCGGCATCAGCGGGGTTTGACCGAGCCCATAAAGCGCCAATCCGCTCAAACCGACAAAGCCCAAGAGAGCGACAAAGCCGAATTCGCCGCTCGTCGCGCCCGAGGCACCGAGTTCGGGATCCGCCCGCAGCTTCAGACGGATCATCTCGATGCAACCCAGGGTCAGCAGCAAGCCACCCGACAGGCCGAGAAGCTTCGGCAGGGACCAGAGCGGGTAAGGGGCGCGCAGATCCAGCAGGTAATGCATCAATGTCGCCACACTCGTGGCGGCGAAACACAGAAGAAAGCCATACATCACGGCTTGATGCGCGAGTCGGCGGCCTTGGGAAAAACGGTCCTCGTCCTCGAAATTGCAGCCATCTCCATGCCCGCCGTTGAGGTTGCGCATGTTCGCGGCGGCGGCAAAGCCTCCCCGAAGATCGGAGAAGCGAAGCGGACCGGCCCCGACCGCGCGCCAATACCGCCGCAAGCTGATCGCGAGGCTGAGCAGCGGGAACAGGAAGGCTGGCAGGAAGATCGCAACCATCGTGTTATGCGCCAGGACCGCGTAAAAACCCTCGCCCCCTGCGCTTGCAAGCGAGAGCATGGGCCAGATCAGGAGCGCAAAGCCCAGCACCGTCGCGAGCGCTATGCGCAGCCCGCTTTTCTGGAAGGCCTGACCCGCCGCGCGGGGAAACGCGAATTCTTCCCAGCTATCCTGCCGAACATTCGCCAGCGCCTGCGGCAGGTTGAGGGCAAACTCGTGCGGTGCCGTGTATTGGCAGGCGTAATAGCACCCGCGGCAATTGTGACAGAGATTGGCGAGCTGCGTCAGATCGCCGTCGCTGAAGGCGCGCTCGGCATGGAGCGCTGGAAAGACCGAGCAATATCCTTCGCAATACCGGCAGGCGTTGCAGATCTCGGCCTGACGGCGCGCCTCTTCGAGAAACTCAGTTTGCATGGGCGGCAGCCTCCTTGCCTGCAATACGTCCGAAAACGGTGCCGATCGTCATGCCGAAACCGGCGAGATACCCCTGCCCGAGAATTGAACCGGCCATGGTTTCGCCGGCAGCCCAGAGGTTCGAAACGGGGCGGTTTCCGATCGAGCATTGTGCGCGCTCGTCGACCTTCAACCCGAGATAGGTGAAGGTCACCCCGGTGCGCAGCGAGTATCCGTAAAAGGGCGGCTCGGTGATCGGACGCGCCCAGTTGGTCTTCGGCGGGGTGATTCCGGTGGTGGACACCCCATCCAGTTCTGTCGGGTGAAATCCGGATGTGTCGCCGCAGGCTGCGTTGAACTCGGCCACGGTCTCGGCCAAGGCTGCAGGCGGCAGTCCCATCTTGGTCGCCAGATCTTCGAGCGTATCGGCCTTGATCGGCGGAAAGACCGAAGGCATGAACAGTTCGAGCGACTTCGCGTCGATGATGACATAGCCCACCTGATCGGGCTGCGCCGCGACGAGACGGCCCCAGATCGCATAGCGCTTCGGCCATACGTCCTCCCCCTCGTCGTAAAACCGCTCGCCATTCTTGTTCACGACGATCGAGAACGGCACGCAATCGAGCCGCGTGACGATCCCGCCATCGAATTTCGGCGCGCGCCCGTCAATCGCGACCGCGTGGCATTGCGTCGGATCGCCGACCTGTTCGACCTTCTGCTCGAGAAGGTCCGCGAGCACGACGCCGCGATTGTAGGGCGTGCCGCGGATCAGAAAGTTCTTCGCGGCCGGCCCCCAGGCGCGGGCAAGCCAATCGGTATCGGCCTGAAAACCGCCCGACGCGACCACGACCGATTTCGGGCTGATGCGCCGCGTCTCGCCATTCTGCGTATAGTCGATATGCGTCACGCGATCGTCGTGGATCTCCAGATGGGTGACAGCCGCTTCGTATTCGACCTGAACCCCGAGCGCTTCCGCGGTGCGGTAATAGGCATTCACGAGGCCCTTGCCGCCACCGAGGAAGAATGCGTTTGTCCGCGCCAGCGAAAGCGTGCCCGACAGCGAGGGCTGAAAGCGAACGCCATGCGCCTCCATCCAGGGCAGGCATTCCTCGGAGCTTCGAATGGCGAGCCGCGCCAGACCTTCATCGGTCTTGCCGCCGGTGACCTTCATCAAATCGGCAAGGTATTCTTCCTCGGTATAGCTGTCGGTGAGCGGACCAAGCGGCCCGCGATGCATGCAGCGGAAGTTGCGCGTATGGCGGGAATTGCCGCCCCGATAGGGTTTCGGCGCGGTTTCGAGAATCAAAACGCGCGCCCCGGCCTCTGCCGCGGTGATCGCGGCACAGAGTGCCGCGTTACCGCCGCCGATGACGACAATGTCGGGTTGAGGTGAAGCAAGAGTCACAGCAGATCTCCGTCATAGCTGGGGGTCTGGCCGGGCTCGGAGCGCAGGGCACGCACGCGTACTCTCTGGGCCGCCTCGATGTGCGCGCGCATCGCAGCCTCGGCGAGCGCGCCGTCGCGCGCCTTGACGGCCTCGAGCACGGCGAAATGTTCTTCCACCGCTTTCACCGCCCTGTCCGGTTCGGTCAGCGTGGTGGGTCCGAGGATCATCAGCGCCTTTTGCAGCGAGCGGATCGAGCGGGTGAGGAACCGATTCTTCGCTGCGTCGAGCAAGGCGGCGTGGAACTGCCGGTTGAGCGTGAATGCCTCAGGGACATTGCCGATCTCGCCCAGCTGACGGTTCATCTCGTAGAGTTCGTCGATCTCGATATCCGAAGCCGCCCGGGCCGCAAGCCGTGCCGCTGTGCCTTCGAGCACCGCGCGCATCTCGTAGAGCTCCATGACTTCGGCATAGTCGAGCCGTCGAATGCAGGCGCCCTGCCGCGCAATGTGACTGACGATGTTATCCGCTTCGAGCTTTCGTATCGCTTCCCGGACAGGCGTTCGCGACATACCCAGGCGCTCCGCAAGTTCGGTTTCCCGCAAGCGGTCGCCCGGGTTGAGCCGCCCTTCGCGCAATTCGGTCAGCAGGCGGTCGTAAGCAGCGTTTCCCTGCGGTGTGCTGCCGTCCTCATTTGCCATTTCGCCCTCCGCGTTCATCTTGTGTCCAGCTGGATACATTCGTATACAAATTACGTCAAGATGAACAGGAGGCCAGTTTGCGCAAACATATTTTCGCGGGTGCCATGCGGCGGCGCGGCCTTACATTTCTCCTTGCAGCCTGTGGCACCGCGCTCTTCTGGGCGCTGGATCTGCCGCTTCCCTTCCTCTTCGGCCCGATGGCATTTTGCCTCGCCGGCGCGCTCGCGCATTTACCGCTTCAGGGCTTCGGCCAGATCTCTGTCGGCGCGCGCACGATCCTCGGCGTGGCGGTCGGCGCCTCGATCACGCCCGAGGTTATCGCGCAATTGCCGCGCATGGCGCTCTCGGTCTCTCTCGTCCCTGTCTTCATCGCGGTGATCGCACTGATCGGCGTGCCCTTCTTCCGGAAGTTCTGGGGCTTCGATGCGCCCACCGCCTATTACGCCGCAATGCCAGGCGGGCTTCAGGACATGGTGATCTTCGGCACGGAAGCGGGCGGCAATCCCCGCGCGCTTTCGTTGGTGCACGCGACACGGGTTCTGATCATCGTGACCGTGACGCCGTTTTTCCTGAGCCATTTCTACGGCGCCGAACTCAGCAACCCGATCGGCGCGCCGGTCGCGGATCTGCCGTGGTATGAGCTGGCGATCATGGCCGTCGCCGCGGTGCTCGGCTGGAAAGGCGGCGAGAGGCTCGGGCTGTTCGGCGCCTCGATTCTCGGCCCGATGATCGTCACGGCGACCCTGTCGCTCTCCGGGATCATCCATTTCCGCCCGCCTGCCGAGGCAATCCTCGCGGCCCAATTCTTCATTGGCTGCGGGATCGGCGTTCATTTCCTCGGCGTGACCTGGAAGGAACTCACCCGCATCGTGTCGGCAGGCATCGCCTACGTGCTCGTGCTGGCCGTGCTGGCCGCGGGGTTTTCCGGTCTTGTGACCGTGTTGGGTCTGGGCGAGCGGGTGCCAGCCTTTCTGGCCTTCGCGCCCGGCGGTCAGGCGGAGATGACGGTCCTCGCGATCGTGACCGGGGCGGATCTCGGCTTCGTCATCACCCATCACCTGACGCGCATCGTGCTCGTGATCGTCGGCGCGCCCTTGGTGGCGAGGATCCTCACCCGAAGGCGGACGGGTTGACCATGTGGATCGGGCTGCCCTCCGCATAGGCATTCACCTGCGCGAAGATGTCGGAGAACTGCTTGTCGAACTCGTCCTCGGTCACGTAGCCGATATGGGGCGTGGCGATGAGGTTCGGATGCGCGAGCAGCGGATCTGTCGCGTCGGTCTCTGGCTCGCGGTCGAAGACATCCACCGCCGCCTGCCCGGGATGTCCGGCCTCAAGCGCCGCCAGCAAGGCACCCGGCGCAATCAGCCCTGCGCGAGACGTGTTCACCAGCACCGAGCGCGGGGACATCTGCGCGAGATCCTCGGCGGTGACGATCCCGCGGGTCTCTGGCGTCAATCGCAGATGCAGGGAGACGATGTCGCTTTGCGCGAAGAAGGCGGCACGGCTCTCGGCAACGTTCTCCCCGTCGGCCAAGACACGCGCCCGCCCCGCCTCGGAGGCCCACCAGACGACCTGCATCCCGAAGGCCCGGGCATAATCCGCGACGACCCGCCCCAAACGCCCGTATCCGTAAAGGCCCAGCACCCGTCCGCGCAGGCTGCGCCCCACGCCCATCTGCCAGTTGCCGGCTTTGACGCTGGCCATCTGCTGCGGAAGCTGGCGCATCGCGGCGAGCATCAACGCGAAGGTCAGCTCTGCTGCCGCATAGTTCGCGCCATCCCCGCCCGTATTCGAACACAGCAGAACGCCTTGGTCGGTGCAGGCCTCCACATCAACATGCGGCCACGTGCCCCGCTGCGAAATCAGGCGCAGGTTGGGAAGCCGCTCGAGCAAGCCGCGCGTGATCTTCGTGCGTTCCCGAAAGAGAACCACGCATTCGGCCTCCGCGAGGCGGCGCGCAAGCGCCTCCTCATCGGGCTCGTGATCCGTCCAGACCGTCACCTCGTGCCCATCCAGCATGCGAAAACAGGGCAAGCTGCGGAGCGTGTCGAACCAGTCGTCGAGAATATGGACCTTCATTGCCTCTCCCTTGGCTAGCCTTGACCGGACAGCGCCTTGATCGCGCGACTGACCCGGTCGTGCAGGAGCACGAGGTCGGGTGATTTGCCTTCGTCTCGGGCAATCTTCGCGACAATCTCCTTGCGAATGTCCTCGAGGTCCTGACGGACGCGGCTCAGTTTCTCGAAATGGGTCATGGCCTCCTCAATGCGACAACAATACGGGAATTTTCGTGCGCGCAAGCACTTCCGAGGTCACGCCTCCAAGGAAATCTTCGCGAAACTTGGAATGCTCGAAAGCCCCGAGCACAAGAAGCGACGGGTCGTTGCGTGTGCACCAACTTAGGAGCGTGTCCGCCACCGGTCGCGGCGTCGGCCAATCCTCGTGAATGGCCGCCACGCCGTGCCGCGAGAGATGGGTTAGAAGGTCGTTGATAGCGCGGTCGTCGTGTGGCCCAACGGTCAGAACGCTGACCCGTCCGTCATCCTCGAGCAGTCGCAGACTGTCGGAGAGCGCGCGCGCGGCGGCCCGCCCTCCATCCCATGCGAGCGCTGCATGGCTGTGCTTTGCGCCCGCATCATAGCCCTCGGGAACCACGATCACCGGACGGCCCGACATCAGCGCGATACGATCGGGATGCAGGACCACATGGGCATCGCCATCGTCAGCCTGCGTGCCCACGATCAGCATGTCGTAATAGCGCGCCGCTTCGGACAGAACATTGTCCACGCGTCCAGCCACGACTTTCAACTCGAGATCACTGCCAAGCCCCAGAGCACGGCGCTCTTCCTCGAACCGCGCCTCGATCTCGCGCAGGATGTCGCCATTGGCCGCTTCAAGAAGCGCACGCGCCTCCTTCGGGATCCAGCGCGAGCGGCGGTCGATCACCTCGTGCGCCGCATGGGCCATTATCGCCGTCACATGGGCGCCACGCTGCGCCGCCATGGAGGCGGCATAGCGCAGGGCGGCGACCGACCCGCTCGATCCATTGAAGGCGACCAGAAGATTCATCATCGGCATGTCAGCGTCCTTTCCAAACCGAAGCGGGAACATAGACCCGGCCGTCGGCCAACTTGCGCGCGGTGCGCAGCAAACCTGCGGAGTTCAGCGTGAAGTGGTTGTTCATTTCGAAGTCGACGAGGACCTCGATCGTGCCGGACGCATGCTCCAGCACCACGCTCGCCGGGCTGGTGGTCGGTCGCTCCAGCAGACCGTCGGCCACAGTGCCGGGCGTGAGCGCGCAGGAGGCAAGACATTGCGCCCCGGTGACCGCCATCGACGGATGCGTGTTCCACGGCATGAAATAGCGCGTCGCGATGGTTGCACCCGCCTTGGCAGGCGCAAGCAGACCGAATTTCGGCGTCACCGATTTCGAGACGTCGCCCATCCCCATCGCCGCGCCCGCCTTGAGGCGCACGGCCTCCATGCGGGCGAAGAACTCGGTATTCGCGTCGAGCTCTGCCGCGCTTTCATAGCCGGTAAGGCCGAAGTCCTGCGCCCGCGCGATCACCATCGGCATCGCGACATCCATGCAGGTCACCTCGATACCGTCGAACTCGTCGCGCAGATGCCCCGTCGGAAGAAACGCTCCGGTCGAGGAGCCGACAACCCCCATGAAACTGAGCGCGATCGGCGCGGCCGTGCCGGGCACGCCGGCAATTTCCGCGTCGCCGTCGTAGCGCATCGCCCCTCCCGGCGTCTGAACGCGCGCGAGGACTTTCGCCCCGGTATTGACCGCGCGGATCTTCACCTCGGTCTCGTCTCCCGTGGGGCGCACGAGACCCAGCTCGATCGCGGCGGGCCCCACCCCCGAGAGGATGTTGCCGCAGGTCGGTTTGAAGTCGACGAGCCGATCTTCGACAGAGACCTGCGCGAAGAAATAATCGACCTCCGCCCAGTCATCGTCCGAGGGCGAGAGCATCGCGACCTTGGTCGTCACCGCGACGCCCCCGCCGAGCCCGTCGATATTGTTCGCATGCCCCGAACCGAGCACCGCGATCAGAACCTCGGCCAGAGTCTCGCGATCGGCAGGCAGATCGGCGCGGTTGAAATAGGGGCCTCGCGAGGTGCCGCCGCGCATGAATACATAGGGAATGGCTGTCTGTTCCATCTCATTCGCTCCGTCGGATCATTTCAGGGGCCAAGGAAGATTGGCTGCGTGCTGCAGCAGGCCGGGCGGGAAATCGCGGTTCAGCGCGCCGGCCATGACGCACATCAGGGCGATGCCGCTGGCGGCGAGGATCAGCGTCTTGGGCCAGCTGGCCTGGGCGCGGATGCGCAGGAAGGTGACGAGGAATCCGGCCAGGGCGAGGATGAAGCCGACGACGTAAGTCGCCGCGATCAGCCCCGCGAACCACGCGAGCGTTCCCCACAGGCCGTAGGGCGCGTCTGCGTCCTCTCCCGAGACTTCCTTGTCCGCGAAGATCACGTCACGCTCGGCGCGCAGGATCATCTGCACCAGAAGGATCACCAGCGCCGTCAGCGTGATGCCCCCAACCACGAGTGGCACGATCTTGTCGGTCATGTTGTAGTTCGGGATCAGGCTCGCGTTGACGAGCGCAGCAATCACGTAGCCCATGACCACCAGCAGGAAGATCAGCGGCGCGCGTTTGGAGCCCGACTGGACATCACCCTCGGCCATGATCGACTTAGCCTGCCGCAGCCCGAGGAAGACCGACACCACCGTCACGATGAGCAAGACGATCACGATGGGCGAGAACAGGTAATCGACGCCCGCCGAGAAGGAATTGCGGAACCGGAAGGATGCGATCTGGAAGGCCTGGTTGGAGAATTTTTCGACAGGGTTCGACAGCACGAAGCCGATCAGGAACGCCGGGCGCGACCAGTCGAACCGGCGCAGGAAGATCCCGATCAGGCCGATCGCGAACAGGGCGAGGATGTCCTCGAAATTCTGCCCTGACTGGAAGGCCGCGAAGGAAATCAGCATGAACAGGAACGGCGCGAGATAGGTGAAGCGGATCGTGGTCAGCTTCGCGATCCCGCCCGAGGCCGCGATGCAGAGCACCGTGCCCACGACATTTGCCAGCGCCAGCAGCCAGACGATCGAATAGGTGATATCGAGATTGTCCCGCAGCATGTTGGGACCGACCTCGATATCGCCAGACCCCAGCAGGGCGAGCGCGCCGATGAAGATCGCCATCGAACCCGAGCCCGGGATACCGAAGAGCAGCGTGGGGACGAGGCCGCCGCCTTCCTTGGCGTTGTTCGAACTCTCCGGCCCGATCACGCCGCGGATTTCGCCCTTGCCGAAATTCGACTTGTCCTTTGTGGTCTGAACGGCGTGGCCGTAGGCGATCCAGTCGACGACCGACCCGCCGAGCCCGGGGATCACGCCGACGATCACGCCGATCAGCGAGCAGCGGACGGACAGCCATTTGTTGGCGACCCAGTCGCGCACGCCTTGGCTCCAGCCGGCGCCGAGCGTCGCGTCCTTGGCGATCGAGCTGTCCTGACGAAGAAGCGAGACGATTTCGGGCAAGGCGAAGATACCGAGACCGACGATCACCAGCTGCAGCCCGTCCGTGAGATAGGGAATGTCATAGGTCGCCATGCGCAGGCTGCCGCCGGCATCGGCTTCGCCGATCGTGCCGATCAGCATGCCAAGCCCCGCGGCGGCGAGGCCCTTGAGCGCGACGCGCCCCGCGAGCACAGCGACCATCGAGAGGCCGAGGATCGAGATCATCAGCATCTCGGGCAGGCCGAAGGCCAGCACCAGCGGCCGGGCGACCATGATGAACATGGTCAGGAACAGCGCACCGACGAGACCGCCGAAGAGGGACGAAGTGAAGGCGGCCGAGAGCGCCCGCGCCGCCTGCCCTTTCTTGGCAAGCGGGAAGCCGTCGAGAACCGTCGCCTGGCTCGCCGAGGACCCGGGGATCCCCATCAGTACGGAGGCGAAGGTGTCCGAGGTCGGCACGACCGCGACCATGCCCACCATCAGGGCCAGCCCCAACACCGGGTCCATGCCGAACATGAATGGCAGCAGGAGTGAGAGGCCGGCGATGCCGCCGAGACCGGGGAAGACCCCCACGGCCAAGCCCATGACGACCCCGAGCACCAGGTATCCCAGAACAACAGGTTGCAGAATCAGAGCCCATGCCTCGCCAAGCGCAGGCACGGCGGTTGCGAAGACATCCATCTCGCCCACCTCGAATTTTAGGATTATGAGAAAGTGAGCGGTCCGCGTCCCGCAGGAAGGGACCGCTCGAGGGTTTCGCTTAGTTCAGCGAAACGCCGTAGGCTTCTTGAAGCCAGTCGGTCACATAGGCTTTGGCTTCGGGAGATACGGTCGTGCCTTCCTTGGTCGCCTGCTCGGCGCCCTTGCCGACGAAGACGTCGTATTTACCAACTTGCTGTGCCGCGATTTTCTTGAAGTCCGGACGGTTGCGCACGGCGTCGAAGGCTTCGGTATAGGCTTCGACCACGTCATCGGGCGTGCCCTGCGGCAGGAACGCGATCTTCTGAACCGGGAAGCCCGCGATGAAGAACGCTTTCCACGAATCCCAGGCTTCGCCGGAGGTTTCGCAGCCATCGGTGGCTTCGCAAACTTCCTTGAAGGTCGGCAGATCTGGGAAGGTCGGATCGCGGACGATGTTGTTATTCTCGTCGAGCGCGCCCCAAGTCATCATCGGAACGGCCTTGCCATCCTCGACCATCGAGAGCGAGCCGCCGAGATAGCCGGTCGTCGTCTGGTAGTCGATCGTCGCCTCGCCGCGTTCGAACATCAGGCGACCGTCGCCGCGCCCCTTGATGCCGAAGACCGGCTCCACGTTCATGCCCAGCATCCGCCATGCGAGAAGCGGCACGAGGTCGAGACGGGTCGCACCCTGCGAACCGTAGATGAAGTTGAGATCCTTGAGGTTATTCGCAGACCCGTCGAATTTCTTGCCGGCCTCGGGATTGAGATAAGCCACGCCGCCCGTGCCCGATGCCATGACCGGGATCCAGTCGGAATACTCGTAGCGCACCCGAGGATCCCCCAGCAGATAGGGGAACTGCGTCGAGCCGGAGGTACCGAACAGCAGCGTGCCGTCCTCGTAGCGCTGCTCCTGGAACCAGTTCGCGCCCTTGGTCGAGCCTGCGCCCGGCATGAACTTCACGATCACGGTAGGCTTGCCCGGCAGCTCCTGCGCCAGCAGCGGCGCAAAGAAGTTGGCCCATTTCGCAGAGCCCCCCGTCTCCGAGAACGGAATGACCCACTCGATGGTCTTGCCGCTGAAGTCGACATCCGCGAGGGCCGGTGCCGACATGAAGGCGAGCGCCGCCGCAGAATATACGAATTGCTTGATGGTCATTAGTGTCCTCCCTTAGACCTTTCGAACCGGGCGGGCTCGAAGCCGGCCGGTATGTAGTTATTCTCCTCAAGGGACGAATCCCTCCTCCTACACCGGCAACATGTCGTCCTAACCTTGCGCGAAACTTGCGCAACATGACAAAGAAGTAACCATGCGCATCGCCGTCATCGAAGATAACGAGGCTCTGTCCCGCGCCATCGCCTTCCGCCTGCGGGATCGCGGCCATGCCGTGGACCTTCTGCATGACGGGCTCGAGGCCGACCGTTTCCTCGCGCAGGAAGGCGCGGATCTGATCGTTCTGGATCTGAATTTACCGGGGATGGACGGGATCGAGGTGTTGCGGGCGCTGCGCAGGCGGGGCGACGGGGCGCCGGTGATCCTGCTGACCGCGCGCTCTGAAACGGCCGAGCGGGTTGCCGGGCTGGATGCAGGGGCGGATGACTACCTCACCAAACCCTTCGAGATGGATGAACTGGAAGCCCGGTTGCGGGCGATGGCACGACGCAAGAACCTCGAATTCATGGAGCGCGACACGTTCGGTCCGCTCGTCTTCGACCGCACCAGCCGTCAGTTGATGCATGACGAAACTCCGCTCGAAATTCCGCGCAAGGAGATCGCCACGCTGGAATGTCTCCTCGAACGGCGCGGACGGATCGTCTCCAAATCGGCATTGATCACGCATGTCTACGGCACCGGCTCGGATGCCGAGGAAAGCGCGATCGAACCGCATGTCTCGCGACTGCGCAAACGACTTGAGCCATACGGAATCAAGATCAAGACGGCTCGAGGCCTGGGCTACATGCTCGAGGTGGAAGCTTCATGATCTCGCAGCCCAAGGCCATGTCCTTGCGGATGAGGCTGTTCCTCGTCATCCTCCCGCCACTCTTGCTGGTCTCGATCCTGTTGGGGTGGTGGCGCTTCTCGGTGGGGCAACGAACCTCGGAAGAGCTCTTTGATCGTAGTCTCCTCGCCGCGGCACTGGCAATTTCGCGCGATGTCGCGATCTCTGAGGGCGATGCGCTTTCGCCGAGCACCCGGGATATCATTTCGGACGCAGGCGGCGGCGAAGTCTTTTACCACGTGACCGGACCGGGCGGGATATACGTGACCGGCTACGCCTATCCGCCGCGCCCCGAAACCGACGTGCCGCAGGAGAAGCCCTATTACTATATGG
Source organism: Thioclava sp. IC9 (assembly GCF_002213225.1). Lineage (NCBI taxonomy): Bacteria > Pseudomonadati > Pseudomonadota > Alphaproteobacteria > Rhodobacterales > Paracoccaceae > Thioclava > Thioclava sp. IC9. The sequence continues at coordinate 48,858 of NZ_NBNX01000003.1, forward strand.
CGGATTATCGCGGCGAACTGGTGCGCGTCATGCGGATGCATGAACGTCGAACGATTGGCAACATGACCGGAGAAACCGTCGTCACGGTCTGGCAACGCGCGAGCGATCGCCGTGCCTTCGCTCGCCAGTTGGCCCAACGGGCGGCAGCCGTCATCGTCGTTCTGATGGTCGCGCTGAGTCTGCTGATCTGGTTCGGTGTCCAGATCGGTCTCCGGCCTCTCAACGATCTTCAGGCCGCGATCGAGAAACGCTCGCCCGATGATCTCGCCCGCATCAAACGCCCAGTGCCTAAAGAAGTCATGGGAATCGTTACGACTCTCAACAGGCTGCTGCTGCAGATGCGTCGAAGCATAGAAACCCATCAAGCCTTCATTTCCGATGCGGCCCATCAGCTTCGCAATCCTGCTTCCGCCCTCCTCGCACTGGCCGAGACTCTGCCGGGCGTGCGCGATCCAGCCGAACGCGAGGCGCGCCAGCAGGATCTAATCGAGGCGGCGCGCAACTCCGCCCGATTGGCGGACCAACTCCTCTCGCTCGAGCGGCTTCGCTACGAAGGCGGGGACACCATTGAGGCGTTCGACCTGAATACGGTCGTGGAAGAGGCCTGCCGCAGCTTTGGCTCCGCGGCGCTTTCGCGTGACATCGAATTCGAACTCGAAACGTACCCCGAGCCCCTTCCCGTGAGCGGCGACCCTGTTCTGATCGGTGAGGCGGTGCGGAACTTGCTGGAGAACGCCCTTCACCACGGCGGCCCGACAATGACCCGTATCGCGGTTAGAACGGAACAATCCGGGGGGGAAGCCATAATCACAGTGCAAGACGACGGAGTCGGCATCCCGCTCGATCAAGAAGAGACCGCATTTCGGCGCTTCTCACAGCTTAGGAATGGGCAAGGCACCGGTCTTGGTCTCGCGATAGTCGAACAGATTTTGCACCGCCACAAAGGGGAGGTGAGACTAGCCCCCTGCGACCGCGGAACTCGTGTCCGACTGACGCTTCCGCTTGCCGCGTGTCTCCCGGGCGACTGTTGAAGCGACCTCCGCAGAGGACATCGAGTGTTAGGATGAGTGTCCGTTTGACGTTCGAAGCGGATGCTATCTCGCTGGAAACGCAAGGACCGCTTTGGGCCGAAGTGGCCCACCCAGCTCTGCGGTGCCCGTCAAGCACGCCGAGCTGCTGAAGCTACGTGGCCGTATTTTCGCGCCTGTGCAGTTGCTTCACCTTCCACAGATACCCTGCGCGTCCGAGAGAGAACGTTTGACGGCTGCCACTTTATCTTGGGAAGGCTGCACATCATTACCCTTGCTCGTCGGTAAAGAAGGGATCGTCGGCGTTCTTCAGGCTGCACACGTTGCCGTCCGGATCGATGAACGCGCCGGTCGTGCCCCAGTCGTGCATTTTGACTTCGACTGGCACGCCTTGAGCCTCCAGCAGGCTGGCTGCAGCCTTCACGTCTGAGACGTTGAAGCGCAACGCAACCGGGTTCTGAGAAATGTCTTTCCGCGTGACTTCGGCGCGTCCGCCGGTCTCGATCATCAAATATCCGTCGCCGAAGCGAAGGCAGGTCAGCCCTGGCTTTTCATACCAAAGCGGCAGACCGAGCTTGGTTTGATAAAACTCTACGCAGGCCTCGTAGCGTTCGGTGAAGAGGATGAGGCCATGACATTCGATCATGTCTGTCAACTTGTTCGCGGGCGCGGTTTCGCTGTCGATTTCGATGGGCATTTCTGATCTCCTGTCAGTGCAATTCGTTATATCGCCTCGCGTCCGGCGGCGCGGGTGGTAGGCCAACGTCGCGCCGGATATGCGAGCAAAGGGTAGTCGTAGCGATCGATTTGGATCTCTGCCGTGACCGCAGCAACGCCCATAACAGCGCGCAAACGACAGACGTCGCTCTATGGCGGCGGAGCAAGCAATGAAGTTCATCGCGCAGCTGCAAAGCTTGCGGGTGCGCCTCTGGCGTCATGGTGCGCTCCCAACGTTCAGCCGGTCTCGACTGCTTCCTACCTGTCCCGGCATGTGGAAAGCCTGCGACTTTTGAGCCGAAGGATAAGCGTGAATCTGTCGCATTGGTTTTCTCCGTTGACTGTCGGACGAGCGGCGTTCTAAAAGTTCAAGCTAACTTGAGGTCAATGCTGAAATTTGAGAAACGACCGGACCATGGAAACGACGCTGACCATCAATCAAATTTCACGCCGCAGCGGCATCGCCTCCTCGGCGCTGCGCTATTACGAGGAGCGCGGGCTCATTTCGTCCGAGCGGGCTGGCTCCGGGCACAGACGCTTCCCACGCCACGTTCTGCGGCGCCTCGCCTTTATCACTTTCGCTCAGACCCTCGGCATGACGCTTGAAGAGATCAAAACCGAACTCGACAAGCTGCCGACAGACCATGTTCCGACCGGGGAAGACTGGGCGGCGCTGTCAGAGAAGTGGACGCACCGGGTCGACGAGCAGATTGCCCAACTTCAGCGCCTGCGAAAGACTCTGACCGCTTGCATCGGCTGCGGCTGCCTCTCCTTGAAATCCTGCGAGATGTTCAATCCCAAGGATGAGCTGCGTCAGCGTGGAACGGGCCCAAGAAAGTGGATCGAGGATATCTGAGAGCGTGGCAAAGGCACGGCCGAAAATTAGTGCGATCATCTAAAAGATTTGGGTGAATTCGAAATAGACGTCAGTTTTCACAGCGGACTCCCGTTTGACGCTGAACGATCTCACTGATCGTCGATATGCCGATCATCGGCATTAGGGTGTGCGTGAGATGTTGACGCTCGCGTTGCTCCTTGTGAGGCTTTGCGCCGGAAGTCAGGGCGTGTCGGGGGGCTAGGAATGGATAACGAGGTGCACGGAAAGTGCCAGTGTGGAGCCGTGAGGTTTCGTATATCGGGAGAGTTCGAGAGCTTCTTCCTGTGCCATTGCGGACGCTGCCGCAAAGATAGCGGCACGGCCCATTCCGCGAACCTGTTTTCATCGACTGCTGAGATCACCTGGATGTCCGGGGCGGAAAACATCAGGGTGTTTCGCGTTCCCGGGACACAGCATGTGAAGAGCTTCTGTGCAGACTGCGGGTCGGCGCTGCCGTTCTGTCAAGCGCATGATGGCTCGCTCGTCGTTCCAGCGGGCTCACTCGATAGCCCGCTCGAAATACGACCCACCGCGCATATTTGCGTTTCCAGTCGCGCGAACTGGGACAATGACCTGGCCTCGATCGAAAGGCACGACGGGCTTCCCGGTCGATCCGAGTAGGTTGGGGCCCCGTCACGCACTGCATCCAGAGAGGGAAAAGCGCCTCTCACAGCGTCCTCATATTCGTACCGTTCTTGCCCCGCCTGAGCGACCGCAGCTGTGATTTCGGCCGCTTTCCTCGGGGAAGAGATCGATTGTCGGCGAAACGAAGAAAACGCTGATCGCGAAGAGCATACTGGTTTCCAAGGCGAAGGTAGGCACCCGCGTCTGCCCGACCACGGAATGGAACATGTTCGACACGGGCGTGCTGCGCTGGCACACGATGCAGCGGCGCCCGGTTTCCTTTCTGGCCGCCTTGTCGGCGCATTGCGATGCGTTGGAGGTTGCCGCGAGCCGCGGTGCGTTCGCGCTCGCGGTTCTCGATCTCCATCGCCAGATCCTGCGTCTGTCGGGTAACCGTTTTCTCCAGTCACTCTGCGATCCCCTGCAGACTGCGCTCTATTCGCTCTTGGCGAGCGAGACCGAGGACCAGAAGCGCGGACCGTCCAAAATGGCCGAGGTCGTCGCCCCTCATAGCGCAATCGTCAGGGCCGTCGAGAACCGCGAGCCGGAGGCCGCGAAGAAAGCGATGGAAGCCGTCCTGGAGCGCTCCAGCGATGAATGTCTACGCTCCCGCGGGATGGGCTGAGCCCAGCTCCGCCCCGAGAAAATTGGACCGTTTGAAACTGGAATTTTCCGCTACGCTTCCTTGGCTGTAAGAGAAGTGCAATCGCAAGAAGGCGAGCAAAGCACGGCGCGACAGGCAACAAGGCCCCGATCACGCTGACGAAATCGGGGTGGCGTCACCAGCCCGCCACCCTGATCAAAGCCGGCGACATCCTCCTCTACCGCTGCGCGCGTCGCGTGGGTACAGAGCCAGCTCGGCATGCAACAGCTCCAAAAGAACGTGCCGTCGCCGATCTCAGCGCTGACCAAGCTCTGTAACGTCATGGCATCAGGCGTAACCTCTTTCGCGTCCGAAGGTGCCCTTACCCAAGGGTGAGCCCCTTGCGCAGTGCGATCAGGTCAATGTCACGGGAGACGAAAACGGCGCCGGCCTCGAGCGCACGCTGATAGACCTCGTCGTCGGTGGTCAGGATGCCCGGCGGCAGGCCCGCGGCGCGGATGCGCGTGATCGCATCTAGCACCGCCGCAGTAGTCTCGGGGTGCGAAGGCTCGCCCGGGTGCCCAAGCGAGGCGGCCAGATCCGCAGGCCCGACGAAAATCCCGTCAACCCCGCGCACGGCGGCGATCTCTTCGAGATTGGAGAGCCCCTCGACACTCTCGATCTGTACGACAAGACAGATCTCTTCACGTGCGACCTTGTGATAGCCCGGGACCGTCGCGAAGCGCGTGGCGCGGTTCATGCCGGAGACCCCACGCATGCCCTGCGGCGGATATTCGACCGCCGCCACCGCAGCGCGCGCCATCTCTGCGTCGTGCACCATCGGCACGAGGATCGTCTGCGCGCCGAGGTCGAGGATTTTCTTGATCTCCGCCGCGTCGAGAGAGCCGGGCCGCACGATCGGCGAGAGAGGATACGGGGCCACCGCCTGCAGCAGCGGCAAAACACTGCGCGGGTCGAGCGCCGAATGCTCGGTGTCGAACATCATCCAGTCGTAACCGCAGCCGGCGATCAGCTCGGTGGCGAGCGGATCGCTCATCGTGCACCAACAGCCCCGCTGGACCTCGAAGGCTTTCAGCGCGGCTTTGAACGAATTCCTTGGCAGATCGACCATCGTGACTTTCTCTCTTGTTGACCTCGGCACGCGCGGGAGGGATGCCCGGGGCCGTCTTGAAAAGGTTGGTTCGGAGCTTATTCGAAACAGACGCGGGTCGCACTTCGCAAACAGCGATCCGCCGGATTTGGATGACGTGCCGTCTCAGTCGAAGGCAATAGCGACGTTCCCGAAGGTGCCGAAATCGGCCTCGATCCGGGTCCTGGGCGGGCACTCGATCGGCGCGATGAACGAGCCCGACAGGATCACCTGCCCCGCCTCGATCCGCTGGCCGTATTGGCCCATTCGCCGCGCGAGCCAGACCAGCCCCTGCACCGGATCGTCCAGCACCGCCGCGCCTACCCCGGTAGTTTCGACCTCGCCATCCTTGCGAAGGATCGCACCGGTCCAGCGCAGGTCGACCTTGGCCGGATCGTGGCGCGCCTCGCCCAGCACGATCCCCGCATTCGCCGCGTTGTCCGACACGGTATCGACAATCACACGCGCCTGCCCGGTCGCGGGATCGGCGCGCAGAATGCGGGTGTCGAGAATCTCCAGCGACGGGGCCACGTAATCGGTCGCCGCCAGCACCGCAGCGCGATCCGCCGTGGCATCGAGCGGCGCTTTCATCACGAAGGCGATCTCGGCCTCGATCCGCGGCTGGATGAAACGGCCCGCGGGCACGGTTGCGCCATTGGCGAACAGCATATCGTCATAGAGCACGCCCGAATCCGGCGTCTCGATCTTCAGCGCGGCTTGCATCACCTTTGAGGTCAAACCGATCTTCCAGCCAAGGATCGACCGCCCCGCCGCCAGCTTGCGCGCCATCTGCGCCGACTGGATCGCATAGGCGTCGTCAAGCGTTATCTCCGGATGGCGCAGGCTCAGCAGCCCGATCTGTCTGCGCGCCTCCTCGGCGGCCAGCAACTCGTCGGCGGCCTGCGCGATCTGATCGGGGCTCAGCATGTTGGCTCATCCGCGACGGAGTTGCGCAGCAAGCCGATGCCTTCGGCCTCGACCTCGATCACGTCGCCCGGTTGCAGCCAGATCGGCGGATCGAACCGCGCTCCCGCCCCGGTCGGCGTGCCACACACGATCACGTCGCCTGGCGCCAGCGTCGTGAAGGTGGACACGTAATTCACGATATAGCGGAAATCGAAGATCATCCGGCCTGTGCGGTCTTTTTGCCTGATCTCGCCATTGACGCGGGTGGTCAGCTCGATGTCGTCCAGTTGCGCGGCCTCGCGGAACGGCACCAGCCACGGGCCCATCGCGCCGGAGCGGTCCCAGTTCTTGCCCTGGGTCACGTTGAATTTCGCATGGCGCACCCAGTCGCGGATCGTGCCCTCGTTGCACAGGGTCAGCGCGGCGATGTGATCGTAGGCGTCTTTCTTCGCGATCCGGCGACCCGCCTTGCCGATCACGATCGCCACCTCGCCCTCGTAATCTAGCTGCGGGCTTTCCGGCGGACGGATCAGCGGCTGGCCATGCCCGGTGAAGCTGCGCGGGAAGCGGATGAACATCGAGGGATAAGGCGGCGCGGCCTGCCCGTCCTTGTATTCCGCGTTGCGGTCGGGAAAGTTCACCCCGATGCAGATCAGCTTTTCGGGGGCGGCCATCGGGATCAGGAACTCGACCTCGTCGGCGCGGTAATCAGGCGCGCGGCCCTCCGCCGCCGCGATCACCTCTTCCAGCGCGCCGGCCTCGACGACCTGCTGCAGGGTCGCGAACCGCGCGCCGAACTCCGGCGTCAGATCGACGATGCCGCCATCCTGCACCACGCCGTAGCGATCCCTGCCACCGGTGCGAAACGCCGCGATGCGCGGCAGTGTCAGCGTCATGACATTCCCTCCTGTGAAAGTCCCAGGCCATCGAGAATGGCGCTGTAGGCGATGTCGATATCGGCTTCGCGCATCGCGAAGGACCCGGCCTGGAAGCGGATCGCAAGCTGGCTGCCGACCCGCGTTTGGGTAAGGTAGATGCGCCCGTCATCGTTGATCGCGCTCAGATGCGAGATCGTATCGTCGTCCGATGCGCCCGCGCGGCGAAACGAGAACAGCGACAGCACCGGGGCGGTCACGATCTCGACGCCCGGGGTTGCAGCCAGCCGTTCATGCAGCATCCCCGCCCAGCGAACGTGATCGCGGATCATCGCGCGCAGCCCCTCAAGCCCGTGAAAGCGCAGCAGGAACCACAGCTTGAGCGCGCGGAAACGGCGCCCCAGGGGGACGGACCATTCGGAATAGTTGACGACGCCATCGCGACCATGGGTCTTGAGATACTCGGGCTGGATCGCCAGCGTGCGCACCAGCATCTCGGGGTCGCGAATGAAATGGGCCGAGCAGTCGAAAGACGCGCCCAGCCATTTATGAGGATTGAAGACGACGGAATCCGCACCCTCGATCCCGGCCCAAAGCGTGCGGAACTCGGGACAGATCATTGCGGAACCCGCCCAGGCCGCATCGACATGGATCAACAGATCATGGGCATGCGCGACCGCAACCAGCTCGCCAATATCGTCGCAGGCCCCGGTGCTGGTCGCCCCGACGCAGCCGATTACCCCGGCGGGCTGATACCCGGCCGCCAGATCCGCGCGGATCGCCGCCTCCAGCGCTTCGGGCGAGAGCGCGCCACTACGCGGATCGGCGGGCAGTTTCACAAGGTTGTCCTGCCCGATCCCCGCGATCCAGATCGCCCGATCGATGGAGGAATGCACCTGATCCGAGCAATAGATCCGCAGGCGTAGCGCTTGACTGAGCCCCGCGCGATTTCCCTGCCAGCCCAACGTACGCTCGCGCATCATCAAGACCGCCGCCAGCGTTGCGGACGAGGCGCTGTCCTGAATGACGCCGGAGAACGACTCGGGCAGCCCCAGCGCGTCGCGCAGCCATTCCATCATCCGGGTTTCCAGCTCGGTCGCGGCCGGAGAGGTCTGCCACAGCATGCATTGCGCGGCCATAGCGGTGACCAGATATTCCGCCACCACCGAGACAGGGGCGGCATTGCTGGGAAAGTAAGCGAAGAAGCGCGGATGTTGCCAATGGGTCATGCCCGGCTCGATCAGGCTCTCGAACTCGTCAAAGATCCGCTCCATTTCGCAACCGGTCTCGGGCGGCCTGGGCGGGATCGCGCGGTAGATATCGCCGGGCGTCGTGCGCGCGCGCACCGCGCGGGCATCGAGTGTTTCGCGATATTTCACGCCCCATTCCGCCGCCCGCCGCGACCATGTCTCGAAATCCTGAGCATCCATCCTGTCTCTCCTGCAAGGGTCTCGTGTACGGGGCCCGCTCACGGCGCGATGATCGGAGTGGCCTTCATGTCGCTGGCGACCGGCTCGACATCCTGAAACCGCGAGCCATGCTCGAACCACGAGCGCGGAGCGGGCGCCCCCCACAGCGTCTGACGCTGCGGGTCCTTCAGATCCCAGCGGATCGCCTCGAGATCGGGATCGACGGTCTGATAATCCGAGCAGTAGATCTCGATCCGGTGACCATCGGGATCGAGGATATACAGGAAGAACGCGTTCGAAATGCCGTGGCGGCCCGGTCCGCGCTCGATATTGGCGACATAGCCGGTGGTCGACATCAGGTCGAGCAGATCGATGATGTTGAGCGGCGTCGGCACCCAGAACGCGGTGTGATGCAAACGCGGGCCAAGCCCATTCGTGAAGGCGATGTCATGCACCCCGCCCTTGCGATGGGTCCATGCCGCCCAAAGCCGCCCGCTCTCTTCGTCCTCGGTATATTCGGTGACGCGGAAACCGATGCGATTGTAAAACTCGACCGCCTTGTCGACATCGCTGGCAAAGCAGTTGAAATGGTCGATCCGGAGCGGTTTGACGCCGTGATAGAGGGCGTATTTCTGGTGGATCGGCTCCAGCCGGTCCATCCGGAAATAGAACTCGATCGGCATGCCGAAACAGTCATGGGTGCGCAGGGTGCGGCCTTGATAAGGGCGCTCGACCCATTCGACCGAATGACCCTCGGCCTCGAACCAGTCATGCGCCTTGTCCAGCTCGCCCTCGTCGAACAGCTTGAATGCGAGCGAGCGCACATTGGCCTCGGGCGTCTTGACCAGCACGACCGAGTGATGCCCGCGCTCTTCCATCGCACGCAGGAAGATATGACGATCGTCCTCGTCGGTCACCTGAAGCCCCAGCGTATCGACATAGAAGGCGCGGCTGGCGGCCAGATCGGTCACGCCGAAGACGACATGGCTGAGACGGATGATGTTGAACGGTGGATACAGGTTCGGGGCCGGAATGGGCATGTCTCGCTCCCTTGAGGAAAGATCGGGGCGGCCTCCTCCGACCGCCCGCTGTCGTTAGCCGAGGCGCGGCACGCGATGCGCCTGACGCGGGAAGGAAACGTTGACCGTCTCCATGTAGAAATCGAAGGACCAGTCGCCGCCATCGCGGCCGATCCCGCTGGCCTTCACGCCGCCGAAGGGGCTGGGCAGATGGCGCACGTTTTCCGAATTCACCCAAATCATGCCCGCCTCCAGCGCGTCGGTCATCCGCATCGCGCGATCCAGATCGGCAGTCCACAGATAGGTGGCCAACCCGTAATCGACGTCATTGGCCAAGGCGAGCGCCTCATCCTCGTCGGCGAAGGAGATCGCGGTCAGCACCGGGCCGAAGATTTCCTCCTGCGCGATGGTCATGTCGTTGCGGGCTTGCGTGAACAGCGTGGGCGCGACGTAGCAGCCCTGATCGCCGACTTTCTTGCCGCCGGTCGCGATCGTCGCGCCTTCCTTGCGCGCGGTCTCGAAATAGGACAGCACCTTGGCCTCATGCTCGGGATGGATCAGCGGGCCGACCACCGTTTCAGGGTCGAGCGGATGGCCGACCTTGATATTCGCCGCCACCTTGGCGACGCGCGTGCAGACCTCGTCGTAGATGTTCTCCTGCACCAGAAGCCGAGAGGACGAGGTGCAGCGTTCGCCGTTGAGCGAGTAGATCATAAAGCTCGCGGCATCGACGGCACGGTCGATGTCAGCATCGTCGAACACGATCACGGGGTTCTTCCCGCCGAGCTCGAAATGCACGCGCTTCAGCGTCGCCGCGCCCTGCGCCATGATCATCGAACCGGTGCGGCTTTCGCCCACAAAGGCAATCGCCTTGATGTCGGGATGTTCGGTCAGCCGCTTGCCCGCATCCTCGCCGTAGCCGTTAACGAGGTTCAGAACCCCTCTCGGCAGCCCGGCCTCCTCGGCGATCTCGACCAGCAGCTTGGCGGTCATCGGCGAAAATTCGGCAGGCTTGTGCACCACCGTGCAGCCGGCCGCCAGCGCGGGGGCGATCTTCCAGGTGGATAGCATGAAGGGCGTGTTCCACGGGGTGATGACGCCCACGGGGCCGATCGGACGGCGCGAGGTCACGTTCATCTGCGTCGCGTTGCGCAGAGCCTGACCATCCTCGGCCGCCGGAGCCTTATCCGCGAAGAACCGGAAATTGGCCGCCCCACGCAGTGCCGCTTTCGACATGAAGCGCAGCGCCTGTCCGGTGTCGAGGCATTCGGTAAAGGCGATGCGCTCGGCATTCGCCTCGATCGCCTCGGCGACTTTGATCAGGAGCTTGCGGCGGTCGGCCCCGGGCATCTTGCTCCAGGTCTTGAACGCCTCTTTCGCAGCGGCGACCGCGCGGTCGATATCCTCGACCCCGCCTTTCGCGACCTTTGCCAGCGGCTTCAGATCGACGGGCGACAGCGCGTCGAACGTGGCACCAGATGCGGCCGCGACGCTTTCGCCTCCGATGTGATTGCGCACGCCGGTTTGCGCGAAATGCGCGATATAGCCTTCGGCACGGCGCAGGTTTTCCGTCAGATCGGTCATCACTTACCCTTGGCTTGGCCCGACAGGCGGGCGTGGATCGGTGTCTGCTTCCAGCTCAGCTCCGGATCGATCACCCGGATTTCGAGCGAGAGCGCGAAATGTTCGGTGGCCAGCGGACCGGCAAGCGCGGTCTGGGCGGCGGCAAAAATCGCATCGCCCCCCGCGCGCAAGGTCGCCGTGTCCCGCCCTGCCCCCACCGAAAGCGTCAGCGCGGCGAAGTCATTCTCCGGCAATCCGTCGGCCACGACCGCATGATCGGCGCGGAAGGCGCGCACTCGGATTCCGGCCACCGGGAACAGACCACATTCGACCATCGCGGCATGCAGCGCATGGCAGACCGCCGACATATCGACGCGCTCCGCCAGCCCTGCGGAATATTCGATCTTGAGATGCGGCACGATTCTCCTCCCGCGCTTTTCATTAACATGTTAAGCTTATCCAGACTTGTCAACTGCTCCAAACCCACCGATTTTGCGCGCCACCTGACAGGAACGAGGTTTCGATGCCCCAAGACAGCGCCCCCCGACAGCGGCCCGACGGGTTCGAGTTGAACGCCCCGCGTCGCTCCTTGCCGATCGCCCTGCTGCGGGCGCGGGAATTGGTGATGGAGCGGTTCCGCCCGATGCTCAACGCGCATGACGTGACCGAGCAGCAATGGCGCGTGTTGCGGGTGCTGCGCGAGAGCGGACCGCTCGACGCCACGATGCTGGCCGAACGTGCCTGCGTGCTGGCCCCTTCGCTGACCCGGATGCTGCGCGCGCTCGAGACTCGTGGATTGATCGAAATCTGCCGCGACGGCGAAGACCGCAGGCGGGCCCGCGTCGGTCTGAGCGAGGCCGGCACCGCCTTCCTTCGTGACGTCTCGCCGCAAAGCGCCGAGATCTATGCCAAGCTCGAGGCCGAAATCGGTGCAGAGCGGATCACCCGGCTTCTCGATGAGCTTGAAGCTTTCGTCGCCGCGCTGGAACATGACGAGCGCGCGTGAAACAGCCCGGATTGGCGCGCGCTTCGCGATCCCGCCCTCCAGTGCCGCGGCGTCTCCCGAGGAAACCCCGCGTCAAGCGGTGAATGCGATGAATTGAAATCGCCCGGCCCAAAGCAGTCGACCGGGCGTTCTGCGATCAGACCGCCGCGAGACCCGCATCGAGGGCGTTGAGGATCGTCGCAATATTGCCTTCGGTCACGATCAACGAGGGCGACAGGATCACGTTGTTGCCCGACACCCGAACCATTGCGCCCGTTTCGTAGGCACCGCGGTGGACCTTGGCGATGCTGGCCTTGTCGATCGGCGCCTTGGTTGCGCGGTCCGAAACCAGCTCCAGCGCGCACATCAAGCCACGCCCGCCCCGCACATCGCCCACGATGTCGTGTTTCTCCTGAAGCGCCAAGAGCCCTTCGTGAAGCTGCGTTCCACGGGCTGCCGCGTTGTCCTTGACGTTGAGCGCCTGCGTTTCCTTCAGGCAGGCGATAGCCGCCGCCGCGCCGACCGGATGGCCCGAATAGGTGTAGCCCGACCCGATCGCCGCCTTGCCGCTGGTGTCGGATTCGAAGACTTCCGCGACGCGGCCCGAGATCATCACGGCGCCGAAGGGGAAATAGCCGTTGGTGATCGCCTTGGCGGTGGTCATCATGTCCGGCTGAACGCCCCAGAGCCGCGAACCCGACCATGCGCCAGTGCGACCGAAGGCGGTGATGACCTCGTCGGCGATCAGTAGAATGCCGTATTTGTCACAGATCGCGCGCACGCCGGGCATGAAGCTTTCGTGGGGAACGATCACACCGCCTGCGCCCAGGATCGGCTCCATGATCATCGCGGCGATCGTCTCCGCGCCCTGGAACTTGATCTCGTCTTCCAGCGCGGCGAGGCAAAGCTGGGCCAGCTTCTCGGGATCTGTCTCGTTGAAGGGGTTGCGATAAGTATAGGGTGCCGGGATGTGGTAGCAGCCCGGCATCAGCGGTTCGTACTGGGTTCGGAAATTGGCGTTGCCGTTGACGCTCGCGCCCAACGTATGGGTGCCGTGATAGCCCTTCTTGAGCGAGAGGTATTTCACCCGCCCCGCCTCGCCGCGCACCTTGTGATATTGCCGCGCCAGACGCAGCGCGATCTCGACCGAATCCGAACCGCCCGAAGTGTAGAAGGCGCGCTCCAGCCCGTCGGGGGCAAAGAATTCGGCGAGCATCTCCCCCAGTTCGATCACCGCGTCATTCGTGGTGCCGCGAAAGATCGAGTAATAGGGCAGACGGTCGAGCTGCGCGGCAATGGCGTCCTTCACCGGCTGGCACGAGAACCCGAGATTGACGTTCCACAGCCCGCCCACGCCGTCGACCGCCTTGTGGCCATCGACATCGGTGATCGTCACACCGTCGCCGGCGACGATGATCTCGGGCAGGTTCTTCTGGCTATCCGCAGGGTGCGCCATCGGGTGCCAGATCGAACGGGCGTTACGCTCTTTCAGGAAATTCTCGTCTTTCATGTCGGTCCTCATCATAGGCCCAACAGGCGCAGCGCGGTGGCGTAGCCCTGGGCGGGAGATTGCACGTCGAAGTGAACGGGGATCATGCCGACAGCCTCGGCGCCGCGAATGTTGCGCAGCTGGTCATCGACGAAAACGCAGGCTTCGGCCGGAAGGCCGAGCGCGTCGAGCACACCTTGATAGGCGCGCGGATCGGGTTTCAGAATCTTGGTGTAAGTCGCGTCGATCACAGCATCGAACCGGCGCAGGAAGGGCAGCTTCTTGCGGAAGTCGGCGCCGTAGAACAGGTCGAGCTCGTTGGACAGGATAGCGAGGCGGCACCCTGCAGCCTCGGCCTTGTCGATCGCCGCGAGGAATTCCGGGCGGATCACGTCGGCAGGGCTCGCCCCGCGCGCCGCGCGCACGAAGTCGGACATGTCGCTCCAGTCGCATCCGACCAGAGCCGCCACCTCCTGCGTGCGCTGGCGCCAATAGTCGCGCTCCGAGATTTCATCTGCCTGCATCGCGCGCCAGAGCGGGTCGGTCTGAGGCTCGAACGGACCGCGCCAATTCAAGCTTCCCGAAGCGAGCCCCAACGCAGCCTCGGTCAGATCATGCGTTTCGAAAAGCGTGCGTGAGATCACGCCACCGAAGTCGAGCACGAGCGCGCGCTCAGCCATGCGATACCTCGCGTTGTTGATAATCCGCAGGAAGCGAACCGCCCATGAGTTCGGACAGGCGGGGCACCCATTTTCGCAGCGCCTCCACCATGGCTGCGCGTTTGTCGCCCACCGCGCGCGACGAAGGGACCGCGATCGAAACCGCGCCTATCACCGCGCCACCGAGCCCGAAAATCGGCCCCGCGAGGGAGGAAACCTCGTCGTCGAAGCCCTTCTCCACCCAGACGCTGCCATTGGCACGGCATTCCGCCAGCTTTTCGCGCAGACTATCGGGATCGACGACGGTCTGGGCGGTGAAGCTCTCGAGCGGCGCATCCAGAACCCGCGCCCGTAGATCGTCTCCGCCGAAGCAGAGCATCACCAAACCAGAGGCTGTCGCGTGCAGGGGCAGAAGCTGCGACTCGTCGAACGCGACCTGCGTCCCGTGCAGGCGCGGATCGTGATGCACGACCGGCGACAGCTGCTGGCCTTGCAACAGAGAGACATGGACCAGCTCGCCGACCTCCTGCGCCATCTCTTCGATGAACGGACGCAATACCGACCGCAGCGGCATATTCGCTTCGCGCACGCCATAGAGACGCAGAATCGCGGGGCCCAGCCGATAGCGACGCGTCTCCGGGTTCTGTTCCAGAAAGCCGCATTCGGCCAGTTCGACGAGATGGCGGTGCACGGTGGCCTTATCGCGCTGCGTGAGGCGAACATACTCGCCGAGCCCGATCTCGGGACGCTGAGTGGAAATATAATCCAGCAACTCCAATGCCTTTGTGATCGTTCCCATCGAGCCCTTTGGCAGCCTCCCGTAAAATTTCCGTTCGTTGCAACTGAAACGTTGACAGAAAAGAAAACCCGATACAAGAATATTTGCTACCAACGGTTCAAATAATAAACCACTCAACAGGAGAGCTTCATGACGTCGACCTTCAAGCTGCTGGCAGGGGCGCTCGCCCTCGGCCTCCCGCTTGCCGCGGGCCTGCCCGCGCAGGCCGAGTATCCAGAGAAACCCGTCGAATTCGTCGTTCCGTTCCCGCCGGGCGATCTGGAAGACGTGCTGACCCGGATGATCGCGGACGAGTTCCAGAAGACCTATGGCGTTCCCGCTGCCGTGGTGAACAAGCCCGGCGGCGGCGGCGGCCCCTTCCCCGGTGCGGCCGAAGTCGCGCAGGCGCCCGCCGATGGCTACACGATCGGTTCTTTCGTGATCGACGTGCCGGTGGTCGGCCCTTCGGTCGGCATCCCCGCGCTCAGCCCCGATCCGTTCGAGCCGGTGGGCATCTTCCTGACCTACCCGTTCGTCATCGCGGCCTCCAAGGACGCGCCTTACGCGACGATCGATGAACTCGCGAGCTACGCCAAGGACCACGATGTCGCCCTGGGGCATTTCGGTTCCTTCCTGATCCCGACGCAGGTGACCTTCGCGCTCGCAAAGAAGAAGGGTTTCGATTTCGGCTCCGAGGCTGCGTTCGACGCGCTGGACTGCAACACGCTGGCTTCGGGCGATGCGGACGTGATCAACACGACGCTGCAACTGATCCTGCCCTGCCTCGACGATGTGAACGTGATGGCCTCGATCGGAGAGAAGCGCATTCCGCTGACGCCCGACACGCCGACCGTCGGCGAGCTGGAACCGGATCTCGACCTGGCGCTGTGGGATGGCCTCTTCGTCAAGAAAGGCACCCCCGAAGACGTGCGCCAGAAGATCGCCGCCGTCGCCGAAAAGGTCATGAGTTCGGACAAGGCCAAGGAACTGGCCGATCAGACCGGTGCGCTGGTCTACTGGCAGGATGCGGCGACCGCGCAGCAGCGCATCGCGCATGACAGTGAAACCCTCGGCACGATCGACGGTCTCATCAATGGCGAATGAGCCGTCCTCCTCGGGTCCCGCGCGCAAGGAACCACCGCGCGCGGGTGCCCGCTCGGTCCGGGCGATCCGCACCAAGAACCTGGAAGATCTGTTCAAACGCTATCGCCGTCCCGGAGACATGGCCTTCGCCGTGCTGTTCTTCGCACTCTCGATCGGATTGCTGATCGCCCTGCCCTGGCAGACCGAATGGGTCAAGCGCACCAAGACCTACGCACAGCCCGCATTCTGGCCGATGGTCTCGATCTTCGCGATGGTCGTATTCAGCATGTTTCACCTGCTCGGCTCGTTCGTCTCGGAGCGCATTCCCGGGCGCTGGCGCGAAGTCGCGCAATGGCTGCGCTCGCTCGAATATGCCGTGTGGTTCATGGTCTATGTCGCGCTGGTGCCGCTCATCGGCTACCTGCTCGCCACGATCCTGTTCAGTTGCATGATGACGCTGCGCCTTGGCTATCGCGGCTGGCGCTGGATGCTGGTCTCCGTGCTGTTTTCCGTTGTCGTCGTGGTGCTTTTCAAAAGCTTCCTGCAAGTAAAAATTCCTGCCGGAATGATCTACGAGGCCGCGCCTGCGCCCTTCCGCGCAATTCTGATGACCTACTTCTAAGGAGCGTCCCTCATGGACATGCTGCTTTCCGGCGCAGAGATGCTGATGCGCCTCGACGTTATGGTCGCTCTCTTGATCGGCTCAATCGGCGGGGTGGTCATCGGTGCGATCCCCGGTGTCGGCCCTGCCGTCGCGATCGCCATCCTGCTGCCCGCGACCTTCGCAATGCCGCCGCTGGTCGGCTTGACCATGCTGCTGGGCATCTACGGCTCGTCGATGTTCGGCGGCTCGCTTCCCGCGATCCTGATCAACACGCCCGGTACGGCAGTCAACGCATTGACCACCTATGACGGCCACCCGATGACGAAGAAGGGCGAAGCGCTGCGCGCGCTCGGCCTCGCCTATGGTGCCTCGTTCTTCGGTGGCATCGCCTCGATCATCGCTCTGATCCTGCTCTCGCCGGTGCTGGCGAAGATCGCGCCGATGTTCGGCTCGCGCGAGATTTTCCTGGCCGCGCTGCTGGGCATCGTCCTGGTGATCCTCGCCCATCGCGGCCAGACTTTCGCGGCCGGCATGCTGGCGGCCTTCGGGATATTTCTGCAGACCGTAGGTCTGGAGCCCGTCAAATACACGATGCGCTTCACCTTTGGTTTCGACTTTCTCAACTCGGGCTTCGACCTGATCGTGGTGGTCCTCGGACTGTTCGCGCTGAGCCAGGCGTTCCTGCTGCTGATTGAGCCGGAATCCGCACCGCATGCGCAACGCATCGAAGGCTCGATGGGACGCGCGATGATGGGTGTGCTGCGCCACAAGCGGGTGGCGGGCTTTGCCGCGAGTTGCGGCGTGATGATGGGGATGATCCCCGGCGTCGGCGAGTTTACCGCGCAGTTTCTATCTTACACCTACGCGCAGAAGACCTCGAAGACGCCCGAGGAATTCGGCAAGGGCAGCCCTGAAGGCCTGATCGCCTCGGAGGCCGCAAATAACGCAGTGCCTGCCGCGGCAATGATCCCGCTTCTGGCGCTTGGCATTCCCGGTGAGGCCCTGACCGCGATGATGCTGTCGGTCTTCTACGTCCATAACGTGATCCCCGGCCCGCAGCTGTTCCAGAACAAGCTCGATTTCGTCTACGCGCTCTATATCGCGATGATCCTGCTCAACATCATCGTGGTGCTGTTCATGCTCGTCTCGTCGAACTGGCTGCTCAAGATCATCCAGATCCCGACGCGTTTCCTCGGCATGATGATCCTCGTGCTCAGCTTCGTGGGCGTCTATTCGTTGCGCAATTCGATCGTGGACTGCGCGATCGCTGCGGCGTTTGGCGTCCTCGGCCTGATCCTGAAACGGCAAAACCTGCCGATCGTGCCAATAGTTCTGGGCATGGTTCTGGGTGGCATCATGGAGACCAAGCTGCGGTCGTCGATGGCCCGCGTGCACGTGCCGATCGACTTCTTCGACCGCCCGATCGCGGCGATCCTTGGTCTGGCGATCTGCGGGCTTCTGATCGCCCATTTCGCGAGCCTCTACCGCGAGCGCCAGAACCGCGAGCCAGAGGGCGCGCACGACCACGACATGCACGACAGTTTCACGAGGTAAGCAATGCTCGACACCGACAAGATCGCCGCGCTGCGCAGCGCCGACGTTCCCCCTGCCCTGCATCTGATCGAGGGCGCGGCGCAGCCCGCCTCCGACGGTGGCACCCTGCCGGTGATCTCCCCGCTCAACGGGAAGGAACTCACCACGCTGGCGCGCGGCACGGCTGCCGATGCCGAAGCGGCAATTGCCAGTGCGCGGGCGGCTTTCGACGACGGGCGCTGGTCGGGGCTCGCCCCGGGCGCGCGCAAGGCGGTGATGTTGAAATGGGCCGCCCTGATCGAGGCGAACGCGCTCGAACTCGCCGTTCTGGGTGTGCGCGACAATGGCACCGAGATCGGCATGGCGCTGAAGGCCGAACCGTTCTCGGCTGCCGCGACGATCCGCTACTATGCCGAGGCGATCGACAAGATCTATGGCGAGATCGCCCCCACCGCGCCCGACGCGCTGGGGCTGGTGCATCGCGAACCCGTCGGCGTGGTCGGCGCGATCGTGCCGTGGAATTTCCCGCTGATGATTGGCGCATGGA
Organism: Thioclava sp. IC9; assembly: GCF_002213225.1. NCBI lineage: Bacteria > Pseudomonadati > Pseudomonadota > Alphaproteobacteria > Rhodobacterales > Paracoccaceae > Thioclava > Thioclava sp. IC9. The sequence continues at coordinate 67,287 of NZ_NBNX01000003.1, forward strand.
AACTGGGTCCGGCGCTGGCGGCGGGCAATACGGTCGTGCTGAAACCGGCCGAGACCGCGTCGCTCACGCTGCGCCGGGTCGCCGATCTGGCGCTCGAGGCCGGGATACCCCCGGGCGTCTTCAACGTCGTACTGGGCGAAGGCGCGGTGGTCGGCGAAGCGATGGCGCTGTCGATGGAGATCGACGTGATGGTTTTCACCGGCTCCGCCCCGGTCGGTCGGCGTCTGCTGGAAAATGCCGCGAAGTCGAACCTCAAGCGCGTCTATCTGGAGTTGGGCGGCAAGTCCCCCAATATCGTCTTTGCCGACGCGCCCGATCTGGACACGGCGGTGAAGGTCGCCGCCAACGGCATCTTCCGCAATTCGGGGCAAGTCTGCATCGCCGGATCGCGACTGCTGGTCGAGCGGTCGATCCATGACGCGTTCGTCGAGAAGCTGCGCGCCTTTACCGAGACGATGCAGGTGGGCGACCCGCTCGATCCCGCGACGCAGGCCGGGGCGGTGAACTCCGCCCGCCAGTTGGAGCAGAACCTGCGCTTCGTCAGCGAGGCCGAGGCCGCGGGGCGTCAGGTCTTCGGCGGCAAGCGCATCCGCGAGGAAACTGGCGGCTTCTTCATGGAGCCCACGATAGTCACAGGAGTCGCCCCCGAAGATCCGATCGCGCAGCGCGAAGTCTTCGGCCCGGTTCTGGCGGTTATCCCCTTCGATACCGAGGAAGAGGCCCTGCAAATCGCCAACGGCACCGAATACGGGCTGGCCGCCGCTGTCTGGACCGCAGATCTGAGCCGCGCGCACCGGATGATCCGGGGCATCCACGCGGGGCTCGTGCATGTGAACACCTATGGCGGGTCCGACCTGACAGTGCCCCTGGGCGGCGTCAAGCAATCGGGCAACGGGCATGACAAGTCTCTGCATGCGTTCGACAAATATCTCGATCTGAAAACCGCTTGGATCAAACTGTGAGGGGGCGCCTATGACCGATCGTACCATTCTCGTTGTCGGCACTTACGACACCAAGGACGATGAACTGACCTATCTTCGCAAGGTGATCGAGGCACAGGGCGGGCGTGCCCTGCGCATGGATGTCTCGGTGCTGGGCGACCCCTCGACCCCGGTCGAATACAGCAAGCATCAGGTGGCCGAAGCGGGCGGCTCCTCTATCGAGGCCGCAATTGCGAGCGGCGACGAAAACCGGGCGATGCAGATCATGGCGCGCGGGGGCGCGACGCTGGTCGCTCAACTCCACGCCGATGGCGTCTTCGACGGAATGGTTGTGCTGGGCGGAACGATGGGCACCGATCTGGCGCTCGACCTATGTGCGGCGCTGCCGATCGGGGTGCCGAAATACATCGTCTCGACGGTCTCCTTTTCGCCGCTGCTGCCGCCCGAACGGATCGCGGCGGATGTGCAGATGATCCTCTGGGCGGGCGGGCTTTACGGGCTGAACTCGATCTGCAAAGCCTCGCTCAGCCAGGCGGCGGGCGCGGTTCTGGGCGCGGCCCGCGCGGTGGAACGGCCCGACCGGTCGAAACCGCTGATCGGGATGACATCCTTCGGGAAATCCTTCCTGAAATACATGGTGACTCTGAAACCCGAGCTGGAAGCGCGCGGCTACGAGGTCGCGGTGTTCCACGCCACCGGCATGGGCGGGCGTGCCTTCGAGAGCCTCGCGGCACAGGGCGCCTTCGCCTGCGTCTTCGACTTCGCGACGCAGGAAATCGGCAACCATCTGCATGGCTCCGCGATCAGCGCAGGCGCCGACCGGATGACCAACGCAGGCGCATCGGGCACGCCGCAGATCGTCGCCTCTGCCTGTCACGACCTCGTCGACATGATCGGCTGGCAGCCCCTGCCCGACAAATGGGCCGAACATCCGAGCCATGCACATAACCGGCTGCTGACCTCGGTCGTGCTCGATCATGCGGAGCGCAGGGCCGTGGCGCGCGCGCATTGCGAGAAATTGGCTGGGGCAAAGGGGCCGACCGCGCTGCTGCTGCCCTTGGGCGGGGTGCACGAGCTGGACCGTCCCGGTCATGATCTGCACGACTCCGAGGGGCTTGCGGGCTTCTTCGAGGAAATCCGTGCCTGCGCGCCCGACACCGTCGCGCTGCACGAGGTGGACGCGCATATCAACGACCCCGACTTCGCCGCAACCGCGCTCGCGATCTTCGATGCGTGGCGCGAGGACGGGGTGATCAAGGGCTAAGCGACATCGGCCCGGCAGCAACCGGCCCATTCGGAGAGCAACGGCGCGACCTCCTCGGCCTCCGCAAAGCGTAGGTCGAACTATCCTCGCCGCATAGGCCCGCCTCAGTCGTCGAGATCCCTTGCTGCTTCCGCGATGTGGCGCAGCGTCGTGTCGGGATCGGCTGCCTCGTGTGCCTGCAACAGGACCAGCTTCGCCAGGAACAGTTCGCGCTGTGGTTGGGGTATCGCGTCCAGCTGTGTCGCGAGCGCCTCGTAGATGGTTTCAAGCTGTTCGGGTGTCATGGCTCATCTCCTCCGATGGACCGGTGCAGCGCCGCGCGAACGGCCTCCGGCGAGGCCTCGCGCCAGCGCGCAGCGACGTGGCCGTCGGGGCGGACGAGATAAGTCACGCCCGGACCGGTGCCAAGCGCGCTTTCCGCCTCGGTCTTTGCCTGAAGGACCACGATGGTAAGATCGTCCTTCGCGAGACCCTCGAGCTCCGGATCGAAGGTCAACAGGTTGAACCCCGGGCCCAGAAGGTCGGACAGGAACCCGTCACCCACCCGCGCTTCCGGCAAAGTCGCACCGGGCACGGGACCACCCTCGAAACCGCTCTCGTCGGGCAGCACGATCGGACTGTCGGCATAGGTGTAGGGCGTCATCTGCCGCGGATTTGCCAGCTCGCCGGCAAAGGGATGCGTCAGCGCGAGGCTGAGCGCCGCGTCGCGCATCAGCCGCCAACCCTCGGTGGGCGGCGTCATGAAACGGGCCGATTTCGACGCATTGGCGAAGACATCCAGCGTCGCCCCGCGCCGTTCGGGCGTGTAGCTGTCGAGCAGGCCCTCGGGCGCGCGCCCAGCGATCACCCGCGCCAGCTTCCAGGCGATGTTCTGCGCATCCGCCAGCCCGTTATTGAGCCCGCGCACGCCGAAGATCGGCACGATATGCGCGCTGTCCCCGATGAAGAACACCCGGCCGTCGCGGTAGTCGTCCAGGGCCAGCGTGTTGGCGGAATAGACGCTCCACCATTCCAGCTCCCACGCGCCGTCATGGCCGAGATCGGCGAGTACGGCGGCGACGGAACGCCGTACCTCACCCTCGGCCATGGCGGCCTCGGTGCTTTCGTCGTCCCGCAGTTGATAGTCGATACGCCAGATATTGTCGGGTTGTTTGTGGACCAGCACGGTGCCGCCGCGTCGACAATCCGGGTCGAACAGCGCCCGCCGGATGGTCGGATAGTCATGGTTCATCTGGACGTCGGCGATCACATAGCGACCCTCGTAATTCTCGCCTTTCAGGCGCAGCCCGCGCATCTTGCGGGTCGGGCTGCGCGCCCCATCGGCGGCGAGAACCCAGTCGGCGGCCATGTCGTACCCCCCCTTCGGGTCGCGCACGGTGAGGGTGACACCGTCCGAGGTATCCTCGATCCCTGTCACTTCACTTTGCCAGCGTGCCTCGATCAGCGGCTCCCGCTCGATCGCCTCCGATAGATACTGCTCGATGAACTGCTGCTGGATATTGTACATCGGGCGATATTTCTCGCGCGGGCTGTCGGGCATGTCGAATTCGAGGATTTGCCGCCCACGGTAGAAGCTGCGCCCCGTGGTCCATCCGAGCGCCTTTTCGAGAAACGGCGCAACCGCACCGATCCGGTCGAGAATGTAGAAACTCTGCCGTGCTACGCAGATCGCACGGCTGCCGTCGTTGAAGCTGGCCTTCGCGTCGAAGAGCACAGAGGCGATGCCCTCCTTTGCCAGGGCGAGCGCCGCCGTCATCCCCACCGGCCCCGCGCCGACGATGGCGACCCGTGCCCGGCGCGTGAGGCCAGCGCGATCGCTCGGCGGTTCGAAATGCGGGTAGTCGAAATAGAGCGACTCCGTCTCGCCGCGCCCGTCTGGTCTCATGCTTCAGTCCTCCCTTTGGCCCGGTGATAGTCAATCGCGACGCACGCTGTCTGTTCCCTTTGTCGGGGGACATGCTATGAAGGCCCATGTCCTCCACCGCCCGCATGATCGATGCCTGCCTCGAGACGCTCGGCGCCGACGCGTTCGCGCCGGTTTTCGCGGATTTCGTCGAGACGCTGGGTGTCGATCAGCTGATGATCTTCGCGATCGAGACAGGGGCGGCACGGTGCCTGCTGTCGCGTCACTTCGCCAATGCGGCGCTCGCCGGAGAACTGGCGGCGGCCTATATCGCGGGCGGGTTCCGACGCGATCCCCTGCTTCCCGCCCTGGAAACAGCGGCTTCGGGGAGCGTTCAGCTGCACCGTCTGGAGGGCGTGACCTCGGTGATGGACGACGGCTACCGCGAGCGGTTCTTCGACGCACCGGGCCTCAAGGCGAAAACGACGGTGCTCGCCGTAGGCGAGACATTGCGCCTCTTCGTCAGCTTCTATGCGGTCAAGGCGGAGGGCGACGTCTGCGATCCGGACCTCGCCCGCCTGGCCGCGCGGCTCGCCCTGCTGCATTTCGAGCGCGCCCTCGACACCGGTGTCCCGGCCCCGCTCACGGTGCTCAGCGACCGCGAGCGCGCTGTCTGCCTCGGCATCCTCTCTGGCCGCAAATCAGAGGCCATCGCGGCGGAGCTCGGCATAGCCCCCTCCAGCGTGATCACCTACCGCAAGCGCGCTTATGGCAAGCTGGGCATTTCCTCCCGCGCCGGCCTGTTCGCAATTTGCGCGGGATAGGAGCGACAATCTCGGCCGAAGTTTAGGTTCGTCGTCACGATGATCTACGTTCACTCCTAGAGCTGACTGATGCGGTGAAATAAAAGCGGTCCGCCGGTCGGAGCGAATGGCAGGTAGCCAAGCTCGTCGGGGATCAGGAAATCGAAGCCACTCAAGCAAGCCCGCGGTGTGGCTCATCGTTCCGGGCATTTTCGGTCAACCTAGGCGAGATAGCCGAGGAAGAATTCGACACCGAGCACGATCGCTTGGACCGCAGGTGACGCATACTCCCGGAAGGACCAAAGCTCGAGCGTGGCGTCGCGGGAGACAGCCTCCGCCTCACAAGGCAGCGGCGCCATCGAGGCGCTCAGCCTTCGGGTCGGTCGCAGAAATAGGGGGCTCGACTCGCGGCCGTGCGCGCCGTGACCCTCGCGCGCGATGCAGCTACCATGCAGCCGGGATATTTATTCCCGACCATTCAGCCGGATTCGCGGATAGGCCGCCGGACGGAAACAACATCATCCACCTGACCGGAGCCCACCGGACGAACCGTCACAGGCCCGCGAGTGATGCCGCGAGGGTGCGCGCTGATGCCTTGCTCAAACGCGCGCCCGGCTCGCCCAGAACGGCACCGCCGACCGACTGCCCCCAGCCAATCGCGTCATCAACCGGATGCCTGAGGAGGCGGGCGGCGAGGTAGCCCGCATTGAAAGCATCGCCCGCGCCGGTCGTGTCGCGCAGCTCCGTCAGAACCGGGGTGTCGCAGCGACCGGTATGGCCTTCGGCCAAATGCCAAACCGGACGCGCGCCATCCTTCACGGCGATCTCCGCGAGCCCATGTCTGCGGAGACGCTCCAAAGTCAGTTCCGGGTTCACATCACCCCAGAGCGCTGCCTCGTCGTCAAAACTGGGCAACGCGATATCGGTATGGGCGAGCATGCGCGTGATCGTATCGCGCGCCTCCGACGGCGAGGCCCAGAGCCGCGGTCGGTAGTTCGGATCGAAGGAGATACGCGCGCCCGCCTCGCGCGCATTGGCGACCGCATCGAACAGGGTGTCCCGCGCTTCGGGCGAGAGGATGGCCAGGGTGATCCCCGACACATGGACGAAATTTGCGCCGGACAGAGCCTGGTCAAGCAGATCAGGATCATCCGCGAGACGACGGGCTGCCGAGTGCTGACGCCAGTAGTGGAAACTTCGCTCCGTCCCCTCGAGCTCAATCATGTAGAGCCCCATCTCGCGCTCGGGGTCGCGCTGGACGGCGGCGAGATCCAGCCCGTCGGCCGCCATCTCGGCGAGGAAACGGTCGGACAGCCTGTCCTCTCCGATCCGCGTCACAAAGCCCGCCCGGGCACGCGGCCCAAGGAGTTGCGCCGCATGCCAGAGGGTGTTGAACGTGTCGCCCGCATAGCCGAGCCGAAACGTGCCGCCCTCGACCGGAGCGAGCTCAAGCATCGCCTCCCCGATGGCGAGCATTTTCTTAGGAGTCTCTGTCATTCGCGCAGGCCTTTCGCGTCGAGGTCAAAGATGCGGTCGGTCAACCAATCGGGCCAGTCGCGCTCGAAGAAGGCACGCGCACTCTCGTCGAAGCTTCGGTTTTTGCGGGTGGCGATCTTCAACTCCTCCCCCTCCAGACGGACCAGGATTTGCGTCTGCTTGTCGATCTCCCGCTCTGTCTTGAAACGGAACGCAGCCAGATCCGTATCGCGCGCCATCGGGATCGCCTCCCCGTCGTCAGAGCAGATCGCGCGCGCGCCGCGGCTGCCACCGCCTTGCGAGATATACTGGTCGAGCGCGGCAAGGACGGCTTCGGAGGCGAGTGCCATCTGCTGCCACTGGATCGCGCGCGCGCCGTCGCCCGACCGCTCCGGGGCGATGCCGTCGGCGCGCAACTTCCGGTTCAACTCGCGCGCCGCTGCAAGCGCATCGGCGACGTCCACGCCATTGCAGATCATCCCGGCATGGTCGCTCATCCGGGCCTGAACTTCGTCGCGGACCGACTTCACGGAATGTGCGCTGTCCGTGTTCAACCGTGCAAGCAGATCCGTCACAGCCGAAATGAGGGCCTCCGATCCGACAGCCTCCGGCGCATGGGCCGTGCGGCTCGCGCCGATATGCTCGCCCACCCGGGTGCCGAAGACCTGACCGGCATTGAGGGCCGATCCACCCGGACGCGTCACGCCATGCGTGCCCGCCGCCTCGCCCGCGGCATAGACACCGCGCAGGTTGGAGCGCCCCCAGGGATCGACCGCGATCCCGCCGTTCATATGCTGGTTGTTTACCGCGAATTCGAGCGGCGCGGCGGCGATGTCCACCTTGTAGCGGCGGTACAGTTCGATCGCGAGCGGGTTCATGTGGCGCAGCCGGTCGATCGGTAGCTCCTGATCCGCCCCGGCGGTGCCGAGATAAGTCCGCACGTCTTCGTCGAGGCGGGTAAGATCGAAAGGCTGATCTCCGGGCACCGGAAGCGGATTGCGGTTGAAATCCATGAAGACCCGCCGCCCCGCGGCGCTCTCGCGCCAAATCGCCAGATCGACGAGGCTCGACGCGAAATCCAGCATCCGCGTCGCGTGGAACGGCCACTGATAGCCCTTGCGGAAGACGTTGGAGGCCAGTTCTTGCGTGGTGCGATAGTACTGCGCGAGGAAGTGATGCTCGCGCCCGTCGGCATCGACCGAATAGATATGCGGCAGGGATTGCACGTAAGTTCCCGACAGGTTCCAAGGGAACCCCTCGCGGCGCGTGCCGATGCCGAACTGGCTCTCGGTGAGGTTCACCAGTTCGATCCCCGCTTCGAGCGCGAGACCCAGCGTTCCGAAACAGCCATTGGGATAGACGCTGTCGCGATAAAGCTCGCCCGGCCCGCCCGCCGCGAGCACGGCATTCGGCGCGGCAAACAGCACGAGACCGTAGGGGTTGGCGGCGCTGCGGTCGGCTTTGCGGAAGGCCAGCGCGCCGGTGACCCGGCGGTCATCCCCCTCCCCTTCGGTGAGCAGTTGCACGACCGTCGTGTGGTTGAAGATCGGCACGTCGAGCCGCAGCGCCTCTTCCGCCAGCATCTTGACCATCAGCCGCGAGGTTCGGGGGCCGCAGCTTGTCGCGCGCCCGGTTTCGTCATGGTCGGTCTTGTAGCGCAGCGTCGCGCCGAACCGGTCCTGCGGCAGCGGCAGGCCGAGATATTGCAACGAGGCCATCATGCGCGGCGAGCCGACCGCCTCGATATAGGCCGTGTCCTCGTCCATCGCGCCGCCAGCCCGGATCGCCCGCGCCATCGCCTGGAAATCATCGCCGTGATCGGCGGTATTCGCGGTGTGCAGTGTCTGCTTGTCGGAGCCCGAGCATGCGGAGGTTCCGCCCCACGCGCTCTGGCTCGCGACGATGACCTCGCCGCCGCGTCGCTTGAGTTCGACGGCGGCGCGAAGACCCGCGGCCCCGCTGCCGACCACGAGGCAGCCGGTGCGATAGACCGGAAGAGAGAGGCCCGCGATCTCGAGCATCTCCGGGACCGCCTCGTCGGCCCGCAGCCGCGGCATCTCGATATCGGTCAGGGCGTCGAGGATTTCCTGAGGGATTGCACTGTCCATGTCTTGGCTCCGTTTGCGGTCCGGTCAGCTTTGCGGAATATCGACCCAGGCGCGTTGCCGGGACGAGCTCATGCAGGCGTCGACGATCTGGGTGATGTGATGGCCCGTCTCGAAGGTCGGCCACATCGCCTTGCCGGAGACGATGGAGCGGATGACCTCCGCCGCTTCGATGATCTTGGTCTCGTTATAGCCGAGCGCGAAATTCGGCAGCGGCAGGAAGGCCGCGTAGGTCGGATGCTCGGGCCCGACATCGATCTCGCGGTAGCCGCGGCGCCCGATCGGATCGGCATTGGTGTAGAAGCGCAGCCGGTTCACCTCGTCGAACGTATAGGCGAGGCTGCCTTTCGTGCCGTAGATCTCGTAGGTCTGCATGAATTTGCGCCCGGTCGCGACACGGCTGAAATCCACGATCCCGTTGGCGCCGTTCTCGAACGTGCACAGAATCTGGCTCGCGTCGGGATTGGTGATATCGGCCCATTCCTCGCTGCCGGTCAGCTCTGCCGTCTCACCGAGCCCCAGACCTTCGATCTTCGGACGGCGCGGCGTGACGATGATGTTGTTGGCAATCAGCGACGAGACGCGACCGACGAGGAATTCCATGAAGCTGAAGACATGGCTGCCGGTATCCCCGACGATCCCGGTCGGCGCGAGCGACCCATCGGCGCGCCACATATAGGGCACCATCGGGTCGCCATACATGTCGACATGCTGGCACCCTTTGAACATCGTGATCTCGCCGATTTCGCCCGCATCGATGATCTCCTTCGCAAGATCATGGACGGGGTTGCGCGGGAAGCCGTGACCGACGCGGGTGATAAGGCCGCGCGCCTTCGCGATATCGGCAAGCTCGCGCGCCTCCTCGGCGGACTCGGCAAGGGGCTTTTCGCAAAAGACATGCTTGCCCGCTTCGAGCGCGGCTTTCGCGACCTCGTAATGCAGGTTGTCGGGCAGGCAGATATCCACGAGATCGACCTCGGGATCGGAGATCACCTCGCGCCAGTCCTGAACGATCCGCGCACCGGGCACCCGCGCGGCAAGCTCCTGCGCTCGCGCGGGATTGCGATCGACGAGGGTGACGACGCGCGCCGTGCCACCTTCAGTGCCGAAGAAATGCGGAAAGGTCTGATAGGCCATCGTGTGGACTTTGCCCATCCACCCCGAAGCGCCGAGCACGGCAACACGAATCTCTGTCATTTGAACACTCCTCTCCTGTCCGCGCCGGTGTCTCTCTGCGCGGTCTCGTCTCTGTTTCGTCCGAACGGGCGGGCCTCCCGTCTCCCTGTCGTCTCAGCCCGCAGGCGTCTCGCCACTCGAGCCACGAATGGCCAGCGAGACCGGCGTGCGGATTTCCGGCGGCGGCACCTTGTCGTTCTCGAGCCAGGCGAGGATCGTTTCGGCGACAAGCTTCCCGAAGCCGTCAATGTCGCAGCGCACCGAGCTGAGCGGGGGCCAGGAATGGGCCGCCTCCTCGATGTCATCGAAGCCCACGATGCGCAGATCGCGGCCGACATTGCGCCCGATCTCGGCGCAGCCCGAAATCATCCCGAGCGCGACCTGATCGTTGAAGCAGACCGCGCCATCCACCTCCGGATGGTCGTCCGCCAGCTCATGCGCCGCCTGCCTGCCGAAAGCGCGGCTCGCACTGCCGGTCAGGACATGGGGTTCGAGCCCGGCGCTCTCTATCGCAGTCAGATACCCTGCCATGCGCTCCTGCGTGACGGCCCGGCCCTCCAGACCACCGACGAAGGCGATCCGCTTCGCGCCTTGTTCGAGGAGATGCTCGGTCGCGATACGCGTCCCGTTCGGATAGTCCGGCGCGGCGAAGGGGAAAAGCTCGGTCCGCATCTCGACTTTGCGCAGCACCTGCATCGCCGGAATGCCCGCCCGCTGAAGCGCCTCGAAGCTCAGCGCCTCGTCGCCATAGGCGGGCGAGAGGATCATCGCGGAGACGCCGTGCTCGATCATCGCCTCGACCACCTGCGCCTGAAGCTGCGGGTCTTCGTCAGTATTGGCCACGACGGCCGCATAGCCGCGGCTCGACAGCGCCATCTGCAACGACGTCGCGAACTCAGTGAAGAAAGGGTTGCGCAGGTCGTTGATCACCAGACCGACAAGCCCTGCCCCGGCGCTGCGCAGATTGGCTGCCGCGCGGTTATAGACATAGCCGATCTCGGCCATCGCAGCCTGCACCTGCTCGCGTGTTTTCTGCTTCACCAAGGGGCTGTTCTGGATCACGAGGCTGACTGTCGATTTCGACACCCCGGCCTTTCGGGCCACGTCGATGATCGTCGGTCTGCGGTCGCTCGGCGCCATGTCACGCCCCCTGCGACGGAGTTGCGATCTCGAAATCGAAGACAAGAATGCCGTCGATCCCGCCTTGAGCGTTGGCCACGAGCTTCGCCCCGAGCGCCCGGTGATCGGGATGTTCCTGGTAGGCGGCGAGCGCCTCCCAGTCGCGGAAATCGACGGTGAAGCCATGCATGTAACCGCGCTCGATCTTCTCGGGGCTCTCGGAGCGGCCCGCGCAGATTGCACCGAGGCCGTCGACCTTGCCCTCAATCGCGCGCAGCTCCTCCCAGAGCGGCGCGATCTCTTCGTCGCTCAGCCCGGGTTTGAATTTGACGAGAACGATGTGGCGCACTGTCATGTCAGCCTCCATGTGACGCGCGGATCATATCGGCGGCTTTCTCGCCGATCATGATTGCCGCAGCGTTGGTGTTGGACGAAATCACACGCGGCATAATCGAGTTGTCGACGACGCGCAGCCCCTCGATCCCGTTGAACCGCAATGTCGGGTCTACGACAGCCCCCGCATCGGCGCCCATGCGACATGTCCCTGCGCAGTGATGCGAGGTTTTCGAATGGGCGCAGATGAAATCAAAATAGTCCTCGTCGGTCCGCACGTCGGGACCGGGAAGGCGCTCGGCGAGGATATATTTGCGCATCGGGGCTTGTGACAGGATTTCCTGCGTCAGCTTCAGCCCCCGGATCGACATTTCGCGATCGAGCGGGTCCTGCAGGTAGTTCGGATCGATCAACGGCGCGACCGCCGGATCGTCGCTTTGCAGGCGGACGCTGCCGCGCGAGCGCGGGCGCAGGTAACAGGAATTGAGCGTGATACCGCCCTGCGGCATGGAAACCACGCCATGTTCAATGCCGGTCCCGAGTCCGAGATGGAACTGCAGATCCGGCGACCGTGCCTCGGGATCGGCATACCAGAAGCCACCAGTTTCGAACAAAGACGACGCAACCGGCCCCTTCCGTCCGAACAGATATTGCAGCCCCGCCAACGCCGCCCAATGCGGCTTCGCATAGCGGTCATAACTGTAGGGGCCGGAAAGCTCGCTGATGCAGTAGAGGTCGAGGTGATCCTGCAGATTGGACCCCACCTCCGGCTGGTCGAAGACGACATCGATCCCGAGCGAGGCCAGCTCATCCGCCGGTCCGATACCCGACAGCTGCAGCAGCCGCGGCGAGCCGATCGCCCCAGAACATAGCAGCACTTCACTTTCTGCCCGTAGGCGCGTGCCATCGACAAGCTCGACCCCGGTCGCGCGGCCATTCTCGACCACGAGCCGGCGCACCTGCGCACCCAGCTTCACCGTGAGGTTCTCGCGGTGACGGTTCGGCGCGACATAGGCCATCGCAGCCGAGGAGCGGCGCACATTGCGCTGGGTCAGCTGGTAATAGGCGACCCCGTCCTGCTTCTCACCGTTCACGTCGTAATTGCGCGGAATGCCGAGCTCGGCGGCCGCTTCGAAATAGGCCTCGCAGACCGGCAGGGGCGCGCGCGGATCGCTCACGCCGAGCGGGCCGCCCTTGCCGTGATAGCGGTTCTCGATGCTCGCGTTATCCTCGGCCTTGCGGAAATAGGGCAGCACATCTTCATAGCCCCAGCCGGTACACCCCATCTGGCGCCATTCGTCGTAATCGAGCGCATTGCCGCGGGTATAGACCTGAGCATTGATCGCGGAGCCGCCGCCGATCACCTTGGCCTGGGTGTAGCGAAAGACCTTGTTCTGCATGTGCCGCTGCGGAACCGTTTCCCAGCCCCAGCTGCCGATGCCCTTGGTCATCTTCGCGAAGCCCGCGGGCAGATGATAGAACGGGTGGCGATCGCTGCCGCCCGCCTCGAGCAGCAGGACGTCCGCCGACGGGTTCTCGGAGAGACGCCCGGCCAGTACCGACCCCGCCGAACCGCCGCCGATAATTATGAAATCGTAAGTCGTCTTCATGCTGGCCTCCTTGGCCAAGTCTCTCGCCGCAGCCCGGTGGCTCAGGCGGCGAGCTCTGTCTGTGCGATATGCTCGGCCGCGCGCAGGGCGAGCGCCGCGACGGTAAGGGCGGGGTTCACGGCAGCCGAGGTCGGCAGGACGGACGCATCGGCGATGAACAGGTTCGGGTGATCATGGCTGCGGCAGAACGTGTCGACGACGCTCGACGCCGGATCGTTACCCATCCGCGCCGTCCCGCATTGATGTGACGGGGTCTGCCGGTCGAAGGGCCGCGCGAGCACGATCGGATAGCCCGCAGCGCGCAGCTTTCGGCGCAGCATGTCGACGAGTTCGAGATGGGTCTCCCAGTTGGAGCGCTTCCAATCGAGCCGGATCTTGCCCTCCTTCAGCGTCACGCGGCTCTCGGGATTGGGCAGGTCTTCAGACATCGCGTAGAGATCGACCGAGCGGTTGGCGATCCAGCTTGCCACCGGACGCGGCAGCGGCGAGGCCGAGGCGAGGATCGGACCGGAGATTTTGCCGAGCAGCTGGATATTGCCTAGCGGCGCGCCGTTCGCCCCGCCCGAGAGGTAGAAATCGTTGATCGCCAGCGTCTTCTGGTAGATTGCGCGGTTCCGGCGCAGCGGGTGCAGCGCCAGCACGGCCGAGCAATTGTGGTTCATGAAATTGCGCCCGACCTGATCGGAACCATTCGCAAGCCCGGTCGGATGGCGCCCAGTCGCAGAGGCCAGCAAAAGGGCCGCGCTTTGCACCGCCCCGGCGGAGAGCACCACGACCGACGCCGTGAGCGTCCGGACCTGCCCGTCTTTCTCGATCTCGACCCCGCTTATGCGGTTCTCGGCATCGACGATCAGACGCCGCGCCCGCGCGCCTGTCATCAGCTCGACATTCTGGGATTTCAGCGCAGTCGCCAGACCGACGCTTTCGGCATCCATCTTGCCGCCGCAGGTATCGGGGAACGCATCCCAAGGCGTCTGCCCATGCGCGAGCCAACGGTCGATATCGACCCCGAGCGGCAGGGAGGACGGGTGCAGCCCGACCGATTTCAGCCGCCGCCGGAGCGCCGCGATATCGGGCTCGTCCGGGACCGGAGGATGTGCGTAGAGGCCGGAATGGCGCGGCTCCGTCGGATCCTCTCCAAGCTGACCGCGCACCTGATAAAGCGCCTCGGCCCTCTGGTAGAACGGCTCGATCTCGTCATAGGCGATCGGCCAACCCGGCGTGGTCCCGCCTTGATGCTCCACTGGCGAGAAATCCGCCTTGCGATAGCGCATCAGAACGGCGCCGTAGAACTTCGAATTGCCGCCGACATTGTAGTAATTGCCGGGGCTGAACGGCACGTCATCGCCATCGAGCCAGGTTTCCTCGGGCCGGTAATGACCGCGCGCGAAGATCGCGTCGGGATCGCGCGCATCCGGCGTGTCGGGCAGGCGTTCGCCACGCTCGAGCACCAGCACGCGCCGTCCCGTCTCGGCCAGCGCCGCCGCCGTGGTGGCACCGCCCATGCCCGAACCGATGATGATGACGTCGGCATCGCTCATGGCTGGATGCGCTCCTCCGTCTTGGGATCGAAGGCCACCGCCTTGTCCATGTTGACCGCGAAATCGAAGACCTCGCCCGCCCGCACGGTCACATCGGCCCGCATCCGGGCGATGGCATCGCGACCGCCCAGGGTCATCGTCACGAAGGTGTCCGACCCGGCAGGTTCGGTTACGCCGATATGATTGCGCAGCGGCGCTATATGGGCGGCGTTGCGATCCGCGCCCTCCGGATCCGTAATCGTCTCCGGTCGGATGCCGAGAAGGATCTCGCGCCCGTCCCACTGGGCGAGATTGGCTTGCGGGAAGCGGAGCAGTTGCTCCCCCCCGTCATGGCCCATCACGGCCGCGTGGGGCGCACCGTCCTTCAACACGATCCGCGCCGGAACCACGTTCATCGCGGGGCTGCCCATGAAGGTCGCCACGAACACATTCGACGGCGTGTCGTAGATTTCCTTCGGCGTGCCGAGCTGCTGCACATAGCCCTTGTTCATCACCGCGATCCGGGTCGAGAGCGTCATCGCCTCGATCTGATCGTGGGTCACGTAGACGATCGTGGTGCCAAGGCTCTGGTGCAGCTTCTTGATCTCGGTGCGCATGTCGACGCGCAGTTTCGCATCGAGGTTCGACAGCGGTTCGTCGAAGAGGAACACGTCCGGGTCCCGCACCAGCGCACGTCCCATCGCGACGCGTTGGCGCTGACCGCCCGAAAGCTGCCCCGGCTTGCGGTCGAGCAGATTGTCGATCTGCAGCATCTCCGCCACCCGGTTCATCGCCTCTTCGCGTTCGGGTTTGGGGGTGCCGTGCATCTCAAGGCCGAAGGTGATGTTCTGGCCGACGGTCATGTTCGGGTAGAGCGCGTAGGACTGGAACACCATCGCGATGTTGCGCTTCGACGGGTGCACACCGTTCATCGTGCGTCCCTTGATCGAAATCTCGCCGGAGGTGATTCCTTCCAGCCCTGCGATCATGCTCAGAAGCGTCGACTTGCCGCAGCCGGACGGGCCGACCAGCACGAGGAATTCACCTTCATCGACCGAGATGTCGACGCTGTGCAGCACTTCGACCGCGCCGTAGGACTTGGTGACGTTTGAAATATCGAGGAGACCCATTGGCATTACCCCTTGACTGAGCCCGCCATCAGGCCGCGCACGAAGAAGCGCCCCGAGACGATGTAGACGATGAGAGTGGGCAGCGCCGCAAGGATCGCACCCGCGAAGTGGACGTTGTAGGCCTTCACGCCGGTCGAGCTTTGAACGAGGTTGTTCAAGGCGACGGTCATCGGCTGGCTGGCCTGCCCGGCGAAGGACGACCCGAACAGGAAGTCGTTCCAGATATTGGTGAACTGCCAGATGATCGTGACCACGATGATAGGCCCCGACAGCG
This sequence comes from Thioclava sp. IC9, assembly GCF_002213225.1. NCBI lineage: Bacteria > Pseudomonadati > Pseudomonadota > Alphaproteobacteria > Rhodobacterales > Paracoccaceae > Thioclava > Thioclava sp. IC9. The sequence goes on from NZ_NBNX01000003.1 coordinate 82,881, forward strand.
GCAGAAGGATGCGGTAGAAGATTCGGAAGAATCCGGCCCCGTCGATCTGCGCCGCGCGCACCAGTTCGGTCGGGAAGGCCGAGTAGTAGTTGCGGAAATATAGCGTCGTGAAGCCAAGCCCGTAGACGACGTGGACGAGGATCAGACCCGGCACCGAGCCTGCGAGCCCGATCATGCCCAGCACCCGCGCCATCGGGATCAGCACGATCTGGAACGGGATGAAGCAGGAAAACAGCAGCATCCCGAAGAGGATCGTATCGCCGCGGAACCGCCACTTGGTCAGCACGTATCCGTTGAGCGCGCCCATGATGGTCGAGATCGCCACCGCCGGAACCACGATCAGGATCGAGTTGATGAAGTAGGGGCGCAGGCCGGTCGGCTGCACGCCGATCTGGGCCGAGGACCAGGCTTCGCGCCAGGGCTCGAAAGTCCAGACATCGGGCAGCGCCATCATGTTGCCGCCGGTGATCTCGCTCAGAGGTTTGACCGAGTTGATCAGCATCACCGCGAGCGGCAGCAGGTAGAACAGCGCGAACAGCAGCAGGAAAAGATAGATGAAGGTGCGGGTCACGCGATTTGTGCGGATCGCGACCCCGGTATCGACGGCGCCGGACATTACTTCGGCTCCTTCAGTTCGGCGTAGAGATAGGGGATCATGATCGCGGCGATGGTCATCAGCATGATAACCGCCGACGCTGCGCCCACGCCCATCTCGTTGCGGGTGAAAGTGTAGGAATACATGAAGGTCGCGGGCAACTCGGTGGCCCGGCCCGGGCCGCCACCGGTCAGCGCGATCACGAGGTCATACGATTTGACCGCGAGATGCGCGAGGATGACGAAGGCCGACAGGAACGCGGGCCGAAGCTGCGGAATTATGATGCGGCGATAGAGGTTCCAGTTCGAGGCGCCATCCATCTGCGCCGCTTTCAGGATCTCGTTGTCGATCCCGCGGAGCCCGGCGAGGAACATTGCCATGACGAAGCCCGAGCTTTGCCAGACCGCGGCGATCACCACGGTGTAGATCGCCATGGACGAGCTTTTGATCCAGCCGAAATGGAAGCTCTCCCAGCCCCAAAGATGCAGCGTGTGCTCGATCCCGATGCCCGGATCGAGAAGCCATTTCCACGCCGTCCCCGTCACGATGAACGAGAGCGCCATCGGATAAAGGAAGATCGGGCGCAGAAGCCCCTCGCCGCGGATTTTCTGATCGAGAAAGATCGCGAGAGAAAGGCCGATCGCGATACAGATCGCGATGTAGAGAGAGGCGAAGATCGCGAGGTTCTGCACCGCGATCGTCCAGGTCGGCAATTGGAAGAGACGCCAGTAATTGTGCCACCCGACAAGGTCGAACGTTGGAAGAATTCGGCTGTTCGTGAACGACAGGTAGCCGGTGAAAACGATGAAGCCGTAGACGAAGATCAGCATCGACGCGACAGAGGGCGCGAGAACGATCTTGGGAATCCATTCCTGAAGCCGGGTACGCAAGTCTGACTGGACCAGACGGGCCATTGCTCTCTCCTTTAGGGAAATGAGACGGATCGGTGACGTACGGGCCGGTCTCAGAGACCGGCCCGAGGGCCTTTTACTGGGCCAGCGACACGGCCTTGACGAGTTCCTTGGCGGCGGTCTCGGCGTCATAGTCGCCGTTGAAATTCGCCGTCACCACGTCATAGATCGCGTTCTTCACCGAAGCCGGGTCAGCATGGCCATGCGCCATAGAGCCCAGAAGCGTGCCGTTCTGGCTCGCCGATTTCAGCTGAGCCATTGCCTTCTTGCCGCAAGCGTCGAACTCTTCGTCCGACACGTCCGTGCGCGAGGGAACAGAGCCTTTCACCGTGTTGAAGGCGATCTGGAACGAGGGCGACATCACGGCTTTCGCCATTGCGTCCTGTGCGGCCTGTGCGTCCTCGCCCACCTTGAACATCGCGAACTGGTCGGCGTTGAAGGTCACATCGTCCGCGGTGCCCGGGGTCCGGAAGCAGCCGAAATCGACCTCGGCCTCTTTGCCGGCCCGCAGGAATTCACCCTTGGCCCAGTCGCCCATCATCTGGAAGGCGGCCTCGCCATTGATGACCATCGCGGTCGCGAGGTTCCAGTCGCGGCCCGAGAAGTTCGGGTCGACGAAGCTGTGGAGCTGCTCCATGCGCTTGAAGGATTCGACCATCTGCGGACCGCCGAGCGCGTCGGGATCGAGATCGATGAAGGCCTTCTTATAGAAGTCGGGGCCACCGACCGAGAGCACGACGCCATCGAACATCGTCGCTTCCTGCCAGGGCTGACCACCAGCGGCGAGCGCGATCTTCCCGGAATCCTTCACCTTCTGCATCGCAGCGATGAACTCATCCCAGGTCTTCGGCTCTTCGATCCCCAGATCGGCAAGCATCTTCTTGTTCGACCAGACCCAGTTGGTCGAGTGCACGTTCACCGGAACCGCGACCCAGTGACCGTCGTATTTCGAGAACTTCTGGAGCGCCTCGGGCACGACGGCATCCCAGTTGCCATCGGCCGCCACCTTGTCGAGCTGGGCCAAAGCGCCCTGCTGTGCCCAGTCGGAGATGTCGAAGCCGAGCATCTGGACCGCGGTCGGCGGATCACCGGAGGTGACGCGCGCACGCAGCACCGTCATCGCGCTCTGGCCGCCGCCACCGGCGACGGGCATGTCCTTCCAGCCGATCCCCTCCTTCTGCAGATCGTCCTTGAGAACGTTGAGAGCGGCCGCCTCGCCGCCCGACGTCCACCAGTGAAGGACCTCCACATCCTTCGCTTGCGCCGACCCTGCGACGAGCGCCAGAACGCTCGCCATTTTCAGTGTCCGTCCGATGTAACTACGCATTGATTTTCCTCCCTGTTGCGTTGTCGTTACACATCCCTCCCGCGCGACCCTTCAGGTCATTCGGGTCTCACCCAAGGCTCCCGCGTGCGACCGATGCGCATCACGAGCGTCTTGATCTCGAAGAACTCCTCCAGGCCATAGCGTCCGATCTCTCTCCCCTGACCGGATTGCTTGACTCCGCCGAAGCTCAATTCCGGAAAGCCGTCCATCCAAGTATTCGTCCAGACGGTCCCCGCGTGCGCCCGAGTCGAGAACTCGAGACAGGTGTGGACGTTCTCGCTCCAAACGCCCGCAGACAGACCGTAGCTTGCGTCGTTCGTTAGCGCTACAGCTTCGTCCATCGTCCGGAAGGTCAGCACCGAGAGAACCGGCCCGAACACCTCTTCTCGGGCGATCGCCATCTCCGGCGAAACGCCGCGCACGACTGTCGGCTGATAGAATTGCCCCTCGAGCCCCGGCACGGTCATCGGCCCGCCCCCCAGCGCGATCTCGGCCCCCTCGGTGACCGCGGCGCGGACGTAGTCGTCGATCTTGCCTTGATGCTGGACGGAGATGATCGCCCCGACCTGCGTGCGCGGGTCAAGCGGATCGCCGAAAGCCACGCGCTTCGACAGCTCCACGACGCGCGCGACCACCTCATCCACGATATCTGCATGGACGATAATCCGGCTGCTCGAATTGCAGCATTGCCCGGTATTGAAATAGACGCCAAAGGTGATCGCATCGGCTGCACTCTCGATATCGGCATCGGGGAACACGACCTGCGGATTCTTCCCGCCCAGCTCCAGTGCGACCTTTTTCAACGTGCTCGACGCAGCCGCGGAGATCGCCTTGCCGACCGCGGTCGAGCCGGTGAATGTTACCATGTCAACCGCCTCATGCGTCGTCATCACGCTGCCCACGGACGCCCCGTAGCCCAGAACGATATTCACGACGCCCGGCGGCATCCCTGCCTCGAACAACAGCTCCCCGAGCATCACCGTGGTCGACGGCGTCAGCTCGGACGGTTTGATTACCGTGGTGCAGCCGGCGGCGAGCGCGAAGGGCAGCTTTTGGCTCAGGATCCAGAACGGGAAGTTCCACGGCGTGATCATCGACACAACACCGATTGGGTCTTTGACGACGACACCGAGGATGTCGGGCCCCAGCGTATTGTGGCTATCGCCATGCATCGTGCGCGCCAACGACGCCGCGTAGCGCCACAGATCGGCCGCGCCCGACACTTCGGCGCGCGATTGCGAGATCGGCTTGCCACTCTCGAGCGTCTCCAGCAGCGCCATCCGTTCGACATTGCCCTCGATCAGATCGGCGACGCGCAGCAGCACGGTCGCACGCTCCTTGCCCGAGATCCGGCTCCAGACGCCGCTGTCGAACGCCTCGCGCGCCGCGACGATCGCGGCTTCCGCATCGGCTTCGGCGCCCAGCGCCGCGCGGCTGACGAGGCAACCATACGCCGGGGACATCCGATCGTAGGTCTCGCCGGAGGCACTGTCGCGCCACTCGCCTGCGATCAGGTGACGACAGATGAAGGGCTCTGCGGGGAGCGCCGCATCGACGGCAGAGATCAGGTTCAGCTCGGTCATGTTCAAAGTCCCGAAAAGTTAGGTTTGCGTTTCTCGCGGAAGGCCGTGACCCCTTCGGCGCGATCTTCGCTGGCCGAAATGGCGGCACTTCCAAGCGCCTCAGCCATTGCACCGCGATCTTCACCCGCCGCGACATGGATCATCGATTTCGTGATTTCGACGGCGCGGGGCGACAGCCCGAGCGCACGGTCGATCAGGGTCTGCGCTGCCGCGCGCGGATCGTCGGAGACCGCGGCCACGAAGCCGACCGCCAGCGCCCGGTCGGCCTTCACGCGGTGACCGAAAAGCGCCATCTCCTTCACCATTGGTTCGGGCAGCAGACGCATCAGCCGCTGCGTGCCCGACCAGCCGGGAACGATCCCGACGCCAGCTTCCGGGAGGGCAAGGCTGGCGCCGGGTGCCATGACCCGAAGGTCGCAGGCTGCGGCAAGTTCGAGACCGCCCCCGAAGGCGTGTCCGTTCAGCACCGCAATCGTCGGCTTCGAGAGGCGCGCGAGCCGGTCGAAAATCCGGTGTCCGTCGCGGACCCAATGCCGCGCGAACTCGGCCGGGCTCAGATCGCCCCATCCGTTGATATCCGCCCCGGTGCAGAAAGCCCGGTCGCCCTCGGCGCTCACCAGCACGCAGCGAATCTCGACGTCTCTTTCGATCCGATCGAGATGCGCCTCGAGCGCGCTCAGCATCTCGACCGTGAGGGCGTTCATCTTCGCCGGGTTGTCGAGACGCAGCTCTGCCACCGCGCCGTCGATGATCAGGTGAATGTCACTCATGGCGTCCACCCCATCGGGGCGCCGGCGAGAAGCTTCGTGGACATGGTGACGGCATTCTCCGCCACGCGCACACGCCCCTCGGAGGCGCCGACGATATCGCGCTCAGGTTCGATCCCCGGCATGATTTCGGTGGCGATGAGCCCCTTGGCATCGAGCCGCATCACGCAGCGCTCGGTGATATAGAGCACCTCCTGCCCCTGCTCTCGCGCACGCTCCCCGGAGAAGGTCACATGTTCGACTCGGTCGACCATCTTGGTGAACTTGCCGGGTGCGCGGACGCGAATGCCAGCCTCGTCCATCTCCATCTGCGCGCCTGCCTCGAACCAGCCCGAGAAGACGATCTTGCGCGCATGGGCGGTGATATCGACGAAGCCGCCGCAGCCTGCGGTGAGGTAAGGTTTCTTGCCGAGCTTGGAGACATTCACATTCCCCTGCACATCGACCTCGAGGAAGGACAGGAAGGACATGTCGAACCCGGCGCCCTGGAAATAGATGAATTGCTGCGGCGAGGGCACGTAGCCATCGGCGTTCGACGCACAGCCGAAGGCAAATCCGGTCAAGGGCATCCCGCCCACTGCGCCCTGTTCGATCGCCCAGGTGACCGCATCATGGTGGCCCTCTTCGAGCAGGATGCGCGGCACCATCGCCGAAATCCCGAAACCGAGATTGGCGGTCATGCCGCCGCGAAGCTCCATTGCCGCGCGCCGTGCGATGACCTTCTCGATGCCATGTTCGGCCAATTCGAAGCTCGACCACGGACGCATCACTTGCCCCGAGATCGCCGGATCGTAGGGCGTCTCGCAGGTTTGTTTCTGATCCTCGTCCACGACGACGCAGTCCACAAGATGCCCCGGCACCCGGACATCGTGGGGGCGCAGGGAGCCCGCAGCCGTGACGCGCTCCACCTGCGCGATCACCAGCCCGCCATTGTTGCGGACCGCAATCGCCTGCTCGAGCCCGCCGAGATAGGCCCCCTCGTGCTCATAGGTCAGATTGCCGCGCTCATCCGCGGTGGTGGCGCGCAGGATGCAGACGTCGGGGTAAATATTCGGAAAATGGAGCCAGGTGTCACCATCGAACTCCACCCGGCGCACGATGGGCGCGCCTGCTGCGCGATCGTTCATCGCACAGCCCTCGCGCTCGGGGTCGACGAAGGTCTTCAAGCCGACCTTGGTCATCACGCCCGGACGGCGCGCCGCCGCCTCGCGATGCATATCGAACAGGATGCCGGAGGGCACGTTATAGGCTGCCACCCGATCCTCAACGACCATCTTCCAGATTTCCGGCATCGGCAGGCTCGAGGAGCCCGACGGGTAGGAACCTGCCAGAACGGTATCGAGCAGACCATCCTTCGCGATGTGGTCGATGCCCTTCACCCCGTACATGTCCCCCGCGGCGATCGGGTGGATCGTGGTGATGTTTTTCGGATGCTGCTCCCGATCGAAGCGCTCGCCGATCGCCTTGAGCACGGAGTCGGGACACCCCAACGCCGAAGACGAGGAAACCGTGATGACAGCACCATCCGCAATCTTCCCTACCGCTTCCGACGCACTGACAATCGTGCCCATAGTCCGCTTCTCCCTGTTCAACCGCACGTCCGCTAAAACAATTTTAGGAACGTTCCAAAATTAATAGGAACGTTCCAATTTTTTGTCAAATGTCTTTTTCGAGTGCGGGGCCCAAGGAGTGCCAAAAGGCATGGCTACCGCTAGGAAACGAAGGAGTTTCGGTGCCCTCCGTCCCTCCGAAGCGTTCAGGCCACGAGGCCGAGCGCCTCGTCACTTGCGGCGCCGGAATACTTGTCGCGCGGCGGCCACGGCCGGTCCTGCCAAGGCGGGGTGAAGATGAAGCTCGAGACCGACCACCCGTCGAGGAGCGCCCCATTCCCTGCTCCGTGCGCGTAGTCGTAATAGAGTTTGACGATCTCTTCGCGGCTCACCTGCTCCGTCGCCTCGTGGGCCGTGCAGGCTTCCCGCCACACGCGGACCCGGTCATACCCGACACCCTCGGGCAACTGAAAACCTTCGTAATAGTCGAGGAACCAGAACCTCTTGAACATCGGAGTGAATACGGTCCCGGAAAGCCCGAACTCATCGAACAGGTATGGGCCTTCGGGGCTGTGCTCGAGCAGGAACCCGTCGATGTCGCGATAGAGGGACAGGAGCTTCTCGGCCCAATCGTCGCGACGGTCGCGATCCTGGTTAAGCACGAACCGGTACCCTGTCATCGTGAACGCCCCCTCTCGCGCGCCCGGCAAGGGGCTTGGGGACGAGGCGATCATCACGGGTGGGTTCACCCGATCCGATCAACGACGTCGCGACCCTGAACATGCGCTCGGCCCCGTCGACCGGGGCAAGCATCGTCACCCGCCTCGCGGATGGGCAGAATCTGCGCAATCTCGGGTGTCGCATGGCAGAGGGGCGCCGTTGGTGCCAAGTTGCGACGCTCGCCGATCCTGGCTTCGAGGGCTGGGCTGCGGGAGAGTATTTGATCGAAGGCACCGGGACACCGACTCGAGCGGAAGCCGTCCCGAGTCCGAAACCGAAGATAGTGACAGGCTCAGGTCAGGAACGCGTGGGTTTCGCCTCAGGCAGTTCGGATGCGCGACTTCACGGGGGTCTCCAGCCCGGGAAATCGCGCCGTTACCTGCTCAACGCGCGGGACGGGCAGTATCTGAACCTTCGGGTGATGGTGCAGGAAGCCCCCCTCACCTACCGAATCTACAACCCCGACAAGAGCCCTCTCTTGGGCGACATGACGAAGAGCAAGGATTACCGCGGTCAGCTTTTCCAGTCGGGCGATCATGTGATCGAGGTGATCAACAGCACCAATCCGCCCTCGAGCTATGAGCGTCTCGTCGCGGTCAAGTAAGCGCGCGACGCAGCCCGCATGACACAGGCCACCGTCAAGCGCTTCCCACACAGGAAATACCGCGGTTAAGCGGCCCACGTCAGTCATCGGAGGGGAGGAGGAGGCGGTGACCTCAGGGAGGAGGAGAGAGGCCACCGCCAATTTCCGAGGCTCAGGGAGGAGGAGAGAGCCTCAGGAACTGGTGCAGCGAATTGCCCGCTACGTTGGGATTGTTTTCGCACAGATGCTGCGCCGCAGAAATAGCTTATTCGACATAGCCGCGCTGCATCTTCCGCATAGCTGTCGCAAGGTCAGGATCCGTGCTGCGGCGCGCTGACCTCGGCCGACAGTCCCGGGGCCAGTCTCGCAGTCTGCGGCTGATCCGGGTCAATCGAGATGCGCACCGGCACGCGCTGCGCGATCTTGGTGAAGTTGCCGGTCGCATTGGAGCCCGACAGCAGGCTGAACTGCCCTGCCGTGGCAGGCGAGAACCGTTCGATATGGCCTTTGAACTCGATCTTCCCCAGAGCGTCGACGGTGAAGGTCACCAGCTCACCCATGCGCAGCCCTGCCAGCTGGGTCTCCTTGTAATTCGCGATCAGCCAGAGGTCGGAGGGCACGAGCGAAACCAGCGTGCTCCCGGCACTGACGAACTTGCCGACCCGAGCCGAAACCTGACCCAGTCGCCCATCCTGGGGCGCACGGATCACCGCATGATCTAGCGCCACCTGCGCCGCATCCAGCGACGCCTGCGCGGCATCGGTCTTCGCGGCGAGCGAGCGTTTGTTCAATTCCGCCGTCTGAACCGCTTGTTGGGCCACATCGATGGCGCTTTGCGCCTCTTGCACGCCCGCCTTCGCCTGATCGAGCGTAAGCTGCGCCTGATCGGCATCCGATTGCGAGACATAGCTTTTCTTCGTCAGCTTCGAGGCCCGATCGCGCGCGGTCTGCGCCGTGGCTTGGGCCGCTTTCGCCGAGGCCAGCGCGGCCTGTTTCGCCTCCAGCGTCGCCTTGGCCGAGTTCACCGCCTGCGCCCCGTTGGATTGCGCGGCCTTCGCCGTCTCAAGCGCGGCCTGCGCCTGTTCCACCGCCGCTTTCAGCGCGCGATCGTCCAGCCGCACCAGCACATCGCCCTTCTTGACCTCCTCGAAGTCGCTGACAGGCACCGCCGTGACTTCGGCCGCGACCTGCGCGGAGATCGGCGTGACCTTGCCCTGCAGATAAGCATTGTCGGTCCATGCGACGTCGGAGCGGAAAGGCGGAAGGCGCCATGCATAGAGCACGGTCGCGACGCCGGCGAGCGCGATCAAAAGGATCAGGGCAGAAGCAATATAGCGGCGGGTCTGGGACATAGGATCAACTCGTGGAAACAGGGGTGGAGGGCGTAAGGCGCGGGAGCGGCCAGCTTCGCTGCAATGCGACATGGGCGATCAGCCCGGCGAGCGCCGCCAGCGCGAACCAGAAGACCGCGCGGAACACATCGTCATAAGCGAGGATCGCGGCCTGCTGCTGCACCGCGGAGGCGACGGAGGACAGCGCGCCCCCGGCCCGTGCGCCCGCATCCGCGGTCTGGCCACCAAGCGAAGCAGCACTCTGCGCGAGGGTCTGGCTCAACATCGGATTGTCGGGCGAAATCTGCGGAGAAAGCTGCGCCATGTGATAGGCGGTGCGGTCGACCACCAGCGAGCGGAACAGGCCGGAGCCGATGACCCCGCCGATGGATTGCGTGGCCAGGAACAGCACGACGAAGCTCAGCAGGTAATGCGGCCCCTTCGCGAAGGCCGCCCCCAGCCCTTTCGCCATCGCGGGCGGCAGAAACAGGATGCCCGCGAAACCGATCATCGCCTGGCTGAGATACATCTGCTCGGGCCCGGTGAGCGCGGTCGATTGCGAATCGAGCCACGCCCCAGCCGCGATCAGAACCAGTGCGATGCCGTGAAACAGCGGCGCACGCGCCCCGCTATTGGTCAGCATCAGCACGCCGGTCGCGGCGAGCATCGACAGCGCGATGATCCCAAACAGCAACTGCTCCTGCCCGGGCTGAAGCCCCATGGTGCGCAGGAAGCCGACCGCGCCCGCGCTCTGCTCGGCGAGCGCGATGCGGAACACTAGAAGCGTTCCCGCCAGATGCAGGATTGGCGGGCTCAGCAGCCAGTGGAAATCAATCAGCGGATTGGGGCGCTGCATCTCGATCAGCACCGCGCCCGCGACCATCCCGATGGCCGCCACGAGCGCCACGCCCAACCATTCGGTCTGCGTCCAGTAATCTAGCGCCCCGAACATGAAGACGCTGGTGAACGCCCCGAACCCGAACGCGAGCAGGCTGAAGGAGACGAAATCGAGCGGTTTGAGCACCTTTTGCAGAGGGCGCGGCGTCAGCGGCAGCGCGAAAATCAGCGCCAGCGCCACCAGCGCCATGCCCATCTGGAAAAGGCTCACCGCGTGCCAACTGGCATTCGCGGTGAGGTCCGGCAGCAGCACCCGCGCCAGAGGCCTGCCCACCATGATCATCGTCAGAACGGCGGGGATAGCCACCTTCAGACGCTGTACAGCGGGTATGGCCTCCAGCATGTAGAGAAAGCCGAGGCTCGACAGCGGCGCGGCGGCGCAGCCACTCAGGAACGCCACGATCACTGCGGAATGCAGGTCGTCGACCCAGAGATTCAGCACCATCGCCAGCACGAAGCAGACGATCCCCACCTCGGCGAAGCGCCGCAGACCGAACTGGTCGCGGATACGGATCAGCATCAGCGGCATAGAGGCGCGCGGCGCCATGAAGGCCGCCATCACCCAATAGGTGTTGTTCGTGGTGGCGTGAAGATCGCCCGCCAGCTGCGGCAGGTTGGCCGAGACGAAACCGGTCGCGAGCGATTGCGACAGCGCCACGAAAACGGCTGCGCTGGCATAGACGACCCGCTTTGCACCGGAATGGTCGGGCTCTGGCGGAGCGGCGGGCTGCGGCGCGGCGTCCGGCTCTGCGGTCTCTGCCGCTGTGGCTTCGTCTTGCTTGACTTCACGCTCTGCGGCGGCCTCGGTTGCGGGTCGCGTCTCCGCCTCTTCAGACCGCGCGCGCTCGCGCAGCGTCCGCTCGTCCGGCGATACCGGTTCGGCGGCCGTCGGACGCGCATCCGGGCCGTTGAGATTGCGAATCTGGGAATTCATTGGCCGCGCATCCTTTCGAGATTGGCCTGCATCCGCTCCATCGTCTTGCGGGCGCGGGCGACCTCGTCGGCGTCGAGTCCTTCGTAGAGCTGCGCGCGCAGCGCCTCGACGAAAGTCTCGATCTCGGAGGCGTTCGCACGGGCGTGATCGGTCAGGAAAATCTGGCGGACGCGTTTGTCCTTGGGATCGGCGCGCCGCTCCACGAAGCCGAGCTTCTCCAGCCCGTCGAGCGTGCGGTTCAGCGTCGGCGTCTCGATTACCAGCGTTTCCGCCAGTTGCCGCTGGCTCATCCCCTCGTCGCGCGAGATCGCAAGGATGGCCTGCGCCCGCGCGAAGGTCAGCCCCATGTCCCGCGCCTGTGCGTCGAACATCGCGCGCACCGAACGCGCCGTCAGCATCATCGTGCGCGTCAACTCGGCACGGTCGCGGCGGGCGGCTTCGCTGGGCACGGATAGTTCTGCGGCACGGTCGGACATGGGGGCCTCGGGAATAAAGTTAGCCTGCTAACGTTTTTGTCCCATCCCACATATCTTCTGTGTCGCGAGGATCAACATGGGTCCCCTGCACAGGGGGCCGTGCGAAATTGCGAAACGGAGCGATCTGGCCGTGCATCCAGCGCGAGAGCTCAGGCGGCGAGCAAGCTCACAAGGCCGAGACCAGCCGCCACGAGCATCACCAGCGACAGCGTCACCGTCGCGATCACGCGCGGCCCGGCGGCTGCCACTGCCCGAGCGTCGACGCCAAGCCCCAGCGCTGCCATCGCGATCACCGTCAGGATCGACGCCCCCTGCCCCATCGGCGCCAGCGCGACTTCCGGCAACGCCCCGGCAGAGCGCAGCACGATCATCCCGAGAAACCCGAGGATGAAAAGCGGCGGCATGAGTCCACGCCGCACACGCCCTTCCGGCGCGGCAGAGCGTCCATCCGCCGGCAGGTGCGGCGCGAGAAACGACAGTACCACGGTGATCGGCCCCAGCATCAGGACCCGCACCAGCTTCACCAGCGTGCCGAGCTGGATCGCCCCGGCCCCCATCGGCGCCGCTGCAGCCAGAACTTGCGGCACCGCATAGACGGTGATCCCCGACAGGATCCCGTAACCGTTGACGCTCATTCCCGCCACATGGCCGACGACCGGCAGCAACAGAACCACCGCCACGCCGAGCACGGCGGTGAACGCGATCGCGGCACTAACATCGTCGCTGTCTGCGTCGATCACCGGGGCGACGGCGGCGATGGCGGAATTGCCGCAGATACCGTTGCCGCAGGCGATCAGCAATGCCATCCGGGCCGGCAGGCGCAAGGCCCGCCCCAGCAGATATGCGGTGGGCACCATGAGCGCGACCACGGCGACAATCCCGGCCAGCAAGCCCGGACCGACCGACAACAGCGTCTGTGCGCTCACCGAGGCGCCGAGCAGGACGATCGCGATCTCCAGCACCGTCTTGGCCGAGAAGCGGATACCGGCCTCGAAACGTGCAGGCGGGGCCCAGAGGGAGCGCACCACCGCCCCGATCAGGATCGCCAGCACCAACGGCTCCAGCCATTCCGCCCCGAACAGCGCGTGCTCTGCCATACCGCCCAACGCCGCGAGCGCGGCGACGCCGATGCTCAACCCGACCCCAGGAGCGTAAGCGCGAAGCGCGAGCTGCGGACGGGCGAAACGGCAGGGCAGGATCGAATGAAGCGGCAAGACGGTCTCCTCGGGGTCAGCACGTACCCCGTATTTGCCCGCCACAATTCATTCTTCAAACAAAATGTTTTTGTCGATATGATCGGTTAAATCGATTATTTAAAGGGACGCAGGAATGACGCCTGAACAGCTCCGCGTATTTGTCGCGGTCGCGGAAGAGCAGCACATGACCCGCGCCGCGGCGCGGCTGAACATGACGCAATCCACCGCCTCCGCCGCCATCGCGGCCCTGGAGTCGCGTCATCAGATCGCCCTGTTCGACCGGATTGGGCGGGGAATTTCTCTGACCGAGGAAGGTCGCGCCTTTCTGCCCGAGGCGCGCGCGGTGCTGGCACGGCTCGCCGAGGCGGAGGCGATGCTCGCCGAGACCCGCGGGCTCGAACGAGGGCATATCCGTCTAGTCGCCAGTCAGACCATCGCGGGCTATTGGCTGCCGCCATATCTTGCCGCCTTCCGGCAGGCGCGCCCGGGGATCGAGGTGACGCTGGAAATCGGCAATACACAGGAAGCCGCAGACCGGCTGCGCGCGGGCCTGCACGATCTCGCGCTGGTCGAAGGCGATGTCGAGGATGCGAAGCTGGAGCGCGTTCAGATCGGCGCGGATCAGCTGATATTGGTCAGTGCGGCCCCGCCGCCCGGCAAACTGGATGCGCGCGCGTTGAGCGAAGCGAACTGGGTTCTGCGCGAACCCGGCTCGGGCACGCGTTCCACCGCCGAAGCCGCCCTCGCCGACCTGGGCGTCGCGCCCGGTGCGCTCTCGGCCGCGCTGGTTTTGCCATCGAACGAGGCGGTGCTGAGCGCGGTCGAGGCGGGGGCCGGGATCACCATTCTCTCGGCCCATGTCGTCGCGCGGGCGCTGAGCCTTGGCACGGTCAGAGATTGGGAGCTGCAACTCGCCCCGCGGCCCTTCTACGCGCTACGCCACCGCGACCACCATGTCAGCCACGCCGCGGGCGATCTTCTGGCGCGGATCGATCAGTCGCAGTTGGACGACTTCAATCAGATGGAATGAACCATTTCGCGAGCTTCGCTTCGATCTCGGACGGCATAGCCGGCTTCGGGCAGACCGCGGCACCGGGGTAGCGCTCGCGCAGCTGAGAGGCCTCCGCATGTCCGGAATGGAACAGGAGCGGCACCCCCGCTTCGTGGAGCCGGTCGGCCAGTTCGTAGACCTCGCCATCGGCCAGCATCACGTCGAGGATCGCGGCACCGGGCAGACGCTCGCGGACCAAGTCCAGACCCGCGCGAACCGTGGCGCAGGGTCCCCAGACCTCCATCCCGAGATCTTCCAGCATGAATTGAAGATCAAGCGCGACGACGGCTTCATCTTCGACAAGGAGCACCTCGCTCGGTGCTTTCTCAGTCAGCGTCGCCGTCGATTTCATGTGCGAAGATAATCCTGTTGCAACGGCTTTCCGGCGTCTGACGCGTGTCGACCCGCGCCGAAATCTGGCTGGCGGAAATATCGACCAACGTCGAGCCGAAGCCCTGTTTGTTCGTGTCGAGCTGCAACGCCTCACGGTAGCGCTCGTTCCACGAAAGTATCACAGTGTCGTCGTTTTCCTTCGACCAGGTGATCTCGAGAGCGCCCTCGCGTGGCCCCAATACCCCGTATTTCGCGGCATTGGTGCTCCATTCGTGGAAAATCAACGCAAGTGCGGTCAGGTGATGCGTCGGAACGTCGACCTCCGGCCCATCGATCAGGAACTTCGAGGGATCGTCATAGGGCGCGAGGGTCGTCTCGATAACCTCGCGCAGCGGAATAGCCGCGCCGCTCGTCCGAGTGCGCGCCAGATCGTGCGAGCGCGCGAGCGCGTTGATCCGCTGACCGACGTCATCGACCAGCTCGCGCGGGCTCGAGGCGGTACGTCCCGCGATGCGCAGCATGCCCGAAACGATGGAGAACAGGTTCTTCACCCGGTGGTTCATCTCGCGCAGCATCAATTCGCGCATCTGTGCGGCCTCTTCATCGGCGGTGATATCGACGCTGAGGCCCAACAGACGGCTTTCCTTGCCTTCGCCCATCATCCGGCCAGTGGCGCGCAGGTGGCGCTTCGTCCCGGAGGGAAGGTCGAGCTCGTGGTCGACCTCCATATCGACGCCCTTTTCGCGCGCTTCGCGCACCGCCTGTTCTACGGCGTCCCGGTCATGCTCGGCCACGCGTTCGAAGAACCGCTCGAGCGGATAGGTGCCCGCAGCCTCGAGTTCGAAGAATGCGGCGACAGCCTCGTCGACCTCCACCTCGCCGCTAGGCTCGATGATCGACCAGATGCCGATCTGTGCGATTTCCAGCGCGAGTTGGAGCCGTTCGCCCTTCTGCGTGAGTTCGGTCTCGAGACGCAGCGCCTCGGTGATGTCGGTGAAGACGAGCGTCGCGCCTTCAACATTGCCGCGCGCATTCAGATAAGGCGTGGCGGCAAGCGACCAGACCTTGTCGAGCTCGGTGGATTTGACCCGGCAGGGCCGCGGCAGCTCGCCCTCGAGCACCGCATCGATCAACTCGATCATGACTTCCGGCGTGTCGAGCATGTTCTTGATGTCGCCGAGCGGTCGACCACGATCGCTGCCGCGCAGGCGGATCATCTCGCTCGCGCCGTCGGTGAAGTTGCGCAGGCGTAGCTTGCGATCAACCGTCACCAGCGCATGAAGCTTGGAATCGAAGATATTGCGCAGGTCGGCATTCGCGGTCGAAAGCTCCTCGACCTTGGTCTTCAGCTCGTCATTGACCGTCGCGAGCTCTTCGTTGGTCGATTGCAACTCCTCGTTCATCGACATCATTTCCTCGTTGGAGGATTTGAGCTCTTCGTTAGCGGTTTCCAACTCTTCGACGGTGGTGCGCAGGCGGTTGCGGGTGGCGCGCAGCTCCGCTTCCAAGACCTGCACATGGCTCTCGGAGGGCGCGATCTCGTCGAAATCGTATTCGTCGAGCGCCTCGAACGGGCCACGGTCGCGGAACACGATCAGCAGCGTGTCGTCCGAGAGCGGATCGGCGAGCACGTCGACGCGCTGCCGCCCGGTTTCCGAGATCACTTCGACGTCGCGGACGATCTTGCGCGTCCCGAGTTCAGCCGACTCGTGGATGACGGCGGAAAGCGCCTCGCGCAGCCCCGCCCGTGCGAGCGATTGCGCATAGCCCTGCCCGGTCTCGGACGGATCGATCTCGAGATACTTGCCCAGGCGCCCGGTGGCGGCGAGGATCGCTCCATCGCGATCGACATTCAGCGTCGCGGGCGCATAAAGATCGAGGATACGATTGCTGGCCAAGGTCGTGTTCCAGTCTCTGGGTCTTCTATCAGTCGTTTTTGGTCGAAGCGGAGCAAGCCGCGTATGAGGGTCGGAGCGCATAGGCAGTTCGGTCGGGTAAGGTGACCGTGGTCCAATGCTCCGGAAGATGCGCATCGCCCCGTCGATCGGCTCGAACAGCTCCTCGTGCCGCCCGATCGTCTCGGATGGGCCGAGGAAGAGAACGCCGCCCGGGTTGAGCGCGTAATGGAAGATCGGCAGCGCCCGCGCCTGCAGCTTGTCACCGAAATAGATCAGCAAGTTGCGGCAGGAGACCATGTCGAGACGCGAAAATGGCGGATCCTTGATCAGCGAATGTGGCGAGAAGCGCACCCGGTCGCGCAGCGCGACGGTGATCTGGAAATTGCCATCGCGTCCGACCGTATAGGTGTCGCGATACATTTCCGGCAGATCGAGCAGAACCGAGACCGGATAACGTCCCTCGCGTGCGATCGCGAGCATCCGTTCGTCGATATCGGTAGCGAAGATCTGGAAATCGATTTCCTTGCCGCTCGCATGGATCGCGCGATCGATGAGCATCGCCAGCGTGTAAGCCTCTTCGCCGCTCGAACAGCCGGGCACCCAGATGCGCAGCGCGCCGCCATCCTCGGCCTTCTCGACCATCGGCTTGATGGCTGCCTCGTTGAGCGCCTCGAAATGCTCGCTGTCGCGGAAGAAGCGGGTGACGTTGATCAGAAGATCGCCGAGCAGTGCCAGGGGCTCGTCTTCCTCTCGTTCGAGCCGTTCGAGATATTCGCGCGGATGAAGAATGCCCACGACCTGCATCCGGCGCTGAATCCTGCGCTCAAGCGTCGAGCGTTTATACTGCGAGAAATCATGTCCCGTCAGGCGATTCAGCGCAGAGCAGATCTCGTCCAGCGTGCCTGAAACCGGCGGCGCGGTATTGACCTGCTCGGGATCGACATTGCGGAATTCGGTGATCCGCGCGATCACGTCGGCAGGCGCGCTGACCACGTCGACCATCCCGGTCGCGACAGCCGAATTGGGCATCGAGTCGTAGCGCGCCGTGGCATCCTGCGCGATGCAGAACCCGCCGTGTTCCTTGACCGCGCGCAACCCGACCGAGCCATCCGTGCCTGTCCCCGACAGGATCACGCAGACTGCCCGACGCCCGAGATCCTGCCCCAGCGACACGAAGAAATCGTCGATCGGTCGGCGCAGACCGCGCGGCTGGGCGAATTCCGAAAGCTTCAGATGGCCGTTCTCTACCTCCAGCCCATAGCCCGGTGGGATCGTGTAGACGTGCCCAGCCTCCAGCTTGGCGCCATCTTCGGCCTGTAGCACTTCCAGCGAGGTCGACCGGCCGAGCAACTCGGCCAGCAGGGATTCGTGGTTCGGATCGAGGTGTTGGACGACGACATAGGCGCTCGGGTCGTCCGCACGCGCAGGCTCCAGCAGATCGCGAAGCGCTTCAAGCCCACCGGCGGAGGCGCCGATGCCGACAACATATAGATCCTCGGGGGTGTCGGTCACCTTATGGCCCGCCGATCCGCGCAGCGCGCGATCAAAAGGACGCGGCCCACGCGCCCTTCTCTATAGTTATCTTTGCAGTTCATCCGCAGATCGGTGTCACTGGTCTCAGAACCCTGCAATAACATTTGACATAGTGTCGAACACATAACCGTGGCCGCAGCCATTCTCAGCCCTCACGGTAGATGATCGTAGCCATGGTTGAAAGACTCTCCGACAGGACCTTGGCGGAGCCGATCATCGCCAGGCCAAACCCGCGCGAGATCGCGGCGAGATCGTCGGCATTGCGCAGCAGGCTCGAGTCATTCGCCGCAAGATCAGCCTTCACGTTCTGACGTTCGGCGGCGGAGGTCAGGTCGAACTGCGACCCGAGAATCAACCGCGTTTCGCCATCGGGTTTGCGCAACCGCGTCATGAAGACGAAATTCTGGAAAGTCTCGCCATTCGCGCGGCTGTTGGTGACGCGAAAGCGACCCGCGGAAATCTCCTCGTCGTCGATGAACTCCCGCATCGCGGCGCGTTCTTCTTCGGTCGCGGCGCCTGCCTGCAGGAAGCGGCAGTTCTGCCCCAAAACCTCATCAGCGGAATACCCGGTCAGATTGAGAAACGCCTGATTCACGTAGACAAGCGGCACGTCCTCACGATCGACTGCGGCGATGGTCAGCGCGACATTCGACTTGTCGCAATAGCTGACGAGCGTGTCCGGTAATTCGTATTCAGTATAGACGGGCATTCAGCCTCCGCATTGTTCGAGGAGACAAGATTGATCACTGCGCGGAAAAGTCCAGCGCATGAGGCGAAATATCATCTATAACGGTTTTCAGGGGAGGATGGTACCGCCTCCCCGGCTTGAACGGGGGACCTCTGGATCCACAATCCAGCGCTCTAACCAACTGAGCTAAGGCGGCACTGGCGCGGGATTTAGCCCCCTCTCGCGCGGAATGCAAGTGTCCGATGACGAGAAATTCGCACCAAGTCTTGCCTGCGCACGTCGCGGGGGTTAGGTGCATTTTCCATCCAACCTCTCAGGAGTTTTCGATGAGCATCGACAAGGAAAGCGACATCTCCGCGAATCTGCAAATCGGCCCGACCTCGCTCGGGATGGTGCGGATCTATGTCGAGGGCGAAGGCATAGAGCTGCCGCTCGATTTCGATCCCGACGAGGCGATGGAAATCGCCGAAGAACTGCAAGCCGCTGCCGAAGCCGCGCGCGAGATGAGCAAGGGCGGCAAGGGCAAAGGCAAGAAGCGCTGAGCCCGGGCGTCAGACTCCGGGCGGATTCGCGCCCGGATCGTACAGCCTCTGCAACCGCCGCGCCGCCGCGCGCGCGAAATCGAGCGTCAGCGCCTTGCGCCGCGCTGGCGCGAGCTTGGAGAGTGGCGCCTCGCGGATCATCTCGGCACCGTAGCCATCCGCGATGAACAGTCCGGTTCCCTCGGGCAGCAG
This sequence comes from Thioclava sp. IC9, assembly GCF_002213225.1. Lineage (NCBI taxonomy): Bacteria > Pseudomonadati > Pseudomonadota > Alphaproteobacteria > Rhodobacterales > Paracoccaceae > Thioclava > Thioclava sp. IC9. The sequence continues at coordinate 101,988 of NZ_NBNX01000003.1, forward strand.
ATCGGTCGGGAAATCCTGGTCCACTGCCCAGAAGTAGCGGTCGCACCATTCGAGATAGCCGTCCCATTTCCGGTCCGAAGTGAAATCGGCGCGACTCGACTTGCACTCCACGATCCAGATCTCTCCTTTCCGGTCGATTGCCATCAGATCGGCGCGCAGCCGCGGGCGCAGCACCATCTCCGGCACGCTGTCGAGGCCAAGCTCGGACAGCGCCCGGGCCGTCCCGCGCGCAAGCACCTGCCCCGGCTGCAGATCGGAAAGCGGAATTTGTGTCATGCGGAAACCATGAACGAAGTATGAACAAATGTCCAGCCGCCGCTGCGGCGCGCGCTGACCCTGTAGGCAATTCCGCCCGTGCGAGGCAGTCGTCCCCATGCGTCGTTCACCTCGTTGAATTCACCCCCTTGTCGGAACGCGTTTTCGCCCCTATCTCGGGCTCTGACGGTTACTGCTCTTTCCGTGAAAGACCCTTTTCCAGTGGCCTATACCATTCCTGAGGGAGCTGGCTCTGCCGGGGTCCTGGCCTCGGTATCTGGCGCCCACCTGACTTTTCAGGTCTCCGGGAACTCTCGTCTACACGTCTGCTGCGGTTTCCGTCACTTCGCTTCCCGCCAGATAGCAAAAAGCCCCGCCGGATCGGTCGGGGCTTTTGTCGTCTTGGGACGTGGACACGTTCAGCGACGCAGCTGCATCTGCCGGCGCGACTTGGGCGTATCGACGGGCACCGGGATCGCCAGTTGCTCGGCGGCCATATCGGTGGGGATACCGTCACGCTTACCGCCGCCGGAACTGTCCTCATCCTCGGCCATGCGCATCACGGCGATCGCGAATTGCACACCGGAGAAGACGACCGTGTTGAAGACGATCAGCAGCGCCATCGCGATGTAACCGACATCCGAGGTGAAAATCAGGTGACGCAGATTGCCGACATTGAAGCCGAGAAGCAGGCCAACGAAGGCGAGCGCGATGAAGAAGCCGATGACGACGTTCTTGATGTAGAGCCGGACCAGTTCGGGCATGAAAAATCCTCCTGCTTACCTCACAATTTAGTGCATATTCCCAAGTTTCAAACGGGGAAACATGCCGTGACGGCGAGATCGGCGGGGGTTTGCCCGTGACATGGTGTCGCGAAGGGGCGGGGTGCGTTCGCTCAGAACGCGTCGGGCTGCAGCGCGCGCGCCATGTGATCGAGCACCGCGTTGACGAACTTCGGCTCTTTGCCCTCGGGGAAGAAGGCGCGCGCCACATCGACGAACTCAGTGATGACGACGCGCGGCGGCGTCGCGGGGGTGATCAGCTCGGCCCCGGCGGCGCGGAACAGGGCGCGCAGCACCGGGTCGATCCGGTCGATCGGCCATTTCGCCACGAGCGCGCGGTCGGTCGCCTGGTCAATCTTCGCCTGCCACGTCACCGCATCGTCGATCAGGCGACGGAACAGGTCGGGATTGCCCTCGGCCATCTCGGTACCGTCCTCGTCCACCGCACCGAAGCGATAGGTCTCGAACTCCCGGCGCACCTTGTCCGCGCCCTGCCCGGCCGCTTCCATCTGAAACAGCGCCTGAACCGCGTAAAGACGCGAGGCGGATTTCATCTGGCGCTTCTCCTCTTGAGTGAGCTTGCGCGGTTTCGGGGCGTCTTGGGGCGCGTCGGAGGAGGCGTCGTCGGTCATGCGTTATTCGATCCGTCAGTGTCGCCGGCGATACGGAAGGATTCGGCAGGCTTGAAGCCGATGCCCTTCGTCCGGCGCGCCCATTTGCGCGACAATGAGACAAGATGCAAGGCCGCAGCAGCCGCGCCGCCACCTTTGTTTTGATCGGCGGGATCGGCGCGCACGGCGGCCTGCTCGTAATTCTCGACCGTCAGGATACCGTTGCCGATGCAAATCCCTTCGAGCCCCATCAGCGTCAGCCCGCGCGAGCTGTCGTTGCAGACGGTCTCGTAATGGGTGGTCTCACCCCGGATTACGCAGCCAAGCGCGACGAAGCCGTCGTAATCGGCCATCCGCGCCGCCATCGCGATCGCGGTCGGAATTTCCAAGGCGCCGGGCACTTCGATCACGTCGACATGGGCGCCAGCTTCTTCGGCGGTGGCCTTCGCGCCCGCGATCAGGTTGTCCGCGATATCCTTGTAATAGGGCGCGACCACGATCAGCAGGCGCGGCGCGCTGTCGAATTTCGGCAGCTCGAGCGTGTAATGCGAAATTCCGGCCATGTCTTACTCCGTGATGGGTCGGGTGCCGACGATACGCAGGCCGTATGCGTCGATGCCTACATATTTCGTCTGCGGATTGTCGGTGAGAAGGATCAGGTCGTGAAGCCCCATGGAGGACAGGATCTGCGAGCCCAGACCGATCTGCTTGATCGTGCGCGGCCCCTGATCCTCTTCGCGCAGGAGGCGGTTCGACGGGTCGCGGAAGAGGCAGACCAGTCCGCGACCTTCGGCAGCCACGATCTCCATCGCGCGGCGCACCTCGTCGGCAGGACCGGGGCCGATGCCCAGCACATCATCGAGGATGTTGAGCGAATGGGTGCGCACCAGAACCGGCTCGGGCGTCGAGATGTCTCCCTTCACCAGAACGATGTGGTCGACGCCTTCCGCCATATCCGTGAAGACGCGCATCTCCCAGTCGCCGCCATGGCTGGAACTTACCATCTGGCGCACGCCCTCGCGCACGAGATTGTCGTGACGGCGACGATAGGCGATCAGGTCACTGATCGTGCCGATCTTCAGCCCGTGCTTCTTGCCGAAGGCGATCAGCCCTGGCAGGCGCAGCATGTGGCCGTCATCGCCCATGATCTCGCAGATCACGCCAGCGGGCTTGAGCCCGGCCAGACGGGCCACGTCCACGGCAGCCTCGGTATGGCCAGCGCGCACCAGCACACCACCGTCGCGCGCGCGCAGCGGGAAGATGTGGCCGGGCGAGGCGATATCCTGCGGCCCCTTGCTCGGATCGATCGCTACCTTGATCGTCTGCGCCCGGTCATGGGCGGAAATCCCGGTGGTGATGTTCTCGCGCGCCTCGATCGAAACGGTGAAGGCGGTCTCATGACGCATCGAATTGGCGCGCACCATCGGCGCAAGGCCCAGTTGGTCGACGCGCTCTGCAGTGAGCGGCAGGCAGATCAGCCCGCGCCCATATGTCGCCATGAAGTTCACCGCTTCGGGGGTGCACTTCTCGGCGGGGATATACAGGTCGCCCTCGTTCTCGCGATCCTCGTGATCGACGAGGATCACCATGCGCCCGGCCTTTGCCTCGGCGATGATCTCTTCGGCAGGCGAGATAGCGTGGCGCAGGCTTTCCTCGACCTCGCCGGGCACGTCATGGGTGCCGGACTTGTCGACCGGGGTGAGGGGCTTTCCGTCGGAGGTCATGCGTTCCACTCCTGCAGCCGCGCGACGTAACGCGCGAGCGTGTCGATCTCGAGATTGATCCGGTCGCCTGCCTTGGCGTGGCCCCAGTTGGTGACCTGTTTGGTGTGCGGGATGATGTTCACGCCGAACGTCGCGCCGTCGACCTCGTTCACGGTGAGCGAGGTACCGTTCAGCGCAACCGAGCCTTTCGGCGCGATGTATTTCGCGAGGGCGTCAGGCGCGCGGAAGGTAAACCGCGTACTGTCGCCCTCATCCACCATCGCCACGATCTCGGCCACGCCATCGACATGGCCCGAGACGATATGACCGCCCAGCTCGTCGCCTACTTTCAGCGCGCGTTCGAGATTGATCTTCTGCCCGACCTGCCAGCCGCCGCTCGCGTCGTTGCCGCGGCCGCCGATATTGGTCTTGGCCTGGCTCTCGGCGGAGATCTCCACGTCGAACCAGTTTTTCGGCTCGGTGCCGGTGGCGATCACGGTCAGGCAGCAGCCGTCGCAAGCGATCGACGCGCCCAGCTCGATGCTGCCCACGTCATAGCTTGTGCCGATCCGCGCGCGCAGATCGCCGCGCTGCTCCAGCTCGAGAATTTCTCCGATATCGGTCACGATCCCGGTGAACATGGCATATCCCCTCAGATTTCGGACCTTAGCTAGCCCGCAGGGCGCGCCTTCGCAAGAGATGAGCGCCCCGCCGTCCCGTCACGCTATGCGCAGCCCCGCACAGCGCCTGCCCTAAAATTGTCCAATATTTAAGGGATTACCCCACAAACTCCGTGACTTCGCGCGGATCCTGCGCAATCAGGGAGGCAGGCCAAGGACACATGACTGGATGAACCGCTTCGAAAATCGCCACTTCCTGATGCTGCAGGGGCCCCATGGTCCCTTCTTTCATCAGCTTGGCGCGATGCTGCGGCAGGCGGGGGCGACGGTTTGGCGCGTGGGGTTTAATCGCGGGGACGAAGTTTTCTGGTTCGACAGCGCCTCCTATCTGCGCTTCGACGCCCCGCCGGAGGAGTGGGTCGGTTACCTGCGCGCCCTGATCGCCGAGAAAGGCATCACCGATCTCGTGCTCTATGGCGACACCCGCCCGATCCATGCGCAGGCCGTCGAGGTCGCGAAGGCTATGGGCCTGTGCGTGCATGTCTTCGAAGAGGGCTACGTCCGCCCCTACTGGGTCACTTACGAGCGCGGCGGCTCGAACGGGCATTCCCGGCTGATGGAGATGTCGGTGACGCAGATGCGCACCGCCCTCGCACAGTCCGAAATCGAGTTTCCCGACGCGCCGCCCCGTTGGGGCGATATGCGCCACCACGTGTTCTACGGCGCGCTCTACCATTTCTTCGTGATGCTGCGCCCCGGCCCCTATCGCCGTTTCCGCCCGCATCGCGACATCACCGTGTTTCAGGAATTCCGGCTCTGGCTGCGCCGCCTGCTGCTGATGCCGCTGCATATGCTGGAGCGCAGACGCGCGACGCGGCGCATCCGGAATGGCGGCTTCCCCTATCATCTCGTACTGCTGCAGCTCGAACACGATTCCAGCTTCCGGATGCATTCGCCCTTCGCGAGCCAGACCGAGTTCATCGATCTGGTGATGGAGAATTTCGCGAAAGGCGCGCCGCCCCACCATCATCTCGTCTTCAAGGCCCATCCGCTCGAAGACGGGCGCGCGCCGATCCGCGACACGATCCGCAAGGCGGCCCGCGCGCATGGGCTGGCGTCGCGCGTGCATTTCGTGCGCGGCGGCAAGCTGGCGGGGCTGCTGGCGCAGGCGCGCTCTGCGGTCACGGTCAATTCCACCGCGGCGCAACAGGCGCTGTGGCGTGGACTGCCGCTGAAATCGCTGGGCCGAGCGATCTTCGACAAGCCGGAATTCACATCCGCCCAACCGCTCGAAGCCTTCTTCGCAAGCCCGGCCCGCCCCGACAGCCGCGCCTATCGCGACTACCGCCACTACCTGCTGGAAACGAGCCAGGTTCCGGGCGGGTTCTACTCTGCGAAAGGCCGCCGCGCCCTGCTGAGACAGGTGGTCGACATGATGCTGGCGGTCGAAGATCCCTATGATGCGCTGGTCGCGGGCAACGCGGCCCCACGGCAACAGTTGCAGGTGGTGCGATAATTTTTCTCGTTTTTTTCCCGGGGCTTCGGTAGCTTGATCACAAAATGATAAGCAGCATCCCGAACGAGGAGCTCGAGCAGTGACCATTACCCCTTCCCGCAGGGCCGTTTTGACGGGCCTTTCCGCCACTCTTTTGACTGCATCTTGTAGCCTTCCGCGCTCCGGCCCCAACAAGCGCGAACTCTTCGCAGGCTCCGTGATGCGCCAGGGCGATGCGTTCGTCGTCAAGGTGAACGACTTCGTCACCCGCGCAACCGCCGTGCAGCCGGCTCTCGGCTTCACCTCCGATTTCGTCAACGCGGGCCAGATCGGCTCCGACACAATCCGCCCGGGCGACACGCTTTCGCTGTCGATCTGGGAAAACGTCGATGACGGGCTTCTGGCCAGCAAAGGCGCCAACGCGACCCAGCTGCAGCAGGTGCAGGTCGACGGCGCGGGCTTCATCTTCGTGCCCTATGCGGGCCGCATCAAGGCCGCGGGCAACACGCCCGACGGGCTGCGTCGCATCATCACCACCAAGCTCGATGCGCAGACCCCGGACCCGCAGGTTCTGGTGTCCCGCGTGGCGGGTGACGGGGCGACCGTGTCGGTCATGGGCGCAATCAACGGTCAGGGCGTCTACCCGATCGAGCGGCCGACGCGCACGCTCTCGGCGATGATCGCGCGCGCCGGTGGTGTCGGCATCCCCGCCGAAGTCGCACGTGTCACCGTCAAACGGGGCAGCCGCTCGGAATCGGTCTGGCTGAAGGACCTCTACGAGAACCCGAAGATGGATATCGCACTGCGCAATGGCGACGTGATTCTGGTCGAGAAAGACCAGCGCGCCTTCACTGCGCTCGGCGCGACAGGCACGCAATCGCGCGTCCCCTTCGAGACCCAGACCCTCTCGGCGCTCGAGGCGATCGCGACCGTGGGGGGGCTGCAGTCGAACCTCGCCGATCCGACCGGTGTTTTCGTCCTTCGCAACGAGCCTGCCGAGATCGCGGACAAGGTTCTGGGGCGCTCCGATCTGGTCGGCGATCAGCGCATGATCTACGTGCTCGACCTGACCCAGCCCAACGGCATGTTCATGGCGCGCGATTTCGCGATCCGCGACGGAGACACAGTCTACGTCACCGAGGCGCCCTTCGTGCAGTGGCAGAAGACGCTCTCGGCCCTTACCCAGCCGCTGGGAACGGTGAACACGCTCAACACGCTTGCCGGGAACTGATGCACCGCGACAGCGAACACGAGGCCGCCGGGACGATTCCCCGGCGGCTTTTTTTCTACAATGGCGGCGTGCTGCGACAGCCGCGCCTGCGCCAGATCTTGCGGGCGGCGGGCCACACCCCGCGCCTTGGCGTCCCCGGCCCCGAAGACGGCGTGATCGTCTGGGGCCGGTCGCCCTATGCGGCGCGCGGCGAGGCGGTGGCCGCGAAACGCGGTGTGCCGCTGATCCGGATGGAGGATGCGTTCCTGCGCTCGATCCAGCCGGGCCGGACCGGCGCGCCGCCTTTGGGCCTGATCCTCGATCCGATGGGCGTGCATTTCGACAGCGCCCAGCCCTCGCGGCTCGAATATCTCCTTGCGACCGAGCCGCTCGACGATAGCGCCATCTTGCAGCGGGCCCGCGACGGGATCGCCCGGCTGAAGGCCTCAGACCTGTCGAAATACAACAATTCCGACCCGGACCTTCCCGTCCCCGATCCGGGCTACGTTCTGGTTATCGACCAGACGCGGAACGATGCTTCGATCGCCCATGGCAGGGCGACAGCGGCGACATTTCGGGAGATGCTGGCCTATGCTCGGATCGAAAACCCCGGCGCGCGCATCTTGATCAAGACCCACCCCGAAACCCGCGCCGGCCTTCGCCCGGGCCACTACAGCCGGGAGGATTGCGACGCGAATTCCGAGATTTACGACGCGCCCGTATCCCCTTGGCAGCTACTCGAGGGCGCCATCGCGGTCTATACCGTCTCGTCGCTGATGGGCTACGAGGCGATCCTCGCAGGCCACAAGCCCCGCGTCTTCGGGCAACCATTCTACGCAAGCTGGGGCCTCACGCAGGACGAAACCCCCGTGCCGCGCCGGTCGCGTAGCCTGACCCGCGCGCAAATCTTCGCAGTGTCGCATATCCTCGCGCCGATCTGGTTCGATCCTTGTCGCAAGCGCCAGTGCAGCTTTGAGGAAGCGGTGGATCAGCTTGAGGCCGAAACCCGGGCCTATCGCGAGGATCGGCGGGGCTATGTCGCGGGCGGCATGTCGATCTGGAAACGTCCGCATCTGCGCAAAATTTTCGGCCGCCACGGACCGCTGCGCTTTAGCGAGACGCCCGACCCTGCGCGTCCCTTCCTGTATTGGGCTTCGCGTGAGGCACCTGCCAACAGCACACCGATCCGTGTTGAAGACGGCTTCCTCCGCTCGCGGGGCCTCGGTGCAGAACTCGTGCCGCCGCTATCGTTGATCGCGGATCGGACCGGCATCTATTACGACCCGACCCGACCCAGTGATCTGGAAGCGTTGATCTCCCGGCCCCTGCCCCCGGGCGGCGAGGCTCGCGCGCGCAAGCTCATCGACCGGATCACCGCGAACAAGCTGACAAAATACAATCTCGGCGGCGCGCTTCCCAATCTGCCAGAGGGCCACAAAATCTTGTTGCCGGGGCAAGTCGAAGACGACGCCTCGATCCGGCTCGGCGCGGGGGAGACTTGCACAAATGCGATGCTTTTGGAGAGGACCAGGGCCGAAAACCCCGATTCAGTCATCCTTTTCAAACCTCATCCCGATGTCGTCGCTGGCCTCCGCCCCGGCGCGGTACCCGACGATGTCGCCAAGACCTGCGCCGACCTGATCCTGCCCGACGCCGACACCGCCGCGCTGATCGAAGCGGTGGACGAGGTCTGGACCATGACCTCCGGTCTCGGCTTCGAGGCGTTGCTGCGCGGCAAAGCCGTCACGACGCTCGGTGCGCCCTTCTATGCCGGGTGGGGGCTGACGCGCGATCTCGGGCCAGTGCCCGCGCGCAGAACGGCGCGCCCCGATCTGCTGCACCTCGCCCATGCCGCGCTGATCGCCTATCCGCGCTACCTCGACCCGGTGAGCGGCCTTCCCTGCCCGGTCGAGGTCGCTCTGGATCGCCTGAGCGAGGGCCGCGCCCTGCCTCGTGGACCGCTCAACCGGATCGGCGCGAAGCTGCAGGGGGTGTTCGCGTCCTACGCGTGGGTCTGGCGCCGCCAGCGGTGAAGCAGGTCGTCGCCAATCGGGCGGCTCTCGACCAGCCGGTAGCGCGGTGCACAAGCCAACTCACTCACCCCCATATCGCCAACCCCGGCGCGACCATCCGCGCCCAGCACCATGCCCGCCGTGAAGCCGACCAACTCGTCCACCAGCTCCGCATTGATCAAAGAGGCCGCGAACTTCCCGCCGCCTTCGCAGAACACGCGGGTCAGGCCGAACCCGGCCAGAGCCTCCATTAGCGCCAGCGGATCGAGACCGCCGCCAACTGTCTCGGCCACTTCGATCAATTCCGCCCCCGCATCGCGCCAGAAGGCTTTCCCCTCCTTGGGCGCCGCCCCTCCGTGGATCAGCCAGAGCGGCGCGGCGTCCAGTGACCCAGCAAGCCGATTGCGCGGGAGATTGAGCCTTGCAGACGCCACGATCCGCAGCGGCTGGCGCAAGGGCGTGAAGCTGCGCACGGTCAGCAGCGGATCATCGGCCCGCGCGGTGCCGCCGCCCACCATGACCGCATCGAATTCTGCGCGCATGGCATGGACGAGCGCACGCGATTCTGGCCCGGTGATCCACTGGCTCTCACCTGTGGAGGTGGCGATACGTCCGTCGAAACTGCTGGCGAGCTTGAGCGCGAGCCACGGCCGGGCGCGCGTGACGCGTGACAGGAAGCCGGCTTGCAGCTCACGCGCCTCCGCCTCCATGAGCCCGGTCTCCACTGCGACTCCGGCGTCGCGCAACATCGTATGGCCGCCGCCCGAGACCCGCGGATCGGGGTCTTCCATCGCCGAGACGACCCGCGCCACGCCGGCCTCTGACAGAGCCAGCGCGCAGGGCGGCGTCTTTCCGTAATGGGCGCAAGGTTCCAGCGTGACATAGGCAGTCGCGCCGCGCGACGCCTCCCCCGCTTGCGCGAGCGCACGCACCTCCGCATGGGGCCGCCCGCCCGGTTGGGTCCAGCCGCGCCCTATGACGCGGCCATCCTTCACGATCACGCAGCCTACGACCGGGTTCGGCCAGACATTGCCAAGGCCCCGGCGCGCGAGCGTCAGGGCCATGGACATGAACCGCCGGTCGTTCTGGGTCACTCCGGGTCGCCCGCCCCCGGCGGACGCAATTCGGAGACGAACTTGTCGAAGTCGTCCGCTTCCTGGAAGTTCTTGTAAACGCTGGCAAACCGGACGTAGCCGACCGTGTCGATCCGCGCGAGCGTCTCCATCACGATCTCGCCGATCACCTTCGAGGAGATGTCGGTCTCGCCCATGCTTTCCAGACGCCGCACAATCCCGGAGATCATCTGGTCGATCCGCTCGGGTTCGACGGGGCGCTTCTGCATCGCGATCCGGATCGAGCGTTCGAGCTTGTCGCGGTCAAAATCCTCACGCTTGCCAGAGGTCTTGATCACCACGAGATCGCGCAGCTGAACGCGTTCGTAGGTGGTAAACCGACCGCCGCAGGCCGGGCAGAACCGACGTCGCCGGATCGCGACGTGATCTTCCGCCGGGCGGCTATCCTTCACCTGAGTATCGACATTTCCGCAAAATGGGCAGCGCATTCGCTTTCCCCCGTTCGTTGTCCCGCCTCACGATAGGGTCTGCATGCCCCCCTTATCCACAAGACCTTAGCCTAGCGTCGATCGTTTGGGTAGGAAAAATCTGCCGCCCCCAGATGTCGCGGCAGGCTGTGGCGAATGAGACTCAGCGCAGGAGCGCCATGACCTCGCGACGGTGCGCACGGCTTCGATGTTCGAAAAGGTAAATTCCCTGCCACGTACCGAGCGTCATACGCCCGGAAATGACAGGAATCTGCAAGCTTACGGGTAGAAGCACCGACTTGATATGCGCCGGCATATCGTCCGGGCCCTCATAGGTATGGGTGAGGTAGGACATGCTCGGGTCGGTCGAGGGCGGCACCAGCCGATGAAAGAATTCGGTCAGATCGGTGCGGACCTCCGGATCGGCATTCTCCTGGATCGCGAGGCTCGCCGAGGTGTGGCGGATGAAGAGGGTGAGCAACGCCTCCTCCGCATCGGCCCGCGCGACCCAAGCCGCGACGTCGCGCGTGAACTCGTAAAGACCCGGGCCCGTCGTCGCGATCTCGAACCGATGATGCATCAGCTTTTCGGCGCCGGACGCGCCTCGGACCGATCGGTCGCGACGATCGCGAGGCATTCGGGATTGATGTTCATGATCTTGCGCTCCTTTGCCCAGACGGCGTCTGCCTCGGATGCACTGAGGCCGCGCTTGACCATGGCCTGGGGCTGCGGCGTTCCATCCCCCACCCCAGACACCACCGAATAAGTGCCGCCACCCTCTTCCTGCACGTAGAGGAAACAGGTGCCCGCTTGATCCATGCGCGGCGCGCCCGGTTGCATCGTGCCGACCTGACACGCGGCGAGAACGAGAGGGGTAAGCAGAAGAAGGCGGCTCATGGGGGGCTCCGTCGAAGTTTCATCAAGCCTAGCAACTGCTTGCGTGACGCGAAAGTGGCGATCACCCGACCCTGTCAGCTCAAGGCATGTGCATCAAACCGTTCATGGTGCAGCCCAGCGGCGCGAGGTCGGCTTCGACTGCCGCCTTGTGCGTGTTGTATTCGACGTTATGAGCGTCGATCGCCGCTTGGCTCGGGGCGTGACCGGACTCGCGCTGCGCCTTGGTCTCGGTCTCGAGGCGCGCGGCCTCGGCCTGATGGTCGCTGGCGAAGATCGCCTTGGCCTTTTCCCAATTCTGCGAGATCTCGTCTTGGCTCTCCCCTTCGCAGGTGAAAAGATAGACCAGCTTCGCGGGCTTGTCCGGAATGTAGAATTGCGCGCGCTCGGCCGCATGAGCGGAACCGGCAGCCAGCAGCGCGGTCACGATAAACGTCATGAAGGTTTTCATACGCCCCTCCCCCGGATGACATGAAAACGCCCCCAAAATCGGGGGCGCTTCAAATTGGTTAGGCTTACTGGTCGAGGAACGAGCGCAGCTTGCGCGAGCGGCTCGGATGCTTGAGCTTGCGCAGTGCCTTTGCCTCGATCTGTCGGATACGTTCGCGAGTGACCGAGAACTGCTGGCCCACCTCTTCGAGCGTGTGGTCGGTGTTCATGCCGATGCCGAAGCGCATCCGCAGAACCCGCTCCTCGCGTGGGGTGAGCGAGGCCAGAACCCGCGTCGTCGTTTCCTTCAGGTTCTCCTGAATGGCACTGTCGAGCGGCAGAACGGCGTTCTTGTCCTCGATGAAATCGCCAAGCTGGCTGTCTTCCTCGTCGCCGATCGGCGTCTCGAGGGAGATCGGCTCCTTGGCGATCTTCATCACCTTGCGGACCTTCTCGAGCGGCATCTGCAGCTTGTCGGCCAGTTCCTCCGGCGTCGGCTCGCGGCCGATCTCGTGGAGCATCTGGCGACCGGTGCGGACCAGTTTGTTGATCGTCTCGATCATGTGGACCGGGATACGGATGGTGCGCGCCTGATCCGCGATCGAGCGGGTGATCGCCTGACGGATCCACCACGTCGCATAGGTCGAGAACTTGTAGCCGCGGCGGTATTCGAACTTGTCCACCGCCTTCATCAGGCCGATGTTACCTTCCTGGATCAGGTCGAGGAATTGCAGGCCGCGGTTGGTGTATTTCTTCGCGATCGAGATCACGAGACGAAGGTTCGCCTCGACCATCTCTTTCTTGGCCTGACGGGCTTCTTTCTCGCCCTTCTGGACCTGCTGCACGATACGGCGGAATTCGGAGATATCGACACCGACATACTGACCGACCTGAGCCATCTCGGCGCGCAGCTCTTCGACCTTGTCGGCGGAGCGCTCGAACAGGGCCTGCCATGCGCGGCCCGACTTTGCCTGCATCCGCTCGGACCAGCTCGGGTCGAGCTCGTAGCCGCGATACTCTTCGATGAATTCGCGACGGTTGATGCGAGCCTGATCGGCGAGCTTCACCATTCCGCTGTCGATCGACATGATCTTGCGGTTGATACCGTAGAGCTGGTCGATCAGCGCTTCGATCCGGTTGTTGTGCAGGTGAAGCGAGTTCACCAGTTCGACGATCTCGGAGCGCAGTTTCTGATATGCGGCTTCCTCGGTGACCGAGAAAGAGCCATCCTCGTTCAGCGTCGCCGACATCCGCAGGTCCTGCATCTCGGCAAGCAGCGCGTAATCACCAGCGATCAGCTCGAGCGTCTCGAGAACGCGCGGCTTCAGCGCGGCTTCCATCGCGGCGAGCGACAGGTTCGCGCCTTCATCCTCGTCGTCATCGTCGGACTGGATCGGGTTGCCGTCGGCGTCGAGTTCGGGCTCCGACTTGCCGCTGTCGTCGTCCGATTTCGGCTCGCCCTCGACGGCGGGCCCTTCGATCTCTTCCTCTTCGCCTTCGACTCCTTCGAGCGAATTGCCGAAAGTGGTCTCGAGGTCGATCACGTCGCGCAGGAGAATTTCTTCGTTGAGAAGTTCATCGCGCCAGATCGTGATTGCCTGGAAGGTCAGCGGGCTTTCGCAAAGCCCCGCAATCATCGTGTTGCGGCCAGCCTCGATGCGCTTGGCGATGGCGATTTCGCCCTCGCGGGAGAGCAGCTCGACCGAGCCCATCTCGCGCAGGTACATCCGTACCGGGTCATCGGTGCGATCGAGCGTTTCCGAGGTGGTGGTCGACACCGCGACTTCGCGCGATCCGGACCCGGTCGTCGCGACCTGGCCGCCCTGGCTGCTGCCCTCTTCCTCGTCGGCTTCTTCCGCCTCGATGACGTTGATGCCCATCTCCGAGAGCATCGACATCACATCCTCGATCTGGTCACCGGAGACCTGATCTTGCGGCATCACCTTGTTGAGTTGGTCATAGGTGATGAACCCACGTTCCTTCGCCTCGGCGATCATCCGCTTCACGGCGGCCTGACTCATGTCGAAGGACGTCGCGTCGTCGCTCGGGGTGTCGGATTTATTGTCGTCGATGTCTTTGGCGGCCATGTGGGCTCCTCGGTCAGGGCTTGGTTGTGCTCAAGCTATGACGAAAGCGAATCATATCTCGTCTGTGTATCGAATCGCAGCGGCGAATCACAGGGGCGCGAGGGGCTGTGGACATAAAGTTGATACTGAATGTGTCCGCAACAATTCGCTTTCCCATAATCCGAAGGCCCGCTGCCATCCGGCTCATTGTTTCTTACGCCAGATTTCCCCGTCGATCATGGCCTGAAGCGTCGCGGACAGCGCCGCCTGATCTTCGCCCATATCGGAGGAGTCCTCCAGTTTCGATCTCTCGGCGCGATGGCGCAGCGATGCTGCTTGCGCCAGACGCCATGTCACGCCTTCGTCGGCAAGCCCCGCCAAATCCTCCATAGCGTCGGCGACCTCTTCGCGCACGGCGCGAGCGGCGTTCAGCTTGGCCAATTCCTCGGTCAGGCACATGCGTGCCAGATCGAGGTTCTCGGCGTTGCGAACCGGGGGGGCAGAGCGCAAATGGGGCAGGTTCAACAGCTTTTCAAGGTCAGCCGCCATTTCCGCGTACAGGTTTTTCGCGATTTCCGGGGCGGGTGCGGCCACATGCATAAGCATCCGGTGTCGTAGCCGGTCATGTGTCTCATCGCGCAGTGGAATGGCTTCGAGTTCCGCTTCGAATTCCGCGATCAGGGCCGGATGCGTGACGCAGATGCCGAGGATCATCGCTTCGCGCAGATGCTCTGCCACGTCGTTCGGCGCTGTCGCGAGCAATGAGGAGCGCGTCTCGGGCAAGGCAGGCGGCGGCGCACCGAAACGGCCTTTGCCGCGCTTGCCGCCAGAGCCGAAACCGCCTGGGATAAAACCGCCACGCGAAGGCTGCGCCCCGCCCGGAGAATGTCCCTGTGGACCGCCTTGGGGACCGGTGCCAAACAGCTCCCAACGCAGGCGCTTTATTTCGTCGCCGTAATGGCCCCGGATCGAGGGATCCTGAATGCGCGAAATCGCGGCGCGCAGGCTCTTGTCCAAGGCAGCGCGGCGTTCGGGACTGTCGAAGACCTTGCCCTCGGTCTCGCGCTGCCACAGCAGCGAGACCATCGGCTTTGCCTCGGACAGGATCGTCTCCATCGCCTCGCGCCCCTGCTTGCGGATCACGTCATCCGGGTCGAGCCCCGGCGGCATGATCGCGAAACGCACGCCCTTCCCGGCCTCCAGCAACGGCAGGGCGAGATCGATCACCCGCAGCGCCGCGCGCAGACCGGCCGTATCGCCGTCGAGCGCGATGATCGGCTCGTCATGGATGCGCCACATCAGGCGCAGCTGATCTTCGGTGATCGCGGTGCCCAGCGGCGCGACAGCCCCGCCGAAGCCACCCTCGACCATGGCGATCACATCCATATAGCCTTCGCAGACAACAAGCGGCGCGCCCTTGCCGCAGGCTTCACGCGCAGGGCCGTGGTTATAGAGCGAGCGCCCCTTGTCGAAGAGCGCGGTCTCGGGCGAATTGAGATATTTCGCCGGATCGTTCGGATCCATCGCGCGCCCGCCGAAGGCGATGCAGCGACCGCGCGGATCGCGGATCGGAAAGATGATACGGTTGCGGAAGACGTCGAAGGGCTCGCGCCCCTTCTGGCTCTCCTTCGCGAGGCCGGCGCCCTTGATCAGGTCGTCGGAAATTCCCTTCGCCTTGAGCGCATCGCGCAGCCCCTGCCAACCGGGCGGGGCGAAGCCGATCTCGAAACGGTCGATGGCGGGTTTGTTCAGGCTGCGACCGGCCAGATAGTCGCGCGCGGCGTTTCCGGCCTGCGTGTTCAGGTGAAGGCGGAAATACTTCACCGCCTCTTCCATCACGTTGACCAGCTCAGTACGCAGATCGGCCTTCTCCTGCGCCATCGGATCGCGGGCGGGCATCTGCATCCCGGCCTCGCGGGCGAGAATTTCCACCGCCTCCATGAAGCTGACATTCTCGGTCTCGCGCACGAAGCTCAGCGCGTCGCCCTTCGCGTGGCAGCCGAAGCAGTAGTAATAGCCCTTGCGATCATCGACATGGAACGAGGCCGATTTTTCCTGGTGGAACGGGCATGGCGCCCACATGTCGCCCTTCGCCTGGTTCGACTTGCGCATATCCCAAATGACCTTGCGCCCCACGACCTGAGCGATCGAGGAACGGCTGCGCAATTCGTCGAGAAATCCGGGCGGCAAACTCATGGCCTCTATATTGGCCCCAAGCCCGGCAGAGTCGAGAGGAGGCGCAGAGCTACCCACAGCTTTCGCGCCACTCGCGGCCATGAACTTTGCGTCAGCGAAAGCCGCAGACCGCATAATTCCAGACAGGTTAACCTAGTTTAAACGACTCGGTTCCAAAGACAGGGCTTGCCCTCTCAGGGCCGCGCGATTGACCCACTTTTGGGAAACGGTGGCGCCCCGGAAGTCGCATTTCACAGTTAAAGCACAACAATTCCATGAAGTTAGACAAGGTTTTGCCTTAATTTCGCCGTAGGAATTACGGAGCTTAGTTCGGTGTTTTTTTGCGAGTTTTCTCCGCTGGCGGCGAGGCCAACTGACATGGAGAAGGAGGTCTGGATGAGGGACAAATACGGACAGAACGGCTTGGCACGCCGTATCGAGAACGCGCGCGCTCGAATGGGGCGGTTCGCGCAGGATGAAGATGGAGCGGTCTTCATCTTCAGTCTGCAGGTCCTGATCGTGCTGATGGTCATTGGCGGCATCGCGATCGACTTCGTGCGCCAGGACGAACGCCGTACGCTCATCCAAAGTTCGCTCGACCGAGCCGCTCTCGCGGCAGCCAATCTGGATCAGACGCTCGACCCTGCGCTCGTGGCAAAGGATTACCTTTCCACGAGCGGCCTCGACTATCTCAACATCCAACCCGAAGTCGAAGAGGGCGCGCAGAAGGAATATCGCCGCGTGTCGATGACCGCGCAGGATGACATGCCGACGATCTTCGGCGACCTGATCGGCTTCGGCGTCAAATCCTTCCGCTCGAACACCCACGCGCAAGCCGAGGAATCGATCGGCAATGTCGAGATTTCGATGGTGCTCGACGTGTCAGGTTCGATGGGCCAGACCGATTCCGGCTCCTATTACGGCGTGACGAAAATCGCATCGCTGCGCGATGCCGCGACGAATTTCACGAAGAAGATGTTTGACAACGTGCAACCGCCCGGGGCGCCCGCCGGACGCCTTTCCATCTCGATCGTGCCCTACAACCAGCAGGTCTCTCTCGGCCCCGATCTGGCCTCGGCCTATAATCTTTCGACCGATCACAGCTACAACACCTGCGCCGACGTGCAACTTCAGGGCTTCAACAGCGTGAGCCTGCCGACCTCCGGGTTGCAGCGCACCATGTATGGCTGGAGCTACGATTTCGTCGGCCAGAACATGTATGTCCAGAAGCGCATCAGCGATTCAGGCGAGAACTGCTACGAGCACAGCTACGGCGACATCATGGCATTCGAGGACAACCAGAGCGATATTCTCAACAAGATCTCTTCGCTGCGCGCAGGCGGCGACACCGCGATCGACATCGGGGCCCGCTGGGGCTTTGCGCTGCTCGACCCGTCGGCGAAACCGGCCGCCACGGCGCTGGTCGAGGCTGGAACGATTTCGTCTGACGTGGCCGACCGCCCCCTGCCCTATCCCGCCACCGGGCTGAGCGTCGACGAACGCTCGATGAAGGTGATGATTCTGATGACCGATGGTCAGAACACGCGCTCCTTCTCGACACGGATGCAGTATCGGACCGGCAATTCCGGCCTTTATTCGACGGTGAGTTCGACGTCGTTCAACGATGACTACACGACCATGTCGAAAATGTACTGGTTCTCTCAGGAACGTCAGGATCTGGGCGAAAAGCCTTATTACTCTTTCGCCGATCGCAACTGGTATGCGCCCGAGGAGATCGGCGATACGACCACGAAGTGGGTCTATGGAAGCTATTGCACCACCGACTACTGGGGGCGCGAATCCTGCTCGTATGGCTGGTACCAGGAAAAACAGTTCGTTCACCGCGACCTGAACGCGATCGACTGGCGTACGATCTGGAGCAAGGGGTGGTCGCTCCAATACGTGATTCAGACCTTCCTCCTGCCGCCGCGCCAGCGCCTCGATCCGGAGGAATCCGTGGCGTCGATTTACGATGAGATGGCTATCTCTTCGATGTTCTCGGAGAAGGACAAGAACCTGCACGACGTCTGCAAGGCCGCGAAAGACAAGGAAATCATCGTCTTTACCGTCGCCGTTGATGCTCCCCAGAGCGGCAAGACCGCACTGGCCGACTGCAGCTCCGGCCCGAGCTACCAATACGACGTCGACTCCGCCAATCTCGCGGATGCGTTTTCCTCGATCGCGACGCAGATCTCGAC
Organism: Thioclava sp. IC9; assembly: GCF_002213225.1. Lineage (NCBI taxonomy): Bacteria > Pseudomonadati > Pseudomonadota > Alphaproteobacteria > Rhodobacterales > Paracoccaceae > Thioclava > Thioclava sp. IC9. Next base: position 119,978 of record NZ_NBNX01000003.1, read on the forward strand.
TCTGCGCCTGACCAACTGACCGGGGAACGCAGAGCATGGCATCGAGGCAGAGACATAAGCGAGCTTTCCTGAGGGCGGAGGACGGGGCGGTGACGATCCCCGCCCTGTTATGGATCGTGTTCCTGATCTTCTTCATGTTCGCCGGGATCGAGCTGGGCGTGATCTTCATCAAGCAGACCCTGCTGACCCGCGCGACCGAAGCCACGAGCCGCATCGTCCGTATCGGCAACTACTCCAGCATCGACGAAAAGACGCTGCGCCATGAAATCTGCAAACAGGCAGGCTTCTTCGGCAGCACCTGCATGAATCGGGTTTCCGTCGAGATGTTTCAGGTGGACAAGACCGACTGGACGTCCTCCATCGCCAACCATCCGGTGCGCTGCGAGGATTTCTCGGACGTGACCAAGCCGCCACCTGCCGGCACGCTGGAGGCCGCCATTCCCGATCAACTGATCCTCGTGCGGGTCTGTTTGCGCGAGAAACCGATGATGCTGGAAGACTTCATCGCCCAGGCTTTCCTGAAGGCATCGCCGGTCGGCGCGGATGGCGATTACGCTCTGGTTGCAACGACCGCGATCGTGATCGAACCGGCGGTCGCTTCAACCGCTGGCAGTGGAGGAACCTGAGCGATGCTGATGCCAAAGTTGCGCAATCTGCTCCACCGTTTCCGCAAGGACGAAACCGGCTCCATCCCGATCGAGGGGCTTCTGGCCTTCATCATGCTGTCGGGCTGGCTGATCCTGTCGATCGAAATCTATGACGTATTCAAGATCCGCGGCGCCGCGACCCGGGCCAATGTGACGGTCTCGGACCTGATCTCGCGCGAGCGCGATCCGATCGGCCCCAAATACGTCGCGGGCATCAAGAAAGTGTTCGACTTCACGACCGGCAATAATGACCCGTCGCGCAGCTGGATTCGCGTGACGTTGGTGAGATGCTGGGACGATCCGCTGGATTTGGGCCACACCTGCAACGATCCTGCCGAAGGCAGCGACGCGAAAAAGGTACAGCTGGAAGATTCCTACGCGACCGGGTTGGCGCAAAGCTACACGCAGGAGGCGCTCGACCTGGAAGCGGATCGCATTCCGATCCTCGCCGCGGGCGATCAGGCGTTGATCGTGGAGACCTCCTACGCCTACGACCTGCCGTTCAAGCTGTCCGAGGCCTACAAGGCCTATCTCGCATCGATCGGCAAAGACCCGAGCAAGCATTTCGTGGGCTTCCACGACGCGATCTCGTTCGACAATTTCATCGTAACCCGGCCGCGCGTCGCCCGCCTGACGTGGCTTGACGATCACTGAGGCGCTGCGCGACCGTGGCCCTCAGTGGTGGTCGCGCCAGCGATTGACGATCGGGTAGCGGCGATCCAGCCAGAAGGCCTTGCTCGAGAGACGCGTGCCAGGCGCGGACTGGTGACGCTTCCATTCCGAGATATAGAGCAGATGCTCGACCTTCTTGACGGTGTCGCGATCGTAGCCTTCGGCAACGAGATCGGCGACCGATGCGTCGCCCTCCACCAGTCCTTCGAGAATACCATCCAGTACCGGATAGGGCGGCAGGCTGTCCTCGTCCTTCTGGTCGGGGCGCAGTTCCGCGGAGGGCGGCTTGTCGATGATCGCGCGCGGGATCACCTCGCCCTCGGGGCCCTTCATCCATTCGCGGTGATTGGCGTTGCGCCAGCGGCAGGTCTCGAAGACGCGGGTCTTGTAGAGATCCTTGATCGGATTGTAGCCGCCCGCCATGTCGCCGTAGATCGTCGCATAGCCCACGGCCATCTCGGACTTGTTGCCGGTGGTCAGAAGCATCTCGCCGAACTTGTTCGACAGCGCCATCAGCATCACACCGCGCAGGCGCGACTGGATGTTTTCCTCGGTCACGTCGGGCTGAGTGCCCTCCATCAGATGGGCAAGCGCATCCGAGACCGCATCGCGCGCCCCGTCGATCCGCACCGTGTCGAGGCGCATCCCCTGCCGCGTCGCCAGATCGGCCGCGTGATCGAGCGATCCCTGCGAGGTGTATTCCGAGGGCAGCATCACGCAATGCACGGCCTCCGGCCCCAGCGCGTCCGCTGCGATTGTCGCGACCAGCGCGGAGTCGATCCCGCCCGACAGGCCGAGAACGACCTTGGAGAAGCCCGACTTGCGCAGGTAATCACCGAGGCTTTCGACCATGGCGCGGTAGTCCTGCTCCCATTCCGAGGGCTGCGGATCGTCCCGGCCCGCAACGCAGGCCCAGCCCTCACCGTCACGCTCGAAATCGACATGGTCGATGATCTCGTCGAAAGGCGCGAATTGCGCGGCCAACTGGCCGTGACAGTTCAGCACGAAGCTCGCCCCGTCGAAGACCTGATCGTCCTGTCCGCCGACCGAGTTGAGATAGGCGAGCGGCAGCCCGGTCTCGACCACGCGCGCGACCATGTGGGTCATCCGTACGTCGAGCTTGTTGCGGTGATAGGGCGAACCGTTCGGCACGATCAGGATCTCGGCCCCGGTCTCGGCCAACGTCTCGGCCACATCCGGATGCCACGCATCCTCGCAGATCGGCGTCCCGATGCGCACGCCGTTGATCGCGTAGGGCCCGGAGATCTGGCCGGTATCGTAGATGCGATACTCGTCGAAAATCCCGTGATGCGGCAGATCGTGCTTGAGCATCCGCGCGACCAGCGCGCCGTCTTTCCAGACCCAATAGGCGTTATACTGCCCCTGCTCCGTCCAGTAGGGCCCGCCGATGCCCAGCGCTGGGCCATCGGAAATCCGCGCGCCCAGCGCCTCCATCGCGGCGACCGCGTCGCGCACGAAGGCGGGCTTCGCGATCAGGTCCTGCGTCTGGTAGCCGGTCAGGAACATCTCGGGTAGCACGACCATGTCGGCGCCTGCGCGCTTGCCCTCCTGCCATGCGGCGAAGGCCTTATCGGCATTGGCCTCCAGCGCGCCCACGGTGGGGTTGAGCTGGGCCATGGTGAGGCGGAAACGATCGGCCATAAGCGTCCTCGGGGCTGTTATCGCCCCCTCATTTAGCAGAAAACGATGGGGTGAAAAGGGGATGGCTGCCCTGCATTCGCCGCCCCTTCCCTTACGCGGACCCGACACGACCGCCCTGCCCGCTTGTCAGGCTACCCCCGCGCAATTAACCTTTCCCCAAGCCCGGCAGAGCGCGAATCCACGCGCTCGCGAGACCGGGGCACAGGCAGCACCATCAGGGGGCACCATGGCAGGCGCGCAGCTTCGCATCGCGACATTGGCAGTTCTGATCGGATGCGCCGCGCAGATCGCGCCGGCGCAAGAGGTCATCACCAAGCAATACGACGACGGCGGCCTCTACAAGGGCACCTTCACCGATGGCAAGCAGGACGGCTACGGCAGCTACAAGCTTCCCTCGGGCTACGAATACGAAGGCCAATGGGTGATGGGCGAGATCAAGGGCGAGGGCCGCGCGCGCTTCCCCAACGGCTCGGTCTACGAGGGCCAGTTCGACCACGGCAAACCCAACGGCAAGGGCAAGATCACCTTCGCCGATGGCGGCACCTACGAGGGCGACTGGCTCAACGGTCAGATCACCGGCACCGGCACCGCGCATTACGCCAACGGCTCGGTCTATAAGGGCCAGTTCCGCAACGCGATGCATGACGGCAAGGGCACGCTCGAGAGCGCGAACGGCTATCGCTACGAGGGCGACTGGCTAGGCGGCGTCAAGCAAGGCATGGGCAAGATCACCTATCCCGACGGCTCTACCTACGAGGGCCAGATGGCGCATGGCCAGCGCGACGGCATCGGCACGCTCACAATGGCGGACGGGCTGACCTATGTCGGCGAGTGGAAGGCCGGCCAGATGAACGGCCGCGGCACGCTCACCCAACCCAATGGCGACGTCTATGAAGGCCAGATGGTCAACGGCAAGCGTCACGGGACCGGCAAGGTCACCTATGCCAATGGCGACACTTACGAAGGCGAGTTCCTCCTCGACAAGCGCCACGGCACCGGCACCTTCCACGGCAAGGACGGCTACGTATACACGGGCCAGTGGAAGGAAGGCCGAATCGAAGGTCAGGGCAAGGTGAAATACCCCGACGGCTCGGTCTACGAGGGCAGCTTCAAGAACGACCTGCCCGACGGTCAGGGCAAGATCACCTATCCCGACGGCTCCAGCTACGAGGGCGGCTGGGCGCATGGCGTCATACAGGGCACCGGCACGGCGCGCTACGCGAACGGGCTCGTCTACGAGGGCGAGTTCAAGAACGCGCGCAATGACGGGAAGGGCAAGATGACCTACCCGGACGGCTACAGCTACGAGGGCGATTGGGTGAACGGGCAGCGCGAGGGTCAGGGCGTCGCGCGCTATGCCGACGGCACGACCTACGAGGGCGGTTTCAAGAACGGCCAGCGCGACGGAACCGGCAAGCTGACCATGCCCGACGGGTTCACTTATGAGGGCCAGTGGCGCAACGGTGCGATCGACGGGCAAGGCCGCGCAACCTATGCCAATGGCGACACCTACGAGGGCAGCTTCGCGAATGGCAAGCGCGAGGGGCAAGGCACGATGACCTACGCCTCCGGGAACGTCGCGAGCGGCGAGTGGTCGAATGACAAGCTCCAGGATACCAGCGCGCCTGCGACGCAGCCGACGCCCGATGCCAGTGCCGAGACACCACCAGCCCCGGCGAACGAACCGGACGCGCAATCCGCTCCGTCTGCAAACTGATCCGGACGCGAGACCGGGCCGAGCGCCCTACAAGGCCTCGCCCCTGTCGAGCTTCTCCAGCAGCGCCTCCGCCGTCTTCAGTTTGGCCTCACGGGTCTCTGTCTTCTGCTTGTCCCAGTTGCGATAGACCAGCCCCATGCGCGGATTGCCCTCGAACCGGTCGCGATGCCGGTCGAGGAAATGCCAGTAAAGGCTGTTGAACGGGCAAGCTTTTTCCCCGTCCTTCGCCTTCACGTCATAGGCGCAGCCGCCGCAGTAATCGGACATCTTGTCGATATAGGCGCCCGAGGAAATGTAAGGTTTCGAGGCCACCACTCCGCCATCGGCGAACTGGCTCATCCCCGCCGTGTTCGGCGCCTCCACCCATTCATAGGCGTCGATATAGACGGCGAGATACCAGTCCTGCACTTGGCGCGGGTCGATGCCTGCCAGCAGCGCGAAACTGCCCGTGACCATCAGCCGCTGGATATGATGCGCATAAGCCAGATCGCGGGTCTGCCCGATCGCGGCCTTCATGCAGGCCATCTCCGTCTCGCCCGACCAGTAGAACCACGGCAGATCGCGCTTGTGGTTGAGCGCGTTACGTGAGGTGTAATCCGGCCCTTCGAGGAAATAAATGCCGCGCATGTATTCCCGCCAACCGAGAATCTGCCGGATGAACCCTTCCACCGAATTGATCGGCGCGTCCCCCGCCTTGTACGCCTCTTCCGCGGCCTTGCAGACCTCCAGCGGCGAAAGCAGCCCGAGATTGATGCTCGACGACAGGATCGAGTGATGCAGCAGCCGGTCCTCGGCCAACATCGCATCCTGATAGGTCCCGAAATCGTGCAGATTATGGGCGATGAAATGCTCCAGCGAGCGTTCGGCCTGCGCGCGACTGACCGGCCAGTTGAATTCGTCGAGCGATCCGAAATTATCGGGAAATTCCGCCTCGACCATCTCGAGCACCTCCTGCACGAGCGCATCATTGCGGAAGGTCGGCGCGGGCTCGCGGAACAGGTCGGGCTGGGCGGGCTTGCGGTTCTCCTTGTCAAAATTCCATTCGCCGCCCGCCGGGTCGTCACCTTCCATCAAGAGCCCCGTTTCGCGACGCATCTCGCGGTAGAACCACTCCATCCGGAGCTCCTTGCGCCCCTCGGCCCAGTCCGCGAAGCGCTTTTCAGAGCAGATAAAGCGATCGTCGGGCAGTTGCCGGATCTTGATCGGCGCGCTCTCGAAGGCCTGACGCAAGCGCCATTCGCCGGGGGCGAGTGTGATGACCTCGTCGGCCCCCTCTTCTTCGGCGCGGCGCGCGAATTCGCCAACCAACGAGCCCGCGTTGTCGTCATCGGTCAGCTTGGTGTAGCGGACCTGCCAGCCATCGCGCTCCAACTCGTCGGCGAAGCGGCGCATCGCGGCGAAGGTCAGCGCCAGCTTCTGCTTGTGATGGCCGGTATAGGTCGCTTCCTCGCGCACCTCGGCCATCACGACCACGTCCGCGCTCTTGTCGCCGCAGCGCAAAGCCGCGCCGTCATGGCTCAGCTGATCGCCCAGCACCGCGATCAGCTTAGTCATAGATCATCTTCCGGGTCATGCCGCCATCGACGACCAGCACCTGCCCCGTCACGAAGCCCGCATCAGCGAGGTAGAGCACGGCCTCGGCAATGTCACTCGGCTCACCCACACGGCCCACGGGATGCTGCGCGTGATCCGCTTCGCCCAAGGCCTCGCCGCTCGAATTGATCCAGCCGGGCGCGATCGCGTTGACCCGCACCTCCGGCCCAAGGCTCACCGCCATCGCATGGGTCAGTGATGTAACGCCGCCCTTCGCCGCCGCATAGGCGAAGGTATCGGGCTCGGATTGCAGCGCGCGCGTCGAGGCCATGTTGACCACTGCCCCCTGCCCTTTGCGCAAGGCGGGCAGCGCCTCGCGCGCCATCAGGAACGTCCCGGTCAGATGCGGGTCGATCCACTTGTGCCACGCCTCCAGCGTCAGCTCCTCCAACGGTCCGCATTCGGGATCGGCCGGCCCACCATTGTTCACCAGCAGATCGAGCGTCTCGAACCCGGCCTCGGCGACCGCAGACCGAACATCGTCTTCGCTCCCCAAATCACAGCGGATCGCCTGCAAGCCTTCGCGCGCCTCCAGCGGGCCGATATCCAGATCGAGCGCCGCGACCTGCCAGCCGCGATCCAGCAGCGCCTCGGTGATGGCGCGACCGATGCCGCGCGCGGCGCCGGTGACGATGGCGTTTCGGGTTACCATGGAATCTCCTTGCCTGCGTAGTCGTAAAAGCCGCCCGATTGCGCGGGCGTCAGCGCGCCCAACACATCCAGCAACCGGCGCGCGGCGTCTTCGGGGGCGAGCTTGTCGCGCGGGTAATCGGCGGTAAAGGGGGTGTCTACCGTGCCCGGATGCAGCGCCGCGATCACGAGCTGCTTGTGAGAGCGCCCCAGCTCGATCGCCGCGCCATGCAGCAGCTGGTTCAGGGCCGCTTTCGAGGTCCGATAGCTATACCAACCGCCCAAACCGTTATCGCCGATCGAGCCGACCCGCGCCGAAAGCGCCGCGAACCGTGCGGGCTTGTCCCGGGGCAGAAGGCGGGCTGCATGTTTCAAGACCAGCGCCGGACCCATCGCGTTCACGGCGAACTGGCTCTGCAATTCCTCGGGGGTCAGACGCGACAAGGCCTTTTCCGGCGTACCGAGCGCGCCCGAGGCCACGAAGATCAGATCGACCGGCTCGTCGATCCCGCGCAGCCCCGCCTCGACCGCGCGTTCATCCGTGACATCGAACGCGTCGCGCGACCGCGACAGCCCCGTCACCGCGAAGCCGCGCGCCTCCAGCTCCGCCCGGATCGCCGCGCCGATCCCGCCCGTATCTCCGATCACGATTGCCTGACCTGCCACTGTCGCCTCCGTTATATGCGCCCAAAGGCTACGCGGCCCCGCCTCCAGCGGTTCCTTTTTTGCTTTTCATTTATTACTTGGCGCCTATAGTGCCCCTCATGACACGGGTTAAGCATATTCAACTCACCGCAGCCGGGGCGCTCGCCCAAGGCGCGATGCCCCGTGGTCTCCTTCTTCTTAGCAGCCTCTGAGCGTGCCTTCGGGCGCGAACGCTCAGGGGTAGCCAGCGCCCGGACAACTCCCGAAAGCCACCGCGCAATGCTGGCCTTCGGGCCCAAGTAACGCTAAGAGCCAAGACGAAAGAGACTAGCAGATGGCCCAGACCATGATCGACAAAAACCGCGTTCTGATTTTCGACACGACCCTGCGTGACGGCGAGCAATCGCCGGGTGCGACGATGACCCATGACGAGAAGCTCGAAATCGCCGATCTGCTCGACGAAATGGGCGTGGATATCATCGAGGCCGGCTTCCCGATCGCCTCCGAGGGCGATTTCGAAGCCGTCAGCGATATAGCGAAACGCGCCAAGTTCTCGACCATTTGCGGGCTCGCCCGCGCGAGGCTGCCTGATATCGACCGCTGCTGGGAAGCCGTGCAGTACGCGAAATCGCCGCGCATCCACACTTTCATCGGCACCTCGCCGCTGCACCGCGCGATCCCGAACCTGACGATGGACGAGATGGCCGACGTGATCCACGAGACCGTCAGCCACGCGCGCAACCTGTGCGACAACGTGCAGTGGTCGCCGATGGACGCGACCCGGACCGAGCATGACTATCTCTGCCGCGTCGTCGAAATCGCGATCAAGGCGGGCGCCACCACGATCAACATCCCCGACACGGTGGGCTATACCGCGCCGGTCGAATCCGCCGACCTGATCCGGATGCTGCTCGAGCGCGTGCCGGGCGCCGACGAGATCATCTTCGCGACGCACTGCCACAACGATCTGGGCATGGCGACGGCGAACGCGCTGGCCGCGGTCGATGCAGGCGCGCGCCAGATCGAATGCACGATAAACGGTCTGGGTGAGCGCGCGGGCAACACCGCGCTCGAAGAGGTGGTGATGGCGATGAAGGTTCGTCAGGACATCATGCCCTACCAGACCCATATAGACACGACGAAGATCATGAACATCTCGCGCCGCGTGGCGCAGGTGTCAGGCTTCCCGGTGCAGTTCAACAAGGCGATCGTCGGCAAGAACGCCTTCCTGCACGAAAGCGGCATCCACCAGGATGGCGTGCTGAAGAATGTCGAAACCTTCGAGATCATGAAGCCCGCCGATATCGGCCTCAACGAGGCGAATATCGCGATGGGCAAGCATTCGGGCCGCGCCGCGCTGCGCGCCAAGCTCAAGGATCTCGGCTACGAGCTGGGCGATAACCAGCTCAAGGACGTCTTCGTCCGCTTCAAGGCGCTGGCCGACCGCAAGAAGGAAATCTACGACGAGGACCTGATCGCGCTGATGACCGACAGCGCCGCGAACACCGCCGACGACTACCTGCAGGTCAAATGGCTGCGCGTGGTCTGTGGCTCGGACGGTCAGGAAGCCGAGCTGAAGATGCTCGTCGATGGTGAGGAGAAATCCAGCAAGTGCCAGGGCGACGGCCCGGTCGACGCGGTCTTCAACTGCGTCAAGGAAATCTACCCGACGCAAGCCAAGCTAAAGCTATATCAGGTGCACGCGGTCACCGAAGGCACCGACGCGCAGGCGACCGTTTCGGTGCGCCTCGAGGAAGATGGGCGGATCGGCACCGGGGCCGCGTCGGACACCGACACGATCCTCGCGAGCGTGAAGGCCTATGTCGGCGCACTCAACCGCCTGCGCTTCCGCAGCCAGAAAACCGCGCCCGACGCGGACGTGAAAACGGTGAGCTACAAGCTCTGAGCCCACCGCCAGTTGCACAGCTTTCGGGCAGCCCGAGAACGGCTGCCCGTTTTCATGTCGACCCGGCGCGATTTTCCCGTTTTCAGCACGATTTCGTGACGCATCGTATATCTGCAATTTCAAGCGCATTTCCGCGGGGAAATCCGCCCGAAATGTTGAAAAAGGTCAATCGCTTGGCCTTGCCTCAGCGGATAACCGCAAGGGGGCTTCGCCTACGGCGCAAATCCGCTTCCCCGTAAGGGCCGCTTTGACTATACGAGGCGCGGGCCGTGGCTTGGCGCGAGTCGCGGTATTTCTAAGAAATTTGGGATGGGACAGGCGTAATATGGTTGGTGGGATCTTCTCCTCGGACATGGCGATCGACCTCGGGACGGCGAACACGCTGGTCTATGTCAAAGGCAAAGGGATCGTGCTGAACGAGCCCTCGGTGGTCGCCTATCACGTCAAGGACGGCAAGAAGCAGGTGCTGGCGGTCGGTGAAGACGCCAAGCTGATGCTCGGCCGGACCCCCGGCTCTATCGAGGCGATCCGCCCGATGCGCGACGGCGTCATCGCGGATTTCGACAGCGCCGAGGAAATGATCAAGCATTTCATCCGCAAGGTGCACAAGCGCTCGACCTTCTCGAAGCCGAAGATCATCGTCTGCGTTCCGCATGGCGCCACCCCGGTGGAGAAGCGCGCGATCCGTCAGTCGGTTCTCTCGGCAGGTGCGCGCCGCGCCGGCCTGATTGCAGAGCCGATCGCGGCCGCCATCGGTGCGGGCATGCCGATCACCGACCCCACGGGTTCGATGGTGGTCGATATCGGCGGCGGCACGACCGAGGTCGCGGTCCTTTCGCTGGGCGACATCGTCTATGCGCGCTCGGTGCGCGTGGGCGGCGACCGTATGGACGAGGCGATCATCTCCTACCTGCGCCGCAACCAGAACCTTCTTGTGGGCGAATCCACCGCCGAGCGGATCAAGACCACGATCGGTACCGCGCGGATGCCCGATGACGGGCGCGGGATGAGCCTTCACGTGCGCGGCCGCGACTTGTTGAACGGCGTGCCGAAGGAAACCGAGATCACGCAGGCCCAGGTCGCCGAGGCGCTGTCCGAGCCGGTCCAGTCGATTTGCGACGCGGTGATGCAGGCGCTCGAAACCACCCCGCCGGACCTCGCCGCCGACATCGTCGACCGTGGCGTGATGCTGACGGGGGGCGGTGCGCTTCTGGGCGAACTCGATCTGGCGCTGCGCGAGCAGACCGGCCTTTCGATTTCGATCGCCGACCAGTCGCTCAACTGTGTTGCGCTCGGCACCGGCAAGGCGCTTGAATATGAAAAGCAGCTTCGCCACGTCATTGACTACGACAGCTGAGCCGGGCCCGGGATTGCACCACGCCCGGCCAGTGATCTGACCGGAGACGGATTTGGCCAGAAATCGCGACGATCAGGACTATATCGGACCGCTGCGCCGACTGGGCGTTGCGGTTCTTGTCGTCGTGCTACTGGCTCTCTTCCTGGTCTGGCGCATCGACAGCCCGCGGATGGAGCGGTTCCGCTCTGCCCTCGTGGATCGCTTCGTGCCCAGCTTCGATTGGGTGATGGCCCCGGTCACCAAGCTCACCGACATGGTCGAGGGCTTCCAGTCCTATTCCCGCATCTACGAGCAGAACCAGGAGTTGCGCCGCGAGCTGCAACAGATGAAGGCGTGGAAGGAAGCCGCCGTTCAGCTGGAGCAGCAGAACGCCAAGCTGCTTGCCCAGAACAAGGTGCGGCTCGACCCGAAACTCACCTCTGTGTCGGGGCGTGTGCTGGCCGATAGCGGCTCGCCGTTCCGGAAATCGGTGCTGCTGAATGTCGGCAAGCGCGACGGCATTGTTGATGGCTGGGCCACGATGGATGGGCTGGGCCTCGTGGGGCGAATCTCGGGCGTGGGCTCCTCGACCTCGCGGGTGCTGCTGCTGACCGACGCCTCGAGCCGCATCCCGGTTACGATCCCGGCCTCGGGGCAGAACGCGATCCTTGCGGGCGACAACTCCCCCTACCCGTTCGTGGATTTCCTCGAACATCCCGACCGCGTGCGCCCGGGCGACCGCGTGATCTCCTCGGGCGATGGCGGGGTCTTCCCGGCGGGGCTGCTGGTCGGTCAGGTTTTCCAGGGCCGCGACAAGCGGCTGCGCGTGCGCCTCGCCGCCGATTACGAACGGCTCGATTTCCTGCGCGTGTTGCGCTCGCACCCGGCCGAGCGGATCGAGAACGCGGGCGGGCTGATCGCGCCCGACCCGAAAGTCATCGAACAGGAAGCGGCCGAGAAGGCGCGCGCCGAGGCCGCCGCGGGCGCACTCGAACCCGATGGTGGGTCGGAGGGCGGAAACGGGGGCAGCCAATGATCGACCCCATCACCCGCCGCCGCGTCAGCTACCGCACGCTTTTCGTCGTGATCGGCCTCGTACTGATCTTCGTGCGCCTGATGCCGGTCGACCATTCGCCGGGCGGCCTGCCGGGCCCCGACCTGACCTTGGCGCTGACGCTGGCCTGGGTGCTGCGGCGTCCCGAATACGCCCCGGCCCTGCTGATCGTTCTGGTTTTTCTGCTTGAAGACATCATGTTCTGGCGGCCCATCGGACTTTGGACGCTGATCGTCCTCGGCGCGACCGAATTCCTGCGCCGCCGCGAACAAAGCCTGCGCGATCTGCCCTTCGCGCTGGAATGGGCGTTGGTCGCGGGCGTGCTGCTCGCTATGGTGTCGGTGAAGCGCATCGTCCTGCTTGTCACGATGGTCGATCAGCCAAGCCTCGGGCTGGAGCTGTTCCAGATGCTGGTGACGCTGGCCGCCTATCCGGTGGTTGTGCTGGTGTCGCGCGTGGCCTTCGGCCTGCGCCGCGCGGCGCCGGGCGAGGTCGACGCCTACGGACATCGAATGTGAGGGGGCCCAGAATGAGACGATCCCCGAAAGAGACCGAAGTCAGCACCCGCCGCATCACGCGACGCGGCTTGCTCTTGGGCGGCGCGCAGGCGGCGGTCGTGGCCGTGCTGGCGGCGCGGATGCGCAAGATGCAGCTCGAAGACGCCAAGCAATACCGGCTGCTGGCCGAGGGCAACTCGGTGAAAATCCGGCTGATCCCGCCCGCGCGCGGGCTGATCTTCGACCGCAACGGTGTGCTTCTGGCGGGCAACGAGCAGAATTACCGCGTCACGATCACGCGCGAGGATACAGACGACGTCGATGCGACGCTCGCTGCGCTGCGCCGTCTGATCCCGATTACCGATGGCGATACGAAAGACATCCTGCACGATATCCGCCGCCGCCCGCCGACGACGCCGGTCACGGTGGCCGACCGCCTGACATGGGACGAGTTCTCGCGCGTCGCGGTGAACGGCCCCTCGCTGCCCGGTGTCAGCCCCGATGTCGGCCTGTCGCGCCTCTATCCGCGCCGCGAGGATTTTGGCCATGTGATCGGCTATGTCGGCCCGGTCTCGGATTACGATCTGAGCAAGATGGAAGACCCCGATCCGCTGCTGCTGATCCCGAAATTCCAGCTCGGCAAGACCGGCATCGAGTCGAAAGAGGAAAGCGTTCTACGCGGTCAGGCCGGCCAGCGCCGCGTCGAGGTGAACTCCGCCGGGCGCGAGATGCGCGAACTCTCGCGCGAGCCCGGCAAGCCGGGCGAGAATCTGCAACTGACGCTCGACTATCGACTGCAGAACTACGCGCTGCAGCGGTTGGAGAACGAATCCGCCGCGACCGTGGTGATGGATGTGACCAATGGCGACGTGCTGGCCTGCGCCTCCGCGCCCAGCTTCGATCCCAACCTCTTCGTGCGCGGCATCTCCGTCGCAGATTACCAGCGCCTCACGCAGGACGACCATCGGCCGCTCGCCGACAAGACCGTCCAAGGTCTCTACCCTCCGGGCTCGACCTACAAGATGGTCACCGCACTTGCCGCGCTCGAGGCAGGGCTGGTGACGCCGGAGGAAACCATCTGGTGCCCCGGCTATGTCGAGATCGCGGGCCGCCGCTTCCACTGCTGGAAGGGCGCCGGCCACGGCCATGTGAACATGACCAAGAGCATGGAGCAGTCCTGCGACGTCTATTACTACGAGCTTTCGCAGCGCGTCGGCATCGACAAGATGAGCGACATGGCCAAGCGCCTGGGCGTGGGCGTCCGGCCCGACCTGCCGATGTCCGCGGTGAAAGAGGGCGTGGCCCCGACCAAGGAATGGAAGCAGGAGCGCTACGGCAAGGACTGGCTGATCGGCGACACCGCGAACGCGGCGATCGGTCAGGGCTATGTTCTGGCCTCGCCGATGCATCTCGCGATAATGGCGGCGCGCATCGCCTCGGGTCGGAAGGTAGAGCCGCGCCTGATCCGCGCCCGTGACGGGGTGGAGCAACCGATCCGCGTCACCGACGATCTCGGCGTTGAGAAAGCCTATCTCGACAGCGTGCGCAAAGGCATGACCGCAGTGGTGAACTCCTCGCGCGGCACCGCGCGCGGGTCGCGCATCGCGATGAAGGAATGGAAGATGGCGGGCAAGACCGGCACCTCCCAGGTCCGCAACATCACCAAGGCCGAGCGCGCCCGTGGCGTGATCCGCAACGACCAACTGCCGTGGAACCGCCGCGACCACGCGCTCTTCGTGGCCTTCGCCCCCGTCGACAATCCGCGCTACGCCGTCTCGGTCGTGGTGGAACACGGCTCGGGCGGTTCGACGGCAGCAGCCCCGATCGCGCGCGACGTGTTGCTGTTCGCGCTGGCGGGCGGCCTGCCCCCGGACGATGCCTATCCGTCCTTCGCCCGCGCGAAGGCCAAGGAGCTGAACGAAACGCTCGATCTCGTCGATCCCGACACCGTGCAGAAGCCGCAGGAGCGATCGCGCGCATGAGTTATCTCGAGAGCAACCTCAAGACCGTCCCGGTCGGCTGGCGCAAGATCTTCTACCTGAACTGGCCGCTCGTGATCCTGCTGACGGCGGTCGCCTGCGCCGGCTTCCTGATGCTCTACTCAGTTGCGGGTGGCAATATCCACACCTGGGCCGAACCGCAGATGAAGCGTTTCGCGCTCGGCATGATCGCGATGTTCACCGTGGCCTTCGTTCCAGTATGGTTCTGGCGCAACGTCTCGGCCTTGGCCTATTTCGTGGCGCTTCTGTTGCTGGTTGCGGTGGAATTCTTCGGCGCAATCGGTATGGGCGCGCAGCGCTGGCTGGAGATCGGCCCGCTGCGCATCCAGCCTTCCGAGTTGATGAAGATCACCCTCGTGATGCTCCTCGCCGCCTATTACGATTGGCTGCCTGTCGAGAAGGTCTCGCGGCCGCTCTGGGTCTTCATCCCGGCGGTGATCATTCTCGCGCCCACCTTCCTCGTGCTGGCCCAGCCCGACCTCGGCACCGCTGTCATGCTGGTGCTTGGCGGCGCTTTCGTGATGTTCGCGGCCGGGGTGTCGTTTTGGTATTTCGGCACCGTAATCGCGCTGGTCGTGGGGTTGGTCTTCGGCGTGATGGAAAGCCGGGGCACGGAATACCAGCTACTGCACGACTACCAATACAAGCGCATCGACACCTTCCTCGATCCTGGCTCGGACCCGCTTGGCGCGGGCTACAACATCATGCAGGCGCAGATCGCGCTCGGCTCGGGTGGCTGGTCGGGGCGCGGCTTCATGCAGGGCACGCAATCGCGGCTGAACTTCCTGCCGGAGAAGCACACCGACTTCATCTTCACCACACTCGCCGAGGAGTTCGGCTTCGTCGGCGCCTTCGGCTTGCTGATGCTTTACACCGGGATCATCGGCTTCGCCCTCTATACCGCGATGGCCACGAAGGACCGCTTCGCCTCACTCCTCAGTTTCGGGGTCGCGGGGACGTTCTTCTTCTTCTTCGCGATCAACATGGCGATGGTGATGGGGCTGATGCCCGTCGTGGGCGTGCCCCTGCCACTGGTGAGTTACGGCGGCACCGCGATGATGATCCTGCTTGCCGCCTTCGGGTTGGTGCAAAGCGCCCATATCCATAGACCGAGGCAAAGATGATCCGCGTCCTTTTCGCCGACAAGCCCGAGAACTGGGGCCGTTACGAAACCCCGCTGACCGAGGCGATCGCCGCGACCGGCGTCGAGGCGCAGATCGTGCAGCCCGGCGAGAGCGACCCGGCTCAGATCGACTATGTCGTCTATTCACCGCAAGGCCCGGTGCAGGATTTCACCGCCTATACCGGCGCGAAAGCCGTACTGAATCTCTGGGCCGGGGTGGAGCGTGTCGTGGGCAACGACACCCTGACCCAGCCGCTGTGTCGGATGGTGGATGCGGGGCTGGAGCGCGGCATGGTCGAGTACGTGACCGGCCATGTGCTGCGCTATCACCTCGGAATTGACGCGACACTGGCCCAGCAGGACGGCGTCTGGCGTCATGACGACGGCGTGCCGCCCTTGGCGCGCGACCGCTCGGTGGTGATGCTGGGTTTGGGAGCGTTGGGCAAAGCCTGCGCCGAAGCGCTGGCGGGGCTGGGCTTTGCCGTCACGGGCTGGAGCCGGACGCAGAAGGACATCCCCGGGATAACCTGCCTGAGCGGCGACGATGGGCTAGCGGAGGCGCTGTCGCGCGCCGAGATTCTCGTCTCGATCCTGCCCGACACGCCCGAAACCACCAACCTTCTGAACGCGGACACGCTGGCGCAGATGCCGAAAGGCGCACGGCTCGTCAATCCGGGCCGCGGGACGCTGATCGACGATGACGCGCTGCTAGCGGCGCTGGACCGCGGCCAGATCGGCCACGCGACGCTCGATGTGTTCCGTGTCGAGCCCCTGCCCCCCGAGCACCCCTATTGGGCGCATCCGCAGGTGACGGTGACGCCCCATATCGCCGCCGAGAGCCGGGCCGAGACCGCCTCCGAGGTGATTGCCGAAAATATCCGGAGGGGCGAGGCGGGCGAGCCGTTCCTCTATCTCGTGGATCGCTCGCGCGGCTATTGAGCGCAGGGGGCGCTGCACCGCTCTCGTGCCCTTCGCGTGCGCTTCGGACGTTCGACAGGGCGTCCTTGCTGATCCCGCCTCATCCCCCGGTATATTTACGCCAAGAAGAAGATCAGAGCGCGGGCGCGTCGAGACCGATCTGCTTCGCGAGATTCGCGAGGCGGGTTTCCTTGCCAGACCAGTCGGCGGCGCGCGATGCGAACAGCGTCGCCTGAGACTGGTGGATCAACCCGTCTGAGAGGATCTTCAGGTGGTTCGCGCGCAGCGTCTCACCGCTGGAGGTGATGTCGGCCACGGCCTCGGCAGTGAGGTTCGCGATGGTCCCCTCGGTCGCGCCTTGGCTGTCGACAAGCTGCCAGTCGGCTACGCCTTCGCGGGTCAGGAATTCACGCACCAGCCGGTGATATTTGGTGGCGATCCGCAGGCGGAAGCCGTGGGTGGCGCGGAAGCGGTGGGCGGCGGCGTCGAGGTCTTCGAGGCTGTCCACGTCCGACCAGCAGTCCGGCACCGCAATGATCAGATCAGCATGGCCGAAGCCCATCGGCGCGAGATCGGCGACCTGGCTTTCCCAATCGGCGAGCTTCTCGCGCACGAGATCGGAGCCGGTGACGCCCAGATGGATACGCCCCGCCGCCAGTTCGCGCGGAATCTCTCCGGCCGACAGGAGCACGAGTTGCACGCCGTCCGCCCCTTCGACCGCGCCGGCATATTCACGCTCGGACCCGGTGCGCTTTAGCGTGATGCCGCGCTCCGCGAACCAGTCGAAGGTCTTCTCCATCAGACGCCCTTTGGAGGGCACGCCGAGTTTGATCATGCTTGCGCCTCCAGATCGGCCATCAACCCTGCACGGATCACGCCGCCCACGGCGGGGATTTCGCGCCCCTGCCCCAATTGCCTGGTCAGCGCGTCGTAGCGTCCTCCGGAGGCGACCGGCGGAAGTGCCGGATCGGCGGCGGTGAAGGTAAAGACGAAGCCGTCGTAGTATTCCATGGTCGAGCGACCGTGGCTCGCGTCGAAATTGATCGCAGCGAGGTCGATGCCGCGGGTGGCAAGCGCGTCGAGCCGTTTTTCGAGCCGCGCGATGGCGGGTTCGATCGCTTGGATGCCGAGAGCGCGCAGCGCGGCAGGCGCCTGATCCGCAGCACAGCGCAGCTCGGCGAGCTTGCCCATCGCGGCGACCGCGTCGGTCGGGATCGGCGCAGCAGCGGCATCGGCGGCGAGCGTGGCGATCCGCGCCTCCATCTCTTCGCGCGAGCGCAGCCCGATCCACGGCGCGCCGGAGCGTTGGCCGCTCAGCAGATCGGCGCGGGCTTTGGGCACCTCGACCTGACCCGAATAACGCGCGAGCAGATGCTGGAACCGCTTGGGCCGCCAGATATGGCGGGCGAGCGCGGCCTTGCGCTCGGGCATCGTGTCCAGCCCGTCGACGGCGGCGCGCAGCAGCCCCATATCCCCGATCGTGGCGGACAGGTTCAGCTTCGCGAGCATATCCGAGAACAGCGCGAAGACTTCTGCATCTGCGGCATCGGGGTCGGCGCGGTCGAAGATTTCGAACCCGGCCTGAAAATACTCATTGGCGCGCGCGGCGCCGCGATGATCCTGACGGCGGAACACCTCGCCCGCATAGGCGTAGCGCGCAGGCTCGGCGCCATTGGCCATATGCTCCTGCACGACCGGTACGGTGAAATCCGGGCGCAACATCATCTCGCCGCGCAGCGGGTCGGCGGTGACATAGGCGCGGGCGCGGATATCCTCGCCGTAAAGGTCGAGAAGCGCCTCGGCGGGCTGCAGGATATCGGGCGTGACCTCGACCGCACCCGCTTTGAGGAATTGCTCCAGCAGACGGCCTGCCTGTGCCCGCGCTTGCGCCTTGTCCGCCATCACTCGGCCTCGTAGCGCGCAAGGATTTCTTGCACTTTTGCGACCATTTCCCCGGTCGGAACCTCGAATTGCGCCGGTTGGGATTTCCATTCTTCAACCGTCGCGTCCTGCGCGATCTTCGCGCCGAGGATCAGATCCTTGATTTGGACGACGCCGCGTTCGGCCTCGTCCGAGCCTTGGATGATCGCCACCGGGCTTTCGCGTTTATCGGCATATTTCAACTGGTTGCCGAAGTTCTTCGGGTTGCCCAGATAGACCTCGGCGCGCAGCCCTGCCCCGCGCAGCGTCGACGCCAGCGCCATGTATTCTGCCATCCGGTCGCGATCCATCACGGTCACGACGACCGGGCCCTGAGCAGAGCCGCCGATGCGACCCTTGGCGCGGAGCGCGGCCAGAAGGCGGTCGACGCCGATCGAGACGCCGGTGGCAGGAACGACCTGACCGGTGAAGCGCTTGACCAGATCGTCATAGCGCCCGCCACCTGCGACCGAGCCGAATTGCCGCGGTCGGCCCTTTTCGTCGGTGATCTCGAAGGTCAGTTCGGCTTCGAAAACCGGGCCGGTATAATAGCCCAGCCCCCGCACAACCGACGGATCGATCACGATGCGGTCGGGACCGTAGCCCTGCGCGTCGAGAAGCGACGCGATCTGCTCCAGCTCATCCACGCCTTCCGCACCCAGCGCAGAGCCTTCGACCAGCTCGCGCAGCCGCGCGACGGTGGTGGCGTTGTCTTCGCGCTTGGCCTCCATGAAGCCCATGACCGTATCGGCCTGTGCTTCGGACAGCCCCGCACCCTTGGTGAAGTCGCCGGAGTCGTCCAGACGCCCCTCGCCCATCAGAAGGCGCACGCCCTCCTCGCCGAACTTGTCGAACTTGTCGATGGCCCGCAGAACGATGCCGCGCTCTTCCTCGAACTTGGCCGGATCGGCGGGGTCGAGAACGCCCGCCACTTCCATCACGCCGTTCAGAACCTTGCGGTTGTTCACCCGCACGACGTAATCGCCGCGCGGAATGCCGACGGCTTCCAGCGCATCCGAAAGCATCCCGCAAATCTCTGCATCGGCGGCCACGGACGGCGCACCCACGGTATCGGCATCGCATTGATAGAACTGGCGGAACCGGCCCGGGCCGGGCTTCTCGTTGCGCCAGACGGGCCCCATCGTGAAGCGACGATAGGGCGTCGGCAGATCGTTGCGGTATTGCGCCGCGACGCGGGCCAGCGGCGCCGTCATGTCGTAGCGCAGCGCCAGCCACTTGCCGTCGTCTTCCTCCTGCCAGGCGAAGACCCCCGCATTCGGGCGGTCCACATCGGGGAGATATTTGCCCAGTGCCTCGACCGTCTCGATGGCCGAGGTTTCCAGCGCCTCGAAGCCATGCGTGCGATAGACCTCTGCGATCTTCGCCAGCATATCGGCGCGCTCGGTCACCTCCGTGCCGAAATAGTCGCGGAAGCCCTTCGGGGTCTCGGCCTTGGGACGGGGCTGCTTTTTCTGTTTCGCCATCGGCTTGCACCTGATCTTATCTCGCGCGAGGGTGTAGCCCAAGGGGCAGGCCCCGGCAAGCAATAGGAACGGCAGATGCAGGAACGGCTCGAACGGGCGGAAGAACAGATCGCCTATCTGACGCAAACGGTGGACGAGTTGTCCGATGTCATCGTCGCGCAGGCCCGTCAGATCGAACGGCTGGAGCGGCATCTGGGCCTGCTGATGGAGCGCGAGGCCGAGCGCGAATATGACAGCGGCGGCTCTATCCCTCTGGCCGATCAGAAACCACCGCACTGGTAATGGACGCGGCGCTCTGGGGGCTAAACGGTGTTTTCGTGAGTGCGCAGGCGCTCATCTACACCGCTTTGCTGGTCTGGCCCCCGGGCATCGACCTCCGTTCGGCGATCGATCGGTTCGAGCTGTGGCAGGGAAGCGGCATCCTCGCGATGCAGGTCTTCTTCGCCGTGCCGCTGATGAGCGCGCTGATCTGGCAGACGCGCGCCCATCGGCAGACGATGTTTCTGGTTTCGTTGAGTTTCCTCGCAACAGGGCTGCTGGGTGCGGCCGCGTGGCTGGAGATGGGCATGATCTCCGGTGCGGTGCGCGACGGGATCAACGAGCCCGATCTGCTGCGCGGCGTGGCACTGTTGCGCTGGGGCGAGTTCGCCACCGCCCTGGCCGCCGCGATCACGCTGCGGCTGGCATGGGTGGCGCGCAGCCTGTGAGGCTCAGACCTCTTCGACCTCGCTGACCCCGCGCAGGCTGCGCAGCGCTCCTTTCACCTGCGCATTGACCGGCGCCTCAGGCATCGCGGTGATCTGGTAGCGGCAGCCGCGCTCGTTGTCATAGACCATGAAGCTGATCGGCCCGCGCGAATGGACCTTCCCTTCGCGGGCGACCCGCTCGACGAGGCTCGCCACCGAGGCGACCGCATCATTGTCGTCGACATGCACCAGCAGCCCGGAGGAGCCCGCGTCCGCCGTCGCCTTGTCCACGGTCTGCGCCGCGTTGGCGACCATGCGCACCGACTCGCCATCCACCTCGACCTTCACGGTCAGCACCAGAAGGTTACCGGTTTCCAGCACGTCGCGGCAAGCTTCCAGCGCCTCCGACCAGAAAGCCACCTCGTAGGGGCCCGAGGCATCCGACAGCGCGACGAAGGCGAAACGGTTGCCCTTGGCGGATTTCTTCTCGCGCACCGAGGCGACCTCGCCCGCGATCTTGGTGACGAAGGGACCGCCCACGGCCTTTTGTTGCACCTCTTCCCAGCTCAGCACCTTCTTGCGCTTGAGCGCAGGCAGGTAATCCTCGATCGGGTGGCCCGAGAGGTAGAAGCCGATGGCTTTGTGTTCCTCGGCCAGACGCTCGCCCGGCAGCCAGTCGTCGGTATCGGCCAGACGCGGCGGCGGCAGATCGTCGCCCGCCTCGCCGAACAGCGACACCTGCGCCGACTCGCGCGCCTCGATCACCGCGCCCGACCACGCCATCAGCGATTCCAGCGACTCGAAGACGCGCTTGCGGTTCGGATCGAGCAGATCGAAAGCCCCGGCCCGCGCCAGCATCTCGAGAGGGCGTTTACCGACGCGCTTCATGTCGACACGCCGCGCGAAATCGAACAGATCCTTGAACGGCTCGTCGCCGCGCGCGGCGACGATCATCTGCATCGCGTCCACGCCCACATTCTTCAGCGCGCCCAGCGCGTAGACCAGCTTCTGATCGACCACGTCGAAGGTCGAGAGCGAACGGTTCACGCAAGGCGGAATGATCTCGATCCCTAGCTTCTTCTGCACCTCGTCGGCATAGATCGCGAGCTTGTCGGTCAGATGAATATCGCAGTTCATCACGCCGCCCATGAACTCGACCGCGTGGTTCGCCTTCAGCCAGCCGGTGTAATAGGACACCACCGCATAAGCCGCTGCGTGGGATTTGTTGAAGCCGTAGTTGGCGAATTTCTCCAGTAGGTCGAACACCTCGGAGGCCTTTTTCTTGTCGACCCCGTTCTTGGCCGCGCCCGCCTCGAATTTCGGACGCTCGGCGTCCATCGCCTCCTTGATCTTCTTACCCATCGCGCGACGGAGAAGGTCCGCGCCGCCAAGCGAGTAACCCGCCATGACCTGCGCGATCTGCATCACCTGCTCCTGATAGACGATGATGCCCTGCGTCTCTTCGAGGATATGGTCGATGGTCGGATGCACCGAAGTGATCTCGCGCAGACCGTTCTTCACCTCGCAATAGACCGGGATGTTCTCCATCGGACCAGGGCGATAGAGCGCCACCAGCGCCACGATGTCCTCGATACAGGTAGGCTTCATCTGGCGCAGCGCCGATTTCATGCCCTCCGATTCCACCTGGAACACCGCGACAGTCTTCGCGTCCGCGTAAAGCTTGTAGGTCTTCGGATCATCCAGCGGGATCGCGTTGATGTGATTTTCCGCGCCCTCGGCGGGTTCGTAAAGCTGGTTGCCGGCGGCATCGACATGCAGCGGCCGGCCGGATTTGAAAATCAGTTCCATCGCCGAGCGGATCACCGTCAGTGTCTTCAGGCCGAGGAAGTCGAACTTCACCAGACCCGCCTGCTCGACCCATTTCATGTTGAACTGGGTCGCGGGCATGTCCGAGCGCGGATCCTGATAGAGCGGCACCAGCTCGTCGATCGGACGGTCGCCGATCACGACGCCCGCCGCGTGGGTCGAGGCATTGCGCAGCAGGCCTTCGATCGCCTTCGCGTAATCGAGAAGCCGCGCCACGACCTCTTCGTTGCGGGCCGCCTCGCGCAGACGCGGCTCGTCGGCCAGCGCCTTTTCGATGCTGACGGGCTTAACGCCTTCGACCGGGATCAGCTTCGACAGCTTGTCGACCTGGCCGTAGGACATCTGCAACACGCGCCCCACGTCGCGCACGGCGGCCTTCGACAGAAGCGCACCGAAGGTGATGATCTGGCCCACCTTCTCGCGCCCGTATTTCTTCTGCACGTATTGGATCACCTCCTCGCGGCGATCCATGCAGAAGTCGATGTCGAAGTCCGGCATCGAAACACGTTCCGGGTTGAGGAAGCGTTCGAACAGCAGCGAATAGCGCAGCGGATCAAGGTCGGTGATGGTAAGAGCGTAGGCGACCAGCGAACCTGCACCCGAGCCGCGCCCCGGCCCGACCGGAATGTCGTGATCCTTGGCCCATTTGATGAAGTCGGCAACGATCAGGAAGTAGCCCGGGAAGCCCATCTGCTCGATGATGTCGAGTTCGAATTTCAGCCGCGCCTCGTAATCCTCGACCGGCGCTGCATGCGGGATCACGTCGAGGCGGTTGCGCAACCCGTCCCACGCCTGACGCCGCAGTTCCTCGACCTCGTCATCGGCGAATTTCGGCAGGATCGGTGCCCGCTTGTAGGTCGAGAAGGCGCAGCGTTTCGCGATCTCGACTGTGTTCTCCACCGCCTCGGGCAGATCGGCGAAGAGCGCGACCATCTCGCCTTCAGACTTGAAATAATGCTGCGGGGTCAGACGGCGGCGCGGCTCGATCTGATCGACATAGGCGCCCTCCGCGATACAGATCATCGCGTCATGGGCCTCGTAAATCTCGGGCTTCGGGAAATAGACGTCGTTGGTCGCGACCAGCGGCAGACCCAGCTCGTAGGCCCATTCGACGAACGGCCGCTCGGTCGCGATCTCGGCCTCGGTCAGCGTGCCGCCCTCGCCCGGGTGGCGCTGTAATTCGACATAGAGCCGGTTCGGGTAGATGCCGGCGAGCTGTTGCAGAAGCGCCTTGGCGCGGTCCTTCGCGCCGTTCCGGATCAGCCGTCCAACCGGACCGTCGGGACCGCCAGAGAGACAGATCAGCCCCTCGGAATGGCGCTCCAGCTCCTCCAGAGTGACCTGAATCTGCGCCCCGTGCTTGTCGAGATAGAGGCACGAGTTCAGCTTCATCAGGTTCTCGTAGCCGCGCTCGGTCTGGGCCAGCAGAACGATCGGTGCAGGCAGGCGCGGACGCTCGCCCGGCTTGGCGGGATCGAATTCGAGCGATACCTGACAACCGACGATCGGCTGCAGCCCCGCCCCCGTCGCGGTCACGGAAAACTCGAGCGCCGCGAACATGTTGTTCGTGTCGGTCACGGCGACGGCGGGCATCCCCGCCGACTCGCACATCTTCACGAGTTTCTTCGCGGGCACGGCGCCTTCGAGCAGGGAATACTCGGTATGGACGCGCAGATGAATGAATCGGGGGCTGGTCATGCCACCAGATTTAGCCGGTCGTGTCGCCCCGCGCCAGCCTCTCGCCGCGTCCTCCAGACGCTTCGCGTTCGACCGTTCGGCGTCGCTCGACGCCCAAATCTTGATCGTCGGATCAAGATTCGAGCAGCGCATGATCGAGAATCCCTTGCCAAAGCCCGTCCGCATCGGCTTTGCTGGGCAGGTCCCGTTCTACGCCGCATCGAGGGGGACCGCAGGGACGACTGGTAAGGCGGCGGATTTTTCTTATGGAGATCACGTTTCTTCTCAATGGAGAAACCCGGACGGTGGCGATTACCGATCCGACGCAATCTGTGCTCGACTGGCTGCGCGCCGAAGGCCTGACCGGCACCAAGGAGGGCTGCAACGAAGGCGATTGCGGGGCCTGTTCGGTCATCGTGACCGACGCCGACGGGGCCAAACCGCTCAATGCATGCCTGATGATGATGCCCCATCTGCACGGGCACGCGCTGCGCACCGTCGAGGGCGTCGCGGGGCCGAAGGGCGAATTGCATCCAGTTCAGCAGGCAATGGTCGACCATCACGGCTCGCAATGCGGTTTCTGCACGCCAGGCTTCATCGCCTCGATGGCCGCGGGTCATCTCAATGGACGCCGCGATCACGACGATCTGCTGGCGGGCAACCTTTGCCGCTGCACCGGCTACGCACCGATCATCCGCGCCGCCGAGGCGGCTCAGGACGCGCCCGTGCCCGCGTGGATGCACGACACGCTGCCCGATCTGGCAGACGTCGCGCTTATGGCCGATCATGTCTTCCTTCCCGCAAGCGCGGATGCGCTGGCGGAGTGGTATCTCGCTCATCCGGACGCCACGCTGATCGCGGGCGCGACTGATGTGGGTCTCTGGGTCACCAAACAGCTGCGAGACCTGAAAGAAGTCGCTTTCCTGAACAACTGCAAAGACCTCCGGAACATCGAGGAAACCCACGACCGCTATATCGTCGGCGCGGGCATCACGCTCTCGACGTTGCGCGAGACGATCCGCGACACGCTCCCGAGCTTTGCCGAATTGCTCCGCCGTTTCGCCTCCGAACAGGTGCGTCAGGCGGCGACGATCGGTGGCAATATCGCGAACGGCTCGCCCATCGGTGACAGCCCGCCTGTCCTGATCGCGATGGGCGCGGAGCTGACGCTGCGCAAGGGTGACACGCGCCGCACGATCCCGCTGGAGAGTTTCTTCCTCGACTACGGCAAACAGGACCGCGCGCCAGGCGAATTCGTCGAAAGCGTCAGCTTCCCGAAATCCGTGCCCGATCTCGCCTGCTACAAACTCTCGAAGCGGTTCGATCAGGACATCTCCGCCGTCTGCGGCGGGCTGAATATCCCTCGCGAGGGCGACACGATCCGGTCCCCGCGCATCGCCTTTGGCGGCATGGCGGGTATCCCGAAACGCGCAACGGAATTGGAAGCGGCGCTTGAGGGCCAGCCCTTCACCGAGGAGGCGATCACGGCCGCCCTGCCCGCGTTGGAGCAGGACTTCACGCCGCTCACCGACATGCGCGCCTCGGATGCCTACCGGATGGAGGCCGCCAAGGCGATGCTCATCCGATACGTCCGCAACGCCCAAGGCGCCCTCTCCATTCTGGAGGTGCAACCATGAGCGTCGGCACCAAAAAACCCCACGATTCCGCCCAGTTGCACGTCACCGGAGCGGCGCGCTACGTCGATGACATCCCCTGCCCCGGCAACACGCTGCACCTCGCCTTCGGCCTCTCGACCGAAGCCCATGCCGAGATCGCCTCGCTCGATCTGAGCGCGGTGCGCAGCGCTCCGGGCGTCGTCGCAGTGCTCACCGCCGAAGACATGCCGTTCGCCAATAACGCCTCGCCCGCGCCCGAACCCGAACCGGTTCTGGCCGAAGGTGTCGTGCATTATGTCGGTCAGCCGATCTTCGTGGTCGCCGCGACCAGCCACCATGCCGCGCGCAAAGCGGCGCGGCTCGCGAATGTCGACTACAAGCCGCGCCCGGCGATCCTGACCGTCGAACAGGCGCTCGAGGCCAACAGCCATTTCGAAGGCGGCCCGGTCACCTGGGCGCGCGGCGATACCGGCGCGGGCTTCGCGCAGGCAGAACATATCGTCGAAGGCAGCTTCGACATGGGCGGGCAGGAGCATTTCTACCTCGAAGGTCAGGCCGCCCTCGCGCTGCCCGACGATCAGGGGATGGTGATCCGCTGTTCCTCGCAGCACCCGTCGGAAATCCAGCACAAGGTAGCCGACGCGCTTGGCTGCGCGATGCATGACGTCCGCGTGGAGATGCGCCGGATGGGCGGCGGTTTCGGCGGCAAGGAGAGCCAGGGCAACGCGCTCGCCATCGCCTGCGCCGTCGTCGCGCGGGCCACCGGGCGGCCCTGCAAGATGCGCTACGACCGCGATGACGACATGGTCATCACCGGCAAGCGCCATGATTTCCGGATCAAGTATCGGCTCGGCGCGGATGCCGAGGGCAAGATCGTCGCGGCCGAGTTCACCCATCTCGCCCGCTGCGGCTGGTCGCCCGACCTGAGCCTGCCGGTCTGCGATCGCGCGATGCTGCACACCGACAGTTCCTATTACCTGCCAAATGTGAAGATCGAGAGCCACCGGCTGCGCACCAACACCCAAAGCGCGACGGCCTTCCGGGGCTTCGGCGGCCCGCAGGGCATGATCGGAACGGAAGCCGCGCTCGATCACCTCGCGCATGTGATGGGGATCGACCCGCTCGATCTGCGCAAGCGCAACTACTACGACCCAGCGGGCGGGCAGAGCACGCATTACGGCCAGCCGGTCGAGGATTTCATCCTGCCCGAAATCACCGAGCGCTTGGAGCAATCCGCCGAGTTCGCGGCCCGCAAAGCCCGCGTGGCCGAATGGAACGCCGCCAACACGACGCTGAAGCGCGGCATCTCGCTGACGCCGGTGAAGTTCGGCATCTCCTTCACGCTGACCCAGCTGAACCAGGCGGGCGCGCTGGTGCATGTCTATGCCGACGGCTCGATACAGTTGAACCACGGCGGCACCGAGATGGGTCAGGGCCTGCACCGCAAGGTCTGTCAGGTCGCGGCCTCGGTCTTTGGCGTGACGGACGAGGACGTGCGCATCACCGCGACCGCCACCGACAAGGTGCCCAATACCTCCGCTACGGCGGCCTCTTCGGGGGCCGACCTGAACGGCATGGCGGTGAAGGCCGCCTGCGAGACGATCAAGGCGCGGCTCGCCGCGTTCATGGCCGAAAGCTCCGGCGCAGCCATCGAAGACGTGAACTTCGCCAATGGCGAGGTGCGCGCGGGCGAGCATGCCCTGCCCTTCGCGAAGCTGGTGAAGCTGGCCTATGAGGCGCGGGTGTCGCTCTCCTCGACCGGCTTCTATGCCACGCCGAAGATCAGCTGGGACCGGATCAAGGGGCAGGGCCGACCGTTCTTCTACTTCGCCTATGGCGCGGCGGTGACCGAGGTCGTGATCGACACGCTGACCGGCGAGAACCGCATCTTGCGCACCGACATCCTGCATGATGCGGGCGCCTCGCTGAACCCGGCTATCGACATCGGCCAGATCGAAGGCGGCTACGTTCAGGGCGCGGGCTGGCTGACGACCGAGGAACTGGTCTGGGACGATAAAGGCCGACTGCGCACCCATGCGCCTTCGACCTACAAGATCCCCGCCTGCTCGGACCGCCCGCGTGTGTTCAACGTGGCGCTCTGGGACGCACCGAACCGCGAGGACACGATCTATCGCTCCAAGGCGGTCGGCGAGCCGCCCTTCATGCTGGCGATCTCGGCCTTCCTCGCGCTGCAGGACGCGTGCAAATCCTGCGGCCCGCACTGGCCCGATCTGCAGGCGCCCGCGACGCCCGAGGCGGTTCTCGCTGCCGTGCACCGGGCAAGGGGCGACGCATGAGCCTGGATCCCGCAGCCCTCGCCCGCGCGGCGGAACGCGGACCGTTCACCCGCGTGGTGGTCGCGCGCGCCCAAGGCTCCACCCCGCGCGAAGACGGGGCGGAGATGCTGGTCTGGGCGGATCACGTCGAGGGCACGATCGGCGGCGGCGCGCTGGAATTCTCCGCCATCGCAAAGGCGCGGGGCGGGCTGACTGGGGTCGAGAAAATCCCGCTCGGCCCGGCCATGAACCAGTGTTGCGGCGGGGCCGTGGTGCTGGGCTACGAGCGGATGGACCGGAACACCGTCGCGCAGATTACAGGCGATTGGCACGCGCGGCCGCTGACGCCGGGCGCGCCCGAGCCGCTGGCCGTCACCCGCGCGCTGGCGCGCGCCCGGGATCGCGGCGAGGCACCGCCGCTGCTGGTGGAGACCTGGCTGATCGAGCGGGTCGCACCACCCGCCACCCCGGTCTGGATCTGGGGCGCGGGCCATGTCGGGCGCGCGCTGATCGGTGCGCTCGCCCCCCTGCCCGGCCTCGCACTTTTCTGGGCCGATAGCGGGTCCGAGAGGTTTCCCGAGACACTCCCCGAGGGCGTCACGCCACTGATCGCAGAGAACCCGGCTGATCTTGTCTCTCTAGCCCCGACCGAAGCGCGCCATTTCGTGCTGACCTATTCACATGCGCTCGACCTCGAACTCTGCCACCGGCTGCTCGCTCACGGGGTCGGCGGGCTCGGCCTGATCGGATCGGACAGCAAATGGATCCGCTTCCGCAAACGTCTTGCCGCCCTGGGTCATTCGGATGCACAAATTTCACGCATTGCCTGCCCGATAGGCGATCCGACCTTGGGGAAGCATCCTCAAGCCATTGCTCTTGGGGTCGCGACCGGGCTAGTGAAGGAGCTGAACGCCGCGAAGGTGGCGACGGGGAAAGGGAAACGCGCCGGGTGACGGAGCTGCTCAAGATCGACGGGCTGACAAAAGCCTATCCTGGGGTCGTGGCCAACGATGGCGTCGGCTTCTCGGTGCGTCCGGGCGAAGTGCACGCCCTGCTGGGCGAGAACGGCGCCGGCAAATCGACGCTGGTGAAAATGATCTACGGGCTCGTGAAGCCCGATTCCGGCACGATGCATTTCGCCGGCCAACCCTTCGCGCCAGCCGATCCACGCGCGGCGCGGGCCGCAGGCGTCGCGATGGTGTTTCAGCATTTCTCGCTCTTCGAGGCGCTGAACGTCGCCGAGAACGTGGCGCTCGGCATGGAAAACCCGCCGCCGATGCGCCAACTCGCCAAGCGTATCCGCGAGATTTCCACCGCCTATGGCCTGCCGCTTGACCCTGCCCGTCTGGTCGGAGACCTCTCCGCGGGCGAGCGTCAGCGCGTCGAGATCGTGCGCTGCCTGCTGCAGGACCCGAAGCTTCTGATCATGGACGAGCCGACCTCGGTTCTGACGCCGCAGGAGGTGGAAATCCTGTTCCACACGCTGCGCAAGCTCTCCGCCGAGGGCACCGCGATCCTCTATATCAGCCACAAGCTCGAGGAAATCCGCACGCTTTGCGAAGGCGCGACCATCCTGCGCGGCGGCAAGGTGGTGGCAAGCTGCAACCCGAGTGAAAAGACCGCGCGCGAACTGGCCGAGCTGATGGTCGGTGCCGAGTTGAAAGTGACCGACCGAGCCGAGCGCAAACTGGGCGATGTGGTGCTGAAGGTCGAAGGTCTGTCGCTGGCGCCGATGTCGCAATTCGGTCCGTCGCTGAAGGATCTCAGCTTCGAGCTGCGCGCGGGCGAGGTGCTTGGCATCGGCGGCGTCGCAGGCAACGGTCAGGAAGAATTGCTGGCGACCCTGTCGGGAGAGCGGCCCTCCGCCCCCGGCACCGTCAGCCTGATGGGCGAAGACATCTCCGGCCTCGGGCCGAATCCACGCCGCGCGAAGGGGATGCTGGCGGCCCCCGAGGAAAGGCTCGGCCATGCCGCCGTTCCCGCGATGAGCCTGACGGAGAATGCGATTCTCACCGGGACAATGCGCAAGCCGCTGACCCGCAACGGCTTCGTAGATCAGGGTGCGGCGAAAACCTTCGCCGACGAGATCATTCAAGCCTTCGACGTGCGCACCCCCGGCGCGCATGTGGCCGCCCGGGCGCTGTCGGGCGGAAACCTGCAGAAATACGTGATCGGCCGCGAAGTGCTGCAAAACCCCGCCGTGTTGGTCGTGAACCAGCCGACATGGGGTGTCGATGCCGCCGCCGCAGCGTCGATTCGGCAAGCGCTGCTCGATCTGGCCGCGAAAGGGGCTGCGGTGATCGCGATCAGCCAAGACCTCGATGAGCTTATGGAAATCTCCGACCGCTTCTCGGCACTGAACGAAGGCCGCCTGAGCGCCTCGCGCCCGACGCAGGGGCTGACGATCGAAGAGATCGGCATGATGCTCGGTGGCGCGCACGGGATGCAGGAGGCTGCGGTATGATCACTCTCGTCCGGCGCCCCACCCCGTCTCGCTTCTGGTCCTACGCCACACCGATCCTCGCCGTGATCGCCACCATGATCGCGGGCGGCATCCTGTTCGCGATGCTCGGAAAGCACCCGGTCGAGGCGATCCGCGTAATCTTCTGGGACCCGCTTTTCGGCGGCAACGCGGCCTATTTCCGCGGCCAGTTGCTGGTCAAGGCCGGGCCGCTGATCCTGATCGCCTGCGGGCTCGCCGTGGGCTTTCGCGCGGGCATCTGGAACATTGGCGCGGAGGGGCAATACATCATGGGCGCGCTGTTCTCGGCGTGGCTGGCGCTGAAGATGTACCCGGCCGAAAGCCACTGGCTGTTTCCGGTGATGATCGTGCTCGGCGCGCTTGGCGGCTTCCTCTGGGCAATGATCCCCGCGGTGCTGAAAGTGATGTTCGGCACCTCTGAAATTCTCGTCTCGCTGATGCTGGTCTACGTGGCCGAGAACCTGCTGGCCTACATGGCCTTCGGGCCGCTCAAGAACCCCGAAGGCTTCGGCTTTCCCGGATCGCGCAACCTGCTGGACTACCCCTCTGCCTTCAACCACGAGCTGATCGCGGGCACAGGCATGCATTGGGGCGTCGTCGCGGCGCTGATCGCGGTGATCTTTACCTATGGGCTGATGCATCGCCACATCACCGGTTTCCGTATCCGCGTCGCAGGCGAGGCCCCGCGCGCCGCTCGCTTCGCAGGCGTGATGCCGGCGCGGCTGGTGATCCTCGGGCTTGGCATGGGCGGCGCCTTTGCGGGCCTCGCGGGCATGTTCGAAGTCTCCGGTCCCTCGGGCCAGATCACCGACAGCTTCAACGTGGGCTATGGCTTCACCGCAATCATCGTGGCCTTCTTGGGTCGCCTGCACCCGATCGGCATCCTGCTGGCGGGTCTGCTGATGGCGCTGACCTATATCGGCGGCGACATGGCGCAGTTGATGCTCGGCCTGCCCTCGGCGGCGATCCAGGTGTTTCAGGGGATGCTGCTGTTCTTCCTGCTGGCCTTCGATGTGCTGACCAACTTCCGCATCCGTTTCGGGAGGGTCGCGGCATGACGGGCAAACTCCCCTCGTTGCGCCTGGCGGTCATCTTTCTCGGCGGCGTCGTGATGGGGCTAGGCCTGTACTATCTGCTCGCCGTGGCGCAGGCATTCTGGGCCTTCGTCGTGATCGGCGTGGTTATGATGGTAGTTTTCGAACTGGCGGTTGGCGCGTCGCGGGCGGTGATCTACCGCATCGGCGCGCGCCCTGACAGCGAAGAGCCCCGTCGCCCCACCCTGCGCGGACGCGAGCGTTACGCCTCGATGGCCGGGCTCGTCATCGGCCTCGTCGGGGGCTATCTGGCCTGGGGGCCGGTTCTGTTCTGGGGACATGGAGGCACGCTATGATCGTGGGCGGCATCGACATCATCACCCTGACGGCGACTCTGATGGGCGCGTCGACCCCGGTTTTGCTAGCGGCCACCGGAGAATTGGTGGCCGAGAAATCGGGCGTGCTGAACCTCGGCGTCGAGGGGATGATGATCATGGGCGCGGTCGCGGGCTTTGCTGCCGCCGTCGCCACCGGAAGCCCGGTTCTGGGCTTCCTGATGGGGGCGATTGCCGGCGCTTTGCTGGCGACGCTCTTCGCCTTTCTGACGCAGAAGCTGCTGTCGAACCAGGTCGCGACCGGCCTTGCACTGACGCTGTTCGGACTTGGCCTGAGCGCGCTGATCGGAAAGGGCTATGAGGGCGTGCGGCCGCCCGCGACGCCGAAGATCGATTTCGGGCCGCTCTCGGAAATTCCGGTGCTGGGCCGCATCCTGTTCTCGCATGACTGGATCGTTTATCTCTCGCTGATCCTCGTCGCCGTGGTCTGGTACGTGTTGCGCTCAACCCGCATGGGGCTGATCCTGCGCGCGGTGGGCGAAAGTCATGACGCAGCACACGCGTTGGGATACCGCGTCGTCGCCGTCCGCTTTGCCGCGTTGGCCTTCGGCGGGGCGCTGGCCGGTCTGGGCGGTGCCTATCTCAGCCTCGTGCGCGTGCCGCAATGGACCGAAGGCATGACCGCTGGCGCGGGCTGGATCGCGCTCGCCATCGTGGTCTTCGCAAGCTGGCGGCCGTGGCGCGTGCTGCTCGGCGCCTATCTCTTCGGCGGCATCACCGCGCTGCAATTGCAGCTGCAGGCCGCGGGCTACGCGATCCCGGTGCATATCCTGTCGATGGCCCCCTACGTCATCACCATCGTGGTGCTGGTCATCCTCTCCGCCATCCACCGCCACGGCGTGCAGGCCGCCCCTGCCAGCCTCGGCAAGTCTTTCCACGCCTCGAGCTGAGGCATATCTCGAAGGGCCCCATCAAGAGGCCCGCCACCCAACTTGGAGTAACGCGATGAACCGCAGATCCTTTTTGAAAACCACCGCCGCCACGGCCGTTGTCGCGGGCGCAGGCGTCCCGGCTTTCGCCGCTGACGAGCCGCTGAAAGTCGGCTTCATCTATGTCGGCCCCGTCGGCGACATGGGGTGGTCCTACCAGCACGACCAGGGTCGTCAGGCGATCGAAGAGAAATACGGCGACAAGGTGAAAACCTCGTTCATCGAGAACGTGCCGGAAGGTCCCGATGCCGAGCGCGCGCTGACCCAGCTTGCGCTGGACGGCAACAAGCTGATCTTCGCGACCTCCTTCGGCTTCATGGACGCGGTCGTGAACGTCGCCAAGAAATTCCCCGACGTGAAATTCGAGCACGCCACCGGCTACAAGCTCGCCGACAACCTCGCGACCTATGACGCGAAGTTCTACCAAGGTCGCGCCATTCAGGGCACGATCGGCGGTCGCATGACCAAGACCAACAAGATCGGCTATATCGGCTCCTTCCCGATCCCGGAGGTCTATCAGGGCATCAACGCCGCCTACCTCGCGGCGAAGAAGGTGAACCCGGACGTCGAGATGAAAGTCGTCTGGGCCTATTCGTGGTTCGACCCGGCGAAAGAGGCCGACGCGGCCGCAGCCCTGATCGCCGATGGGGTGGACGTGCTGCTGCAGCACACCGACTCGACCGCGCCGCAGGCGAAAGCTCAGGAAGCGGGCAACGTCATCACCTTCGGTCAGGCCTCGGACATGTCGTCCTTCGCGCCGATGCCGCGCGTCTCCTCGACCATCGACAACTGGGCGCCCTATTACATCGAACGCGTCGGCGCCGTCATGGACGGCACCTGGAAATCGGAAGCCACCTGGGGCGGCATCGACAGCGGCATGGTGAAGATCGGCGAGATCTCCTCGGCGGTGCCGGACGACGTCAAGAAAGAGGCGCTGCAGCTCAAGGACGACATCGCCTCGGGCAAGGTCCATCCCTTCGCGGGTCCGCTCAACAAGCAGGACGGCAGCGAATTCCTCAAGGCAGGCGATGTCGCGACCGACGACCAGCTTCATTCGATGACCTTCTATGTCGAGGGCATTACCGCGGAACCGCCGAAGTAAGCGATTGCACGAACGAAAAGACGAAAGGGTCGGCCAGGCGCCGGCCCTTTTTTCATGCTCGCGCCGCCTCTACCCCCCTTCTCATTGACCGTCATCGTTGCCGCCCCCAGGATTCAGGCGCAAAATTTGAAGTGTCGAGCAACTTGACACATTCAATAATTTGCATCTATCGGTAGATAGAGCGGTTGACGTTAGGGAGTGGGAGGAAGGCAATGGCACATATCGTGGTACTTGGCGCGGGTCTTGGCGGCGCCATCATGGCTTATGAATTGCGTGACCAGGTCCGCAAGGAAGACGAGATCACCGTCATCACCAAGGACCCGAAGTATCACTTCGTGCCCTCGAACCCCTGGGTCGCCGTCGGTTGGCGCGACCGCAAGGACATCACCGTCGATCTCGAACCGACGATGAAGAAAAAGAACATCAAGTTCATCCCGGTCGCGGCCAAGCGCCTGCATCCCGATGACAACAAGGTCGAACTGGAGGATGGCCGCGAGGTTTCCTACGATTACATCGTCCTCGCCACCGGCCCGGAACTGGCCTTCGACGAGATCGAGGGGCTCGGCCCTGACGGCTTCACGCATTCGGTCTGTCACATCGATCACGCCGAGGAGGCCAGCACCGCCTTCAAACGCTTCTGCGAAAATCCCGGCCCGATCATCGTGGGCGCGGTGCAGGGTGCCTCGTGCTTCGGCCCGGCCTATGAATTCGCCTTCATCCTCGACACTGCGCTGCGGCGCGCGAAGATCCGCGATCAGGTGCCGATCACCTTCGTCACCTCCGAGCCCTATGTCGGCCATCTCGGTCTTGATGGCGTGGGCGACACCAAGGGCCTTCTCGAATCCGAAATGCGCAACAAGCACATGAAGTGGATGGTCTCGAGCCGTGTGAAGAAGGTCGAGGACGGCGTGATGCATGTCGAGGAAATCGCCGATGACGGCTCGATCAAGGCCGCCCACGAATTGCCGTTCAAATACGCGATGATGCTGCCACCCTTCCGTGGCATCCCGGCGGTCATGGGGCTGGACGGTCTCGTCAACCCGCGCGGCTTCGTCATCGTCGACAAGCACCAGCGCAACCCGAAATATCCGAACGTCTTCGGCATCGGCGTCGGCATCGCGATCCCGCCCATGGGGCCGACCCCGGTGCCCTGCGGCGTGCCGAAAACCGGCTTCATGATCGAGTCGATGGTCACCGCCACCGCGCATAACCTAGGCAATATCGTGCGCGGCAAAGAACCCGACGAGACCGGCACCTGGAACGCGATCTGTCTGGCCGATTTCGGCGACAGTGGCATCGCCTTCGTGGCCCAGCCTCAGCTTCCGCCGCGAAACGTCAACTGGTCGAGCCAGGGCAAATGGGTCCATCTCGCCAAGATCGGGTTCGAGAAATATTTCCTGCGCAAGCTGCGCAAAGGCACCTCGGAGCCGTTCTACGAGAAGACCGCGATGAAGATGCTCGGCATCGACAAGTTGAAGGCGGTGAAGAAGACTCACTGAGCCGGGTCGGCAACCATATCTGTTTTCAATTCACGGGGCGGGCCTGCGGGCTCGCCCCGTGCTGATTCACGCCGATGGTGGTGACGCGCCGGAACACACGCCTCCGTGAAACGTTTGGTCCCCCGATACACGGCCAGATGCCGTATGAAAGGGAGACGACATGAAGACGTTGAAGACGACCACTGCGCTCGTTGCCGGCCTTGCCGCGCTGAGCCCGGCGATCCTGCCGTTCAGTGCGCTTGCCCAGGACAGTAACACCGCCGCTGCGGAATGCGTTGCGAAAGCAGTCGCAGACGGCACCCCGATGGAGCAGGCGAAAGCCGATTGCGAGGCCAATGCGGCGAATGCCGACGGCTCCGCCGAAGCCGCCGCAGGCACCGATCCGGCGAATGCAGATGCGCCGATGTCCGACAGCGAAGCCGATCAGGCTGCGAAAGCGGCGATCGAAGGCGCCGCCCCGCCCTCCGAACAGGACCCGGCCGCGAGCAGTGACACCCCCGACGCCAGCGCGAAAGCCGCAGTCGAAGGCGGCGCGGATGTGACCACTCAATCCGGGACCACGGGCACCGATGCCAACGCCGACGCGGCCGCTGCCGCGACGACCGATACCGATACGGCCACGAATGCAGATACGTCTGCCGAGCCCGACGCCGCCGCATCGACCGATGCGCAGCCCGAGGCCGCGGCGCCCGCCGAGTCCGACAGGGCCGCGACCGCGAACGGCGAGGGCACGACTTCAGCCGATACGACCGCGACGACCGACGGGTCCGCGACCGCCGCGACCGATGGCTCGACCGGCGCGACGGCTGACGGTTCGACCGACGCCACCGCTGACGGTTCGACTGCTGCAGAAGGCCAGACGAATGCCGAGGCGACGGACACCATGAGCCCCGACACCACCTCGCAGGACGCCCCTGCCCCGGTGACCGACACCACCGAAAACGCCATGCAGAACTCGGCGGCTCAGTCGGAGAGCACCGCGACGGCTGAACCCGAGGCGAAACCCGCTGGCGAGACCTCGACCGATACCACCTCCGACACTCAGGTCGTGCAGGAGGGCAATGGCGGATCGGGTTCCGACGTCGAGCCGAAGGTGGTCCAGCCGAAAGAGGCGACGACCGCAGATTCGACGAACGCCGACGCGAACACCACCGATGCGGCGAGTGCTGACGCGAGTGCCGAGGCGCAAACGGATCAACAGGCGAACACGCAGGACAGCTCGACCGCCGAGGCGACGAAGCTGCTCGAGAACGCGCTGACAGACACCAAGGCCGCGATCCAGGGCGAGGCTGTGCAGAACGAGGCGCTCAACGCACCGGCCGACAGCACCGACACCACCAATGCGACCGAAGAAACGGTGACCGAGGACACTGCACGCAGCGCCTCGGAAGACTTCTCGACCACGGTCGACGCCAAGCCCGACGCACAGGCGCAGGCCACGGCCCAGACCGATTCGAAGAAGAAGAAGGACGGCCTGAGCACGCTCGAAACCGCGGCGCTCTCCGGTCTCGGTGCGCTCGCCGTGGGAGCGATCCTGAACAACGGTTCGAAAGTAGCCGTGAATTCGGGCGACCGCGTCGTGGTGCAGCAGCCCGACGGATCCTATCAGTTGGTGAAGGACGATAACGCGCTTCTGCGTCAGCCCGGGTCGAAGATTCGCACGCAGGACTACGCGGACGGCTCGTCGCGCACGATCGTGACCAAGCCGGACGGCAGCCAGATCGTCACCGTCTATGACGCGCAGCGCCGAATCCTCAAGCGGACGCTGGTCCAGCCCGACGGGACGCAATACCTGCTGGTCAATGACGCGCAGGGCGCAGACCCTGTAGATGTCTCGGCGCTCCCCAAGCCCAAGCCCGTCGCGACGGTGTCTTCCAGCAACGAACAGGCACTGCGCGAAGCGCTGACCCGCCAGAGTGGCGTCGACCGTACTTTCACGCTTTCGCAGGTGCGCAACATCACCCCGGTCCGCGAACTCGCGCCCGCAATTACGGTCGAGAACATCAACTTCGAGACTGGTTCGGCAGCGATCCAGCCGGATCAAGCGCAGGCCCTCTCGGCTCTGGGACAGGCGATCCAACAGCGCATCGACGAGAACCCGCGTGAGTTGTTCCTCGTGGAAGGCCATACCGACGCCGTCGGCAGCGCCGCCTACAACCTTGCGCTCTCGGACCGTCGCGCGGAATCGGTCGCGCTGGCACTGAGCGAGTATTTCGACGTGCCCGCCGAGAACCTCGTGGTGCAGGGCTATGGCGAACAGGACCTGAAAGTGCAGACCGAAGGCCCCTCGGAAGCCAACCGCCGTGCCGTCGTGCGCCGGATCACCGATCTTCTGCGCACCGCCTCGAACTGAGGTTGAGCCAGAGACAAAAGCAAAGGGCGCCCCGCGGGGCGCCCTTTTCGCATCTCTCCCGAAAGAGGGGAGTAGTGGTGGCGAGGGGGGGACTTGAACCCCCGACCCCACGATTATGAGTCGTGTGCTCTAACCAGCTGAGCTACCTAGCCACTGGGGGGCTAACTAGGCAAAGCGGATCGTCCAGTCAAGGACGTTTTGCGGGAAAATTGCCCCCATTTCGCTGCGGCATATTGGGAATTGGCGAAGCCGTGCGCAAAGGCTAGGCAGGAGGAGAAAAGGAGAGACCATGCACGCCGCCCCTGCCCTGCCCCTCACACGCGATATCGTTCTGATCGGGGGCGGTCATACCCACGCGCTGGTGCTGCGGATGTGGGGGATGAAGCCGCTTCCGGGCGTGCGGCTGACAGTGATCAACCCCGCGCCTTCCGCCGCCTATTCGGGGATGCTGCCGGGCCATGTGGCGGGGCATTATACCCGCGACGAGTTGCAGCTCGATCTGGTGAAGCTCGCAAGACATGCTGGCGCGCGGCTGGTTCTGGGGCGCGCGACGGGAATCGATCGGGCCCGGCGGCTGATCGAAGTGCCGGGGCGTGCGCCGATCGCCTACGACGTGGCCTCGATCGATATCGGGATCACGGCAGAGATGCCGCAGCTGCCGGGATTTCGCGAGCATGTCGTGCCCGCGAAACCGCTCGACGCTTTCGCCGATGCCTGGGACGCCTTCGCCGCCAATCCGCCCGAGTCGCCAAAGATCGCCGTGGTCGGCGGCGGCGTGGCGGGGGTGGAGCTTGCAATGGCGTGTGCACACCGTCTGCCACAGGCCCAGGTAACGGTCTATGAGGCCGCCCCCGAGGCGTTGCGCGCGCTCGGCACCGGCGCCCGGAATGCGATGCTGAAACACTGCGCACGGCTCGGCGTGAAGATCGAGACCGACGCGGCGCTGATCGGGGCGGGAAAAGGGCGGCTCCTTCTGGAAGGCGACCGCACAGCCGAGGCCGATTTCATCATCGGTACGGGGTCGACGAAACCCGCCGACTGGCTACCCGAAACCGGACTCGATCTGACCGACGGTTTCGTCACGGTCGGCCCGACGCTGCAAAGCTCGGACCCCGCGATCTTCGCCGCAGGCGACATCGCCCATCTCAGCCACGCGCCGCGTCCCAAGGCAGGGGTCTATGCGGTGCGCGAGGCCAAGCCGCTGTTCGCAAACCTGCGCGCTGCCGCTTCGGGCGGAGAGATGAAGACCTATCAGCCGCAGCGCGATTATCTGAAACTGATCTCCGCAGGCGGCAAGCTGGCGGTGGCCGATAAATGGGGGCTGCCGTTGAACGGCGCGTGGCTCTGGCACTGGAAGAACCGGATTGACCGCAAGTTCATGGCGAAGGTCCACGATCTGCCCGCGATGCCGACACCACCCCTACCACGCGCGCACGCGCAGGGAATCGCGGAGGTGCTGGGCAGCAAACCGATGTGCGGCGGCTGCGGCGCGAAGCTGGGCGGTCAGGCGCTGCGCGAGGCGCTATCTGACTTGCCCGCACCTGCGCGCGCGGATGTGCTGAGCGGTCCGGGCGACGATGCCGCCGTTCTGTCCTGCGGCTCGCAAGCACAGGTCTTCACCACCGATCACGTCCGCGCCTTCACCGAAGATCCGTGGCTTCTGGGCCGGATCGTCGCGCAGCATGCGATGAGCGACGCCTGGGCGATGGGCGCGGCACCGCAGGCGGCCTTGGCGCAGGTCACACTGCCTCGCCAGTCCGAGGAACTGGGCGCGCGGGCCCTGCGCGAGATGCTGGGTGCCGCGTCGGAGGCGTTCCGCCAAGCGGGCTGCGATCTCGTCGGCGGGCATACCTCGATGGGCGCGGAGCTGACCCTCGGCTTCACCGTGACCGGGCTGGCAGAGCGACCGCTGGGCCAAGACCGAGCGCGTCCGGGTGAGGCGCTGATCCTGACCAAGGCGCTTGGAACGGGCGTGATCCTCGCCGCCGAGATGGCGAAGCACGCTCCCGGCGACGTGGTGGCAGGCGCGCTGGAAAGCATGGCCCGCAGTTCCGCCGGCGCCTCCGCGATCCTCGCGCCCGTGGCCTCTGCGATGACGGATGTAACGGGGTTTGGTCTCGCAGGGCATCTCCTGGGACTATGCGAGGCGTCGGCTGTCTCGGCAGAGCTGAACCTTGACGCGATCCCGCTGCTGGAGGGCGCCGAAGCTTTGGCGGAAGCGGGCGAACACTCGACGCTCCTGCCGCAAAACATCGCCAATTGCGCGGGCCGGATGACCGCGCCGCCTGGGCCGCGTACGGAGTTGTTGCACGATCCGCAGACCTCGGGTGGCTTGCTGGCGAGCGTGCCGGAGGCGCAGACGGCGGAGGTGTTGGCAAAGCTGGAAGCGGCAGGCTACCGCGCCGCGCGGATCGGGTCGATTGCGGACGGCCCGGCGTTCCTGCGGGTGCGGTGAGAGATGGGACGCGCCCGACCCTTGGGTGGGCGCTTTGACCGGCAGATGGCTTGGCGCTTTATCTCGCAAGCCCGGAAGACATTCCTACTCGCGATGACATTGCCAATGTGCGCTCCCGGGGGGAGGGTCGGGCGCGGCCCAGGCTGGTCGCCCGTGCCAAGGGCTCACGCCCCTTAGCGCTCCGCCATCTCCTGCGCCTCTCTTACCACCTGCGCAGCTATCCCCTCGATCGCCTCCGGAGCGAGACTCTCAGCCTCGATCACCCGCTCCTGCTCCACATGACGCGCGCGGTGTTTCTCGTAGCGTGGATCATAATGGTCGCGCATCAATTCGCCCGCCAGCGCCGCATATTCACCGGCCTGCGCCTGTGCCTGCCATGCCGCGACCCGCTCGGCGGGCTGGAAGGGCCGCAACTGATCGAGCACCCCAAGCAGACGATCCGGGTCCGCCGTGATATCCGCATAGGCCCGCGCCAGATACTCCGCGCGCTCCGCCAGCGGCGCCCTGACCCGCACACGCGGCGCGTCCTTGATCGCAGCCCAGATCCCGCTCGGCAGTTGGAGATCGCCAATCTTTGAGCTTTCCGCCTCCAGCAGCACCGGTCGCGCCGGGTCGAGCGCCGCGATCTCCATGATCAGCCGGGTCTCGAAATCCTTCTGGCTCGACTGCCCGCCCTCCATCGCCCCGAAGAGAGAACCGCGATGATTGGCCAGCCCCTCCAGATCGATCACCTGCGCGCCCTGTGCCCGTGCCGCTTTCAGAATGTCGGTCTTCGCGGTTCCGGTATTGCCGTCGAGCACCACCACCGGACAGGGCATCGCCGCCTGTCCAGCCTCCACCACCAGCGACCGGAACGCCTTGTAGCCGCCCTCGACCAGCTCCACGCGCCAGCCGACCTGCTTCAGGATCGTCGCGAAAGAGCCCGAGCGCTGTCCGCCGCGCCAGCAATAGACCAGCGGACGCCAGCCGCCTTCCTTGTCGGCCAGCGGACCCTGCAAATGTTTGGCTGCATTCTGTGCCACCAGCGCCGCACCGATCTTGCGCGCGTCGAAGGGCGCGACCTGTTTGTAGATCGTGCCGACGCGGGCGCGCTCCTCATCGTCGAGCACGGGCAGGTTGATGGCGCCGGGGATATGATCCTCGGCGAATTCCGAAGGCGAGCGCACATCGATGATCGTGTCGAAATCGAGCGCGGCGACCTCGGCAATCGAGGTAAGTTTCATCAGTAGACAGTAACCTGCGTGCCGACGGGAACGCTGTTGAACAGCTCGATGACGTGATCGTTCACCATCCGGATGCAGCCGTTCGAGACCGCATGGCCGATCGACCGCGGCTCGGTCGTGCCGTGGATGCGGATCGCCGTGTCATGCCCATTCTGATAGAGATACATCGCCCGCGCGCCGAGCGGGT
The DNA here is from genome assembly GCF_002213225.1 of Thioclava sp. IC9. Taxonomy (NCBI): domain Bacteria; kingdom Pseudomonadati; phylum Pseudomonadota; class Alphaproteobacteria; order Rhodobacterales; family Paracoccaceae; genus Thioclava; species Thioclava sp. IC9. The sequence continues at coordinate 161,523 of NZ_NBNX01000003.1, forward strand.
TCTCCGGCCCACCTTTCATGCCGTCGGCGTATTTCTTGTAGGCCGGGTTACGCTCGATCATCTCTGGCGTCGGGGTCCAGCTCGGCCATTTGACCTTGCGCGCTACCGTCGCCTTGCCGCGGAATGTCAGTTCCGCCTTGCCGACCGCCACGCCGTATCGCATCGCAACGCCCGGCGCGATGATGTGATAGAGGAAGAACTTGTCGGAAACGATGATGATCGAGCCCACCGGCAGATCCGGCTTCACCGCCACTTTCGTCGGGTAATATTGCGAGCCGATCGGCCAGCGCTTGGCCGGTCCGGTCTCGACGCTTTGCGCGGGTTCGGTTGCGGCAAAGGCGGGCAGGCTTGCGAAGGGCAAGGCGGCCAACGAAAGAAGAAAGGCGCGGCGATCCATCTCAAACTCCTGCAAATCCCGTGGCTTCATTCAAGAAAAGCCAAGGGCGAGGCTAGCAAAGCCGCCCCACCCTCTCAAGATTTGGTCTCGGGTCCGGAAAAGACCAGCGCCAATCGTTGCCGCTTTGTCGATTACTTACCGAAAGCGCAGCCCGATTTGACACCGAACTTGCCGAAGATCATTGCAGCCGGGCAGAAACCGGTGAAGGCCGATTGCAGCAGGTTCGCGCCGATGAAGGCAGTAAACCAGAGCCAATACATCGAGACATAAACGGCCAGCAGCAGCGAGATCAGGATCATCACGCCAGCAAAGGCAAAAATCGCACGGTCGAGGTTCATTCGAGGGTACTCCACGAAAAGGTTACGTTGAGACAGAATATAGCATCTCCTCAAGACAAATTCAATTGCTTGCATATGTCTAGCGACGCTTGACCGCAGCCCCGCGCGGGATCAGATAACGTCCCATGAGCGAAGCCACTTTCATAATCGACGCCATGCATTGCGGGGCCTGCACCGGTCGGGTCGAACGCGCGCTGATGGCACAACCCGGCGTTCAAAACGCCTCGGCCAACCTGATGGCGCGCAGCGCCCATGTCGAATTCGACGGGCCCGCCGACCTCGAGAGCCTCAAAACTGCGCTCGATCAGGCCGGCTATCCGGGCCGTCTGAAAGAGGAGATGGCCAGTGGCCCCAGCGCCGCCGAACGCCAGTTACAAGAGGCGCGCCAGCTCCGGCGGCAGTTCCTGACCGCGCTCGCGCTGACCGCCCCGGTCTTCGTGCTCGCGATGGGCGCGCATATGATCCCCGGCATGCATCACCTGATCGCCAGCACGATCGGGATCGAAGCAAGCTGGTGGGTGCAGATGATCCTTACCGCGCTGGTGCTGGCCTTCCCAGGCCGCGTCTTCCTGCGCATCGGCGTCCCCGCCCTGCTGCGCGGCGCGCCCGAGATGAATTCGCTCGTCGCGATGGGCTCGCTCGCCGCGTTTGTCTATTCCGTCGTGGTCACGCTTGCCCCCGGCCTTCTGCCGGAGGCCGCGCGCGGCGTCTATTTCGAGGCGGCGGCGACCATCGTCACGCTGATCCTGCTGGGTCGCTGGCTTGAGGCGCGCGCCAAGGGCCGGGCCGGCGAGGCGATCTCGCAGCTGATCGGTCTGCAACCCAAGACCGCGCGTGTGCAGACCGAAAACGGGGTGGAGGAACGGCCGATCGAGGAACTCGTGCCCGGCGACATTCTGCTGCTCGCCCCCGGCGAACGAGTCGCGCTCGACGGGGTAATCGCCGAAGGCGCGGGGCATATCGACGAGAGCATGCTGACGGGCGAGCCCGTGCCCGTCGCGAAATCCGAAGGCGATCCGATCACCGGCGGAACGGTGAATGGCGAATCCGCGCTGAGCTACCGCGTCACCGCAACCGGCGGCGACACCGTCCTGTCGCGGATCATCGCGATGGTCGAAGCTGCGCAGGGCGCGAAACTGCCGGTGCAGGCACTGGTCGACAAAGTCACCCGCGTCTTCGTGCCCGTGGTGATGGCGCTGTCGCTCCTGACCTTCGCGATCTGGATGATCGCCGGGATGGGTTTCTCGCACGCCTTCGTCGCCGCAATCTCGGTGATGATCATCGCCTGCCCCTGCGCGATGGGACTGGCGACACCGGTCTCGATCCTCGTGGGCACCGGACGCGGCGCCGAGCTGGGCCTGCTGTTCCGCCGTGGCGACGCGCTGCAACGCCTCTCGGAAGTCACGGTCGTGGGCTTCGACAAGACCGGGACGCTGACCGAAGGCCACCCGGCCCTGACCGATCTCGAGCCGCTCGCCGACCTGCCCGAGGCGGAAATCCTCGCGCTCGCGGCAGGCGCCGAGGCGCGCTCGGAACATCCGCTGGCCCGGGCGATCCTCGCCGAGGCCGAAGCGCGCGGTATTACCCATGCACCGGTCAAACGCGTCAAGGCGCTGGCCGGCAAGGGGCTGCGCGCGCAGGCCGAAGGCGCGAAGCTCTGGATCGGCAATGCCGGCGCGATGGCAGAGGCCGGAGCCGATATCACGCCCTATGCCGAACGTGCGAAGGCGCTGGCCGCGAAAGGCCGCACCCCGGTGTGGATGTCGCTCGACGACCGGCCAGTCGCGCTGATGGCGCTGTCGGACCCGATCAAGACAGAGGCGCGCGAAGCGATCGACGCTCTGCACAAGGCGGGCAAACAGGTGGCGATGGTCACCGGCGACACGCGCGTCACCGCGGAAGCCGTGGGCCACGATCTTGGCATAGACCGGATCGAGGCCGAGGTGCTGCCCGACGGCAAGCGCGATGCGGTCGAGAGCCTGCGCCAGATCGGACCGGTCGCCTTCGTGGGCGACGGCATCAATGACGCCCCTGCGCTGGCGGCCGCCGATGTGGGCCTCGCGATCGGCACCGGCACCGATGTCGCCATCGAGGCCGCCGAGGTCGTGCTGATGCGCGGCGATCCGAACGGCGTCGCGATGGCGCTGGAACTGTCGCGCACGGTGATGCGCAATATCCGGCAGAACCTGTTCTGGGCATTCGCCTATAACGTCGCGCTGATCCCGGTCGCGATGGGCATTCTCGTGCCCTTCGGCGGGCCCGGCCTGTCACCGATGCTGGCGGCGGGCGCGATGGCCTTCTCCTCGGTCTTCGTGGTCACCAACGCGCTGCGCCTGCGCCGCGCCCTGCGGTGATCCGGGCGTGGATCGGCAAGAGCGCACCGAGGCCGGAACTCCACCCTTCCCAAGCGGCAAGGAGGGCGCTTAGCTGCGGAAGACTTCGATTGGAGCGCCCGCATGCTGACTCGTCGCCTCTTCCTGCTCTCGCTCAGCGCCCTCGCGGCCTGCGGCGGCTCACCACGCCCGATGGCGAAACCCGCTTATGCGCTACCGCTCCATCGCAACGAGACACCGGAAATCCGCGCCCTGATCAACCGCTACTCGGACCACTACGGCGTTCCGCGCACCCTGACCCACCGAGTCATCCAGCGCGAGAGCCGTTACCGCGCCGATGCCCGCAACGGCCCCTATTACGGGCTGATGCAGATCCTGCCGCAAACCGCGCGCGGCATGGGCTTTCGCGGCAAGCCGCATGACCTGCTCGACCCTTCGACGAACCTGAAATACGCCGTGAAATACCTGCGCGGCGCATGGCTGGTCTCGGACGGCTCTGAAGATCGCGCGGTCAAATGGTATTCGCGCGGCTATTATTACGAGGCCAAGCGGCGCGGCCTGCTCCGGGAAACCGGACTGCGCTGACCCGCGACCTGCGCGGCCTCAAACTGAGGGACGCTCCGCGGGGGGATATTTGCGCCAAGGCGAAGCAAAACGCTCTCTCTTCGGCTTGGCCGAAATATCCCCGCCGGAGGCATCCGGCCTTTCCACGCAAAGCTGCCCTCACTCAGGCGCGCGCAACACCCCGGCAGGCCGGGCCGCAAGCGGGCGCAAAGCGAAGACCAGACCCGCGAGCAGCGTCGCGATCACACCGCCCGCCACGATCAGAAGCGCAGGCATCGGGGCGAGATGGAACTCCGCGCCCATCACCAGATCGACCACGGCCCAGCCCGCGAGCCCACCGAACAGGATCGCGACCAATCCCGCCGCCGCGCCCATCAGCGCAGAGCGCAGCGCGAAGCTCGCTAGGATCGCGCCGCGCGTGGCGCCGAGCGTCTTGAGCATCGCCGCCTCCCAGGCGCGCTCGCGCTCGCCTGCCGCCGCCGCGCCGATCAGCACGACGAAGCCGGTAAGCAGCGTCACGCCCGCCGCCAGCGAGGTCGCCCGCGCGATGGCCGAGAGCGCATCAGTCACGCGCTGCAAGGCATCGCGCACGCGGATCGCGGTGATATTGGGGAAGCGTTCCGCCAGATCGCGCATCACCTGCGCCTCAGCGCTTGGCGGCGCGTAGATCGTGGCGAGCCATGTATGGGGCGCACCGCGCAGCGCCGCGGGATCGAGCGTGAGGACGAAACCGATCCCGCCGGTCGAGAAATCCACATCGCGGAACGAGGTCACCTTCGCGGTGATGTCGCGCCCGAGGATGTTCACCGTGATCGTATCGCCGAGCTTCAGGCCGATCTCCTGCGCCTCCTTGGCCGAGAAGCTGGCTAGCGGCGGGCCGTTATAGTCCTTCGGCCACCACTCGCCCGCGGTGATCTTCTCGCGCGGGGTCTCGGCATAGGTCACGCCGCGATCACCGCGCAGCACCCAATGCTCGCCATGCGTCTTGCGCGCATCCTCGCCGTTGATCTTGGTGATCACGCCGCGCAACATCGGCACGCTTTCGACCTTGGTCACCTCTGGCATGTCAGCCAGCAGATCGGTGAAGGGCTGGATCTGATCGGGCTGGATATCGATCACGAAATAGGCCGGCGCGACCTTCGGCAGATCGCGGTCGATCGCTCCGCGCAAGCCGCTGTCGACTTGTCCCACGGCGGCCAGAACCGAGAGGCCGAGGCCGAGCGACAGGATGACCGAGCGCGCTTCGGAGCGCGGCCCGCCGATAGCGGCAAGGGCTGCGCGCAGCACGGGGCGGCCCCGGGCACGGTGCTGGGCGCGACGCGCGAGCCAGCGGATCAGACTGGCGGAGAGCGTGAGGATCAGAAGCGCCGCGGCGATGCCGCCGACGCTCGCCAGCGTCAGCGTCCAGAGACCCGAGAACCACGCCGAGACGGTGACGATGATCGTCAGAAGCGCTGCCGTCAGCAGAAGCGTGGGCCAGCCCGGCAGGCGGCGGCCTGCGCCGGTGTCGCGGTAAAGCGTCGCCGCGCGCATCTTCGACATGCGCGAGAGCGGCCAGAGCGCAAACAGCATCGCGACCAATGCGCCGTAGAGCGCGGCCTCGCCCAGCGGGCCGGGATCGAGGCCGATCTCGACCGGCAGCGGCAGCGAGCGTTCGATCAGCCCGGATGCGCCGAGTACGAGACCGGCGCCAAGGACGAGCCCGGCGAGAATGCCCGCGAGGCCGAGGGCTGCGAGCTGCAGCAGAAACGCCGCGCGGATCGTGCCTCCGGTCGCGCCGAGCGCGCGCAGGGTCGCGATGGTGGGCGCCTTGCGTTCGATCCACGCAGCGACCGTGGCGGAGATGCCGACCCCGCCTACGGCCAGCCCGGCAAGCCCGACCAGCACGAGGAAAGAGCCCAGCCGCTGCACGAAACGCTCCGCCCCCGGCGCGGCCCGGCGGCGGTCGGACCAGCGCATACCTGCACCGTCGAACCGGGTCTCGGCCTGCTGTTTCAGCGTGGCGAGGTCGGTGTCTGGCGGCAGCGTCGCGCGGTATTCCGTCTCGAAGAGCGAGCCGGGCGACAGCAGCGGCGTGTTCTCGATGGCCGACAGGGAGACGATGGAATGCGGACCGAGGCCCATCCCCGTCCCGGTCGAATCCGGCTCGCGCACGATCCGCGCCATCATCACGAAATCCTGCCCGCCCAGCTGCACCTTATCACCAGAGCTCAGGCCCAGACGGTCAGCGAGGATCGGATCGAGGAAAATCCCCGGCAAGCCGCCCTGCCCCGTCAACGCGTCAGGCGCGACGGGCGGATCAAGCTGCAGCTTGCCGGTCAGCGGATAGGCCCCGTCCACCGCTTTCACCTGCGTCAGCGCGCGGTCGGCGGGATCGGTGCCGGTCGACAGCATCGAGCGGAAGTCGATCACCTCCGAGACCGCCGTGGCGCGGTCGGTGATCCATTGCAGCTCCTCGGGCTTGGCGCGGCGATAGGTGAATTCGTATTGCGCGTCGCCCCCCAAGAGCACCGCGCCCTGATCCGACAGCGCACGCTCGATCGCGGAGCGCACCAGCCCCACGGAGGCGATCGCCGCCACGCCCAGCATCAGGCAGAGCAGCATCACCCAGAAGCCGCGAATGCCGCCGCGCAGCTCGCGCCGGGCGATGGAGAGCGCGAGGCTCATGCGGGGGTGCCCGTAGCAATGTGATCGCCCACGACTTCTCCATCACGCAGCTCCACGATCCGGTCGCAGCGCGAGGCCAGTTCAGGCGCGTGGGTCACCAGCACCAACGTCGCGCCGTGTTTCTCCTGCAGGCCGAAAAGCAGCTCGATGATCGTCTCGCCCGTGGCGCTGTCGAGATTGCCGGTGGGTTCATCCGCCAGCAGGATCGCAGGTCGCGGCGCGACCGCGCGGGCCAGCGCCACGCGCTGCTGCTCGCCGCCCGACATCTGGCTGGGATAATGGTCGAGCCTATGCGCCAGCCCGACGGCCTCCAGCTCTGCCGCGGCGCGCTCGAACGGGCGCTCCACGCCTGCGATTTCCAGCGGCATCGCGACGTTTTCCAGCGCCGTCATCGTCGGGATGAGGTGGAAGCTTTGGAAAACCACCCCCATATTACCCCGACGAAACCGCGCCAGCGCATCCTCGGACAGCTTCGAGAGATCGTGACCCAAAGCGGTGACAGACCCCGAGGTGGCGCGTTCCAGCCCACCCATCAGCATGAGGAGCGACGATTTGCCCGATCCAGACGGCCCCGTAAGCCCGACGCTTTCCCCTTTCGCGATGCTGAGGTCGATCCCGTTGAGGATCTCGACCGGGCCGGTATTGCCGTCGAGCGCGAGCCGCGCGTCTTTCAACTCAAGGATCGTTTCACTCATGCGCCGTCTTTCTTTTGCTTCAAAGGGATATGGGCCGCGCATGGGGATACGCAAGCGGATCGCGGCCGGTTTTATCGCCGCAGGGCTGGCTCTGAGCGCTGTGCCCGCGATGGCGGAGGTGTCGATCCTCGCGCTCGGGGACTCGCTGACCCAAGGCTACGGGCTCGATCATCCGACCGACGGGCTGGTCCCGCAGCTGCAGGGCTGGCTGCGCGATCACGGGCAGGATGTCAGCGTCATCAATGGCGGCGTCTCCGGCGATACGACGGCGGGCGGGCTGTCGCGGATCGACTGGCTCCTGACGCCGCAGCCCGATGCGGTGATCGTGGCTCTGGGCGGCAACGACCTGCTGCGGGGGTTGCCCCCGGAACAGGCGCGCGCGAACCTCGACGGCATCCTCGCGAAACTGCAGGCGAAGGACATTCCGGCACTGCTGGCAGGCCTTCCCGCACCGGGGAATTTCGGCCCGAAATACCAGAAGGATTTCGACGCGATCTATCCCGACCTGGCGAAGAAATACGATGCGGTTCTGGTGCCCAACCTGCTCGCCCCGATCACGGAGACTTCGATCGAGGAGCGCGCGAAGACCAACCTGATGCAGCCCGACAATATCCACCCCTCGCCTGCCGGCGTGAAAAAGGTGGTGGCGGCGCTGGGGCCGAAGGTGCTGGAGCTTCTGGCGAAGGTGAAGCCAGGGAGCTGAGCGCTCAGCTCTCCTCTTCGGGATAAGCCGCCTTGCAGGCTGCGATCTGCGCCTCGGCGGCCTTCGACAGTTCCGCCTGCCGCTTCAACAGAGCCTCAAGTTTGCGCTTTTCGATTACCGGATCTATCGGGATCGGTCGCTGGCGCGTCACAGTGTAATCCTCGAGGCACATGCGCGGCTTCTGGATCACCTTGTCGCCCTTGGTGATTGTGTCGTAGCCACAGATTTCCCACCGGCTCGACGTGGTCTCGTAGCTCTGCCACGCATAGCCGCGCGCGAGATTGCCCTGCACCTCGCTGACCAGATCGGTGACGCGGCGCAGTTCGGTCGTGGATTGCCGGATACAGCGCTCCTGCGGAGTGCCGCAGGCGGCGAGCAGGACGAACGGAATCAGCATCAGGGCGTGGCGCATGGGCGGTCTCCTTCGCGTTCAGCCTACGCCCGCTTCCGCCCGCGATCAATCGCGCCCTTCCCGCACCCGCCCACGCCTGCTAAGGATCACGCCAGAGATTTGGGAGGCCCGACGCATGACAGACACGGTTGAGGATTTCGACGCCCGCAAGGCCCGCGCGAGCCAGTGGTTCTCGGACCTGCGCGACCGGATCGTGGCGGCGTTCGAGGGGCTGGAGGACAGTCATACCGAAGGTCCGCTGTCCGAGCAGGCGCCGGGTCGCTTCGAAGTCACCCCGACCGAGCGCAAGGGCCCCGCGGGCGAGGACCACGGCGGCGGCAAGATGAGCGTGATGCGCGGCGGTCGCGTCTTCGAAAAGGTCGGCGTAAACATCTCCACCGTCTGGGGCGAACTGGCCCCCCGCGCGCAAAAGGCGATGGCCGCGCGCGGCGTGCCGGGGATGGAGGAAGACCCGCGCTTCTGGGCCGCAGGCATTTCGCTGGTCGCGCATATGCAGAACCCGCATTGCCCCGCCGTACACATGAATACCCGGATGTTCTGGACGCCCGGCGCGTGGTGGTTCGGCGGCGGCGCGGACCTCAATCCGTGTCTTGAGTATGACGAGGACACCGCACATTTCCACGCCGAGATGCAGGCCGCCTGCGACGCTCATGACAAGACCTATTACGACCATTTCAAAGCCTGGGCGGACGAGTATTTCTTCATCCCCCATCGCGGCCGCGCGCGTGGCGTCGGCGGCATCTTCTACGACGATCTGAACACCGATGAGTGGGAGGACGATTTCGCCTTCACCCAATCGGTGGGCGCGGCCTTCCTGCCCGCCTTCCAGCCGCTGATCGAGAAACGCCGCGTGCAGGACTGGTCCGAAGAGGACCGCGAAGCCCAGTTGCGTCATCGCGGGCTCTATGCCGAATATAACCTCGTCTATGATCGGGGCACGAAATTCGGGTTGGAAACCGGCCACAATGCGGATGCGGTCCTGATGAGCCTGCCGCCCGTCGCGAAGTGGTATTGAAGGGCTGATGGCCTCATGGGCGCGAGGTGGAGGGGCGCTGCCCCACCCGCGCGCAGGCACGTAAACGGAAAGAAAAGAGGGGCGCTGCCCCTCTTCGCTTACGCGAATTCACCCCGGGATATTTTTGCCAAGAGGACGAGATAGTTGCGCGCCCGAATACTCGGACGCGCGCGCTCGCGGTCGAAATCGCGTGTCAGCCGTTGCGGATCGTCTCGACCATCAGCGCCACGTTCTCCGGATCGGCATCGGGAGTGATCCCGTGACCGAGATTGAAGATATGCGGCCCCTTGCTGAAGGCCTGCACCACGTGGCGGGTCTCGTCGATCAGCGCCTGACCTCCGGTGACCATATGCGAGGATGCGAGGTTGCCCTGTACGCAGCCCGACACCTGGACATGCTCTGCACCCCATTCCGGTGTCACCGAATTGTCGAGAGCGACGCAATCGGCGCCGGTCTTCTGATGGAAGCCGATATAGCCCTCGCCCGCCTCGCGCGGGAAGGCGATGACCGGCAGACCCGGGAAACGCGCTTTCATCTCGGCGATGATCTTGCGCGCCGGTTCGACGGCGAAGTCCTCGAAATCCTGACCCTTGAGCGAGCCCGCCCAGCTATCGAAGATCTTCACGACCTCGGCCCCGGCCTCGACCTGTTTCGAAAGGTATTCGATGGTCGAGACGGTCAGCAGGTCGATGATTTTCACGAAGGTCTCGCGGTCTTCGGCCTTCAGCGCATGCGCCGGACCCTGATCCTTCGTTCCACGCCCCGCGATCATGTAGGTCGCGACGGTCCACGGTGCGCCGGCGAAACCGATCAGAGTGGTCTCTTTCGGCAGTTCTTCCGAGAGGATCGAGACCGTCTCATAGACCGGATTCAGCGTCTCGTGGATGTCATCCTTGGTCTTGAGCTTGGCGAAATCGTCGGCCCCGGTGATCGTCGAGAGGCGCGGGCCCTCGCCTGTCACGAACCACAAATCGGCGCCCAGAGCCTGCGGCAGAAGCAGGATGTCGGCGAACAGGATCGCCGCGTCGAAGCCGTAGCGGCGGATCGGCTGCAACGTCACTTCGGCGGCCAGTTCGGGGGTGTAGCACAGCGACAGGAAATCGCCCGCCTTCGCCCGCGTCGCGCGATATTCCGGCAGGTAGCGCCCCGCCTGCCGCATCATCCAGACCGGAGGGGTCGGCAGCACTTCGCCTTTCAAAGCTCGCAGGATCGTCTTGTCGGTCATTCTGGCGCCTCCTCTTTGCCCCCTTCGACGCGACCTGTGGCGTCATGTCAAGCGCGGGGCTTCTTGCAAGGTCCATCTGTCGCGGATATTCCGGGGCCATGACACAGATGCCCGATGCGAAATCCCCGCTCAAGATCGGCACCCGCGGCTCGCCGCTGGCGCTGGCGCAGGCCTATGAGACCCGTGACCGGCTGATGGCCGCGCATGGCCTGCCCGAAGACGCTTTCGAGGTCGTGGTGATCAAGACCACGGGCGACGACCGGGCGATGATCGCAGCGGACAAACCGCTCAAGGAGATCGGCAACAAGGGCCTGTTCACGAAGGAAATCGAAGAGGCGATGGTCGATGGCCGCATCGATATCGCCGTGCATTCGATGAAGGACATGCCGACCGAACAGCCCGAGGGGCTGGTGCTCGATTGCTATCTGCCGCGCGAAGACGTGCGCGATGCCTTCGTCAGCTTGGAATACGACTCGATCATGGCCCTGCCCGAAGGGGCGACGGTCGGCACCTCCAGCCTGCGTCGCCGGGCGCAGCTTGCCCACGTGCGACCCGATCTGAAACTGGTCGAGTTTCGCGGCAATGTGCAGACCCGGCTGAAGAAGCTGGCGGACGGTGTCGCGGCTGCGAGCTTCCTTGCCTATGCGGGGCTGCGGCGTCTGGGGATGGAGGACTCGGCGCGCGGGCCCATCGCCCCCGAAGAGATGCTGCCGGCTGTCGCACAGGGCGCGATCGGGATCGAGCGCCGGATGGCCGATGCTCGCGCCGAGGCGCTTCTGGCCCCGATCCATGATCTGGTGACCGAGCAGCGCCTGCTGGCGGAACGCGCCTTCCTCGCGACGCTGGACGGCTCCTGCGAGACACCGATCGCCGGGCTCGCACTGATCGAGGGCGACCGGCTCTGGCTGCGCGGTCAGATCCTACGTCCCGACGGCTCCGAGGCGCTCGCGGGCGAGCGCTGGGGCAATATCGACGAGGGCGCCGCTATGGGCGAACACCTCGCGCGCGATCTGCTGTCTCAGGCGGGCGAAGGCTTCTTCGACTGGCGCTGAGCGCCCCGGCACCGGGTTAGCACAGAAGGTGACCCGCCGCGCGGCGCTCGAGCGCCCGCTCCATCTCGGGGATTTCGCCATCGCCGAAGCCGCGCAAGGCGAGGCGTTCCAGCGGGCTAATATCGCACCAGAGGTTTTTCAGCACCTTGTCGCGGCGCTTGCGCGGCACCTCGGCCAGACGCATTTCATAGATCTCGTCGGCCGCCGCCAGAAGACGCGGATGCAGGTTCTCGAGCAGCGGTTCGAAAGCGATGCGGGCGGATTTGGCGTTGCGGAGCCGCAGGATCGCCCCCTCGCCGACGGTCATCGTCTGGATCAGAGTCCAGTCCAGCACATCGGCAGCCCGGTGCGGCGGGATCGGGGCGTGACCGCTAAGGCCATAGGTCAGACAGAGCACATCGCGCTCGTCCCGTGGCATCGCCAGCACGACGCGGGCGCAATCCTGTTCCAAGGCAGTTTCGGCATCCTCCAGCCGCCCGAGGCGCGGTGTCGACACCTGCGATGGCGGCACCTCCGCGCGGACGAAGATATTGCGGATCACATTATCGAACTTCAGTGCGATATGACGCGAGAGCATGACACTTCCTTTTACATATACAACCTCTCCGCCCTGTCTTCTGAACGAGCTTTGCGGCACCGCCGTTCCCTCCCGAGAGCGGTTTTCCGCCGGGCTTTTCGCTAAGTCTTTGTAGGTCCACGAGGAAGGCTTGACGCCTCCCTCTTGCACTTGGTCGCCCGAAAGCGCAAAGCGGCGCCATGCTGCGCCCGATCCGCCTTGTCCTGTCCGATCCCGCCCTGCGCCTCGCCGCCGTGCTGCTCGTGCTGTTCGGCGCCCATGCGGCGACGATGGGGCCCTATGTCTCGGCGCTGGCGATCAAGGTGTTCGGCCTGTCGGATCGCGCCTATTCGGGAGTGCTGATGGTCGCCTCGGTGCTGTCGGTCTCGGCCTCGGTCGGACTTGGCATCCTCGCCGATCAGCGCGCGAACCGCCGGGCCATCGCACTTGGCACCTCGGCGATGCTGATCGCGGGCTCTGGGCTGGTGCTGGCGGGCGACAACTGGGTGGTCTTCGTGATCGCCAACGCGCTGATCCTGCCGCTCTCGGCGTCGATCTTCGGGCAGCTTTTCGCGCTGTCCCGTCTGGCGGCCTCGACCCATCCGGCAGAGGACCGACCCGCGATCCTCTCGACCCTGCGGGCACTTTTCGCGCTGCCCTGGGTCGTGGTGCTGCCGATCTGGTCGGTGATCTTCGATCAGGGGGCGGAGCTGACCTCGATCTACCCGGTGACGCTGACCCTCGGGGCCACGATCCTCGCGCTGACCTTCCTCTTCTGGCCGCGTGACGGGGCGACGCGCTGGCCCGACCCGAAATCCGGGCTGACCTTCCGGCAATCCTTACGCGAGATGGCGAACCTGCCGATCCTCGCCCGCGTCGTGGCGCTTGGCACGATCAACGGGGCGGTGATGCTCTATCTCGTGGTGATGGGCTTGGTCTTCGAGGCGACGCCGGGCCGTGGGGCCGCCGATACCGCGCTCTATGCTGGCCTGATGGCGGGGCTGGAAGTGCCCTTCATGCTGGCGCTGCCGCTTGTTCTGGGACGGATCGAGCGGACGACGATGATCTGGGCGGGAGCCGCGCTTTACGCGACCCATCTGGGACTGATCCCGGTGCTGGCTGCAACGCCCTATGTCTGGTTTCTCGCCCTGCCCGGCGCGATCGGCGGCGCGGTCGTTCTGACCCAACCGATGGCCTATCTGCAGGACCTGCTGTCGAACCGGCCCGGCGCAGGAGCCTCGCTGATGGCGCTGCAAAAGTTGGCAGGCGATGGATTCTCCGCGGCAATCTTTGCCATCGGCACGGCTATTGCGGGTTATGAGCTGGCCGCGGCGGCAGGTGCGCTTCTGGGCGTTGCAGGCGCGGGCGCGCTTTGGGCGATGGACCGGCGCGCGGCGCGGTCCTGACCCCTTAGAAGGCCGGAACCTGCACGCGGTCCAGAAGGCTGCGTCCGCCGTCGACATTGATGATCTGCCCGGTGACGAAGCTCGCCCCCGAGGACGCCAGATACTGCACCGTCTCGGCCAGTTCCGACGGCGGTGCGATCCGGCCCAGCGGCGTGCCTTCGCAGATCGCCTCGCGCCAGTCGTCGTTTTCCTTCAGCGCATCCTGCAGCGAACGGCTCATCACCGAGGCGAAGCTGACACCGTTCACCCTAATCCGCTTGGGCGCGAGAGCCACGGCGAGCGAGCGGATCGCCTGATCTTGCGCAGCGCAGGCGATCGAATAGGCCATCAACTCGGGCTGGGTGCGGTTCGAGGCCAGCGTCGAGACATTGATGATCGAGCCGATCTCACCCTCGGTGCGACCCTCTTCCTCGGCCTGCTTGATCATCCGCTTCGCGGTCATCTGGCTGACCCGCAAAGCCGATTTCATGTTCTGCGACAGCATCGAGTCGAGTACGTCCACCGACGGTTCGAGCGGGTCGCAGGGCGCGAAGGTGCGTGCGCAATTCACCAGGATGTCGATCCGGTCGAACGCGTCCACCGTGGCCGAGAGCAGGTTTTTCACCGCCAGCTTCTCGCACAGGTCGCCCGAGAAATAGCGCACCGGCCCTTCGGTCTTGGCGGTATCGCCCAGTTCGGCGGCAAGCTTTTCTTCATCGATATCGGCGAACATCACCTGCGCGCCGCGATCGACGAAATGGCGCGCGATGGCCTGACCGATACCGTGGGCTGCGCCCGTGACGATGACGGTCTTGCCGGAAACAGAAAGGGACATTGGGTGTCTCCTTGTGGATGTTGAGGCAGGTTAGGCGAGCTTAGCGCCGCTTGCGAGGGGCAAGGGTACGTTTCGGCTCGGCTGTGGCGCGCATGCCCGCAGATTTCCCCGGGGTCTTTCCGGCCGGGATCGGCTTGGCTGCGCGGATGATACGAAAACGGGTGGAGGGGCCGCTGGGCGGCGTGATCTCTTCGATCTCGTGGAACGCGGCGGCGAGCGCGTCGGCATAGGGCAAATGGCGGTTCGCGACCATCCAGAGCGTGCCCGAAAGCGACAGCATACCACGCGCGGCCTGAATGAAGGCCAGCCCCAGCGCCGGATCTGCGCCGCGTGCAGCCCCGTGGAAGGGCGGGTTCATCACGACGGCAGTGTAGCGCTCTTCCGGCGCATGGCGCGTGGCATCCGCCCAAAGGAACTGTGCGCGCGGATCGGAAATGTTGCGTTTCGCGCAGTCCAGGGCGACCGCATCCGATTCCACCAGATCGAGACGCTCGACGCCCTTACGTGCAAGGATGTGCGCCGAGAGCCAGCCCCAGCCGGCGCCGAGATCGGCTACCTTCGCTGGCAGCGTCTCGGGCAGGCATTCGGCCAGAAGCGCTGAACCCTCGTCCACCGCATCCGCGGAAAACACACCCGGACGGGTCACGAAACCTTCGACAGGATGGATATCCTGCGCCGCCCAGTCGCTCAGCAGATCTGGGTCTGCCGCGAACCATGCGATCTTGCCATGGGCCTTCGCGATCGGCGCGGACAGGTCCACCCGTCCCCGCAATTCCTTGAGCAGCGAGTCGATCCCTTCGGTCTTCACCCCGTCGACATAGATCGGCCCGCCAGGAGCCACACGCTGGCACGCATCGGCGATCAGGGCGCGGGCCTCCGCCTTGGCGCGGGGCGCGAAGATGATCGCGGCGGCATAGCTGCCTTCGGCGCTCGGCGAGACGCGAACGCCGCGCTGTGCGAGAACGTCATGATCGGGTTTCTCGGGCTGGATCGCGACGAGGCGATCAACCGGCAGGCCGCCAAGGTCCAGCGTGCCCACGGGCGAAAACAGCGCAATGTCTCCCTCGGGCGGAAGCGCCTCGGGCATCTCGAGAGCGAGCGCAAGTCGCGGATGGCTCATGCAGGGAACCCTCTGAAAGAAACGAGCCCGCCAGATAGGCGGGCGCGACTGAATTTGCAAGGAACCGCTTTGGCGGCGTTTATTCCTTCTCCATCGTGCATTGCAGCGGGTGCTGGTGGCGGCGCGCGAAATCCATCACCTGCGCCACCTTCGTCTCGGCCACCTCGAAAGAGAACACGCCGACCACAGCGAGACCCTTCTTGTGCACGGTCAGCATGATCTCGAACGCCTGTGCGTGGTTCAGCCCAAAGAACCGCTCGAGGATATGCACGACGAATTCCATCGGCGTGTAATCGTCGTTGAGCAGCATCACCTTGTACATCGGCGGGCGCTGCGTCTTCGGCCGCGTCTTGGTCGCGAGGGACGCATCGTTATCGCTGTCGTCCTGGTCGTCGTCGGACATCATGTAAAGAGGCTCGGTCAAGGGCGCTCCGGCATCAGGATTCGTTGAGGGGCTCTGGCGGAATATAGGGTCTTCGTGACATATGAAAAGTCCCTCAACACCTCCAGCGAGAAAGGCGGGACGATGCAGCTGACGGCGATTGGCTTCGATGCGGATGACACGCTTTGGCACAACGAGCGTTTCTTCAAACTCACGCAGGGGCGCTTCACCGAATTGCTGCGCGAGCACGCCGAACCCGATCATCTGGCCGAGCGGCTGATCGCGGCGGAACGTCGCAACATCACGCATTATGGCTTTGGCGTCAAAGGCTTCACCCTGTCGATGATCGAAACCGCCATCGAGGTGAGCGAGGGTCGCGTGCCCGCCACGATCCTGTCGGAGATCCTCGCCGCCGGGCGCGAGATGCTCTCGCATCCGATCGAGTTGCTGCCGCACGCGCGCGAGACGATCGAGGCGCTGTCGGACGACTACCGCATCCTGCTGGTGACGAAGGGCGACCTGATTGACCAGGAGCGAAAGCTGGCGCAGTCGGGCCTCGGCGATCTGTTCGACGCGGTCGAGATCGTCTCGGACAAGAAGCCCCCGGTCTATGCCGAGATTTTCGCGCGCCACGCCGAAGGCGCGGAGCACGGGCTGATGGCGGGGAATTCGCTGAAATCCGACGTGATCCCGATGATCGAGGCAGGCGGCTGGGGCGTGCATGTGCCCCATGAATTGACATGGGCCTTCGAGCATGCGGAGGCTCCGTCAACGCATCCGCGCTTCGCGGAATTGCCGGACCTCGGCGCGCTGCCGGACCTGATCGCAAAAATCACGAATTGAGCCCTGCTTTGCGTGGCGTCACGCTCCGCTAACCTCACGCTTTCGTGCACCCACAACACCACAGATAGACGAATTTCCGCAAAGACCCCACCACATATTGTGGTATTGCATGAATGTCGCAGTGAAAGTGCTTGAAAATAGGGAGTTTTCAGCCTGAGAGAGCCGTGCTACGCTTCTCGCTAATATAAACCCCGGAAACCGGCCGAAGATCGGTACCACCACAAGGGGTCAAATTGAGGCAGTGAAATAGGTGAAGCCGTGACCACGCTGATGCGCTGGGTCCGTGATGGGCTATTCGTAATCCTTCTGACACTCATTGCGCCGATCGCTGCGCAGGCCGCCCCTTACGCGGCGATGGTCATGGACATGCGATCGGGCGAAGTTCTCTACTCCAAAAACGCCGATACGCCACTGCATCCAGCCTCTCTGACGAAGATGATGACGCTCTACATCACCTTCCAGGCTATCGAGCATGGCGAGTTCAGTCTCGACTCGATCGTTACCGTCACCAAGCACGCCGCCAGCCAGCCGCCCTCGCGACTCGGCCTGCGTCCCGGCCAGAAGATCGCCGTGCGCTACCTGATCCGCGCCGCCGCAATCAAATCGGCCAATGACGCCGCCGCAGCTCTCGGCGATTACATCGGCGGCTCGGAGGAAGGCTTCGCCGCGCGGATGAACCGCACCGCCCGGCAGCTGGGCATGAAGAACACCCATTTCGTCAACGCCAACGGCCTGACCCGCAAGGGCCATCTGTCCTCGGCGCATGACATGACGATCATGGGCCGCCACCTGTTCTTCGACTTCCCGCAATACTACAACATCTTCTCGCGCCGCTCGGCGGATGCGAAAGTGCGCACCGTCTATTCGACGAACCGCAAGTTCCTCGCTGCCTACAAGGGCGCGGACGGGATCAAGACCGGCTACACCTCGGCCTCGGGCTTCAACCTGACCGCCTCCGCGAAGCGTGGCGACAAGCGCATCATCGCGACCGTCTTCGGCGGCACTTCGACCGCGCAGCGCAACGCGAAAATGGCCGATCTGCTGGATCTGGGCTTCAAGCGCGCGCCGGCCCACGCGCGCACGATCCGCCCTGCGATCCCGCAATACATCGCGCCTGCGCAATCGCCGATGCTGATGGTGAATCTCGCGCCGAAGAAGAGCCCGCGTCCCGATATCCGTCCGACCGTGCCCAATGCGGATAGCGATGCAATCTCGACCGCGCTCGCCGCTGCGGTGCAGGCCGATCAGGTAGACGAAGTGACCGATATCCCCGAGGACGTGGCCGAAGGCGCTCAGGACGGCGTGGCAGACGCGGAGGACGTGGTCGTCGCCGATGCCGGCACGCTCGGGATCGGCGCGGAGATCACCGCAAGCCCCCGCCCGCAGCGCAACCCGCGCGACATCCAGATCGCGGACGTGACCAAGTCGCTGCCCGCCGAAGTGACCAAGGCCACGCCGCTGGCGCAGGCACAGGCGCATGACGCCGCTGTCGCTGCAGACAAGGCGGGCCAGGACGGCACCGAAAAGCCGAGCGACGTGCAGCTAGCCTCCTACGATCCCGGCGCGTCGGACGGTCCGAAATTCGTTCAGTCCACCAAACCGCAGCCCGAGACGGTCGAGCTGGCCGAGGCGCATACGCTCGACCTCGACGGGAACGGCAAGGCCAACGGCGCCAAGGCCCCGTCCAGCTTCGTGCAGTCGACGGATCCGCAGCCCGAGACCGCGCAGATGGCCGCAGCTCCCGAGAAGCGCAAGAGCGAGATCATCCTCGCCGCGCTCACCCCTCCGGCCCCCGGCCCGGCGCAGAAGCCGCGCGTGGTAGCGCGCGTGTCCAGCTCGGGCGGGCGCAACTGGGGCGTCAGCCTCGGGCTGTTTGGTTCGCGCTTCGCGGCGGAGCGTCACATGCTGACCACCGCGCTGATGGAAAGCGACACACTGGGCGAAGCACTGCGCAAGGTCGCGACGCGCAAGACCGGATACGAGGCGAATTTCGTGGGAATGACCCAGGACATGGCGCAACTGGCCTGTGCAAGGCTCGAAGCACGCGCTATGGACTGCAAAGTGGTCGGTCCCTGAGATTCTTCCTCCCTCGGGGACAAAGAGAGAAAGCCGCGCCTGGTCAGCGCGGCTTTTTCTTATCCGGGGGCCTCATGCGGTCCGCCGCGTGGAGCGCCACGGGGGAGCCTCCGGCGGGGATATTTGAACCAAGGCGAAGGGGGCGCAAGTCTGTCGGGATCACCCCTGCCCTTCTCCGAGCCCTTCGTGCACTCAATCCTGCTTCGGGCGGTCGTCGAACTCGTCGGACAGGATGCGCTCGGCATCGCCTTTCGGGTCGTCATACTGATTGGTCTTGAGCGACCAGAAAAACGCCCCGAGGCCAATCCCGCCGAGCAGTAGGGAAATCGGAATCGAATAGAGAAGAACCTCCATGCGGGGCTCCTTTCAGCGCAGGCGTAGTGAGTTGAGCGACACCGTGATCGAACTGGCCGACATGGCGAGCGCCGCCATCAGCGGCGTCGCAAGCCCGGTCAGCGCCAGCGGCACGGCGAAGATATTGTAGACGATGGAGATGCCGAAGTTCTGCTTGATCCGGCGACGCGCGCGCACCGAGATCGAGGCGGCGTCGGAAACCGGCGCGAGGTCCTTGCCCAGCAGCACGATATCCGAAGCCGTCCGCGCCGCGTCGAGCGCGGAGGCAGGCGAGACCGAGACATGGGCCGCGGCCAGCGCGGCGGTGTCGTTCAGCCCATCGCCCACCATCAGCACGCGGCGGCCCTGTTGGGTGAGATCGTTTACCAGCTGCGCTTTCTCGGCAGGCAAGGCGCCGGCGCGGTAGGCCTCGATCCCGAGGCGCGCGGCGAGATCGCTCACCGCCCCTTCGACATCGCCCGAGACCAGCCAGACCTGCTTGCCCTGCGCCTTCAGACCGGCCACGGCCTCTTCGGCGCCGGTGCGCAGCGTGTCGGCGAAGCGGATCGAGATCGGGGTCGCATCGCCGATCTTGAGATGGGTCGCGGTGGTCGTGCCGTCCTCGGCACCGACCCAGTTCGCACGGCCGAGCCGCACGCGCTGCCCCTGCCAGACGCCCTCGACGCCGTAGCCCGGAACTTCGCGCAGATCGGTGAGCGTGGCGGGGACGCCCCCCTGCCCTGCCGCGGCCTCGTGCAGCGCGCGGGCGAGCGGGTGGCTCGACCCTTCGGCCAGCGCCATCGCGACGGAGAGCGCCTCGGGCGACAGATTGGAGAGGTTCTGCGGACGCGGCGCGCCCATGGTCAGCGTACCGGTCTTGTCGAAGACGACCGTGTCGATCTCGGCCAAACGCTCCAGCGCGGTGCCGTCCTTGATCAGCAGCCCCTTGCGGAACAGCTTGCCCGATGCGGCGGTCACCACCGCAGGCACGGCGAGCCCCAGCGCACAGGGGCAGGTGATGATCAGCACGGCAGCGGCAATATTGACCGCCAGACGGAAGTCACCGCCGGTGATCCACGCCCAGGCGCAGAAGGCGGTGAAGGACAGGATATGCACGATCGGTGCATAGGCTCGCGCTGCCCGTTCGGCGAGCGAGGTGTATTTGGTCTTCGCACTCTCGGCCATCGCGACGAGATCGGCCATGCGGTGCAGCGAACTGTCGCGCCCGGCTGCCGTCACGCGCAGGGTCAGCGGCCCGGTCAGGTTCACTTCGCCGGCGGAGAGCGCCATTCCGGGCAGCACCTGAACGGGAAGGCTTTCACCCGTCAGGAGCGAGCGGTCGCTCTCGGATTGGCCGTCGGTCACTTCGCCATCGGCAGGGATGCGGCCACCGGGGCGCACCCGGATCAGGTCGCCCACAGCCAGTTCGCCCACGGGCACGATGACTTCCTCGCCGTCGCGCAGAACGGTCGCGCGCGGTACTTCCAGCGCGGCCAGTTCCTCGGCCGCCGAACGGGCCACGGCCCGCGTGCGGTAATCGAGATAGCGCCCTACGAGCAGGAAGAAGGTGAGCATCGTCGCCGCTTCGAAATAGGCATGCGCGCCGGAATGCATCGTCTCGAACAGCGAAATCCCGAGCGCGAGCAGGATCGCGAGCGAGATCGGCACATCCATTCCCAGACGCCCGCCGCGCAGGGAAGACCAGGCATTGGCGAAGAACGGCTGGCCCGCGAAGATCGTGGTGGGCAGCGCAATCGCCGCCGAAATCCAGTGGAAGAGGTCGCGCGTCGAATCCTCGGCCCCCGACCAGACCGCGATCGAGAGCATCATGATGTTCATCATCGCGAAACCCGACACGCCGATCCGCATCAGCAGGTCGCGCCCGCGCTTGTCGGCCTCGGTCGCAGACAGCATGCCGGGATCAAGCTCGTGCGCCTCATAGCCGATCTTGTCGAGCGCCGCGATCAGCCCCGCCGGTTCGACATCGCCCGCCGCATCGACGGAGGCGCGCTTCAGCGTCAGGTTGACCCGCGCCGACTTCACGCCCGGCTGTTTCATCAACTCGCGCTCGACATCGGTGATGCAGACCGCGCAATGCGCCGTGGGAAGCGAGAGCATGATCCGCGCGCCCTTGACGTCACCCGATTTCGCCATCTGCTCCGCCGAGGGGGCCGCGATGCAGGCCGGACAGGCCGAGGCCGAGACGCGCTCGTCTTCGAACGGTTCGTTGCGTGTGGGCGAAGCGGGCGACACCGACATCGGTTCAGCCTTTCACGAAGAGGTCGATCCGCTGACGGAACTCCGTGCCGTCTGCGGCTTTCGCGTCGAGATGCACCAGCCAGACGCCCGGAGCAAGGTCGACCTTGGAGGTGAAGATGCCACCGACATAGTCGAAATCGGGGGTCATGTCCTCGCGGACGTGGGTCGTCCGCCCGACCAGCGCCTTGAACTCGGCCACCCGCGCGGGCAACCCGTTCTCGTCGCGGATGACGAAGCTGAGCTTGCCGTCGGAATAGTCCGGCGACACAGTCCAGCCAAGCGCATCCTGCGCGCGTTTTTCTTCGTTGAAGGACTGCGAGGCGACATAGGAATTGTCGACCTCGAGGCCGGGAAACGTGCTGATCGCCTGCCACGCCATGACAAAGTTGACCGCGATGATCACCCCGAAGGAGCCCACCGCGATCATCAGCACTTTTCTTCCGGTCAGCGGTTTCGCCATCTCGGTCATTGTACCCTTCCGTTGAATACGGTCGTTTCCGACACGCGGTCAGTATTGGTCATGTCCTCGATCCACATCGTCAGTTCGGTGCGTTCGCTGGTGGCGATGGACGAACCGGGATCGGCGACAATATAGACCCTTTGGGTCATGGTTTCATCCGCGGGCACCGTCACGGTGGTCCCGTCCTGGCCTTCGAGCAACACGCTCAGCGTGCTCTGGTCGGCCGGATCGGGCGCCTTGACGGAGACCTTGAACTCGGTCGCCTCGCCCGCCTTGTTGCGCAGCCGCAGCGTGTAGATGTTCCGGATCGCGCCCGACGGTTCCACCACGAAGAGCGGATCGCGGTTCGGGGTCACGTTGAAATCGATGGGCGAGCGCATGAACAGCGCGACCACGAGGCCGACCCCGATCAGCGACCACATCGCGAAATAGAGGATGGTGCGCGGGCGCAGGATGTGCTTCCAGACATTGACGACCGGGTTGCCAGAACGCTCGTTCGCTTCGTCCTTCAGGGCCATGTAGCCGATCAGGCCGCGAGGTTTGCCGATCTTGTCCATGACCTCGTTGCAGGCGTCGATGCACAACCCGCAGGTGATGCATTCGAGCTGTTGGCCATCGCGGATATCGATGCCCATCGGGCAGACGTTGAAACAAGCCATGCAGTCGATGCAATCGCCCTGCGTCGGGTCGTGCTGTCCCTTCTTGAGCTTGCCGCGCGGCTCGCCCCGCCATTCGCGATAGGCGATCGTGATCGTGTCTTCGTCCATCATCGCGGCCTGAATGCGCGGCCACGGACAGGCGTAGATGCAAATCTGTTCGCGCGCGAAGCCGCCGAAAGCGAAGGTCGTGAGCGTTGCCACCGCGATCGTCGTGTAAGCGATCGGCGAGGCGCTGCCGGTGAACAGATCGTGCAGCAGCGCCGGCGCATCGGTGAAATAGAACACCCAGGCCCCGCCCGTCGCGACACCGATCAGAAGCCAGAGCACCCATTTGGTGATCCGCTTGCGGACCTTCTCGGCGTTCCATTTCTGGCGCAGCAGGCGGATACGTGCGTTGCGGTCGCCCTCGACCCAGCGCTCGACGAGGATGAACAGATCGGTCCAGACGGTCTGCGGGCAGGCATAGCCGCACCAGACGCGCCCCAGCGCCGAGGTGAACAGGAACAGCCCCAGACCGGCCATGATCAGCAGACCCGCGACGAAGTAGAATTCATGCGGCCAGATTTCGATCATGAAGAAGAAGAAGCGACGGTTCGCGAGGTCCAGAAGCACCGCTTGATCGGGCAGCTCCGGCCCACGATCCCAGCGAATCCACGGCGTGATGTAATAGATGCCGAGCATCACCGCCATCAACACCCATTTCAAGTTGCGGAACTGGCCATGCACACGGCGCGGGAAAATCGGCTCGCGGGCGGCGTAGAGCGGCGGGGGATCGACTGGTTCGGTGGAGCTCACGACTCTCTCCGTTCATAAATCATTCTGCGTCAACGGTTCTTCTGGTATGACACAGTCGTGAAGACTTTGACCTGCGTCAAAAAGACAGGTCTCCCATACAGGAAATCGTCACTGGTTGGTGTTTTCACTCGTCATCGGCATATG
Organism: Thioclava sp. IC9; assembly: GCF_002213225.1. Taxonomy (NCBI): domain Bacteria; kingdom Pseudomonadati; phylum Pseudomonadota; class Alphaproteobacteria; order Rhodobacterales; family Paracoccaceae; genus Thioclava; species Thioclava sp. IC9. The sequence goes on from NZ_NBNX01000003.1 coordinate 184,771, forward strand.
CTGCCTGCTTGAAAAGCCACGACATCAGGTGGCGTTGCGCCGGTCGCCTCACGCCCGGTCGCGTTCCCGTGTAATAGCGCTTTTGCGCGCTGTCTTCAAACGGAAGCCGCACCGCCCGGCCGCGACATTTCGTTCGCCCCGGACCAACGTGGTCGCACCCCCGCCGGCCTCCCCGGTCCGCCACCCAGCGCTTCGCGCAGAAGTATCCCGGGCATCGCGGCGAGGTCACAACGGCGTGCAACGGCTGGCACGGCGCTTGTTTTGCCCGGGAACGCCCCCCAACTTAGGCAGCAGGTAACCCTCGACAGACGAGAGGGCCCGCGAAGGGGCCCTCTGGAATTGGGCACCGGCACCCCCAGGAAACGCGCGAACAGGACGGGGTGCCGGTGCGGCCCGCCAGACCGAAGCCCCGCGGGATCTCTCTTGTTTTCGACCGTTACTGGCCGCCGCCCAAGCTGTGAACGTAGGCCGCGACGGCGCGGATATCCGCTTCCGAGAGACGCTCGTTCCAGTTCGGCATCACGCCGAAGCGGGCATTGGTAACCGTGTAGGTCAGCGTGTCGACGTCACCGCCATAGAGCCAGACGGCATCGGTGAGGTTCGGCGCACCCATGGTGTTGTCGCCTTTGCCATTCTCACCGTGACAGGCTGCGCAGTTATCCGCGAAGATCGTCTCGCCTTCCGCAGCCATCGCCTCGTCATGTTCCTGGTCCGAAATCTTGCGGACATATTGCACGACCTGATCGATCTGCTCGGGCTCGAGAAGACCATCTTTCCCGAAGGCCGGCATCTGCGAGAACCGCGCCTCGCCTTCCGGGTCCGTCTCGTTGCGGATGCCGTGGGTCACGGTGAAATGGATGTCCTCCATCGTGCCGCCCCACAGCCATGCGCTGTCGAGAAGGTTCGGATAGCCGTGCTTCGGGTTGCCGCCCGCGCCCGCACCGTGACATTGCGCGCACCAGGTGCGGAACACCGCGGCGCCCGCGTTCTGGGTGTAGTTCTTCAGCTCGGGATCGTTCGAAATCTCGTTGAGATCGACCGAGACGAGCTTCTCCTGGATCGGCTTGTTCGCCGCGGCGACCTTGTCGATCTCGGCCTGCACGTTCGCGCGGGTCGAGGAGCCCAGAATCCCCGGCGTCGCGCCGGATTTGAAGATCGGCCATGCCGGCATCGCGATCGAGTAACCGATCCCCCAGATGACGCAGGCATAGAAGGTCCACAGCCACCATTTGGGCAGCGGGTTGTTGTATTCCTCGATGCCGTCCCACGAGTGTCCCGTGGTCTCGACCTCGTGCTTTTGCTTGCTTGGTCTCTTGCTCATGTTTTCCACGCCTCCTTACAACGTGGCGCCGTCAGTCCTTGGAGGACCGGCTCTCGCCGGCCTCCGAGGCATTGGCGGGTTTGTCTTCGTACCGGAAGGGAATCTCGGACGTATCTTCGTAGGTCTTGCGCGCGCCGGGCCGGAAGACCCAGACGACGACGGCCAGGAAGAAGACGAACATGAAGATCAGAAACCAGCTGTCCGCGAATTCCCTGAAGATATGATAGTCCATTGATCAGCCCCCCTTACCGGCTGGCCACGGGTTCGAAGGTCGAGAAGTCGACCATGGTGCCGAGCACCTGCAGATAGGCCACCAGCGCGTCCATCTCGGAAATGCCCGGGCGACCGTCGAAGTTGCGGACGTTCACCGCGTTGGGATAGCGCTCCAGCAGACCGTCGGTGTCGCTGTTCGGATCGGCCTGGGCCGCGAAGTCCGCCTTGGCGTTCTCGATCATGTCCGACGTGTAGGGCACACCCACCATCGCATCGGTCGCGATCCGCTCGTCGATATGCTTGGAATCGACCATGCGATTGAGCAGGAAGCCGTATTTCGGCATCACCGATTCCGGCACGACCGACTGCGGGTTGGTCAGGTGATCCACATGCCAGGCGTCCGAGTAGCGGCCGCCGACGCGGGCGAGGTCAGGCCCCGTCCGCTTCGAACCCCACTGGAACGGGTGGTCGTATTGCGACTCCGCTGCCAGCGAGTAATGGCCGTAACGCTCCACTTCGTCGCGCATCGGGCGGATCATCTGCGAGTGGCAGACATAGCAGCCCTCACGGATGTAGATGTCGCGCCCGGTAAGCTCCAGCGGGGTGTAGGGACGCATGCCGTCCACGTCCTCGATGGTGTTTTCGAGGTAGAAGAGCGGCGCGATCTCCACGATGCCGCCGATCGTGACGACCAGGAAGGCAAAGATCAGCAGGAGCGTGGCGTTCTTTTCAAGGACGCCGTGTTTGTCGAGAAGTCCCATTGATCTCCTCCTTATTCAGCCGGCACGGCGGCAACCGAACGCGATTCCACGCGCGGCTGACGAGCGACGGTCATCCACAGATTGTAGGCCATGATGATGCCACCCGTGAGGTAGAGCACACCACCCAGACCACGGACCACGAACATCGGATGCATGGCGGCCACGGTGTCGGCGAAGGCGTTCACGAGGAAGCCCTGGCTGTCCGTTTCGCGCCACATCAGGCCCTGCATGATCCCGGCGACCCACATCGACGCGGCATAGAGCACGATCCCGATGGTGGAGAGCCAGAAGTGCCAGCTGACCAGTTTCAGCGAGTAGAGCCCTTCACGCGCCCACAGACGCGGCACGAGGAAGTAGAGCGTGCCGAAGGTGATCATGCCGTTCCAGCCGAGCGCGCCCGAGTGCACGTGACCGATCGTCCAGTCGGTGTAGTGCGACAGCGAGTTCACCGCCTTGATCGACATCATCGGGCCTTCGAAGGTCGACATGCCGTAGAAGCCGACCGACACCACCATCATTCGGATGATCGGATCGGTGCGCAGCTTGTCCCATGCGCCCGAGAGCGTCATCAGACCGTTGATCATGCCACCCCAGGAAGGCATCCACAGGATCACCGAGAAGGTCATGCCCAGCGTCGAAGCCCAGTCGGGCAGCGCCGTGTAGTGCAAGTGGTGCGGACCGGCCCAGATGTACAGGAAGATCAGCGCCCAGAAGTGCACGATCGACAGCTTGTAGGAATAGACCGGACGTTCAGCCTGCTTCGGGACGAAGTAATACATCATGCCGAGGAAGCCCGCGGTCAGGAAGAAACCCACCGCATTGTGGCCGTACCACCACTGCGTCATCGCGTCCTGCACGCCCGAGAAGACCTGCACCGACTTCGATCCGAAGAGCGAGACCGGGATCGACAGGTTGTTCACGATATGCAGCATCGCGATGGTCACGATGAAGGACAGGTAGAACCAGTTGGCGACGTAGATATGGGGTTCCTTGCGCTTGAAGATCGTGCCGAGGAAGACAACCAGATAGGCGACCCAGACGATCGTCAGCCAGATATCGACATACCATTCCGGCTCGGCATATTCCTTCGACTGCGTTGCGCCGAGGATGTAGCCGGACGCGGCGAGCACGATGAACAGGTTATAGCCCCAGAACACGAACCAGCCCAGCGCGTTGCCGCCGAACAGCCGCGCTGCCGAGGTGCGCTGCACCACGTAGAACGACGATGCGATCAGCGCGTTGCCACCGAAGGCGAAGATCACCGCCGAGGTGTGCAGCGGGCGCAGCTTGCCGAAGTTCAGGTAGCCCTGCGCCCATTCGAAGTTGAGCGCCGGATAGGCCAGCTGGAAAGCGATGATGACGGCGACCAGGAAGCCCACGACACCCCAGAAGGTCGTCGCGATCACCCCGGCGCGAACCACGCCGTCGAAATACTCGTTGTGAGCCACCGGCTGGCGGCTCCCCATGGTGCGAAGCACCCAGATGAACGCGATGGCCGCGGCCAGCATGACCTCGACAGCATTCACCTGATAGGCAAGATCGCGCGCGTAGCCGGCCGCAATGGCGGCCAGAACCGCCACAAGACCAAGCGCGATCAGCTTGATATAATCCCACATTTTGTGCGTCCCTTCGTCTGGTCTGCCCCTGCGGCACTCTCTTGAACCGAGAATCCTCCTGGGCCTGACTGGAGTCCTTGTGGTCCGAGGGTATGCACGATGCCTTGATCTGCATCAAATGCTCGCGATCGAACTGCGCCATTCGGTCGCAGTTCTGTGATCTGACAATCACGTCTCTTGATCCGAGTCAAAGTGCGGCCGATCTCTTCGGGTTAGGCTTTGGTCTCACATGCTTAATCGCTTATGGCGCAAGGACAGGACCCATGGCTTACAAGACACTTCTCACGATCGTCACGGATCCCAAGGCGGCCGCGACACAAATCGACACGGCCGTGGCCGTCGCCCGACGGCGCGACGCCCACCTAGACGTGCTCTGCCTCGGTGTGGATCGCACGCAAACCGGATATTACTACGCGGGGGCGACCGCCTTCGTACAACAGGAAACGATGGATCGCGCGCAAGACGACGCACGCAACGCGGAAGCCGCGGTGCGCGCGCGCCTCGAAGCCGAAGACATTCGCTGGGGCGTCGATGCGGTCGTCTCGCAGATCGGGGCGATGGCTACCGTCGTCGGGCAGCGCGCCCGCTTTGCCGATCTGGTCGTGATGGGCCGCCCCTATGGCGAGGGCCGCGGCCCGGAGATCGAGGCCGCAGTCGAAGCCGCGCTCTTCGAGGGCCAGGTTCCGGTCGCGATCGTACCCGACGGGTATAACGGCGACATGCCTGCCAAGCGCGTCGTGATCGCGTGGAACCAGTCGCACGAAGCGATGCGCGCCGTGCGGGCCGCCCTGCCCGTCCTGAAATCCGCCGATCTGGTCGACATCACCGTGATCGACCCGCCCGCGCATGGGCCCGAGCGCTCGGATCCGGGCGGCCAACTCAGCCAGATGCTCTCGCGTCACGGCGTCCACGCCGAGGTTTCGGTGCTCGCCAAGACGATGCCGCGCGTGTCGGACGTGCTCAACCGCCATATCAGCGACAGCGACGCCGATGCGGTGGTGATGGGGGCTTACGGCCATTCGCGATTCCGCGAAGCGATCCTGGGCGGCGCGACGCGCCACATGCTCGAGATGGCCGAGGTTCCGGTGATCATGGCGCATTGAGCGCGCCGCCTTTCAAGACTGTCGACGGCGCCTCTCGGGGCGCCGTTTTTCGTCACTCGGGACCGATCCCGACGCCCTTCCCGTTGCCCGCGCGGCGTCGGACTTGCTTTCGCGGATGTCGTGGAACAGACCCGAGCATTGCGCCATTCTCTGCAATACGGTTGGCAACACTCGGGCCCGGGGCGACAACGAGAAAGACACAAGTAAACGGGATACGCATAACCCTTCCCCGCTGCAGCCTCCTTCCGTTTACCTTACGACAATGTCCAAACCGCGACGGAACGCGTGCGAAATAACGACCTTCTCGCGACATCTGTGTCCGGCACGGAACTCCGGCCGCGCTGGCGGGTTGGCTGGCTGACGAAAGACCGGAGCCCACAATGACCCGCCATATTCTTCCCACCCTTCTCGCCAGCCTCGCCCTGCTGTCTGCCTGTCAGGAGATGACGCCGAAACAGGACGGGACGATGCCGAAGACACTGCCGGAGGGGATGGTCGGACGCTGGGGGCTGACAAAGGCCGATTGCGACGCCTCACGCGATGACAACAAAGGCCTGATGGTGGTGAAGCCGGACAGCCTGAAATTCTACGAGTCGCAAGCCAAGTTGGCAGAAATCGACAGCGCGACCGATCGCGTGGTTCGGGCCACGTGGAATTTCACCGGCGAAGGGCAGAAATGGCAGCGCGATATCGTGCTCACCCTTTCGAGCACCGGCATCTACCTTTCGCGTCAGGATATCTCGCAGAGCGGAATGAAGCCACTCACCTATCGGCAGTGCGTATCCCCCTGACCGGACGTATGCTCAGATAAGGAAACCGCCGTCGCTGTCATCGCCCGCCTCAAGCAGCAGCCGATCCATGTCCGGCACGGTGACGTGGCGCTTACCCTGCAGTTCGATCACCCCGTCGCGTTTCAGCGCGGACATCTGACGACTCACCGTCTCTAGCGTGAGGCCAAGGTAATCGGCCATCGCTTCGCGCGTCAGCGGCAGATCGAACACCATCTGCCGGGCGCTGGGGCTCATGTTGATCGAGGCATCACGCCGCGCCACGATCGACAGGAGCGAGGCGATCTTCTCGCGCGCGGTCTTGCGGCCCAGCAGCAGCATCCATTCGCGCGCGGCGTCCAGCTCGTCGAGCGTCATCTGCAACAGGCGCTGCGCGATATGGGGCGTGCGCTCCATCATTTCCTCGAAGGGCTTGCGGCGGAAACAGCACATCAGGATGTCGGTCGTCGCGGTCACGTTATACGCGGCACGGGTGCGCCCGGGGCGCCCCACGAAATCCGAGGGCAGCAACAGGCCCACCATCTGCGTACGTCCGTCTTCTAGCGTTTGCGTCAGCGTCGCGATCCCTGAGACGACCGAGGCCACGAAATCCATCTGGTCGCCCGCCCAGATGATCGTCTGCCCCGCTTCGAAGCTTCGGTAATATTTGATCTTCTCAAGCTGCTCGAGCTCCTCCGCGTCACATCGCGCACAGACCGCGCGATGTTGGATCGGGCAGTCTCCGCATGCGAGCGAAGCAGGCTGAACGTCATCATGTGCCATATGGATATTGCTTGATCTGGGTCAAATTCTGTCGCGCGTGTTATCTCTAAAGATACGCGCATGGAACAGGAATCGCAACTTACCCGACTCGGACTCTTCGACGCACGGGTGCCCCGCTATACGAGCTACCCCACCGCCCCCCATTTCGCGGGCGATGTCGGCCCCATGGAATTCGCGCATTGGATCGAGGCGATCCCCGAAGGCGCGTCGATTTCGCTCTACATGCACGTGCCGTTTTGTCGTCGGCTCTGCTGGTTCTGCGCCTGCCGCACGCAAGGCACGCAAAGCGAGGAACCGGTCCGCGCCTATGCCGAGACGCTGCTGGCCGAGCTGCGCCTCTTCAAGGAGCGCCTGGCGCCCGGCGTCACGCTGTCGCGTCTGCATTGGGGCGGCGGCACGCCGACGCTGATGCCCCCGGACATGATGCGCCGCCTCGCCGATGCGGTCTTCGACGTGGTACCGATGGGCGAAGGCGCGGAATTCTCGGTCGAGATCGACCCCAACGAAATCGACGCCGCCCGCCTCGACGCGCTCGCCGAGTCGGGTATGAACCGCGCCTCGATCGGGGTGCAGGATTTCGACCCGCAGATTCAGGGCGTGATCGGGCGCGACCAGAGCTATGAGGTAACCAAAGCTGCGGTCGACATGATTCGCGAACGCGATGTCGCGAGCCTCAACGCCGATATCCTCTACGGTCTGCCTTACCAGACACCGACGAAAATCGCGGCCTCGGTGCAAAAGCTGCTGTCGCTCGGCCCCGATCGCGTGGCGCTCTACGGCTACGCGCATGTGCCGTGGATGGCGCGCCGCCAAACGATGATCCCATCAGACCATCTGCCCACCCCGCAAGAGCGCCTGAAGCTGTTCGAGGTGGCGCGCGAGTTGTTCGTGGCCGATGGTTATGACGAGATCGGAATCGACCATTTCGCGCTGCCGACCGACGGGCTCTCGACCGCTCAGAAGGGAGGTCAGTTGCGGCGCAATTTCCAAGGCTATACCGACGATCAGGCCGAGGCGCTGGTCGGGCTCGGAGCGTCCTCGATCTCGCGCTTCCCGCAAGGCTATGCACAGAACGCGCCAGCTACTTCAGCCCATACAGCTGCGATCCGGGCGGATCGCTTCTCGACCTCGCGCGGGCACCGCTTCACTGCGGATGACAAGATGCGCGCGCGGCTGATCGAGGCGCTGATGTGCGATTTTGAAGTGAAAGCGGCAGAGCTGGTGCGGGATTACGGCGCCGATCCGAAGGAACTCGCCGCAATGTTCGCCGCCTGCGCGGAGCATTTCGGCGACATGGTTCAGGTGAACGCAGACGGGCTGCGCATTCCGGCGAAGGCGCGCCCGCTCACCCGCATGATCGCGCGCCATTTCGATGCTTACGATCTGTCGAAAGCCGGGCATAGTTCGGCGATCTGATCGCCGGGGAAGAGGGACGAGGGAGGGGTCGCCGCGCGCGGCCCCTTTTCCTTTGGCCGGCGGTCATCCGGCCACGCGTCCGCCGCGTATCGAATTGCATGAAGATGCGCCGCAAATCCGACCTGCCGACAAAGCTCTGCGCCAGCTGTGGCCGCCCCTTCGCGTGGCGCAAAAAGTGGGCCCGTGACTGGGAGAGCGTGCGCTACTGTTCCGATCGCTGCCGCCGCTCGGCAAAGGCCGCACTGGCGAGGGGGGACATTCGCGGCGGTTGATTTTACATACCGTATGGTATGTTAATTCTATATGACCGTTACTCCAGCCCCCGCGCGCCGCGGCCGCCCGCGCCGCAAGCCCGAGGATCAGGACGCCCGCAAGGCGCTGATCCAGGCAGGGCTCGCCCAATTGACCGAGCGCGGCTACGCAAGCGTCGCTCTCGAAGAGATCACCGCCGCTGCCGGTGTCACCAAGGGCAGCTTCTACCACTACTTCCCGACGAAAGCGGCGTTTGGCGCGGCGCTCATCGACGCCTATGACGCCTATTTCGAAGACAAGCTGCGCCGCGCCTTCAACCGCACGGACATCACCCCACTCTCCCGGCTCACCGCCTTCACCGAAGAAGCGGAGGCGGGCATGGCGCGGTTCGACTTCCGCCGTGGCTGCCTGATCGGCAATCTCGGTCAGGAGATGGGCAGCCTGCCCGAAGAGTTCCGCAGCCGCCTGATCGCGGTGTTCGAGCGCTGGCAAAACCTTACCGTATCGTGCCTGCGTGACGCGCAAATGGCGGGCGAAATCGGCGCCGATCACGACCCCGAAGCACTCGCAGAACTGTTCTGGACCGGCTGGGAAGGCGCGGTTCTGCGCACGAAACTTCAACGCAACCCCGAGCCGCTGCGCCGTTTCACCGACGGCTTCCTGCGACTCGCCCGAAGCTGAAAGGATACCCCATGGTCAAAGCCATCCTGATCGAGAAACCCGAAGAGACTCAGAGCGCCGCGCTCAAGGATATCGACCTGCCCGATCTGGCAGAGGGCGAGGTGGCGGTCGACGTCGCCTACTCGACGATGAACTACAAGGACGCACTGGCGATCACCGGCGCGGGCCCCGTGGTGCGCAGCTTCCCGATGGTGCCGGGCATCGACTGCTCCGGCATCGTCGCGACCAGCAAGCATCCCGATTTCGCCAAGGGCGACCGGGTCGTGCTCAACGGCTGGGGCGTGGGCGAGAAACACTGGGGCGGGCTGGCAGAGCGCGCCCATCTGAAAGGCGAGTGGCTGGTGAAACTGCCCGACGGCATCTCGTTGCGTCAGGCAATGGCGATCGGCACTGCGGGCTACACGGCGATGCTCTGCGTGATGGCGCTCGAGGCGCATGGCGTGATGCCCGAGAGCGGCGAGATCGTCGTTACCGGAGCGACCGGCGGCGTGGGTAGCGTCGCGATCGCTCTTCTGGGCAAGCTCGGCTATAAAGTGGCTGCCGTTACCGGGCGCCCGGAAGAGGAAGATTACCTCAAGCGCCTCGGCGCATCGTCGATCGTTCCGCGCGAGGACGTCTCTGGCAAGCCGCGCCCGCTGAACAAGGAACGCTGGGCCGGTGCGGTCGACGTGGTCGGCGGTGAGGTGTTGGCCAATGTTCTGTCGATGATGGCCTATCGCGGCACCGTCGCAGCCTGTGGTCTCGCGGGTTCGATGAACCTGCCGACCTCGGTCGCGCCCTTCATCCTGCGCGGCGTGACGCTCGCAGGCGTCGACAGCGTGATGTGCCCGATCGAGGATCGCGTCGAAGCATGGCGTCGTCTGGCTGCCGATCTCGACATGGAGAAGCTCGCCGCTATGGAGATGGAAGTCGCCTTGGACGAAGTGATTGCAACCGCGCCGAAATTCCTCGATGGAAAGGTTCGCGGGCGGATCGTCGTTCCGGTCGCACCTGACCTCGGCTGACTACGGTAAGAAATGCTATCCTTCCTGATCCTCGCGCTCGCCGGTCTCGCGGCGGGCGCTTTGAATGCGGTCGCGGGCGGCGGGACGTTCTTGTCCTTCCCCGCGCTTGTCTGGACCGGCGTGCCGCCGATCACCGCCAATGCCACCGCGACGCTGGCGGCCCTGCCCGGCTATCTGTCGAGCGCCTGGGCCTTCCGTCACGAGCTGCGCCACAAGGGGCCGATGGCGCTGCGCACGATCCTGATCGCCGCCGTCGCGGGCGGGTTCCTCGGCGCGCTCCTGCTGCTGATCACGCCCGAAAAACTGTTCGCCGGCGTGGTGCCGTGGCTTCTGCTGCTGGCGACGGCGGCGTTTGCCTTCGGGCCGATGCTGCTGAAGGCGCTGCAACGCTCTGGCCGCACGATGGGCGCCGTGTCCGCCTTCGCCCTGCTACTCGCGGTGACGGTCTACGGCGGCTATTTCAACGGCGGGCTCGGGATCATGCTGCTCGCCGCGCTCGGCCTGATTGGCTTCACCGATCTGCATGCGATGAACGGCCTGAAGAACCTCGTCTCGGCCGTGCTGTCGCTGGTCTCGGTCGTAACCTACGCGGTGGCGGGGCTGATCGACTGGCAGGCGGTTCTGGTGCTGGGCATCGCGAGCGCCGTCGGCGGCTACCTGGGCGCGCATCTGTCAAAGCGGATCACCAATATGGCGCTGCTGCGCGGCTTCATCATTGCGGTCGGGCTGGTGATGGCGGCGGTTTTCTTCGTACGCGGCTAACCCAGCCAGAGCGCCGAGCCGAACATCTTGCGCAACAGTCCCGTCTGACCGCTGACCCCGGCGCGGGCATAGATCTGCTTTGAGGTCGAGCGCGCGGTCTCCAGCGTCCAGCCAAGCCGCTCGGCCGCCTCGCGCAGGCTCGCCCCATCGCATAGAAGCGCCGCGAGCCGCGCCTCGGACCGGTTGAGATCTAGCGCCCCCGCGACACGCGCGACCGGCAGCGCCTCAGCCAGCGGCATGGCGCGCAGATGTCCGATCAGTGCAGGACTGCCCCGCCATCGCCCCGGCGCGAGTCGGAGCACGCCCTGCCCCTCAGGGCCAAGCGGGATCGGCCGGACGACCTCCCCGCCTTCCCCGAGTTTCGCGAGGCTCTGCCGAAAGCGCAGCGCGGCGTCGGGATCGGCGAATTCCGGGCGCGCGCCGATGCGCAGCCGCAGCCAACCTCCCGCATCGAATTCCGCCGCTACGCGCGGATCGAATTCCAGCACCGTACCCGCGGGCGTCAGGACCAACCACCCCGCGCCGAGCGCCGCCGTGGCCTCGGCATCGCGCGCGGCTCGCGCCCGCTCGCCGCCCAGCGCCTCGCGTATCATCACCGCCTGCCCCAGATGCGGCGCGAGCGTCGAGAGGGCCAACGCCTCCGCCGCGCGGAAATCCCGGTTCGGGCGCGCGATCATCAGCACCACGCGCCCCGCCCCCCCTGCCGCGACCTTCAGCGCCCGGAGCGGTTCGGGCCACGCCACTTCACCCGGCAGGTCGATCTGCGAATAGACACGATCCAGTCGCATCGGGTGGAGTCGCGCGGCGTCCGGCAAGGCGATCCTGCCGACCTGCCAGCCCGCGCCCTCCCACTCGGGCGCGAGAATCTGCACCGCCGCACCCTCGGCATGGGCGACCGAACAGAGCCGCTCGAGAAAGCGCACCCAGCCAGCCTTTCCCGCCTCGCTCGCCGCCGCGAAGAGCGCATTGATCAACAGTGTGTTCTCGGACTGCCCCAACATAAGCCGAATTTACCCCCCATTTGGGGGGTTATCCAGCAAAACCCGCCGCCTATATCTCGGAAAACCGCGATCAGACAGAGACCTCCCGCATGAACAAGACCCTGACTCACCTGCAGCGGCTCGAAGCCGAAAGCATTCACATCCTGCGCGAAGTCGTGGCCGAAGCCGACAATCCGGTCATGCTCTATTCCGTCGGCAAGGACAGCGCGGTGATGCTGCATCTCGCGAAGAAGGCCTTCTATCCGTCGCCGCCGCCCTTCCCGCTGATGCATGTCGACACGACGTGGAAATTCCAGGCGATGTACAACCTGCGCGACAAGGCCGCGAAGGATGCGGGGATGGAGCTGATCGTGCACCAGAACCCCGAGGCGAAGGCCAAGGGGATCAACCCGTTCGATCACGGCTCGCTGCATACCGACATGTGGAAGACAGAAGGTCTGAAACAGGCTCTGGACAAGCACGGCTTCGACGTGGCCTTCGGCGGCGCGCGCCGCGACGAGGAGAAATCCCGCGCGAAGGAACGCGTGTTCTCGTTCCGCTCGGCCAATCATCGCTGGGATCCGAAGAACCAGCGCCCCGAGCTCTGGCGTCTCTACAACGCCAAGAAAGCGAAGGGCGAGAGCGTCCGCGTCTTCCCGATCTCGAACTGGACCGAGCTGGACATCTGGCAATATATCCACCTCGAAGGGATCGAAATCGTCCCGCTCTATTTTTCGGCCCCGCGTCCGACGGTGGAACGCGACGGGCTGATCCTGATGGTCGACGACGACCGCTTCCCGCTGCGCGACGGCGAGGAGCCGGTGATGCGCTCGGTCCGCTTCCGCACTCTGGGCTGCTACCCGCTGACCGGCGCCGTCGAGAGCGAAGCGCAGACCCTTCCGGAAGTCATTCAGGAAATGCTGCTGACCACCACCTCCGAGCGTCAGGGCCGCGCGATCGACCACGATCAGAGCGCCTCGATGGAGAAGAAAAAGCAGGAAGGCTATTTCTGAGCCCTCCCCTCCCGAGCCGCACGCGCGCCTTCATTTCCACCCTATCAGGTGAGCCGACATGACGACCAACGATCCGATCTACAAGACCGACGCGCTGATTGCGCAGGATATCGACGCCTATCTCGAGGCGCATCAACACAAGACCATGCTGCGCTTCATCACCTGCGGCTCGGTCGATGACGGGAAATCGACGCTGATCGGGCGGCTGCTCTATGACAGCAAGATGATCTTCGAGGATCAGCTGGCCGCGCTGGAGGCCGACTCCAAGCGCGTCGGCACCCAAGGCCAGGAGATCGACTTCGCACTGCTGGTCGACGGGCTCGCTGCCGAGCGCGAACAGGGCATCACGATCGACGTGGCCTACCGCTTCTTCGCGACCGAGAAGCGCAAGTTCATCGTCGCGGACACCCCCGGCCACGAACAGTATACCCGCAACATGGTCACCGGTGCCTCGACCGCCGATCTGGCGGTGATCCTGATCGATGCGCGCAAGGGCGTACTGACCCAAACGCGGCGCCACTCCTACCTCGTTCACCAGCTCGGCATCCGCCATATCGTGCTGGCGGTGAACAAGATGGATCTGGTGGACTACGATCAGGCGACCTTCGACGAGATCGTGGCCGATTACCAAACCTTCGCCGACAGCATCGGCATCGAAGGCTTCACCGCGATCCCGATCTCGGGCTTCAAGGGCGACAACATCACCGGCCCGAGCGAGAATACCCCCTGGTACAAGGGGCCGTCGCTCCTACCCTATCTCGAAGCGGTCGAGGTGGACGTGACCTCCGATCAGGAGCGCCCCTTCCGGATGCCCGTGCAATGGGTGAACCGCCCCAACCTCGACTTCCGCGGCTTCTCGGGGCTGATCGCGTCGGGCACCGTGCGTCCGGGCGACGAGGTGCGCGTGCTGCCCTCGGGCAAAACCTCGAAAGTGGCGCGGATCGTCAGCTTGGAGGGCGACCGCGACATGGCGGTGGCGGGTGAATCCATCACGATCACGCTGGTCGACGAGATCGACTGCTCGCGCGGGCAGGTCATCGTCTCCGCGAAAGAACCGCTGGAAGTGGCCGACCAGTTCGAGACCACCATTGTCTGGATGGACGAGAACGAACTGCTGCCAGGCCGCGCCTATTGGCTTAAAATCGGCACGCAGACCGTCTCGGCGACCGTGCAGGAGCCGAAATACGAGGTGAACGTCAACACGCAGGAGCATCTGGCGACGAAGACGCTGGACCTGAACGCGATCGGCGTGGCCAACATCACCACCGACCGCGAGATCCCCTTCGCCCCCTATGCCGAGAACCGCGATCTGGGCGGGTTCATCCTGATCGACAAGATGACCAACCAGACTGCGGCTGCGGGCATGATCAACTTCGCGCTGCGCCGGGCCCAGAACATCCACTGGCAGGCGACCGATATCGGGCGCGAGCATCATGCCAACATGAAGCACCAGAAGCCGGCGGTGGTCTGGCTCACGGGCCTGTCGGGCTCGGGCAAATCCACGATCGCCAACATGGTCGAGAAGAAGCTGGCGCGGATGAACCGCCACACTTTCCTGCTCGATGGCGACAACGTGCGCCACGGCCTGAACAAGGATCTGGGCTTCACCGAGGCCGACCGCGTGGAAAACATCCGCCGCGTCGGCGAGGTCGCGAAGCTGATGACCGACGCGGGCCTCATAGTGGTCACGGCCTTCATCTCGCCCTTCCGCTCGGAGCGCGACATGGTGCGCGCAATGATGCAGCCGGGCGAATTCCTCGAAGTCTTCGTGGATACGCCGCTCGAAGTGGCCGAGGCGCGCGACGTGAAAGGGCTCTATGCCAAGGCGCGATCCGGCCAGCTGAAGAACTTCACCGGCATCGACTCGCCCTACGAGGCACCCGAGAACCCCGAGATGCGGATCGACACCACCGCGATCAGCCCCGAGGAAGCGGCGGAATTGATCCTCGCTCGGCTCATTCCGTAAGCGACGACAACGACTGCACCATTTCACGCGAACGTGCGGCCCTCCTGGGGGTTGCACGTTTTCGTTTTGGCCTTGACCTTGCTCGGGGGCGCGCCCCAACCTGCCCGAAATACCGCCAGCAGAAAGAAGCCCGAATGCCGATCGAAAACGTGCACTTCAGCGAACTCGAATTTTCCCGCCGGATCGCGCTCGTACGCGCGGCAATGGCGCAGCGCGAGATCGACATTCTCTTCATCACCAACCCGTCTAACCAGTTCTGGCTGACGGGCTATGACGGCTGGTCCTTCTACACCCATCAGGGCGTGATCCTGCCGATGGAGGGCGCCCCCTATTGGTGGGGCCGCTTCATGGATTCCAACGGCGCGCGCCGCACCGTCTGGATGGAGGAGGAAAACATCCTCCATTACAACGACGCGATGGTGCAATCCGACATCATGCACCCGATGGAAGACCTCGCCTCTCACCTGCGGATCATGGGCTACGGCAAGGCCCGGATCGGCGTCGAGATGGAGACCTATTTCTACACCGCGAAAGCGCATGCAGTCCTCTTCGAAGGGCTGCCCGAAGCGACGCTGCTCGATGCCTCTGTGCTGGTGAACTGGCAGCGCCTGATCAAATCCGACGAGGAGCTGCGTTTCATGCGCCGTGCCGCACGGATCTCCGAACTGGTGATCCAGCGTGCGGTGGAACTGGCCGAGCCGGGGCTGCGCAAGCATGATCTGGTCGGCGAATTGTACAAGACCGCCGTGCAGGGCGAGGAAGACAGCTGGGGCGATTATCCGGCCATCGTGCCGATGCTGCCCTCGGGCCCGGATGCCTCCGCGCCGCACCTGACATGGAACGGCGAGGCACTGAAAGCTGGCGAAGCGACCTTCGTCGAGCAATCCGGCTGCTACCGTCGCTATCACGCGCCGCTCTCGCGCACGATCTTTCTGGGCAAGCCCCCGCAGCATGTCCTAGATGCGAGCGAAGCGCTGACCGAAGGCCTCAACGCCGGGATCGAAGTCGCGCGTGCCGGGAACCGCGCCTGTGACATCGCCCGCGCACTGAACGTCGAGCTGGCCAAGGTCGGCATCGAACGCCCGAACCGCGCGGGTTACGCGGTGGGCTGCTCCTACCCGCCGGATTGGGGCGAGCATACCGTCTCGATCCGCGACACCGACGAGACGATCCTCGAGCCCGGCATGACCTTCCACTTCATGCCCGGCCTCTGGATGGATGACTGGGGGATGGAGACGACCGAGACCATCCTCATCACCGAGGACGGCCCCGCCGAGCCGCTGTGCAACATCGAGCGCAAACTGTTCGTCAAGGACTGAGCCGATGCGGATCGACACCACCCGCGCGATCCTCTCGGACCTGATCGCCTATCCGACGATATCGACCGACAGCAACCTGCCGATCATCCACTACATCGCGGACCGGCTGGAAACCGTCGGCGCGGCGGTAGAGGTCATGGTCGACGAGAGCGGCCACAAGGCGAACCTTTTCGCGACGCTGGGCGAGGCAGGCGATGGCGGGCTGGTGCTGTCGGGCCATTCGGACGTGGTACCGGTCACCGATCAGGACTGGACCAGCGATCCTTTCACCATGACCGAGCGCGACGGCAAGCTATACGGGCGCGGCGCCTGCGACATGAAAGGCTTCATCGCCGCCTGTCTCGGCTCGCTCGATCTGCTGGCCGAGGCCGCGAAAACCCGCCCGATCCATTTCGCCTTCACCCATGACGAGGAAGTCGGCTGTCTGGGCGCGCAGGAACTGGTGAAGCTGCTGGCGAAACGCCCGGTCAAACCGGCGCTGTGCATCATCGGAGAGCCGACTTCGATGCAGGTCTTCGACGGCAACAAGGGCTGCTGCGAATATACCGTGCGCTTCGAGGGGCTGCCGGGCCATAGCTCCGCGCCTGAGAAGGGCGTGAACGCGGTCGAATACGCTGTGCGCTACATCAACCGCCTATTCGAGCTGCGCGCTGAGCTGATCAAACGCTGCCCCGAAGGGTCGCGCTTCGATCCGCCGCAGACGACGCTCAACGTAGGCGCGCTGAAAGGCGGCATTTCTCATAACGTGATCGCGCCGCGCGCCGAACTGGCCTGGGAGATGCGCCCGATCAATGCCGCTGACATGGATTTCGTCAAAGCCGAGATCGCGAGCTACGTCGAAGACACGCTGCTGCCCGAGATGCGCGCCATCGCGCCGGAAGCCGCGATCTCCACCGAGACCATCGGCGAGGTCGTGGGGCTCGAGCCGATGGACGACAACGCCGCGCGCGATCTGGTCTTCGCGCTGACCGGGCAGAACCACGCAGGCTGCGTTGCTTTCAACACCGAGGCCGGGCTGTTCCAGTCGCTCGGAATGGACGCGGTGATCTGCGGGCCCGGCTCGATCGAGCAGGCCCATAAGGCCGACGAGTTCGTCTCGCTCGAGCAGATGGATCAGGCGCTGACGATGTTGGGCAAGCTCGCCAGCGCCCGGAACTGAGTGCGCCTGGCCGCCTCTCCGATCAGTTCAGGCGCTTGCCGGTTTTCGGATCAAAGAGATGCAGATCCTCGGCGTTCACCGACAGCCGCACCTGCCCCACCGCCTGCTTCTCCATATGCACGCCCGGCAGCGCTGCGGTCATCGGCTCGCCGCGCCCTTCCAGCGTTCCGTGCAGAAGCGTATTCGCCCCTAGCGGTTCGGACAGGGTAACATTCAGCGTCAGCGGGCCATTGTCATCGGGATGCAGGTGTTCGGGCCGAATCCCGAGGCTGACGGGGCGATCGGGCAGATCGGTCGGCCCGAGCGTCACATGGCCCAGCATCACCCGCCCGCCGCGCACCTCGGCATCGATGACGTTCATCGACGGGCTGCCGATGAACTGCGCCGCGAAGATGGTCACGGGGCGCTCATAGACTTCGAGCGGGGTGCCGATCTGCTCGGCCACGCCGCCGTTCATCACGATCATCCGGTCGGCCATGGTCATCGCCTCGACCTGATCATGGGTCACGTAAAGCGCGGTCACGCCGAGCTTGCGCTGCAGCTCGCGGATTTCGACGCGCATCTGCACCCGCAGCTTGGCATCGAGGTTGGACAGCGGTTCGTCGAACAGGAAGACCGACGGCTCGCGCACGATGGCGCGGCCCATCGCGACCCGCTGACGCTGCCCGCCGGACAGTTCGCGCGGCTTTCGCTCGAGATAGTCCGACAGCTGCAACAGCTTCGCGGCCTCATCGACGCGGCGCTTGATCTCGGACTTCGACATGCCCGCGATCTTCAGCCCGTAGCCCATGTTCTGGCGCACCGACATATGCGGGTAGAGCGCGTAGTTCTGGAACACCATCGCGATATCGCGATCCATCGGCTCGCGCTCGTTCACGCGGGCCTCGCCGATGCGAATCTCACCCTCTGAGATACTCTCCAGCCCCGCGACCATGCGCAACAGCGTCGATTTCCCGCAGCCGGAGGGACCGACGATGACGATGAATTCGCCGTCCTGGATGTCGATCGAGACCCCATGCAGCACCTCGGTCTTGCCGAAACGTTTCTTGATATTTTCGAGTTCAACGGTCGCCATTGTCTGCCCTTATTTCTCGCTGTCCACGAGACCGCGAATGAAGAGTTTCTGCATCGAGATCACCACGATCACCGGCGGGATCATCGCGAGGATGGAGGTCGCCATGATGACCGGCCAATCGGCGATATCGTCGCCCGACGGGAACATCTGCTTGAGCCCCATGACGATCGTGTTCATCTCGGGATTTGTGGTGATGAGGAGCGGCCAGAGATACTGGTTCCAGCCGTAGATGAAGAGGATCACGAAGAGCGCCGCGATATTCGTGCGGCTCATCGGCAGCAGGATATCGAAGAAGAAGCGCATCGGACGCGCGCCATCGACTCGGGCGGCCTCTGCCAGCTCGTCCGGCACCGTCAGGAAGAACTGCCGGAACAGGAAGGTCGCCGTCGCCGACGCGATCAGAGGCAGGATCAGGCCGGAATAGCTGTTGAGCATCCCGAAGCCCGCGACCACCTCGTAGGTCGGCACGATTCGCACCTCGACCGGCAGCATCAGCGTGATGAAGATCATCCAGAAGAAGAAGCGCCGTCCCGGAAAGCGGAAATAGACGATCGCGAAGGCCGACAGGAGCGAGATCGCGATCTTTCCGAGCGCGATCCCCAGCGCCATCACCAGCGAGTTCACCAGCATCGTCGCGACCGGCACATTCACCCCGGAGAACAGCGCATCCGAGTAGTTCTCGATCAGGTGCGAGCCCGGCATCACCGGCATCGGCGCCTGCGCGATCTCCTGCTGGGTATGGGTCGAGGCCACGAAGGCCAGCCAGATCGGGAAGAAGATCACCAGTACGCCCGCGATCATCAGCATATGGGTCAGCCACAGGCCGGAGCCGCGTTTTTCCACCATGCCCGGGGGCGGTTCGTTGTGCATGTCAGCCATCAGTAATGCACCCGCTTCTCGACGAATTTGAATTGCAGCACCGTCAGGAAGCCCACGACCACCAGCAGCACCACGGATTGCGCGGCAGAGCTTCCGAGATCCTGACCCACGAAGCCATCGGCGTAGACCTTGTAGACCAGGATCGTGGTCGCCTGTTGCGGCCCGCCGGAGGTGATCGTGTGGATCACGCCGAAGGTCTCGAAGAAGGCGTAGACGATATTGACGACCAGCAGAAAGAAGGTCGTGGGCGACAGGAGCGGCAGCACGATCGTGAAGAAGCGCCGCCAGAACCGCGCCCCGTCGATCGCCGCCGCCTCGATCACCGATTTCGGCACCGCTTGCAGCGCCGCGAAATAGAACAGGAAGTTATAGCTGATGCGGCCCCATGCCGACGCCACGACGACGAGGCCCATCGCCTCGTTCTCGTTGAGCACATGGTTCCAGTCATAACCCATCTGGTTGAGATAGAAGGCGACCACACCGATCCGCGTGTTGAACATGAAGAGCCATAGCACACCGGCCACCGCGGGCGCGACCGCGTAGGGCCAGATCAGAAGCGTGCGGTAAGTTCCCGCCCCTTTCACCAGCCGATCCGCCAGCACCGCGAGGAACAGCGCCGGGATCATCGAGACCAGTGTCACAAGGGTCGAGAACACCGCCGTCGTCACAAAAGACGCGCGATAATAGGGGTCGTTGAACAGGTATTCGAAATTGCCGAGGCCCACATATTGCATCGACAGGCCGAACGGATCGGGGATGAACAGCGATTGCCACACCGCCTCGCCCGCCGGGTAGAAGAAGAACACGGCCGAGATGATCAACTGCGGCGCGAGCAGCAGCATCGGCAAGAGCCAGCCCTTGAAGGTTACGCGTTTTTCCATATCGGGATCGGGGCCTTAGAATAGAAATAGCCGCGGGCAGGGTTCTCCCCGCCCGCGGCTGGATTTGGGTTAGCGGTTGGCTTGCTCGAAGCGGCGCAGCAGCTGGTTGCCACGCTCCACCGCGTTGTCGAGCGCGTCTTGCGCTGTCTTGTCACCGGCCCAGACAGCCTCCAGTTCCTCGTCGATGATGCCGCGGATCTGGTCGAAGTTGCCCAGACGGATGCCCTTCGAATTCTCGGTCGGCGCATTCGCGGTCATCTGCTTCACGGCCACGTCAGTGCCGGGGTTCTTCTCGTAGAAGCCCTGCTCACGGGTCAGCTCGGCCGCGGCCTTGGTGATCGGCAGGTAGCCGGTATCCTGGTGCCACTTCGCCTGCACTTCCGGCGACGAGAGGTAGTTCAGGAATTCAGCGACGCCCTTGTAGTGGTCGTCATCCTTGCCAGCCATGACCCAGAGCGAGGCGCCCCCGATGATGGTGTTCTGCGGCGCACCGTCGACGTCACCCCAATAGGGCAGCGGGTGCACTTCGAAGTTGAACTTGGCTTCGGACTTGATGCCCGCGTAACCGGCCGAGCTCTCGGTGAAGAGCGCGCAGGTGCCGGCACGGAAATCGGCACCGCCTTCGTTGCGGCGGCCCTTGTAGACGAACTCGCCCTTCTTGGCCCAGTCACCCAGCGTCTGGATGTGCTTGACCTGAACGGGGCCGTTGAACTCCAGCTTCGCGTCGAGACCGGCGAAGCCGTTCTCCTGGCTCGCGAAGGGCACGTTGTGATAGGCCGAGAGGTTCTCGAGCTGGATCCAGCTCTGCCAGGCGGTGGTCATCGGGCAATCGACGCCCGCTTCCTTCAGCTGGTCGAGCACTTTGCCGACATCTTCCCAGGTAGTCAGCGGCGCATCCTTGGCGACGCCTGCCTTGTCGAGCATGTCGCGGTTGACCCAGAGAACCGGCGTCGAGGAGTTGAAGGGCAGCGACAGCATCTTGCCGTCGGTGGTGGTGTAGTAGCCCTTCACCGCGCCGATGTAATCGTCGGGATTGAAGTCCACGCCGGCGTCTTCCATCACCTGGTAGACCGGCTTGATCGCGCCCTTGGCGGCCATCATCGTCGCCGTGCCGACCTCGAACACCATCAGGATGTCGGGCTGTTCCCCGGCGCGGAACGCGGCGATCCCGGCGTTCAGCGTTTCCGAGTAGTTGCCCTTGTTAGTCGCCACGACCTCATACTGGTCCTGGCTGGCATTGAAGTCCTTTACCTGCTGATCGACGAGCTCGCCGAGACGGCCGGTAAAGGCGTGCCAGAACTGGATTTCCGTTGCTGCATTGGCCGTGAAGGGCGCAATGAGCGAGGCCGACGCAAGCGCCGCACCGAGTGCAAAATTCTTCATGTCTTCCTCCCATATGTAGCGGGATTCATTGTTGGATGGATCTGAGGCCCCGTGCGAAGCCTCCGCGCTACGCGGCGTAGTGTGCGGATGTAACAGGAACAAAACAAGAGAGTGATTTCGGTTTCGCTTTGCCTCTCGGTCGCGCGATCCAGCGCGGTACGGCGGCTTCTCAGCCCTTTCCTGCTAAGCTTTTTCGAGATTCCTCGAAGTTTTGCATGACGCTAGATCACGACTTTGTGAAGCGCATTTTTGCGCGATTCGATCGAAACCGAACAAAAACCGACAGTCGCGCGAAACACACGATTACGATCAGCTTTCCTCGCGGCGCTTTCCCGAATCCCTTAGATTCGCCAAATCATTGAAATGGTTCAACTCGGTCCGGATCATCGTTCGCCGCCTGATCGACTGCCTCACCTTCTTCTACGAGATGCGCCTGAGGGAGATGGACCGTATCGCGCAGGCCAATCAACCGCCGTATCGAAAATCACGCACATGCGCGGGCATCTCGACACCGTCGAGATTGCGCGGATCGGGGATCGGGTCGCCCACCTCCATACGGATCGGGATTACCCCGGCCCAGATCGGCAGCGCGTAATCCTCCTCGTCGTCACTCGGCCCGCCGGTGCGGATCTTCGCCGCGCCCTCGGTGATCTCCATCCCCAGCACGGTCGTCGCCTTCAGATCCTGTTCGTGGTCTGGGCGCAGCGTCTCGTAGCGGCCCGGATAGAGATGGTTCACGAAATTTCCGAGCTTTTGCAGCTTCTCCGCCGGATCCTCCACCTTGAACGCAACGCCAAAGAGCATGACCGAGCGCGTGTTCAGCGAATGATGCATGCCAGAGCGCGCCAGAACCAAACCATCGAGGATCGAGACCGTCAGACAGACCTCTGTCTCCTTTTGACTGCGCAGCGCGCGGCTCGCGGAAGAGCCATGCCAATAGACGTGATCGCCTTCGCGCCATTGCATCGTCGGCGTCACGTAGGGCTTGCCGTCCCGGACATAGCCCACATGGCACATCGGCTGCGCGTCGAGGATCGTGTTGATGCTGTCGCGGTCGAAATGGCCGCGCTCATGCAGGCGGCGCAGGCGGGAACGGTCGGTTACAGGGAGGGTCTCGGTCATGGTCTGCCTCATGTCTGACTTGTGCCCTCAGCGATAGCGGCCTACTGGATCGGAAAACATGTCCAGTTTCGCAAAAATGCAGCAGTCCAATTTAAACACCGCCCTGTTTGGTCTCTCGCTGGATCGAAACTCCGGTCTGCCGCTGCATGCGCAACTGACCCATGTCCTGCGCGAGATGCTGCGCGCCGATCCCGCCGCAGCCGGAGAGCGCCTGCCGCCAAGCCGCGCATTGGCCGAGGAGCTGTCGGTCTCGCGCATGACAGTGACCACCGCCTATGATCAGCTGATCGCCGAGGGCTACCTGAGCACCCGCCCCGGCGGCGGCACCTATGTCGCCGAGGACCTGCCCCATCTCGTTCCTCCTACCCCGCGAAAAGCATCAAGGGCCGCGCAAGGGGCGCCTCCGCCAGCTTGGCTGCCCTTCCAGCCCGGCCTGCCCGATCAGGCGCTGTTCCCGCGCAGGCTTTGGGCGCGCCACCTCGAGCGCGCGTGGCGCACCCCCGATCCCACCCTTCTGGACCGGCCCGACCCGTTCGGCTGGCCGCCGCTGCGGCTGGCGATCCGCGACCACCTCGCGGCGTGGCGCGGCCTCGATTGCGCGCCGGAACAAGTGGTGATTACCGGCGGCGCATGGGACGGGTTCGACCTGATCGCGCGTAGTGCGATCGCCCCCGGCGGGCTGATCGCGACCGAGGATCCCGGCTGGGCGACGATGGGCCATGTGCTGGCCTCCAGCGGCCTCAACGAGCACCCGGTGCGGATCGACGCCGAAGGGCTGGACCCGGTACATCTGCCGCCCAGCACCCGCGCCGTCATCATCACCCCCTCGCGCCATTTCCCGACCGGGGCAGCGATGCCGCTCACGCGCAGGCTGACGCTTCTTGACTGGGCGCGTGACCATGATGCGCTGATCGTCGAGGATGATTATGACAGCGAATTCCGTTATCGCGGCCAGCCCCTGCCCGCGCTGGCGGGGCTCGACGGGCTGCAGCGCGTGATCTACATGGGCAGCTTCTCGAAACTGCTCAGCCCGGCGCTGCGGATCGGCTATATCGTGCTGCCCGAGCGGCTTGTCGGGCCGATGCGGGCGGCGATCGACGCGACGGGGCCGCGGGTTTCGATGGTACCGCAACCGGCGCTGGCGAGCTTCATGGCGAGCGGCGAATTCGCGACCCATCTACGGCGGATGCGGCGCCATTACGCGAAACGGCAGCGCCACCTTCTGAACGCGCTGACAGGGCTCGACGAGTACCTCCGGTTCCAGCCCGATCCGTCGGGAATGCATCTCTGCGCGGGTCTCGGTCCGGCGCTCGTGCCCGCCGGCGACCGCGCGATATCCGAGCGCGCGAAGGCGGCCGGTCTTACCCTGCGCGCTCTGTCGTCGCACGCCCGCCTGCCCGACCCGCCGCAAGGCGTCCTGCTTGGGTACGCGGGTTTCGACGAACCGACGCTAAGCGCCGCAGCAGAGAAGCTGCGGGCACTTCTGACGTCGCTTCCATGACCGCCGACCTCGCAACTCACAACAGGGTGACCTTACGTCGAGAAAGCACTCGCCCTCTTGGCAAGCCCGCGCCGTTTGCCAAAACTAACGCGCGAGTAAAAAACGGGCGCGTGACTTGATCCAAGCGCACGGGAGCGGAGGACAGGATGCGCGGATGGAAAGCGGTGCTCGGCGGGATTGGCCTGCTTGTCATGGCGGCTGTGATTTACGCGATCATCGTGCCTCCGGAACTGCTACGCGTCGGCGCGGGCTATAGCGCGAAGATTACCTGCTCGGCGCTGGTCCTGCAGGACCGCGACCCCGACGAGGT
This sequence comes from Thioclava sp. IC9, assembly GCF_002213225.1. Lineage (NCBI taxonomy): Bacteria > Pseudomonadati > Pseudomonadota > Alphaproteobacteria > Rhodobacterales > Paracoccaceae > Thioclava > Thioclava sp. IC9. Next base: position 209,038 of record NZ_NBNX01000003.1, read on the forward strand.
TCTCGAAACCGATGTGCAGGCGCCAGGCAATCCGCTGCTGCGCGCCTTCTGGGTCAGCCCCGATCGTCGGGCGGGCCGCGTCTGGGCGGCTTTCGCCGGGATCATCGCGCCCACGATAGCGGAGCAACGCATGGGCCTCGGTTGCGCGACCTTCCCCGACGGCGATCTGGCCGACGCCCCCGAACAGGCCGCCCCGCCCGCGCCGGGACCGAGCAAGAGCGTCGCTCTCTGGCCCGCGGGATCGAAGACCGAACTGACGGGGCAAGGCCGCTTTGCCGATGTCTTGCAAAACGATGCGCTGACCGGGCCGGGGATGCGCGCGGTGGTGGTGATCAAGGACGGTCATCTCGTGGCCGAGCGCTACGGCGATGGCTTCGATGCGAAGACACCGCTTCTGGGCTGGTCGATGACGAAGACCGTCACCGCCGCCCTTGTCGGCACCGCGATCGAGGCGGGCAAGCTGCGGATGGATCAAAGCGATCTACTGCCCGAATGGCAGGGCGACGACCGGGCGAAGATCACTGTCGCGCAGCTGATGTCGATGTCGAGCGGGCTGCATTTCAACGAGGATTACGGTGACGTCTCGGACGTGACGCGGATGCTCTACCTCGAGCCGGACATGGCGAAGTTCGCAGCGTCGCAGCCGCTCGATCATCCGCCCGGTACGCATTTCAGCTATTCCAGCGGCACTGCAGTCCTGCTGTCGCGCATCTGGCAAAACGCGGTGGGCGACACCTCCACCGCGCTCGCTTGGCCGCGCCGCAAGCTGTTCGGTCCGCTCGGTATGAACTCGGCCACGCTCGAGACCGACGCCTCCGGAACCTTCGTCGGTAGCTCCTACCTCTACGCGACCGCGCGGGACTGGGCGCGTTTCGGACAGTTCCTGCTTCAGGACGGCCAATGGGAGGGGCGGCAATTGCTGTCCGCCGCGTTCGTAAAGCGGATGCATGCGCCCGCGCCGACCGACGGGGTCTATGCGCAGGGCATGATCTGGCTCGCCGGGCCGAGCGATCAGCAGAAAGCGGGCGATGATGCGCGGTTCGGCCTGCCCGCCGACACCTATTGGCTCGAGGGGCATGACGGGCAGACTGTCACCGTGATCCCCTCGGCCGATATGGTCGTGGTGCGGATGGGGCTGACGCCGTCGGACCTGAACTACCGCCCGCAGAAGCTGGTGGCAGCATTGCTGGAGGCGGCAAAGACCACCACTCAGGCCTCGTCGAACATCCCTTCGAACAGCGCCGAAGACAGGTAACGCTCGCCCGAATCCGGCAGCACGACGACGATGGTCTTGCCCGCATTCTCCGGTTCGCGCGCAAGGCGCAGGGCTGCCGCAGCCGCCGCGCCGCAGGAGATCCCTGCCAATATGCCCTCTTCGCGCGCCAGCCGCCGGGCGGTCTCGACAGCCTCATCATTGCTGACCTGCTCGATCCGGTCCACCAGATCCATGTCGAGCACCTTTGGCACGAAGCCTGCGCCGATGCCCTGAATCTTGTGAGGACCGGGGTGCAGCGCCTCGCCCGCGCGGGCCTGCGTCAGAACCGGGCTCGCCTCGGGCTCGACCGCGACCGAGATCAGCGGCAGGCCCTTCTCCTGCTTCAGGTAGCGCGAGACACCAGTGATCGTGCCGCCCGTGCCGACGCCCGCGACGAAGATATCGACCACACCATCGGTATCCTCGAAGATCTCCGGGCCGGTAGTCTTCTCGTGAATCTCGGGGTTCGCGGGGTTGTTGAACTGCTGCAGCAACACGTAGCGGTCGGGATCGGAGGCCGCGATCTCCTCGGCCTTGGCGATCGCCCCCTTCATGCCCTGCGCGCCTTCGGTGAGCACCAGCTTCGCGCCATAGGCCAGCAGAAGCTTGCGCCGCTCGATGCTCATCGTGTCGGGCATGGTCAGCGTGATCGGGATACCGCGCGACGCGGCGACGAAGGCCAGCGCGATCCCCGTGTTGCCCGAGGTCGGCTCGACGATCTCCTTGCCGGGGCCGAGCACGCCGCGCTCCTCCGCGTCCCAGATCATGTTCGCCCCAACGCGACACTTCACCGACCACGCCGGGTTGCGCCCTTCGATCTTGGCCAGAACGGTCGCGCCCGCGCCCTCCGTCATGCGGTTGAGCCGCACCAGCGGCGTGTTTCCGATGCTGAGCGAGTTATCCTCGTAAATCCGTGCCATGCGCGCGCTCCCTTTCAGCCTGCTGCCGTCCCATCAGATAACCAAAGGCGGGCGAGGGAAAGGCGAAAGCGACGCGCGCGGACGACGTACCCTTTCACTGGAGAGCGCGCAGAGACGTCAGGACGTCGTAATTCGGGCAATCCGTCGGGATGGCCTGCGGCCCCTCACCTTTCTCGGCCAGAACAGCGAGGCAGAATTCGGTGCGCCCGCAGGTCGCACAGGTTGTGATCATCTCGGCAAAGTCAGCTTGTGTGAGAAAGCCGTCACGCATCGCTTCGGAAATGTTCACTCCGAGACGCCGCGCCATGCCGCGCGTCACCCAGAAGTTCAGATCGACATCGCTTTGCATTCCCATCATTCCACTCCTTCGGGTTCAGCCTCAATGGTCGCGCGCAGACGCGTCATCATCAGGCGGTTTTCGCAATAGGCGGGAGGTGCTTTCGCGGGGTTCATTTGCGGATCGTGCTCGGCCAGCCAGAGCAGGCAGGCCCCGGCTTCGCGGCACTTGGTGCAGCGGATCAGCGCGTCCTTCCACGCTTCGCCGCTGAGCCGCCCGGCGGCCATCTCCATGCTGAGATCGCCGCCCATCTGCTGGGCCATGCGGTTCATCATCGACGCATGGCGATTGAGGTGCTTGGCAGCGGTCATGGCAGCCTCCCTTGAAACACTCATCCCGGTGATGGGCCGACTCTGCCGCAGGGGCCGTCATTTCGATATGATTCAGATCAAGCGTCGCGTTCCGCTCTGTCGCTGTCGAGGTCATGGCCGACGTCACAGTCCAGATCGGGAGCAAAGCGCGCGGCCAGCGCCTGCGCTTCCTCCGCGATCACCGCGCGGTCGCGCCTCAAGGTCATCGCGGATTGCGAATGGGCGGCTGCGCGCAGCGCCTGATGGGCGGCGGGACGGCCGAAATGAGCGGGATGCATCTCGGCCAGAGCTTCCAGCACCTCCTGCTGGCGCAGCGCGACCTCCAGATGCCCGGCTCCGTCGCGCGCGATCGCGGCGAACGCGTCCTCGGTATACTGCTCGGGCGTCACCGCGCGCACATAGACGCGGTTGAAGACGCAATCGGGGCTCTTCGGTGGATGCCAATCGGCCAGCACACGCACCAGACGCCCGAGAATATCGATACCGGTTCCGGGGTCGTTGATCGCCGGCGAAAGCGCGCGCGAGGCAATCTCGGCCAGCGCGATCAGGCCGAATTGCGGATCCTGGTCGAAATCGCGCGCGTGGTCGATGGTGAAGGCGTCGCGCGCGGCCTCCTCGATCGTCTCGCGGGTCTCGGCGTCGCCCGGCAGCGCGTCGCATCGCACCAGATCGGATGCGCCGTGGACGAATTCGCCGGTCCGTCCGCAAAGCCAGATGTGGCAGTCATGCGTCTCGGCCACCTTTTGCAGCGCCCCCATGTCGACATGCTGCACATGGCCGGTCCGCGTCGACGTGATCCCGAAGACCCCGGGGGGCGGGTCTTCCCATTCCTTGCCGCCGAGCCACGGCCGCTCGCAGCGCGCTTTCAGCGCCGTGCTCGCAGCGTCCTCGACCCGGCTGATCACATCGCCGAGCCGTCCGAACTCGCTCAGATGCTGCACCCAGCGCAACAGCGATATCACCACCATCGCCACCACGCCGAGCGTGACGACCAGCAGGATGAATCGCCCGGAGTCGTCATAGACATCCGTCTCGAGCGCGATGATCCCGACCAGCGAAAAGACGAAAGAGCCGATGAAGCTCGCCAGCACGTTCTGGGTCACGCGGTCGGTCTGCATCAGCTTGATCGCGCGCGGCGTGGCTCCGGTCTGGGCCGAGCTGAACGCGGTGATCATGATCTGCAGCGAAAACGTCGTGACGGTCAGCATCGCGGTGGCGATGATCTTCAGGATCGGCTCCACCGAGCCCGCGCCCATCTTGTAGCCGATATCCGCGGGTACAAGGTAGCCGAAGCCCGCCGATCCCAGCGCGGTCGCGATCCCCAGCACGCCGAAGGCCGTCACCCGCACCCAGATCTCGCGCAGGACAACCCTCAGCCGCCAGCGCAGTCGCGAAAAGATTGTCATAGGTTCTTCGTCCCCGTCCCCTGTTCCCGCGTCCCGGACCCGCCTTTCCCGGCGGCCTCTCTCTCAAATCTCAAGCCCGCAGACCTTGGGCGGGTTCCTCAGCTGCCCGCCGGAATCTTGCCCGCGCGCAGTTGGGCAACGGTATTTCGCACCACGTCGAAGCGCAGCTGGTTGGGCGGGTGAGAACCCAGCATCTTGTCGCCCGGGTCCGGCAACCGCAGGAAGAACTGCGCACCCTTAAGCGGGTCGTAGCCCGCATCCCAGGTGATGATCGTACCGAGCCGGTCGGCCTCAAGCTCGTAATCCTTGGAATAGAGCCGCGAGCCGATTTCGGCCCCGATGCGCCGCGCGCGCTGGATCGTGAGCGGATCGGCGCCCTGTGCCTGCACCGCACGCCCCAGATAAGCCGCCCCCACCGCCGCATCGCGTTCGCGCGCCGCGATATGGCCCGCGATGTGATGCGCGGCCTCGTGGCCGATCACGAAGGCCAGCTCGTCGGCATTGCGCACCTCGGCGATCATCGCGAGTGTCACCCCAATCACCGGACGACCCGAACGATCCATGGTCTGGAAGGCGTTCGCGTCGAGATCGAGCCGGTCATCGACCACGAAAAGGTAGTCGCAATTGAGGTTCCGCGTGCGCTTGCGGCATTCCGACTCGATCTGCGGCTCCATGCGCTCGCCGACATCGACCAGCCGCGTCACCGCCACCTCGGCACGCTTCTTGGCTTCGGGCGAGAGCTCGCTCTCCGGGACGGGCTGCATCGGCGCCATGGTCGGCACGCAGCCCGACAGCAGCGTCGCGGCGAGCGAGAGGGTCACGAGAAGGAAACGGGCGGAAGGCATCGACGGGAAAACACCCCAGAGACAGGATTTGTCCCAGCTTAACGACTTGGCCCGGAGCCGCCTAGTGTCCTCCACGTACTCTCCCGCAAGCGGCGGCGTGATTTCGCTTTTTCGGATCGGCAAGCCGCGCTAGCATGAGGTCATGTTTACCATCGAACACGAATTCGACGCGACCGTGATCACCCTTGTCGACGAAGGGGCGAATCCGCGCGATTATTTGCAGGAGGACATCACGATCAGCTCTTTCGAGGATTGCGTGGTGGTCGAACAGCTCGACGAGCAGACCGAGCAGGTGCAGACGATCACCTTCAGCCATGCCCAGCTGCGGGAGCTGGCGGCGGCGCTCAACCTGCCCGAAGGCGTCTATCGCCTGAAGCAGACCGACAGCACCGCCGAGGACGGCTGAGGGGCCTGCCCAGCCCCGCGCGCCCGCTCAATCGAGACGGAACACCTTGTCGCGCGCGGTCTCGCCCCGGATCAGCGTCAGCCGCGACTTCGCCACACCTAGCGCCTTTGCCAGCAATTTGACGACCGCCGCATTGGCCTTGCCGTTCTCCGGAACGACCGTGACATAGGCCCGAAGCCCCTCTTCCCCGACCCGTATCTCGTTGCGCGACGCTTTTGGCGTCACGCGCAGGGCGATTTCGTTGCCAGGAATTGCGAGGTGGCTGAGATCCGTCATCGTCGCGCAGCATAGGCGCTGCACGATCGCATACAAGACAGTTGCCCATGCTGCGGTTGCAATCACATGCCGAGCGCCCGATATCTGGCGCAACAGACGGAGATTTTCATGACTGAACTGCCCGAAGTGAACCCGGCCGAGCGCAATGACGCGGCGATAGCTTTCCTTCTGACCCGCCGGTCGCGCCCGGCGAAAACCCTCAAGGCTCCTGCCCCCGGCGAGGCAGCGCTGCGCGAGATCCTGACGGCCGCGGCGCGCACTCCCGATCACGGCAAGCTGGAGCCGTGGCGCTTCATCACCATCACGCGCGAGGCCGCGCAGCGGCTGGGTGCCGAAGCCGAGGCGCGCGCCAAAGCACAGGGCCTTCCCGATGAGAAGATCGCGAAGGCCGGCAAGCAGTTCCATGACAGCCAACTTTGCGTCGCGGTAGTGTCCTCACCCAAGGAGAGCGAGAAGGTTCCGCAGGTCGAGCAACTCTATTCGGCGGGCGCGGTCTGCCTGTCGCTTCTGAACGCGGCACTCGCGGCGGGCTGGGGCGCGAACTGGCTGACCGGCTGGGCCGCGCATGACGAGGCCTTCGGGCGCGAGATGCTGGGCCTCAAGGACGGCGAAAGCGTCGCGGGCTTCATCCACTTGGGTACCGAAGGCGTGACGCCGCCCGAACGCCCCCGTCCCGACCTCGACGCGATCACCACGCGGATTTCGGAATGATCATTTCAAGCTATCTGAAAGCCTGGACCGACCTGCTGCGGCCCGGCGCGATGAAAGTCGTGGGCTTCGGCGTGGCGCTGTCGCTGGGCCTTCTCGTCGCGATCTATGTCGCGATGGTGATGCTGATCGGCTGGCTGATCCCCGACAGCTTTTCGCTGCCCTTCATCGGCGAGATCGGCCATATCGACACCGCGCTGTCAATCGTCTCGGCGGGGGTGATCCTCTTTGCATCGGTCTTCCTGATGGTGCCCGTGGCCTCCGCCTTCACCGGTTTCTTCCTCGAAGACGTGGCGGAGATGGTGGAGGACGTCCACTACCCGACGCTGCCGCCGGTGCGCAAACTCACCTTCGCGGAAGGGATGCGCGACACCGTACGCTTCTTCGGCGTGATCCTTGCGGCCAACATCATCGCGCTGATGATCTACCCCTTCGTGATCCCGCTTGCGCCGCTGATGTTCTTCGGGCTCAACGGCTACCTTCTGGGGCGTGAATACTTCCAGATGGCAGCTTTCCGGCGGATGGAACGCGAGGCGGCGCTCGAACTTTACGAACGCAACAAGGTCACGATCTGGGCCGCGGGCGCGCTGATGGCGGTGCCGCTGTCGATCCCGCTGGTGAACCTGTTCGTGCCGGTGCTGGGAGCCGCAGGCTTCACCCACCTCTTCCACGCGATCACCGGTCGCCGTGGATAAGGGGCGGCGCCGAGGCGCCGCTCACATCTCTTCCTTGATGCCCTTGCGGATCAGCAGCCAGTTCACCGGGTAGGCGGTCACGAAACCGGCCATCATCGCGATCTGCATGGCGAACCAGAATTCCGGGTCGGCGGCGTTGATCTCCGCGCCCCAGAGCCCTTTGAACACGGCGAAATGGAAGATCGCCATCATACCGTACATGCCGATCTGCCACGAGGTGAGCGAAGCCACATCGGCCTTCGCCGCCTCCTTGAGTCCCTCGCCAAGCCCGAGCCCGCGCATCGGGGCGATCGAGAAATACTGGAACACGATCCCGATCGCGAGGGCGAAGACGTAATCGAGCCCCCAGACCGCAAAGATCTTGTGCCCCCAGAAATCCGGCCAGCCGAACGCGACCAGAATCACTGGAACGGCGAGCGCGAGGTTCTCGGCCAGAATGTCACCCAAGGTGCAGCCCGCGCCGCAATGCAGTGTCCCCTTCGCGACCGAGACAGGGAAGGGCGCATTGCCATGGCCCGGAAAGCGACTGTGCAACCAGATTACTAGTGGTCCGCCAAACAGCCCGCAAATCGGCCAGACCCACGCCATGATGGCCATGTGAGGCGGGTTTCGACGCACCTGCACGAGAAGATAGATGAACGAGAGCACGCCTACAGCAAGCGATAACCAGCTCAGAACGGTAAACCAGTTTGGTGTCATGGGAGGCTCCTTTCAGCCCCCCAACCCGGCTGATCAGATACGGTTCCCGGCGCGGTCAGCGGCGCAACTGCCCGAAGAAGTCGATATCTTCCAAAGTGATGATCCCCGACAGCAGCACTGCCGCGATGACCGCCCATAGCACGATGGTGACAACGGTGGTGATCTTCACCTTCGCGCCCAGATGCGCCTCGTGCGGTGCGCCTGCGGGAGTGCCCGGCACGACCTCGTCCACATCGCCTTGCGTTTTCAGACGAACCGGCAGGACCATGAAGAAGATCATGAACCAGATCACCGCGAAGAGAATGATGCCGCCCGTGAGACTCATCAGACCTGCTCCAGTTCGATCAGGCAGCCGTTGAAATCTTTCGGGTGCAGGAACAGCACGGGCTTGCCATGCGCACCGATCTTCGGCTCACCGCTGCCCAGAACCCGCGCGCCGTCCGCCTTGAGCTTGTCGCGGGCCTCGAGGATGTCCTCCACCTCGAAACACATGTGATGGATGCCGCCCGCGGGGTTCTTTTCCAGAAAGCCGTTGATCGGACTGTCCTCGCCCAGCGGGTAGAGCAGTTCGATCTTGGTGTTGGGCAGCTCGATGAAGACGACCGTGACGCCGTGATCGGGCTCGTCCTGCGGCGCGCCAACATTGGCACCCAGCGTGTCGCGATACTTGGCCGAGGCCGCCTCGAGGTCAGGCACGGCAATAGCGACATGGTTCAGGCGTCCGATCATCTGGGTCTCCTCCGGTGATATGGATCAAGGGGTAGCGGGGCGCATCGGTTCGCGCAAGCCTGGATGCCCCTGTTCGCGTTAACACGGAGTTAGGCACTTTGCCCCTTACTGGAGAGGACCTGCCGAATCTCGAGAATCCGACGATTTCCATATCGACTGGGGGCCGCCATGAGCGACACGATACCGAACCCGACCCGCACTCCGACGCCGGAGCGTCCGCTGACCGGACTGACGGTGCTGTTGGTGGAGGACAGCCGCTTCGCCTCCGAAGCGGTGCGTCTCCTGTGTCTGCGCTCGGGCGCACGAATCCGTCGCGCCGATTGCCTCGCCTCGGCGGACCGCCACCTCAAGACCTACCGCCCTTCGATCGCGATCGTGGATATGGGCCTGCCCGACGGATCAGGCGGCGATCTCATCGCCGAAATCCGAGGGTTGCGCGGCCCGCATCCGGTGATCCTCGGCACCTCGGGCGATACCGCGCTGAAGGAGGCCGCTCTTGCCGCGGGGGCGAACGGGTTCCTCGACAAACCGATCGAGAGCCTTGCGCTATTTCAGGACACGATCCTCTCCGCCCTTCCCGAAGAGATGCGCCCGCTCGGGTGGCGCCCGCTCGCCGATCTCGTGGTCGAACCGGACCCGCTCGCGCTGCGTGACGACCTGCAACGCCTATCGAACCTCCTGCACGCGGTCGGGGTGGGCATGCCGCTCCCCGCCCTGCCCTATGCGGCGCATTTCCTGTCGAGCGTCGCCCGCTCGGCGCATGACGCGGCACTTGGAGACGCGGCGCAAAGGCTCGGCCGCCGCGGCGGCCCATCGCGCGACGACATGACCCGGGTCACGGAATTGCTCGACGAGCGGATCGCGGCGGCCGGGGCATTCTGACGCGGTCGAGGAACCGCCCGCAAGACTTCGCGTTGCCAAAACGAGTTGAAGCAACCGGAGGACCGCCAGATGAGCTCGATCTACGACGCCATCAAGCAAGATCACGAAAACCACCGCGCCCTGATGAAGAAGATCGCCGATACGTCCGGCGACAGCGCCGCGCGCACCGAAGCGTGGAAAGAGTTCTATTACGACATCAAGTCCCACGCAGCCGCCGAGGAAGAGACCTTCTATTCCAAGCTGATGACCAAGACCTGGGGCCAGGATTCCGCGCGCCACTCGGTCGAGGAACATGCCGAGCTCGACGATCTGCTCGAAGAGCTCAACGAAATGGACATGACGAGCCCCGGTTGGCTCAACAAGTTCCACAAGCTGGAGCATGACTACAACCACCACATGGACGAGGAAGAGGACGAAATCTTCGGCCGCGCAAAGGAAGTGATCGACGACAGCGAGATCGAGGATTACGGCGAGAAATTCGTCGCGCGTAAGAAGAAGGAGATGAAGCTGGTCGACGAAAAGCGGAACGACGACCCTGAAGGCTGATCGGGCTTCCACCTGAGGCTGGCACGGCACCCGCCGCAAAACATTCCGCTGCGGCTGCATCTTTCCTCCGACGCGAATAGAAAAAGGCCCCGCTCGATCCCGAGCGGGGCCTTTTTCTATTCGGACGATAGCGCCGGGATCAGTCTTCTTGAGGAAGAACCCGCAGGCGCAGCTCGCGCAGCTGTTCGTTCATCGGCTCCGACGGCGCGCCCATCATCAGGTCTTCTGCGCGCTGGTTCATCGGGAACATGATGACTTCGCGGATATTTGCGGTATCGGCGAGGATCATCACGATCCGGTCGATGCCGGCGGCGCAACCACCGTGCGGCGGGGCGCCGTATTTGAACGCCTTGACCATACCGCCGAAGCGCTTCTCGACCTCGGAGGCCGGGTAGCCCGCGATCTCGAACGCCTTGTACATCGTCTCGAGCTTGTGGTTCCGGATCGCGCCGGAAAGGATCTCGTAACCGTTGCAGGCGAGGTCATACTGGTAGCCTTTGACCTGCAGCGGGTCGCCTTCCAGCGCTTCCATGCCGCCCTGCGGCATCGAGAACGGGTTGTGCGAGAAGTCGATCTTGCCCTCGTCATCTTCCTCGTACATCGGGAAGTCGACGACCCAGGCGAACTTGAACTTGGTCTTGTCGGTCAGGCCCAGCTCTTCGCCGATTACGTTGCGCGCACGACCGGCGACGCCCTCGAAACTCGACGGCGCGCCGCCGAGGAAGAAGGCCGCATCGCCTTCGCCCAGACCCAGCTGCGCGCGGATCGCCTCGGTCCGCTCGGGGCCGATGTTCTTCGCCAGCGGGCCTGCGCCTTCGAGCGAGCCATCCTCTCCCTTGCGCCAGAAGATGTAGCCCATTCCCGGCAGGCCCTGCTCCTGCGCGAATTTGTTCATCCGGTCGCAGAACTTGCGCGAACCGCCCGTGGGGGCCGGGATCGCGCGGATCTCGGTGCCGTCCTGCTCCAGCAGCTTGGCGAAGATCGCGAAGCCCGAGTCGCGGAAGTGATCCGAGACCACCTGCATCTCGATCGGGTTGCGCAGGTCGGGCTTGTCCGAGCCGTATTTCAGCATCGCCTCGGCATAGGGGATGCGGGGCCAGTTCGGATCGACGGTGCGGTCGTCGCCGAATTCCTCGAACACGCCCTGGATCACCGGCTGCATCACGTTGAAGATGTCTTCCTGCTCGACGAAGCTCATCTCGACGTCCAGCTGGTAGAAGTCGGTGGGCGAACGGTCGGCGCGCGGGTCTTCGTCACGGAAGCACGGTGCGATCTGGAAATACTTGTCGAAGCCGCCGACCATGATCAGCTGCTTGAACTGCTGCGGCGCCTGCGGCAGCGCGTAGAACTTGCCCGGGTGCAGACGCGAGGGCACGAGGAAGTCGCGCGCGCCTTCGGGCGAGGAGGCGGTGATGATCGGCGTCTGGAACTCGTTGAAATCGGCGTCCCACATGCGTTTGCGCATGGATTTCACGACATTCGAGCGCAGGATCATCTTATCATGCAGGCTCTCGCGGCGCAGGTCGAGAAAGCGATAGGACAGACGGGTCTCTTCGGGATATTCCAGCTCGCCGAAGACCGGCAGCGGCAGTTCCTCGGCCTCACCCAGGATTTCGATGTCGCGAACATAGACCTCGATCTCGCCGGTCGGAATCTTCGGGTTGATCAGGCTCTCGTCGCGCAGTTTCACGGTGCCGTCGATGCGGATCACCCATTCCGAGCGCACTTTCTCCATCGTCTTGAACGCCGGGCTGTCGCCGTCGCACAAAACCTGCGTCATCCCGTAATGGTCGCGCAAATCGATGAAGAGCACGCCTCCGTGATCGCGCACGCGATGGACCCAGCCCGCAAGGCGGACGGTCTCACCGGCGTTGGCGGCGCTCAGATCGGCGCAGGTATGGCTGCGAAAGGCATGCATGGGAGGCTCCCGGATCGAGAATTGCGTATAGTCGCGCCGATACACCCGTTGAGAGCGCAAAAGTCAAGCTGTGCGGAGGAACACAGGCACGTCTCGAGCCGATCACGCGCGCGTGGCTCGAAAAAGAGTAAATTTTCGGTTAACTTCAGTGAGAACGGGAACTTTGGTAATTTCACAAAGGTTACCGTCGTGAAGACACACGCTGGAGCCTGCCAGCCCCGGCACGATCCGGAGAGACCGCATGAGAGCTTGGGACTCGCTTCTCGACCGTATGTTGCGCCACCTGATCCGCAGGGGCACACTCGAACTCGTCTATCCTGACGAAACCCTCATACGCTATGGCGACGGCACCGGGAATCCGGTCCGCGTTACCATGAGCAACCCGGAACTGACGAAGAAGATCGTGCTGCGGCCCGACCTCGGTGTCGGCGAAGGCTACATGAACGGCGACTATACGATTGCCGATGACGACCTGCGCGGATTTCTCGCGCTCGCAATCCGCAACCAGACCGGCTCAGGCATGCCATGGTTCGAGAAGCCGCGCGAGGCGAGCCGCTTTTTCGGGCGCCGTTTCGCGCAGTTCAATCCGGTCAACAAGGCCCGCACCAACGTGGCGCATCACTATGACCTGTCGGGCGAACTTTACGATCTCTTTCTCGACGAGGATCGGCAATATAGCTGCGCCTATTTCGAGCGTCCCGACATGACGCTGGAGGAGGCGCAGGAGGCCAAAAAACGCCATATCGCCAAGAAGCTGCTGATCGAACCGGGGATGACCATTCTTGACATCGGCTGCGGTTGGGGCGGCATGGCGATGACGCTGGCGCGCGATTTCGGCGCGAAAGTGGTGGGCGTGACGCTCTCGACCGAACAGCACGCGCTGGCCCGCAAGCGGGTGAAGGAGGCCGGGCTCGAAGACAAGATCGACATCCGTCTGACAGACTATCGCGACGTGACCGACAAGTTCGACCGCATCGTCTCGGTCGGCATGTTCGAGCATGTCGGCGTGCCCCATTACCGGGAATATTTCGCGAAGGTCCGCGAGTTGCTGAAACCGGGTGGTATCTCGCTGATCCATTTCATCGGACGTTCAGGCCCCGGCGGCGCGACGGCCGATTTCATCACCAAATACATCTTCCCCGGCGGCTATTGCCCCGCCATGTCCGAAGCGTCGAACGCGGTCGAACACGAAGGGCTCATCACCACCGATCTCGAAGTGTGGCGGCTGCATTACGCGGAAACGCTGCGCCACTGGTGCGATCGGTTCGAGGCGAATATCGACAAGGCGGTCGCACTCTATGACGAGCGGTTCTGCCGGATGTGGCGCTTCTACCTCGTGGCCTCGGAGATGGCCTTCCGCCATGGCGGACAGGTGGTGTTCCAGTACCAGCTGGCCCATGAGGTCGGCGACGTGCCGCTGACCCGCGATTACCTCTATCGGGACGACGAAGAACAGGAACACAGGCTGGCTGCCGAATAGGCGGGTATCCCCTCACCGGGCCGAAATCGGGTCGCGCCCTCGCCGCGCGCGGCCTTGGCGGGGTTGGGCCCGCGCCTTCGCGTCATCCCGCAACCCGGCTATCGCGTCCTGACCCTCTTGCGACGCCTGACCCTTTGCGTATAAAGCGCCTCAATTTGCGCAGCGACCAGAGGGGATTCCCATGCCGAAGAGAACAGACATCACGTCAATCCTCATTATCGGCGCCGGGCCCATTGTGATCGGGCAAGCCTGCGAGTTCGACTATTCGGGTGCCCAGGCCTGCAAAGCCCTCCGTGAAGAAGGCTACCGCGTCATCCTCGTCAACTCCAACCCCGCGACGATCATGACCGATCCGGGTCTGGCCGACGCCACCTATATCGAACCGATCACGCCGGAAGTCGTGGCCAAGATCATCGAGGCTGAGCGCCCCGACGCGGTGCTGCCGACGATGGGCGGGCAGACCGGCCTCAACACGGCGCTTGCTCTGGCCGATATGGGCGTGCTGGAGAAATTCGGCGTCGAGCTGATCGGTGCGAACCGTGACGCGATCGAGATGGCCGAAGACCGGAAGCTTTTCCGCGAGGCGATGGACCGGATCGGCCTCGAGAACCCGAAAGCGACCATCGTATCCTCGCCCAAGCGTGAGAACGGCACCTATGACGTCAACGAGGGTGTGCGTCAGGCGCTGGTCGAGCTGGAGCATATCGGCCTGCCCGCGATCATCCGCCCCGCCTTCACGCTGGGCGGCACCGGCGGCGGCGTGGCCTATAACCGCGAAGACTACGAGCGCATTTGCCGCTCGGGCCTCGACGCCTCTCCCGTCTCCCAGATCCTCGTCGACGAGTCGCTGCTGGGCTGGAAGGAATTCGAGATGGAGGTCGTGCGCGACCGCGCCGACAACGCCATCATCGTCTGCGCCATCGAGAACGTCGACCCGATGGGCGTCCATACCGGTGACTCGATCACCGTGGCGCCCGCGCTGACGCTGACCGACAAGGAATACCAGATCATGCGCAACGGCTCGATCGCCGTGCTGCGCGAGATCGGCGTCGAGACCGGCGGATCGAACGTGCAATGGGCAATCAACCCCGAAGATGGCCGCATGGTCGTGATCGAGATGAACCCGCGCGTATCGCGCTCCTCGGCGCTAGCCTCCAAGGCCACCGGCTTCCCGATCGCCAAGATCGCGGCGAAACTCGCCGTGGGCTACACGCTGGACGAGCTCGACAACGACATCACCAAGGTCACGCCCGCCAGCTTCGAGCCGACCATCGACTATGTCGTCACCAAGATCCCGCGCTTCGCCTTCGAGAAATTCGCAGGCTCCAAGCCGGAACTGACGACGGCGATGAAATCGGTGGGTGAGGCGATGGCGATCGGCCGGACCTTCCACGAATCCGTGCAGAAGGCGCTCGCCTCGATGGAGACGGGCCTCAGCGGCTTCGACGAGATCGAGATCGACGGCGCGCCGGAGAAGGCCGCCGTCATCAAGGCGATCTCGCAGCAGACGCCCGACCGGATGCGCCTGATCGCGCAGGCGATGCGCCACGGGCTGAGCAATGAGGAAATCCAGCACGCGACCGCGTTCGATCCGTGGTTCCTCGCCCGCATCCGCGAAATCGTCGAGGCCGAGAACGAGATTCGCAAGAAGGGCCTGCCGCTCGACGAAAAGGGTCTTCGCAATCTCAAGATGATGGGCTTCACGGACGCGCGTCTCGCCAAGCTGACTGGCCGCGACGAAGCGCAGGTCCGCCGCGCCCGCCGCAACCTTGGCGTCACCGCGGTCTTCAAGCGCATCGACACCTGCGCCGCCGAATTCGAGGCGCAGACGCCCTACATGTACTCGACCTACGAGGCCCCCGCGATGGGCGAGGTCGAATGCGAGGCGCGTCCCTCCGACCGCAAGAAAGTGGTCATCCTCGGTGGCGGTCCGAACCGGATCGGCCAGGGGATCGAGTTCGACTATTGCTGCTGCCACGCCTGTTTCGCGCTGACCGACGCGGGTTACGAGACCATCATGGTCAACTGTAACCCCGAGACCGTATCGACCGACTACGACACCTCGGATCGCCTGTATTTCGAGCCGCTGACGTTGGAGCACGTCCTCGAAATCCTGCGGGTGGAGCGTGACAACGGCACGCTGCACGGCGTGATCGTGCAATTCGGCGGCCAGACGCCCCTGAAACTCGCAAACGCGCTGGAGGCCGAAGGCATCCCGATCCTCGGCACCACGCCCGATGCGATCGACCTTGCCGAAGACCGCGAGCGGTTCCAGGACCTGCTCAACCGGCTGGGCCTGAAGCAACCGGTCAACGGCATTGCCAGCTCCGACGAGCAGGCCTTCGAGATTGCGGGCCGCGTCGGCTATCCGCTGGTGATCCGTCCCTCCTATGTGCTGGGCGGCCGCGCGATGGAAATCGTGCGCGACCTCGACCACCTCAAGCGCTACATCAAAGAGGCAGTGGTGGTCTCGGGCGACAACCCGGTGCTGCTCGACAGCTATCTGGCGGGCGCCATCGAGGTGGACGTCGATGCGCTCTGCGACGGCGAAAGCGTCCATGTTGCGGGCATCATGCAGCATATCGAGGAAGCCGGCGTCCACTCGGGCGACTCCGCCTGCTCGCTGCCGCCCTACTCGCTGAGCCCCGAGATCGTGGCCGAGCTGAAGGTGCAGACCGAGAAGATGGCCAAGGGCCTCAACGTGGTCGGCCTGATGAACGTGCAATTCGCGATCAAGGACGGCGAGATTTATGTGCTCGAAGTGAACCCGCGCGCCTCGCGCACCGTGCCCTTCGTCGCGAAAGCCACCGACTCGGCAATCGCCTCGATCGCGGCGCGCCTGATGGCGGGCGAGAAGCTGTCGGCCTTCCCGGCGCGCCCGCCCTACCCCGAAGGCGTCGGCCCCGACACGCCGCTGCCCTTCGCCGATCCGCTGACGCTGGCCGATCCGCAAACGCCGTGGTTCTCGGTCAAGGAAGCCGTGCTGCCCTTTGCCCGCTTCCCGGGTGTCGACACGCTTCTCGGCCCGGAAATGCGCTCCACCGGCGAGGTGATGGGCTGGGATCGCGACTTCCCGTCGGCCTTCTGGAAAGCCCAGCTCGGCGCGGGCACCGTGCTGCCTGAAAGCGGCCGCGTGTTCTTCTCGATCAAGGATTCCAACAAGACCGACGATCTGGCCGAGGCCGCCGCCACGCTGATCTCGATGGGCTTCACCATCGTCGCGACCGGCGGCACCGCTGCTTGGCTCGCCGAGCATGGCGTGGAAAGCGAGAAGGTGCTGAAGGTCTATGAGGGCCGCCCGAACATCGTCGACCGGCTGAAGAACGACGAGATCGACCTCGTCTTCAACACCACCGATGGCAGCCAGGCAATCTCGGACAGCCGCGACATCCGCGCGGTCGCGCTCTATGACAAGATCCCCTACTTCACCACCGCCGCCGCTTCGATCGCCGCCGTCGCAGCGATCAAGAGCCGCAAAGAGGGCGAAGTCCACGTCCGCTCGCTACAGTAAGCGACCGCGCCAGTTCAGAAAGACATGTGTCCTCCGAAGCACAAGCTTCGGAGGACATTCATTTCTCACATTCCGGATATTCTACACGCTCAATGACCGGATCGATTTCAACGCGAGCCTCGACAACTTCAACGTCTCGTACCTCAACACCAACCGCGTGTCATTCGGGATGGATTACCGTGTGAACGACGCCTTCACGCTGAACGGCACTGTCGGCCACCTCGACATGGGCTATGGCGGGGCTTCGGACTTCATCTCCATCGGCGCGAAATTCACCTTCGGTCCGAACAAAGGCGCGACATTCGAGCAGCGCGACCTCTTGCGCTATCTGCCTGGACAAGGCAACTCTGCTGCCTGACCGGTCGGACGGCTTATACTCATGACAAGGGCGGCTCCAAGTCGCCCTTTTTCATCCCCGCTGCCCGCGAGGTGCCCCCGTCACGCCCGCTGCGCCCGCCGGGCGAGCCAGCTTTGCCACGCGCCCGGAGACCCCGCGAAAGCGTTCATGTCCACCGTTCCGGGCACGCCTGGCACGACGCCCGTGCCGCTATATTGCCAGAAGCTCCAATCGGCGCCGGGGTAGCGCTCCATCGGGTGCGCGGTGACCGAGCGCAGCCACATCTCGTAGCCCGAGAAACGCGACAGGTCGTTGTCACGCCAGAAGTCGATCGTCGTGTAGATGACCGGTTTCGTGCCGTAATGACGCGTCAAAGCAGCGAGGAAGCGGTGCATCTCGGCGCGGGTGACGTGGGCCGCGGGGCGGCGCTGGCAGGTGCGCGAGGTATGGTTCCACTCGATATCCAGCACAGGCGGCAGATCCCCCCGCCGGCGCGGCACGTTGCGGATATACCAATCCGCCTGCTCTTCGGGGGAACGGCAGAAATAATAGAAGTGATACGCCCCCACCGGCACGCCCGCTGCCCGCGCGCGGGTCGCGTTGATGTGGAAACCGGGATCGGAGTGATCGCCGCCCTCGGTCGCCTTGAGCCACGCGAAGGACACGCCAGCCGCGCGCGCCCGTCGCCAATCGATCTCGCCCTGATAGCGCGCGGCGTCGATCCCGTGGACCGGCAACCGCGCTGGCGCCAGACCTTCCCAGTCATGCGGATCGGTATCGCCGAAGCGCGCGGGGATGCCGCTCGCCCGGTAGTTCGAGGCGGACAACACGGCCGGACGCATCAGCGTGGCCTGTTTGCCGCCCGGCCCGCCACCGCAGCCCGCCAAGGCCAAGGCCGCGCCCGAGACGAAGAACCTGCGTGAAATCCCCATGCTCACTCCCCCGTGATTTTTTCCCAGCCTCTCATGCAAACGCCCGCCTGTCATCGCTGACAAGCGGGCGTCTTTTGACATCGGCGAGGCTTCGCCTAAGGGGTCCGGGTCAGGTCCGTGGGCCGAAATCGGCGCTGGTCAGCACGCCGTCCCCGTTGCGATCGCGCATCGCGAACCACCGATCGGTACCGCCCACGAACTCCACGCGCGAGATTACCCCGTCACCATTCGCATCGAAGGCCCGCAGCCCTTCAGCGGCCGGGACATCCTGCCCCGAGCACATCGCACGGCCCTGACCCTGACGCTTGCCGGGCCCCTGCCCCATACCTTCTGGCATCTGATGCCCCGGACCCTTGCCGGCCGCGCGCTCCATTGCCTTATGCTCGTCGATCATGGCGATCTCCGCTGCGGAATAGGCGTCATCCTCGTTCTCGTCGAACATCGTGAAGATGTCGCCGCGCCGCTCGCGGGCTTCGGACAGCGTGACGCCGCCATCGCCATCGAGATCCCATTGCAGGAGGAATTCTTGCCCCGGCACCTGGGCAGTCTGCGCGAAGCCCGGAGCGGCACCGAGCAGGAGGGCCACGGCGAGGGGCGCGGCAAGAGGGGCGAACCGTTTCATCTGTCTGTCCTTTACAATGTGATGTCGAAAATAAAACGAAACGGCCCGCACCTTTCCGGCGCGGGCCTGACAACATGTCGCAGAGGGGAAGCCTCAGGCTTTCGCTGCGGCCAGCTCGTCCCAGCACGCCAGCGCGTGACCGGCATACATCACACCCGGGCCACCGCCCATCTGGATCGCCATGGCAAGCACGTCGCCCAGCTCCTCGCGCGTACCGCCCGCTTTCATCAACGCCTCTACATGGAACATGATGCAGGGCTCGCAACGCAGCACGACCGCCATGCCGAGGGCGATGAATTCCTTGGTCTTCACATCGAGCGGCCCGTTCTCCTTCACCGCTTTCGACAGCACACCAAAGCCGCCGACTGCGTCGGGGATCGTCTTGTTCATCACGCGTAGCTCGTTGCGCATCTCGTCGATTTTCGCCTTGTAGCTCATCGCAGGTCTCCTTCGCATTTCGTCCCTCGCGGCGTGACACGGGGCGCGGGCGAAATCCTTGACCTGCGTCAATACATTGGCGTGAGCGGGTAACGGCTGATAGCGAGGGGGCTCCGCCCCCGGCGCGGGACACGCGCCTCCCCCGGGATATTTCTCAAGCCCGAAGAGGCGCAAAGCGTCGTCCTCTTCGCCTTGGCGCAAATATCCCCGGGGGTAAATTCGCGCAGCGAAAAGGGGGGCAGCGCCCCCTTCTGCGATCTCCATCGAGAGACAGGCTCAGCCGTCGACGCGGATGCGTGCGTTAGTCGGATCGTGCGGGCTATCCTCGGTCACTTCCGCCGGATAATCGGCACCGAGGATGCGCACGCTCAGCTTGGTGCCCGGCTCGGCCAGATCGGGGCGCACATAGCCCATGCCGATCTGCTTGCCGAAGGCCACCGACCAGCCGCCCGAGGTCAGACGTCCGACCTTCTCGCCGTCCCGCTTGATGACTTCCTTGCCCCATGGATCGGCATCGTCCGGCCCGTCGATCAGAAGCGTCACGCATTTCGAGCGGATGCCGGTGTCGAGCATCGCCTGCTTGCCGGTAAACTCCTTCTCGAGGTCGATGAAGCGGTCGAGACCGGCTTCCTGCGGGGTCGCGTCGCGGCCCAGCTCGTTGCCGAAGGCGCGATAGCTCTTCTCCTGACGAAGCCAGTTCTGGGCGCGCGCGCCGACGAGCTTCATCCCGTGCTTCTCGCCCGCTTCGACCAGCAGATCCCAGAGGTAGCGGCCGAATTCGACGGGGTGATGCAGTTCCCACCCCAACTCGCCGGTATAGGCCACGCGCACGGCACGGACCGGACACATGCCCAGCTCGATATTGCGCATCGAAAGCCACGGGAAGCGCTTGTTCGAAAGAACCGTCTCCGGATAGGCGTCCTTGACGACCTCCTGCAGAATCTTGCGGGCATTGGGGCCTGCGAGCGCGAAGACGCCCCATTGGGTGGTCACGTCGTGGCAATCGACATAGTCGCCGCCCGCCGCGCGGAAATCCTCGATCGATTTGCGCAGGAAGTCGCCGTCGTAATCGGTCCAGGCACCGGCCGAGATCAGGTAGTATTCATCCTCGGCCAGCCGCACGATCGTGTATTCGGTGCGGGTCGTGCCCGCTTCGGTCAGGGCGTAGGTCAGGTTGATCCGACCCACTTTCGGCAACTTGTTGCAGGTGAAGGCATCGAGGAAGGCGGTCGCGCCGGGGCCGCGCACCAAGTGTTTGGTAAAGGCGGAGGCATCGATAAGGCCGGCGGTGTCGCGCAGCGCCTCGGCCTCGGCCTTGGCATATTGCCACCATTCGCCGCGCCGGAACGATCGGCTGTCATGGTCGAAGCTCGAAGGCGCATCCTTGGGCCCGTAGTAGTTCGGACGCTCCCAGCCGTTAGTCTGGCCCATCTGCGCGCCCGCCGCGATCTGGCGATCATAGGCGGGGGCGGTGCGCAGCGGGCGGCAGGCTTCGCGCTCTTCATCGGGGTGGTGCAGGATGAAGACGTGCTCATAGGCCTCTTCGTTCTTGCGCGCCGCGTATTCGGTGGTCATCCAGCTGCCGTAGCGCTTGGGGTCGAGCGAGGCCATGTCGATCTCGGCCTCGCCTTCGACCATCATTTGCGCGAGGTAATAGCCGGTGCCGCCCGCGGCGGTGATACCGAAGGAGAAGCCTTCCGCCAGCCACATGTTGCGCAGGCCCGGCGCCGGGCCGACCAGCGGGTTGCCATCGGGGGTGTAGCAGATCGGGCCGTTGAAATCGTCCTTCAGGCCGACTTCCTCGGAACTCGGCAAGCGATGGATCATCGACATGTATTCTTCTTCGATACGCTCCAGATCGAGCTGGAACAGATCGGCGCGGAAACTCTCCGGCACGTCGTAGAGGAAGCGCGCGGGCGCGTTGCGCTCATAGGGGCCCAAGATCCAGCCGCCGCGCTCTTCGCGGACATACCATTTCGCATCCGCATCTCGCAGCACCGGGTGCTCGGGGTTGCCCTCGGCGCGCCATTTGACGAGCGCCGGATCGGCATCGGTCACGATGAACTGGTGCTCGACGGGAATGGCGGGGATCTTGATGCCCAGCAGGCGCGCGGTGCGCTGCGCGTGGTTGCCGGTGCAGGTCACGACATGCTCGGCGCGGATCTCGATCTCTTCGCCGGAGCCGACAAGGTTGCCGCCCTTCTCGACCATCTTCTCGAGCGTCACGACCCATTCCGAACCGGTCCAGCGATAAGCGTTGACCTGCAGCTTGCGCGCGATCTCGGCACCGTGCTGGCGCGCGCCCTTGGCCATCGCCTGCGTCACGTCGGCGGGATTGATATAGCCGTCCTGCGGGTGGAACAGCGCACCCACGAGGTCTTCGGTGTTCAGAAGCGGCCAACGCTCCTTCATCTGCGCAGGCGTGAGGAACTCGTGATAGACGTCCGCGGTCTCGGCCACGGAAGAATAGAGCTTGTACTCGTCCATCCGTTCCTGCGTCTGCGCCATGCGCAGGTTGCCCACGATCGCAAAACCCGCATTCAGCCCGGTCTCGGCTTCGAGCGTCTTGTAGAAATCGACCGAGTATTTGTGGATGTGGGTCGTCGCGTAGCTCATGTTGAACAGCGGCAGCAGACCCGCGGCGTGCCAGGTTGAGCCCGAGGTCAGTTCGTCGCGCTCGATCAGCAGCGTGTCCCAGCCCGCCTTGGCGAGATGATAGGCGACACCGCACCCGACCGCGCCGCCACCGACGACCAGAGCTTTCACATGGGTTTTCATCGCGGGGCCTCCTTACCGATACGGACGTAGGGGCAGATTGACCCTCATATTCGCGAACGCAATCCGATCCGGGCGACATTCGCGCGACAAAAACGACAAAACCGCACACGCCACGCTTTGGGCGCGCGGCGCCAGCCCGCCATAGCCCGTTCATGAAAGCCCAAGCCTCGTTGGACGGCCCCGAACCGAGCGATGACATGGTCGTGATGCGAGTCGCGAATTCGTGTTTAGTTCCCGCAAAAAGTAAAAATTTTTCCCTTGCATGCACAGGAACTGTGCGCGGGTTCACCAGTTTTCAGTGCATCAGAGGCGGCGGTGACGGAAAGCAAAGCCGACCCGCCTCGCCTAATTCGAAAGGGAGACGAGATATGAAGAAGCTCATCACCACTACCGCAATCGGCCTGATGCTTGCCCTGCCCGCACATGCCGAAAACAAAGCGAATGCCAACGCCAAGGCGGAAGCCAACGCGAACGCTTCGGCCAGCATGTCGGGCGACATGTTCATGAAGTCGATTCCGGATTCCTTCAACGCCTCGGGCCTCATGGGCAAGCGCGTGTACATCTCGAAGGACAAGGTCGACGCCAAGACCGCGGTCAACGAGGCGCAGGACAACTGGGATGACGTCGGCGAAGTCAGCGACGTCGTGCTCGGCACCGATGGTAAGGTCGATGCCGTACTCGTCGACGTTGGCGGATTCCTCGGCATCGGCGAGAAGACCGTCGCGATCTCGATGGATTCGCTGAACCTGGTTCCCGATGGCGACACCGAAAATTCCTATTTCGTCGTCGCTCAGGGCAGCAAGGACCAGCTGGACCAAGCCCCGAAATACGACGCCGAAATGCAGACCGCGTTCAGCTCGGACACGAAGGGCGAGATGAACGGCAACGACAACGGCGAAGACATGCAGAACGCCGATGCGTCGCAGTCGCAAGATTCGGACATGGACGGCGACAAGATGGAAAACGCCGACGCGTCGCAGAAGATGGATAAGGCTGGCGACAACGCGGAAGCCGCTGCCACCGCGACCGCCGCTGCCGCTGGCGCCGCTGCGAACGAAGCTGCCGACAAGACCGCCAAAGCTGCCGATAACGCAGGCGAAGCGATGGACAACGCTGCCGAGAACACGGCCGACGCTGCTCAGAACGCCGCGCAGGACACCGAGCAGGCGATGAACAACGCCGCCGACAAGACCCAAGAGATGGCGAAAGACGCCGCTCAGAACACCAAGGAAGCAGCGAACGAAACCGGCCAAGCCGTCGAGAACGCTGCTGACAACGCTGGCGAAGCGACCAAGGAAGCCGCGAACGAAACCGGGAGCGCGATCGACGACGCCGTCGACAGCACCGCTGCCGCCGTGGGCACCATGGGGCAAGCCGACAAGGAGAGCGGCCAGAAGGTCGACGTGGCTTCGGTCGATCCCGACACGCTGCGTGGTGAAGGCGTCTATGGCCCGAACGACGACAAGGTCGGCGACGTGTCCGAACTGGTTCAGGGCAAGGACGGTAAAGTCTCGGGCGTCGTGATCGACGTGGGGGGCTTCCTCGGCATCGGCGCCAAGCCGGTCGAGATCAAGGCCAGCGAGCTGACCGTTCTGAAGAACGACACTTCGATCACCGTGCATACGGGTCTGACCGAAGAGCAACTGAAGAAGCTTCCGAAATACGAAGCGAAGTAATCTTCGGATGATGTGACGGAGAGCGGGGGCAGCCCCTGCTCCCAGCGAAGGCCCCGGGACTGTCCCGGGGCCTTTCGTCATTTCGGCCGCATTTCGACCTCGGGGTCGTCTGCCGCAAATGAAAAGGCCCCGGATCGCACTGACGCATTCCGCGTGGTGGGAGGTTTGATGAGATATCTCATCGGCGACAAGAGGAACCGAGCGCAGTAGAGCTCGTTGGCCATAGCAAGTATGCGGCGATTTCATCGTCGCCTACTTGCTATGGCGATGTCTCGAAAGCGTGTTGGGCAGGTCGGCTCACGACCAGTTTCATCTGCGGCTTCAGCCGAAGCGGCGGAAAAGACTGAACTGGAAGGACTGGCTTTTGCCCGAGGGAGTCTGATGCAGGTGGTGGCGATGCGCCACGAGTTCGAAGCTTTCTCCAAGCAACTGGGCGAGGTCGTTTGGACTATATCGGGCGACTGGGAGGCCACTACATTTCTCCGGCCCGTCTGGCGCAAAGGTGGCAATGATCGCATGGCCGCCGATGTTCACCGCGCGCGCGAGGTTTTCCAGATAGGCCGCCCGCTCCGCCGCATCGACGAGGAAGTGGAACACTGCCCTGTCGTGCCACAGGTCGTAATGGTGATCAGGGGCCCAAGTGGTGATGTCTGCTGACATCCATTTCACTGTTTCACCGGCTTGTCCCAGCCGGTCTCGGGCTACATCCAGGGCGACCTGCGATAGATCGAGGACTGTGATATCGCGAAGTCCCATCGCGACGAGAGCGCCCGCAAGGCGGGAGGTTCCTCCGCCAATGTCGATGATTGATGAATTCGCAGTTGCGCCAGCCATCTCGATCAGTTCGAGCGAGACCCGTGGATCATCCTGATGCCAACTCAACTGGGCCTCGGACTTCTCGCCATAGACGGTGTCCCAGTGTGCCTTTCTGTCGACCGTCATGTCTCCACGCCCTCCCAACTCATTGCGGCGAAAGCACCCTTCGAAAGACTGCTCCGCCGTCCATCTTCGACCGGAGTAGAAACCAACGCAGGTAACGCCCCAGACACTTCGACACCGGACCTTTGAAGGGCCCCATGAAGTCGTTGTAGCGGGAGTGTAATGCGTTCACATTCTGGGTGTGAAATGCTTTCTGCGTGGCCTGTTTGCCTGGCTTGTTCTTCTTGGTGAGGAGAACGGCGTGCGGCTTGAAGTCGATACGGATGCTCGTCCGCGGATTTTGCCGCATGCGAAGGGCAAGCTTGTGGCCGAGGGATATTGGCTGCATTCATGAAACCGGAAGCAGAAAGGTCTGAAATCACTGATTTTTCTTCATTCACGCAGGCGAATGATGCCGCCGAGAAAAAAGTCTCGGATTTACGACATCTTTTTCGGAACCTGACGCGGCATTTTCCTTAGAAATAATAAAGACCTGCCGTGAGTATCACGACAGGCCCGATCTTTTGGGCCTCCCACCACGCGGAATGCGTCAGGATCGCACCGGGGCCTTTTCTCTGCCACCTGGGGATCAGATCATCGACGGCACGACGAGATCCGGCGGCCGGTGACCGTCGGCGAAGGTCTTGATATTGACCAGTACCTTCTCGCCCATCTCAACACGTCCTTCGACCGTGGCCGAGCCCATATGGGGCAGCAGCACCACGTTCGGCAGCTCGCGCAGACGCGGATTGACGTCCGCGCCATGCTCGAACACGTCGAGCCCGGCCCCGGCCAGCTCGCCCGCCCGCAACGCCCGTGTCAGCGCGTTTTCGTCGATCACCTCGCCCCGCGACGTATTCACGATCACCGCCTCGCGCTTGAGCATCTTCAGCCGCCGCGCATTGAGCAGGTGGAAGGTAGACGGCGTGTGCGGACAGTTCACCGAGATCACATCCATCCGGCTCACCATCTGGTCGAGGCTGTCCCAATAGGTCGCTTCCAGCTCGGCCTCGATATCCGGGTGAACCTTGGTGCGGTTGTGGTAGTGAATCTGCATCCCGAACGCCTTGGCGCGCCGCGCCACCGCCTGACCGATCCGGCCCATGCCGAGAATGCCCAGCCGCTTTCCGCCAATCCGATGGCCCATGAAGGCGGTGGGGGCCCAGCCCTTCCAGTCGCCCGCCTGCATATGCGCGAGCCCCTCGGGAATGCGTCGTGTCACCGCCAGCATCAGCGCGATCGTCATATCCGCCGTATCATCGGTGACGACACCGGGCGTGTTCGACACCAGCACCCCGCGCTGACGCGCCGAGGACACGTCGATATGATCGACCCCGGCGCCGTAATTTGCGATCAGTTTCAGGCGCTCGCCAGCCTGCGAGATCATCGACGCATCGATCCGATCGGTCACGCAAGGCACGAGAACATCGGCGCGCTTCATCGCCTCGACAAGGTCCTCCCGGCTCATCTTGCGATCGTCGTGATTGAGCTCGACCTCGAACAATTCCTTCATCCGGGTCTCGACGACCTCGGGCAGGCGTCGCGTCACGACAACACTCAGGCGCGGTGCAGGCATCTCGGTCCTCTCCTCTCTTCCATCGCGGGGCGGTTGGATGCAAACTGCCCCTCAACGCGGGCAGGCACAAGGCCCGGCAAGAGCAGTAATGGCCGAAATCGACACGCGAGCGCAATTTTATTGCGCACCGGATGTCGCAGACCCGCGGATCAGCCGACGGGCGGGCCGGGATATGAGGCGGATGATGACGGGCAGCAAAATCCTCGCGGCGGTATCCTCAATTGCGATTCTGGTGGGTGCGGTCTGGAGCGTGTCGGGCAATGCCTCGGGCGCGCAATCGAAACCCGACGCGGCACCCTCTCAGACGGCTGCAAGCAGCCAGACCAACAAGCCCCAAGCGAAGCCCGCGGCCGAACCCGATGGCAATGGCCCCGACGTGCAACTGTCGAAACCGCAACATCGCGGCCCCGTCACCCACCTGCCGATCCCGCGCTACGTCTCGCTCAAGGGCTCGAAGGGAAATGTGCGCCGCGGCCCGTCCCTGTCGCACCGGATCGACTGGGTGTTCACCCACGCGGGCATGCCGCTGAAAGTCACCGCAGAATTCGGCCACTGGCGGCGCGTCGAGGATAACGAAGGGCAAGGCGGCTGGATTCACTACACGCTGATCTCGGGCGTCCGGAACGTGATCGTCATGCAGGACATGGTCTCGCTCCATGCCCGTCCCGATCCGAAATCCGCGGTCACTGCCAAGGCGCAGGCCGGAGCGATCGCGCAGCTGGGGGCCTGCACCCACGATTGGTGCGAAATCTCGGGTACGGGCGCGGATGGCTGGTTACCCAAGACGGAAATCTGGGGCGTCGACCCCGACGAGACCCGTGACTGAGACGCTCTCCTGCGCTAGAGCAACGGCGCAAAGGTAGAGGCGGCGGCGATGGCCTATAGCGAAAACGAACACCGGATGAACACCTCGGCGGGTCTGGCCTCGGTCGGCACCGCCGCGCTGCTCGTCGCGATAAAGGCCTGGGCGCTGTGGCAGACCGGGGCGCTCTCCGTGGGCGCCTCGCTGGCCGATAGCGCGGTGGACCTGCTGATCTCGGGCGCGGGGCTGCTGGCGATCCTCTATGCCGCGAAACCCGCCGATGACGATCACGCTTTCGGGCATAGCTCGGCCGAAGACCTCGCGGCCCTCGGTCAGGCGCTGATCGTGCTGGGCGCAGGCGCCACGATCGGCATCACCGGGATACGGCGGCTGATGGCGCCTTCGCCCCCGCCGCTCGCCGCAGAGGGGCTTGGGATCGCGGTGATGGTCGCCTCTGCGGTGATCACCTTCGGCCTGATCTGGTGGCAGGGCCGCGTGGCAAAGGCGACCGGCAACAAGGTCGTCGCCGCCGACCGGCTGCACTATGTGGGCGACCTGCTGCCGACACTGGGCGCGATCCTCGCGCTCTGGCTCTCGCATGCCTTTGGCTGGGGCGACGTGGACAGCATCGTCGCCCTGATCGCCGCCGCGATCATGCTAGCCGGCGCGGCGAAGATCTTCATTGGCGCATGGCACGCCCTGATGGACCGCGCAGCCCCTGACGACGTGATCGAAGGCATCGCCAAGATCGCCCGCGACTGGCCCGATGTGCGCGGCTTTCACGATCTTAAAACCCGCACCGCCGGCGCGCAGATCTTCGTAAACCTGCATATCGAACTCGACGGGGATCAGACGCTGGAGGAAGCGCACGACATCGGCGCCGCGCTCAAACGCGCCATTGTCGCGGCCTATCCGCAGGCCGACGTCATCATCCACAAGGATGTCTATCGGGGCTGAGCGCGGAGGGGGCGCTGCCCCCACGGCTTGCGCCGCCCCCCGGGATATTTTGGCCAAGAGGAAGGCAGATCGTCTTGCTTCCAACTGCCTCAAATATCCCCGCCGGAGGCTCCGACATCACCACTCGCTCAGGCGGCCGGATCAAGCAGCCCGCGACCCTTCAGCAGAGGCTCGACCCCCGGCATCTTGCCCCGGAACTCGGTATAAAGTTCTTCCGGCGGCCGCGAATTGCCCGCAGACAGAACGAAGCGTTCGAGTTTCGCCGCCGTTTCCGGGTCGAACACGTCGCCCGCTTCCTCGAAGGCCTCGAACGCATCGGCATCCATCACCTCGGACCACATGTAGCTGTAATAGCCCGCCGAATAGCCGTCGCCCGAGAAGACATGCGAGAAATGCGGCGTCGCGTGGCGCATCCGGATCGCGTGGGGCATGCCGATCTCGCGAAGCACCTCGGCTTGTTTCGCCATCGGATCTTCCGGGGCCGCACCCTCGTGGAAAGCCAGATCGACCAGCGCCGAACCGAGATATTCCACCGTCGAGAAGCCCTGATCGAAAGTGGCAGCACCCTTCAGCTTCTCGCGCAGCTCCGTCGGCATCGGCTCGCCCGTCTTGTAGTGGCGCGCGTGTTTTTCGAGCGTCTCGGGCACGTCGAGCCAATGCTCGTACAGCTGGCTCGGCAGCTCCACGAAATCGCGTGCGACCGAGGTGCCTGATAGGAACTGATAGGTCACGTTGGACAGCATCTGGTGCAGCGCATGGCCGAATTCGTGGAACAGCGTGCGTGCGTCGTCATGCGACAGAAGCGCCGGATCGCCCTTGGCGAAGTTGCACACGTTCACCACGATCGGCACCGGCGCGCCGCCCAGCTTGCGCTGCGAGCGCATCGCCGAGCACCACGCGCCAGACCGCTTCGAACCGCGCGCGAAATAGTCGCCGAGGAACACGGCCAGAACCTTGCCCCCGCGCGACACTTCCCAGCCACGCACGTCCGCATGATAGAACGGCCCGTCGATCTCCTTGAACTTCAGCCCGAAGAGCCGGTTCGCCGTATCGAAGGCCGCACCGATCATCGCGTCGAGCGAGAGATAGGGCTTGATCTGCCCCTCGTCGAAATCATGCTCTGCCACGCGGCGCTTCTCGGCATAGTAGCGCCAGTCCCACGGCTCCAGATCGCCATTGATCCCGTCGGCGTGCATCATCTCGGCCAGCTTCGCGGCATCGGCCTCGGCTGCGGCCTTCGCAGGTGCCCAGACCCGCATCAAAAGATCGCGCACCGCTTCGGGCGTCTTGGCCATCTCGGGCTCCAGCTTGTAGGCGGCGAAGCTCTCGTAACCCAGCAGCTTCGCGCGTTCCTCGCGCAGCTTGAGCACCTCGGCGGCGATCTCGCGATTGTCGGTCTCGCCGCCATTCGCGCCGCGCGCGGCCCAGGCCTCGTAGGCGATCCGGCGAAGCTCGCGATTGGGCGAGAATTGCAGGAAGGGCACGATCAGAGAGCGCGAGAGCGTCAGGACCGGACCGTCCTGCCCACGCTCCTTGCCCGCCGCGCGGGCGGTATCGACGACAAAATCGGGGAGCCCTTCCAGGTCATCCTCGGCCAGCGGGCGGAACCACCCGCTTTCATCGGCCAGCAGGTTCTGGCTGAACTGCGTGGTGATCGAGGCGAAGCGCTGCTTGATCTCGCGCATCCGCTCGGCCTCGGCCCCTTCCAGCGCCGCGCCGGAACGGGTGAACATCTGATAATATTGCTCCAGAAGCCGGTCCTGCTCCGGGTCAAGTCCGAGGCTCTCGCGGTCCTGCCAAAGCTGGTCGATCCGCGCAAACAGCGCCTTGTTCATCGTGATCTCGGAGGAAAACGCCGCGAGCTTCGGCGCCAGATCGCGCATCAACTCCTGCCGCGCGGGCGTCGCATCGGCACCGGCGAGGTTGTAGAACACGCCCGCGACCTTTTCGAGCGCCTCTTCAGCCAGTTCCATCGCCTCGATCGTATTGGCGAATGTCGGGGCGTCGGGCGAGTCCGCGATTGCCGCGATATTGGCGCGCGCCTCGGCCAGCGCAGCATCGAAAGCAGGCGCGAAATCGGCATCTGAAATCTCGGTGAAGGGCGGCAGTTCGTAGGGGCCGGTCCAGTCGGCGAGAAGCGGGTTGGTCATGGCGGGTCTCCTTTGCATCGCAAGCTAGGACGCACGCTCAGGATTGACCATCCCCCGCGCCGCGCCCTTCGCCGCAAACCGCGCAATCGGCGCGCCGCTTCACGCCGAACTGACGGCTCTCGCCCCAGAGGGCGTCGTAGATCATCAACCGTCCGCGCGCGGATTGCCCCGCGCCGGTGATCTCCTTGATCGCCTCGGTCGCCATCATCGAGCCCACAACGCCCGGCAACGCGCCGACCACCCCCGCTTCGGCGCAGGTGGGCGCAAGACCCGCCGCCGGCGCCTCGGGGAAAACACAGGCGTAACAGGGCGCACCCTTCGCTGGATCATAGAGTGAGAGCTGCCCTTCCCATTGCGTGATCGCGCCAGAAATCAACGGCGTGCCTGTCGCCACGCAGGCCGCGTTCACCAGATAGCGGGTGTCGAAATTGTCGGTCCCGTCTAGGACGAGGTCATATTCTGCAACCAGCCCTTCGGCGTCCTCGGCGCTCAGGCGGCGGTTATAGGGCAGCACCTCGATATGCGGGTTGAGCGCCAGCATCGCTTTCTGTGCGGAGAAGACCTTGGGCATCCCGAGATCGGCGTCGCGGTGGATCACCTGCCGCTGCAGGTTGGAATTCGAGACGACATCGTCATCCACGACACCTATCCGCCCCGCCCCGGCAGCGGCGAGATAGAGCAGCGCGGGCGAGCCCAGCCCCCCGGCGCCGACCACCAGAACCTTAGCCTGTTTGAGCCGCTTCTGCCCCGGCCCGCCGATCTCGCGCAGCATGATGTGGCGCGCGTAGCGGTCCAGTTCCGCCTCGGAAAAGCTGCCCGGTTTGGCGGCTGGCGACTGCGGCTCCTTCGCCTCGGCTCTCGTCCGGATCGCCCCGAGCATCCGGCGATAGATCAGCACCAGCGCGACCACGACACCGAGGCCAATCCACCCCGCAAGCGAACCGCCCAGAACACGCCCGATGGGAGAAAATCCCGGGATCGGCAGATGCGCGACCACCAGCGCCGCCCAGACCAGCACCAGCATCCCGAAGATCGCACGGGCAGACGCTTTCATCACCAGCCCGAGCCCGAGGATCGCCGCCATGAGAGTGAGTCCGAGCATGCCTCAGCCCTTGCCGGTCGAGCCGAAACCGCCTGCGCCGCGTGCGGTGTCACCCAAAGTGTCGGCGACCTCGAAGCGCGCCTGCACCACCGGCGCGACGATCGCCTGCGCGATGCGCGCCCCATGCTCGATCAGATAGGGCTCTTGGGCGAGGTTGATCAGCAGCACCCCCAGCGGCCCGCGATAATCGGCGTCGATCGTCCCGGGCGTGTTGGCCAGGCTGATCCCGTGTTTGTACGCAAGCCCCGAACGCGGACGGATCTGCATCTCGAACCCTTCGGGGATCTCGACTCGCAGCCCTGTCGGAATGATCGCGCGCTGCATCGGGCCGAGCATGACGCCGCGCGCGCGATCCTCGGGCGGGAGATTGGCGCGCAGGTCGGCCCCGGCGGCGCCGTGGGTCTCGTAGCGCGGCAGGGCAATCTCGTGATCGGCCCAGTCTTCGTGCAGAACCTTGATGATCGGTGTGCTCACGTGTCCCTCTCCTGCCCGATGTCGCGCGGGCGTCAATTGCAGATGCCTCCGGCGGGGATATTTGGACCAAGCCGAAAGAGGGGCGCTTCGCTTCGGCTTGGCATAAATATCCCCCGCGGAGCGTCCCTTACCCCGTCGCCGCGCCCAAGGCTGCCGCGATGCGCGCAGCCAACCGCCGCGCAACCTCGTCCTTGCCCGTCCGGTCCCAGCTTTCCGCGCCGGTCTCGTCGATGATCGTCACCGCGTTCTCGGTGCCGCCCATAATCCCGGTCGCGGGACTCACGTCATTGGCGACGATCCAGTCACAGCCCTTGCGGGCGCGTTTGTCCGCCGCAAAGCGCGCGACATCGTGGGTCTCGGCGGCGAAGCCAACCACGAGACCCGGGCGGCCCTCGCCCATCTTCGAAACTGTGGCGAGAATGTCCGGGTTCTCGGCAAATTCCAGCGCGGGCGGCGCGCCGGTGCCGTCCTTCTTCATCTTCCGCTCGGCCGCGTTCGCGACACGCCAATCCGCCACGGCGGCAGCAAAGATCGCGGCCTCGGCAGGCAGCGCGGTCTGCACCGCGTCGAGCATTTCGCGAGCGGTCTCGACCTTGATCACCTTCACGCCCGCAGGGGGCGCAACCGTCGCGGGACCGGTGACGAAGGTGACAGTCGCGCCGAGGTCGCGCAGGGCTGCGGCAATCGCCGTGCCCTGCGCGCCCGAGGAGCGGTTCGCGATATAGCGCACCGGGTCGATCGGCTCATGGGTGGGCCCCGAGGTCACGAGGATATGGCGGCCTTTCAGCGGACCGTCGGACAGCGCCGCACCGATCGCCGCGAGGATCGCCTCGGGCTCGATCATCCGGCCCTCGCCGAATTCGCCACAGGCCATGTCGCCCTCGGTCGGACCTGCGAAGATCACGCCGTCGGATTTGAGCGTCGCGATATTGCGCTGCGTTGCGGGATGCTCCCACATCCGCACGTTCATCGCGGGCGCGATCAGCACACGCTTGTCCGTCGCGAGCAGCAGGGTCGAGGCGAGGTCATTGGCCAGACCGTGCGCCATCTTCGCCATCAGGTCGGCGGTGGCCGCCACGACGACGACCAGATCGGCGGCGCGCGACAGCTGGATATGACCGATCTCGGCCTCATGCGTCAGATCGAAAAGGTCGGAATGCACGGCCTCGCCCGCAAGCGAGGACAGGGTCAGCGGCGTCACGAACTCGGCGCCGGCCTTGGTCAGGACCGGGCTCACCGAGGCTCCCGCACCCCGCAGCAGTCGGATCAGCTCGGGCGCCTTGAAGGCGGCGATGCCGCCGCCGACGATCAACAGGATGCGTTTGCCGGCAAGCATTTGCCTCTCCGTGAAACTCTCTCAGATGGTCTAAGCGCCGGGGCGCATTGGTGCAAGGATCACTTGAAAGCGGCGCAGGGATCGGCGCGCTCGGTCGGGGGCGTCACGATCCAGTCGTCATAGGGCTGTGGGCCGGGATCGGCACCCGGTTCGGCCTCGATCTGGCCGATCGCCACGACCTTCGCCTCCGGGTCCGCCTTGCGCAGAAGCGCGGGGACCGCGAGGTCGGTTCTGGCATGGCCCGAGCCGGTGACCACCGCGACCGGGCCGCCGGTTTCCTTCAGCGCCTTCAGAGCGACCCGGGCGAAGGCGGCGTCGCGGAAGCGTTGCGCGGCGACCATGCCGGGGAGCAGATCGACCGGAAGCGCGTTACAATGATCTTCCTGCGACTGAGCTTCCAGCTTGGCTTGCAACGCGTCGGGATAGGGTTGATCGAGCCCGTAACGCGCAGCGCCCTTGCCGAACACCTCCGGTAGCGGCTTGGTCATCGCGGCGCGCACTGTCTCGCGCGGCTGCGCGGCGCCATAGACTTTCGCATCGCCCAAAGCCTCGAAAATCGGATAGTAGATCGCGAAATCGGGCCAGCCCGAGTTATTCCAATCCAG
Organism: Thioclava sp. IC9; assembly: GCF_002213225.1. Lineage (NCBI taxonomy): Bacteria > Pseudomonadati > Pseudomonadota > Alphaproteobacteria > Rhodobacterales > Paracoccaceae > Thioclava > Thioclava sp. IC9. The sequence continues at coordinate 242,665 of NZ_NBNX01000003.1, forward strand.
CGCCTTTTCCAGCGCCCCCTCGTCCTTCAAAAGCGCCGGCGTGATCTTCGCGGCCTGCTCGGGCGTCAACTGCTCGAACACCACAGCGGCGGGCTTCAGCGCCTTGATCGCCCGCGCCTGATTGAGGTGATGGGTGGGGTTGTCGTGAATCTCGCCCAGAACGACAATATCGCCCGACAGCGTATCAAGCTGGTCGGGCGATATTTCCGCAGCTTGAGCGGAACCTGTCAGCGACAGCAGGCAGATCGCGGCGAGAAACTTCCTCATATGAAGAAGCTTTGCACCTCGCCCTGATGTGTTTCAAGCGATTTGCGCATCTTGCCGAAGGCCTGCGCTTCGAGCTGACGAATGCGCTCTTTCGAAAGACCCAATTCTTCACCGAGGCTTTCCAAAGTGCGCGGCTCGTCGATCAAGCGACGCTCGCGGACGATGTAGGCTTCGCGGTCGGTCAGTCGCTCCATCGCCTCGCCCAACCAGACTTTCATCGTCTGGCCGTCATGGGTGTCGGCCACGGTTTCCTCCGGGCTCGCGCCATCGTCTTCCAGTGTGTCGACCCATTCGCGGCCTTCGTCTTCGCTGGACTGCGTCGCGTTGAGCGAGAAGTCGGAGCCGGACAGGCGGCCCTCCATCATCTCGACGTCGGCAAGCGGCACGCCGATCACCTCGGCCACGCGCTGCCGCAGCTGCATCGCGTCGAGCTGCTCGCCCTCTTGCTGAGCCTCGCGGGTCAACTGAGCCTGAACGCGGCGCATGTTGAAGAACAGCGCTTTTTGCGACGAGGTGGACCCGGTGCGCACCATCGACCAGTTCCGCATTACGAATTCCTGGATCGAGGCCTTGATCCACCACACGGCATAGGTCGAGAAGCGCACGCCGCGTTCCGGATCGAACTTGTCGGCGGCCTTCATCAGACCAAGTGACGCTTCCTGAATGAGATCGTTCATCGGGGCGCCGTAGCGGCGGAACTTCGACGCCATCGAAATCGCTAGGCGCATGTAAGCGGTCACAAGACGATGGAGGGCCTGCTCATCCCGATGATCGCGCCACGCGCGCGCCAGTTCTGCTTCGGTGTCAGCGTCCAGGAACTCTGCCCGCATCGCTTGGCGTGGCAGGGTTTCATCGGTCATACCATCAAGTGCCATTTACAATCTCCCTGGGGTGTCCAGCCCAAACCGGCGCAACCTTGAATTGGGTGGCTGCTTTGCCCACCCAATGCGAATGACATGAATTAGTTCCTCACGGAAATGTTGAATTTTGCTTGAAACTTTGTGCGCGTGGCGCACTTGACGACGTTTTCAAGCGAAAAATGAAAGAAATTCATACCCCTACGGAAGGACCATCACTCCTTCTTGAGCACGACATATCATAAGCCTGCTCACGGACACTTGAGAAACTGTAACGCAACGCGTTGATCTTGTGCGCGAAATTGAAGCGAGCGCTGTGCGGATATGCAGAAAATGCAGGTTCTCGTGGAGATTTCGGCAGCTTTCCCCCAGGCGCCTTTCGCCCCTGAGTCGAGGTTCGGGTGCCGCCTCTCGGCCTCGGCGACCGTTAACCAATCCTAAACCATGATCGCGCTACCCATCGACGAGGAGGCGTGGGAGAACCGATGGTCAGCCAGAGCTACACGGTGGCGTTCGAGGGGGTGGAAGCCCGCCTCGTGGAGGTGCAATGCGCGCTCTCCGAAGGCATGCCCGGCTTCGCGGTCGTGGGTCTGCCCGACAAGGCGGTCTCCGAGGCGCGCGAGCGGGTGCGCGCGGCGCTCGGCGCGCTGGGGATCGCACTGCCGATGCAGAAGATCACCGTGAACCTTTCGCCCGCGGACCTGCCGAAAGAGGGCTCGCATTTCGACCTGCCCATCGCCCTGTCGCTGCTGGGCGCCATTGGCGTGGTGCCCCGCGACCGGATCGAGGCACTGGTCGCGGTGGGGGAACTATCGCTCGACGGACGACTGCTGCCGGTCGCGGGCGCCCTACCCGCGGCGATGGCGGCTGCCGCAGCGGACAAGGGGCTGATCTGCCCGAAAGGCTCCGGCGCAGAGGCCGCCTGGGTCGGCGCGACCGATGTAACGGCACCGGAGACGCTCGGCGGCGCAATCGACCATCTCAGCGGTCGCCTGCCGCTGGAGCCTGCGCGACCGGGTCTGATCGAAGCGACCGCGCATCCGCGCGACCTGCGTGACGTGAAGGGTCAGGAGCGGGCGAAACGCGCGCTGGAAATCGCCGCTGCCGGACGCCATCACCTGATGATGATCGGCACGCCCGGCTCGGGCAAATCCATGCTGGCCGCGCGGCTGGCCTCTATCCTCCCCGAGATGCGCCCCGAGGAGATGCTGGAAACCTCGATGATCCAGTCGCTTTCGGGCCTGCTGGCCGAGGGCGGCATCTCGCGCACCCGCCCCTTCCGCGAACCGCACCACACCGCGTCGATGGCGGCGATGATCGGAGGCGGGCGCGGCGCACGCCCCGGCGAGGTCAGCCTCGCCCATAACGGCGTCCTGTTCATGGACGAGTTCCCCGAATTCCCCCGCGCCGTGCTGGAGACTCTCCGCCAACCGATCGAAACCGGAGAAGTCGTCGTCTCGCGCGCCAACGCACATACGCGCTACCCCTGCCGCTTCCTGTTGATCGCCGCCGCGAACCCCTGCAAATGCGGCTATCTCGGCGATGCCGAACGCGCATGCCCCCGCGCGCCCGGCTGTGGTGACGACTATCTGGGCCGAATTTCAGGACCGCTGATGGATCGGTTCGATCTGCGCATCGAGGTGCCCCCGGTGCGCTATGCCGATCTCGACCTGCCCGCCACCGGCGACAGCTCCACAGAAGTGGCGGCGCGCGTCGCTGACGCACGCGAGCGGCAGGCCCAACGCTTCGCGGATCACCCGGAAATCCGCGTCAACGCCGAAGTCGAAGGACGGTTGCTCGAAGATATCGCAACGCCGGATACCGAGGGACGCGATCTTCTGGCGCGGATGGCGGAACGGGTCGGGCTCTCGGCGCGCGGCTACCACCGCGTCTTGCGGGTCGCACGCACGATCGCCGATCTCGATCACGCCGATAAGGTGCGCAAGTCACATATCGCGGAGGCGTTGAGCTATCGCCTCAGCGCTGTGGCAGGTTGAGCATCTTGCGCGCCGCGGCGGCCGCGTCTTCCAAAGCCTCGCGCGCCTCGGGAATCCGACCGTCGAAGAAATGCCAGACATGCGGCGTGTCGGGCCAGCTCTGCACGGTGACATCCGTGCCGAAATCGCGCAGCCTTTCGGCCATGCGCAGCGAGTCGTCACACAGGATCTCGGCCATCGAATGCTGGATCAGCACCGGTGGCGGATCGGGAAATTCCGCGAAAAGCGGCGAGAAGCGCGGATCGGTCGGGTCATGGCCGCGCAGAACCATTTCGCAGGTGTCGCCAAGACGCTCGACCGGCAGCATTGCATCTTTAGAAGCGTTGAGGCGGAGGCTCTCGCCCGAACAGGTCAAATCCGTCCAGGGGGACAAAGCGATCACCCCGGCAGGCGGCGTGCCGCGCTGGCATAGAGCGCTGAGAAGCGCCAACGCCAAGCCGCCCCCCGCGCTGTCGCCTGCGAGCACGATCGCGCTAGGGTCATACCCGGTTTCAACAAGCGCGTCGAAAGCCGCCGTCGCATCCTCGAGCGCGGCGCCCACCGGCGCTTCGGGCGCGAGGCGGTAATCCGGCACGATCACCTCGAGGCCGCTCAGCTTCGCCAAGCGCCCGGTGAGACCGCGATACATCCAAGGGGAGCCGGTGACGTAACCGCCGCCGTGAAGATAGAGAATGACGCGCCCGGCCGCGCATTGTCCCGCGCGCAACGACAGCGCATCACGCCCGGCCAGCCTGATTTGCAGACGACATATCTCCGTGGGCTCGCGCACGATCCAACTGGCCAATCTCTCGGTCCCGCGCCGCATTTGCGCAGGGCCGTGGAACCTGCGCACCATCGGTTTTGCGAAAGCGCGCAGCCAGAGATTGAGTAAAACCAGACGGATCGACATATCAGCTCCGTTTCGCTTCGATCGCCTCCCAGATCCGGGCGGTGATATTCACGCCGTCGAACCGTTCGAGCTCCTGAATCCCGGTGGGCGAAGTCACGTTGATTTCGGTCAGCCAATCGCCGATCACATCGATTCCGACGAAAATCTGACCCTTCTCGCGCAGATGCGGACCGATCCGCGCACAGATTTCTCGATCGCGCGCGGTCAGCTCGACCTTTTCGGGCCGGCCGCCGACATGCATGTTCGACCGCGTCTCACCTTCCGCAGGCACCCGATTGATCGCGCCCACGGGCTCGCCATCGACAAGAATGATCCGCTTGTCGCCCTTCGACACCGCGGGCAGGAATTTCTGCGCGATCAACGGCTCGTTGTTGATGCCGATGAAAAGCTCATGCAGCGACGACAGGTTGCGGTCGTTCGGATCGAGCCGAAACACCCCCGCCCCCCCGTTGCCATAAAGCGGCTTGAGGATGATATCGCCATGCTCGGCCTTGAAGGCCCGGATGGCCTCGAGGTCGCGCGCAATCAATGTCGGCGGCGTCAGGTCGGGGAAGTCGAGAACGAGTAGCTTCTCGGGCGAATTGCGAACCCAGAAAGGATCGTTCACCACAAGCGTCTCGGGATGAATCCGATCCAGCAGATGCGTCGTGGTGATGTAACCCATGTCAAAGGGTGGATCCTGCCGTAGCCAGACGACGTCCCAATCCCCCAGATCGATCTCGGCCTCTTCGCCCAACGAGAAGTGATTGCCCTTCTCGCGGCGCACCGTGAGCGGCCAACCACGTGCATAAACGCGACCCTCGCGATAAATCAGACGGCCCGGCGTGTAATAGAACAGCTCATGCCCACGAGCCTGCGCCTCTTCGGCGATCCGAAACGTGCTGTCAGCCTCGATATTGACCGCTTCGATCGGATCCATCTGGATCGCAACTTTCAAACCCATCCGCGCCCCCTGTTTCAGTGCAATCTTGATGCAATGTGGCGCGCCCGGATGCAACCTCAACCCATCGGCCGGTCACATTCCGAAATAGGCGTTCTCCAGAACCTTGATCTCCCCGATCTCGTTGACCAGCGCGAGATCGAACCGAACCTTGCGATTGCAGTTGGCCGGAGCCGGATGGCGCATCAGGTATTCTTCGACCGAAACGCAGATTCGGCGCATCTGACGTTGCGAAAGACGTTCGGCAGCACGGGCATGGCTGCGCGATTTCTTCACTTCGATGAAGATCAAGGTGTCGCCCTCGCGCGCGATCAAATCGATCTCGCCGCCATATTTGCCGCGCCAGCGATGTTCCGACACCGCGCGGCCTTCTCTCTCGTAATGCAGCATCACCTGTTCTTCGGCGGCGAGACCCGAATGATACGACAGCGATCCACTCATTTCTTCTTCTCCATAGCCAGAGCGGCCTGATAGACCTTGCGTCGCGGCAAACCGGTCGCGCCCACGACGGCATCGACCGCATCGCGAAGCGACTCCCGCTCGAGCGCGGCGCTCAACCGGCGCTCCAGTTCCGCATCATCGACTTCGACCGCGTGCGGCCTGTCGACCACCACCACGATCTCTCCCTTGATCGGCGCATCAGCCACGCCTGCCGCAAGCTCTTCCAGCGTGCCCCGGCGCACCTCTTCGAACCGCTTCGTCAGTTCCCGGCACAGCGCCGCTTGTCTCTCCTTTCCCAGACTATGGGCCGCGTCAGCTAACATTTCCCTAATGCGTTTGGGGCTTTCATAAAAAACCAGTGTCGCGGGAATTTCCTTGAACTCGGCGAGCCAATTCCGCCGCGCGCCTTTACTGTTCGGCGCGAACCCGGCGAAGAGGAAGCGATCCGTCGGCAGGCCCGAGAGCGTCAGCGCCGTCAGCACCGCCGAGGGGCCCGGCGCGCTGTAGAGCGGCAGCCCGGCCTCGATCACCGCGCGGCCGAGCTGATAGCCGGGGTCGGCGACCAGCGGCGTGCCCGCTTCGGAGGCATAAACCACCGACTTCCCGGCCTCGAGCGCGGCAAGGATTTTCGGCCGCATCGCGGCACCGTTATGGTCATGATAGGCGAGCACCTGGCGCCCGTTGAGCGGTACTCCGTGAATCTCCATCAGGTGCCGCAGGCTGCGGGTATCCTCGGCCGCCAGAACATCGGCGGCGCGCAACATATCTAGGGCGCGCAGCGTGATGTCGCGGGCCGCTCCGATCGGCGTGGCGATGAAATGAAGCCCCGGGCTTAACGGCGCAGGCACCCCCTTGGTTCCGCCATTTTGCGCGTTTGCATCAGATACAACACCCTCGCCCATCGCCCGCCTCATCACTTGTGTGGATCGTTTACTTCACGCCTGCTTGTGCGTAGTCTCGATCGCGTCATCCGATCGCGGTTCGCAGGCTTTGCTTCAGTGCCCGGACCGGACGCCAACGCCCAAAAGGACGTATCATGTTTAATCTCATTCGTAACCCCCGCGCCCTCGCTGCGCGAATCGCAGCCCTCCTTGCTCTGGTCTGGCTCGCGGCCTGTCAGCCGGGGCCGATGGGCAATTCCGGCCAGAAGATCGACAGCAGCGCACCGATCAAGGTCGCGCTTCTCGTCCCGTCGGGGTCGGGAAATGCAGGCGATGAGACTCTCGCACGGGCTCTGCAGAATGCGGCCAATCTCGCGATCCAGGACCTGAAGGGCACCCGCATTGACCTGCAGGTCTACAACACCGCGGGCAATCCGCAGCAGGCGGCCGCGATGGCGACCAAGGCTGCCGACGAGGGCGCGAAGGTCATCCTCGGCCCCGTCTATGCGCAATCGGCGAATGCGGCGGGGCTCGCGGTGGCCTCGCGCAACATCAACGTGCTTGCGTTTTCGAACAATACCAACGTCGCGGGCGGCAATGTCTTCGTGCTCGGCCCGACCTTCCAGAACACCGCCAACCGCCTCGTGAGCTTCGCCGCGCGTCAGGGCAAGCAGCGGATCATGGTCGTGCATGAACAGACCACGGCAGGCGAAATCGGCGCGCAGGCGATCCAGACGGCGATCGCACGGTCGGGCGCTTCGCTCGCGGGCGTGGCCTCCTACCCGTTCTCGCAGCAGGGCGTGGTCGATGCGACGCCGCAGATCGCAAGCCGCGTGAAGTCCGGCGACGTCGATGCGCTGTTCCTGACCGCCGATACCGCAGGCGCGCTCCCGCTGCTCACGCAGCTGATGGGCGAGCAGGGAGTGACCCCGCAGACCACGCAATATATCGGCCTGACCCGTTGGGATATCCCGCCGGCGACCCTGTCGCTTCCGGGCACCCAAGGTGGATGGTTCGCCGAGCCCGACCCGGCGCTGCAACAGCAGTTCGTGTCGCGCTACACCGCCGCTTACGGGCAAGCGCCCCACCCGATCGCGGGCCTCGCCTATGACGGGGTCGCGGCGATCGGCGCGCTGGTGAAATCGGGCAATCCGAACGCGCTGACCAAGCAGGGCCTGACCCAGCGTTCGGGCTTCGTGGGCGTCAACGGCGTCTTCCGGCTCCTGCCCGACGGCACCAACGAGCGCGCACTCGCCGTAGCTCAGGTCCGCAACGGGCAGGCGGTCGTGATCGATCCGGCGCCGCGCAACTTCGGCGGTTTCGGCTTCTGATCCGGAGCGCCGCTACAGGAAAGGGCCCGCAAAGGGACGAGATCGCGCAGTGACCAGCATGACAGACACCGCCCCGGCATCGACCGGGGCGCCCCTCCTTCTGGATCAGCAGCGTCTGTTCGACGCGCTTGACGCCGCAACCTCCGGTGCAAGCGATCCCAAGGACATCCGGACCGCGACGGTGAACTTCCTCACCGAGGAGCGCCGCGCCGCCACCGCTGCGATCGAGGCTGATTTCGAGAGGCACCCGCGCGCGGCGCGCGACACGGTCGAAGCCTATGCCCAGATGACGGACGGGATCGTCCGGTCGGTGCTGCGCATCGCGACGACGCGTCTGCATCCAAGCGGCATCCGCACCGAGGCAGAGCGTTTCGCGGTGCTCGCCGTGGGCGGCTATGGCCGCGCCGAGATGGCGCCGCATTCCGATGTCGATCTGCTTTTCCTCACCCCTTACAAGGTCACCCCCTGGGCCGAGAGCGTCATCGAGTCGATGCTCTACATGCTCTGGGATCTGAAGCTGAAGGTCGGTCATTCGTCTCGGACGCTCGACGATTGCATCCGGCTCGGGCGCGAGGACATCACGATCCGCACCGCACTTCTGGAGCATCGCTGCGTCGGCGGCGACGATAAGCTGGCCGAGGCGCTGTCGCTGCGCCTTCACCACGACCTTTTCGAGGGGACCGAGGCCGAGTTCATCGAGGCCAAGCTTGAGGAACGCTCGCAACGCCACCGCCGGCAGGGCGGGCAGCGCTACGTGCTCGAACCGAACGTGAAAGAGGGCAAGGGGGGCCTGCGCGACCTGCAGACCCTCTACTGGATCGGCAAATACATCCATCATGTGGGCCGCGCCCGCGAATTGATGGAGATCGGGGCATTTTCGCCCGAGGAATACGAGACCTTCCACGAGGCCGAGAATTACCTCTGGGCGGTGCGTTGTCACCTGCATCTGATCTCCGGCCGCGCTTCGGATCAGCTGACCTTCGACATGCAGGTCGAGGTGGCCGAGCGCATGGGCTATCGCGATCTGGCGGGCCGCCGCGCGGTAGAGGTCTTCATGCAGGATTACTTCCGCCACGCGACCGCCGTGGGCGACGTGACCCGGATCTTCCTGACCAAGCTCGAAGCGCAGCACGTCAAAAGCGCGCCGATGCTGACGCGGATTTTCCGCCGGCGACGCAAGCTGAAGGCCCCCTATTGCGAAGAGAACGGACGCATCAACGTGGCCGACGAGAAGGCCTTCCTCTCCGATCCGGTCAACCTGCTGCGCCTCTTCGAAGAGGGGCTGCGCTCGGGGATGCTGATCCACCCTGACGCGATGCGGCTCGTCTCGGCCAATCTCGACCTGATCGACGACAAGGTGCGCACCAATCGCGAGGCGCAGCGTATCTTCCTCGATCTGCTCCTGAAGCACGGCAACCCGGAACGCGCGCTGCGCCGGATGAACGAGCTGGGCGTGCTGGCCGCCTTCATCCCCGAATTCGAGCCGATTGTCGCGATGATGCAGTTCAACATGTATCACAGCTACACCGTGGATGAGCACACGATACAGGTCGTCTCGACGCTGGCACAGATCGAGCGCAAGGAGCTGGTGGAGGATCTGCCGCTCTCGTCGCATATTCTCGAAGAAGGCATCAATCGCAAGGTTCTCTATGTCGCGCTGCTGGTGCATGACATCGGCAAGGGACGCCCCGAAGATCACTCGATCCTCGGCGCGAAGATCGCCCGCAAGGTAGCGCCGCGGCTGGGGTTGAACCCAGAGGAATGCGACACCGTCGAATGGCTGGTGCGCCATCACCTTCTGATGTCCGACGTGGCGCAGAAACGCGACCTGTCGGACCCGCGCACGATCCGCGATTTCGCCAAGCGCGTGAAGTCGCGCAAGCGACTCGACCTGCTGACGGTGCTGACGGTCTGTGACATTCGCGGCGTCGGCCCGAACGTGTGGAACAACTGGAAAGCGACGCTGCTGCGCAAGCTGCATTCCGAGACCGCGATGGCGTTGGAGCACGGGCTGGAAGCGGTCAATCGCGAGCAGCGTACCGACGAGGCCAAACGTGCCCTGCGCGAAGTGCTGGAGGCGCAGGACGACTGGGACAAGACCCGCATCCGCGCCGAGCTCGCCCGCCATTACCCGCCCTACTGGCAGGCGCTCGCCACGGTCAATCACGAGATCTTCGCGCGGCTGCTGCGCGATCTGGGCGATAACGAGATCCGTATCGACCTGCATCCCGATGACGATCACGACGCGACCCGCGTCAGCTTCGCTCTCGCCGATCACCCCGGCATTTTCTCCCGGCTCTCCGGCGCGCTGGCGCTGGTCGGCGCGAACGTGGTCGATGCGCGCACCTATACCTCGAAGGACGGCTACGCGACCGCCGTCTTCTGGGTTCAGGATGCCGAGGGCCATCCCTACGAGGCCTCGAAACTGACCCGCCTGCGCGGGATGATCGAGAAGACGCTGAAAGGCGAGGTCGTCGCCCGCGAGGCGCTCAAGGATCGCGACAAGCTCAAGAAGCGTGAGCGCGAGTTCAAGTTCCCGACCCATATCACCATCGACAACGAGGGATCGGATATCTACACGATCATCGAAGTCGATACCCGCGACCGGCCCGGCCTTCTCTACGACCTGACCCGGGCGCTGGCATCGAACAATATCTCGATCTCCTCGGCGGTGATCGCCACCTATGGCGCGCAGGTCGTGGACAGCTTCTACGTGAAAGACATGTTCGGCCTGAAACTCCATTCCAAATCGCGCCAGGAAGCTCTCGAGAAGAAGCTGATGGACGCGATTGCCTCGGGCGCGAAACGGGCGGGCAACTAATATGAAACCAATCCGGCTGGTGCGCGGCTTCCTCACGGTGGGCGGCTGGACCATGGCGAGCCGCATCCTCGGCTTTGCGCGCGACATGATGATCGCGGCCTATCTCGGTGCAGGCCCGGTGGCGGAGGCCTTCCTCGTGGCCTTCTCGCTACCGAACCTGTTTCGCCGTTTCTTCGCGGAAGGCGCGTTCAACACCGCCTTCATCCCGATCTTCTCGAAGAAGCTGGAGGGCGGCGAGGACGCGCAGGGCTTCGCGCGCGAGGCAATGGGCGGCTTGGCCTCGGTGCTGATCGTGCTGACACTGGTGGCTTCGGCGGCAATGCCGTGGCTGGTGCTGGCGATGGCCTCGGGCTTCGCGGGCGATGAGCGGTTCGCCATCGCCACGAGCTATGGCCGGATCGCCTTCCCCTACATCCTCTTCATCTCGCTCAGCGCGCTTCTGTCGGGCGTGCTGAACGCCGCCGGTCACTTCGCCGCTGCCGCCGCGGCACCCGTGCTGCTGAACGTCACCTTCGTCATCGCGATGCTGATGGCCGATCAGGCCGGCTGGCCGGTGGGCGATGCGCTGGCCTGGGCCGTGCCCGTCGCGGGCGTGGCGCAACTGGCGCTGGTCTGGGCCGCGGCATGGCGGGCAGGCTACAAGATCGTGCCGAAACGCCCGCGCCTCTCTCCCGACATGAAACGCCTCGTTCGGATCGCGATCCCAGCGATGCTCGCGGGCGGCGTGGTGCAGGTGAACCTGCTGGTGGGCCGTCAGGTCGCCTCGCATTTCGACGGCGCGATCGCGTGGCTGAACTATGCCGATCGGCTCTATCAGTTGCCGCTGGGCGTCGTGGGCATCGCGATCGGCGTGGTTCTGCTGCCCGACCTGTCTCGTCGCTTGCGCGGCGGCGACACGGCCGGCAGCCGCTATTCCTTTTCGCGTGCGGGAGAGTTCGCGCTCCTCTTCACCGTCGGCCCCGCCGTAGCGCTGCTGGTGGCAGCCCAGCCCATCGTCTCGGTCCTGTTCGAGCGCGGCCAGTTCACCCACGAGGACACCATTGCCACGGCCTGGGCCACCGCGATCTACGGCCTCGGCCTGCCCGCCTTTGTGCTGCAAAAGGTTCTGCAGCCCTTGTATTTCGCCCGCGAGAACACGCGCACGCCGTTCAACTACGCGCTCGTCGCGATGGTGGTGAATGCGGTGCTGGCGATCGGGCTGTCCTTCGTGATCGGCTACCTTGCGGCGGCTGTCGGAACGACGCTCGCCGCGTGGGCGATGGTCGCGCAGCTTTGGCTCGGCGCACGCCCGATGGGGGAAGCCGCGAGCTTCGATCACCGTTTCTACCGCCGCCTGCCCCGCATCGTGATCGCGGCGCTGGTGATGGGCGCTGCGATCTGGGCGGTGACCTGGGCGGTGCCCGGCGCATTCACCGTGCCGGGCCTACGTGCGCTGGCGCTACTGGGGCTCGTGCTGTTCGGGATGGTCGTCTATTTCGGCACGGCCATCGCGATCGGTGCGATGCATATGGCCGATCTGAAAGGTGCGATGCGGCGCGGTCCGGGCGGGGCGTAAGGGCCGCGCCCGACCCTTGGGTGGCACTTTAATCCGTCTCTCGCTGGGCGCTTTATCTCTCATGCCCGAAGGTCGCCAATGCCTGCGCCGACTTCGCCAATGCGCCCTCCCGGTGGGAGGGTCGGGCGCGGCCCGGGGCTAGTCGCCCCTGGCCAGGAAGGCTCACCGACGCCGCAGCCGCTGCAACGTCCGCTGCATTCCGCCGGGCGCCACGAAGAAGCTCAGCACGAAGCCTGCCACGAACCCGACGATATCCGCGATCCAGTCGGGCCGCGCGCCGAAGATCATCGCAAACAGCAGCTGAATGCCCATCAGTGCGCCGATCAACGAGAAGGCCCGGAACTGGTTCGCATTTTCCTGCCCCAGTCGCGTCCACAGAATCCATGTGAACGCCCCGATCAGCCCGTAATCGCCGGGATAGCCGCCATAGAGCCCGATCTGCGTAAAGGGCAGCGCCGCATAGACAAGCGCGCCAAGGATCGTCGCCCCGAAGAAGACGATCGCCACGGCGAGGCCCGAGAACACCTCGCCCACCATCTTGCCCAGCGCCAAGAGGAACACGAGCACGAAGATCGCCTGAGTCACCGAAGCGTTGACGAACGGATAGGTCAGAATTCGCATCATCTGCTCGGGCGGATATTGCCCGGTCTCAACCATCGCGCGCATCACCTGCGGCGAGAAGGCGAATTTCTGCAGCGCGTCGAGCCGCCAGCCCGCCGCCTGCGCCCCGCCGATCAGCCCCGACTGGCCCATCGCGAAGAACAGCTCCGTCGCGATGATCGGCAGCGCCAGAAGCCAGACCACTGGCGGCAGCGGGTTCATCGGGTGTTCGTCATAGCCGTCGCGCATAATGGTCTCCTGCTCGCGGGCTCAGTTGCGCCCTTTGCGCTTTAGCGATAAGCGAGCGGAGAGCGGATTTCCACCCCGGGAGATCCTCAATGGCGGGCTTCCACCCCCCGCAGATCAGGAGCATCAGATGAGCGAGCAAGCGCAACCCCTCAACGCCAATTTCAAACCGCGGATCTTCTCCGGCATCCAGCCCTCGGGCGGGCTCACGCTGGGCAACTATCTGGGCGCGCTCAAGCGCTTCGCCCAGAAGCAGGACGAAGGAATCGAGACGATCTACTGCCTCGTCGACCTGCACGCGATCACGGTCTGGCAAGAGCCCGAGGCGCTGCGCCGCAACACCCGCGAGGCAGCTGCCGCCTTCATCGCCTCGGGCGTCGACCCGAAACGCTCGATCCTGTTCAACCAATCGCAAGTGTCGGCCCATGCCGAACTGGCCTGGGCGCTGAACTGCGTCGCGCGTCTGGGCTGGATGAACCGGATGACCCAGTTCAAGGACAAGGCGGGCAAGAATGCTGAGAAGGCCTCGCTGGGCCTCTATGCCTATCCCGCCCTGATGGCCGCCGACATCCTGCTATATCACGCGACGATGGTGCCGGTGGGCGAGGATCAGAAGCAGCACGTCGAATTGACCCGCGACATTGCGGCCAAGTTCAACCACGACTACGGGACCGAGTTCTTTCCCTCCCCCGAGCCGCTGATCGAAGGCGCCGCTACCCGGGTGATGTCCCTGCGCGACGGCACCAAGAAGATGTCGAAATCCGACCCCTCGGACGCGAGCCGCATCAACCTGACCGACGATGCCGACACGATCGCCAAGAAGATTCGCAAGGCCGTGACCGACCCCGAGCCCCTGCCCTCCGAGATCGAGGGGCTCAAGGACCGAGCCGAGGCGCGCAACCTCGTGAACATCTACGCCGCGCTGGCCGACATGACGCCGACCCAAGTGCTGGGCGAATATGGCGGCGAGGGCTTCGGCAAGTTCAAACCGGCGCTGGCGGAGCTCGCGGTCGCGAAGCTCGCCCCGATCTCGGACGAGATGACCCGGCTGATGAACGACCCTTCCGAGATCGACAATATCCTGGGCGATGGCGCGAACCGGGCCGACGAGATCGCACAGCCGATCCTGGGCCAGACGCTCGAGATCATGGGAATGATCCGCTCGCGTTAAGCGTCGAGAACGGGGGCTCTGCCCCGGGTCGCCGGAGAGCGACAAAACCAAAGGAAGAGGGGGCGCTGCCCCCTCGGGCTATCGCCCTCCCCCCGGGATATTTCGCCCAAGCCGAAACGGATCTTCCTCTTGATGGAAATATCCCGGGGGAGGCGCGCACGCGCCGGGGGCGGAGCCCCCTTCGCGCCTTCCGGTCGCGATCCGGCGAACCAGCAGCGCCCCCCTTGCCGCCGCTCACGGCCCGCACTACGCTTCGTCAACAAGAGCTTACGAGCGGACCTCCCATGCGTATCGGCATTCTCCAAACCGGCCAATCCCCCGACGTTCTGCGCGACAAGGCGGGCGATTATCCCGACATGTTCGAAGCCCTGCTCGCCGGGCGCGGCCTCGAATTCCAACGCTACGACGTCGAGCATATGCACTTCCCGAAAGACGTGCATGAATGCGACGGCTGGCTGATCACCGGCTCCCGTCACGGCGCCTACGAGGATCATCCCTTCATCAAGCCACTCGAGACGTTCATCCGCGACGCCCATGCCGAGAAGGTGCCGATGGTTGGCATCTGTTTCGGCCACCAAATCATCGCGCAGGCGCTTGGCGGCAAGGTCGAGAAATTCTCCGGCGGCTGGGCCGTAGGCCCGCAGGATTACGATTTCGGCGGCGAGGTGATCGCACTCAACGCGTGGCATCAGGATCAGGTGACCGAGCTGCCGCCGGGTGCGACACCGATCGCGGGCAATGATTTCTGCGCCTATCCAGCGCTTACCTATGGCGACACGATCTTCACCGTTCAGCCCCATCCCGAGTTTCGCGACGAATTCGTGGAAGGGTTGATGGACACACGCGGGCGCGGCGTCGTGCCCGACGAGTTGATGGAGGCGGCCCGCACGCGGCTGGGCCGGCCCAACGGCGCGCCCCGGATCGCCGAGCGCATCGCCGATTTCTTCCTCAAGACAAGGGTGCCCGCGCACCCGGAAAGCTGACCGATGAGCGACATGAAGGACTGGACCGACCGCATCCCGCAAGCCGCACGCGATTACATCGAGGGTCGGCGTCTCGACGAGGTTGAATGCATTGTCGCCGACATCGCGGGGGTCGCGCGCGGCAAGGCGATGCCCGCGTCGAAATTCAAGTTCCAGGATCGCTTCTTCCTGCCGAACTCGATCTTCCTGCAGACGATCACCGGCGAGTGGACTGACAACCCCTCGGGCGCCTTCACCGAGCCGGACATGATCCTGACGCCCGATTTCTCGACCGCGACGGCCGCGCCCTGGACGGCGGACTGGACCTTGCAGATCATCCACGACGTCGAGGACCAGCAGGGCAACCCGGTGCCGATCGCCCCACGCAACGTGCTCAAGCGCGTGCTTTCGCTCTACGAGGCCGAGGGTTGGGTGCCGGTCGTCGCCCCCGAAATGGAATTCTTCCTCGTTGCACGCAATGTGGATCCGAACCAGCCGATCATCCCGCCGATGGGGCGGTCTGGTCGTCGCGCGGCCGCCAAGCAGGCCTATTCGATGTCGGCGGTCGATGAATACGGCAAGGTCATCGACGATATCTACGACTTCGCCGAGCTTCAGGGTTTCGAGATCGACGGCATCTTGCAGGAAGGCGGTGCCGGGCAGATCGAGATCAACCTCGCCCATGGCGACCCGGTTGAACTCGCCGACCAGATCTTCTACTTCAAGCGGCTGATCCGCGAGGCCGCCCTGCGTCAGGATTGCTTTGCCACCTTTATGGCGAAGCCGATCGAGGGCGAGCCGGGCTCGGCCATGCATATCCACCAATCGGTGATCGACACCAAGACCGGCGAGAACATCTTCTCGGACGAGAGGGGCGGCGAGACGGAGGCCTTCCTGCATTGCATCGCGGGGCTTCAGACGCACCTGCCCGCGGTGATCGCGCTTCTGGCGCCCTACGTGAACAGCTATCGCCGCTACGTCCCGGATTTCGCGGCCCCGATCAATCTTGAATGGGGCCGTGACAACCGCACGACGGGCCTGCGCGTGCCGATCTCCGGCCCAGCGGCGCGGCGGATCGAAAACCGTCTCGCGGGAATGGACTGCAACCCCTATCTCGGGCTCGCGGCCTCGCTCGCTTGCGCTTATCTGGGCCTCAAGGAAAAGCAGATGCCGAAGCCCGAATGCCTGGGCGACGCCTATATGTCGGCCGAAGACGTGCCGGTGAATCTGGGCGATGCGCTCGATCTGTTCTCGGAAAGCGCCCCGATCCGCGACGTGCTGGGGCCGGAATTCTGCGCCGTCTACGAGGCCGTGAAGCGCAACGAATACAAAGAGTTCCTACAGGTGATCTCGCCGTGGGAGCGCGAGCACCTGTTGATGAACGTGTGATGCGATGAACCTGCTCTTCGCCAATGACCGCAAGGGCGAGCACGCGCCGAGCTATTACGCGGCGACCGCGCTGACCGACCGGCGCTGGCCCGCGTTGACGGGCCGCCACCGGGCGGATGTCTGCGTGGTGGGCGGCGGCTTCACCGGCCTCTCGGCGGCGCTGCATCTGGCGGAAAAGGGCTATTCTGTGCGGCTGCTCGAGGCCCATCGCGTAGGCTTCGGGGCGTCGGGACGCAATGGCGGGCAGGTGGGCTCGGGCCAGCGGCTGGAGCAGGACGATCTGGAGAAAGCCCACGGCCCCGAAATGGCGCGCAGGCTTTGGGATATCGGAGAGGACGCGAAAGCGCTGATCCGCGACCTGATCGCACGATACGAGATGGACGTGGACTTCCACCCCGGCATCGCCCATGCCTGCCGGACGCAATCCGAGGTCGCGCATTCCCACCACATGGCGGAGAAACTGGCCCGCGATTACGGCTACGATCAGGTGGAGCCGCTCTCCCGCGAGGCGCTGCACGCAATTCTGCCGTCGGAGGCCTATCTTGGCGGCGATATCGACCGGGGCGCAGGGCACCTGCATCCGCTGAACTTCGCCCAGTCCCTGGCGCTCGCTTGCGGCAAGGCCGGCGTGGAAATCCACGAGGGCTCGCTCGTCCATCATATCCGTCCCGGCGCGCCGGTGCGCGTGCAGACCGAGCATGGCCATATCGATGCCGATCATCTGATCTTCGCGGCCAATGGCTATCTTGGAAACCTCGCCCCGCGCGTGGCTTCGCATGTGATGCCGATCAACAATTTCATCGTCGCGACAGAGCCGCTGGGCCCGCGCGTGGCCCAAGTGCTGCGCGAGAATATCGCCGTGGCGGACACGAAATTCGTAGTGAATTACTGGCGGCTCTCTGACGATAACCGCCTGCTCTTCGGCGGCGGCGAGAGCTACGGCTACAGGTTCCCCGATATCGTGCAGACCGTGCGCAAGCCGATGCTGGAGGTCTACCCCTCCCTTGCCGATGTAAAGATCGACTACGCTTGGGGCGGCACGCTCGCCATCACCCGCACCCGGATGCCCTATTTCGCACGGCCTTTGAAAAACGCGCTCTCGGCCAGTGGCTTTTCCGGCCATGGCGTCGCGATGGGCACGATGGCGGGCAAGATCATGGCCGAGGCAGTCGCAGGTCAAGCCGAACGCTTCGACCTGATGGCCAGCCTCGACGTGCCGGGCTTCCCGGGCGGATCGCTCCTGCGCAGCCCGCTTCTGGTCGCCGCGATGACGTGGTTCTCGATGCGCGACAAACTGGGGATTTGAGCCGGTCTCGGTTTCGTCATGAAAAGGTCACTGGAGAATTCGCCCCCTGCAGTGTAAGCATTTCTGAAAGTCAGTTTCAGGATATCTTGCCATGCCGCGTGACGGACAGACCGCCCCGAATTGCTACGACGCCGAGGCCATTCCCGAGGCCGCCCGGGCCGAAATCGATCGCCTTCTGACAAGCGGGGACCTGTTCCGCTACACCTCGGAAGACGCGCCGGTCGCCAAGCTGGAAGCCGAATTCGCGGAGTTCATGGGCGTCAAATACGCCGTGGCGGTGTCATCCTGCTCGCAAGCCCTCTTCCTGTCGATGAAGGCGCTCGACCTGCCGCGCGGCGCGCGCGTGCTGGTCCCGGCCTTCACCTTCGCTGCCGTCCCTTCCGCCATCGTCCACGCCGATTGCGTCCCGATTCTGGTCGAAGTCGGCTCCAATTTCCGCATCGACCTCGACGATTTCCGCGCGAAATTCGACGACAGCATCGACGCGGTGCTAATCTCTCACATGCGCGGCCACACCTCCGATATGGACGTGATCATGGAACTGGCAGCCGAGAAGGACGTGCCGGTGATCGAGGACGCGGCGCACTCGCTCGGAACGCTCTGGAACGGCAAGAAGATCGGTACCATCGGCAAGATCGGCTGCCTCTCCTTCCAGTCCTACAAGCTGATCAACGCGGGCGAAGGCGGCATCCTGCTGACCGACGATCCGGAGCTCGCCGCCCGCGCGGTCATCATGTCGGGCGCCTATGAGCATAATTGGAAGAAGCATCCCGGCCTGCAGAACAGCTTCCATCACTGGCAGAACAAGCTGCCGCTATACAATTGCCGGATGCAGAACCTCTCCGCCGCCGTCATCCGCCCGCAGATCGCGGAAGTGGAGCGCCGCGTGAACGATGGTCGCGCCAACCACGACTATGTCGCGGAGCGGCTGAACACGAGCGACTGGCTCGACGTGCCGCCGCCCCTCGGCCCCGAAACCCGCGCCCCGGATTCGCTGCAGTTCAACCTCGCGGGCGACTGGTCCGACGGGGAAGCCCGCAAGATGCAATCGGAAGCGAAAGCGCGCGGCGTCAGCGTGCAGGTCTTCGGCCTCAGCCAAGACAATGCGCGCGCCTTCTGGAACTGGCAGTTCCTCGGAGATGTGCCGGAGCTTCCGAAAACCCGAGAGATGCTGATGCGCGCTTGCGATACGCGCTTGCCCGCGAGGCTCAAGCAGCCCGATCTCGATTACATCGCCGATGCGATTCTCGAGGCCGTCAAAGCCGTGAAGGGCTGATCCGGTCTTCTCCTTGATCGAAATATCCCGGGGGCAAGGCCGTCAGGCCGAGGGGGCAGAGCCCCCCTCGCCTTACGCGACCATCACGCGCGGATAATCGATCTTCGGGCACCGGTTCATCACGACTTTCACCCCCTGCCCTCGGGCTTTCTCGGCGGCAGCGTCATGCGACACGCCAAGCTGCATCCAGATCGTCTTGAGATCGGGCAGATGCGCCAGCGCCTCGTCCACGACCTCCGGCACCGCCTCGGAACGGCGGAACACGTCGACCATATCCACCGCGATCTCGTCGGGGATCGCGCCGAGATCGGCATAGACCATCTCGCCCAGCAGCTGTTGCCCCGCGAGCCCAGGATTGACCGGGATCACACGATACCCCTTGGATTGCAGAAACCGCGCCACTTCGTAAGAGGGGCGCTCCGGCTTGTGGGACATGCCGACCACGGCGATGATCTTGGTACTTTCCAGAATGTCGCGAATCTCGTCTTGCATCTGAAACCTCTCCTTTGTCGCAGCCCTCTAAGAAAAATGCGCCCAAGCCTTGAAGGCTGGGCGCAACAGTGGCGGAACGAGGGACAGTGAACTAGAGACGCAGCGGTTCCGAAGCTGCGCCTCAGACATCGAGATAGGAACGCATCCCGCCGCTTTTAAGGTCCACGCCCTCATGATCGCGATTTTGTGACCATTACCGACTTGCGGATGCATAAAGAGACACCGCGGCGGCATTCGACACGTTGAGCGAACCGAATTCGCCCGCAAAGGGGATTCGCACCAGACGGTCGCAGGTCTCGCGGGTCTTCTCGCGCAGGCCCGGTCCCTCGGCGCCCAAAACGAGCGCCACCGGCTCCATTCCCGCCTCGGACAGCCCGTCTTCGAGCGACATCTTCGCCTCGCCCGCAAGCCCGATCAGCCGGAAGCCCATCTGGCGAAGCTCCTCCATCGCGTCGGAGAGGTTCTTCACCCGCAGATAGGGCTGACGCTCGAGCGCGCCGGAGGCGGTTTTCGCGAGTGCGCCGGTCTCGGGCGCGGAATGGCGATGCGGCGCGATCACGGCGGCCGCGCCGAACACCTCGGCCGAGCGCAGGATGGCGCCGACGTTATGCGGATCGGTGACGCGGTCGAGCAGCACCACACGGCGCGCCCCGAAACAGACATCCTTCAGCGCGCCCCAATCGAGCGGCTTCACCTCGAGCGCCGCGCCCTGATGGACGGAGTCGGTCGAGATCGGCACGAACTTGTCGAACTTGCGGACATCGACGATCTCGGGCTCCATGCCCGACGCCCCGATCGCCTCGGCCAGTTTGTCGGCGGCGTTCTTCGAACAGACCAACCGCAGACGCTCGCGCATCGGGTTCTGCAGCGCATCGCGCACCGCATGCAGGCCGAAGAGCCACACGGTCTCGGCGGCCGCAGCGCGTTTGGCGCGTTCCTTATCGATCACCCAGGCTGGCTTTTTCATCGCGGGTCTCCTTTGGCCCCTACCTGCGCGGAATGACCTCGTTTGGCAAGCTCTGATCCGGAGCGCGATTTTTCGGCAAACTCTCTCTTGACGCCCCCCGCCCCCTTTTGTATCTCCCGCCCAGCGTCGGGTGACGTGCTGCAAGGTGCGGCAGCGGACTGTAACTCCGCCGGGGCGACCCACGCCTGGTTCGATTCCAGGGTCACCCACCACTTCCCCTTTCAGGAACTGGTGACACGCGGCTCCCACGGGGGCCGCTGTGTTGAATAACGCCCATTCGTTGCGCCATTTATTGCAGCACCGCCTTGCGGCTGAACCGTGCTTCTTCCGAACTGCCATCGTCATAAATCAGCTTCACCCGCACCTCGGAGACCGAGCCCTGCGGTTGGCTGACATAGACATTGTCGCCCGAGATCGCGTTGGGCTGGGCTGCGCCCTCGTGGCATTTCTCCATCTTGAACGATTTGGTGGGCGGCGCACCGTTGAAACCGTAGCGAATCTCGCTCAGCCCGCAGCGCCACGCCAGAAGATGGGTGAAGTAGACCAGATCCTTGCCACCGTATTCCCGGATCGCGACCCAGGAGTCGCGGGTCATGCCGAGAATCGGGCGCACTTCGGCAGCGGTGGTAAAATTCTGCGCGTTCGCGGGGCCGCTCAATGCGACACCACACAGCGCCAACGCGGCTAACTTGCTTATCCGTATCACCTTTTACCCCTGAACTTTCTCGCTATACTGCGCTCAAATCCTCCGACAGGCGGCAGTATGGCGGCGAACGACCGGACTTCACAACCCTACAACATCTTCTGTGTTGCACAGGCGGGACGGCTGGAATTCGAAGCGATTCTGTTCGTATTGAGTTTCCGCGCCGCCAATCCGGACTTCGCTGGGCGCTTGCTGATCGCCGAGCCGCAACCCGGCCCGCGCTGGTCCGAGGAGACGCGGATCTCCGGTCCGGTCCGGGCGCTGCTCGAAGAGGTCGGCGCCGAGATCGCGCCCTTCGAGTCGAAGGTCTTCGGCCAGACCTACCCCCATGGCAACAAGATCGAGGCGCTCGCCGCCCTGCCCGCGGGGATGCCCTTCGTATTCTTCGACACCGATACGGTTTTTACCGGGCCGCTGTCGCAGGTCGGTTTCGACTTCGACCGTCCATCAGCCTCGATGCGCCGCACCGGCACCTGGCCCGAGCCGCCGCTTTACGGTCCGGGCTATACCGGCATCTGGAAGTCGCTCTACGACAAATTCGGGCTGGACGGGTTCGAGGAGACGCTCGATCTGAGCCAGCCGGACGAATACTGGCGGCGCTACATGTATTTCAACGCAGGCTGGTTCTTCGGTCCCGACCCGGCGGAGTTCGGCGCCCGTTTCCTGCGCTACGCCCGCGACATCCGCGACGAGACGCCGGATGAGCTGGCCTGCCAATCGCTCGATCCGTGGCTCGATCAGGTTGCGCTGCCGCTGGTGATCCATTCCTTCGGCGGCGGGCGCCCGGGACCCGAGCTCGATGGGCTCGACGGCGATGTCAGCTGTCATTACCGCGCGCTGCCGTTGATGTACGCGCGCGAGAGCGACACCGTGATCGACACCGTCGAAGAACTGACGTCCCCGAACAGGGTCAAGAAAGTGCTGAAGGCTTACGAGCCTGCCAAGAAGCTGATTTATCAGGGTAAGGGCCGGAAGCTGCGCGGGATCATCGCGGAGGAAGGCATGCCACGGCACGAGAAGGCGCTGCGTAACCGGATCAAGCGCGCGAAGCTCTGGATGCGCTGAGCCGCGCGGTCCTTCTCTGGCCTCTTATCACCGAAAACGAATGTGTTTGTCGGCCTCTCCCGGTGCCGCTAACGTCTCGGCAAGAAAAGAGGAGCCCCGATATGTCCGACTACGCATTCGACACCCTGCAAATCCACGCCGCAGCCGATCCCGATCCCGCGACGGGCGCGGTTCAGGTGCCGATCTACCAGACCACATCCTACGCCTTCAAAGACGCCGACCACGCGGCGCGCCTGTTCAATCTCGAGGAAGTCGGTTTCATCTATTCGCGCCTGACCAACCCGACGGTGATGAAGCTGGCCGAACGTGTCGCGGCGCTTGAAGGCGCGGCAGGCGGCGTGACCTGTTCCTCGGGTCATGCGGCGCAGATCATGGCGCTCTTCCCGCTGATGGGGCCGGGGCTGAACATCGTGGCCTCGACGCGGCTCTATGGCGGCTCGATCACCCAGTTCAGCCACACGATCAAGCGCTTCGGCTGGTCCTGCACCTTCGTCGATTTCGACGATCTCGACGCGTTGGAAGCGGCTGTGGACGAGAACACCCGCGCGATCTTCTGCGAGTCGATCTCGAATCCGGGCGGCTACATCACCGACCTTCCGGCGGTGGCGAAACTGGCCGACAAGGTCGGCCTGCCGCTGATCGTCGACAACACGCTGGCCACTCCCTACCTGTGCCGCCCGATCGAGCATGGCGCGACCCTCGTCGTCCACTCGCTGACGAAATACATGACCGGCAACGGCACCGTCACCGGCGGCTGTGTCGTCGATAGCGGCAAGTTCGACTGGTCCGCCTCGGGCAAGTTCCCGTCGCTGAGCGAACCCGAGCCCGCCTATCACGGGCTGAAATTCCACGAGGCGCTGGGGCCCATGGCCTTCACCTTCCACTCGATCGCCGTGGGGCTGCGTGATCTCGGCATGACGATGAACCCGCAAGGCGCGCATTACACGCTGATGGGGATCGAGACGCTGAGCCTGCGGATGGACAAGCACAACGCCAACGCCAAAGCGATTGCCGAATGGCTCGAGAAGGACCAGCGCATCGACTACGTCACCTATGCGGGGCTGGAGAGCTCGCCGTGGCATGAGCGTATGAAGACCGTCTCGCCGAAGGGCGCGGGCGGGCTGTTCACCGTCGCGGTCAAAGGCGGATACGACGCCTGCGTGAAGCTGGTGAACAATCTCAAGCTGTTCAGCCATGTCGCCAACCTTGGCGATGCGCGCTCGCTGATCATCCACTCGGCTTCAACCACGCACCGCCAGCTGACCGAAGCGCAGCAGATCGCCGCAGGGGCCGCGCCGAACGTGGTGCGCCTGTCGATCGGGATCGAGAATGCGGACGACCTTATCGCCGATCTCGATCAGGCGCTGAGCGCCGCAACCAGCTGATAACACAGACGGCGCGCCGCAATGTCGGCGCGCCATCCATGACCGCGGATTGCATTTCCGACATTTCTTGCGTCGTTCCCCGCGTCTGCGCCGTTGAAACGGTGGAAAACCGGCAAATGCCCGCTCCGTCCCCGTCGCGGCGCTTTTCAGAAGATCGAATCTCCTTTACCAAGATGTGAACACTTGGACCGGACCGCCCCGAGGCGCGCGCAGCACCCATGAAACCCGATTTTGCATTGATCCTCTCGCATGATGGCATCGCTCTGGTGCACCGCGCGAAAGAGGGCTGGACGCTTCTGGGCGAGGCCGCGCTCGAAGGGGAGGACCCGATGGCCGAGGTCGCGGCCCTGCGCGACAAGGCCCGGGCGCAGGCTCCGCGCGGCTTCACTTCGAAGCTCGTGCTGCCGGATACGCAGATTCTCTATACCGCGATCTACGCGCCCGGTCCCAGCCCGGCGCAGCGCAAGAAACAGATCGAAGCGGCGCTGGAAGGCATGACGCCCTACCCCGTCAGCGAGCTGGTCTATGATTTCTCGGGCCCCGGCCAGACCGTGCAGGTCGCCGTGATCGCACGCGAGACATTGAAGGAAGCCGAGAGTTTCGCGCAGGAGAACGGCTTCAACCCGGTCAGTTTCGTGGCCGCCCCCGAACCCGGCGACTTCCCCGGCGAGCCGCAATTCGGGCTGACCTCGTCGGTCGCGCAGTACATTCCCGAAGGTGCGCATGTCGAGCCCGACAAATTCGCGCTGATCGTGGCTGTCGATCTGTCCGAGGAGGCAAGCGAGACGCCGGCGGAGGCCGTTCCGTCAGAAGCCACGGAGACGGAGGCCACCGAGGTGGAAACCGCCGCTGCGCAGAGCGAGATGGCGGAGCTCTCCGACGACAGCGCAGTCTCGGAAACCGAACTGGCAGAATTGAGCGCGCTGGATCAGCCGGCGAGAGCGGAGGCCACGGCGGAAGAGGCTGATCTCACGCTGCCGGACGAGCCGGGCGAATTCTCCGAGTTGCTCGATGCGACGAGAGCCGAGCCCGACGCGCAGCAAGGCGCGCCGAGCGAGGACACGCCCGCTGCGGCAAGCGCCGCCGCCAAGGCCGCCGAAGCGGTGGCGGCGGGCGAAATCGCACCCGAGGAAACCGAGGCTGCGGATGCGGTCGAATTTGCCGAGGGCGAGCCGGATGGCGCGCTCTCCGACGACGCGGAGGCGGACAGTGCCGAGGAAACCTCGGACGCAGCCCTCGCCGCTGCTGGCCTTGCGGCCGCACCGGCCTTGCCAACCGCCGCGGAGGCCGATGCCAAACCTGAGGAGGTGGCGCACGACGCGGAGAGCGACCAATCCGAGGCTCTCGAAAGCGACGAGGACGACGACGATCTGCCGAAATCCGACGCCAGCGTTATCGCCGCCGCCTTCGCTTCGCGCCGCGACCACGCGGCGACGGTGACCGTGAACGACACGCCACCGCGGCTCGGCGGGGCCACGCGGCTCAGCCCGATGCCCGATCGCAGCAAGATCGCATCGGGCGACGCCAAGATCACCGCGCCTACACTCGATTTCGACGAGCCCGATCCGCGTTTCACGCCGAAAGAACCGCAGAAAACCGGGGCGAAAGCAGGCAAGGCTACAGCCCCCTCGGCGCGCACGGGGATCGGCGGGACGACCGCGCTCGGCGCGAAATCCGCGACCTCGTTGCTGCGCGAGGAGGCGAAGGACGGGCCGGATGCGAGCACCGCCACCCCGGCCCCGATCGTCGAGCGTACGAGCGACAAGACTGTTTTCGGCGGCACCAAGCGGCCGACGACGGGCGGCAAGCCGCGCCATCTCGGGCTGATGCTCACTGGCGCGCTGGTGCTGGTACTGGCGATCATCGCGCTCTGGACCACACTGCTCGACGATCCCGCACCGGTCGATGCGCCGGTGGACGCCATCGCCGAAGCGCCCGCCCCGGCCGCGGGTGACGCGCGAGAGCAGACCGCCCTTGCCCCGGCCACTCCTGACGTGGCGGCCCCCGAGGCAACGCAATCCGACGCTCAGGCTCAGGCCAACCAATCCGCTCCTCAA
The DNA here is from genome assembly GCF_002213225.1 of Thioclava sp. IC9. Taxonomy (NCBI): domain Bacteria; kingdom Pseudomonadati; phylum Pseudomonadota; class Alphaproteobacteria; order Rhodobacterales; family Paracoccaceae; genus Thioclava; species Thioclava sp. IC9. Next base: position 268,263 of record NZ_NBNX01000003.1, read on the forward strand.
GACGAGCAAGTCGCGGCGCTCGCCCCGGCTGATGCGCAACCCGCCCCGTCGGAACAAAGCGACGCGGTCACCACGGCCGCGCCCGACACCGCCGCGCCAGCGCAGGATCAGGCGCCCTCGCAGAACGGCGCCGACGCACAGCCCTCTGACACGCAGCCTGCCGATACGGCTGCGGCAGAGCCGCCCGCCGACGCGCAGGCGACCGCTTCGGACATCACGGCGTCCGACACGGGCGACACCGCCCCCGACACCATGCCCAATTCGCAGGCAGAGACTCCGGACGCCACGGCCGACACGCAAACAGACGTTGCGGCAAACGACACGACCGCCAGCGAAACCGCACAAAGCGACGCGACCGAAGCTCCCGCAACCGAGGCGCAGACCGCGTCGCCTGCGACGCCACCCGCAGAGCTTCCGGCCTTCACCGCGACGCCGCTCGCCCCGCCGAGCGCCGATACGCTGCAGAGCGACACGCAGCCCCCAGACACCCCGCCTGTCACGCCGACGGAGGACGGAGTGGAAATGCCGGGCGGCTTCACGCTTTACGCGGGCGCGCCCGCCGTCACTCCGGGCCCCCGCCCCGAAGCCGTCGCGCAGGCCTATGCCGCGACCCAACCGATCACGCCGGAAGGCACGCTCGGCGCGATCCCGTCGCTGTCGGGATTCCGTCCCGCGGACAAGCCCGCCGACCTCACCGGCGCAACCGCAGCGCCAAATGAGACCGATCCCGCCCCGCAGGCTGATCCGAACGATCAAGGCGCGCTCGATCCGGCGCTTCAGCCCAATCCCGAACTCCAGACGACGCGCCCGACGGCTCGCCCCGACGCGGTGACCAAGCTCGCCACAACGCAGGCGCCCGCCTCGGAATCCGCAGCGGTCGCGAACCCTGAACTCGCGGCACTGCGGCCACCGCGCCGTCCGGCATCGATCCAGGAGTCGGTCGCCGCCGCCGTGCAGGCGCAAGATGAAGCCGTCGCCGAGAACGCCGATCCCTTCGCCGGCGCGACCGCTCTGGCGGTGGCGCGCTCCGCCGTCCCGCCGACGAAACCGCGTAACTTCTCGCGTTCCGTCGAGAACGCCCTTGCCGCTGCGATCGCCGCCGAGCCCGCGCAAACCGTCGCCGCCGCCGCCGCCGCGCGCGCCCCGGTCGCCACGCCCGTCCCCGACCCGCGGCCCGCCGATCTCGACGAGCCGGAACCCACTGCCGCGCCGACGCGCCTGCCGACCTCTGCCTCCGTCGCCAGACAAGCGACCGAGAAGAACGTCATCAACCTGCGCAAGATCAACCTGATCGGGCTTTACGGCTCCTCGTCGAACCGCCGCGCCCTTGTGCGGCTCTCGAACGGGCGCTTCGTCAAAGTGGGGGTGGGCGACCGGCTGGATGGCGGGCGGGTGACGCAGATCGGCTCCAATGCGCTGACCTATAAGAAAGGCTCGCGCAGCCTGACGCTGAAGCTGCTGCAAGAGGGCTAAACGCGCGCGGCGTAATCATTCGCGACCTTGAACCCTTGCGCACGGTCTGCGCTGGATTACGCTGGGACGTAGACGCGTCGCGCCCCTCCCCCTCCCGCGCACCGCCCAAGGAAACAAGCCGCCGATGGAAAGCTTTCTCTTTCAAGCCACGTTGTACCTGCTCGCGATGGTGATCGCAGTGCCGCTGGCCACCCGTGCCGGCCTTGGCTCTGTGCTGGGCTACCTGATCGCGGGCATCCTGATCGGCCCGGTCACGGGGCTCTCCGGCGCCGAGATGACCGACCTGCAGCATTTCGCCGAGTTCGGCGTGGTGATGATGCTGTTCCTGATCGGACTGGAGCTGGAGCCGCGTGCGCTATGGGCGATGCGCGACAAGCTGGTAGGGCTCGGCGGGTTGCAGGTGCTCGTCACGATGATCCTCGTCACCGCGATCGTGATGGCGATGGGCGAGGATTTCCGTGTCTCGCTCGCGATCGGGATGACGCTGTCACTGTCCTCGACGGCGATCGTGTTGCAGACTCTCAACGAGAAGCGACTGATGCAGACGGCGGGCGGGCGGTCCTCCTTCGCGGTGCTGCTGACGCAGGATATCGCGGTAATCCCGATGCTGGCGCTGATGCCGCTTCTGGCCCTGCCCGGCGCGCGGGCGGTGGCCAAGGCTGGGCACGGCGATCACGTCGTGGCGCGCGTGATCGACTCGTTGCCCGCCTGGGGCGTCACGGTGATCACGCTGGCCGCGGTCGCCTTCACCGTGCTGATCGGGCATTACCTCGTGCGCCCGCTGTTCCGGTTCGTGCAAGGCGCAAGGCTGCGCGAGGTGAACACGGCGATGGCGCTGCTGATCGTGGTGGGCATCGCGAGCCTGATGAACCTCGTGGGCCTCTCGCCCGCGCTCGGGACTTTCCTCGCCGGGGTCGTGCTGGCCGACAGCGAGTTCAAACACGAGATGGAATCCGATATCGAGCCCTTCAAGGGCCTGCTGATGGGCCTGTTCTTCATCACCGTGGGCGCGGGCATCAATTTCGACGTCATCACCGCGCAGCCCGCGAATATCTTCGCGCTGGTCTTCCTGCTGGTCGCGCTGAAATCGGCGGTGCTTTACGGGCTGTCGGTGCTGTTCAAGATCCGCGGGCCGGACCGTTCGCTGTTCACGCTGAGTCTCGCACAGGCTGGCGAATTCGGCTTCGTGCTGGTCTCCTTCGCGGTCGGCCAACGGATTTTGCCGAATGCCTTGGCCGAGAAGCTTCTGGTGGTGATCGCACTGTCGATGCTCATCACGCCCTTGCTGTTCATCCTGCACGAGCAGATCGGCCTCAGGCTGCGCAAGCCGCCGGGCCCCGACCCGGACGCGATCGACGAGCAGCAGCCGATCATCATCGCAGGCGTGGGCCGTTTCGGGCAGGTGGTGAACCGTCTGGTGACGATGTCCGGCATGCGCACGACCGTTCTGGACGCCGATCTCAAGACGATCCAGCTGATGCGAACCTTCGGCTTCAAGGGCTATTTCGGGGATCCGACGCGCCCCGACCTGCTCGCCGCGGCCGGCATCAATCAGGCGCGGGTGCTGGTCGCAGCGCTCGACGGGCGCGAACAGACCACGAAGCTCGTGGCCTATGCGCGCCGCATCCGGCCCGACCTTCACATTGTCGCCCGCGCGCGCGACCGGACCCATGTGTTCGATCTGTATCGAGCCGGCGCGAATGACATCGTGCGCGAGATGTTCGACAGCTCCCTGCGCGCCGGGCGGTATGTGCTCGAGAACGCGGGACTGTCGGCCTTCGAAGCCTCGGAGCTGGAGAAACTGTTCTTCAAGCTCGACCGGGCCGCCGTGCGCGACCTGGCGCAGGTCTGGAAGCCGGGCGTGCCGGTCGAACAGAACGCCGAGTACATCGCGCGCACGAAGGAGCTCAACGCAGAACTGGAAGCCGCAATGATGGAGCAGTTCCGCCGCCGCGGCGAGCGCGACGAAAGCGATCGCGAGGCCCCGGGCAACGAAAAGACCGGGCCGGAAGCGTAATCGCGGGCAACGGCTCCCCTGCCCTTCGCCCATGAAAAAACGCGAGGCTCGCAAGCCTCGCGTTGGAAAAGTTCCGCGTGTGTCGCGATCAGGCGGCGCGGCCGACCAGAACCTCGTCTACGGTTTTCGCGGCACGCTCTTCGTCGGTGCCCGAAACGGCGGCCACTTCGCGGGTCAGACGCTCGAGCGCGGCTTCATAAAGCTGGCGCTCCGAGTAGGACTGCTCGCGCTGATCGTCGCTGCGGTGCAGGTCGCGCACCACTTCAGCGATCGCGAGCAGGTCGCCCGAATTGATTTTCTGTTCGTATTCCTGCGCACGGCGCGACCACATCGCCCGCTTGACCTTGGCCTTGCCCTTGAGGGTCTCGAGGGCCTTGGTCACCATGTCGGGCGAAGACAGGCTGCGCATCCCGACTTCGGTCGCCTTGTGCGTCGGCACGCGGAGGGTCATCTTGTCCTTCTCGAAGGAGATCACGAAAAGCTCGAGCTTGAGCCCGGCGATTTCCTGTTCTTCGATGGACATGATCTTCCCTACGCCATGCGCCGGGTAGACGACGAAATCGTTGGGGCGGAATTCGGTCTTCTTGGTTTTGGTCATGCGGTTCGTTTCCTTGCAGCCGGTCACGAACCCCGGTATCCAGCGAGCATACGACGCCCACGGGGCTCTCTAGCTCCGCGTTCGTCAGTCAGTCACGAGATCTCTTTTGCGGGCGAGCGGGCGACGCAAAAGGTGGGGTCGAACTCATTTGTGACAGTAATATAGCAAGAATCGCATGAATTTCAAAGCGCGTAACTGTCGCGCATATGTAATATGATGCGTTTTCAACGAGTTACGCAGGGGATTTTGACAAAATGCCGCAGCGTAAACCGCCCCAACTCCCAGAGAATCGGGGAAAATTGGTCAGAATCACCGACCCGTCAGTCGCCTTCGCCAGGCGCCTCGGAGAAATACTTCTCCAGCTTGCCACTCTCGCCGTCGTATTTCTCGGCTTCCGGCATCGGATCTTTCTTCTGGGTGATCACCGGCCAGAGCTCGGAATACTTCCGGTTTAGTTCGACCCAGGATTCCATTCCCGGCTCGGTATCCGGACGGATCGCATCGGCGGGGCATTCGGGCTCGCAGACACCACAATCGATGCATTCGTCGGGATGGATCACCAACGTGTTCTCCCCCTCGTAGAAGCAATCCACCGGGCAGACCTCGACGCAGTCGGTATATTTGCAGTTGATGCAGTTATCGATGACGACGTAGGTCATTGGTGAAACCCCGATTGAACAGCTTCCTGCCCCGTCCTAGCGGGGGATGAACCCTCTTTCAAGAGAGAGGCCCGGCTTTTCGCTGCGGCATTGCGCACAGCCTATCCCTCCGGTTCGAGCAAGGTGTAAAGCGTCTGAGCCTCGACCGCGGGGCCGCGCCGTGTGCCGCATTCCAGTACCCGCAGCACACAGATTCGTGCGTCTTCGCCCTTGCCGAGCCGCAAGGTCAGCACATCGCCCGGGCCGATCGCCCGACCGGGCTTGTCGATGCGCTGACCGTTGACGCGCGCCTTGCCACCCTGCACCAGCTCCTGCGCGAGGCCGCGGGACTTGCAGAACCGCGCCTGCCAGAGCCATTTGTCGATGCGGATGCGCTCGGGCGCGTCAGCCATGGCGGGACGTTACTTCTTGTCCTTGAGGGCAGCCAGAACCGCGAAGGGGTTGTCCGGATCAACCGGCTTGTCCTTCTTCGGCGGACGAGCCTCGAAGTTGCGCGCGCCTTGCGGTTTGCCACCCTTCTTGCCTTTGCCGTCGCGCTTGCCATCATGCGGCTTGCCGCCGCCCTTGCGTTCGCCACGTTCGCCACCGGGCTTGCCACCCTGCCCCTGATCGCGACGCGGCGGACGGTTGCCGCGCGGACGCGGTGCCCAGGTGAAGGTGTAGAAGACCTCGACCTCGTCGCTGGCCACGTCATCGGCTGCCACCATGTCGCCGCCGGCCTCGGCCGCAGCCTCCGCCTCGGGATGGGTCTCGGCAGGCTGCTCGCCGCCGCCGGCCTCGGCTTTCGCCTCGTCGGCCTGCTCGGTCTTGAGGGCCTCGGCACCGGCTTGCTCTTCGGCCTTCTCGAGATCGGCGGCTTTCACCTTCGCGCGCTCGCCTTTCTCGGCCTTGTAGCCCAGACCGCCCATCAGATCGGCGAACTGATCAAGCGTCATGCCGGTAATCGAGAGCATGTCCGGATTGGCTTCGAACCCGCCGCGGCTATCCTGCGTGCGCAGCAGATCGGCGAGACGTTCGAGCATGTCGATGCGGATCGCCCGCGCGCCGGAGGGGCGGTAGCCCGACAGGCGATAGGTCTCGGCATCGAACGCGTCGATATTCGGGATCGTCACGAGGCCCGGAGGCGGGCTTTCGGGGAATTCATCCGCGCCCGACCAGAGCGAGGCCAGCACGAGGCGCAGACGCGTCGGCGCGGGCTTGAGAAGCGCGGGCATGAAGATCGTGTATTGGCCGAAGCGCACGCCGTGCTTGCGCAGAGAACCGCGCGCGTCCTGATCGAGATCCTTCACCTCGGCGGCGACCTGCTCGCGCGGGATGATACCCAGCGATTCCACCATGCGGAACGCGAAGCCACGGGCGAGACCCGTCAGCTCTTCGTCGCGGCTCATCGCCAGAAGCGGCTCGAACAGGGCGGCAACCTTGCGGTCGATGAAATGCTGTAGACGGCGCGTGACCTTCTCGGCCACATCCGCGCCTGCCTCGTCGTCGACGAAAGCCTGCACGGTCGGCTTCAGGACATCGGGCCCCTTCACCAGCTTGCCGACAGCGGTGTCGCCCCACATCAGGCCGCCCTGCTCGGTAAAATCCATCTCCGTATCGGGCGCATTGTAGAAGCGGTCCGCGCGCAGATTGAACTCGGGCGCGAGCGCCTCATACGCCGCGCGGGCAAGCATCTTCGCCTCGTCTGGCGAGCCGGTCTCGTCCTGCTTGAACCGGAATCCTTCCAGACGGCCCGCGAATTCGCCTTCCACCGTCACTTCGCCCTTGTCGTTCACCTCGGCCACGAGGGTCTCCTTCTGCTTGAGCCGGCGCATCAACACAGAGGTGCGCCGGTCCACAAATCTTTGCGTCAGCGCGCCATGAAGCGCGTCCGACAGGCGGTCTTCTACAGCGCGGGTCGCCTCGCGCCAATGGCTTTCATCATCGACCCACCCTTTGCGTTGCGCAACATAGGTCCATGTGCGGATGAAGGCGAGACGACGCGAGAGCGTGTCGATATCGCCGCCCGTCCTGTCGATACGCTCGATCTGGCGCGCGAGCCAGTCCGAGGGCACGCCCTTGCCCGATTGCAGGAACTCGAAGATGCGCGCCAGAAGCGTTGCATGTTCGGCCTCGGAAATCGAACGAAAATCGGGGATTCGGCAGACATCCCAGAGAAGCTGCACGTCCTTTGGACTGGTGACGCGGTCGCGGATCGCCGGATCCTCGGCCAGCACCTTGAGCGCGCGCGCATCGTCGGCCTCGCGTCCCTTGGTCAGCCATTCGCCGCCATCGCGTTCGGCGGGCCGCGCGTCGAGCGATTGGATCAGCCGGTCCACGGTACCGAATTCGAGCCGCGCGTTGCGCCATTGCAGCCTCTGCAGCGGCGCGAAACGGTGGTTCTCGACCGCCTCGATCACCTCGGGCTGCAGCGGCCGCGCCTCGCCGGTCACCCCGAACGTGCCATCGGTGGTGTGGCGCCCGGCGCGACCTGCGATCTGCGCAAGTTCATGCGGGAAAAGCGGACGCATCCGCCGCCCGTCGAATTTCGACGTGGCCGAAAACGCGACATGGTCGATATCGAGGTTGAGCCCCATCCCGATCGCATCGGTGGCGACCAGATAGTCGACGTCGCCATTTTGATACATCGCGACCTGCGCGTTGCGGGTGCGGGGCGAGAGCGCCCCCATCACCACCGCGCAGCCGCCCTTCTGGCGGCGGATCAGTTCCGCGATCGCGTAGGTGTTCTCGACCGAAAACCCCACGATGGCCGAGCGCGGCTTCATCCGGGAGATTTTCTTCGAGCCGGAATAGGTCAGCTCGGAAAACCGCTCGCGCTTGGTGAACTGCACCTTTGGCACCAGCGCCGCGATCGCCCCGCGCATCGTCTCGGAGCCGAGGAACAGCGTCTCGTGCAGCCCGCGCGCATGCAGCAGCCGATCGGTGAAGACATGGCCCCGCTCGGGATCGCCACATAGCTGGATTTCGTCGATGGCAAGGAAATCCGCTCCGATCCCCGTCGGCATCGCCTCGACCGTGCAGACCCAATATTGCGTCCGCTCGGGCACGATACGTTCTTCGCCGGTGACCAGCGCCACGACCGAGGGGCCGCGCTGCGCGACGATCCGGTCATAGACCTCGCGCGCCAAGAGCCGCAGCGGCAGTCCGATGACGCCGGTCCGATGCGCCAGCATCCTCTCGATTGCGTAATGGGTTTTGCCGGTATTGGTCGGCCCCAGAACGGCCGTGATCCGCCCGCCTTGCATCGCAGCTCCGTTCCAGCTCTCAGAGAGCCGTGCCCTGATGCGCCTCGTCGAGGCGCGCAATGGCGTCTTTCACATCCTGTTGATGCGGATTCAAGGCAAAAGACTTCTTATAGGCCTCAAGCGCGCGCTTGTCGTCGCCCATCTCCTCGAGGATCGCCCCCAGACCTGCAAGCGCGCCCCAATGTCGCGGCTCCAGCTTCAGGGTACGCGCGATATCCGCCGCCGACGGGCCATAGAGCCCGGCCATGAAATAGGCAGTCGCCCGCCCGTTCCAGCCAGCGGCGAAATCGGGCGCGTGATCGGTGAGCGCCGTGAAATGCTCGATCGCGGCCTCGGTATCGCCGGCGTCCAGCGCCTCTTCGCCGCGCTTCAGGAGCAGGTCCATCGCCGCGGATCCCGACCGCGACCACGCCCTGCGGATGTCCGCCTCGGCGCGCGACCAGCCCGGATCGTTGGGATCAGCCAACTCTTTGAAATACGGGTCCAGACCTGCGGTTTCGGCGCTGGCGGGGAATGCCGCCATTGTTCCCAGCATCGCCGAAAAGCAAAATGCCGTGACGACACATTTGTATCTGTCAAATCGCTGCCACATAAATCATGACTGTAATGCAATTGCCGGAGAATGCGAGAGCCCGGCCATCAAAATTGGAGGACGCGATGAGCGAGGTTATCGACAAGGCCGTTGAGGCGCTGCGGGCGAAACTGCCCGATGGGTTTTCTTCGACTGCAAAATTCGTGATCGAAGGCGAAGGCTCGATCATTGCCGACGAGAACGGCGTGCGTGAAGGCGACGACGACGCGGAAGTCGTTCTGACCGCCGATCGCGAGACCTTCGAAGGCATGCTCAACGGCGACGTGAACCCGACCGCGGCCTTCATGTCCGGCAAACTTTCTGTCGACGGCTCGATGGGCCTCGCCATGCAGCTGGGTGCGGCTCTGGCCTGATGGAACGCGCCCCGATTTTCGAAGAGATCGCGCGCGGCCCCGAAGGCGGCGCTGCCTATTGGCTGACGGCGGAAGATGGGGTGCGGATACGCTTCGCACATTGGCCAGCACCGCCCCAACCACGCGGCACGGTCTTTCTGGGATGCGGGCGCACCGAATATGTCGAAAAATACGGCCCTGCGGCCGCGGAATTCGCGGCCCGGGGCTATGCCATGCTCGCCATCGACTGGCGCGGGCAAGGCCTGGCCGACCGGCTTTTGCCCGACGCACCCGAGAAGGGCCATGTCGGCGGCTTGCAGGATTACCAGTGGGATCTGCATGCGGTGATCGACGCTGCGGACGAGCTCGGCCTGCCGCAACCCTATTACATCGTGGGCCATTCGATGGGCGGCGCAATCGCGCTGCGCGCGGTGATGCATGAACACCATCGCTTCAGCGCGGTGGCTTTCTCCGCGCCGATGTGGGGGATCGCCACCTCGCCGCTGCTGCACCCGTTCCGCATCGTGCTGGCAAACCTTCTGGGCGACGGCTTCCTCGCGAACAACTATCCGCCCGGCATGAACGGCACCACCTATGTCTACCGCGACAGTTTCGAGGCGAACCGCCTGACCCGCGATCCCGGGATGTGGGCCTGGCTGCTCGAGCAGGCCGCGAAGCGCCCCGAACTGACGTTGGCCGGCCCGACGATCCACTGGGTCGCCGAGAGCCTGCTGGAATGCGAGGCGCTGGCAGCCCTGCCCTCCCCCGACCTGCCCTGCTATTGCGGCCTGGGCGGGGCGGAGAAGATCGTTCACACGCCCTCGGTCCATGACCGGATGGGGCGTTGGCCAAAAGGCACGCTGGACGTGATCCCCGACGCCGAGCACGAATTGATGATGGAAATCCCCGCAACGCGGAAACGCTTCTACGACGGCTGCACCGCGCTGTTCGACGCGGCGGGCGGGCTGGACGCCCGCGACCCGGTCAAAGCTGAATCTGCGTGAAGCTGTCGCGCAGCGCGTTCGACCAGGCTTCCGACATTTCCGCGAAATCATTGTCGCCCGCCTCGATGCGGCGCTGGCTGGAGATCCGGCACTCGTCCTTCTTGATCACCGCCAGATCGAGCGGCATCCCCACCGAGAGGTTCGAGCGCAGCGTCGAATCCATCGAAAGGAGTACCGCCTTCTGCGCATCGATCAGGTTTGTGTCCGGACGGACCACGCGATCGAGGATCGGCTTGCCGTATTTATGCTCGCCGATCTGCAGGAAGGGCGTGTCCTCGGTGGCTTCGATGAAGTTGCCCTCCGGGTAGATCAGGAACATCCGCATCTCACCGCCCGCGCGCTGGCCCGCGACGATCATCGAGGCCGAGGTCGAAACCCGCTCGGCATCCATCCGGCTGGTGATGTCCTTGCGCACGCCCGCCATCGTGTTGCCGATGATCTCGGCCACTTTCAGCATCGTCGGCGCTTCCATGATCGAGCTGTCGCCCGTCGCGTCGCTCGCATCCGCTGCCTCGCGCAACCGCGCCAGCGTCGTTTGCGTGACCGAGAGCGAGCCCGCGGTCATGATCGCGATCACACGTTCGCCCGGCTCTTCGAAGGTGAACATCTTGCGATAGGTCGCGATGTTGTCGAGCCCGCCATTGGTCCGCGTGTCCGACAGCAGCACCATCCCCTCGTTCAGCAAGAGGCCTACGCAATAGGTCATGTTCGTTCCCTGATCCCTGACAAGCGCGCAATCTATTGCTGGACTTGGTCCAAGGCAACTGTGACGTGCAGTCGCTCCTCGCCCGAGCCTTGGGTGATGCCACGGATCGGCGCGGCTTCGCGCGCATCGAGCCCGGAGCCGAGGCGGATATAGCGCTCGTCCGGGCAGCATTTGTTCGCCGGGTCGAAGCCGATCCAGCCGATGCCCGCGATCCATATTTCGGCCCAGGCATGGGCGGCCTCGTGCGGGGTGCCATCATCGGCCGCGAACAGGTAGCCCGAAACATAGCGCGCAGGCAGATCGGCACAGCGGGCTACCGCGACCAGCGCATGGGCATGGTCCTGACAGACCCCCTCGCCCTGCGCCAGCGCCTCGGCGGCTGTGGTGTGCGAATGGGTGGCGCCCGGCTTGTAGGCGATCGCTTCGGAGATCGCGGCACTGAGGCGATGCGCCCGATCGAGATTTTCCGTGGCCCCTGCAACGGCCTCTTCGGCCAGCGCCGCCAGACTGTCGTCGATCCATGTCGCGACGGTCTCGCGCAGGTACGCCATCGGATGCACCAGCTCGCGGTGACCGCGCAGCACGCCCGAGGTATCGAAAGTTTCGACCTGCCCCGTCACGGTGATCGCGACCTCGTCGACCGGTGGGCGGATCGACCAGCCCTCGATACGGTCACCGGCGCCGTCGCGGAACGACCCGCCCCGGAGACCGCCTTCGACCGAGACGTCCCATTCGATGACGCGCTGGCCCTCGAAGCGCGAGGGGAACATGCGCAGCGACTGCACCGCGGCCCCCATCGGCGCGTCGTAATCATAGGTGGTGACATGGTTGACGGTGAGGATCATCGCGCATCTCCCGACAGGTAGGTTTGCTGAACGAGCGCGGTAAGCTGCCCGATCTCGCCGATAAAACGGGTGAGGAACTCGTGCAGGCCTTCCTCGATAATTTCGGCGACTTGAGTCTGGTTCAGCTCGGTCATCAGCGCCTTGGCCCGCATCTGCGGCAGGCCGGTGCCCGGCTCGACCTCGTAGAAGCTTTCGAGATTGTCGAGGTGGTGCATCGCCTTGCGCGTCGCCGATATCAGCGAGCGCGGGCTGGCCGGGTTGAGGATCAGGAAATGCATGATCTTCGACGCCGTCAGCTCGCCGCCATAGGCCCAGTGGAAGGCGCGATAGGATTGCAGCGCGCGCAGCAGCACCTGCCACTGGTAATTGTCGAGGCCAGAGCCCACCATCTCCACCGAGGGCAGGAGCACGAAATATTTCACGTCGATCAGACGCGCGGTGTTGTCGGCCCGCTCCAGCGCATAACCGAGGTTCATGAAGAAGAACCCGTCATTGCGCAGCATCGTGCCGTCCATCGCCCCACGCAGCAGCGCCGATTGCCGGGCCACCCATTCGCACAGCTCTGTAATCTCCCATTCAGAGCGCGGCTGACGCTCGATCTGGCGGATCTCCTGGAACGCGGTGTTGAGCGTATCCCAGACCTGACCTGTGATCGCCGTACGCACGATGCGCGCGTTCTCCCGTGCACGCTCGACGCAGGATATCACCGAGGACGGGTTGTCGCGGTCGAAGAACAGGTAGCTCTCGATGTTGCGCTGCACCGGATCGCCGTATTTCTCGGAGAAGCCATCGGCAGTGCCTGAGGCTTGCAGCAGGCTCTCCCATTCGGAACGGTAGCCATGACCGGTCGACGGCGTCAGCGCGATCCGCGCGCCGACCTCCAGAAGCCGTGCCATCGTCTCTGCGCGCTCCATGTAGCGCGCGACCCAGAACAGGTTTTCAGCGGTTCTACTCAGCATCCGATCACTCCGCCAAAACCCAGGTGTCTTTCACGCCCCCGCCCTGCGACGAGTTCACGACGAGCGACCCTTCAGTCAGCGCGACGCGGGTCAGCCCGCCGGGGACAAGCTCGATCTTCTCGCCGACGAGACAATAGGGCCGCAGATCGACATGGCGCGGAGCCACGCCCTCTTCCACGAAAGTCGGCGTGGTCGACAGCGCGAGCGTCGGCTGGGCGATGTAGTTCTCGGGATTGTCCTCGATCTTGTGGCGAAAATTCTCGATCTGCTCCTTCGTCGATTTCGGCCCGACGAGCATGCCGTAACCGCCGGAACCGTGAACCTCTTTCACCACCAGCTCGTCGAGATGTTCGAGCACGTATTTGCAATCGTCGGCCTTGGCGCATTGCCACGTCGGCACGTTTTCCAGAAGTGGTTCTTCGCCAAGATAGAAGCGCACCATTTCCGGCACGAAGGTGTAGATCGCCTTGTCGTCGGCGACGCCCGCGCCCGGAGCCGAGCAGATCGTCACACCGCCCGAGCGGTAGACATCCATCAAGCCGGGAATGCCCAGCATCGAATCCGGGCGGAAGCAGAGCGGATCGAGGAAAGCGTCGTCGATCCGGCGATAGATCACGTCGAGCTTCTTCGGGCCTTCGGTCGTGCGCATCCAGCAAAAGCCGCCCTCGCAGAAAAGGTCCGGCCCCTCCACCAGCTCGACGCCCATCAGGTCGGCGAGGAAGGAATGCTCGTAATAGGCCGAGTTGAAATGGCCCGGCGTCAGGATCGCGACCGTCGGCTCGCCCTCGCATTTCGCCGGTGCGACCGAGGCCAAGGTGCGGCGCAGCGCGTCCGAATATCCATCCACCGGTTCGATCCGGTTCTCGCGGAACAGCTGCGGGAACATCCGCATCATGATCTCGCGGTTCTCCAGCATATATGAGACGCCCGAGGGCGTGCGGCAGTTGTCCTCGAGCACGTAGAACTGATCCGGCCCCGTGCGCACCAGATCGACGCCGACGATATGGCTGTAGATGCCGCGCGGCGGGATGAAGCCCGAAACCGCGCGCTCGAACGCATCGTTCTGATAGACCAGCCGCGCCGGGATACGCCCCGCCCGCACGATCTCGCCACGCCCGTAGACATCGAGCAGGAAGGCGTTCAGCGCCCGGGTGCGCTGCTTGATTCCGCGCTCCAACTTACGCCATTCAGCCTGCGTGAAGACGCGTGGAAACATGTCGAAGGGAATCAGGCGGTCCGGGTCGCCGCCCTCGCCGTAGACCGCGAAGGTGATCCCGATCCGGCGAAACAGCGCCTCCGCCTCGGCCTGTTTCATTGCGCGCAGCTCGGAGGGCATTTCGCGCATCCAGCCATCGAGCCCGCTATAGGGCTGACGCACTTTGCCGCCGTCGAACATCTCGTTGAAATACTCTGTCATCGCGCCGGATATGCCCCCCTAGTCTTTTATTTAAGTCTAGGCCGTGTGCCTCGCGAGTAAAAGGCGATGCCCAAAGTTAAGCAACGCGGCGCGCCCGGGGATCGCTCATTTCGCGGCATCTGCCGAAAAATTGTGCAACACCCAGCGAGCCCGCGCCCTTGTCACGGCGGCGCCCCTGCCCCTATCTGGAAAACAAACAAACATACATGAGCCAGACATACATGAGGATGCCCATGACGCTGACACACCGCCGCCCCGTCTTCGATGCGAATGCCAATGCAGGGGCGTTCGGCGATCTGCCCGAATGGGATCTCAGCGATCTCTACCCCGCCCCCGACGCGCCGGAACTGAGCAAGGACATGGCGTGGCTGGAAAAAGCCTGCGCCGAGTTCGCCGCCGATTACGAAGGCAAGCTGGCCGATCTCGACGCGGCGGGCATGGCAGACTGCATCAAGCGCTACGAGGAAATCGACGAGAAAGCGGGCCGCGTGATGTCCTATGTCGGCCTGCGCTATTACCAGAACACGACCGACCCGGCACGGGTGAAGCTGCTGTCCGATGCGCAGGACAAGATCACCACCTACACCACGCCGCTCGTCTTCTTCAGCCTTGAGTTCAACCGCATCCCGGACGCGACCTACGAGGCCGTCTTCGCCGATGAGCGCGTCGCCCGCTACAAGCCGGTGTTTGACCGCATGCGCGCGATGAAACCCTACCAGCTCTCCGACGAGCTGGAGAAATTCCTCCACGACCAATCGGTCGTCGGCGCTGCCGCGTGGAACCGCCTCTTCGACGAGACCACCGCGGCGCTGGAATTCGAGGTGCAGGGCGAGAAACTGTCGCTCGAGGCCACCACGACGCTCCTCTCCGACCACAATCGCGAAAAACGCGAAGCGGCGGCGAAGGAGCTGGCGAACGTGTTCGGCGAGAACATCCGCACCTTCTCGCGCATCCACAACACGCTGGCCAAGGAAAAGGAAATCGAGGACCGCTGGCGCAAGATGCCGACGCCGCAGACCGGTCGCCACCTGTCGAACGACGTGGAGCCGGAAGTGGTGCAGGCGCTGCGCGACGCCGTGGTCGCGGCCTACCCGCGTCTGTCGCATCGCTACTACAAGCTGAAGGCGAAATGGCTCGGCCTCGAGAAGCTGCAAATCTGGGACCGCAACGCGCCGCTGCCGACCGAAGCCCCGCGCGACATCATGTGGGACGAGGCGAAGGACACCGTGCTCGACGCCTATTCCGGCTTCGATCCGCGCATGGCCGATATCGCGCAGCCCTTCTTCGAGAAAGGCTGGATCGATGCGGGCGTGAAGCCGGGCAAGGCACCGGGCGCCTTCGCGCATCCGACCGTGACGACCGTCCACCCTTACGTGATGCTCAACTACCTCGGCAAACCGCGCGACGTGATGACGCTGGCGCATGAGCTGGGCCACGGCGTTCACCAGGTGCTGGCCGCGAAACAGGGCGAGATGCTGGCCAACACGCCGCTGACGCTGGCCGAGACGGCCTCCGTCTTCGGCGAGATGCTGACCTTCCGCAAACTCCTCGCTGCGGCGAAGACCCGCGAAGAGCGCAAGACGCTTCTGGCCGGCAAGGTCGAGGACATGATCAACACGGTCGTCCGCCAGATCGCCTTCTATGATTTCGAGTGCAAGCTGCATGCGGCGCGCGCCGAAGGGGAGTTGACGCCCGAGGACATCAACGCGCTATGGATGTCTGTGCAGGGCGAAAGCCTTGGCCCGGCATTCGAGTTCATGGACGGCTACGAGACCTTCTGGTCCTACATCCCGCACTTCGTCCACTCGCCCTTCTACGTCTACGCCTATGCGTTCGGCGACGGGCTGGTGAACGCGCTCTACGCCGCCTACGAGGCCGCGCCCGAGGGCTTCCAGGACAAGTATTTCGCGATGCTGGAAGCGGGCGGCTCGATGCACCACAAAGAACTGCTCGCGCCCTTCGGCCTCGACGCCTCCGACCCGGCTTTCTGGGACAAGGGCCTGTCGATGATCGAAGGCTTCATCGACGAGCTGGAGGCGATGGAGGAGGCCTGAACTTCTCCTTGATTGAAATATCCCGGGGGGCGCGCAAGCGCGGGGGCAGAGCCCCCTCCCCGACCCGCAACAAAAAACGCCGCGCGAGGTTCTCAACGCGCGGCGTTTTCCGTGACCGGCTCCCCACGAGCGCCGTCAACTCCGACCGGAGCCTTTACCCCTTGCAGGCTCTCGCTCAGATCAGCATGTCTTCCACCTCGAACCGGGTCAGCCGCGGTGCGGCGAGCGGGCCGAACTCGCGCAGCCTGTCCATCTGCGGAAACAGCGCGAGGAACAGTTCCGCCATCCGAGGATCGATCGTCCGCTCGAAGCCTTCGCCTGGGTGGAAGCTCTCGACCTCCATGCCGCCAACCTTGAGCGAGCCGTGATGCTCCAGCACCAGGTGATAGGCGGAGACCGGCGAGATCGGCGCGACCTCGATCACGCTCACCCCGTCGACGAAAGCCGCAATCGGCGCATAGGCCGCCTCGATCCCCAGACGCGCGCGCAGCCGCGCGTCGCGCAGGCAAATCCGCGCATGGGGGCCCAACACCAGATCCTGCGACGGACGACCATGCCCGAATGCCTCGGCGGTGACGCGGATCATCCCCGCGGCCTTGTCCTTCGCGGCGGGGAACATCGTCATCGACCCTTTCCAGGTGACGGTCTCAACCCGCTCGTCGGCGGTCAGGACGCGCATCCCGGGCACCACATCCTCAATCGAGACGGGGCCCTCCTCGGTCGCGATCACAGCGCCGCGCGCCAAGGCAGAGAACGCCTCCTCGAACAACGGAATCGCCGGGGCGACGCGGGAGGTTTCCTCGATGAACCCATCTGCCTCCAGCCACCACGCGGCATAACGGCGCGTCATCGCGGAGGCGCGCAGGGCGCGTTTCGGCGCATTCGGGCTCGCACGCAAAGGGCGCGGCAGAGGCGGTTCGGAACTGTCGGGACGGAGCGCGGCCGCTGCCGTCCGGTGGGGTAGATTCATGCGATAGGCCTTTCGGTCTTCTCACGGCTGCATCGGCCCCCACCGGTTGCAGAGAGACGCTCACAACATGGCTAAAACCGGTGACCCCGTCAAATTTTTGATGCGATTGTCTCACGATCCCCGAGCAGTCGAGACCTGCCCTAACGGCAGGTTTCCCGGGCGCGCACAAACCGCCACAGTCTCACCACATTCAAAGCGAATCACCCGCCTCCAGAGGCACTGGAAGCGGGTGATGAAAATGGCCGGGCGTGGCAGCGCCCGGCCAAGTCTCGCATTGCGATCCGCATGACCAATTGCGATCGCGTTGCGAGAAGGGAGATCATTGTGCGGCGCCGACCCTCCGCGGCGCGGCCGCCGCCGTGCGACGCGTCTGTGCGCTGCGCGCATTGCGCGCCCACGGCATCGGCGTGTCGCATTTACTTGCGGAGTCCAGCGCGGTTTTCATCCAGCGGCGGGTCGGTTGTTGCTTGTTCACGTTGTTGTCCCCTCGTCTCAGGATCGTCTTCGATCCGGTTCAGGACTGTTGTGACCGCGCAATGGGGCCAGCATGGGGCGAGAGTGGGAATTTTTCGCGCAAGGAAACGAACGAATGCGGCAAGGCCGATTGTTTCAGAGCTATCTCATGTGCGGGCGGCGCGCCGCCCGCGCCCCCCAGATCGATCAGAGGCGGATCGCCGAGAGCAGGCGCCCGTAATCGGCCTCCCCCGCATGGGTCGCGCGGCGGTAGGAATAGAAGCGCTCGGGCTCCTGGTAGGTGCAGCGACGCATCCATCCCGCCTCGCCGACGCCCGCCTCGCGCAGCCGGTGCAGCGAGAAGCTCGGCAGGTCGAAATGCGGCTTGCCCGAGGGTCCGGGCGAGAAGAACCGGCTGTAATCCATGTCTTCCATCAGGAACTGCTCCATGAAGTCCTCGCCGACCTCGTAGGAATGGACCGAGATGCACGGCCCGATCACCGCGGTGATGTCCTCGCGATGCGCGCCCAGACGCTCCATCGCGTCGAGCGTGTTCTCCAGCACCCCCTCCATCGCGCCGCGCCAGCCCGCATGGGCCGCGCCGATAACGCCCGCTTTCGGGTCCGAGAACAGCACCGGCTGGCAGTCGGCGGTCAGGATCGAGATTGCGATGCCCGGCACCTTGGTCACCGCCGCATCGGCGCGCGGCGGCGGATCGGTGATTTCTTCGATCACTGCGACATCGGGCGAATGCACCTGATTGACGCCCTGCAGCGCGTTCAGCTCAACCCCCAACGCGTCTGCGGCGCGGGCCCGATTTGTGCGCACCGCCTCGCTTTGGTCCGACGAACCGGGGCCGCAGTTGAGCCCGGCGAAAATGCCCGAGGACGCCCCGCCCTTGCGGGTGAAGAAGGCGTGCTTCACCGCCCCCAGGGCTGGTGAGGTCAGAATTTCGAGCATCGTCGACATCGTGCCCCCCAATGGCTCAGTCGGTGTTTGGGTCGAAGCCCGGCGGCAGCGGCGCATTCGGCGCCACCAGTGCGAGAGCTTGGAACAGGTGACCCATTTCCTCGGGATGGGTCAAGCGGCGATGCGCGGCGATATGGGTCTCGCGCGCGGCCCCGGATAACGCCTGCGCGAGGCGCTGCGCCCGCGCCGTGATGCCCAGCCGCTCCAGCAGAAGGCCCTGCGCGGTCATCGCCGACACCTTGGCCCCGACCCTGTGCGCCGCCTGCGCCAGAGGTTCGAAATCGACATGGGCGGTCAGGTCCGCCTCACCCGGTGTCGCGAAGGGATCGACGGGTTCATGCGCCTTGAGGGCCTGAAACGTGTCGCCCTTGGAATGCCAGTTGCCATAGTCGATCAGCAACGCCGCGCCGCCTTGGCGCGCGATCCGCGCTGCGAGCCTTTCAGTGAAACTCACCGCAGCGGCACAGGTCTCGACCACATTGCCCGGCACGGTGTCAGCCATGCGCGGCTCCAGAGCCTCGAATCGCGTGGGCGGGGCGAGGCCGGGGGTCAGCGCGCCCTCGTCGGACAATCCGATCTGCCGCTCGGCCCAGCCCTGCTCGACCCGTTGGAACTGCCGGATCGGCAGCGCGTCAAGAAACTCGTTCGCTACGAGGAACAGGGGGGAGTCTGGCAGGTCGTCGATGGTCTCATGCCACACCACCTGATGCGGCGCGAGCTTCTGCTTCTGAATCTCGCGCAGGGTCGGCGAGGCTTCGATCAGATGCACCTCTGCCGCGTCCACCATCCCGCGCACCGCCTTCATCGCGCGCAGCATATCGGCCATCAGCGTGCCGCGCCCCGGCCCAGCCTCGGCCAAGATGAACGGCGTAGGCCGCCCTTGATCGAGCCATGCTTGCGCCAGACACAGGCCCAGCATCTCGCCGAACATCTGGGAAATCTCCGGCGCGGTGATGAAATCGCCCGCGCGCCCGAACGGATCGCGGGTCGCGTAATAGCCATGTTCGGGATGCAGCAGGCAGATGCTCATATAGCGGTCGAGCCGCATAGGCCCCTCCGCCGCGATCTGCGCGGCAAGGATGTCGCCCAGCGGGGTCACGATGCTTTCGGCGCGCGCAGTGCGCGGATCACGAAATACAACCCCACCGCGATCATCGGCAGCGACAGCACCTGCCCCATCGTCAGCCCCCAACCGTCCGTGAAGCGGATCACGTGGCCATAGGGATTGCCGAGGGTCACGAACTGCGGATCGCCCTGCCGGAACAGCTCCACGAAGGCGCGCGCGGCTCCGTAGCCCATCAGGAAGACGCCGAGGCTCAGCCCGGGACGCTTCAGCGAACGGCCGAACTTCACCAGCCCCCAGAGGATCAGTCCCAGCAGCAGCCCTTCGAGCCCCGCCTCGTAGAGCTGCGAGGGATGGCGCGCGCAAGACCCGTCCACCTGCCCCGCGATCCCGAGGCAGGTCTGCGCCAGTTCACCGGGGAAGATCACGCCCCACGGCACGTTCGTCGGACGCCCCCAAAGCTCCGGCTTGATGAAGTTGGCGATCCGTCCGAGAAACAGCCCGATCGGCGCCACCAACGCCATCGCGTCGGCGAGTTGCAGCTTCGGCACGTGGTGACGGCGCGCGAACCACCAGCCCGCGACCAGTGTGCCCAGGAAACCGCCATGGAAAGACATGCCGCCCTGCCAGACTTTCACGATGTCGAGCGGATGCGCCAGATACCATGCAGGCTCGTAGAACAAGATGAAACCGAGCCGCCCGCCCAGCACCACACCCACGATCACCGCCGTCAGCAGGTCCTCGACCTTGCCCGGCGCCATCGGCGCGCTGTTCGTCGGCCAGAGCGTATCGCGCTTCATCAGCGCCACGATGATCCGCCATCCCGCGATCAGCCCCGCGATATAGGCCAGCGCATACCAGCGGATCGGCAGGCCCAGACCGGGGATCGTAAGGGCGACCGGATCGAATTGCGGGAAGGGAATGGCCAGAGGCAGCAAGGCGGTCTCCTGTCAGAAATCGCCGCGAGAAAGCCCTGCGCGGGCCGGGAAGTCAACCTTGCCAGCGGCACCGACGCGGCCCATATAGTCAGGGAAGCAGAAATTGACCGCAAGGGGATGCCGATGCAGCCGCCCAACAAGATGTTCGACGAGATGTCCAAGCTTATGACCAACGCGATGGGCGTGGCCCAAGGCGCGAAGGACGAGGCCGAGACGGCGATGAAAAGCTGGATGGACCGGTGGCTCGCCGACCGTGACCTCGTGACCCGCGAGGAGTTCGACGCGGTCCGCACGATGGCGCAGAAAGCCCGCGAAGAGAACGCCGCGCTGAAGGCCCGCATCGAGGCGCTGGAAGGCAAGAAGGAAGACTGAGGTCTTCGCGATGGAATTTGAAAACGCCCGGTCCGAATGGCCGGGCGTTTTTCGTTGGCCCCGTGCGGGGGCGACCGCCCCCGGGGACGGCGCATTGGCGATATCCTCGCGCGTTCGGATATCATGCGGCCTTGCAAGACAAAGCGCCCTCTCGAGGGTCAGGCGCGGCCCTTTGTCAGATTTCCAGACACGTCACCACACAGCGAAATGCCCGCGCCGAGGCGCGGGCAAATCACTAATTCTTCGTTAAAGCCTCCCGGCTTCAGGTGCCTTCCGCCTGATCGTAGGCGTCGATGATCTTCGCGACCATCGGGTGACGCACCACGTCTTTCGCTGTGAAGTAGTTGAAGCTGATCCCCTCGACATGGCCGAGGATACGCTCGGCATCCTGCAGTCCCGAAGGCATCCCGCGCGGCAGGTCCACCTGCGATCGGTCGCCGGTAATAACCATCCGCGAGCCTTGGCCCAGGCGGGTCAGAAACATCTTCATCTGCATGGTCGAGGCGTTCTGCGCCTCGTCGAGCACCACGAAGGCGTTCGACAGCGTGCGCCCGCGCATGAAGGCGAGCGGCGCGATCTCGATCCGCTTCTCTTCCAGCAGCTTCGCGAGCTGCTTGGCGGGCAGGAAGTCGTTCAGCGCGTCGTAGAGCGGCTGCATGTAGGGATCGACCTTGTCCTTCATGTCGCCGGGCAGGAAGCCCAGACGCTCGCCCGCCTCGACGGCCGGACGCGACAGGATGATCTTGTCGACATGCCCGCCGATCAGCATGGTCACGCCCACAGCCACGGCGAGATAGGTCTTGCCGGTGCCCGCCGGCCCGATCCCGAAGGCCAGCTCGTGCTCGAAGAGGTGCTTCACATAGGCCTTCTGCGCCTCGGTGCGCGGCTCGACCTGCTTCTTGCGGGTGCGAATCTCGAACTTGCCCGCCTCGAACATCTCGAGCTGCTCGTCCACCGTGGTCCCGGTGCCACCCAGATCGGCCATGCGCAGTGCGGCATCCACCTCTTCGGCGTCGATCTGCTTGTTCTGTTCCAAGCGCTGATACAGCTGATGCAGCACGGCGGCGGCCTGCGATTGCGCCTCCGGCTCGCCCACCACGGCCAGCTGATTGCCGCGCCGGAGGATGTGAACCTGCAGCTTGTGCTCTATCTGGGCCAGATTGCGGTCGAATTCACCGCAAAGATCGATCAGCAGCCGGTTGTTGGGGAACTCAAGAAGCGTCTCGTGAGCATCCTGAGAGCGAGGCGGGGGTGTGATCGCGCTGAAGCCCAAATACAGAGTCTCCCTAGCTGGTTTGGTAAAGATATGGTGCCTGCCTTGGGGGATTCACGCAAGCACTGGTTTCCCGCCCTCCTAGGCGAGGTATCGAATTTCATCAAACTGAAACGAAAAAACCCAAGCGCGGTTCCGTATGGTCACTTCGCCTGTTTTTTAGGCAAAGACGGGTCGATCTGGTACGCAAGTCGCTGAGCGGGTCGAACATCCGTGGCACGGTTGCCCCGCGCGACAACCCCGAATCGCCAAGCCGCCGAGGGCCCGTCAAAGACGCAGAATCGCGTAGGAAAAGGCAAGCTTTACACAACCTTAGCGGGAAAACTGTCGCGGAAGGCTAAACATCCTCCATGTTTTTCCTGGCATTGTTTTCACATGCCCGGCAAATATCGACAAACTCTCGCCAATTTGGGTTCAATCTGGGCAAACTGCGGGCAGATGGTGCTCGGGTCGGAAGGATCACGAGCACCTATGTTATTCCGCTGCCCGATCAGGAGAGTCTCTGAAGATGAAGACCATTGCAATCACCGCCGCCGCGCTGCTCACCGGTATGGCATTCGCTGGCGCCGCCCAGGCCGGTACGAGCTGCTACACCGGCCCGGTGGGGCGCGATCACGTCAACAACAAGACCGTCTGCGGCCCGACCCGCAAGCAACAGATTCATATCGATTGCTTCCGTGGCCCTTGGCGCGAGACGATCTGGGATCACCCGCAGGGCAGCTTCGTCGATGACCTTGTGGCGTTCGGCTACGATTACGGCGATGCGAACGGCCTCGCGACGCAAATCTGCAGAAACGAGAGCCTCGTGGGCAACCCGGAAGGTCTGCGCAAAGAGCTTCTGAAAGCGATCGCGAACGATCCGCCCGGCCCGAACTGATCGGCGAAGGCTTCCAACAAGAAAGGGCCGCGGATGACGCGGCCCTTTTCAATTGATGCAGTGACGCGTTGCGCGCTCAGATCAGCTCGCCCGCCAGCGAATTTGGCGCCGTACCGGTTATCCGCACCTTCGCCAGGACGCCGGGACCGAGCCCCTCGCCCGAGACATGGACCGCCTGCAGGTAATCGGATTTGCCGACCCACTGGCCGTCCAGACGACCGGGCTTCTCGAAGAGCACGTTAACTTCGCGCCCGATCATGCTCTCCTGACAGGCCCGCTGTTGCGAGGTCAGAAGCGCCTGAAGCTCTTGCAGCCGCGCGTCCGCGACCTCGGCAGGCACCGCGCCTTTCGCGCCAGCCGCGGGCGTGCCCGGGCGCGGCGAGTATTTGAACGAATAGGCCATGCCGTAATTGACCTCCCGGATCAGCGACATCGTGTCCTCGAAATCCTGATCGGTCTCGCCGGGGAAGCCCACGATGAAATCGCCCGAGATCACGATGTCGGGGCGCGCGGCGCGGATACGCTCGATCAGGCGGATATAGCTTTCCGCCGTATGCTTGCGGTTCATCGCCTTGAGGATCTTGTCCGACCCAGATTGCACCGGCAGATGAAGATAGGGCATCAGCTTCGGCTCGTCGCCATGGGCCGCGATGAGATCGTCTTCCATGTCATTCGGGTGCGAAGTGGTGTAGCGGATACGCTCCAGCCCATCGATCTTGGCGAGCGACCGGGCAAGCCGCGCGAGCGACCAGTCACCGCCCTCTCCCTCGCCGTGATAGGCGTTGACGTTCTGACCCAAGAGCGTGATCTCGCGCACGCCTTTCTCGACCAGCGCCTGCGCCTCCCGCAGGATTTTCTCTGCAGGGCGCGAAACTTCGGCCCCCCGCGTATAAGGCACCACGCAGAAGGCGCAGAACTTGTCGCAACCTTCCTGCACGGTCAGAAATGCGGTCGGGCGCGCCTGCACGGGGCGCGCGGGCAGATGGTCGAACTTGTCTTCCAGCGGAAACTCGGTCTCGACGGGGCGCGCGCCATTGTCGGTGCGGGCGACCAGTTCGGGCAGCTTGTGATAGCTTTGCGAGCCCACGACCAGATCCACCAGATCCGAGCGCCGCAAAATCTCGTCGCCCTCGGCCTGCGCGACGCAGCCCGCGACACCGATCTTCAGGTCGGGCTTGGCCTCCTTGAACGGACGCAGGCGCCCAAGATCGGAATAGACCTTCTCGGCCGCTTTCTCGCGGATATGGCAGGTGTTGAGCAGCACCATATCCGCCGCGCCCACATCGTCGGTCAGCTCGTAGCCCTTGGCGCCCATGGCCTCGGCCATGCGCTCGCTGTCATAGACGTTCATCTGACAGCCATAGGTTTTGATATGCAGCTTTTTCGGAGCGTCGCTCATGCCAATCCTCGCGCGTCTTTCCAGCGGGCCTGATACAGCCAAACCGCCCTTTCCCGCAAGGTCGCGCATGGCGCGGGACGTAAAGGCTTGATTTCATGCGGGCCTTCCCCGATCCTGCGACCGAAGACCCCGCGAAAGGGCTAAATCGGGCATGAAATATTCCTCGCTGATCGATTTTCTCACCCGTCAGAGCGCAGCGCTTTCCAAAGGCCCGGTCTGCGTGATCCTAGCCGAGGACGGGGTCGAGTTGGAGAGTACGATCCACCACCATATCGACCTCGGGTTTCCGGTGCTGCTGGTTCTGGGCCATGCCGCGATGGACCTGCCGGACGATCTGGCCGCCGACAGCCCGACGAAAATCCACCGCATCGATTTCGAGTTGAACCGCCGCGACGCAGCCCCTCTCGCGATCAACCCGATCATCGCTGCCGTGCCCGCCGGAACGTGGCTCTATTACTGCTTCAACGCTGAATACCTGTTCTTCCCCTTCTGCGAGAGCCGCACGATCGGCGAGGTGCTGAGCTTCCACACCGAAGAACGCCGCGCCTCGATGCTGAGCTATGTGATCGACCTCTATACCGGCGATCTGGAGGCGCATCCGAACGGCGTCGATACCGAGAACGCGATGTTCGACAAGGCGGGCTATTACGCGCTCGCCCGGCTCGATCCCGAGAACCACGACCACCCGAAGGAGCGACAGCTCGATTTCTTCGGGGGGCTGCGCTGGCGTTTTGAGGAGCACGTCCCCGCCGAGCGCCGCAAGATCGACCGGATCGCCCTGTTCCGCGCCAAGCCCGGCCTGAAGCTGCGCCCCGATCACACGTTCAACGACGAGGAATACAACACCTATTCCTGCCCATGGCACCATAACCTGACCTGTGCCACCGCCTCGTTCCGGGTGGCGAAGGCGCTGAAGTTCAATCCCGGCTCGACCTATGACGTGCACAGCTTCACTTGGGTCAATTCCGAGCGCTTCAACTGGTCGAGCCAGCAACTCATGGATCTGGGTCTGATCGAACCAGGCCAGTGGTTCTGATCCGCCCCTCAAACTGATTCCGAACGGTTCCCCCGTTATCTCTGCGCGGGCGCAGAGCACCCTGCGCAATTCCCTAGTAAAAGAATCGCCTTTACAATTCCGATAATTTCACTCAGGTTATTTCCATCAGCCAGTCGATCCCCGACGAGCCGCATATCGCGAGATGGAGACCGGAGATGAAACGCCCCTCTTCCCCCGGCCCCCGATACCGGGCCGACACGCATGTTGATACCGCCCCCCCGCTGAGCCTGCGCGACATCGTCGAGGCGCTGTGCAGCGGTTTCCCGCCGGGCCAAAGCGCGCTCGAAGCGACGCTCGACCGGATCGAGGGAGGCCAGAGATGAGCATCAATGAAAGCTTCGCCAACGCTCTGCCCGTCCATGACGCGGAGGTGCTGACCGGCAAGGGCAACCTCGCCCATATCGTGCTGGACGGTCAGGTCTATACGCTGCGCATCACCAAGGCGGGCAAGCTGATCCTGACCAAATGAGCGCAGCATTGCGCACCCCGCACATCCCGAACGGCTGAAGCCGCCCGATCGTCCCTCGGGCGGTTTTTTCGTCTCGAAGACGCGTATCACAGTGATCTTGGGGAAAATGGAGCGGGTGATGGGAATCGAACCCACGTCTTCAGCTTGGAAGGCTGCGGCTCTACCATTGAGCTACACCCGCACTCTGGCCTCTCCTTAGCGGTCCACGCCGCGCCATTCAAGCGGGATTGGCAAACGGTTCGCGTAAACCCGCCCCGGAGGCGCGGTTCGAGTTCACCTCTTGGCCCACGCGCCACGCCTGCAGGATGCCCTCGGGCCTGGGCTGCATCAGTGTCGCCGCGCCATGGCCCTCCTCGCCCAGCCATTTCGCCCAGTCGGCTTCTTCGAGGACCAGCGGCTCGCGGTGATGGATCGGGGCGAGCGTCGGGCCTGCCGGCACCGTCACGATGGCGCAGGTCGTCAGCAACTCGCCGCCCTTCTCCCAGTCCTGCCAGAGCCCGCCGAACACCATCGGCGCCCCGTCCCTGCGCGAAACGTAGAAAGGCAGCTTCGCCTCCCCCTCGCGATGCCATTCATAGAAGCCATCCGCCGGGATCAGGCAGCGCCGCGACCGGATCGCCGCCCGGAAGGCGGGCTTCTCCGCCACCGTCTCCGAGCGCGCATTGATCAGCAATGGCCCGTCGGTCGGCGTCTTGTACCAATGCGGGATGAAGCCCCAGCGCATCGCCCGCAACTGCCGCTGCCCCTCACCGGAGACGCAGACCGGCAGGCTCTGGGTCGGGCAGATGTTGAACCGCTCGCCATCGGGCACGTCATTGCCGGGCACCGCCTTGAACAGACGCGCCATCGCATCGACAGGAAGAGTGTTGGCCATACGTCCGCACATGGCACAAAGCTATGCCGCCACGCGCGCGGCGCAAGCCCCACGCTTGACCGGACGGCGCGTTTTCGGGCAAGGGAAAGCCATGTTGATTTACAAAATCCTCCGTCGCCCCGAATGGGATGCATTTCGCGAAGCCGGGCACACGCTCGGCGCTCCGGTCGACCTCGCGGACGGCTATATCCATTTCTCCACCGCCGATCAGGTCGTCGAAACGGCTGCGAAACATTTCGCGGGCGAATCCGATCTGGTGCTGGTCGCCTTCGACTCCACCGCGATGGGCGCCGATCTGAAGTGGGAACCTTCGCGCCGCGATCAGCTCTTCCCGCATCTTTACCGCCCGCTGAATCTCAGCGAAGTCGTCTGGGACCACGCCCTGCCCCTGGGCGCTGCGGGCCATATCTTCCCGAAGGAAATGTCGTGACCACCCTGATCGAGCGTGCGGGCCTCGCGGTTTTTCACAAGATCGACCCGGAAAAGGCGCATGGCCTGTCGCTGCGCGCGTTGCGAATGGGGCTCGCGCCCCTGCCCGGCCCGATCACTTCGCCCCGGCTGAAAACCGATCTGGCGGGGATGTCGCTTCTGAACCCGGTGGGCCTTGCGGCCGGCTTCGACAAGAACGCCGAGGCCGTGCCGCAGCTGATGCGCGCGGGCTTCGGCTTCATCGAAGTCGGCGCCGCGACGCCGCGCGCGCAGGAAGGCAACTTGCCTCCGCGCCTCTGGCGGCTGCCCGCTGACCGCGCCGCGATCAATCGCTTCGGCTTCAACAATCAGGGCATGGAGCCGATCACCGAGCGGCTGGCAAAGCGCCCCCAGGGCATTCCGGTAGGCCTAAATCTCGGCGCCAACAAGGACGCCGCCGACCGCGCGAAAGATTTCGCGACCGTTCTGGCCCATGCCGGCCCGCATATCGATTTCGCAACGGTCAACGTCTCCTCGCCCAACACCGAGAAGCTGCGCGACCTGCAGGGCAAAGCCGCGCTGGCGGCGCTGCTGGCAGGCGTGATCGAGACCCGCGACGGCCTCGCGCGGCGTATCCCGGTCTTCCTGAAAATCGCCCCCGATCTGAGCGCCGAGGAACTGGCCGAGATCGCCGAGGTCGCGCTGGAAAGCGGGATCGACGGGATCATCGCGACCAATACGACGCTTTCGCGCGAGGGGCTGACCTCGCCCAACCCCTCCGATCAGGGCGGCATGTCCGGCGCACCGTTGTTTGAGAAATCGACCCGCGTTCTGGCCCAGCTCTCGCGGCATACTGCGGGCGCCCTGCCGCTGATCGGTGTTGGCGGCGTGGGCTCTGCCGAGCAGGCCTACGAGAAAATCCGCGCGGGCGCCTCGGCGGTGCAGCTCTACACCGCGATGGTGTTCTCCGGCCTCTCGCTCGCTGCAGATATCGTACGCGGCCTCGACGCCCTTCTGGAACGCGACGGCTTCGCCAGCGTTTCCGAGGCGATCGGCACCGGGAGAGACAAATGGCTGTAACGATCTGGCACAATCCGCGCTGCTCGAAATCGCGCGAGACGCTGAAACTTCTCGAAGCGCGCGGGATCGCGCCTGCGGTGCGCGACTACCAGAAAGAGCCGCCGACCATGGTCGAACTGCAGGACGCGCTGATGAAGCTCGGCCAGCCCGCCTCCGCCCTGATCCGCTGGAAGGATACAGACCTCTCCAAGGAGGCCGGCGAGAACGAAATCCTCTCGGCGCTCACCGCCAACCCGAAGCTGATCGAGCGCCCCTTGGTGCTGACCGACACTGCGGCCCGCATCGGCCGCCCGCCGGAAACCGTTCTCGAGATTCTCTGACATCAGGGGCGCGGCCGCACTTCGCCTTGGCCCAAATATCCGGGGGCTCTCCGGAGGAGGTGGGGGCAGAGCCCCCTACCCGTTCAGATCCTTGAGCAGCCGCCCGTGCTTGCGCAGCTCCGCCACCAATTCGCCGAACGTCCGCAACCCCCGCGCCTGCAGCGCCGGCAGCATCTTCAGGAAAGCATCCGCCGTCGCGACCGTATCGCCGATCGCGGTGTGGCGTGCCTCCTCCGGGATGGTGATGCCAAGCCTGTGGGTCAGCGCGTCGAGCGTGTGGCTCTCCGACTGCCCGAACACCACCGCCGACAGCAGCACCGTGTCGAGGATCGGATGATCGAACCGCTCTCCGATCGCGCCTTCCTTGCGATGCAGGAATTCCATGTCGAAGGGCGCGTTATGCGCGATCAGCACCGCGCCCTCGGCGAAACGATGGAAGTCGCGCCCCACCTTGGCAATATCGGGCGCGCCTTCGACCATCGCATTCGAAATGCCATGCACCTCGGTCGAGCCGGGCGGAATCGGGCGTTTGGGATCGACGAGCGTGTCGAAGACCTCGGTATCGATCCGCCGCCCGTTGACGATCCGGACCGCGGCGATCTGGACGATCTCATCGCCCTCGGTGGGCAGCAGGCCGGTCGTCTCGGTGTCGAACACGACATAGGTCAGATCGGTCAGTGGCGTGTCGGCGATCTCGGCGACGCGCTCGCGCGCAAGCAGGTCGAAATCGTAGACCACCGCGCGCGGCACCGGCTTCGGGCGTTTGGTGACATGGCGCGCCTCGCGGAGCGGGATACACAGGCGCGCACGCGTGTCGCCCAGCTTCTCGGGCCAGATTTCGGCGGCATGGGTGGTGAGCACCCGGTGCCCGGTCACATCTTCCAGCCCGGTGTCGAGCGGTTCGGCAAGCCAGCGCTCCAGCTCTCCGATCGGAAGCGGAGCGCCTTCCCATTCCAGCGCGATCAGCGCGCCGGGGCCGTCCTCTGTAATCTCCAGCCGGAAGTCGCGCCGGTCGGTCAGGCGACGCACCAGACCCGCCAGAAGCGCGACCATCTCGAACCCCTCGCAGCGCAGCATCAGCGCGGCCGTGACCGGGAGGATCGCTCCCCCTTCGGCGGCTACCCGCGCGGCCACCGCCTGCCCCAGATCGGAGGCGCGGATCATCGCGAGCGGCCACCAATCGGCGCGGTTCGCCTCGTGGCGCTCGAAAAATTCGTGGATCGCGGCGGAGAGGTGATGCGCCTCGGAATTGGCGGCCTCGCGAACCCGGTCCCGCTCCGGACCCGGGGCGGGGCCGTCGTCGGCGGTCAGGACCCCGATCAGCGATTGCAGCGCGGCGGCCGGGCGGCGGATGCGGTCGAACAGCTCATCCATCAACTGCTCGCGCTGCGCATGAGCGGCCATGTCGCCCGAGACGTCGCGCAGCGTCAGCACGTAGCCCGGGCGCTTCGAGACGTAGTGATCCTCACCCTCCGACAGCAGCCGCATCCGG
The DNA here is from genome assembly GCF_002213225.1 of Thioclava sp. IC9. Classification (NCBI taxonomy): domain Bacteria; kingdom Pseudomonadati; phylum Pseudomonadota; class Alphaproteobacteria; order Rhodobacterales; family Paracoccaceae; genus Thioclava; species Thioclava sp. IC9. The sequence continues at coordinate 298,178 of NZ_NBNX01000003.1, forward strand.
GCGGCGAGCACGCGCCCCTCCGCCTTGGTCGAACACAGCAGATCCGAGGCCGCATCGGGGTCTTCCGTCGCCAGAAGACGCTCATAGGCATGGGCGATGGGCGGCTGGTTGAGGTAATCGAAAACGCGCCGATCGAGCCCCGGCGCATGGGCCGAGCCCAAGAGCTCCACCGCCTGCCCGTTATAGAAGGCCAGCTGATGATCGGCCGTGCAGAGCAACACGCCCACCGGCACATCCGACAGGAGCGCCTCGAGCCGCTCCTTCTCCTGCGCGAGCCGCGTCGTCTCGCGCTGAACGGCTTCGGTCAGGGCGTTGCGGGTCTCCGACAGATGACGCGTGACGGAGGCCGCGGCGGGAGCCAGATCGCCCAGATGGCGCGCGATATCGACATCCATCTCGCCCTCGATCTCGGCGGTGGTGCGGGCGCGCAGCATCCCCGAGAGCCGCTCGATCGGTTTGGCCACGTTCTCGTCGAACAGAAACCAGATCCAGGCGATCAGCCCAAGGATCGCGAAGCCCGCGACCGTGCCGCCGATCACCATAGCGCGTAGCAAATCGGGATCGCCAAGCCGGGTGAAGCCGAACCACAACCCCGCCACCAGCGCCGCGAGATTGCCGAGCGCGAGCGCGGCGAAGAACAGGAACACCCGGGTGCGCAGGGAGAGCCGGGTGAGATCCATCAGGCCGTCTCCCCGTCGAGAATGCGGTGGACCTCCTCGCGCAATTCGCGCAGTTCGAAGGGTTTGGCGATGAACCCGTCAGCTCCGAGCGCGAGCCCCTTGCGGCGCTCCATCGCGGAGCCGCGCGCGGTCATCATCAGGATTTTCACATCGCCGAGGCCCTTGTCGGCGCGCACGCCTTCACAGATCTCATAGCCCGACACTTCGGGCAGCATCACGTCGAGAAGGACCAGATCGGGACGGGTCTCGCGGATCTTCTCCAGCGCGCCGCGCCCGGTGTCGATCCGGTCATGCTCGTAGCCCTCGCGACTCATCAGGTAGTCGAGCGCGATCGCGATATTGTCCTCGTCCTCCACGATCAGGACGCGATGTTTCCTCCCCCCCGGCATGGTCTCATCCTCCTGCGCATACCGCTTTCAGCCCCGGGTCGTCGGGCGTGAGCTTCAGCCAACCGCCGCCCGACAGCTCTCCGTCTTTCGACAGCGTGGCCCCGTTCACCAGATCAGCGCGGCTGTCGGTCTTGCAGTCATAGACCGTCGGCACCGTCTGCAGATTCTGCCAGCGTCCGATCAGCAGCAGATCGGTCTCGACCAGTTCCGGCTTGCCCGCGACGGGATGTTCCACCTTGCCGCCATCAACCGCCATGAAACGCGTGACCATCGGCACAAGGTAGGTCCAGGGCCGCCACGGCACGCTTTCGTCGATCTTCTGCAGCACGACGACCGTGTCGGGCATCTCGGAGCGCATTTCGGGAAACCACGAATATTCGCTCCAGATCGTATAGCCGATCAGCGCCGCGCCAATTGCTGCCGGCATCACCCATTTCGGCAGCTTCTCGCCGCGGATCCGCTTGCTCAGATGCGACAGCAGAAAGACCACGAGGGCGGCCAGCAGGCCCGCGGCGATGGTCGAGATGAAATCGTTCGTCATAAGCTCTCCTCAGCTCATCGCGCCTTTGCCGTGACCGGCGGCGGATTGCATGGTGCGCACCACCACGAAGGCATCGCGCAGATGCGAGCGTTCGAAATCGGACAGGTCCGACGGCGCAAGATAATTGTCGGGCTTGCGCCCCGAGCGCGCGAGATGCGCCTGGTTCTCCAGTCGCATCGACGCGATCAGATCATAGGCCTCGACCAGATCGCGCGCGCCGGAATGGCTCAGCACGCCGGCATGCTCGGCCTCGATCAGACGGGCGCGGGTGTTCACTTCGGGCAGGCGGCCTTGAAGCGCATAGATGCGGGCCAGATCGGTCACCGGCACGACGCCGTTATGCTTCATGTCGATGTGGTTGCGATGCTCGCCCGAGCGGATCGTGGCGAAGCCCCGGATCAGGCCCAGCGGCGGGTGATGCTTGAGGCTGTTGGCGATCATATGCGCCACGAAGATCGAGTTCTTCGCCGCCTTCGCCAAGGTTTCTTCCTGCAACTGCTGGAACAGCGTCGCCCCGTTGCCGCCGATCGCGCGCAGGTCGAACATCACCGAGGCCAGCATCTGCGCCTCGGGGTTCGGCTTGGCGATCCAGCCGTTGAAATAGTCCCGCCAGACCCGGACCGGCTGACACCAGCGCGGGTTCGTCGCCATCATGTCGCCCGGGCAATAGACGTAACCGCAGGCGTCCAGACCATCCGAGACGATCTTCGCGAACTGGCGGAAATACTCCATATCAGCCTCGGTCACCGCATCGTCGAGGATCAGGCAGTTGTCCTGATCGGAGACGCCTGTCTGCTCCTGTCGGCCCTGCGAGCCGCAGGCCATCCAGAGATAGGGCACAGGCGGCGACCCCAGCGTCTCTTCGGCCATCTTCAGCAGCCGGCGCGTGACTGCATCGGCGATATCGGTGATCAGCCGCGTGATGACCTCATGGGCGTGATGCCCGCCCACGAGCTGCACCAGAAGCTGCGGGATGCGCGCGGTGACGGCGGCCATTTCGGCCACCGTTTCGGCGCCCGCCACATCGCGGATCAGCACGGCCGAACTCACGGCCTGAAAGCGGGTCAGATCGGTCTGGGTGATCATGCCCACGAAGCGCCCGCGATCGGTGATCGGCAGGTGCCCGACGCGCTTTTCCAGCATGACATGCAGAAGGTCCGTCCCCAGCCCGTCGGGCGTCAGCGTCACCGGATCGGGCGTCATCACCTCGCCTACCGGCGTGTCGGGTGCGCGCCCCTCGGCCAGAACCTTGTTCGACAGGTCGCGCACGGTGACGATCCCAACCAGCGCGCCATTCGCATCGGTTACGCCCAGAGAGGAGATATGTGCGTCGCGCATCTGCCGCGCGGCCTCGGTCACGGTGGTCTCCGGCGCGCAGCCCATCGGCTCCTGCGCCAGCAGATCAGCGATCTTCATCGTCGCGATGGAGTTGGTGCGGCTCTCGCCGCCGCGCACCCGGTTGAAGAACCGCGCGAAGGCGGGAGTGTTCTGCGACAGCTCCCGGAATTCGTCGACTGGCAGTTCCAGCAGCACGGTCTCGGCGGTCGTGCGCGCGGTGGTTGCGGCGAGCCCGTCGCGCATCAGACCGCGCTCACCGAATGTGTTGCGCGCACCGAGGATCGAGACCAGTGCCCCGTTCTGGTCGGTCACTTCGACCGATCCGCGCTTGATCAGATAGATGCCCTTGAGCGGCTCGCGATAGGAATAGACGGTCTGCCCGGCGGGCAATTCCCTGCGACGGAAGGAACTGGCGACACGCTCCAGCTCGTTGCGCGGCAGATTGTCGTAAGGGTGGACGCCTTCGAGAAATGCGAGGATCGGGGTCAGATCGGCGGCCATGATCTTTTCCTTCGGGAAGTGGCGGCGCCCCCCGGGGCGCCTGCCGGATTTTCGAGGGGCGGGACGAGGGTGCCCCCGTCCCGCGCCGCTGTCTCAGTGGTCGACTGCCGCACCGGCGCCTTTCGGCACACGGATCGATTCGACGAGCTCCTGGATGTCTTCCGGGGTCTCTTTCGTCGCGTTCGAGACGAAGTATGCGACGATGAAGTTCAGGACCGCACCGATCACGCCGAAGGACGTCGACTTGATCGAGAGGATCATCGGGTTCGCATCCGAGAACATGTTGGTGTCGGGGATGAAGAACCAGCCCTTGTGCAGGAAGATGTAGACCAGCGTGGTGATCAGGCCGGTCAGCATGCCCGCGACGGCACCGGTGTTGTTGATGCGCTTCGTGAAGATGCCCATCATCAGTGCCGGGAAGATCGACGACGCCGCCAGACCGAAGGCCAGAGCCACCGTCTGCGCAGCGAAGCCGGGCGGGTTCAGACCCAGATAGGTCGCGATCGCGATCGCAACGGCCATCGAGATACGGGCGGCCAGAAGCTCGCCTTTTTCCGAGATGCCCGGGTTGATCTGCGACTTGATCAGGTCATGCGAGACCGCCGACGAGATCGCCATCAGAAGGCCCGCAGCGGTCGACAGAGCCGCAGCCAGACCACCGGCCGCCACCAGCGCGATCACCCAACCCGGCAGGTTGGCGATCTCGGGGTTGGCGAGGGTGATGATGTCGCGGTTCACGGTCAGTTCGTTGGTGTCGCCCGCATTGTACTCGATGCGACCGTCGCCGTTCTTGTCGTCGAAGGACAGAAGACCGGTCGCGGCCCAGTTGCGCACCCACGACAGGTTCTGATCGTTCTCGATCGCGGTCATCTCCACCGCCGGCTCGTTCACGCCATTGGGGTAGAAGGTCGAGATCAGGTTCAGACGCGCCATCGCACCCACAGCCGGAGCGGTGAGATAGAGCAGCGCGATGAACACCAGCGCCCAACCCGCCGAGGAGCGCGCGTCGGCGACCTTCGGAACGGTGAAGAAGCGCACGATGACGTGGGGCAGACCGGCGGTGCCGACCATCAGCGTCATGGTGAACAGGAACATGTTGAGCATCGTGTCATGCTGGCCGGTATAGGACGCGAAGCCCAGATCGGAGACCAGACCGTTCAGCGTCGACAGGATCGGCTCGCCGGTGTTCACGTCGTTCGAGAACAGGCCCAGGCCCGGGATCGGGTTGCCGGTCAGCTGCAGCGAGATGAAGATCGCCGGGATCGTGTAGGCGATGATCAGCACGACGTACTGAGCCACCTGCGTGTAGGTGATGCCCTTCATGCCGCCCAGAACCGCGTAGAGGAACACGATCGCCGCGCCGATGAAGAGGCCGGTGGTGTTGTCGACTTCGAGGAAGCGCGAGAACGCGACGCCCACACCGGTCATCTGACCGATAACGTAGGTGATCGACGCCACGATAAGGCAGACCACGGCCACGGTGCGCGCGGTTTGCGAGTAGAAACGGTCGCCGATGAATTCCGGCACGGTGAACTTGCCGAACTTGCGCAGGTAAGGCGCAAGCAGCATGGCCAGCAGCACGTAGCCGCCAGTCCAGCCCATCAGGTAGGCCGAGGTGTCGTAGCCGCCAAAGGCGATGATGCCCGCCATCGAGATGAACGACGCGGCCGACATCCAGTCAGCGCCCGTAGCCATGCCGTTGACGACCGGGTGAACGCCGCGACCGGCGGCGTAGAATTCCGACGTGGAACCCGCACGGGCCCAGATCGCGATGCCGATGTAGAGCACGAACGTCGCGCCAACCACCAGCAGGTTGAGGGTAAACTGATCCATATCCCTCTCTCCTCCCTGAGATTACTCTTCGACGCCGTGCTCGCGGTCCAGTTTGTTCATCCGCCACGCATAGGTGAAGATGAGCACCAGGAACACGAGGATCGAGCCTTGCTGGGCGAACCAGAAGCCGAGATCAGTGCCGCCGATCTTGATGCCTGCCAGCATAGGGCGCAGCAGGATGCCGAAGCCGAAGGACACGATGAACCAGATCACCAGAGAGATCTGGATGGTCCGGATATTCGCCTTCCAATAGGCGTTGGACGAGGATTTGTCCGCCATGAGACTAACTCCCTTTAGTTTCTCTCCAGACGGGCCCCTCATGGGCCCGCCCCTCCCCAAAAATCAGGCCGAGACGCGCTCTACGATCGACCCAAGGCCCGAGGCGATCTCGTCGATGGAGCCCATCGCGTCGATTTCCTCGAGAACACCGAGCGCCTTGTAATGGGCGATCAGCGGTGCCGTTTGCGCGTGATAGGCCTCCAACCTGGCGCGCGCCGTCTCGGCATTGTCGTCGGCCCGGCGCTTGAATTCCGTGCCGCCGCATTTGTCGCAAACGCCCGCGACCGCGGGCTGTTTGAACTCGTCGTGATACCCCTCGCCGCATTTGGCGCAGGTGTAGCGGCCGGCGACGCGGGCGATCATCGCCTCGTCGTCGACCTCCAGGCTGATCGCCGCGGTCACCGACTGGCCGTTCTCCTCCAGAAGCCTGTCGAGCGCCGCAGCCTGCCCGGCGGTGCGCGGGAACCCGTCGAGGATCACCCCTTTGGCAACGTCCGGTTCCGCCATGCGATCTTGCAGGATCGCCAGAACGATCTCGTCCGAGACGAGACCGCCCTCCTCCATCACCGCTTTCGCGGCGAGGCCCGCCTCGGTGCCCTGCGACACCGCGGCCCGCAGAAGATCGCCCGTCGAGAGCTGCACGAGGCCGAACCTCTCTTCGAGCATCCGCGCCTGCGTGCCCTTGCCCGCGCCCGGCGGGCCGAGAAGGATCAGAACCGCAGGCTTGGTCCGCGTCATGGTCGTGCTGTCGGCCATCACTTGTTCCCGCGATTTTCGATCAACTCATCGACGACCGACGGGTCGGCCAGCGTCGAGGTGTCACCCAGGCTGCCGAAATCGTTCTCGGCGATCTTGCGCAGGATGCGGCGCATGATCTTGCCCGAACGGGTCTTCGGCAGGCCCGGCGCCCATTGGATGATGTCCGGTTTCGCGATCGGGCCGATCTCGGTGCGGACCCACTTCTCGAGCTCCTTGCGCAGCTCGTCGGAAGGTTCGACATCGTTCATCAGCGTGACATAGGCGTAGATGCCCTGCCCTTTCAGCTCGTGCGGGTAGCCCACCACGGCAGCCTCGGCCACGGCCTGGTGCGCGACCAGCGCGGACTCGACTTCCGCCGTGCCCATGCGGTGGCCCGAGACGTTGATCACGTCGTCGACGCGGCCGGTGATCCAGTAGTAACCGTCGCTGTCGCGGCGGCAGCCGTCACCGGTGAAGTAATAGCCCTTGTACTGGCTGAAATAGGTCTCCTGGAAGCGCTCGTGATCGCCCCAGATGGTGCGCATCTGGCCCGGCCAGCTGTCCGAGATGCAGAGCACGCCTTCGGTCTCGGTCTCGTCCTGCTTCACCGCAGTCTGCGGGTCGAGCACGACCGGCTTCACGCCGAAGAACGGACGGGTCGCCGAGCCGGGCTTGGTGGGCGTCGCGCCCGGAAGCGGGGTCAGCATGTGACCGCCGGTCTCGGTCTGCCAGAACGTGTCGACGATCGGGCATTTGCCCTTTCCGACATACTTGTCGTACCAGGCCCAGGCCTCGGGGTTGATCGGCTCGCCGACCGAGCCCAGCACCTTGAGCGCGGACAGATCGTATTTCTCGACCCATTCCGGCCCCTGCCCCATCAGCGAGCGGATCGCGGTGGGCGCGGTGTAGAACTGGTTGACTTTGTGTTTCTCGCACACGGCCCAGAAACGGCCCGCGTCCGGATAGGTCGGCACGCCTTCGAACATGACGGTCGTCGCACCATTCGCGAGCGGCCCGTAGACAATGTAGCTGTGACCGGTGACCCAGCCGACATCCGCGGTGCACCAGAATACGTCGCCGTCATGGTAGTCGAACGTGTATTGATGCGTCATCGCGGCATAGACCATGTAGCCGCCGGTCGTGTGCACGACGCCCTTCGGCTTGCCGGTCGAACCCGAGGTGTAGAGGATGAAAAGCGGATCTTCCGCGTTCATCGGACGCGCCGGACAATCAGGCGAGACGTTCTCCATCATCGCCTTCACGTCGACATCGCGCCCGTCGATCCAGGTGGTCTGGTCGCCGGTATGCTTCACCACGAGGCAGCGCACCTTGTCCGAGCAGTGCAGCAGCGCGGCGTCGGCATTGGCCTTGAGCGGCGTGCGGCGACCACCGCGGGGCGCGGTGTCGGCGGTGATCACGACTTTCGCGCCCGAGTCATTGATGCGGTTCGCCAGCGCGTCGGGCGAGAAGCCCGCGAAGACGATCGAGTGGATCGCGCCGATGCGCGCGCAGGCGAGCATCGCGTAAGCCGCTTCGGGGATCATCGGCAGGTAGATCACGACGCGGTCGCCGCGCATCACGCCCTGGCTCGAAAGCACATTGGCGAAGCGGTTCACCTTCTCGGAAAGCTCCTTGTAGGTGATGTGCTGCGCCGGGGTTTCCGGATCGTCAGGCTCGAAGATGATCGCGGTCTGGTCGCCGCGCGTCGCGAGGTGGCGGTCGATGCAGTTCACGCTGGCGTTCAACACGCCGTCCTCGAACCACTTGATATCGACATGGCCGAAGGTGAAATCGGTGTTCTTCACCTTGGTATACGGCGTGATCCAGTCGAGGCGCTTGCCCTCGCGACCCCAGAACTTCTCCGGGTCGGTGATCGATTCCTTGTACATCTCGCGATATTTCGCAGCGTCGGCATGGGCGTTCTCGAAGCCCGGCGGGACCTCTTTGACCTCTGGAACCTGAGTCACCTTGTCTTGCGCAGTCATGAGTTTCCTCCCAGCAATTTCGCCTTGCGGCACGGCGTGTCCGCATGTCGCCCGCGTCATGGTGCAGGCCCTCTACCCCGCGCCACTGTAACTCAAAGGTTAAGATTCATGTAACCCCCTTTATACGCTGTATTTTTTTGTAAATTTTTTGACACCGATTGCGCTAACGCTGTAAATGCACGGAAATGAGGCAGAAAATAGTCACGCTTAATCAAGCGCTTGCCTGTAGCGTTTCATGCGCGCGGAGCCCGCATCTGAAAATCGACCTCATGGTTAAAAGCAGGCGGCAACCAAGAAGAGGGAAAATGGCACCACGGGGTGATTCGGTACGCAATCTGTCGTTACGTCATCCTAAAGCCGACGACGTCGATTGCGGACGGCGTGGCTGAGTCCTAGCATTAGGACGTCCGCGAGGAGTCGCCCATGCCGCAACCAACTCCAACGACCGACCCAATTCGCCCGACGGATGACGAGGCCCGCGCCTTGGCGCAACGCCTGATCCGCGAGGCCCGGTTCGGGGCGCTCGGCACGCTCGACCCGGATACGGGCGCGCCGGTCGTGACCCGCGTCGCCCTCGGGCCCGGCCCTCAGGGGGAACTGTTAATCTTCGTATCCAGCCTCGCGGCGCATACGACAGCCCTTCTGCGGGATCGCCGCGCGAGTCTGCTGTTGGGAGAGCCCGGCTCAAAAGGCGATCCGCTCACCCATCCGCGCCTCTCGCTGCAGGTCGAAGCCCATGCCGTCGAACGCAACACCCCCGCCTTCCCGACGATGCGCGACCGCTGGCTCGCCGATCATCCGAAATCGAAGCTTTATATCGACCTGCCCGATTTCTTTTTCTTCGATCTCCGCCCGACCTCGGCCAGCCTCAATGGCGGCTTCGGCCGCGCTTTTCGCCTGATGCCTGCGGACCTGACATGAAAACGGCGCGCAAGACTTTCATCCCACGCGCCGCATCGCCAATCCGTCCGCCCGGCCCGGATCGGCACAGCCCAAGCACCCCGTCAGATCGGGTTATCCATCCGCAGCGTGACTTGCAGCCGCCCCTTCGCCGCCTCCGGCCAGTTCACCGTGATCTGGTTCTTGGCCGCGCCCTGCTCCACCGCGACATAGGGCATTGCGTCGATCCGCGCGCCCGAGCTATCTCGCACCATCCCCTCGGCGATCAGGCCTTGAACATTGCGCGCCCAGCCCGCGAAGGGCAGGTACTCGCTCGCATCCGCCGTCCAGACCGATTGCGCAGCCGACTGGTTCACCTCGACCATCACCGGGTTCTGCGATATCTCTTTGATCCCGTTGAACATATTCCCTTCGAACACCACATTGCGCACCCGCGAGCGGTCGATATCGGCAAAGCTCGTATCGATTTTCTCGATCCGGTCGACACTGCCGTTGAGCGACTTGAACACGTTGTTCGTCACGCTCAGCCTTTGGATGAAATGCCCCGGCCCATAGGGCCTTATCGAGAGCCACGTGAACCAAGGCGCGACGTTGATGCACACGCAGGTATTGCCCGTCACGGTCAGCCCGCCAAAGCTGTACTCGCTCGCGAAATCCGGCTCGGCATCGTGTTCATTCGTCCATTCGATGACCGAGTTATCGATGTAATTTCCGGTCACCGCCGATTGCACATTGGTCTGCGTGAAAACGAGCCCCGCAACGCGCACGCCGCTGGTTTCCTCGTCGCCCTGAAACCAGTGATTACCGACGATCAGATGCCCAGAGCCATTCAGCACGAAGGTCGTTCCGAAGCGCACGAAGCGTGAGTCGCGGATCTTGCTGTCATTGGCGTTGACGTTCAGCACCATCGACTTGCGATCCTGCGCGGGCACCAGCATCTCGTCCGACAGGAACTGACAGCCATCGATCAGCAGGTCCTGGCACCCGCGCCCGATTGAGGTGATCGCGCGATCCTTGGGTCGCACCACATAGCTGTCGCGGATCTGGAACATCTGCCCGTCGGGCGCCAGCATGATGCAGCTCGCCGCGCCGTTGCAGAGGAATTCCACATTGGCGATGTTGAACCGGTCGAGCTTCTCCATCCCGGAGAAATCCAGCACATATTGGTGACGTGTGAAGGTATAGGTCCGCGTCCCAGATCCGCCATAAAGCGGCTGCGAGAGATACAGCGTCTGCGCGCCGTTATTCTTCGACCTCACATAGACTTCGCGCCCGACGCCGGTGCCGGTGATCCGCGCGCCAACGGGAATATTGGCGATATTGGCGACCGAGGTCAGCTGCATCGACTGGCTCACCGAATAGGTCGCCTGCGACGTCACCACATCATCGTACCAACCAGATCCCGCGATCACGTTGATCTGCCCATTCTGCAGAACCCGGCGGTTCGAAAAGCTCGACAGGTCCGGCGCGATCTCCTCGATGCGGATCGGTTCGGTCACCTCGACGCGACGCCCTTTCAGATCCAGCACGTTATGATCGGTATATCCGAACAGCGCCTGTAGCGCCTTCTTGAACCCAGCCAGCTCATCGCCGAACGCCGCCGCATAGGTCGGGAAGTCGAAAGACGACATCAGCGCCAGCTTCGCCGCCACCGGCATTACCAGCGTACCCACGAACTCTACCGGCGACGAGATCGAGATCGAGCTGCCCAGATAATAATTCCCCTCCGAGACGAGAACCTTGCGCCCGTTCGCCGCCTGATCGGCCGCATTGAAGGCCGCGACGTTGTCCGTGACGCCATCCCCGACCGCGCCGTAATCCTTCACATCGACCCAGCCCATCAGCTCGCGCAGGAAGGCCTCGGTCACATCCTCGATCTCGATATCGTCGATGCGCACGACCCCGCCAGTCGCGCCCGTCAGGTCCAGCCCGAAATGCCCGTAAATCGCATCCAGCCCCCACGACATATCGACACCGTCGCGCGAGCCGGTGCCCACGATCGCAGAAACCTCGACCACCTCACCATAGCTTTGCAGCGCCACCGTCGGCCCCACCTCGACCACGCCGCTCACGTGGCTACCCGATCCCGTCACCGCATAGCCTGCAATCCTCACCTCAGGCAGGTTGCCGCTCACCGCCTTCACCCGCGCCCGGATGCGCAGATAGGCGCCCGGCAGGATCGGCGTGTCGCCCATGTAGCGCAGTTTCTGCACCGTCTGCATCTTGAGCATTTCCAGACAACCGCCGAAATCCGCATCCGCCGGAACCAGCGCGGCATTGCCCGAGCTCTCATAGGTCGTGGAGCCCGGCGTGCCATCTTCACTCGACCATTGATCCAGCCCTTCGGCGAATGCGGGCGGGGTCAGCACCAGCCCTTCGGTAATCGCGACGTTCATCTGCAATCCTCTTGTCCATTTTCCACCCGCGCGCGCCCCGCGCATCGCTCCATGCGCCTCGGAACCCGCCGAAAGCGCCCGCGCTTCGGCCCGAAAAGAGCTAGAAGGAAAGATTAAAGAAGACCTGATACCTCCGCGCGCCGCGCCGCCTCTCCCGCTTCGCAGATGACAGAGTCATGCGCCTGTCATATCCTCGCGCCACATCGGGAGTGCAGCCGAGAGGAGCGCAGATGGTCTACGCCATATCCCCCGACGACAAGACCCCAACGAAAGCCCTTCGCCGCATCGCGCGCAGCGAGCTTGGGACGGCCATCAAACTGGCTGGGAAACCCGATCCTTCGGTTCACGCCCTGCGCAAGGCGATCAAGAAGACCCGCGGCCTGATCCGTCTCTTCGCGCCGCACTTCGCGGATTTTTACAAGGAAAAAGAGACCTTGTCCGAGGCTGCCCGCGGCATATCCGGCCTGCGAGACGACGAGGTGATGCGCGCCTCGTTGATCCGGCTGGGGCGCGAAGGGCCCGATCTTGATGGCGCCTCGGCGGCCCGCACCATGCTCGAAGCACTCCCCGCAACCCCGCCCCCGAAGGAAGGCGATATTTCGACATTCGTCAAACGCGTCACGGAAATCCGCAAACGCGCAAAGGATTGGGAGGTCAGCGCAAAGGGCTGGCCCGCCTATGAGACCGGATTGCACGAGACCCTGAAAGATTGCCGCAAGCGTCTGAAAACCGCCCAGAAATCACACGCTGGCGCAGACCTCCACCATTGGCGGACGCGGGTGAAGCAGCACTGGTATCACACCCGCCTGCTCGCCCCAATCTGGCCCGAGATGCTGCACCCACGCGAAGACGCGCTCGACACTCTGGGCGAGTTGATCGGAGATCATCACGACCTGCATGTGCTCGAGATGAGGGTGCCCGAGCATCTCGATCCCGAAAGGGCCGAGGCGTTGCTTGCATTGATCCGCACCGAATCCGCCCGGCTCGAGGCCGAAGCCTTCACTCTCGGCGCCAAAATATTTGCCGAGCCCCCCGAGCCGCTCTGCGACCGCTGGGGGGCTTGGTTCGAACTCTGGAAAGCCTAGGCGACCAGTTCGCCCGCCAGCGCCCGCTCGATCAGCGCGACGGTCTCATCGACACCGTAAAGCGCGATGAACCCGCCGAAGCGGGGACCTTGGCTCTGGCCCAAGAGTACCTCGTAGAGCGCCTTGAACCAATCGCGCAGGTTGGCGAATTCGTGGTTCTTGCCGACCGCGAAGACAACCGACTGCAGGAACTCGTCACTGTGGAAATCGGCCTCCGGCAGCGGCTCGTCGTTGCCTGCCGCCGCGTTCTTGCGCGCGATCTGATCGAGCGCCGCCTCTTCCGATTTCAGCGCCTTGGCCAGATCTTCCAGCGCCGCCCGCTCTTGCTCGGAGGGCGCGCGGAAGACCAGCGTGGGCTTCACGAAGTCCTCGAAATACTTCAGCGCGAAGCCTGCCGCCTGATCGAGGTCCGGATTGCCTTCCGGGCTCGCCTCGGGCGCATAGCGCTTGATGAACCCCCACAGCCCTTCCTTCTCGGTCGCGCCTGCGACGCTCGCAAGATTGAGCAACATCGCGAAAGGCACCACCATCCGGCTCTCGGGCGGATTGCCGCCATGGATGTGCCAGACCGGGTTGTTCACCTGCTGCTCGATCGGCTGATCGGGATAGGCCCGCAGCTGCTGGTGATATTCGTCCACCGCTTTCGGGATCACGTCGAAATGCATCCGCTTCGCGGTCTTCGGCTTGAGATACATGAAGTAGCTCAAGGACTCCGTCGCGGCATAGGTTAGCCACTCGTCGATCGAAAGGCCGTTGCCCTTCGACTTCGAGATTTTCTCGCCATTCGCGTCGAGGAACAGCTCGTAGGTGAAGTGTTCCGGCGCACGCCCGCCGAGGACGCGGCAGATACCGTCATAGATCGGCGTGTTGGTCGAGTGATCCTTGCCATACATCTCGAAATCGACGCCGAGCGCGGCCCAACGCATCCCGAAATCGGGTTTCCACTGCAGCTTCACATTGCCACCGGTGACCGGCAGCGTCCATTCGCGCCCTCCCTCGTCGTCGAAGGTCACGGTGCCGTCGCGCGCGTTGACTTCCTTCATCGGAACATACAGCACGCGGCCCGTCTCGGGATGGATCGGCAGGAAGCACGAATAGGTCTGCTGACGCTCTTCGCGCAGCGACTTCAGCATGATTTCCATGATCTGATCGTATTCGTGGGCCGATTTCATCAGCATCTCGTCGAACCGGCCCGACTTGTAGTAGTCGGTCGCGCTCGCGAATTCGTACTCGAAGCCGAACGTGTCGAGGAAACGGCGCAGCATCGCGTTGTTGTGGTTGCCGAAGCTGTCGAAATCGCCGAACGGATCGGGCACCGAGGTCAGCGGCTTCTGCTCGTGCTGGCGCAGCATGTCCTGATTGGGCACGTTGCTGGGCACCTTGCGCATCCCGTCCATATCGTCCGAGAAGCACAGAAGCTTCGTCGGGATATCCGAGATCACCTCGAAAGCGCGACGGATCATCGTCGTGCGCGCAACCTCCCCGAACGTGCCGATATGCGGCAGCCCCGACGGCCCGTAGCCCGTTTCGAACAGGACGTAGCCCTTCTCCGGATCGCGTTTCTCGTAACGCTTGAGCACCCGGCGGGCTTCCTCGAAGGGCCAGGCCTTGGATTTCATCGCAGCGTCACGCAAGCTCGTCATTGCATACCTCATGAAGGCGCCCCGTGCGCCCGGTCGCGCCTGACCTATTGAAGCGAAGGGGGACAGTCAATAATTAGCACTCGAACACCATCAAGGAGCTCCGACTTGTCAGACGTTCTCTCCTCGCTTTCGCCCCAAGACGCGCTCGTCGCCGTGATGGTCGCGGTGTCCGCCGCCGATGAGGACGTGACGACCTCGGAACTCGTCGCCATCGAGCGGATCGTGAACCACATGCCGATCTTCGCGGGCTACGATTTCGACCGCGTCTCCCGGGTTTCGCGCTCTGTGTTCACACTGTTCGAAGAGGAAGACGGGCTCGAAGCGCTGTTCGGCCTGGTCCGCGATGCGCTGCCCGAGCATATCTTCGAGACCGCCTATGCGCTGGCCTGCGACGTAGCTGCGGCCGATGGCACGATCCGACAGGCCGAGTTGCGTCTGCTGGAGGAGATCCGCGGCGAGCTGGCGATCGACCGGCTGCACGCCGTCGCCATCGAATGGGGCGCGAAAGTGCGTCACGTCACGCTCTGATCCTCGGCGGCACTTCGGGCGGGAACGCGGCATGTTCACCGCCCGGATCGCGCCTCACCCGTAAATCCCGGCCCAACGTTCCAGTAGCTGGCTCTGCAGGATTTTCGACGCACGCACCCATTGCACCTGCCCCGGCGGGCGCGGCGCGGAGCCCGCGCGCCGACGACGGTCGAGATCGGCGGTGAAGATCGCAAACACAAGCTCGGTGCCATCCGGCGCGGTCATGTAGCCCGCCAAGGTCGAGACGAAATTCAGCGTCCCGGTCTTGGCATCGACGCTGAACGGTTGCGATTTCGAGGCCCTACCCGTCGCATCGCGCAGCTTGAAGGGTTTCATCAAGCTGCGCAGCCCCATCGGTGCGCCAAGATTGCGCAGCGCCGCGACCATGTCCTGCGGCGAAATCTCGGCATCGGCGCGCAACCCGGAATGGTCGGTGAACCGGGCCGAGCGTGCGCCCGTGCGCTGCTGCAGCCATTGGGTCATGGCCTGCCCCGATTGCATCAGGGAACTGCCCGCGCCCAGCCGTTTGCTGACCGTCATGCCCACCGCCTCGGCGGTGATATTGGTCGAGTATTTCATCATCGCGCGCAGCACTGGCACAAGCGGATCGCTGTCATGGCTTACCAGAACCGTGCCGCCGGGCAGATTGCGCGCCTCTTCCGGCGCGGGCAGCGGCGTGCCTTGTGCGCGGGCCAGCGTCTGGAACACGTCGCCCGCATAGGCCGCGGGATGGCGCACCGGCAACCAACGGCTTCCGCCACGCCCCAAAGCCGCCGAGGCGACCGTCCAATGCTCTACCCCGCCGCGATCCGAATAGGTGAACGTGGGTGAGGACCGCTTCGCGATCGAGGCTTTCGCTGTATAGGCCTGAGGCTGCACGTCGCGCCCACGCGCGTCCATGCTCAGCGCCCAGCCGCCCCCGGAGCGACGCCATTGGAAATGCACGCGATTGAAATTCAGCATCAGCCCGGAGATCGACGGGTTGTAGCCTGCGAAAATCGGCTGATCATTTGCGATCTCGCTCTTGTACGGAAGCGCGCCGGCCCAGGTCAGGAACCGCCCCGTGACGCCCTGCACCCCCTTGGCTGCGAGCGACTTCGCCATCGCATTGAGATCGTCGGTCGTCAGCGTGGGATCGCCACCGCCCGCGAGGATCAGATCACCCTGAATCCGCCCGCCAGAGATTGGCCCCGTCGCGATCAACTGCGTACCGAAGCGGAAATCGCCGCCCAGTTGCTCCATCGCGTAAATCGAAGTGATCGATTTGAGCGCGGAGGCGGGCGGCATCGCTTGGCCGGGATTGCGCTCTTCAATGATCTGGCCCGTTTTCAGATCTGCCAAGACATAGCCGACATCGCCGCTCAGCCCCGCCATCCGAACCAGTTCGGCGGCTGCGGGCGCCTGACCCAAAACCGTTTTCGGAGTGACGAAAAGCGCGGCGCCACCCAGCAATGCAAAGCGACGCGATATCGTTAGCGGCATGGCGATTCCCCCTCGGCGTTAGCCCGAGCGTAGCGCGCCCTGCGCCGTCTTCAAGCAGGCGTCGATGCCCCCCAGCCGCCTTTCTCCCGAATTTCCGTGGAGGAAATCGACGACATCGGGATGTTTACGAAGCACCAGCGTGGCGCTGGCCCGTCGAGCAGGCGCTGCGAGGCAACCGCGGGCAATTCGGCCCGCGCATAGATGCGCGCCGCGCGCGCCCAACGCCCCGGCATCCGCCAGCCCGGACGCGCCAGAACGCCGATCGACACGCTTTCTATGATCGTCCGCCAATGGTCCCAGCGATCGAGCTGTACGAGGTTATCCGCTCCCATCAGCCATGCGAAATTCACACCGGGATAGAGCGCACGCAGCGCGGTGATCGTGTCGGCGGTGTAGCGGGTACCGAGCCGCGCTTCGATATCTGTCACCACGACCCGAGGGTCTCCCCCGAGGATGGCCCGTGCACTCGCGATCCGCTGATCTAGCGGTGCAGGCCCATGCGCCTTGAGCGGGTTGCCGGGGCTCACGACCCACCAGACCCGGTCGAGGTTGAAACGGCGCAGCGCCTCGCGCGTGATCAGCACGTGACCTTCATGCGCAGGATCGAACGACCCGCCCAGAAGACCGATGCGCTGTCCGGCGCGGGCAAATGGGAAACCTTGTCTCATGCGCTGCCCTTACCCGAAGGCGACCGGTCAGGAAAAGAGCGTTTTATGCGTATCAGACGCCGAGTTAGGCGGTCGCGGGCGCCTGCGATCAACCTTTTCGGACGATCTCGACCCGAAACGAAGGCATCCGCGCCCTGCTGCCTTCGCCGCATAGGTTGCCCGGTCGACATCGCTCTGCAGCGCCCCGATCACAAGCTTCTCGTAGTCGCGTGACAAAACCGCGCCGACCGATCCGGACACCAGGCACTCCTGGCCCTGATACCATTTCGGTGTCTCGATCTGTTCGATAATCCGCGCCGCAAGAGCCCTGACCTCCGCGTGACTCGGAGCGCCCCGCAACAGCACGAGAAATTCGTCGCCGCCCATGCGCGCAACAAGATCGTCCCCGCGAACGCTTTCGCACAGGTTGCGGGCCACAAGTTGCAACACGTAATCCCCTGCCGCATGGCCCCGACTGTCGTTGATCGCCTTGAAGTGGTCGAGGTCGATCTGCAGCAAAGCGAAATGCGCCGCGTCATTCGTCGCGTGATCGACTGCCTGCGCAAGCGCCTGCGCCATTGCGCGGCGGTTGGCGAGTTTCGTCAGCGGATCGGTCAGCGCCTGTTTCTCTGCAGCTTTGCGGGCCTGATCGAGCCGCCCGGTCAAGGCTCGCAATTCTTCCATCACGAGCGATTTGGCTTCTTCCAGGTAAAGCATTTCCATCGTGAGATCCGCGGCGGAGAAGTCGCGTTCTGTCAGGTCGAACTCCGCCACGAATTCACGCAGGTGAATACCGAAGCTGAAATTGAGGAGCATATCGCCCGCAGTCGCGCCTGCAGATGTCTGCGCAGATAGCCCCACATGGCTGACGAGCGCGCCACGCAGGCTCACCTTAGGATGCATGCGCAGGGTGACATGCAGTACCTCCTCCGCCATCAGCGCACCAAGCGAACGCCAGCAGCGACCGGCCTGACCATCGCATTCGCGTGTCTCGCAATTCCTGCACAAGGTGTCTGTGCAAAGACGATCTGTCGCCCCTCGTCGCGCGACCGCGAAAAATCGTGCGAACGGCGCGCCGAGGATCTGCGCCTCGGGCACACCGAGCACTTTGCGCAACGTGCGACCGACGCCAAGGATGCGCGCCCGCTCATCTATCCAGAGAAACATCGGCAAAAGCCCGGTCAGGAGGGGCAGCCAATAGGCCTGGCCGCCCCGGTCAGGCGGCGGCACAGTCGGTGCAGCCCTCGGGGCAACAGTGGTTTTGGCCGGTGCGCCCATCACACCTCTCCAGTCATGTGCGCTAGGGCGAATTGACGCGCCTCGGCATGGGCGGCGTCGAGCAGTTGGATTGTCACCACCTCTTCCGCCGGCTCGAATATCCTCGGGTCGCGGCCTGCCCTGCGCTGCGGCATTTCAATAAGCGCGAGGCTGCCATAGTCATCCGCCATCGCGCGCAGAATACCCGCCAGCACCGCCCCCCAGCCCGGCACGTCCCCGATGACGCGAAGACGAAACTGGCCCGACTCGGTCGCAACAAGATGAAGATGCGGCAGCTCGAGATCGGGTAACGCCATTCGCGCGCGGTCGTGCAACTCGTTCAGCGAATTCAGGAACCCGCGATAATCGCACCCGCCATAGCGCAACAGGCGCCGCACGGCTTCGCGCGTGCACAGATGCGCGCCAAGGTCCTCGAGCAACTCGGACCATTCACGCCCCAACGCGTCGCAAGCGGCATCAATCAGCCGCAAGGTTTGCGCATCGGCATATTGCAGCAGCGGTTCATAGCCTTCACTCGGCAGCTCCGCGCACCGCCTAACACGCGCGCGGAGCGCCGCCCCGTGGGTGTCGGTCAGGAAGTTTTCGATAGAGCGGTTGATCAAGCCGAGCATGTGCCCTCCTTCCCGCCACGCTAGCGACCAGAAGTTAACAAAGCTCCAAAATCGCTCGGCTCAGCGCGAGAGCGGCAACAGGCGCAGCCCACCGGCCTCGAGCGACATGATCCCGCTTGGGACGACTTTCATCTCGCCGCGCTTGATGGCAGCGATGACAGGTGCCAGATCGACGCGGAAGCGCGGTTCGCCCTGCGCGTCGACCACGCTACCCCACCCGATCGAATCCCAAGCGCCATCCGACTGGCGCAGAACGTAGATCGCATCGCGATCGGGCAGATGCAGCAGGACCATCGCCTCGTCGCCGGGTACATCTTTCAGGAAATCAGCCTCGATCAGGGCGCAGTTCGCCGCAGCGCCCTCGCCAGAGGCGCAAAGCCCCGACGCGACTTCCGGAGCCCGCGCGCGGATCGCATCGAGCAACGCATCCTCGGGCGGCGTCGCTCCGGGCGGCAGCACGAGATCCCGGCGCAACTGGGCGCGCGCAGCACTATCCCCTTCGCCCCCATCCGCCGACGGGCGCAGACGAGCCAAGGCGGTCGCGAGCGCTCGATCATCACCGGCTTGGGCCTCCAGCTCCGAGTAGGCCGACTGCCCGGCAAGCCCCCATTGGTTTTTCAATGCGTAGAGCGGCAGGGCCCCCGCAGTGATCCGCCCGTCGCGATAGAGCGCCAGTTGCGAGCGCGCGGCGATGGCATTCGCATCCAGCACTGGCGTCAGCCACGCCAGAGCCGCGAGAAACAGCACGCCCGCCATCGCGATATTGATCCGCCGCAGGCGCGCCATCCAGCCGCGCCCCAGCAGGACAGAGCCGGCATATCCCAGTGCGTATCCCGCGAGCAGCACGATCAGCACCGCCTGCGCCACGCGCCCCGGCGTCCAGCCCTGCGCCGTAACGCTTTGCCAGCCGGTCCAGGCCGCTGCGCCGACCAGCACGGGC
The DNA here is from genome assembly GCF_002213225.1 of Thioclava sp. IC9. NCBI lineage: Bacteria > Pseudomonadati > Pseudomonadota > Alphaproteobacteria > Rhodobacterales > Paracoccaceae > Thioclava > Thioclava sp. IC9. The sequence continues at coordinate 317,972 of NZ_NBNX01000003.1, forward strand.
AGCGCCAGCGCCAGCCCCTGAGCCGACAGCCGCAAAACCCGGGCCCGCACTGCGCTGTGATCGTCGCGCTCCACGCCGATCGAGATCAGCGTCACCGCGGCCACGGCCATCGCCAGCAGCGTCTCGATCTGCGAGAACCCGATCAGCGAGACCTGCCCGCGGCGCGCAATGAACCCGGCCACGAAGATCACGGCGACCAGCAGGACGGGCGGCAGCAACAGCCTGAGAAGCCGCAGTATGAGGGTAGGAGAGATCATTTCCTCCAACTCGGTCACCACCGCCAGCCCGAGCCCGAGAATGCCGCCCGACACGGAGAACGCGAATAGTTTCTGGCGCAGAAGCTGACGCAGGAAATCGAGGTCCACGCTTTCGAGCAGGCGCGCCGAGAGATAGAGGACGAGCCAGACCATCCCGAGGAAAATACACGCGGCGGCATAGCGCACGACGATATTCCATGCATGAAGAAACAGCGCTGGATAGTCGTTCCACGCGAGACCGCCACCCCGCGCCACGGCCATCGCGAAGGGCATCGGCAGCGTCGCCAGAACCGCGAGCGCGAGCATCTCGAACGGCATGTATCCCGCCAGCGAGTCGGTCGGAGAATAGCCGAGCGACGCCCACCAGCCGAGCAGCGCGACCGGAATCGCAATCAGCGCCGCCGCACCAAAGGCCTTGCGCCAGCCGATCTCGCCCAGCATCGCCAGCGCGGTCGCGAAGAACACCGTTCCCAGAACCGAGACACCGAATTGCCCGTGGGCGTCGAGCGGCAGCGCCGTCTGCAACTCGCTATCGAGAGCCCAGAAGAACACGCCCGCCAGTAGCCCGAGCAGAATATGTTGCAAACGTAGTTGCATGCGTCCCTCTCCTGTCCTTGCGCGAGGCTCTCGCGCGCATCCGACGCGTCTCGTCAGCCCGCGCGCTGTGCGAGCCAGTCGGGAAGCCCCCCGATATGATCGAGCACGGCATCGGCCAGCGGAGCAAGATCGTCCCGCATCGCTGGCCCGCTCAATACGCCGATCGCGATCATCCCCGCCGCGCGCGCCGCGTGCAGATCATGCTGGCTGTCTCCGACCATCACCACCTCCGCCGGGTCCAGACCGAGCGAGTCCGCGAAGGCCAGAAGCGGGCTCGGCGTGGGTTTCGCGCCATGCCCGCTGTCACAGCCGATGATCAGGTCGAAAAGATCGGTGATGCCCGCCTGCGCCGCATGCGCGCGCGCCGAGGACTCGGCGTCGTTCGTGCAAATACCCAGATGCAACCCGCGCGCGCGCAGATCAGACAGAAGCTTGCTCAGCGGCACCGGCTCCACCAGCGGCACATCATGCGCTGCGCGCTCCAGCTCGATTACCAGGTCGTCGAGCGTGCGCCCCGGCAGATGCGGCAGCAACAATTCTGCCGCCTCCCGGACCGTGCCCGCGATCACCGGCGAGTGCGGCTCGAACTCCACCCGCTCGAGGTCGAACCCGATCGCCTCGGCAAGCCGCGCGGCCTGACTGGTGTCTTCGGCCAACGCCTCGATCTGCAGCTTCGCCCAAGCGCCCCATGTCGCGTCGAAATCGAAAAGCGTGCCATCCTTGTCGAACAGCACCGCCCGTATCTTGCCGCCTGCCATCTGCGATCCGCCCTCCCTTTGCGGGCAGATTGCCCAAAGCGGGGCGTCAGGTCCAGTGGCGCAGATCGCCGCGCCCGAGAACCGCGCGGGCCTGCATCAGCGCCTCGGGCTGCACCCCGAGGTCCTGCGCGCAATCCAGAACCACCTGATCGTCCTGCAGGACATGGTCGAGAACCCCTGCGAGGAAGTCCGGATCGCTCGCCTGCGCACGCAAATCATCCGCGCTCGCCCCGGAATTGGCGAGGAATGCACCGATCAACTCTTCACGGCTGACGAGCCAACCAAGGGTCTGCAATGCGAGCGTGTGAGCGTTTTCTTGCCGCATGGCGGATCCTTCTCTGTCAGGGGAAACGCTTTGTTAACCTATAGATCGCTAAGGTCAAGAAAAGGCGCGTCCAGAAGCTCGCGCATTCGCGATCGCCCTGCCGCAAACCGGAGGACGCAAGAGGTTGTAAGGAGTAGCCTGGAATGCCGGGAACGATCCTCATCGTTGATGACGTGGCGACCAATCGCATCGTGCTGAAGGCGAAGCTGACCGGTGCGCGCTACAACACGCTGCAAGCTGCGAGCGCAGCAGAGGCGCTCGCCCTCGCCACAACGGAACGGCCCCGCCTGATCCTGCTCGACATCACCCTGCCCGACATGACAGGGGAGGCTGTCATCAAACGGCTGCGGAACGATCCACAGACACGGCGCATCCCGATCATCGCGATGACGCAGCGCGACATTCCGCAGCTGCGCGTGGCGCTGCTGGCGGCCGGGGCGAACGATGTCCTCGTCAAACCTTTCGACGAACTCGTGCTGCTCGCACGTCTGCGCAGCCTGATCCGCGCCCATGCCGGCGACGAGGATTCGGCCCTGCGCGAACAAACCTGCCGGGCACTCGGTTTCGCCGAGGCCGCGAATGAATTCGCACCTCCCGCCCGGATCGCGATGATCGCCCCCGACCCGGCCGAGGGGATGCGCTGGAAAGCCGCGCTCGCACCGCGGCTCGAGGCCAGTCGGATTCTGTTGACCAGTTACGAACAGCCCTGCGGCGGCGACCCCGCGCGCCGCCCCCCCGATCTCTTCGTGATCGGCGCGGATCTCGTGCATCGCGGGGACGGGCTGCGGCTGATGTCGGAATTGCGCTCGCATCCAGAAACGCGCCACGCAGCGATCCTGATCGCGTGCATGCCCGAAGCCTCGGAGACGCAAGCGAGCGCGCTCGATCTAGGGGCGGACGACCTTCTGCCCTCGGATATCTCCACGCCACTCGCAGCACAGGAAACGGCACTCCGGATCGGCGCGCAGCTGCGCCGCAAGCAGCTCTCCGATCAACTTCGCCTCTCGGTCGATGAAGGCTTGCGTCTCGCGCTGGTCGATCCGCTGACCGGGCTCCACAATCGCCGCTACGTCAATGCGCATCTGGCTCGCATGTCCGAACGCGCGCGCAGCACCGGCCGCGGCTACGCGGTGATGCTGCTCGATCTCGATCGCTTCAAATCGGTGAACGACACCTATGGCCACGGCGCGGGAGACGAGGTGCTGACCAATATCGCCCGTCATCTGCGCCGCAGCCTCCGCGACGTCGCCCTGATCGGTCGCATCGGCGGCGAGGAGTTTCTCGTGGCGCTGCCGGACAGCTCGCTCGATGAGAGCTATCGGATCGCGGAACGGCTCCGACGTGATATCGAGGAGACGACAATCACGCTTCCGGACGGAAGCAAAATGCAGGCCACGATCTCGATCGGCCTCGCATTCGGCGGCACCCGTCGCGACGACCCACAGCATCTTATCGACGAGGCCGATGCGGCCCTTCTCTGCGCCAAGGGAAGCGGCCGGAACCAGGTCTCACTCGCCCCTCACACGAACGCAGCGTGACGCCTGGAAACAGCATCACGCCACGCATGATGATGAGACGAGCCGAAACTCTTCACTATTTCAGATAGCGGCCAACTCCGACGCGCCGGCCATCGCACCGGCCTCAAGGCTTGTCCTGACGATCCCTGTCGCGGTCTTTCTTGTGCCGGTCGAACCGCGCCGCACCCTCGCGCAGACGCTCGGCGAAGCTGTGGCGGGCCGCCGGGCTCATTGCGTCGAGCCTGTCGAGGATCAGCCGCTCGCCGATATCGACCCGCTGCACGGTCCGCGCCTTGTGCCGCTCGAGCAGCTTGGCCACCTGATCGCGATCCCACGGCTCCGCGTCGATCGCGCTGATAAGCGCCGCCATATCGCTGCGCGCCTGCCGCCGCATGTCGCGGAATTCGGAGCCGCGCGCCTGCGCCGCCTTGCGCAGCGCGTCGCGATCTTCGGGGCTCAGAGCTCCGGTGAAGGCGCCAAGGCTGACATCGCCCACGACCGGGCGCGGCGGATGCCGCTCATGGCCAAGCCAGCCGCCGATGAAAAATCCCAGCAGCAGCAGGTTCAGCACCGCAGACGCTATCAGCGCCCAACGCAACCCCCGGCCATTTCGCGTCTCGGCAATCGCCATCAGAACCCTCCTTCATCGACGAAGGCGAAGGTATCGCCTTCGGGTAGCAGGTTGACCGTGCCGAGGCTTTCGGTCGTGCTGCTGGCGTAAAACGGGCTGAGCGCGCCGATCTCGTCTGCGCCCACAAAGCCGATCCAGACCCCAGCCAGAGCGGCCGTTACCAAGCCGCCCATCGGGGCCCAGCCGCCGAACGCGCCGCGAAGCGCGTCCCAGATACCGGCTAGGACATCGGGTGCTTCGGACCCATCCGCCGGGGCCTGGCGCGCAAAGGCTGCTTGCTCCGCCTCGGCATCGGCCAAAACCCGGGCAAGGAAGCCCTCGCCTGGCTCGGCCCCGCCCGCCGCGCGCGCTTCGCTGAAAAGCTGCTCCAGCGCCGCGTCGTCGAATGCGTCCGTCTCGCGATCCATGCGTTTGTCAGTCATCGCCAAACCCCAATTTCTCTCGCTGCCCCCGAAGCAGCTTGCTCAAAGCGCGCTTTCCCCGCGCTGTCAGACTTTCTACGGCTTCGACGCCGGTTTCCATCGCGGCAGCGATCTCGGGATTGGACAAACCGTCGATATGTCGCAGTGTCACCGCGATCCGCTGTCGTTCCGGCAATTGCTCCAGCGCGGCTTCCAGCGCCGCCACGCGGTCGCGCGCGATCAACTCGTCCAGAGCGCTCGCCCGGTCATCGGCCACCTCGGGCGCCTCGTCCAACCCTACGCCGCGGCGCTTGCGCAGCCGGTCCGTCGCGAGATTGGCAACCACCCGGTAAAGCCATGTCGAGACCTTGGCCTCGCCGGCCCGCCATTCCGGCGCGATCTTCCAGAGCCGCAAAAGCCCCTCTTGCGCGACATCCTCGGCCTCGGCCGCGTCGCGAAGATAGCGATAGGCGAGCCGGTAGGCCAACGGCCCGAAGCGCAACGTCAAAGCCCGCGCTGCCGCCGGGTCGCCCTGCGCGTATAGCTCCAGCAGAGCCTCGTCCGAAGCCTCGTTCATCGCATCCAGTGCCATCGTCATTCCGTCAAAGGCCTAGCCTGCTTTCCCTACGCATGCAATTTGACATGCGACCGGGGCGCACTGCTGCGCCCCGGCTCTTTGTACTGCTCGAAACTCAGTTCGCGGATCGGCCCGAGCCGTCGGCCGGACCGCTGCCCGGCCCCTGACCTTGCCCTTGGCCAGCACCGCCGCCCGGTTGCATCGGCGGCGTGCCCTGAGGGCCATGACCGTTCGGGCCCTGCCCCATCGGACCATCCCCTAGCATCATCCGGCCATAGCCGGGGCCATATTCGTCGCGGTCGTCGTCCCAGCCCATGCGGTCATGGCCGTAGCGATCCCCTTTGCCCATGCGGTCGTACCCATGGTGATCGCCCTTGCCCTTCCGGCCATGCTCGTAGCGGTCGTGCATCCGCTGCATGAACCTCTTGGCCATCTGCATCTCGTCGGCGCTGACCGCCCCGTCGCCGTTACGGTCCATACGCTCGAACATGCGCGTCGGCATCGGGTGGGCCATCAGTTCGGCGGCCGACAACTCGCCATCGCCATTGCTGTCCTGCGCAGCGAAACGCGCCTTCACGCGGGCCTCGACGCGGGTCTTGACCTTCGCCATCTCGAAATTGACGAGTTCTTCTTGCGAGACCATGCCGTCGCCATTCGCGTCGAGCGCCTGCGCGTCGGCGGCGCGCTTGGCTTGGATCTCGTCCATCGTCACCTGACCGTCGCCATTGCTGTCGAAACGGCTGATGTCGAAGCCGAAGCCGCGTCCGCCCCGACCGTCCATCGCACCGGGCTGCATGGTCTGCCCCATACCGTTGACCGGGCCATTACCTTGGCCAGCGCCGGGACCGTTACCCGGTCCGTTAGCTGGCCCCTTCCCCGGCATCGCCTGTTGCCCCTGCATCTGGTTGCCGGTCTGGTTCTGCGCCACCACCGGCATTGCGAGGGTGATCGCGCTCCCGGCGAGGATCGCCGCGACGAGGGTCTGCCTGTTCATGACTTTCATAAGAAACTCCTGTTCTCGCTCCCACGGCACGTCTCGCGCCGTCGATGTCTGTCCCAACGCGGCAGGCGCAGCATTCCGTCGCGAATCTCACACACCCGTGATAGACCCGCCGGACTTTCCATCCGCTCCGGCTGCCGCCATACTGCCCGGCAAACGGGCGGAGAGAGACCGCCACAAGGGAGAGCGCAATGCAGTCGCATGACGAATATCACGATGACCGCCCGCTGGGCCGCTCGATCGGGCGAGGCCTGCGCTGTCTCTGTCCGGCCTGCGGCAAGGGGCGGATCTTGCACAGCTATCTCAAGGTGCGCGACACTTGCCCGTCCTGCGGCGAAGACCTCTCGCACCAGCGCGCTGATGACGGCCCGGCCTATCTGACGATCCTGATCGTGGGCCATCTCGCGATCCCGATGATGGCGGCCTATTTCATCGCTTTCCGTCCCGGCCCGTGGGAGATGATCTGGATTTTCGGCATCGGGTCGATGGTGCTCTCGGCAATCCTGTTGCCGTTGATGAAAGGGATGCTGGTAGGCATCCAATGGTCGCGCCGGATGCATGGTTTCGGCGAGGGCGAGATCGTTCATGACTGACACCAAGCCCCCGGAGGACAAAACTGCGCTGCGCGATGCGGCGAGCGTGATCGTCCTGCGCCGTGACGGGACGACAGCTCCTCGTGTGCTAATGGGTCAGCGCGGCGCTGGGGCCGCGTTCATGCCTTCGAAATACGTCTTTCCGGGCGGTGCGCTCGACGCTACCGATTGGGAGGTGCCCTTCGCGTCTCCGCTGCCCGCGCCCGATCATGCGCGGCTCGAGGCCGATGCGCCCGAAGGGATCGGTGCGGCCCTCGCCGCCGCCGCCCTCCGCGAGCTGTGGGAAGAGACGGGGCTCGTACTGGGCGAGAGAACCAACTGGCCCGGCGCGGTACCGGACGATTGGCAGGGCTTTGCCGATCTGGGCTTTCTGCCCTCGGCGGCCAATTTGCGTTTCGTGTTCCGCGCGATCACGCCGCCAGGCCGTCCGCGCCGCTTCGATGCACGGTTTTTCCTCATCGACGCGGACGCAATCCAAGGCGATCTCGACGATTTCTCGCGGGCCTGCGACGAGCTCTCGCATCTGCATTGGGTGCCCCTGCCGGAGGCGCGCGCGCTGAACCTACCGTTCATCACCGAAGTCGTGCTGGCCGAGATCGCGGCGCTGATCACCACCGATCACGCGCTTGGCGCGCCGCATTCGGTGCCGTTCTTCGATAATCGTGGATCGCGATCGGAGTTCCGGCGGATCGGGCTCTAACGCCCCGCCAGCACAATCACGATCAGCGACACCACGACGAGCGCGATGCCCGCCCCTTCGCGCTTGTGAAGCCGCTCGTGGAAGACCAGCGCCGAGGCAAGCAGCGTGAAGACGATCTCCACCTGTCCCAGCGCGCGCACGAAAGCCGCGTTTTGCAGCGAGAAGGCAGTGAACCAGCCCGCCGAGCCCAGAACGCCGGTGATCCCCACGAGCACCGTGCGCCGCCACGCGCCGAACACGCGGGTTAATTCGCCCGGCTCGCGCAGCCGCAGGTAAAGCCCCATCCCGATTGACTGCGCGAAGGTCGCGCAGGCCAGCGCGACGATGGCGCGAGCGAAGAAGTCGAGCGGCTCAAGCTCCAGCGTCGCGCCGCGATAGAAGATCGAGGACAGGCCGAACAGCGCCCCTGCCCCCATGCCGTAAAGCGCCGCACGCGGGTTGAAGCCGCCTTCGGGCGGCTTGGTCAGGAACAGCACCCCCGCCAGCCCGATCGCAATTCCGATCCAGCCGATGGGTCCGACGAACTCGCCAAGGATGATCGCGGAGAACAGCGCGACCTGCACCGTCTCGGTCTTGGTGAAGGCCACGCCCACCGCGAAGTTGCGCAAGCCGAACAGCGCGACCGTCAGGAAGGTCGCCGCCACCTGCGCCGCGCCGCCCGCGATGACGAAGCCCCAGAAAGGGCCACTTAGATGCGGCCATGGCGTGGCGGTCGCCGCCAGAAAGCCCAGCGCCGTCACCGCCGCGAGCGGGAAGCCGAACAGGAAGCGTGAAAACGTCGCGCCGCCGACCGAGAGTTGCGCTCCCGCCAACAGCTTTTGCAGCATGAAGCGGATGGTCTGCACGGCGGCTGCGAACAGCGTCACCCAAACCCAGAGATGCGCCGGCGCGTCGGTCACTTACCGACCCGCGTCATGTCATAGCCGTTGAAGTCCATGACGTCGTGGGCCGCCTTGATCAGATCGGGCCGAGGGGGGGGCTGCCGCGACAGGATCATCCCCCAACGGCCCGACGGCGTGCCGAGCACAGCCACCCGATAATCGAAATCGACCCAGAGCACCCAGATCGGCTCACCGCCGAACGCGTCCTTCGCCAGAAGCCGCCCGCCCGGTCCGGTGAGCGTGACCGTCTCGTCGACGGCAGCCGGTGTAATCGCGCAATTCGTGCCGCGCAGGCGATAGGCGCTCTTGCCGTCCCACGTCCAGTTTTGCGTGCCCGAGCAGCCCGGAATACCGCTTTCGACGACATGCCACTCGCCAGCGAAGCGCTGCGGATGGAACAGCGAGGCCGAAGAGATCAGCGCCCCCGGCTTGCGGAGCGAGGCGGTCTCCGGCTGAGGCCCACAGCCCGCGAGGGTCAGCGCGAGCATGCCGCCCAGCGCGGCGATCTTCGCCCAGCTCATTGCACGCATAGTTGCATCGGGTAGCCCGCCTCGCTCATCACGTCGTTACAGCCCAGAAGCGGTGTTACCGGAGCGCAGGTCTTGGAGCGCGCGAGGCATTCGCCCTCGCATTCGCTGCCCGCCTGGCAGCTCTTGCCGCTATCGGAGGTCATCTTCACGCAGATGAACGCCCCGTCGCGCGCGACCCAGTTGCCGCCGCGCGCGACGCATTCGAATTTACCGGCATCGATCTTTTCCTGCCCGACCAGCGGCAGTTGCTCTGCCGTATCGCCCCCGTCCGTGGTGCCGAAAGGCTTGCAGGCCGCGAGGGCGAGTGCAGCACCCAGAAGGATCGACGCCGCCCGCATCAATAGGGCATCGGGTAGTGCTTATGGAGCTCCGCGATCTTGTCGAGCAGCTCCTTCGGCAGTTCCACCCCTTCCGCGTCGAGGTTAGGTTTGAGCTGGTCGACCGAAGTCGCGCCGACGATCGGGATCACCGGGAAGGGACGGCTCATCACCCAGGCGATCGCCATCGTGACCGGGTGCAGGTCGAACTCCTTGGCGAGCGCCACATAGCGGTCCGCGATCTCGAAAGCGCGCGGATTGGCCCGCCCACCGAGATTGTTGACCAGCGACCGACGGGTATTCTCGGGGATCACGTCGCCGGAATACTTCCCCGTCAGGATACCGGCCGCGAGCGGCGAATAGGCCAGCAGCGTCACCTTCTCCTGTTGGCCGAGCTCGCCGAGATCGAGATCATAATAGCGGCACATCAGCGAATACTCGTTCTGGATCGACTCGACGCGCGGCCCCTTACCCGCCGCGGCCAGTGCCAGCCATTGCGCGGTGCCCCAGGCGCTCTCGTTCGACAGACCGAATTCGCGGATCTTGCCTTCCTGGCGCAGCGCCTCGAGCGTCTCCAGACAGGCGCTCATATCGTCGAGCACCTCCTGCTTCGAGGGCTGCTTCGACGGATCGAAGCGCCACGTCTTGCGGAAGTGATAGGAGCCGCGATTGGGCCAGTGGAACTGGTAGAGGTCTATGTAATCCGTCTGCAGCCGGGTCAGCGAGTCCGTCACAGCCTGCCGGATCCGGGTCGGGCTGATTACCGGGCCTCCCTCGATCGCGTGCGAGCCTTCGCCGGTGATCTTCGTCGCCACCACGAGATCGTCGCGCTTGCCGCGCTTGGCCAGATAAGTGCCCACGATCTGCTCGGTCCGGCCCAAGGTCTCGGCCTTGACCGGGTTCACCGGATACATTTCCGCGGTGTCGAGGAAATTGATCCCGCGGTCGAGCGCGAAGTCGATCTGATCGTGGCCCTCGGCCTCGGTGTTCTGGCTGCCCCAAGTCATCGTTCCGAGGCATATCTCGGACACCATGATCCCGCTTTGACCAAGTTCCAGCTTGCGCATTCCCGCGCCCCCTCTGTCATTTGATGTTGCGCGGACCCTGCCACCGGGCCGCGGGAAGGTAAAGGCCCCTGACCCGCTCGTTACTCGACCCGATCCAGGTAGTCGGCGTAGCCCTCGGCCTCCATGTCTTCATAGGGCACGAAGCGCAGCGAGGCGGAGTTGATGCAGTAGCGCAGACCGCCCTGATCGCGCGGCCCGTCGGGGAACACATGGCCCAGATGGCTGTCGCCATGTTTCGAGCGCACCTCGACGCGCGTCATCCCGTGGCTGGTATCGGTCAGCTCCACGACATGATCGTCGATCAAGGGCTTGGTGAAGGACGGCCAGCCGCAGCCCGCGTTGTATTTGGTCGAGGAGGCGAAAAGCGGCTCGCCCGAGACCACGTCGACATAGATGCCCTTGGCGGAGTGGTCGTCATATTCGCCCGTGAAGGGGCGCTCGGTGCCGTTTTGTTGCGTGACGCGGTATTGCTCGGGGGTGAGTTTCGCGATCGCGTCGTCGGATTTCTGCCATTTGCTCATGATGGGTCTCCCTTTCGCGCCTGATCTAGGCGGCGGCGGCCGCGAGAAAAGCCCTGCCGCCGCGTTTCACTCGCATGTTTTACGGCGCGCGCCTACCATCCGGATCAGGAGGAGTTTGCCATGACCACGCCCGATCCCCGCGCCGATCTGCCCACCCATCACGTCGAGAACCAGCCGCCCGCGCGCGGCGACGTCGATTTGTTCGGCGCGGATGCGCCTCTGCGCGAGGCCGTCGCGCGGGCGGGCGGTCAGACAGATACGCTGTCGGATTACGGCCGGACCCTTGGCACGACCGAGATGCGCGAGGCCGGGCGCGACGCGAACCGCTACCCGCCCGAGCTGCGGTTGTTCGACATGGGTGGACGACGGCTTGACGAAGTGCGCTTTCACCCCGCCTATCATCGCTTCATGGAGGCTGGAATCGGCGCGGGCTACGCCGCGCTGCCGTGGGAAGGCGCGAAGGGCGGCCACGCCACCCACGCCGCGATGGTCTATCTCGCGAGCCAGGTCGAGCCCGGCAGCTGCTGTCCGATGACGATGACCTATGCCGCGGTGCCCGCGCTCGAGGCCACGCCCGAGATCGCCGCGATCTGGCGCCCGAAACTGACCGCGCGCAGCTACGACCCGCGCGTGCTGCCGGTGGGCGAGAAGACCGGCGCGACGCTCGGCATGGCGATGACCGAGAAGCAGGGCGGCTCGGACGTGCGCGCGAACACCACCCGCGCCGAGCCGGCGGACGGGCATTGGCGGCTGACCGGCCACAAGTGGTTCTGCTCCGCGCCGATGTCGGACGGGTTCCTGACGCTGGCGCAGACCGACAAGGGACTGAGTTGTTTCCTCGTCCCGCGCTGGCTGGAGGGAGAGCGCAACGCAATCCGTATCCAGCGGCTAAAGGACAAGCTGGGCAATCGCTCCAACGCGTCCTCCGAGATCGAATATGAGGGCGCGTTGGCCCATCTTCTGGGCGAGGAAGGCAGGGGCGTCGCCACGATCATCGAGATGGTGCATCACACCCGGCTCGACACCGCGCTCGCGCCTGCGGGGCTGATGCGCGCGGCGATCTCCGAGGCGCATCACTGGGCGACGCATCGCGCCGCCTTCCAACGGCGCCTGATCGACCAGCCGCTGATGCGCGCGGTGCTGGCCGATCTGACGCTGGATTGGGAAGGCGCGCTGACGCTGGGGATGCGCGTGGCGCAGGCCTTCGACAGCGCCCGCCCCGAGGATCGCGCCTTCGCCCGGATCGGCGTGGCGCTGGCGAAATATTACGGCAACAAACGCTGCCCCGTGGTGACCTACGAGGCGATGGAGGTGCTGGGCGGCATCGGCTACGTCGAGGACACGCCGATGCCGATGCTCTACCGCGAGGCCCCGCTGAACGGCATCTGGGAAGGCTCGGGCAACGTGATCTGTCTCGACATCCTGCGGACCCTCGCGAAAGAGCCGCTGGCGGCGGAGATGCTGAGCGCGGAGCTGGACGCGGCGCGCGGCACCGATCCGCGCTATGACGCGGCGCTGGCCGATCACCTCGCCCGCTGGCCTGCGCTCCCACCCGAGGCCGAGGCGCGCTGGTTCGCGGAACGGCTCGCGCTGCTCCTGACCGCATCGCTGTTGATCCGAAATGCACCTGCTGCGGTGAGTGACGCCTTCGTCGCGACGCGGCTTTCGGGCGAGGCAGGCCGGACCACGGGGGCGATGGCGGGCAGCGATGTCTCTGCTATCCTGGACCGGATCGCTGGCTGAGACTGCGGAAGCCTCCGGCGGGGATATTTGGATCAAGGAGAAGGAGGGGCGCGATGAGCGAAGACCGATATCTGATCCGGGCCGATGAGATCGCGGCGATGGAGGGGCTGGCGAAGACGCATTTCCTCAACCCGAATGCGCGGCGGATCAACAAGAGCCTTGGCGATGCGACGGGGCTGACCGGGATCGGGGTGCATATCATCGAGGTGGAGCCCGGCTGCGAGACCACCGAGTTTCACCGCCACCACCACGAGGACGAGGCGATCTTCGTGCTCAGCGGCGAGGCGACCGCGCGGATCGGCGAAGAGCGTCACGCGATCGGGCCGGGCGATTTCATCGGCTACCGCGCGGGCGGCGCGGCCCATACGATCGAGAATACCGGATCGGAAATGTTGCGGCTGCTCGTGATGGGTCAGCGCCTACCCCATGACGTGGGCGACTATCCCGACAAGGCCAAGCGGCTCTACCGCAATGCGGGGATGCCGTGGCAGATCGTGGATGTCGACGCGATCACGGAGGTCAAGGCGGGGGCGAAGAAGTGACGCCCCCAGCCGAGGTTCACGCGTTGAACAGGAAGTGCAGGACGTCGCCGTCTTTGACTTCGTAGGTCTTGCCCTCGACGCGGAACTTGCCGGCCTCTTTCGCGCCCGCCTCGCCCTTGTTGGCGACGTAGTCGTCGTAGGAGACCGTCTCGGCGCGGATGAAGCCGCGTTCGAAATCGCCGTGGATGACGCCCGCCGCCGCCGGGGCCAGCGTGCCCTTGCGGATCGTCCAGGCGCGGGCCTCTTTCGGGCCGACGGTGAAATAGGTCTGCAGGCCCAGCAGGTCGTAGCCCGCGCGGATCAGCCGGTCGAGACCGGCCTCTTCCAGACCCATCTCTTCGAGGAACATCTCCGCTTCCTCGGCGTCGAGCTGCGAGATTTCCTCTTCGATCTTGGCCGAGATCACCACGGTGCCCGCGCCCTGCTCGGCGGCCATCTTGGCGACCGCTTCGGATTTCGAGTTGCCGGTCGCGGCGGAGCCTTCCTCGACATTGCAGACATAGAGAACCGGCTTGGCGGTCAGCAGCTGCAGCATGTTCCACGCTTTGCGGTCGTCCTCGGACACCTCGACGGTGCGCGCGGGGCGACCGGCTTCCAGAGCCTCTTTCGCCTGCTCCAGAAGGCGCATCGCCTCCTTGGCTTCCTTGTCGCCGGATTTCACCTTGCGGGCGAGGTTCGCAATACGCTTCTCGAGGCTTTCGAGATCGGCGATCATCAGTTCGGTCTCGATGGTCTCGGCATCGGCCACCGGATCGACGCGGCCTTCCACATGGGTCACGTCGCCATCTTCAAAGCAGCGCAGCACATGGGCGATGGCATCGACTTCGCGGATATTGGCGAGGAACTGGTTGCCCAGCCCCTCCCCTTTCGAGGCGCCTTTCACGAGGCCGGCGATATCGACGAAGGTCATACGGGTCGGGATGATCTCTTTCGAGCCTGCAATCTGGGCCAGCGTGTCGATCCGCTCATCGGGAACGGCCACTTCGCCGACATTCGGTTCGATCGTGCAGAAGGGAAAATTCGCCGCCTGCGCGGCCGCCGTCTTGGTCAGCGCGTTGAAGAGGGTGGATTTACCCACGTTCGGCAGACCCACGATACCCATCTTGAAACCCATTTCGCCCTCCTGTTTGTGGCTGCGCGCTTCATATTCATTGGCCGCCCCCGGTGCAAGCGCGCGCGAGGGCCGGAATCGTGATAGGCTGGCCTTCGTGTTCAGGGAGGTGACCGCGATGAGTTTCGAACCCTACATCCACTTTCAAGGAAACTGCGAAGAGGCGATGCGTTTCTATGCCGACCTCTTCGGCACCGAGCCCCCCTTCCTCATGCGTTATGGCGACATGCCCGAGGCCAGCGAAGGCATGAGCGATAGCGGCAAGGCGCGGATCATGCATGCGCTGATCAAGCTCGGAGATGGCGCGCTGATGGCATCGGATTGGCCCGAGGGTCGCGATCGTCCGCAAAGCTCGGTTTCGATCTCGCATGTCTCGGACAGCCGGGAGGCCGCGAAGGCGATCTTCGAGCGGCTGATGGATGGGGCCGAGGAGGTCATGATGCCTTTCGACGACACGTTCTGGGCCGACGGGTTCGGAATGCTGCGTGACCGTTTCGGAACGGCGTGGATGATCAACGGCCCCTCGAAGATGTAGGCGCGGTCCGTCGCCGCAGTATGCGCGGGCCGTCGTGGCATTCGATCACGCGCGCGAGGCATTGATTTTCCCGCCCTCTTCGCGCAAACCGCTTCGGGACCAGCCGGAGGGACGCCATGACTCGCATCGACGCCAAATTCGCCAGCCTCAAGGAAGAGGGCAAGAAAGCCTTCGTCTCTTATATCATGGCGGGCGACCCGGATCTGGAGACCTCGCTCGAGGTGATGAAGGGCCTGCCGGCGGCAGGCGTCGACATCATCGAGCTGGGCGTACCCTTCACCGATCCGATGGCCGACGGTCCGACGATCCAGCTGGCCGGGCAGCGCGCGCTCGACGGCGGGCAAACGCTGCAGAAGACGCTCGACATGGCGGCGGAATTCCGCAAGACCGACGACACCACGCCGATCGTGCTGATGGGCTATTACAACCCGATCTATTCGCGCGGCGTGGATCGCTTCCTCGAAGATGCGAAGGCCGCGGGCATCGACGGGCTGATCGTGGTCGACCTGCCGCCGGAAGAGGATGAGGAGCTTTGCATCCCCGCGCAGGCTGCCGGGATCAACTTCATCCGCCTAGCGACGCCGACGACCGACGACAAGCGCCTGCCCAAGGTTCTGCAGAACACGTCCGGTTTCGTCTATTACGTCTCGGTGACGGGGATTACCGGCTCTCAGGCCGCGCAGGCGACCGAGGTCGGCCCGGAAGTCGCACGGATCAAGGCCAAGACCGATCTGCCGGTGATCGTTGGTTTCGGCATCACGACGCCCGACGCGGCCAAGACCATCGCGGGCGTGGCCGATGGCTGCGTCGTGGGCTCGGCCATCGTGAAAGAGATCGCCGAGGGCAAGCCGGTGGCCGAGGTTCTGGACTTCGTGAAAGGCCTCGCGGGCGGCGCGCACTCGGCGTAAGTCGCCGCGCCGCGACTGGCTCAGGGCTTCATGCGATAGCCAATGCGCAACCAGTACCAGCCGAGTCCCAGAACCACGATCAGCGCCACGCCGATCACCGCCAGACCGTGCCACGGTGACGCATCGGACACACCGAGGAAGCCGAAGCGGGCCATGTCGATCAGGTAGAAGACCGGATTGTAATGGGTCAGGATCTGGAAGGCCGGCGGCAACGCCTTGGCCGAGTAGAAGGTTCCCGACAGGAACGACAGCGGCGTGATGATGAAGTTGGTGATCGCCGCCATCTGGTCGAACTTGTCGGCGAACACCGCCGCCAGAATGCCCAGCCCGCCAAGGAAGGCTGCGCCGAAGACGACTGCGGCCAGCGCCCAGAACGGATGTGCGACACCCTGCCCCAGCACGACAAACAGCCCGATCCAGATCACGACCGCCACGATCAGCGCGCGCGCTACCGCCCCGGTCAGATAACCCACGAGGATTTCCCAGGGCGCGAGCGGCGGCATCAGCGTGTCGACGATATTGCCCTGCACCTTCGCGATCACGATCGAGCTGGACGTATTGGCAAAGGCGTTTTGGATCACCGTCATCATCAGGATCCCCGGCGCAATGAAATGCAGAAAATCGACGCCGAGCACGTCGGCCCGATTGCGCCCGAAGGCCAGTGCGAAGACGGTCAGGAACAGCCCGGCGGTGATCAGCGGCGCCAACACCGTCTGCTGCCAGACCGCGAGAAAGCGGCGAATCTCGCGCCAGCCCAACATCCGCAGGCCCATCCAGTTTACCGCGCCAAAACGGCGCACACCGATCTCGTACATCCTGATACTCCCGTTGTTGACCGCTCCCTACACGCTCGCGGCCCGCAGCTCAACGCAGCGAGCGCACAGCCGGTTTCCCGCTTGCGCACGCGCCCGAACCGCCTCGTAGCCCTTGAAAAGCGGGCCCCGCGATTGTATCTCTGCGCTCTCCCGCTAAAATAGGGATTGAAACTGGAATGGCCTGCAAGACGGACTTGCAGGAAACCAAGGAAGGATGCCCATGTCCTGGACCGATGAACGCGTCGAATTGCTCAAGAAGATGTGGACCGAAGGCCAATCGGCCAGCCAGATCGCGAAAGAGCTGGGCGGTGTGACGCGCAACGCGGTGATCGGCAAGGTGCATCGCCTCGGCCTGTCAAACCGCACCGGCGGCGCAGCAGAGCCCGCGAAACCCGAGCCGAAAGCCAAGCCCGAGAAGGTCGAGGCGAAACCCGAGAAGCCCGCCGCGCAGCCCACGGCCGAGGCGCCGGACCCCAAACCTGCCGCGAAACCGGCGAGCCCCGCGCCCGCTCAGGCCGCAGCCCCGTCGGCCGCGCCCGCACGCAAGGCGATCATCCCCGCCGGCCAGCCGCTGCCGCCGCAGCCGTCGGCCAACGAGATCGACCCGGCCGCGCTGGCCAAGGTCGGCGAGGTCGAGAAACACGCCAAGAAGCTTGGCCTGATGGAACTGACCGAGCGCACTTGCAAATGGCCGATCGGCGACCCTGCGACCGAGGAATTCTGGTTCTGCGGCCTGCCGAGCCAATCCGGTAAGCCTTATTGCGAGGCCCATGTCGGCGTCGCCTTCCAGCCGATGAGTTCGCGCCGCGACCGTCGCCGCTGAGGCCGCTTCCCCCGTGATATCGAAGGGCGCCCCGCGAGGCGCCCTTTTCTTTTGAACCGGTCACGCACGCCGCAATCCCGCCGCCCCAACCGACGCTGCCTCGATGCGAGGGGCTTTTCGGGGCGCCCTGCAAAGGCTATATCGCGCGCCATGAGCACGAACCCTCCGAACCTGCGTCCCGATCTCGCGCCCCGCGCGCGCATCACGGATGCCCCCCGCCCCGGTCAGCCGCTGATCGGGATGGTCTCGCTTGGCTGTCCGAAAGCGCTGGTCGACAGCGAACGCATCCTGACGCGACTGCGCGCCGAGGGCTACGCGATCTCGCCCGATTACGCGGGCGCGGATGCTGTCATCGTGAACACCTGCGGTTTTCTCGACAGCGCCAAGGCGGAAAGCCTCGAGGCGATCGGCGAGGCGCTGAACGAGAACGGTCGGGTCATCGTAACTGGCTGCCTCGGTGCCGAGCCCGAATATATCACCGGCACGCACCCGTCCGTGCTCGCAGTGACCGGGCCGCATCAATACGAGCAGGTTCTCGACGCGGTCCATGCGGCCGTGCCGCCCGATCCCGATCCCTTCGTCGACCTCCTGCCCGCCGCGGGCGTGAAGCTGACGCCGCGCCATTACAGCTACCTCAAGATTTCCGAGGGCTGTAACCACAAGTGCAAGTTCTGCATCATCCCTGACATGCGCGGCCGCCTCGTCAGTCGTCCGGCCCATGCGATCGTCCGCGAGGCCGAGAAGCTGGTCGGTGCGGGCGTGCGCGAATTGCTGGTGATCTCGCAGGACACCTCCGCTTACGGCGTCGATATCAAACATGCCGAAGAGCGGGGCCACCGCGCGCATATCACCGATCTCGCCCGCGATCTGGGGTCGCTCGGCGCATGGGTGCGGCTGCATTACGTCTATCCCTACCCGCATGTGCGCAATCTGATCCCGCTGATGGCGGAAGCACAGGAGAACGGTGGCGGCGTGCTGCCTTACCTCGACATCCCGTTCCAGCACGCCCATCCGGACGTGCTCAAACGGATGGCGCGGCCCGCGGCCTCGGCCAAGACGCTCGATGAGATCGCGGCATGGCGCGCGGCTTGCCCGGATATCACGCTGCGCTCGACCTTCATCGTCGGCTATCCCGGCGAGACCGAGGAGGAGTTCCAGTACTTGCTCGACTGGATGGACGAGGCGAAGCTCGATCGCGTCGGCTGCTTCCAGTACGAGAATGTCGAGGGCGCGCGCTCGAACAGCCTTCCAGATCATGTGCCCGACGAGGTCAAGCAGGATCGCTGGAACCGCTTCATGGAGAAGGCGCAGGCGATTTCCGAGGCGAAGCTGCAGGCCAAGGTCGGCTCCGTGCAGCAGGTGATCGTGGATGCGGTCGATGCGGAAGGCGCCACTTGCCGCACCAAGGCGGATGCTCCCGAGATCGACGGCAACCTCTTCATCGATGAGGATTTCGAGAATCTCAGCCCCGGTGATATCGTGACGGTCGAGGTCGACGAGGCCTCGGAATACGATCTCTGGGGACGACTCGTTTGATCCGCATTTTCGCCCTGTCCGCCTTGCTTCTCGGCCTGCTCCCGCTCGCGGCGCAGGCTGGCGAGTGCGCCATCGATGCCGCGCAGGGGCGAGAGATCGCGCAGGCAACCTCGCAACAGCGACAGGCGCAGGGCCTCAACGCGCTCGCGATGGACCCTCAATTGACACAGGCAGCCGCGGCACAGGGCTGCGACATGGCCCGGCGCGGCTTCTTTGCCCACACGGGCTCCGACGGGTCGACCCCGCTCACGCGCGCGGAGCGCGCGGGTTTTCACGCCTGCCTGATCGCCGAGAATGTTGCGATGGGCCAACGCGATGCGGGCGAGACCTTCGACGCCTGGATGAAGTCGTCCGGCCATCGCCGCAACATCCTGCTACGCGGCGTGACGCGGATCGGCGTGGCGGTCGTCCCCAAGCGCGACGGCCAGGGCCCGTGGTACGTGATGGTGCTCGCCAAGCCCTGCTGAGGCGCTCAGGTTATCCCTTCGGTGTCGATATGGATGACCTCGCCGCAATGCTTGCAATGGACCGCATCGGCATCGTGCAGTTTCAGCCCGCAGGTCGGGCATTCGTGACGTACCTTCATTGGCCGGAACAGAACCTGAGCGAGCCGCAGGAAAAGCGTCACCCCGAAGATCATGATCGCGACCGAGATCATCCGCCCCCATTCGCCCTTGGGGGTGATGTCGCCGAAGCCCGTCGTCGTCAGCGTGGTGACGGTGAAATAGAGCGCGTCGGCGTAATTTTTGATCTCCGGGTTGATCCGCACCTGCGTCGAATAGATCAGCCCGGTCATGACGAAGAGGAAAACCAGAAGGTTGATCGCCGCGACGATAATCTCTTCGTGGTGCCGGAATAGAGAGAAATCCGCCCGCAGCCGGGCGAGCAATTGGTAGGTGTGCAACAGCCGCAGCGTCCGCAGGATTCGCAGAAAGCCCAACCCCTGCCCCGCGATCGGCGCAAGGAAGGAGCCGATCGCGATCAGGTCCGCCCAGGTCGGCGCGCGGGTCCAGAACCGCACCTTCTCGCCCGAGATCGCGTAACGGGCGAGGAAATCCGCCACGATCACGACGCCGATCACGGCATCGATCGCGCCTATGGTGCTGGAATGCGGAAAGAACGAGGTCACGATGACGAAGACGATCGTCAAGAGGTCGAAAATCAGAAGCCCGTAGCGGAAGACATGCGCCCGGTGGCTCTCGCCCTCGTAATAATGCCTTAGCGTTTCGAGCATGTTCTCTCCCATAGGTCTCGCTCAGGGATACAGGCTTTGACCGCCCTGTCAAAGCGCATGAAAAAGGCGGCCCCGAAGGACCGCCCCTTTCGTCAAGTCAGGCGATGTCAGGTCAGGAAGCCTTCGGCGCGAAGTGCATCGTCGTGGGTTGCGACGAAGCGCCTTGGGTCACGATGAAATGGGCGTCGCCATAGTTGCCGCGCTGCACGTCATGCTGGATGCGCTGAAGCTGGGCAACGGTGTAGTTGTCGGGGTTGAGCCCAAGCTGCGAAGCCATCTGGGTCTTGCCCGGCGTGGTCTTGCCGAGGCCGGGACCGCCCGGATGCCGGTCCGCGTGGCTGCGGTAGTAGGCCAGCTTGGCAGTATCGCCCTTGCGCGCTGCGTGGAGCATTTTCTGCAACTCGCCCACCGAATATTGCGTGGGATCGACATTGTTGAGACCGGCAAAGGTTTGCAACTCTGCGGCAACTTGCGCTCTGCCCTGATTGGTCGCGTTGACGACCATCGATGACCCTTGGGTTTGCGGCGTCATCGAAGGCGCGATGACACCCAGGTCCGAATTATTGTCAGGCCCGTTATAGGTCGTGGCGGCCGAAGCGAGTCCGGCGGAGCCTGCGGTGAGGGCGAGCGCTGCGATAGCGGTAGTCAGAAGATTGCGGGTCATGATGAAATCCTTTCATCAGCAGGTTGATTTTCCGCGGCACCGTCTGGCGCCGATGACCCCGACTTATGAACCCAATCATCGCACAAAAGGCCGTTTCGGCCCGCTCCCATGTTCACTCAGACACATATACACAGGGAACTCTCGCCCGTTCCAGACGCCGTGAAGTATTTGGAATATATGTGAAAACCAATTTTATCGAAAGAAAATGACACGTTCGCACAAATAGAAACGGCCCCCGCGAGGGAGCCGTTTTCGGTCAGAACACTGCGTCGACCTTACGCGTCACGGCCCATCACGGGCTGCGGCGCCACGTCGACCGGCTGACGGTTGGTGTGGTTGATGACGTATTTCGCCTCGTCGCGATTGCCGTTGCGCAGCGCGTTCTGGATGCGGAACAGCTCGGCGGTGGTGTATTCGGCCGGGTTCAGACCGAGTTGGGCCGCGATCTGGGCCTTGCCGGGGGTCACTTCGCCAACAGCCGAGCCTTTGCTGGCCGACGAGCTTTGCGACATCGAGGGCGCGATGGAGCCGTAGCCGTCACCGCCGGCAGCAGCCAGCGACGTGCTCAGCGCGAGGGCAAGGACGGAAGTCGTGATAAGCGTTTTCATGGTTACTCTCCTATACGAATACGCATGTTGTTCTTCTCACCGAGAGCGAAGCGACAGGGGGAAGCGTCTGTGCCCTCGGCGATGACGCTGATCTAGGACCGTTCGTATTCGCAGGAAACTTGCGATTTCAAACACAGTTCTGCGCATATGCGCACCTTGAAAATTGACAGTTCCGCGACAGAAGCCGCGGGCTCGCCCGTAGGCTCCCGCCACGCCCCCTTTCCCTATCCCGGCTTTCCGCATAGAAGGCGCCCAAACCCCTTATTCCATACGAGGTCGACTATGGCGTCCTATCAATATGTCTATCACATGGATGGTGTCTCGAAGACCTATCCGGGTGGCAAAAAATGCTTCGAAAACATCCGCCTGAATTTCCTTCCCGGCGTGAAGATCGGCGTCGTGGGCGTAAACGGCGCGGGTAAGTCCACGCTGCTGCGCATCATGGCCGGCATCGACAAGGATTTCTCGGGCGAGGCCTGGGCCGCGAAAGGCGCGAAAGTCGGTTACCTCCCGCAGGAGCCTGATCTGGACCCGGCGCTGAACGTGCGCGGCAACGTCATGGAAGGCGTGGCCGCCAAGAAGGCCAAGCTGGAGCGTTTCAACGAGCTGGCGATGAACTACTCGGACGAGACCGCCGAGGAGATGGCCCAGCTGCAGGACGAGATCGACTCGGAGAACCTGTGGGATCTCGACAGCCAGGTCGACGTCGCGATGGAGGCCCTGCGCTGCCCGCCGGACGACGCCGACGTCGAAACCCTCTCGGGCGGTGAGCGCCGCCGGGTCGCGCTGTGCAAGCTGCTGCTCGAAGCGCCCGACATGCTGCTCTTGGACGAACCGACCAACCACCTCGACGCGGAAACCATCGCCTGGCTGCAAAAGCACCTGATCGAATACAAGGGCACGATCCTCTGCGTCACGCACGACCGTTACTTCCTCGACGACATCACCTCGTGGATCCTCGAACTCGAGCGCGGCCGCGGCATCCCTTACGAGGGCAACTACTCCGCATGGCTGGAGCAGAAAGCCAAGCGCCTCGAGCAGGAAGCCCGCGAAGACAAGGCCAAGCAGAAAGTCCTCGAGAAGGAACTTCAGTGGATCCGCGCCGGCGCGAAAGCCCGTCAGGCGAAGTCCAAGGCGCGTATCTCGGCCTATGAAAAGATGGCGGACCAGTCCGAGCGCGAGCGCGTCGGCAAGGCCCAGATCATCATCCCGAACGGCCCGCGTCTGGGCGGCAAGGTGATCGAGGTCGAGGGCATCTCGAAACATTACGGCGACAAGCAACTGATCGAGGATCTGTCCTTCTCGATCCCGCCGGGCGCCATCGTCGGCGTGATCGGCCCGAACGGCGCCGGTAAATCCACGCTGTTCCGCATGATCACCGGTCAGGACAAGCCCGACACCGGCGAGATCACCCTCGGCGAGACCGTCAAGCTCGCCTATGTCGACCAGTCGCGCGACGCGCTGGATGCGAACAAGACCGTCTGGGAGGAAATCTCCGGCGGGGCCGAACTCATCGAACTGGGCGACGCGCAGGTCAACAGCCGTGCCTATTGCGGCGCGTTCAACTTCAAGGGCGGCGACCAGCAGAAGAAGGTGGGTCTCCTCTCGGGTGGTGAGCGCAACCGCGTCCACATGGCCAAGCTGCTGAAAGAGGGCGGCAACGTGCTGCTGCTCGACGAACCGACCAACGATCTGGACGTCGAAACCCTGCAGGCGCTGGAAGCCGCGATCGAAGACTTCGCCGGCAACGCGATCATCATCTCGCACGACCGCTTCTTCCTCGACCGCCTCTGCACCCACATCCTCGCCTTCGAGGGCGACGCCCATGTGGAATTCTTCGAGGGCAACTTCGAGGATTACGAGGAAGACAAGATCCGTCGCCTCGGCCCCGATGCGGTCGAGCCGAAGCGGGTGAAGTACAAGAAGTTCAGCCGGTAAGCGAATGGCGGTTCGCGCAAGATCACTCTTTGTTCTTGCGCGAATCAATTTTCCGTCTAAACCTAGTGGCACCCAATCCCGTGGCGCACACGATGTGGACGCCTGTCTTGGTTAGCCTTTAGCGGGGCTGTGTAGGGGCCCTAGCGGGAACCTGCTAAGGTCGTCCGACAGAACTCTCAGCGGAATGCTCAGAATAATCTGAACGGGGAGCGATCGACGAGGTTGGCCTAAGTGATCATAGGGCGAACCGAACCGCCGGAATTGGGGCGGTATAGAAATACTGAGCGTAATTTAACGCTCATCCGGATGGGCATCGCTCTAGGGAACTCCCCAATGCGATTTTCATTCAAAATAGAAGGACGAGTGTCATACGCCGATATCGTTGGCACTATCTCTCTCGTCCTGACTATCATCGCACTTCTGGTGTAAGCGTCAGGCGGCCTCGGCCGCCTGATTGCGACATCCTCCCCCAACCAAAACCACACACACCAGCCCCATCTCACCTCGCCCCTCGCGCGCCACCTTTCCCAGTTCCCTATTGCCATCTATAGTGTCTGGTAAGGGACAAGACACAAGACAAAGCGGGGACGGGACTTGGCGCATATCATCGTGATGGGCAACGAAAAGGGTGGGTCGGGGAAGTCCACCACCTCGATGCATGTGGCGACCGCCTTGGCGCGGATGGGATGGAAAGTCGGGGCGCTCGATCTCGATCTGCGGCAGCGCAGCTTCGGGCGCTATATCGAGAACCGGCTGGCCTATATGGATCGCGAGGGGCTCGACCTGCCCTGCCCCGATTATCGCGAGCTGCCCGAGGTGGACGCCTCGACGCTGGGCCCGGGGGAGAACCCCTATGACCACCGTCTGTCGACTGCCGTGGCCGAGATGGAGCCGTCCTGCGATTTCATCCTGATCGACTGCCCCGGCTCGCATACGCGGCTGTCTCAGGTCGCGCATTCCCTGGCCGATACGCTGGTCACGCCGCTCAATGACAGTTTCATAGATTTCGACCTGCTGGCGCGGATCGATCCGGTGACGTCGAAGGTGATCGGCCCCTCGATCTATTCCGAGATGGTCTGGTCGGCGCGGCAGCTGCGCGCGAAGGCGGGGTTGAAGCCGATCGACTGGATCGTGCTGCGCAACCGCGTGGGCGCCCAGCAGATGCACAACAAGCGCAAGGTGGGCGCGGCGCTCGAACAGCTCTCGAAGCGCATCGGGTTCCGCGTCTCGCCCGGCTTCTCCGAACGGGTGATCTTCCGCGAGCTGTTCCCGCGCGGGCTGACGCTTCTGGACCTGAAGGACCTCGGCGTCGAGAGCCTCAACATCTCCAACGTGGCGGCCCGTCAGGAAGTGCGCGACCTGATGAAGGAGCTGGACTTGCCCGGCGTCGCGGTCGACTTCTGAGGCCCTCTCCCGGCGCGAAAAGCGGAAAAAACAAACGCCCGCTGGGAATGACCCTCGGGCGTTTCGTCACTGGCACTGGTCTTGCACTAAGGCGCGCGGCTCTTACTGAGGCTTCGGCATCTCGGCGAAGGGCGAGACGCGGCTGCGGCGGGGCGCGGGCATCGCGCCAAGGGCCTTCATCCTCACTTCGATACGGTCCTCCCGACGCTTGAAGAAGCTGAAAAGGGCAATCAGGCGGCTCATTCCGTGTCTCCTTTGCATCGACGCCGTTCTGGCGTCACCCTTTCAGATTTCCGCTCAATTGAGGCGCTTACGTGGCGGGCTGTGGATATGTCGGTGGCGTTGTCGGGACGCTTTCACGGCCTATTACGCGGCGGCAAAGCTGTCGCAATTTGCGACCGGGTCGCGCGCGCGCCGGCGACCGAGCCAGCCAAGCCCCACGAAAAGCCCCAGCCCAGCCAGCATCATCCAGACCGAGGCGGGCAGCGGCACCGTCGCGGGCGTCTCGACCATCATCGCGATCTCGTCCAGCGAGGCGTTCATATAGTAGTAATTCGTCTCGACATCGAACTGGATTCCCAGCGTCGAGCCCACCCCGGCCTGCAGGTAGCTGGTCAGGTCGTAGCTCAGCGCCGTCGCACCCTGTGTCGTCGCATCGCCCGGCTGCGTCGCGAAAATCTGCGAGATCACCGCCCCCGCGTTGTCGATCAGGCTCACGCGGAACTGCTGGTTCGGGTCATCGTAGCCCAAGAGGTAATGGTTCACGATCTGATAGGTGAAGTTGAAGCTGGCGCTGATCACCTGATCGGGCACCGCGAAGAATTGCGTCAACGTCGATACACCGTAGCCGGTCTGCTCGTTCATCACGTCGTAATTGCCCGAAATCGGATCGACGCGCCGCGTCGGCCCGCGCGGGTTGAACCGCCCGTTATTGATCTGGAAGTCATCGGCGAAGGCGGTGCTCGATGTGCTCCAGCCCGAGAGGTTACCGGTCTCGAAATCACCGTTCGTGATCAGGTCCACGGTCACCGCCTGCGCGGCGGAACTGTACAGAACGCTCGCCACAAAGAGGGCAAGGGCGCGTTTCACGAAACGGGCAATGGTAATCCGGAACATCGTTACACTCGATCTCAATGGTGCCGATCCGTCCTTGCGAATGCGGCTTCTTTAACTTTCTTTAACCATTGAAATCGGAACCTACTTGGGCCGGTCCGGGGCAATTTCGCGATGCACCGCCACGATGTCTCCATAATCGAAGCGCCGCCCCTGAGGGCGGCGCAATGGGTGGCAGCGATCTGAAGGGGCGCTTACTGTGCCCAGTCCCACGGCACGGTAAACTCGCCCAGCTTATGGGCCAGCGCGTCCTGATCGCAGTCGCCAGTGGTCGCGACATGCGCCACCAGACCGCGTTTCTTGTCCTCTGTGACCGAGATCACATGCGCGTTGATGCCGGCGTTTTCCAGCTCGCCATTGAGCACCCGCATGATCGCCTTCTTGCGTAGGTCGGGCTTGAAGATCTTGCCCACCGCCGTCTTCGGCAACTCGTCCATCACCTCCAGGTATTTGGGGATCGCGGCGCGCTCGTGGATATTCGCTTTCGCGTGTTCCATCAGCTCCTCGTTGGTGACTTCGGCATCCGCCACCAACTCGACATAGGCGCAGGGCAGCTCGCCCGCGAAACTGTCCGGCTGGCCGATCGCGCCCGCGAAAGCGACGGCCGGGTGGCTCAGCAGCGCGTCCTCGATCTCTGCCGGGTCGAGATTGTGCCCGCCCCGGATGATCAGATCCTTCGCGCGGCCCGTGATCCAGAGATAGCCATCCTCGTCGATGCGGCCCAGATCGCCAGTACGCAGGAAACGCTCCTCGGCGAACAGATCGTGGTTCTTGTCCGGCTCGGTATAGGTCGAGCCCTCGAAGACGCCCGGATTGGCGACGCAGATCTCGCCGACCTCGTCACGTCCGCATTCGTCGAACGTGCCGTTGCGCTTCTTGAGGATGCGCACATGGGTATAGGGCATCGGAATCCCGACGGAGCCCACCTTCTTCATCCCGTCCACCGGATTGACCGACACCAGGCAAGTCGCTTCGGTGAGGCCGTAGCCTTCCGCGATCTCGACCCCGGTCGCCGCCTTGAAGCGGTTGTAAAGCTCGATCGGCAGCGGCGCAGAGCCCGAGAGCGCGGTCCGCAGCGAGGAGATATCGGCATCGACCTTGCGCTGCACCATCGCCGAGACCGCAGTGGGCACGGTGATGAGGAAGGTCACCTGCCAGCGCTCGATCAGCTTCCAGAAATTGTCGAACACCCCCTCCCCGCGATAGCCCGCAGGGGTCGGGAAAATGACATGCGCGCCCGAGGCGATGGCCGACATCAGGATCGGATAGGCCGCGAAGACATGGAACAGCGGCAGCGGGCACATCATCACGTCGTCCTGCTTGAACAGGAGCCGACCACCGAGCCAGCCATTGTAGATCATGCCGGAATATTTGTGCTGCGCGACCTTGGGCATGCCGGTGGTGCCGCCAGTGTGGAAATAGGCCGCGACGCGATCCTCGTTGGGGTTGTCAAACATCAGCCTGTCACCGGGCATCTTCGCGGCTTCGCCGTTGAAGCTCATCACCTTCGCGTTGTGCTTCACCTCGGTCTTGGGACGCACGAAGGGCACGATCCAGCTTTTCGGCGGCGAGAGGTAGCGGTTGAGATCGACTTCGAGCACAGCCTCGACATTCGGCGCAAGCCGCACGGCTTCAGCCGCCTTCTGCGCCACGTCCGTCTTCGGGAACGCCTTCAGGGTGACGAGAACCTTCGCCTTGGTTTCGCGCAGGATCGCGCCGATCTGCTCGGGCTCGAGAAGCGGGTTGATCGGGTTCACGATCCCGGCCGTGGCCCCCGCAAGCAGCACCGTCGCGGTCTCCAGCGAATTCGGAAGCAGATAGGCCACCGTGTCGGTCGGCCCGACGCCCAGATGGCGCAGCAGGTTCGCGGCCTGCGTGACCTTGCCGTGCAGTTGCGACCATGTCAGCGTCTCCGCCTTGTCGGTCGGGCCGGACATGATCTGGAATGACAGGGCCGGACGATCGCCATGGGCCTTGGCGGTCTCGCTGAGAAAACCGTAAAGCGTTTCGGGGCGGTTGCGCGCCTCCCAGGGTTTCTCGGCCTCGACCGCATCACGGTCGGCAACTGTCGCGAATTTCTGCATTATTCTCCTCCCGGGGCCGCCGCGATCCTCCACTGACGGGCCACGCGCAGGATGCGGCAAAAGCGCCCGCCACGGCAAGAGTTACGCCGCCGCCAAAACGTCACGTCACGCAAAATCTGACGTGGGGAAACAAGCGTCCGGGTTCAAGGTGGAAAGGCGCGAACGCCTCTCACGCTCCTTCGGTGAATTGCAGCTTCGCCAGTTCCGCATAAAGACCACCCTCGGCCACGAGACTGTCATGCGTGCCTTGCGCGACGATCTTGCCTTCCTCGAAGACGACGATACGGTCGGCCTTTTTCACGGTGGCCAGACGGTGCGCCACGATCACCGTGGTGCGCGTCTTGGCCAGTTGATCGACCGCCGCCTGCACTTCGCGTTCCGAGGCTGCATCGAGCGCCGAGGTCGCCTCGTCCAGAAGCAGGATCGGTGCGTCGCGCAGGATCGCGCGAGCAATCGCGATACGCTGCTTCTGCCCGCCCGAAAGCATCACGCCGCGCTCGCCGACATAGGTGTCGAACCCGTCGGGTAGAGCCTCGAGGAAGTCATAGGCATGGGCCGCGCGCGCAGCCTCCTCGACCTCGCGGTCGGTCGCATCGGGACGCCCAAAGCGAATATTGTCGCGCGCCGAAGCCGCGAAGACGACCGGATCCTGCGGCACAAGCGCGATCGCCTGACGGAAATCATGCCGCGCCATGTCGCGCAGGTCGTAGCCGTCGATCATGACTTTGCCGGTTTCGGGATCCCAGAACCGCTGGATCAACTGCACGACGGTCGTCTTGCCCGCGCCCGAGGGCCCGACCAGCGCGACCGTCTCGCCCGGCGCGATGTCGAGATCGACATGGTCGAGCGCGGAGGCCTGCGGCCGCGACGGGTAGTGGAAGCTCACATCCTCAAACCGGATCGCGCCGGTCGCCGGCATCGGCAGCGGCACCGGATGCTCGGGGTCTTTCACCGAGTCCTCGCTTTGCAGCAGCTCCACCAGACGCTCGGTCGCGCCGGCCGCCCGCTGCAATTCGGACCAGATTTCCGACAGCGCTCCGACGGAACCCGCGACCATCACCGCGTAGATCACGAATTGCACCAGTTCGCCCACGCTCATCTCGCCCGCGCGCACGTCGCGCGCGCCGATCCAGAGCACGCCCACGACGCCGGCGAAGACAAGGAAAATCACGATCACGGTCATCACCGCCCGCGTGCCGATCCGTTTCTTGGCGGAGAGGTAGGCTTTCTCGGTGACGTCGGAGAATTTCTCGCGAGTGATCGCCTCATGGGTGAAGGCCTGCACGGTCTGCGCCGCCAAAAGCGACTCCGAGGCCGAGCCCGAGGAATTCGCGATCCAGTCCTGGTTCTCGCGGCCCAGCACCCGCAGGCGACGGCCCAGAACCACGATCGGAACCACGACCACCGGAACGACCAGCAGCACCAGCCCGGTCAGCTTGGCCGAGGTGAAGAGCAGCATGATCAACCCGCCGATCAGGATCAGCACGTTGCGCAGCGCGACCGAGACGGACGAGCCGATCACCGAGAGGATCAGCGTGGTGTCGGTGGTGATGCGCGAGATGATTTCGCCGGTCAGGATGCGCTCGAAGAAGGCGGGGCTCATCGAGATCACCCGGTCGAACACCGCCTTGCGGATATCGGCCACGACCCGTTCGCCGAAGCGCGTCACGAGGTAGTAGCGCAGCCCCGTCCCGATCGCGAGCAGACCCGCGATGACCAGCGCGGCGAAGAAATACTGATCCAGCAGCGCCGCGCCCTTCTGGAATCCGTCCACCACGCGGCGCACCGCGAGCGGCAGGATCAGCGAGATCGTGGCGGTGGCGATCAGCGCCAAGAGCGCCCCGAAGGCCAGCCCCTTGTAAGGTGCGATGAAGGGGCCGAGCCCCTTGAGCGCGCCGATCTTCTTCGTCTTGGGCCGGTCATCGGCCGGTCCCGTCGGTCTGCGAGCCATGAATTCCCCCTTGCTTGACGACGGGTTTAGGCGGCGGGGGCATTGCGGGCAAGCCTCGATTGGCAAAGCCTGCGGCACGCGCATGCCCGGACGGCCTCACGATAGCTCACATTTTCGCAGGAAGGCTACGGGCGGCCGGACTCGAACCGGCACGGGCAATGCCCAAGGGATTTTAAGTCCCGTGTGTCTACCATTCCACCACGCCCGCAGCGCGCTCTGGCTAGCGCGGGCGCGGCGGCTTGGCAAGGCCGCTGGGCGCTCAACGCCCCTCGAATTTCGGCGCGCGCTTCTCGAGGAACGCCGTCACACCTTCGCGGAAATCGTGACTCTGACCGAGGCTGCCCTGCAGCTCCGCTTCCAGTTCCAGCTGGGTCGACAGATCATTGCTGTAACCTTCGCGCAGCGAGCGCTTCACCGCGCGATAGGCCGCCGTCGGACCATTGGCCAGATGCGCCGCCCGGCTGCGCCAGTGGTGGTCGAAATCGACCTCGGCGATGGCCTCCCAGATCATGCCCCAATCGGCCGCCTGCCGCGCCGTGATCTTGTCGGCAAACAGAGCCATGCCCATTGCGCGGGCAAAGCCCACCTGACGCGGCAGCCAATAGGTGCCGCCCGCATCCGGCATCAGCCCGATCCGCGTGAAGGCCTGAATGAAGCTCGCCGCTTCCGAGGCGATCACCACATCCGCGGCCAGCGCAATATTCGCGCCCGCCCCTGCCGCAGGCCCGTTCACCGCGGAGACCACGGGCAGCGGGCTCTCGTAGATCGCTTTGAGCATCGGCTCGTACTCGTCGCGCAGCACCCGCTCCAGATCGAGCCCGGCCGCCGAGACGCCATCGCCCAGATCCTGCCCCGAGCAGAAGGCACGGCCCGCGCCGGTCAGCACGATCACCCGTGCCTCATCCTCGGCGCGTTTCACCGCCTCGAGGATTTCCGCGCGCATCTGCGCGTTAAGCGCGTTCATCACATCGGGCCGGTTGAGCGTGATCACCGCGACCTGCTCTTCGACCTCGTAACGGATAACCTTGAACACCATCTGGAAAACGCGCCTCCCTCTTTGTCGCGCGCCCACGATAACGCGGGTCACGCGAAGGGAAAGCGGAACGGGGCGTCACACGCGCAACGCCCACACCGATTTATTCAGAAGATCTCGAACAGGCCCGCAGCCCCCTGCCCGCCGCCGATGCACATCGACACGACGCCGTAGCGCGCACCGCGGCGCTTGCCTTCCAGCAGGATATGGCCCGCCATGCGCGCGCCCGACATGCCATAGGGATGGCCGATCGAGATCGCGCCGCCATTGACGTTGAGCTTATCGTCGGGAATGCCCAGCCGGTCGCGGCAATAGAGAAGCTGCGAAGCGAAGGCCTCGTTGATCTCCCACAGGTCGATATCGTCGATGGAGAGCCCCGCACGCTCCAGCAGGCGCGGAATCGCGAAGACCGGACCGATGCCCATCTCGTCAGGCGCACAGCCCGCAACCGCCATGCCCCGGAACGCGCCCAGCGGCTCCAGCCCACGCCGCGCGGCTTCTTCGGCGGACATCACCACGCAGGCGGACGCGCCGTCGGAGAGCTGGCTCGCATTGCCTGCGGTCACGCATTTGTCGGGGCCCAGCACCGGCTTGAGCCCTTGAAGCCCCTCCAGCGTGGTCTGCGGCCGGTTGCATTCGTCGCGTTCCAGCCGCACCGACTGCTCCGAGACGTCGCCCGTGGCCTTGTCCTTCACCAGCTTCACCGCCTCGACCGGCACGATCTCGGCATCGAAGCGACCGGCCTCCTGCGCGGCGGCGGTGCGCGTCTGGCTTTGCAGCGCATAGGCATCTTGCGCCCCGCGGGTTACGCCATAGCGTTCGGCCACGACCTCCGCCGTCTCGATCATCGACATGTAATAGGCGTCGGACACACCGGGGCTGCGGTAGCGATAGCCGTTCCAATGCTCGTTCTGCACCAGCGAGATCGAGTCGAGCCCGCCCGCAAGCGCCACGTCCATCTCGCCCGTCATCACGCCATGAGCCGCCGCCGCGATCGCGTTGAGGCCCGAGGCGCATTGCCGGTCCAGCGTGACGCCCGCCACGGAGTCGGGCAGGCCCGACGCCTGCGCGATATGGCGCGCCACGTTGACGCCGGTGGAGCCCTGCGTGAGGGCCGAGCCGAAGATCGCATCGGCGATCTCGCCGCCCTCAAGGCCTGCACGGGAGACGGCTGCGCGTACGGCATGAGCGGCCAGAGCCGGGCCTTCGAGATTGTTGAACGCGCCGCGATAGGCCTTGCCGATGGGCGTGCGGGCGGTGGAGACGATGACAGCGTCGCGCATGGGTATCCTCAGATGGTTTCGAGCCCGCACCAGTCCGCGATGAACAGGGCGGTGCTCTGGGTGATGCGACGGATGCTTTCCAGCTCGACGCGCTCGTTGAAGCCGTGGATCGCCTCGGCGCGCGGCCCGTAGACCAGCGCGGGCGTGTCGGCATAGAGCCCGAAGAAACGGGCATCGGTGGTCGCGGTGATCGCCACGCGGTCGAGATCACTCTCGTTGACGCTGCGATGCGCCCCTTCGAGAGCACCAATCGCGGCCTTCGCCGTGGCGGAGTGGTCGTCGGAAAGCGCATAGCCCTCGGCCATGAAGCCGTGCCAGACGATCTCGGGCAGCGAGTTCTTCAGGAAAGCGTTATTGCGCGCGGCGTCCATGATGGTCTCGGTGATCTCGGCGCGTGCGGCGGCGATGTCCTGACCCGGATAGATCGCGATGCGCATGTCGAAGATACACCAGGCCGGAACGGAGGACGCCCAATCGCCGCCCTGGATCTTGCCGATATTGAGGTTGATCGGATGATGGACGTGGGCGAAATCCCCGTGCCGACAACCCGGCGCGTTCCAGCGCTCCTCCAGCCCGTGCAGCGCCTCGATCAGCGGGATTGCGGCCTCGATCGCATTGGCGCCGGTGCCAGCATAGGCCACATGCGTGGGCAGCCCCTTCAGGTGCACCTGCGCCCAGACCACGCCGAGCTGCGCGTCGACCAGCTTTTCCTCGAACGGTTCGGGGATCAGCGCGGCGTCGGCGCGGTAACCGCGCTCAAGGCAGGCCAGCGCGCCGTTGCCGGTGCACTCCTCTTCCACGACGGATTGGAAGAACACATCCGCCCCGGGAGCGAAACCCGCCTTGCGCAGCGCATCGAGCGCGAAGAGGTTCGACACCAACCCCGCCTTCATGTCCCCCGCGCCGCGCCCATAGAGCCAGCCATCGGCGACATGCGGCTCGAACGGCGGCGCGTCCCACATGTCCAGAGGCCCCGCAGGCACCACGTCGATATGGCCGTTGAGGATCAGCGAGCGCCCCTTCCGCGATTGGCTGCGATGGGTGCCCACCACATTCACCGCGTCCTCGTAATCGCCCATCACCGGCGAGAAACCCGGCATGTCGCGGATTTTCTCGACGTCGATCTGCCAGCGATCCACCTCGTAGCCGCGCTCGTCGAGGGCGGCGGCCATGAAGTCCTGCGCGCTCTGCTCCTGCCCACGGGTGGACGGGTGCGCGGTCAGCTCGGAGAGAAACGCGGTCTCGTCATCGAATGCGGCGTCGACCGCCGAGAGGATGCGGGTTTTAAGCTCGGTATCCATGTCATGCCTCAGAATCTGGGAATGTCGCCTTGCGGCAGCGCAAGGGGCGCGCCGGTCGCCTCGCGGATCTCCGCCTCGGAAATGCCCGCGGCCAGTTCGACCAGCGCGAAGCCTTGATCGGTCACGTCCACCACCGCCATGTCGGTATAGATCCGCGCCACGCGCCCCTTTGCGGTCAGCGGCAGCGAGCAGGTCTCGAGCAGCTTCGGATTGCCCTTGCGGTCGCAATGCGTGGTCATCACGACGACACGGCGCGCTTTCTGCGCCAGCTCGATCGCGCCGCCCGCGCCGGGGGAGAACTTGCCCGGGATCTTCCAGTTCGCCAGATCGCCGTTCTGCGCGACCTCGAAGGCGCCCAGTAGCGTCAGGTCGAGCCGTCCCGAGCGCACCAGCGCGAAGCTCACCGCGCTGTCGAAAAAGGCCGAGCCGGGGATCGTCGAGACATAGGCCCCGCCCGCGTCGATCAGGTTCCGGTCGGCGCGTTCCGGCGACAGCGTCGGCCCGATCCCAGTCAGCCCGTTTTCCGAATGCAGGCAGACGGGGAAGTCGGAAGGCAGGTGGTTGACCACCTTGGTGGGCAAGCCGATGCCAAGGTTCACGACCATGCCGGGCGCGATTTCGCGCGCGGCGCGGGCCACCATGCGAGCTCTAGCGTCTGACAATGCCATACTCCTCGGAAATCGCGTCGAGTTTCACGACGTGGTCGACGAAGGCGCCCGGGCTTTCGACCGCGTCCGGATCGAGCCCGCCCAGCGGTAGCAGCTCTTCGGTCTCCGCGATCACGCGGCTCGCGGCCATCGCCATGAGCGGGTTGAAATTGCGCGCGGTCGCGGCATAGGCGAGATTGCCGAAGCAATCGGCGCGCGCGGCATGGACCAGCGCCACGTCGCCGCGTAGAGCGGACTCGACCAGCATCGGACGA
The DNA here is from genome assembly GCF_002213225.1 of Thioclava sp. IC9. Classification (NCBI taxonomy): domain Bacteria; kingdom Pseudomonadati; phylum Pseudomonadota; class Alphaproteobacteria; order Rhodobacterales; family Paracoccaceae; genus Thioclava; species Thioclava sp. IC9. Next base: position 352,192 of record NZ_NBNX01000003.1, read on the forward strand.
CCGTTCATCTCGACGATCTGCTTGCCCTGCGCCAATTCCGTATCGATGCCGATATCGGTGAGGATGGCACCGAGTCCGGCGCCTCCGGCCCGGATACGTTCGGCGAGGATGCCTTGCGCGCAGAACTCGACCTCCATCCGGCCCTCGTTCATCGCCGCGATGGCGTTGGCGTTAAGGCCGAGATGGGTGACGATCAGCTTGCGCACCTGTGCACCCGCGATCAGGTGGTCGATGCCCATGCCCGCCTCGTTGGCATCGTTCTTGACCAGAACAAGGTCGCGCTGCCCCTGACGCGCCAACTCGCGCAGGAGCGCGAAGGGGGTACCGGGCACACCGAAGCCGCCCACCAGCACCGTGGCGCCGTCGGGGATCTGCGCCACCACCTCTTCCATCGCGATGGATTTGTCGGGCAGCTTCATGCGCTGACCTCCTCGACCACCGTCAGGTCGTGATTGGCGGCAAAGGCGTCGAGCGCGTCGGTGAGGATCGCGATGATCTCGTCGATCTGCGCCTCGGTCACGATCAGCGGCGGGCATACGAGGAAATGGTCGCCCTCATAGCCGCTTCGCGTGCGACGCGAATAGATGATGAGGCCGCGCTCATAGGCCAGCTCGACGAGCTCGACATGCGCGTTCCACTCTTTCGGCAGAACCTTCATCGTCTCGCGGTCCGAGACCAGTTCGAACGCCAGCAGCAGGCCCTTGCCGCGCACGTCGCCGATGAAGGGGTAGCGATCCATGAGCGCGGTCAGCCGCGCCTTGAGAACATCGCCCATCCGCGCGGCGTTGCCGATCAGATCCTGCTCTTCCATCTCGTCAAGCACCGCGAGACCCGCCGCGCAGGCCAGAGGGTTGCCCGCATAGGTGAAGCCGTGCAGGAAGCCGCCCGCGTCGAGGAGCGTCTCCACAATGTCGTGACGCGCGACCACGGCACCCAGAGGCGCGTAGCCCGCGCCGAAGCCTTTCGACATCGCGACGATATCGGGGATGATCCCCCAATGCTCGGCGGCGAGGAACTTGCCGGTGCGGCCTGCCCCGGTCATCACCTCGTCATAGATCAGCAGGATGCCGTATTCTTCGCAGATCTCGGCCACGCGGGTATAGTAGCTGTCAGGCGCCACCAGCGCACCGGTCGAAGCCCCGCCCACTGGCTCCATCAAAAAGGCGAGTACCGTCTCGGGGCCCTCGGCCTCGATCTTCTCGCGCAGCATCTCGGCATATTTGATGCCGCGCTCTTCCTCGGTAAGGTTGTCGCGATCGAGATAGCAGGTCGGCGCCGGAACCTTAGGCATCTCCGTGAACATCGGCGCGAACTTCCCGGTGAAGATCGGGCTGCCCGTGACGCCGAGCGAGCCCATCGTCGCGCCGTGGTAGGATGGCAGCCGCGAGATCACCTTGTAGCGGCTCTCCTCGCCCTGCGTGACCGCGTATTGCCGTGCGAGCTTGATCGCGGTCTCGACCGCCTCGGAACCGCCGGAGACGAAGAACACCTTGTCGAGCCCTTCCGGCATCCGCGCGGCGACGCGTGCGGCGAGATCCTCGGACGGGTGCGTGCGGAAATGCAGCCGGTAGCCGAAGGTCGAACGGTCCATCTGCGCCTTCATCTTCTCCAGCACGCGCGGGTTGGAATGGCCGATATTCGAGACCATCGCCCCCGAAGAGCCGTCGATATAGCGTTTCCCGTTCTCGTCGTAGTGGTAGATTCCCTCGGAGCGTTCGAGGAAAGGCCGCGGCTGGCGCGACTGATAGAACAGGTGAGACTTTTCAGTCGTCATTTTGCACCTTCGAGATGTTTGCGCAGGAAATTCCGGGTCCGTTCCTGGGTCGGGTTCTTGAAGACCTGCTCGGGCGGGCCCTCCTCGACCACGACGCCCTTGTCCATGAACAGCACGCGGTCGCAGACGGAGGCGGCGAAATCCATCTCGTGGGTGACGATGATCATGGTCATGTGCTCTTGGGCGAGCTTCTTCATGACCAGGTTCACCTCTTCCACCAGCTCGGGATCGAGCGCCGAGGTGGCTTCGTCGAACAGCATCAGCTTCGGCCGCATCGCCAGCGCGCGGGCGATCGCCACACGCTGCTTCTGACCGCCCGAAAGCTGCGCAGGGTAATAGTCGATCCGCTCCAGCATGCCGACGTGATCGAGCTGCTCCTCGGCGAGCTTGTCGGCCTCCTTGTCGGAGATCTTCTTGAGCAGCTTCGGCGCCATCGTGACGTTGTCCCGAACGCTCAGATGCGGGAACAGGTTGAAGTGCTGGAACACCATGCCGATGTCCTGGCGCATCTTGTTTATGTGCTTCTCGTACTGGTTATGCGGCAGGGACTTGTTCACCTGCACCCCGTCGAGCCAGACCTCGCCGCCGGTCAGCGGATCGAGATCGTTGATGGCGCGCAGCAGCGTGGATTTGCCCGAGCCCGAAGGGCCGATGATCGCGACGATCTGGCCGCGCTCCACGTTGAGCGAGATATCCTTGAGCACTTCCAGCGAGCCGTAGGATTTCTGGGCGTGGCGGATCTCGACGAAGGATTGCGTCTCGGTCATGTCGATATCTCCCGGATCAGCGATAGAGGCGGTTGCGGTTCTCGAACCAGCGGATCACCGCCTCCATGCCGAGATTGATGATGTAGTAGAGAACGGCCGCAGCCGCGTAGAACTCAAAGGCGCGGTAGGTCTGGCCGATGGCGCGCTGCGCCGAGAGCGTCAGTTCCGACACCCCGATCACCGAGACCAGCGCCGAGTCTTTCAGAAGCGCGATCATGTTGTTGCCGATCGGCGGCAGCACGTCGCGCACCGCCTGCGGCACCACCACCTTGACGAGCGCTTGCCTGCGCGACAGGCCCAGCGTGCGTGCGGCCTCCATCTGGCCCTTGTCCACCGCGACCATCGCAGTCTGGATCAGTTCGGAATTATAGACCGCGAAGTGGAAGCCGAGGCCGATCACGCCCGCCACGAAGGCCGGAAGGTCGATGCCGATCTGCACCAGCCCGAAATAGATCAGGAAGAGTTGCAGCAGCAGCGGCGTGCCCATGAAAAGCCAGGCGATGAAGCGCACCGGCAGGCGGATGATGGCAGGTGCATAGAGCGCGATCACCGCGAGCAGGATGCCCCCGAAGAAACTCAGCAGCGCCGAGGCGGCGGTGATGGCGATGGTCCACAGGACACCCAGCAAGAGCGTGCCGTAGAAAGGCGGGATGACGGAGAAATCGAGACCCATGGCTCACTCCTTCTCGTGCGGGCGGGAAAGGGGGGCGGATGCGTGGATCATTGGATGCGCACCCTGCGGTCGAGGAAGGCGATGCCCTTGCCCACCGCCGTGATGATGACGAGGTAGAGTATCCCCGCGAGGAAGAACATCTCGAACGGCTTGTAAGTCGAACCGATGTAGCGCTGCGCGGTGTAGGTCAGCTCCACCACCGAGATCGCGGAGACCAGCGCGGTGCCCTTGATCTGAGCGTTGATGTTGACGCCGAGCGGACGGATCATCAGGCGCAGCGCCTGCGGCAGCGTCACCTTGCGGAAGGCCTGCGCCTTCGACAGGCCCAGCGTGCGCGCGGCCTCGGTCTGCCCGCGGTCCACCGCGACGATGGCGCCCCGCATCGTCTCGGTCATGTAGGCCCCGATATTGACGCCCAGCCCGATCACACCGGCCTGAAACGCATCGAGCTGGATGCCGACCTGCGGGCCGCCGAAATACAGCAGGAACAGCTGAATCAGCGCGGGCGTGCCGCGAAAGAAGCTGACATAGGCGCCGCCTATGAAGCGCAAGAGGAAGAAGCGCGACAGCCGGAACGCTGCGCCAATTGCGCCGCAAATGAGCCCCAGCACGATGGTCAGGACCGACAGTTCGACCGTGATCACGGCGGCTTTCAGGAAGTACGGATAGACCTTGAGGATTAGTTCGATATCCACGGCATTCCCCTCAATGATGATCGCGGCGTGGCAGGATCGGCAGCGCGCGTATCTCGCGCACGAGCGCTGTCGTCTCCTCGATCGCCGCTTCCAGGAACGCCTTGCCGGTCTCGGCATCGGCGACGGTCGGATCGCCCATGGTTCCATCGGGCGAGACCGAGGACCACCAGCGCATCAGCATCGCCTTGCCGCCACCGGCCGCCAGATCGAGATTGAAGAACTTGGTGTCGGGATCGTGCAGGTTCTGGCTTTCGGCCTTGTCGAGATCGACCAGATCGGGGTGCAGATGCTTGTACATCGCAGCTTCGAATTCCCCGGCATGGGCGATGCCGCCCACTTCGGATTTGCGCAGGCCCTGAATACGGTCGCTGCACAGGTTCCAATACGATGCCGAGACGCAGATGATGCCGGTGCGGATGACCGTCTTGCGCGCCGCGAGATCGAGGATCGGGTGGTTCGACCCGTGCGAGTTCAGCAGCAGGATCCGGCGGAAGCCGTGATGCGCGAGAGACTCGGTCACATCGCAGACGAAGTTGATCAGCGTCTCCGGCTGGATCCAGATGACACCCGGAAAGTCCTTGTGGTGCTCGTTGAAGCCATAGGGGATCGCGGGCATCACGAATACTTCGTCGGGCGCGGCTTCGGCAACGCCATTGGCCACCGCCATCCCCAGAACCGTGTCCGTATCGAGCGGCATATGCGGCCCGTGATCTTCCGTCGCAGAGACATTCAGGATCACCACACGATCCTTGTCCGCGTCGCGGACCTGCTCCCAGGTCAGCTTTCCATATTCGGCGGTCATCCGTTCCGTGTCCTTTCGGGAATCCATCGAAGATTGCGGGAGGCAGGGCAGCCGTCAGAAGACGGGCTGCCCACCATTCCTTGGGACGCGCCGATCAGCGGATGTCAGCGCCGATCCACTTCATCGCGATCTTCTCGTAGGTGCCGTCTTCCATCATGGAATCGAGCGCCTTCTGCATCGCGTCTTTCAACTCGGGATTGCCCTTGCGGATCGCGATGCCAGCACCGATCGCGTCGGTCTTCAGATCGTCGAGGATGCGGTATTTGTAGTCGTTCTTCTTCATCGCGAGGATCGCCGCGATCGAGTCGTTGATGATCGCGTCGACACGACCGTTCTGAAGCTCGAGGATCAGCTCGGGCAGACCCTTGTAGGTCTTCACGTTATAGCCTTGCTGACGCGCCCACTCTTCGTGCGTTTCACCAAGGGTCACACCGACAGTCACGTCCTTCAGATCGGCAACCGACTTGATCGGGCTGTCGGGCAGGACGAAGATCGCGCGCTTCGTCGTGTAATACGGACCGACGAAATCGACGACCTTCTCGCGCTCGGGGGTGATCGACATCGAGCCGACGATGGCGTCGTACTTGTTGGCCAGCAGACCGCCGATGATCCCGTCCCACGCGGTCGTCACGATCTCGGTCTTCAGGCCCATGCGCTTGGCGATCTCCTCACCGATGGCCGGATCGAAGCCCACGACCTCGTTCGAATCGCTGATGAAGTTGAAGGGCGGGTAGGCGCCCGACATGGCGATCCGGATCACGCCCTTTTCCTTGAGGCTTTCGAGCTCGTCAGCCGCGGCGAGGCTGGGCAGCGAAATGCCGGTGGCGGCGAGCGTGCTGGCCCCGAGGAGGGTCTTGAGAACGGTTCTGCGGTTGGTCATGGATCTCTCCTGTTGGTCATGACTGCGGGCGGCCTTGTTTCCGGCGCGTCCCGCCACGGCGAGCGCCCCATCCGGAGCCTCGTTGACGGGAACGCTTGCATGGCGACCGCCATTGCGCAAATAAATAATTGAAATCTTCATTATAGATCTGGGCTATGGTCAAACCCTACGAACAACGTTTCCCCTGGCATCTCGACTGGAACCTATTGCGGACTTTCATGGTCGTGGTGGAGCAGCGGGGCATCTCGCGTGCGGCCTATCTGCTGGGTCTGAAGCAGCCCACGATCTCGGCCGCGCTCAAGCGGCTGGAGGAACGCACCGGCCATGAGCTGATCATCCGAAAACCGAATGAATTCAAGGTCACTAGGGCGGGAAACCTGCTCTATCAGGAATGCGCGCAGATCTTCGGCGCCGTGTCGCAGATCCCCTCCCTGCTGGAGACCGGCGCAGAGGAGCTGCGGGGCCATATCGCGATCACCACGACGTCACATGTCATCTCCGATCACTACGACGCGGTGTTGCATGATTTCGCCACCGAACATCCCAAGGTGACCTTCTCGATGACCGTGGCCGAGAGCGAGGAAGTGGTGAATCGGGTGCAACAGAATCGGGCGAGCCTCGGGATTTGCCTGCTTCACAAGACCCCCGAGAACCTGCGCGCACAGGTGCTCTACCGCGAATATTTCGGCCTGTTCTGCGGCAAGCGGCACCCGCTTTTCGAGCGCGAGAACATCTCGCTCGCGGAGATCGAGGGCGAGACCTCGGTGTCGTTCCAGACCGAGACCGAGGACGGCCCGCTTCACCCCGTCTCACTGCTCCGCGCGCGGGCCAAGCTCGCGCCGAGCTGGCGCGGGGTGTCGTCGAACCTTCACGAGCTGCGTCGAATGATCGTGGCAGGTGTCGGGATCGGTGCGCTGCCGCTGCATGTCGCGCATCGCGATGTCGAGGCCGGGCGGCTGCGCCAGTTGCCGCCCTATGACGGGTTGCCGATGGTGAATATCTACCTGCTCACCAACCCGCAGCGGAAGCAGTCGAGCGCGGAAACCGCATTCCTCGCGGCCTGTGATGCGATGATGGCCGAGAGCGATCTGGAAGAGCGCACCTATTATTGAGCGCGCGTCTCAGAAGGTGGGCGGTGTCGCGGCCGAGACCACCACGCAGCGCGCCTTGGCCACGTTGCGGAAACGGTGCGGCAGGCGGCTGTCGAACAGGTAGGCATCGCCCGCGCGCAGAAGCTCTGTTGTCTCGCCCACCGTCAGCAGCAACTCACCTTCGATGACAAACCCGCCCTCCTCGCCCTCGTGAGCATAGGCCTCCGCCCCGGTATCGGCGCCGGGCTCATAGGTCTCGTAAAGCAGCAGAAGGTTGGTCTGCCCCGACTTGCCCGCGCGTTTCAGCGAAAGCGCATCGAGCGCCGCGCCGCCCGAGCGGTAGATCCGGCCGGGGTTGATCTCGGTCAGCTCGGAGTGCCGGAAGACGAACTTGCCTGGCTCGGACGGCGTGTCGCTGTCGAAGAACTCCGCCAGCGTCATCTCGAGGATTTCGAGGATCTTGCGCAGCGAGGTGATCGAGGGAGAGGTCTTGTTGCGCTCGATCAGCGAGACAAGCCCGTTGGTCACGCCCGACCGCTGCGCCAGCTCGCGCTGCGACAATCCCTTGTCCTCGCGGATCGCCCGAAGCCGTCCGCCCACGTCGAATTCGCTCACCGCAAGCCTCCTGTCCTTTGCCTGTTCTAGAGTGCGGGCGGGCGGATTTCCAGCGCGCGCGCCGTCGCCCTACGTTTAACAAACTAAACATTGCACAGCCATTCGTTAAACACTAGCGTCACATCATTCCGTGATTCTCCAGCACCTCAGGAGTACCCATGTCCAGCAATGCCGACCTCGAAACCCGCCGCGCCGCCGCCCTTGCCCGGGGCGTGGGTGTGCAGACCCAGAACTTCGCCGTCTCCGCCGAGAACGCCACCGTCACCGATGCCGATGGCCGCGAACTAATCGATTTCGCCGCCGGGATCGCGGTGGTGAACACTGGCCACCGCCACCCGAAAGTCATCGAGGCGGTGAAAGCCCAGCTCGATGCCTTCACCCATACCTGCCATCAGGTGATGCCCTACGAACCCTATGTGCGCCTTGCCGAACGCCTCAACGAGAAGGTGCCGGGGGATTTCGACAAGAAGTCGATCTTCGTCACCACCGGGGCCGAGTCGGTCGAGAACGCGATCAAGATCGCCCGCTCCTATACCGGCCGTAACGCGATCATCGCTTTCGGCGGTGGCTTCCACGGCCGGACCTTCATGACGATGACGCTCACCGGCAAGGTCGCGCCTTACAAGGCGGGCTTCGGTGCGATGATGCCCGACGTGTTCCACGTCCCCTTCCCGAACGCGCTGCATGGCGTGTCGACCGATGACAGCTTCGCTGCGATGGAGAGCCTGTTCAAAACCGATCTCGATCCCACGCGCCTCGCTGCGGTGATCTTTGAGCCGGTGCAGGGCGAAGGCGGCTTCAACCCGGCCCCGCATGATTTCGTCAAACGGCTGCGCACCTTCTGCGACGAGCATGGCATCGTAATGATCGCCGACGAGGTGCAGACCGGCTTCGCGCGCACCGGCACGATGTTCGCGATGGACGCCTATGGCGTGGCCGCGGACATCACGACCATGGCGAAGGGTCTGGGCGGCGGCCTTCCGATCGCGGCGGTGACCGGTCGCGCCGAAATCATGGACGCGGCGAACCCGGGCGGGCTGGGCGGCACCTATGGTGGCAACCCGCTGGGCGTCGCAGCCGGGAACGCGGTGCTCGACGTGATCGAGGAGGAAGACCTCTGCGCCCGCGCCAATGAGCTTGGCTCGCGCCTCAAGCAACGACTGGAGGCGATCCGCGCCAACATGCCGGAGATCGCCGAGATCCGTGGCCCCGGCTTCATGGTCGCGGTCGAGCTGATGACGGACGGCAAGCCCGACGCCGCGCTGACCCAGCGCATCCGTGTCGAAGCGCTCAACCGGGGCCTGCTGCTGCTGACCTGCGGCGTCTATGGCAACGTGATCCGCTTCCTCGCGCCGATCACCATCCCCGACGAGCAGATGGCCAAGGCGCTCGACATCCTCGAAGAGGCGATGACCGCCGCGAAGGAGGGCTGACATGCTCAAACTGAACGACCCGAGCCTGCTGGAAACCCGCGCCTATGTGAACGGCGAGTGGATCGAAACGGGCAAGACGTTTGACGTGACCGACCCAGCCACGGGAGAACTGGTGGCCAAGGTCGCCGATCTCGACGTGGACGCCACGCGCGCCGCGATCGAGGCCGCCCATGCCGCGAAACCGGACTGGGCCGCGCTCACCGGCAAGGAGCGCGCGGGCTACCTGCGGCGCTTCCACGACCTGATGATGGAAAATCAGGACGACCTCGCCGCGATCCTGACCGCCGAGATGGGCAAACCGCTCGCCGAGGCCAAGGGGGAGATCGCCTATGGCGCAAGCTTCCTCGAATGGTTCGCCGAAGAGGCCAAGCGCGTCTATGGCGACGTGATCCCCGGCCACCAGCGCGACAAGCGCATTCTCGTGATCCGTCAGCCGGTCGGCGTGGTGGGCTCGATCACGCCGTGGAACTTCCCCAACGCGATGATCGCGCGCAAGCTGGCCCCGGCGCTGGCGGCGGGCTGCACCTTCGTTGGGCGCCCCTCCGAGCTGACGCCGCTCTCGGCCCTCGCGATGGCCGTTCTGGCCGAGCGCGCGGGCATCCCGGCGGGTGTCTTCAACATCATCCCCGGCGTCGATGCGGCGGGCATGGGCGAAGAGCTCTGCGCCAATCCCAAGGTCGCCAAGATTACCTTCACGGGCTCGACCCGCGTGGGCAAGATTCTGATGCGCCAAGGGGCGGAGACGGTGAAGAAGATCAGCCTGGAACTGGGCGGCAACGCGCCATTCCTCGTCTTCGACGACGCCGATCTCGATGCGGCGGTCGATGGCGCGATGATCGCGAAGTTCCGCAATAACGGACAGACCTGCGTCTGCGCGAACCGGATCTACGTGCAGGCCGGCGTCTATGACGCCTTCGCCGAGAAGCTGACCGCGCGGCTTGCGACCCTGCGACCGGGCAACGGGTTCGAGCCGGGCGTAACCACCGGGCCGCTCATCAACGCGGACGCGCTCGCCAAAGTCGAGGCGCATATCGCGGACGCGACCGAGAAAGGTGCGCAGGTAGCTGCTGGCGGGCACCGCTCGAACCTAGGGCGCACCTTCTTCGAGCCGACGCTGCTGACCGGCGTGACGCAACAGATGCGGGTCGCGCGCGAGGAGACCTTCGGCCCGCTCGCCCCGCTGATCCGCTTCGAGACCGAGGCCGAGGCGATCGAGATGGCCAACGCGACCGAATTCGGGCTGGCGGGCTATTTCTACGCCCGTGACCTCGCCCGCGTCTGGCGTGTGGCCGAAGCGATGGAGACCGGGATCGTCGGCGTGAATACCGGGCTGATCTCGACCGAGGTAGCCCCGTTCGGCGGCATCAAGCAATCCGGTCTGGGTCGCGAAGGCTCGAAATACGGCATCGAAGATTTCACCGAGCTGAAATACATGTGCCTCGGCGGGATCGAGTGACCGCTGCACCTGAGACATCAGGGCGAGAATAGAGAAGCGGCGGGCTTTCCCGCCGCTTCTTTCATTTTAAAACGCGGACTGAAGAGCGCCTGCGCCCGGAGCGCGCCGAAGGCGCAGGGCGCGCGGCGGCCCGTCCCGACGGGCTGGGGCATTGGTGACCGCGCGCGACGCTCATTCGATGGAGGGGCGTGGCTGGAATAAAGCGCGTGCCGTCCAAGGTCGCGATGCGCCACCCCACGGGCCGCCGCGCGCCCTGCTCCCCTACTCGCCCATCAGTTCCTCAAGGCGCTTGCGCTCTTCGTCGGAGAGATCGGGCTGGGCCGGCCCATCGGACACCACGCGGCGCGAGCGGACATAGAAGAACCCGCCAATCAGCGCCACGATCAACGTCGCCGGACCGAGATACCACAGCAGCAGGTTCGCCCCGCGCTTTTCGGGCTCGAACAGCACATACTCGCCATAGCGAGCGGTGATGTAATCGATCACCTGGCTATTCGTGTCGCCCGCCTTGAGCCGCTCGCGCACCAGCAGCCGCAGATCGCGCGATACCTCGGCGTTGGAATCGTCGATATTCTCGCCCTGACAGACCGGGCAGCGCAGCACCTTGGAGATTTCGCGTGCCCGCGCCTCAAGCGCCGGGTCCTTCATGATCTCGTCTGGCTGCACCGCCAGTGCAGGCCCGAGCGAGATCAGCGCCGAGAGAACCAGCGTCACGACAAGAAGGGTTTTCCTGAGCATCGTTCACTCCGCCGGAGAAGCGTGCGCCGAGGTCGCACGCGATTTGCGCGCCCCCGCCGCAACACGGTAACGACGGTCCGACAGGCTCAGAAGCCCGCCCAACGCCATGATGATCGCGCCCGCCCAGATCCAGTCCGCGAAGGGCTTGATATAGGTGCGCACCGCGTAGCCGCCCTGATCCTGCGGATCGCCGATCACGAGGTAGATATCACGCAGCGGCGTGGTGTGTATCGCGGCCTCGGTCGTGGGCATCCGCTGCACCGGGTAGATGCGCTTCTCGGGATGCATCGTCGCGATCTTCTTGCCGTCCTTCTCGACCAGCATCGTCGCCATCTGCGAGGTATAGTTCGGCCCCTTCTCCTTATGCACTTCGGTCAGCGTGATCTGGTAGCCGCCGACGGTGAAAGGCTCGTCAATCTTGGCGACACGGATATCCTCGAGCTGACCGGCGGTCAGCAGGCCGATGCCGATGAAGGTGATGCCAAGGCCGGAATGGGCCGTGGCCTTGCCCCAGTCGGCGCGCGGCAGGCGTTTGAGGCGCCCGAAATTGCGGGCCGAACGCTGCCACAACTCGGTCATGGCGCCGAAGACCAGCCAACTGCCGAGGAACACCGCGACGAGGGCAAGAAGCGAATTGCCGCTCTCGACGGCCCAGGCAAGCCCGCCCAGGGCCAGCGCCAGCACGAAGGCCGGGACCAGGGGTTTCACCACGCGGCCGAGACGCGCGCGTTTCCACGGCATCATCGCGCCGATCGGCAGGATCAGGGCGAGGATCACCATGAAGGGGGTGAAGGCCTGATCGAAGAACGGTGCGCCGACCGAAAGTTTGCGCCCGAAGAACATCTCCGCGACCAGCGGCCAGACCGTGCCAACGAAGACTACGAGGGCTGCGACGGCCAGCAGGATGTTGTTGATCACCAGCGCGGTTTCCCGAGACAGCATCGAGAACACGCCCTTTGCCTGCATCGAACTCGCACGGAACGCATAGAGCGTCAGCGCCCCGCCCACGAAGAGGGCGAGAATGCCGAGGATGAAGATGCCGCGTTGCGGGTCGGAGGCGAAGCTATGCACCGAGGTGATCACGCCCGAACGCACGATGAAGGTGCCGATCAGCGAGAAGCCGAAAGCCATGATCGCCAGAAGGATCGTCCACGATTTCAGCGCTTCGCGCTTCTCGACCACGATGGCCGAGTGCAGCAGCGCGGCGGCCAGAAGCCACGGCATGAACGAGGCGTTCTCCACCGGGTCCCAGAACCAGAAGCCGCCCCAGCCAAGCTCGTAATAAGCCCACCAAGAACCCAGCGCGATGCCGATGGTCAGGAATATCCACGCCGCCAGCGTCCACGGCCGCACCCAGCGCGCCCAGGTCGCGTCCACCCGGCCTTCGATCAGCGCCGCCACCGCGAAGGAGAACGACATCGAGAGGCCGACATAGCCGAGATAGAGGAACGGCGGATGGAAGGCCAAACCCGGATCTTGCAGCAGCGGGTTCATCCCCTCGCCGTTGAAAGGCGGCTCCGCGAGACGCAGGAACGGGTTGGAGGTGAAGATGATGAAGCCGAGGAACGCGACGCCAATCCACGCCTGAACGCTCAGCACACGCGCCCGCAGCCGCGGTGGCAGAGCGCCACCGAACACGGCCGCCGCCGCCCCGAAGAGCGACAGGATCAACACCCAGAGGAGCATCGAGCCCTCGTGGTTCCCCCAAACGCCGGTGATCTTGTAGAGCATCGGCTTGTCGGTATGGGAATTCGCCCAGACCAGCTTCAGCGAGAAGTCCGACACGACAAACGCATGGGTCAGCGCCGCAAAGCTCACCGCGATGAGCAAAAACTGCGCTGTCGCTGCGGGCTCGCCCACCGCCATCCAGCCGCGCCAGCCTTTCTGCGCGCCGACGATCGGCACGATGGCCTGCACGATGGCCACCGCAAAGGCGAGAATCAGGGCAAAATGCCCGAGTTCGTTGATCATGGGACTCCTCCTGTCGCGGGGCGAGAGCATAGAGATATACGGCCTTCGGGCCAAGGAGGATGCGCGCCGATGTCGCAACTTTCCCACGCGAGATCACGGGGCCGTGAATGGCGCACCCCATCCCCAAGGTCTAAGCAAGGCGCGTGAGAGCAAGAGGGAAGCTAAATATGCGTGCGATCGTGATCGGGCCGCTGCTGGCCTTGGGGCTGGTGACGGGATGCCAGTCGGAGCCGGGCGACCCTCTTGAGGCGATCGCACCGAACGCGATCTGGGAAGTGGTGTCGATTGACGGCAAACCGATCCCCAATGGCGTGGAGGTCACCCTCACCCACCCCGAAAAGGGTTTGGTGGCAGGCAAGGCCGGCTGCAATCACTACAACGGCCGGATCTCGGAGAAGGATGGCCGAGTGCGAGTCGGTGAACTGGCGGGCACGCGGATGATGTGCGCCGAGCCCGCAATGGGTGTCGAGAAGGCCTTCCACTCGGCCATGGCCCGCGTCGATACGGTGAAACTGTCGCAGGACCGGCTGGAGCTGATCGCGCAGGGCGAGACGGTGATCGAAGCCACGCAATAAGCGCCTTGACCGAGGGCCCTGCGCGTGGCCCTCTCGGGCGATGTTCCCGATCCGCGATCACAATCCTTCGTACAATACCCCGTGGGTCACATGGGCCCTGATCGCGATCAATATCGTGGTTTATGTCATGACCGCGCCATGGGGCGGCGATCTGCGGGAACTCTGGCTCGACAACGCGCTCTGGCCTGCCGCCGTGACCCATGGCGTCGCGTGGCACGGGCTTTTCACCCATATGTTCCTGCATGCCGGCATCCTGCATCTGGCGGGCAACATGCTGTTTCTCTGGGTCTTTGGCGACAACCTCGAAGATCGGATGGGTCGCGTCGCCTTCCTGCTGTTCTACTTCGCCTGCGGGTTGGCCGCCGCCTTCGCGCAGATCGCAGCGAACCCCGACGCGACCGTGCCGATGGTGGGCGCCTCGGGCGCGATCGCAGGCGTGATGGGAGGCTATCTGCTGCTCTATCCGAAAGCGCGGATCGACGTGCTGTTCTACTTCCTCGTCTTCTTCAAGATCTGGGCCACGCCCGCTTGGCTGGTTCTGGGTCTCTGGTTCACGCTGCAACTGTTCAACGAGCTGACCTCGAGCGCCTCGGGCGGGGTGGCTCACATGGCCCATATCGGCGGCTTCGTGGCGGGCGTGCTTCTGACCCTGCCGCTATGGCTCCGGCTCGGCGGGCCGCTCTTCTGGCGGCTCACCCATGGCCACCCGCCCTTCCCAGAGGCGCGCGAGAGCCAGACCAATATTCCCACAGTCACACGGAGACGCTGATGCTGCCCGAAATCCAGTCGCCCCACCGCCTGATCTGCCATTGCGGCGCGGTGGAGATGGAAGTGACGCTTTCCGACAGGCTCAACACCAAGCGGCGCTGCGATTGCTCTTTCTGCCGTCGGCGGGGCGGTGGCGGTTTCGGCCCCGCTCTCGGGCATCCGCATCTTAAAGGGCGAGGACAACCTGACGCTCTATCAATTCGGCACAATGACCGCGAAGCATTACTTCTGCAAAACCTGCGGCATCTACACCCATCACCAGCGGCGCTCGAACCCGAACCAATACGGCGTGAATGCCGCCTGTCTGGACGGGGTGAACCCGCGCGATCTGGGCCCGGTGCCGTGGAACGACGGCGTCAATCACCCGACCGATCGCACCGACTGATCCTCTCGGATGAACGCGGCCGCGCGCTCGGCGATCATGATCGTCGGCGCGTTGGTATTGCCCGAAATGAGATGCGGCATCACCGAGGCATCGACAACGCGCAGCCCGTCGATCCCACGCACCCGCAGCTGAGGATCGACCACCGACATGTCGCCCTGCCCCATCGCGCATGTGCCGACCGGGTGGTAGATCGTATCCGCCCGCGCCCGGATATCGGCCATCAGCCCTTCATCCGTTCCGTCATGCGGATAGAACCTGCGCCCCCGCCACGGACGAAGCGGCTCCGCCTCGGCGATCTGGTCCAATAGCCGTGCGCCCTTCAGCAGTAGCTCTGCGTCGCGCGGATCGGAGAGATATTCGGGGTCGATCAAGGGCGCCGCGCGCGGATCGCTCGAGGCCAGCCGCAGCGTGCCGCGCGACTGAGGCCGCAGCGGGCAGATATGAGCCGACCAGCCATCGGCCAGATGCGGCTTACGCATGTGCTGATCGACGATACCGACGACGAAATGGATTTGCAGATCGGGTCGGGTGAGGCTCGGATCGCTCCGCAGGAACGCTCCGCCCTCGGCCATGGGCGAGGCGAACAGCCCCTCGCCATGCTTGCGCCACGCGCCCGCCGCCCGCGCCAGCCGCAGCAGGCCGCGCGGGTTGAGGCCTACGACATCGCGCCGGGGCGAGGTGTAGCTGATGACGTAATCCAGATGATCCTGAAGGTTTGCCCCCACGCCCGGCAGATCGAGACGCGGCTCGATCCCGACCTCACGCAGATGATCCTCAGGCCCGATCCCCGACAGCATCAGCAGTTGCGGCGAGCCGAACGCCCCTGCCGAGACGATTACCTCGCGCGCCGCCTCGATCTTCATCCGCTTGCGGCCTTGCCGGACGATTGCCCCCGTCGCACGGCCCTCCGCAATCTCAATCTTCTCAGCGCGCGCACGTGTCAGCACGGTCAGGTTCGGCCGATCCATCACCGGATGCAGATAGGCCGCCGCCGCCGAACAGCGCTCGCCCTTGCGCGGACCGTCCCAGAACTGCGTGACCTGATAGAGCCCCGCGCCTTCCTGTCGTGGTCCGTTGAAATCCTCGTTCGGCGGGCATTCCACGGCTTCGCAGGCCTCGATGAAAGCGCGGCTGATCGCCCGCGGCCGCCGCTGATCGCCGACCTGCAACGGCCCCGCCGCGCCATGCCAGTCCGACGCCCCGCGGGCATTGCGCTCGGAGGCGAGGAACCACGGCTTCACGGTCTCCCAGTCCCAGCCCTCGGCGCCCGCCTCGGCCCAACCGTCGTAATCCTCGGGCTGACCACGCGCATAGAGCATCGCGTTGATCGCCGACGACCCACCAAGCCCCCGGCCCCGCGGCTGGAACCCGCGCCGCCCGTTCAACCCCGGTTGCGGCACCGTGCGTAGCACCCAGTTATGGATCGGCGGCAGCCCCGCCACCATCGTGGCGACCAGCGCAGGCGCACGCACGAAGATGTCGCGCGCCTCGCGCCCCGCCTCGACAAGACAGACGGTCACGGCCGGGTCCTCCGACAACCGCGCCGCCAGCACCGACCCCGCCGAGCCGCCGCCCAGAATGAGATAATCGAAACGCAAGGGCTCCTCCTTCCCTCGTTCGCGAAAAGCCTAACGGGTTTCGGAAGATAGGAAAGGATTACGCTGGGTCGGACGGGTCAGGGACGCGCCCGAGCCTCGGGTGAGAACGGCTAGAGTTGAATGCCCGGATCAGCCGCGAAGCGGCCCTGGCAGCGCCCGACCGCCCCCTCGGGCGGGCGCTTTTTTAACGGCAGCGCGCGGGTCGAGGTCGCCCGGACGTGGCGGGGATAAAGCGCCAACCTCAGAGGGCGACGCCCACCCGGCGGTCTGGCCCCGCCCTCCGCTGCACACAAAAGAAAACGCCCGGTCTCTCCGACCGGGCGCTCCAAACTCTCTCGCCGGCAACCTTAGCTACGCAGCGTGCCGCCGGTGGCTTTGCTCACCTTCTCGACGATCTTCTTGCTCACCGCTTCGATCTCGGCATCGGTCAGCGTCTTGTCGGCGGGCTGCATCCGCACCGTCAGCGCGATCGACTTCTTGCCCGCGCCCATCTGTTCCTCGGCCTTGGCGCCGGCGAACTGGTCGAAGACATTCACGCTCTCGATCAGCTTCTTGTCGGCGCCCATCGCCGCGTTCACCGCCGTCAGCGCCTCGACATCCGCATCCACGACGAAGGCGAAATCGCGCTCGACTGCCTGCAGATCGGAAATCTGCAGCGCGGGTCGCGTCGCGCCTTTTTTCTTCGGGAAGGGGATGTTCGCCAGACGGATGGTGAACGCCACCGCCGGGCCTTTCACGCCCAGCTCGCGCAGCACCTTGGGATGCACCTCGCCAAAGGTCGCCAGCAGGTTCGGACCGAGCGCCACATTGCCCGCGCGGCCCGGATGCCACCACGCATCGAGCTTGCGGTTGATCTGCGCGCGCGCCGGTGCGCCGACCGCAGCCAGCACGGCCTCGGCATCGGCCTTCGCATCATAGAGGTCCACCGGACGGCGCGAGCCGAAGGGATCGCGCGGCGCGGAGTGACCAACCAGAAGCCCCGTCGCCTGCAGAACCTGCTCCCCCGGCTCGCCGCCGTTGAACGCAGGGCCGACCTCGAACAAGGCCAGATCGGCGATGCCGCGCGCCTGATTGCGGGCAGCCGCCTGCAGCAAACCTGGCAGCAGGTCGGGACGCATATGCGTCATCTCCGAGCTGATCGGGTTCTCCAGCTTGGTCGCATCCGCGCCACCGCCGAACAGCTTGGCGGAGGCCTCGTCGATGAAGCTGTAGGTCACGCACTCATTGTAACCCAAAGCCGCCGTGGTGCGTCGCGCCATCCGCTCGCGCTGCTGCATCGGGGTGAGGATCGCGCCGGGCACGCCGGTCGTCTCGCGGCCCATCGGCTTGCCTTCGAGCTTGGTCAGCGAAGCGATCCGCGCCACTTCCTCGACCAGATCGGCCGAGCCCAGCACGTCCGGACGCCAAGTCGGCGGCGTCGCCATGTCGCCCTGCAGCGTGAAGCCTAGAGCTTCCAGCGTCTCGCGCTGCGTCGCCTCGGGAATATCCATGCCGACGAGCGAGATCACCCGCGCCGGGTCCAGCTTGTAAGCGCGGCTGACATCCGGCACCGCGCCGTCCATCACCAGCTCCGACACTTCGCCACCGCACAGATCGACGACCATCTTCGCTGCCAGATCCAGCCCCGGCAGCGTGAAGGCCGGATCGACGCCGCGCTCGAACCGATACCGCGCATCCGAGTTGATCTTCAGCGCACGGCCCGTGGCCGCGATGGTGATCGGGTCCCAGTAAGCGCTCTCGAGGAACACGTCGACCGTGTCCTCATCCGCGCCGGATTCCTCGCCCCCCATGATCCCGGCAAGGCTCTCGACCCCCTTGTCGTCGCAGATCACCATGTCGCCTGCCCGCACGGTGTAGGTTTTCTCGTCGAGCGCGAGGAATTCCTCGCCGCCGGAGGCCTGCTTGATCACCAGGTTGCCCGTCACCTTCTTCATGTCAAAGACGTGGAGCGGCCGGTTCAGGTCATAGGTGAAGTAGTTGGTGATATCGACTAGCGTCGAGATCGGACGCAAACCGATCGCGCGCAGCCGCTTTTGCAGCCAGTCGGGCGACGGCCCGTTCTTCACACCGCGGATCACGCGACCAGCAAACAGTGGGCAGCCCTTGTCCTTCAGCGCCGGGTCGATCGTCACCGAGATCGGCGCATCGAACGCAGCCTCGACCTTCGGCACGTCGAGCGGCTTGAGCTTGCCCAGCCCCCGCGCCGCCAGATCGCGCGCAATACCGCGCACGCCAAGCGCATCGGGGCGGTTGGGCGTGATCGCGATCTCGATCACCGGATCGACCGCCTCGGGACGGTTCTGAGCCAGCCAGTCGGTGAACTTCTGGCCCACCTCGCCCGACGGCAGTTCGATGATGCCGCTATGCTCGTCCGACAGCTCCAGCTCGCGTTCGGAGGCCATCATGCCGTGGCTTTCCACACCGCGGATATTGCCCACCGACAGCGTCACATCGATGCCGGGCACGTAATCACCGGGCTTGGCCAGCACGACCGTGATCCCGGCCCGCGCATTCGGCGCACCACAGACGATCTGCTTCACCCCCTCGTTGGTCTCGACCATGCAGACCCGGAGACGATCGGCGTCGGGGTGCTGCTCGGCGGATTGCACCTTGGCCAGCGTGAAGGTCTCGAGCTTCGCCGCCGGATCGACGACCTCCTCGACTTCGAGACCCAGATCGGTGAGCGCCTCGGCGATCTGATCGACGGTGGCCTCGGTCTCGAGATGATCCTTGAGCCAGGACAGGGTGAATTTCATCGGACTTCCCTCAGGATTTTCTGCGCAGAGCGAGGTCCTTGTAATCCCCCATCTCGAGGAGTTTCAACTCCCGCCAGAGCCGGATCGAGGGTTTTGCCGCGAAAAGGATGGACCCGATCAGGAACAACCACGTCCCCGGGACCATCAGGCTGTCGTAGAAGAAGAAGATCGACCCCACGACGAAACAGAAGGCCGCGCCGAAATCCACGACCGTATAGGCGATCTCGGTGATGGCGACGAAACGGCGCTGCTCGGGGGTCTGTTCATGCTTCGGGGTGTCGAAGAGGCGTTTGTTCTGTGACATTGGAGGCTCCTTGATAGTCCTCTATCAAGCGAAACCGCTCGCAGACCAGTTCCATCTCGGGGTTAAAACCTCCGTTACGCTCGAAATAGGCCTGATGATCGCGCCGCCAGCCGATCAGCGTCTCGTTCTCCCCCTCGGCCAGCGCGAAGTCTTCATCGACATCGCAAAACCGCCGGATCGTGACCTCGACGGTTTCGATCATCACCGCCGGTTTGCCGTCCCAGTCGAGCGCGATATCGCGGCGACTCACGTGTCAAGAGAAGGTGAATATCACCTGGTTGCCTCGAGACGTATGTGAGGGATCATTGTGTTTTCAATCTGGGAAAGCGCGGGATTCATAACGCAGTCTATCGGATCCTCGTCAACCTGACCTTTCCAAATAATATTTTCGTACTGCTCCATTCGATCTGACTGGCGATCGGTCAGTGCCCGGCCATATTCTGTCGCCTGACCACGGATCATTCGTATTCTTCCTCCTAGCGTCACCACTAGACGCGCACGGACTTCGAAGAAGCTGTCAATGGCGTCTGATAGGTTTGCGTCACCAAAGAATGCCTTCGAACGAACCTGGAGATGTCTCAACTTCTCGAAGTCAGTGTCGAGCGCACCGATCTCCCGGAGCCGCCGACGAAAATCAAATGTCCCGTCGTCTTCCTCTCCGTCTGGCGGCCCATACCCTATGGGAGACCGAATGGAGGCAATCTTGTCAGTTAACTCGGAAGCTACCGCAACCAGTTCCTCACCTAGCTCCGCCCGCTTCACTGCAACCTTTTCGCGCCGCCAAGCTTCGAGTTGCCTCCAACCAATCACGACGCCTGCAATCAGGGCAATGTTCCTAAGCCACTCTGTGACGGGGCCGACCCACCAGAAGTCGACGCAGACGTTCTGGCATGCCGTGATCGTCTCCATTAGCGGCTCAACCCACCAGCCACCGTCGGCAGATCCAGCGCGCTGAACCCGTAATGCTTCAGCCAGCGCAGGTCGCTCTCGAAGAACGCCCGCAGGTCCGGGATGCCGTATTTCAGCATCGCGAGGCGGTCGATCCCGATGCCGAAGGCGAAGCCCTGCCATTCGTTCGGGTCGATCCCGGCGGATTCGAGCACTTTCGGATGCACCATCCCCGAGCCCAGGATCTCCATCCAGTCGTCGCCCTCACCAATCTTGAGCGAACCGCCCTCCCACGAGCAGCGGATATCGACCTCGGCCGAGGGCTCCGTGAAGGGGAAATGCGAGGCGCGGAAGCGCAGCTCGACGCCGTCCACCTCGAAGAAGGCCTTGCAGAACTCTTCCAGCACCCATTTCAGGTTCGCCATCGAGATGTCCTTGCCGATCGCCAGACCTTCGACCTGATGGAACATCGGCGTGTGGGTCTGGTCCATGTCCATGCGGTAGACGCGACCCGGCGCGATCACGCGGATCGGCGCGCCCTGCTCCAGCATCGCGCGAATCTGCACCGGCGAGGTATGGGTGCGCAGCACATGCGGCGGGCGGTCGTCACCCTCGTCGCGATGCATGAAGAACGTGTCATGCTCCTGCCGCGCGGGGTGTTCGGGCGCGATGTTGAGCGCGTCGAAATTGTGCCAGTCGTCTTCGATCTGCGGACCTTCGGCGACCGCAAAGCCCATATCGGCGAAGATCGCGGTAACCTCGTCCATCACCTGAGAGACCGGGTGAATCGTGCCCTGCCGCCGCGGACGGCCCGGCAGCGTCACATCGAGCCATTCCTCGCGCAGCCGCGCATCGAGCGCCGCATCCGCCAGCGCCGCCTTCTTCGCGCGCAGCGCCGCGTCGATCTCGTCCTTCAACACGTTGAGCGCCTTGCCCGTGGTCTGGCGCTCCTCCGGGGTCATCTTGCCCAGCTCACGCATCTTCAGGCTGATCTCGCCCTTCTTGCCCAAGGCGGCCAGACGAATCTCTTCCAGCGCGGCCTCGTCGGTCACATCGGCCACGGCGTTCAGGTATTTATCGCGAAGCTCTTGCATATCATTCCCCGGGAATTTGCCTCGGTGACGGGTTAGCCGCGCCGGCGCGCCTTTGCAACCTCGCGCTTGCAGGCAAAGGGCGGATGGGGGCGCTGCCCCCTCTGGCTTCGCCATTCACCCCCGGGATATTTCCATCAAGAGGAAGGTTAGCGGTTCATTAACTGGAATCGCGTTCACTCGGAGATGCGGTACAGGCGGGGACGCCGATGACCGCTCAAGGGGAAGCGCCCGGCCTGCCGCCCGATGATGGGTCCGAGCCGGGCGTTTTTCTTCCTCTTGATCCAAATATCCCGGGGGGGCTCCGAAGGAGCGGGGGGCAGAGCCCCTCCCCGACCGGTCATCCACTCGAAACGAAAAAGGCCGCCCCAAACGGAGCGGCCCTTCCCGAATTCTATCGTCAGCCGATTACGCGGCGGCGGCGGCTTTGGCCTGCTCGACGATCGCGCCGAAAGCTTCCGGCTCGTGCACGGCGAGATCAGCGAGAACCTTGCGGTCCACTTCGATCCCGGCCTTGCTCAGGCCGAAGATGAACTTCGAGTAGCTCAGATCGGCATCGACGGCGCGCACGGCGGCGTTGATACGCTGGATCCAGAGCGCGCGGAAATTGCGCTTACGGGCTTTACGGTCGCGGGTCGCGTATTGGTTCGCCTTGTCGACCGCCTGGGTCGCAGTGCGGAAGTTGCGCGAGCGCGAGGAATAGTAACCTTTCGCCTTCTTGAGCACTTTCTTGTGCGCGGCGTGGGTGACCTTACCGGATTTGACGCGTGCCATTGTTCAAGTCTCCCGAATTCAGCGGTTGTAGGGCATGTATTTCTTGACGATCTTCGTATCCGGCTCGCTGAGCACCATGGTGCCCGAGGTTTCGCGGATGAATTTCGTCGAGCGTTTGATCATGCCGTGACGCTTGCCGGCCGGACCGACCTTGACCTTGCCGGTCGCGGTGAACTTGAACCGCTTCTTGGCAGCGGATTTCGTCTTCATCTTGGGCATTTACAGCTCCTTTGCAGGGTGTGGAAGCGCGACTCGGCATGCCACATAGGCCGGCCGCGCGGGTTCAGAGAGGGCCTGTTAGACGCCGCAGGGCGGTTTGGCAAGGGAAAAATCCGGATCGGTCGAAGGCACCGGGGACCGTATTAGCGATTGACCACGCGGGCCAATGTACGCGCCACCGCTTCGGGCACCATCCTGAGCGTGTAGCCACCCGGACGGGCGTAGAAGGCGATCACGATCAGCGCGCCCGCTACCACGATTCCGACGATGGCCGCCCGCGGGGGGCGGCCATCGGAGAAGGCGGAGATCGCGGCCGGGATCGCGAAGATCGCGATCGCCAGCCCGATCGTCAGCAGGAGATCGGTATCGATCGAAGAAAGATCCATCGCCTGTGCCCTTGTCACCACCCCTTTCGGGAAAGGTTACTCAGGGTCGGTGCGGTAAATCAATCGCTCATCACAGGGCGCGACACGCAGGATGTTCGTGGTGCCCTGCACGTTGAAGGGCACACCGGCGGTGACCACGATCTGCTGCGTCTCGTCGGCGAAGCCGAAATCGCGCGCGGCACGGGCCGCGTTGACCACGGCCTGCTTGAACCGCTCCAGCTCGCCACACGGCACGGCATGCACGCCCCAAGTCAGCGAGACCCGGCGCAGCGTCGCCTCGATCGGCGAAAGCGCGATGATCGGCACACGCGGACGCTCCCGCGCGATCAGCCCGACGGTCTGGCCCGATTGCGTGTAGGCGCAGATCGCGGCGATATCCGTGGTTTCCGCGATCTCGCGGGCGGCAGCCACGATCCCGTCCGCGACGGTCTGGCGGGCCGCATGGCGCGACGCTTCGATCACCTCGCGATAGGTCGGGTCCTTCTCGACCGAGATCGCGACGTTGTTCATCGTCTCGACCGCTTCGACCGGGTAGTTGCCTGCAGCGGATTCCGCGCTGAGCATCACAGCATCCGCGCCCTCGTAGATCGCGGTCGCGACGTCAGAGACCTCCGCGCGGGTCGGCATCGGGCTCTCGATCATCGATTCCAGCATCTGCGTCGCCACGATCACCGGCTTCGCCCAGGTGCGACACTTGCGGATCAGCTGCTTCTGGATCGGCGGAACGGCCTGCACCGGAAGTTCCACGCCCAGATCGCCGCGCGCCACCATGATCCCGTCCGAGACCTTGAGGATATCGTCGAAGCAGCGGACCGCCGAAGGCTTCTCGATCTTCGACAGGATCGCCGCACGGCCCTTGGCCAGTTCGCGCGCTTCTTGCACGTCCTCGGGACGCTGCACGAAGCTCAGCGCGAGCCAGTCGACACCCATCTCGCAAGCGAATTCCAGATCCTTGCGATCCTTCTCCGAGAGCGCGGCCAGCGGCAGCACCACGTCGGGGACGTTCACGCCCTTGCGGTCCGAAATCGTGCCGCCCACGGTGACGGTGCAATTGGCGAAATCATCGCCGCATTCGTCGACCACGAGGCGGATCTTGCCGTCATTCACCAGCAGTTCCGAGCCCGGCTCGAGCGCCTGGAAAATCTCGGGGTGCGGCAGGCAGACACGGTGCGTTGCGCCAGGCGTCTCGTCGAGATCGAAGCGGAACTTGTCGCCGTCCTCTAGCTCGGCGCCATGCGCGGCGAAAGTGCCGACGCGCAGTTTCGGGCCCTGCAGGTCCGCGAGGATCGCGATCGGGCGACCGAACTCTGCTTCGAGTTGGCGGATGATGGCGTGGCGGGCGCGATGTTCCTCGTGGCTGCCGTGGCTCATGTTCAGGCGGAACACGTCCGCGCCTGCAACGAACAGAGCTTTGATGCTGTCATAATCCGACGAAGAAGGGCCCAGCGTAGCCACGATCTTCACGTTGCGAAGGCGTCTCATGCGTCCTCGTTTTCCGTTCAAATTGATGTCATTTCGTGGGCCAAGTAAGCGTATGGCGCAATTTGTCCCGGGCCGCAACTGGCGTGGCGCAATCTTTCCCGTTATCTGAGCCATATCGAGCAAGCGTGAAGAGAAGATGAACGAAAAACAGCCCTATTCGATCACGGGAGAGGCACGCACCGGACGCTGGCTGGTCACGTGCGATCATGCGCGCAACACCGTGCCCGGATGGGTGGGCGGTGGCGACCTGGGCATCGACGCCGAGGATATGGCGCGACACATAGCCTATGACGTCGGCGCGCTGGGGCTGTCGGAGGCACTGGCGGAGCGGCTCGACTCGCCGATGATTGCCAGCGACTTCTCGCGGCTGGTGATCGACCCGAACCGCGGCGAAGACGACCCCACGCTGGTGATGAAGCTTTATGACGGCACGATCGTCCCCGCGAACCGCCATGCCGACGCGGCGGAGGTCGAGCGGCGACTGGACCGGCTCTACCGTCCTTATCATGCGGAATATGCCCGGCTCGCGGCGCGGCGCGAGGATACGGTGATCTGTGCCGTCCACTCCTTCACCCCTCGCCTGCGCGGGCGCCCGCCCCGGCCGTGGGATGTCGGCATCCTGCACGCTCCGGCCGATCCGCGCCTCGCCTATGAGATGATCGCGGCCCTCGAGGCCGAGGGTGATCTCTGCGTGGGCGACAACCAGCCCTATCTTGGGCATCTTGAGGGTGACTCGATCGACCGTCACGCGCTGGCGCATCGCCGCCCGAACGTTTTGATCGAGCTGCGCAACGACCTGATCGCGACGCCGGAGCAGCAGGCGGCGTGGGCGGACCGCCTTGCGCCGATTCTGACCCGCGTCCTGGCGCAGAGCGGACTGTAATCGGCGACAGTGACGACTGCGGGCGCACATCGTTTCCGCCAGACGCATGCGCAGCCACATTTTGATCACATTCCATTGATGCCTTCGTGAGTGCCAGGGCGACGACACGCTGCGCGGCAACCTCGGCGCTGACTACCTCTTCGATGCGGAAGGGGCTAACGCGCTTTATGGCGGCTATGGCGATGACGAACTCTATGCCAGCGATCTGGACGGTGCCCCCGACCTGCTCGATGGCGGCGCCAACAACGACTACCTGAACGGCGATGACGGCGACACGATGATCGGGGGCACCGGGTCGGATTTGTTCGGGGTCGACTGGAACGAGGGCGATGCGCCGGTGACGGTGACCGATTTCGGACAGACCGACCCGATCATGGCCGCACCCGGCGAGGATCGCGGCATCGAGGTCGACGACCTCGCGCAGATCTCCGACTTCACCGTCTCGCAAAGCGGCACCGATTCCATCGCCTCGATCAACGGCCAGACGGTCGCGACGCTCAAGGATGTCGAATATGCCGCGCTGAAGGCGGCGGGCGGCGCGATCTACGCCACCGACGGGATCAATTACGGCCAGCCGAGCTACGCCTGACCGCCACTCGAATCGTATCGGAGGTCGCCGACCACGCGGCCTCTTTCCGTTTTGGTAAAGCGCCCGAAATCCGACCGTCCCGGGACACGGCACCAATCCGCGCCATGCCGGCCGATGGTTAACGACATCTGAACAATGGAGCGGTTTCGGCGTCACAAAGCTTTTGCGCAAGCGATCAAATATCGCGACGATGAGGGCAAGTTCAGGAGAAACCATGCTCGCCTTGTTCATCGCCACCACCATCGCGTTATGCCTTCTCGGCTGGGCCGAGGGTCTGCCGCGCCAGCGTCAGGTTCGCGTCGCCTCTGCCGCTGCAGCGATCGCCGCTGACCCATCGCATGGCGCCCGGTCGGACCAGACGCCCGAAGCGTCGGACGCCTCGGAAGACCTCGACGCTGCCGTGATGTCGCGCATCGAAACCTTGCTGGCGCATTCGAACCAACAGGCCGGCGCCCACGCAAAAGAAAACCCTGCGCCTGCCGCGGGCCCCGAACCGCTCCCGCGGATCGACGGGTTCGAGCCGGGAGACGCGATCGCCCTCGACTTCACCGGCGCTGCGCCGCGCCACGACGACATCACCTTCCGCACCTGCGCCGAAGGCACGCTGGTCGTGATCGACGGCCGGGCCGAGCTCGTCATCACCGGCGTCGCGCCAGAGCAACTCGCGCCCGACGCCTTCCAATTCCGCGCTCATGCGGCGGCCTGAGAGACACCGCCCGCATGACAGGAAAAGACCCCGGTTGGGCTGGCCGGGGTCTTTTCTTTTTAACTACAGGATGTTGCGCCTCGGCGCGGATCAGATCGCGGCCTTGCGGCTCTCGTCGAGATAGATCTCGCGCAGTCGCACCGCGACCGGACCGACCACGCCCTCGCCCACCGTCTCGCCGTCGATCTCGACCACCGGCATCACGAAGGCCGAAGCCGAGGTGAAGAAGGCTTCGTCCGCCGCTTGCGCTTCCTCGATGGTGAAGGGACGCTCCTCGATCTCCATCTGCGCTTCGGCGGCGTATTTCAGCAGCGAGGCGCGGGTGATCCCGTGCAGGATGTCGTGGCTTAGGTGTCGCGTGATGATCTTGTTGTCCTTGACGATATAGACGTTGTTCGACGAGCCTTCGGTGACGAAGCCATCTTCCACGAACCACGCATCATTCTTGCCCGCCTTCTCGGCCGCCATCTTCGCCATGGAAGGGTAAAGAAGCTGCACCGTCTTGATGTCGCGGCGATGCCAGCGCAGGTCGGGCAGCGAGATCACCTTGATGCCCTCTTTCGCCTTGGGATCGTTGGCCAGGTTCGGCTTCGACTGCGTGTACAGCACCACGGTCGGGGGCGTGCCCTCTGGCGGGTAGTGGAAATCGCGATCGCCCGCATTGCCGCGGCTGACCTGGAGGTAGATCATCCCTTCTTCGAGATCGTTACGCTTGACCAGTTCGCGATGGATCTCGATCCATTCGTCGCGGGTCAGATCGCACGTCATTTCCAGCTCCGCCAACGAGCGGGCGAGCCGGTTCATGTGACCTTCGAATTCGAGGATCTTGCCATCCAGAACGGAGGTCACTTCATAGACCGCATCGCCCATGACGAAGCCCCGGTCGAAGACCGAAACCTTGGCCTCTTCCTCGGGCAAATACTCTCCGTTGAGATAGACGATCCGGCTCATGTTCTCGCTCCTTGCAAACTCAGCCCCAGAGTTCCGGCTCCGGCGGCTCGACCACGCTGCCCTTGTAACGCAGCGGCACGTCGCGGTCTTCGGCCAGAAGCAGCGGGCCGTCAAGATCGACGTAATCCGCGCCCTGCGCGACCAGCAACGCCGGAGCCATCGCGAGGCTCGACCCGACCATGCAGCCCACCATGACCTTGAACCCCTCGGCGCGGGCCAGCGCCCGCAACCGAAGCGCCTCGGTCAGCCCGCCGGTCTTGTCGAGCTTGATGTTGATGACGTCATACTTACCGCGGAGGTTGAGAAGCCCGTCGCGCGTGTGGCAGCTCTCATCCGCACAGATCAGCACCAGCCGCTCGATTTCCGAGAGCGCCTCGTCCCCCGCCGCGGGCAGAGGTTGCTCCACAAGGGCGACACCCAGCTTTTTCAACTCGCCCTGAATGTCGAGGAAGGTTTCCATCTCCCAGCCCTCGTTCGCGTCGACGATGATCTTCGCCTCCGGGGCGCCCTCTCGTACCGCGCGCAGACGCGGCATATCCTCGGGAGTGCCGAGCTTGATCTTCAACAGCGGACGGTGCGCATGTTCGGCCGCCGCCGCGCGCATCTTGTCGGGCGTGTCGAGCGAGAGCGTGTAGGCCGTGACCTGCGGTTCTGGCTTTTCCAGCCCCGCAAGCTCCCAGACCGGCACGCCCTTCTTCTTGGCTTCCCAGTCCCACAGCGCGCAATCCACCGCGTTGCGCGCGGCACCGGCGGGCAGCGCATCCTGCAACTCGGCGCGGCTGATCCCCTCGGGCAGGCTCTCGATCTGCGCCGTCACACTGTCGAGACTTTCGCCGTAGCGCGCATAGGGCACGCATTCGCCGCGCCCGATCTTGCCGTCGCGCTCTATGGTCACGCTCAGTACATGCGCCTCGGTGCGCGAGCCGCGCGCGATAGTGAAGACCTGCGCCAGCTTGAACGTATCATGGCTTACCCGGATCATCCGCGCCCCCTTCGACTTGGTCAAAATATCCCCGCCGGAGGCATCCGACGGGTGTCACAGGCGAGACAATCAGATCGCGGCGAGCGCGTCCACCAGCTTGCCCGCGCCGAAGCGGAACGGGTCGGTCGCGGGCAGGCCCATTTCCTCCTCGACTTTGGCCAGATAGGCCTTGGCCTCGTCTTCCCCCATCTTCTGGGTATTGACCGAGATGCCGACCACCTGACAGGCGGGATTGGCGACCTTCGCCAGCGCGAGCGCCATGTCGCTGAGCTCTTGCAGCGAGGGCAGCTTGTAGCCCGGCAGCCCGCGCATATGGGTGCGCGTCGGCTCGTGGGCGAGGATCAGCGCGTCGGGCTGACCGCCATGGATCAGCGCCATCGTCACGCCCGAATAGGAGACGTGGAACAGGCTCCCCTGCCCTTCGATCAAGTCCCAATGGTCGGGATCGTTGTCAGGTGTCAGGTATTCGACCGAGCCAGCCATGAAATCCGCGATCACCGCATCGAGGGGCACCCCGTCGCCGGTGATCAGGATTCCGGTCTGCCCGGTCGCGCGGAAGCTGGCCTTCATGCCGCGCTCGCGCATTTCGCGCTCCATGCAAAGCGCGGTATACATCTTGCCCGCCGAGCAATCGGTGCCCACGGCGAGACAGCGTTTGCCGGTACGCTTCTCGCCGTTCGCGATCGGATATTTCACCGCCGGAATACGCACGTCATGCAACTGACGCCCGCAGGCATCGGCCACGGCGACCAGATCGGGTTCGTCGCGCAGCAGGTTGTGCAGCCCCGACGCGAGGTCGAGCCCTTCCTCCAGCGCCTCGACGAGCACTTTCTTCCAGGCCTGCGAAATCACGCCGCCGCGGTTGGCAACGCCGATCACCAGCGTCTTGCAACCCTTCGCGACCGCCTCTTTGATATCCAGATCGGGGATGCCCATGTCGGCTTGGCATCCCTCCATCCGGTACTGGCCGATGGCGTATTCAGGCCGCCAGTCCTTGATCCCCTGCGCCACCTTCGCGGCCAATGGATCGTGGGCATCGCCCAGAAACAGCAGATAAGGGGTGTCGATCAGCGACATGCGGGTCTCCCTGTGTTTTGTCTTTGTTTGTCGATGATATTAGGACGCGAAGCAAAAATTTCTTGGGGATTTCCGTGCAATATTCACGCAAAAACGGAAGATCCTTCGATAAAAGCGCCATCGCGACGCAATTTCGTGCATCACGCGGATTTCGAGGCGCGTCTGATGCTGCAGTGCGGCCTCGATTCTGCGCCTGCAAAATCGCCTTGCATGCGCCTGCGCAACAATATACCCAATCCGCAACAAAAAACGTAACTTCATTGCGAAAGGCCGCTTCATGAGCTTCCGCGTTCAACCTACGCCCCCTGCCCGCCCGAACCGCTGCCAGCTCTTCGGCCCCGGCTCGAACACCAAGCTCTTCCCGAAAATGGCCGCTTCCGCCGCCGATGTGATCAATCTCGACCTCGAGGATTCGGTCGCCCCCGATGACAAGGCGCAGGCGCGGCGCAACATCATTCAGGCCAGCCACGAGATCGACTGGGGCAACAAGTACCTCTCAGTGCGCATCAACGGTCTCGACACCCCCTACTGGTATCGCGACGTGGTCGAATTGCTCGAAGAAGGTTCCGAGCGCATAGACCAGATCATGATCCCGAAAGTCGGCTGTGCGGCGGATATCTATGCGGTCGACGCGCTGGTCACGGCGATCGAAACCGCGAAGGGCCGCAGCAAGAAAATCTCGCTCGAAGTCATCATTGAAAGCGCCGCCGGTCTCGCGCATGTCGAGGAAATCGCTGCATCTTCTTCGCGTCTGCAGGCGATGAGCCTTGGCGCGGCCGACTTCGCCGCCTCGATGGGAATGCAGACCACCGGCATCGGCGGGACGCAGGAAAACTACTACATGCTGCGCAACGGCGAGAAGCATTGGTCCGACCCGTGGCACTGGGCACAGGCCGCGATTGTCGCCGCCTGCCGCACGCACGGGATTCTGCCCGTCGATGGCCCGTTTGGCGATTTTTCCGACGATGACGGGTTCCGCGCGCAGGCGCTCCGCTCGGCGACTCTGGGCATGGTCGGCAAATGGGCGATCCACCCCAAACAAATTTCCCTTGCAAATGAGGTCTTTACGCCGTCAGATGAGGCGGTCACCGAGGCGCGCGAAATCCTCGCAGCGATGGAAGAAGCCAAGGCACGCGGGGAAGGCGCGACGGTTTACAAAGGCCGTCTCGTTGACATAGCGTCGATCAAACAAGCTGAAGTGATTGTAAGACAAGCTGAAATGATTAAAGATTAAGCCGCGCGCGAACGAATCGCGATATAGTTATCGAATCCCGGAGCGGTTGGGAGGGGAGGCCCGGCCGCATGAGGGAAAAGGAGCGCCCTGGCCCCGTGCCGGGGCGTTTCCGTTTTCTGGAATCGGGCACTCTCGCCGCGTAACCTTCCTTAACAGCCCCGTGCGACTGCCCCGTGACAGACCGCCACCGCTCAGTCCTTGAGCGGCAAACGAATCTCCGTCAGCAGATTTCCGGGCTTCGGCTCGAAGGGATCGTTCAGATAGACCTCGTAGCGATCGAGACCGCGCGGCGCTTCGCCCGACGCGGGATACCACTCCTGCGCCAGCCAGCGATACGCCTCGGGCAACTGGTCATAGGGTCCGGCGATCGTCAGGGTCGCATATCTCCCTGCGGGATAGCGGATTTCCTCGAGAGGCGGGAAGATCACGAACCCCTCGCCCACTATGAAACAGGCATGCGAACGCAGATCCTCCGCCGGGACCGTGCGCGGATTGTCATGCCCGATCATCGCCGGATGCTCGACCTCCGCCCGAGACGGTTCGGGAATCAGCGAAACGAGCCTCTGGAACACCGGCGCCACCGCAGGATAGGGCCCGGTATGCGCCAAACCCGCCAACCGCACCGGCGGCAGCCTCCGTATCTCGACCTCGTAGGCCATCGCACCCTCCATTGAAAGCTAACCGAGCCTCGCCCCGAGCAGTTTAGCGCTCCGCGCGGCCCCGCCTATCTAGCAGGCTCCCGCCACCCGCACATCTGCGATAGGCTGCCCATGCGCCACCCAGTTGCAATTCCCGAGCGTTGAAGACATTAAGGGCCCGAGTTTCCGGATGCGGAGTGATCCATGACCTATCTCGAATTCGAAAAGCCGCTGGCAGAAATCGAAGGCAAAGCCGAAGAGCTGCGCGCGCTGGCCCGGCAAAGCGAAGAGATGGATGTCGACAAGGAAGCGTCGGCCCTCGACAAGAAGGCCGAGACGATGCTGCGCGATCTCTACAAGGATCTGTCGCCCTGGCGGAAATGCCAGGTCGCGCGCCATCCCGACCGGCCGCATTGCAAGGACTATATCGACCAGCTCTTCACCGAATACACGCCGCTCGCAGGCGATCGCAACTTCGCCGACGACCATGCGGTGATGGGCGGCCTTGCGCGTCTGGGCGACAAGCCGGTGATGGTGATCGGCCACGAGAAGGGCAACGACACCGCGAGCCGCATCGAGCGCAACTTCGGCATGGCTCGCCCCGAGGGCTACCGCAAGGCGATCCGCCTGATGGACATGGCCGCCCGCTTCGGACTGCCCGTCGTCGCCCTGATCGACACGCCCGGCGCCTATCCCGGCAAGGGCGCGGAAGAGCGCGGCCAGTCCGAAGCCATCGCCCGCTCGACCGAGAAATGCCTGCAGATCGGGGTTCCGCTGATCTCGGTCATCATCGGCGAGGGCGGCTCGGGCGGCGCCGTGGCCTTCGCCACCGGCGACCGTGTCGCGATGCTGGAACATTCCGTCTATTCGGTGATCTCCCCGGAGGGCTGCGCCTCGATCCTCTGGAAGGATGCCGAGAAGATGCGCGAAGCCGCCGAGGCGCTGCGCCTGACCGCGCAAGATCTCAAGAAGCTCGGCGTGATCGACCGCATCATCTCGGAGCCGATGGGCGGCGCACAGCGCGACCCCAAGGCGACCATCGCTTCGGTCGGCTCTGAAATCTCGCTGATGCTGGCCGAGCTGGAGGGCAAGAAGCCCGCCGATCTCATCAAGGCCCGGCGCAAGAAGTTCCTCGACATGGGCGCGAAGGGGCTTTCGGCCTAAACCGAAACTCCTCCCGAAACGCGAAGACCAGCGCCGGCCTCACGCCGGCTCCGCCTGCCTGCGCATCAGCCCCGCCCCGAGCGCGAGCGCGATTATGACCGCGCCATAAATCTCGGTCGTCAGCCGCAGTCCCAGTTCCGGCACCGCCAGCCCTGCGAGCACCGCAGGCACCCCGAAGGCCGAATATGCCAGTGTGAACAGTGCCGCGAACAGGCCGCCACGCTCATCCGGCGCAGCCAGCGGCGCAAGCGAACGTAACACCCCTGCGAAGCAGGTGCCGAACCCGATCCCGGCGAGAATGACGCTCGCGATATAGAGCGGAAAACTCTCCGTCATCAACGCCGCCAGCGAAAGCAGCGTGCCCAGCACCAACCCGTCCGTGCCCAGAAGCGCAATCCGGCGTGGCGCCAGATTGCGCGTCGCATAGCACGAGGCCGCTCCGGTCGCAGCCAAAAGCGCCACGATCGCGCCCTGCGCCAGCGCTGTGTGAACCTCGAAGACCTGCGCCACGATGGGCGCGCCCAGCGACAGGAACAGCGAGCCGGTCCCCCACCCCGCCACGACGGCAGGCGCGCCCCGCCGGAACGCTGCGCGAATATGCGGCGGGACCGAGACCTGCGGGCGCAGCGAGGCGAGCGTCCCCGCATGGCGCGGCGCGGTCTCCGGCGGCAGCCAGACCAGCAGCGCCAGCACGGCATAGACCAGAGCAAGCCCAAGGAAGGTCACCAAACGCGGCGCGGGCACATAGGCCAGCAATGCCCCACCCGCGAGCGCGCCGAGTGCCAGCCCCGCCAAGGGCGCAACTGCATTCCAGACCGCCGCAAGTCCGGGCCGCGCCGGCGGCTCGTGATCGGTCGAACTCGCGCTCAGCGTCGAGATCAGCAGACCGCTCGCCAATCCTTGCAACACACGCGCCATTAGCAGCGTCGTGGCCGTATCGGCCCGGAGGAATTCGAGCATCCCGACCGCCAGCAGAACGAACCCCACTGAAAGGACGGGCCGCCGCCCGAGGTGGTCGGAGAGCCGCCCGAAGACCAGCAAGGTCACCAGAAGAGCCCCGGCATAGATCGCGAAGATTCCCGTCATCATCGCCGAGGAAAAGCCGATCTGCGCCTGCAGCACCGGGTAGAAGGGCGACGGCGCACTGGCCCCGGCCAGCATCAGCACGAGCCCTGCAAGGGCCAGAACGAAGCCCGCGCGGCTCCGCGTTGGCGGATTTGGAGAGGTGGGGCGCGGGCCGGGACGGGTCTCATCGGTCATCGCTGTCTCCTGATGCGATAGGTTCGAAAATTGTTGAACCTCCACATACTCGACACAGCCGATGGTTCAAGTATTATCGAACCATGAGCACGCCCCCCGAACTTCCTCACCCGCCCGCAGACTCGCTGTCGCTGTCGCAAGTGCTCTTCGCGCTCAGCGATCCGGCGCGGCGCGAAATCGCCCGCAACCTGCGCGAGGGCCCGCTTGAAGCCGCCGCCTGCAGCTCTGCGGGGGCGGGCGTTCCGAAATCTACGAAATCCCATATTCTCAAGGTCTTGCGGGAATCCGGCGTAATACGGAACGAGCCGAATCCGAACGGCCGCGGCCGCCTTCTCACCCTGCGCCGGGACGACCTCGAAGCGCGCTTCCCCGGCCTGATCGACCCGATCCTCGACGCCGATCTACGCGAGGGATGATCACGCCAACGTGTTCCGCGCCCGCGCTTCGCGGCGCCGCCGCACATCTTCCTCTTGGCTAAAATATCCCCGCCGGAGGCTCCCTCCCCCGGCATCCACTCAGGGCTTCGGCAGCTCGAACCCGGCCTCCGCCATGAGCGCATCGGAGCGCGGCTCCACCACCGCTTCGACCGCCGCCAACGTCTGTGGTGCCGAGCCAGCCGCGTCGATCACCGGCAGGAACTCGGTCACCGCCACGCCCGAGCGGATCGGCCAGCCTCGCTTGTTCCAGAACAGCCCGGCATTGGTCGCGGCGGGCACGACCGGCAGCTTCGTGGCCTCCGCCACCACCCCCACGCCCTGCTTGTAACGGCGTTTCTCGCCCGGCGGCACGCGCGTGCCCTCGGGATAGATGATCAGTTGGCCCAGCCCATGCGTCGCACGCGCCTCTTCGACCGCCCCAAGCATCACCTTCATCGCCTCCGACCCCTTGGAGCGATCGATCGGAATGCAGCCCGCCTTGTGCGCGAACCAGCCCATCACCGGCACGTTCAACAGCGCCTTCTTCATCACGAAAGCCCGGCGCGGCAGGTGATTGGCGAGGATAAGGATGTCGAAAAAGCTCTGATGCTTGGCCGCGATGATGCAGTCGCCCTGCGGCGGCGTGCCGCGCAACTCGTAGCGCAAACCCAGATAGACGCGCGCCATCGTCAACAGATGCTGCGTCCAGATCCCGGCCACGCGATGCACCCCGTCCCGCCCCTTTGGCAGCACCTGAAACACAAGGCCCCACGCCCCGATCAGCACCGTCGCGAGCGCAATGTGGACGTAGTAAATTCCGGTCATCAAATGAGTCAGCGGCGTGACCTTTCCGGGTCGGTGCGAAGGATCGGACATCAGCGAAGTCTCCTGAGCATACGCAGCGCGGCGAAACGCGTGGCGGCAAAGGCCACGATCGCGGCGATCGGCGGAATGATCAATGGCCAGAGCCATGCGGCCCCGGAAAAGCCCAAGCCGGTGAGGAAGCCCCCCGCGGCCTCGGTCGAGGGGAGCATCGCCACCGCGAGCATCCCCAACACCGTGCCCGCCACCGCACCGATCAGCCCGCGCGTGGTGAACCGGCGCACGAAGGCCCGCGCGATAAAGGCGTCGCGCGCGCCCACAAGCCGGAGCGTCGCGATCACCTGACCATTCGCGGCCAGCGCGGCCTGCGCGGCCAGCGTGATCATCCCCGCCATCGCGCCGAAGATCAGCAGCAGCGAGAGCAGCCCCAGCGTCCGGATCCGCTGCGCGGCGGCCACCAGCGGGCGCCGCCAGCGGGTATGGTCGTCGAAGATCGCGCCGGGCGCTTCAGCCTGCAGCCGCAGCCGCAGCCCCTCGGCATCGACGCCCGCGCCGGTCTCGGTCACCGCGATCAGCTTCGGCAACGGCAACGCATCCACCGGCAGATCGGGACCGAACCACGGCTTCAGCAGCCCCTTCATCTCGTCATCGCCCAACACCCGCGACGAGGCGACACCCGGCGTCGTCTTCAGCACCTCCTGCACGGCGGCGACCTGCGCATCCATCTGCTCGGGCGGGGCGGAGATGCGGATCGTGGCGGACCGCGCGAGGCTATCCGCCCAGCGATCGGCAAGCCGCCCGGTCGCCAGCGACAGAGCGAGCGCAAAAACCGCCAGAAACGCCATCGCGGCGGCCGTGAACAGGGTCAGCCGCGCGGTAAACCCGGTCGGCGGCACGACACGATCCGGCCCCGTGGTCTCGGATGCGAATGTCAGCATGGTCAGCTTCACAGATCGGCCCCCGCCGTATGCAGATGGCGCTTCGCGATCCGCAGCACCCGCGCCGAGACCTGCGGCTTCGCCTGCCGGATCAGGTTCAGATCGTGGGTCGCGATCACCACCGTCTTGCCCATCTTGTTCAGCTCGACCAGCAAAGACAGCAGCCGCAGCGACATCTCCCAATCGAGGTTCCCCGTCGGCTCGTCCGCAAGGATCACGTCGGGCGACATGATGACGGCCCGCGCCAATGCGACCCGTTGGCGCTCCCCGCCCGACAGCTGCGGCGGGAGCGCATTTGCCTGCCGCTTCAGCCCGACCCACGCCAGCAATTCGCGCAGCTGGGTCATGTCGGGGGTGCGGCGATTGGCCGTCATCGGCAGCGCCACGTTTTCTTCCACCGAGAGGTGATCGAGGAACTGGCAATCCTGGTGCACGACACCGATGCGCTGGCGCAGCCCCGCGATTTCGTCGCGGCTCATCGTGCGCACATCCTTGCCGAACAGAGACAAATGACCCGCCGTCGGCAGCAGTTCCGCGTAGCACAATTTGAGAAATGTGGTCTTCCCCGCGCCCGACGGCCCGGTGAGAAAATGAAATGACCCTGGGGCAAGCGTCAGGGACATATCGCTCAATAGCTCCGCCCCGCTATAGCTCATCGCCACATTTTGCAGCTCGATCACTGCCAGCCCCTCTATTTGGTGCGCGTTTCGCGAATTAAGCGGCCCAAATCATTTGGACATTCCGCCCGCGCTTGCTACAACATAAGACAGTGGTTGGCCAGAACGGCAAAACGCCAACACGGGCAGGGATGGGACAATATGCGGTTGGTTTGCCCCAATTGCGGTGCGCAATACGAAGTGGATGACGCCGTCATCCCA
The DNA here is from genome assembly GCF_002213225.1 of Thioclava sp. IC9. Classification (NCBI taxonomy): domain Bacteria; kingdom Pseudomonadati; phylum Pseudomonadota; class Alphaproteobacteria; order Rhodobacterales; family Paracoccaceae; genus Thioclava; species Thioclava sp. IC9. The sequence continues at coordinate 388,851 of NZ_NBNX01000003.1, forward strand.
GACGGCGGACGGGATGTGCAATGCTCCAATTGCGGGCATGGCTGGTTCCAGCCGAGCAAGGATATGCTCTCTGCCGACAGCGACCCGACAGGCCCTGCGGTCCCGCCGGCAGGCTGGGATCCGGATCCCGACACCGAAACGGCCTCAGAACCTGAAACCTCCCGAGCCGAGACAGAGGCGCCCGTTGCCTCAAAGGCGACCGAGGAGCCGTCCGAGCCCGCGCCGATGCCGGAGCCCGAACAGCAACCCAGCCACGACACGGCGACCCATCTGCCCGAGCCCGAGCCGGTGGTGACGCAGCAAAGCGACGATGATACCGATGCAGCCGTCGCGGCGATGGTCGCGGCGCCGGAGGTCGAGGAAGATGACGCGGACGAGCCGGGCCTAGGCCCCGCGCCGCGCGTCGGGGCCAAACCGCGCAAACCGCTCGATGACGGGCTCCTGTCGATCCTGCGCGAAGAGGCCGAGCGCGAAGCCGCGCAGCGCCGCGCCGAAGGCTCGAGCGAATTGCAGACGCAAGAGGAGCTGAACCTCGAAGAACGCGAAACCAGCGAAGATGCTGAACGCGCCGCAGAGGCCGCCGCCGCCGATCTGGCGCGCCGTCGCAAACGCGCACAGGATTTTTCCGACCTCCGCGATCCCGACGCCGAGCGCGAAGAAGATCGCGTGGCCGACCTGCTCGGCGAGGACGATGAGGACCTGCAGACGATCCGCGGGCGCGAACGCCTGCCCGATATCGACGAGATCAATTCGACCCTCACCGCGACCTCCGATCGCGAAGGCGACAGCGTCGCCGAATTCTCGCCGGAGATGGCGCGCCGCCGTCGCTCTGGCTTCAGCCGGGGCTTCATCTTCGTGATGGCCGTGACTGCGGTCTTGGCGCTGCTCTATGCTTTCGCGCCGGACATCGCAGCGAAGGTCCCGGCGCTGAAATCGCCGCTGACGCAATATGTCGTCGCGGTGGACGAGGGGCGCATCTGGCTCGACGACCAGCTCCAGATCCTCACCCATCGCCTCTCGCCCGAGACGGCCTCGGACGGCTTCACCGAATAAGTTTTCCTAATATTTCGACGCCGCGCATAAGTTGAACTTATGCGCGCCCGGCATCAGCCCGCATTCGAGAACTGATCGAGCAGCCGCTTGAGGTAATCCAATTCTTCCTCGGGGCGCAGACGATCGGCCGAGCGGCGCCGGATTTCATCGAGCAGGTCCTGCGCCCGGCGATAGACATCCTCGCCGTTGAGCATCTGACGATCCGTGCCGAGCTGGTTGCCCTCGCCCTGCGCCCGGCCCAGCGGATCGCGTGGCATCTCGCGCCCACCGAGTTGTCCAGGTTGGCCCGCCTGCTGATTGCCCTGCTGGCCGGGCTGCTGACCGTCGCGGCGCGCCTGTTCGTTGCGCATCGCCTCGCCCAACGCGCGCATCCCTTCGCGCAACGCCTCGATCGCGTCGGCCTGACGGTCGATCGCCGCCGAATTGTCGCCCTGGCGCAGGGCCTGCTCGGCCTGATCCATCGCGCGCCCGGCGTCGTCGAAACGCTTCTCGGCCTGCTGGCCCGCCTCGTTGCCAAAGCCCGGCAGCAGCCCGCGCTGGCGGTCGAGTTCGCGGCGGAGCGCACGTTGGCGATCCGCGAGGCTCTGGCCGTCCACACCGCCCTGCCCGCCGTTCATGCCGGGCTGGTCGCCCTGCCCCTGACCGTCGCGCTGCGCTTGTCCGTCCTGGCCTTGGCCGGGCTGGTTGCCGGGCTGCTGGCCCTGACCTTGTTGGCCTTGCTCACCCTGCTGGCCTTGTTGCCCCTGCTGACCTTGCTGCTGACCCTGTTGCCCTTGCTGACCTTGCTGGCCCTGCTGACCGTTCTCGGCCTGCTGCTGGCGCTCCTCGGGCGTCATGAACTGGTCCTGCAGGTTGCGGAACGCGTCGTCCGAAAGCTCCTGCTGCTTGCGCAAGGTGTCCTGCATGTCGCGCATCGCCTGACCGCCGGGCATGTCGCCCTGACCGTTCTGGCCCTGCTGGACCTTGAGGTTCTCCATCATCCGCGAGAGCTGATCGAGCAATTCCTGCGCCTCGGCCATCCGGCCTTCCTCCATCAGCTTCTGGATCTGGTCCATCATCTGCTGGATCTGGTCGCCGGTTATGTGCTGGCCCTGCTGCGGCTGCTGCCCAAATTGCGGACCCTGATCCTGCTGTTGCGAGCGTTCGGCGAGCATGCGGATGTAATTGTCGGTGGCCTGTTTCAGCTCCTGCATGAGCTTGGCGATTTCGTCCTTGGAGGCCCCGTTGCGGATCGCTTCGGAAAGCTTCTCCTGCGCCTTCTGCATCGCGGCCAACGCATCGGCCAAGCCGCCATCTTCGACAAGCTCCGCCATCTTCCACAGCGCCTCGGCGATCTCGTCGCGGGCCTCGAGGGACAGGTCGGGATCGTCGAGCCGCCCGATCACGAGGCGGATCATCAGATACACCTCCTCGCGCTTGATGAAGCCCTCGTGCCGGTTCGAGATCGCGCGGAGAAGCTGATCGGCATAGCCGCGGTTGTCGCGCGACCACAGCAGATCGCGGCGCACCTCAATCAGCGCGGCGGCGAGCGGGTCGAAGAAGCGCTTGCCGGGCAGGATGATCTCCTGCGTGCCGGAGGTGCCGGTCTGGCCGCGCCCGTCCTCGACATCGAGCGTAAGCTTCACCGGCAGGTTCGCCCAAGGATGCTTCGCGGCATCCTCGACAAGGCTCTCGGTGAAATCGGCGCGCGAGCCGGAAATCGGCAGCGGAAGATCGTAGATCAGATCGTCGCGCGGCTCGGGCGGGATCTCCAGGCCGTAACGGCGATCGACCTTCGCCAGATCGAGCGAGATCACCGCATGGCCCTTGGTCACGGCGTAGTCGTCCTGCGCGGTGAAGGGCAGGCTCAGCTTACCATCGGCGCGGCGGTCGGGGGTACCGGCCAGCGCGACCGAGGGCGCCTCGTCGGGGCGCACCACCACATTGAAGCGGCGCGCGGCGGGGCCCCTGAACTCCAAAAGCCCGTCGCGAACCGCTTCGAATTCGTGGGTCTCGATGCCGCTGGCGGTCTGCGCCGCACCCTGCTCGGGCAGCGCGGCCGGATTCGAAACGCTCTCGGAGAAGCCGATCGCGCCGGAAGAGCCGTACAGCCGGATCGAGAAGCGGGTGCCCTCGGGCACGATCAGTTCGTCGCCCTCGACCTTGTTCAGATAGAGCCCCGGCTTGCCGGTATAGCGCGGCGGCGCGGCCCAGCCTTCCCAGCTCGGTCCCATCGCGGCCTCGGCAGAGCCTGCAGGCGTCGGCAGCCCCTCGGTCGGATGCAACAGACGCTGCGGCACCCCGAAGATCACCGCGACGACCAAGGCCGTGAGCGCAGTCAAACGCAGCGCATAAGGATCACGGCGGGCGAGATCGGGTTTCGGCCGCGGCGCGCGGGCGGCTTGCGCGGCTTTCGCCATGCGCCGCAGATGCGCCATCCAGAGCGCGCGGGCTGCGGGATCGTTCTGCCCCAGCGCCATTTCGTCGGTCAGCGCGGAAAGTGGGCGGCCCGGCAACGTCGCATCGAGACGCGCGATCGCATCGGTCCGGCGCGGCCAACGCATCCGCCACGCGCCCCAGCCCAAAGCCACGAGCGACGCGATCAGCGCGACCAGCCAGAACCAACGCCCGCCCGGCCCCAGATAGGCGGGCAGCGCGAAGGCGATGGCGGTGGCGATCAGCGCGAGAACGGAGAGAAGCGGCCAGAAGGCGGCCAGCCCTCGCTCGAGGATCATCCCGGCATGGGTCAGCAAAATAGGCCGGGCGAGCGGGGCCAGAGCGGCCTGCCCGTCCTCCTTCGTCGCGGTATCGCGCGAAGCTTTGCTGAACCAGTTCCTGACCGGCATTCTCTCCCTATCCGTTGGCCCTGATTCCCTTCCTACGGATCAGAGCCACTCCGGGATCGTATCGCGGGAGAGCATTTCCTCAAAGCTCGGTCTTGCACGAATGAGAGCGAATTCGCCCCCCCGCACCAGAACCTCGGGGATCAGCGGGCGGGAATTGTATTCCGACGACATGACCGCGCCGTAGGCCCCCGCCGAGCGGAAGGCGACCAGATCGCCCGGGCCCAGCGGTGTCAGGTTGCGCGCCTTGGCGAAGGTGTCGCCGGTCTCGCATACCGGGCCGACGATGTCGTAAGGCGCGGAGTCGGTGCCCGGCTCTGGTTCGAGCACCGGGACAATATCGTGATAGGCGCCATACATCGAGGGCCGCACGAGGTCGTTCATCGCTGCGTCGAGAATGAGGAAATCGCGTCCCTCGCCCTCTTTCAGCCAGATCACCGAGGAGACCAGCAGCCCGGCATTGCCCGAGATCAGGCGGCCCGGTTCGATTTCGATCTCGCAGCCCAGATCGCCCACGGTGCGCTGGATCACCTGCCCGTATTCGATGGGCAGCGGCGGCGCGGAGTTAGAGCGCTCATAGGGAATGCCCAAGCCGCCACCGAGGTCCAGCCGACGGATATCATGGCCATCCGCGCGCAACGTCTCGGTCAGTTCGCGGACCTTCAGAAAAGCCGCCTCGAACGGCTCCAGATCGGTCAGCTGCGAGCCGATATGCACATCGATGCCGACGACATCGATGCCCGGCAGCTTCGCAGCCTCGGCATAGACCGCGCGCGCCTTGGCGATCGGGATGCCGAACTTGTTCTCGGATTTCCCGGTCGCGATCTTCTCATGGGTCTTCGCGTCGACATCCGGGTTCACCCGCAGCGCGATCGGCGCGGTCACGCCCATCGACGCGGCAATCTCGGAAATCGCCAGTAGCTCCGGCTCGGATTCGACATTGAACTGGCGGATGCCGTTTTCGAGAACGTAGGCGATCTCCTCGCGGGTCTTGCCCACGCCCGAGAACACCACCCGCTCGCCCGGCACGCCAGCCGCCCGCGCACGGCGATATTCACCGCCCGAAACCACGTCCATCCCCGCGCCGAGATCGCCCAGCACCTTCAGTACGGCGAGGTTCGAGTTCGACTTGATCGCGAAGCAGATCAGGTGTTCGGTCCAGCCAAGCGCCTCTTCGAACAGCTTGAAATGCCTCTCCAGCGTGGCGGTCGAATAGACGTAGAACGGCGTGCCCACGGCCGCCGCAATCTCGGGGATCGGCACATCCTCTGCATGAAGGACGCCGTCGCGATAAAGGAAATGATCCATGAGAGGTCTCGATTACTGGGCCGAAGCCTGCTGGGATTGCGCGCTGTCCGCCTCGGACGGAGGAACGGGCGGGCCGTCGACACCGCAGGCAGCGAGCGAAAGAAGAAGCGTCAGGGCGAGGGTCAGGGTCTTGGTCATGGAGTCACCGACAGGGTCATGATGCCGACACGCGCCGTCGCGGCGGGATAGACTTTGATGCCGTCACGATTGATGCCGACATGCGTATGCAAGGCCGGGTCGGCGGCGCAGCCGCCAAGAAGGCCGATCAGCACGAAAGGGACCGCGAAGTTCATCCAAGCAGTTCCTTCCAGCGGGCGACCTGCGCGCGCACCTGATCGGGCGCGGTGCCCCCGTAAGACTGACGCGAGGCGACCGAGTTGTGAACCCCGAGCACGTCGAACACGCTCTCGGTGATCGCCGGGTTGACCGATTGCATCTGCTCGAGGCTCAGATCGGGCAGATCGCAGCCCTGCTCCTCGGCCATCGCGACGAGCGAACCGGTGACATGGTGAGCGTCACGGAACGGTAGCCCCGCCTCGCGCACCAGCCAGTCGGCCAGATCAGTCGCGGTGGAGAACCCGCCCGAGGCCGCGGCCTCCAGCTTGTCGGCATTGACGGTCATGTCGCCGATCATCCCGGCCATCGCGGCGAGCGCGAGCATCAGGTTGTCGGCGGCGTCGAAGACCTGTTCCTTGTCTTCCTGCATATCCTTGGAATAGGCGAGCGGCAGCCCTTTCATCACGGTGAACAGCGCGACCGACGCCCCGAGAATGCGTCCGATTTTGGCGCGGATCAGTTCTGCCGCGTCCGGGTTGCGTTTCTGCGGCATGATCGACGAGCCCGTCGACCACTTGTCCGACATCGCGACGAAACGAAACTGCGCGGAGGACCAGATCACCAGTTCTTCGGCAAGGCGCGACATGTGCACCGCGCAAATCGCAGAGGCCGACAGGAACTCCAGCGCGAAATCGCGATCCGACACCGCGTCGAGCGAATTCGCCATCGGCCGATCGAAACCGAGCGCCTCGGCCGTGGCATGACGGTCGATCGGGAAACCTGTGCCAGCAAGCGCCGCCGCCCCTAGAGGAGATTCGTTCATCCGTTTGCGCGCATCAATGAACCGGGATTTGTCGCGCGCGAACATCTCGACATAGGCCATCATGTGGTGGCCGAAAGTCACCGGCTGCGCGGTCTGCAGATGGGTGAAGCCGGGCATGACCCAATCGGCGCCTTCCTCGGCCCGGGTCAGCGCGGCGCGGATCAGCGTGTCGAGACCCGAGATCGCGGCGTCGCATTGTTTGCGCACCCAGAGGCGGAAATCGGTCGCGACCTGATCGTTGCGCGACCGCGCCGTGTGCAGCCGCCCCGCCGGTTCGCCAATGACCTCTTTCAGCCGCGCCTCGACATTCATGTGGATGTCTTCGAGCGCGGTAGAGAACGGAAAGCCGCCCGCTTCGATCTCGGACAAGACGGTGAGCAAACCTTCCCCGATCGCCTCGGCATCCTTGTCGCTGATGATGCCCTGCGCGGCGAGCATCGCGGCGTGGGCCCGGCTGCCGCGGATATCCTGCGCGTAGAGCCGCTGATCATACCCGATCGAGGCGTTGATCGCCTCCATGATCGCATCAGGCCCCGCGGCGAAACGCCCGCCCCACATCGCGTTGGAGGACTTGTTCTCGTCGTTCTGATCGGTCATGGTCGAAGGCCCTTGCTAGGAGGCTATATGTTACGGTTTCTCGTCCTTTATACGGCGCTGGCGCTGGGTGCAAATGTTGCGCAGGCTGCGGATCTCGATGCGGTTAAATCGGGGCAGATGGAATCCCTCGTTACCTATGACGAACCGCTGCCGCTGCCGCCCTTCACGGTGACCGATGAAAGCGGCGACGAGCATTCGATGAAAGATTTCGAAGGCAAGGTTGTGCTGATCAATTTCTGGGCGACGTGGTGTCCGCCCTGCCGCGAGGAGATGCCTTCGCTGAATGCGCTGCAAAAAGAGTTCGGCGAAGATGGGTTTCAGGTTATGACGATCGCCACGGGCGGATCGAACTCGCCCGAGAAAGTCGCCGCCTTCTTCGACAAGGAAGGCATAGACGTCTTGCCCCGTTTCCACGACGACGCCAATTTCGCCGCCCGCGCGATGGGGGTGCTGGGCCTGCCGGTTTCGGTCCTGGTCGACAAGAACGGCCACGAGGTTGCACGAATGATCGGCGGGGCGGAATGGGATTCGCCCGAGGCGAAGAAGGTCATTCAGGCATTGATCGACGAGGATTGAGGCGCGATGACGCCGTGACGCGTGTGGTTTAAGGCGAACCGCTGCGCCATCGCGGTATTCTCGTAGATGCTGTGCTGCGCATTTATACAGTACTTCGCATATACTGTACTTCGCATTCCACCTCACATGGCGCATGCGTTCGGACACCCGATGGCGCCCCGTGGGCTCCGCGCTTCGCGAAACCTCGCGTATTTTCTTTGAGCGATGTGGCACTGCTAGTGCCACATCGCTCTGGACGCTTCATGGCCGTGATGGCACAGCCATAAGCCCTGAGACACGCTCATGCCGCGGTTCTTTCGGCTCGGAGGTAGCGCCCTAGCCAATGCTCGATCTCTTCGGATAGAGAAAGGATAGCCTCGAGCCGTCCCTTGATGTCGTCATGGAAGCTGTCGAGCTGGTCTATTGTGGCCGCGAGCCCACCGTTGGTATCCCGCATGCGGCCGCACTCGACCCGCCCGAGAACCCGGATCGTGTCGAGCCCGAGCAACTGGCGACGAAGATCTCGACTTTGGTCCATCATATCGTCAGCGAGTTCTGCCGCTTGGCGCATCGCGGCATTCGCATCGGCAGTGCCCCTGACGACGAGAGACTGAAGCAATGTGCGCTCCTCGTCTCGGGTATGACCTTCGCGAGGTTGGCTAGGCTGCGCCTCTTCGCCCATGAAATTTTCGCTCATCTCGTTGAGGACACGAGCGCATCCTAGTTGGAACACGGCGCGCGCAACCTGGTAGGCCATCTGGCCACAAAGATTGTCGCGGCCGGCGACGAATTTGCGCAGCCGTTCCGATATAACGGCAGACGAGGCTTTGTAATTTTCCGAGATTGCGGACACAGGCCCCCCGGATGGTTCCAACCGCGAAGCGACAATCCGCATATTGTTGGGCACGGATTGCAGCGCCTCGAAACTGCGCAAAAGTCCGAATTGTTCCTTCGTTAGCCGTCCCATCGCGGTGTTCAACTCGGCCAGCATCCGCGTATTCTCATCGGCAGTTCGACCGAGGCGGCGATCCCGTTCGGTCAGTTCAAGCGCCAGGGCATAGGCCATGAAGGCCGTGTAGTTGGAGTAGCCGCCACGCTCTGCGAAATCGCGCAGCAGGCCCGCGCTCTCCCCCGGGTCGAGGGCCTCTGCCCGCTCGCGCGCAGAGAGCTCGCGATAGAATGAATGAATCCGATCGGAGAGGTCGCTCGTCGGCTTCAGCCGGACGGAAACATAACCGCTCTCGATCGGCATGACGACCGCGAACACCCAGTACCAACCGCCACCTTTCGCCCTGTTTTTCACATAGGCGCCCATGGGATAGCCCTCTTTGATCGCATCCCACAGCACCCGGAACACCGCGCGCGGCGTATCGGGGTGGCGCACGATCTTATGCGGGGCACCGATCATCTCGGACCACTCGAAGCCCGCGGTGCGGCGAAAAATTTCGTTACCCGATTGGATCACACCGCGCGTGTCGGTGCGCGAGTAGAACAATTCTTCCAGCGCGAAAGGCACCTCGCTGGTGCCGCGCATTTCCGGCTGCCCCATTGTCGTTATCGCCCATTCTGTTCCATCAGGACTCACCCTAGGCAACCGGCGGTTACGAACGGCTTAACGCTGCAGAAGAATTTTTTGTTAACCACGAGTCCGATGCCTTTCCCCCTCTTTACCGCTTCTTAGGCGCTTGCGGGGATGCTTGTTGCGAAGGTGAAGGAGGGGCACATGACGATTCGAAACGCGAAAGCCATGCCCGTGCATCGTGACGAAGACAGCCCACTGAGCTTCGCGGCTGCGGAGCAAAGACGACAGTCGATTGCCATGGTGCACGCGGCGATCGATAGGCACGACGTCATGCTGGCCTTTCAACCCGTAATCCAAACCTGTCGTCCCGACCGTCCTGCCTTCTATGAAGGGCTGATCCGTGTGCTCGACGACCGCGGGCGGATTATCCCGGCCAAAGATTTCATGGACGCGATCGAACGCACGGAGGTCGGGCGAAAGCTCGACTGCCTCTCGCTCGAACTCGGTTTAAAGGCGCTTCTCGGGCAACCGAATCTGCGCCTTTCGGTCAACATGTCGGCGCGCTCTATCGGCTACGCGCCCTGGACCAAGGTGCTTAATCGCTGCCTCGCAATCGATGAAACGGTCGCCGATCGCCTCATACTCGAAATTACCGAAAGCTCGGCCATGGAAATGCCTGAGCTGGTCAGCATCTTCATGGAGGACCTGCAGGCCCGAGGTGTCAGTTTCGCGCTCGACGATTTCGGGGCGGGCTACACCTCCTTCCGCTACCTTAGGGATTTCTACTTCGACATCATCAAGGTCGACGGTCAGTTCATTCGCGGCATCTCCCACGATCCGGACAATCAGGCGTTGACGAAATCGCTGCTCGATGTAGCGCGCCATTTTGAGATGTTCACGATCGCCGAAGCGGTCGAGTCGCTGGAGGATGCCGAATATCTGGCGAGCCTCGGCATCGATTGCATGCAGGGCTATTACTTTGGCGCGCCGACGATCCACCCTCCGTGGAGCCAGACGCCCGAGCCGCAGAGGAGGCGCGCATGACCCCGGCGAAAGCGCAATAAACTTGCGCTAACAATTTCCCGAGCGACGGGATTAAGCTTGACCTCTCGCCTCCATCCGCCATGCTGCGCAGCAGCAGAACGGACGCGCTTTCGCGCCCGCTTAAGTGATGAGGAGGATCCCATGACCAATGTCGTCATCGTCTCGGCCGCGCGCACGCCCGTCGGCTCGTTTTTGGGCGCGTTCGCCAATACGCCCGCACATGACCTCGGCGCCGCCGTGATCGAGGCCGTCGTCGCCCGCGCCGGGATCGAGAAGTCCGATGTGTCCGAAACGATCCTCGGTCAGGTGCTGACCGCGGGCCAAGGCCAGAACCCCGCCCGCCAAGCCCATATCAACGCGGGCCTTCCGATCGAAAGCGCCGCCTGGTCCATCAACCAGGTCTGCGGCTCGGGCCTGCGCACCGTTGCGCTCGGCGCCCAGCATATCATGTGCGGCGATGCCGATATCGTCGTAGCCGGCGGTCAGGAAAGCATGTCGCTCAGCCCCCATGTCGCGCATCTGCGCGCGGGCCAGAAGATGGGCGACATGAAGATGATCGACTCGATGATCAAGGACGGGCTGTGGGACGCGTTCAACGGCTACCACATGGGCCAGACCGCCGAGAATGTCGCGACCCAGTGGCAGATTTCGCGCGAGCAGCAGGACGAATTCGCGCTCGCCTCGCAGAACAAGGCGGAAGCCGCGCAGAAGGCGGGTAAGTTCGCCGACGAGATCGCACCCTTCACCGTGAAGACGCGCAAGGGCGACATCGTCGTGGATCAGGATGAATATATCCGCCACGGCGCGACCATCGAGAACATGCAGAAGCTGCGCCCCGCCTTCACCAAGGACGGCTCGGTGACCGCGGGCAACGCGAGCGGCATCAACGACGGCGCGGCAGCAGTGCTGTTGATGTCGGAAGAAGAGGCCGAGAAGCGCGGCCTCACGCCGCTGGCCCGCATCGCCTCCTACGCGACCGCCGGCCTCGACCCGTCGATCATGGGCTGCGGTCCGATCCCCTCCTCTCGCAAAGCGCTGGAAAAAGCGGGCTGGAAAGCCTCCGATCTCGACCTGATCGAGGCAAACGAAGCCTTCGCGGCGCAGGCTTGCGCCGTGAACAAGGATATGGGCTGGGATGTCAGCAAGGTGAACGTCAACGGCGGCGCCATCGCCATCGGCCACCCGATCGGCGCAAGCGGCGCGCGAATCCTCAACACCCTGCTCTTCGAGATGAAGCGCCAAGGCGCGAAAAAAGGCCTCGCCACGCTCTGCATCGGCGGCGGCATGGGCGTCGCAATGTGTATTGAAGGCCTCTAACGGCAAAAAAATGCTGCATCTGCAAAAAGAGCGCGCAACTTTGTTGCGCGCTCTTGTCATTTTCGGTAACAGCGTTTCAAGGGGTAATCCATTGGAGGAGGAATCATGTCGAGAGTTGCATTGGTCACCGGCGGATCGCGCGGCATTGGCGCGGCGATCTCGAAGGCGCTTCAGGCGGCGGGCTACACGGTCGTCGCGAACTATGCCGGCAATGACGAGGCTGCGGCCAAGTTCACCGAGGAAACGGGGATCAAGACCTACAAGTGGTCGGTCGCCGATTACGACGCCTGCGCGGCGGGCATCGAGCAGATCGAATCCGAAGTCGGCCCGATCGACGTTTTGATCAACAACGCCGGCATCACGCGTGACGCGCCCTTCCACAAGATGACCCGCGAGCAGTGGAGCGAGGTGATCGACACCAACCTCAGCGGCATCTTCAACATGACTCATCCGCTCTGGACGAAGATGCGCGAGCGCAAGTTTGGCCGCGTCGTGAACATCTCCTCGATCAACGGCCAGAAGGGCCAGTTCGCGCAGGCGAACTACTCGGCAGCGAAGGCGGGCGATCTGGGTTTCACCAAAGCTCTGGCGCAGGAAGGCGCCCGCGCGGGCATCACGGTGAACGCGATCTGCCCCGGCTATATCGCAACCGAAATGGTCATGGCGGTGCCGGAGAAGGTGCGTGAGTCGATCATCGGCCAGATCCCGGTCGGGCGTCTGGGCGAGCCCGAAGAGATCGCGCGCTGCGTGGTCTTCCTCGTCTCCGACGATGCGGGCTTCATCACCGGCTCGACGATCACCGCGAATGGCGGTCAGTATTTCATCTGATTTCGCCTCTTGGCATTCTCGACGGGGGCCCGCATTTTGCGGGCCTCTTTGTTTTGGCGGGGGCAGGATGACGCGCGGCAAGGCCACTTCGATCGGGTTCACGGCAGTGTTGCTGTGGGCGCTTCTGGCGCTGTTCACCGTGGGATCGGATCCGGTGCCGCCCCTGATGCTGAACGCGCTGTGCTTCGCCCTTGGCGGCGCGGTGGGCATAATCTGGCTGTTCGCGACCGGCGCGCTAGGGCAACTGCGGCATGTCTCGTGGAAGGTCTATCTCGCCGGAACCGCGGGGCTTTTCGGATATCATTTCCTGTATTTCTCGGCGCTACGTCTCGCGCCTCCGGCCGAGGCCGGGCTAATTGCCTATCTCTGGCCGTTGCTGATCGTGCTGTTTTCCGGGCTGCTGCCCGGCGAGCGGCTGACCCTTTGGCATGTCGCGGGCGCGGTACTGGCCTTCGGGGGCGCCGCGCTGATCCTGGGAGGCGGGATCTCCGCCGATCCGGAGGCGCTGCCCGGCTATGGGCTGGCGCTGATTTGCGCGCTGACATGGTCGAGCTATTCGCTGCTGTCGCGGCGCTTCGGCGCGGTGCCGACGGCGGCGGTCGCGGTCTATTGTCTGGCGAGCGCAACGCTGTCCGCCGTCGCCCATCTGGCGCTGGAGCCAACGATCTGGCCACAAAGCGCGGTCGGCTGGGCCTCGGTGATCGGCTTGGGACTGGGGCCCGTCGGGCTCGCTTTCTACACATGGGATCTTGGCGTGAAGCGCGGCGATATTCAGCTGCTAGGCACGGCCTCCTATGCGGCACCGCTGGTCTCGACGCTGGTGCTGGTCGCCGTAGGGATCGCGAGCGCGCGCCCGACCCTGCTGATTGCGGCAGCGATGATCGCCGGGGGCGCGGGGCTGGCGGCGCTTGGCGGTCGGGGTCGGCGCGCCTCGCCCCCTCCGCCGGACATGACCGGGCAAGAGATACCGCGGAAAGGTTCGGCCTGAGTCGGCGCCCTCTCGAACGGCCCCGTTATAATGACACGGGCCGCCCAAAGGACGGCCCGGTTAAACTCGTGGGAGGGCCCTCAGGCCGTTTCGAGGCGGCGGATTTCCTCTTTCAGCCGAAGTTTTTGCCTTTTCATCTGAGCGATTTCAAGATCGTCGACGCCGGGTCTGCGCGCAGCGCGCTCTACCTCCATCGACAGAGCCTCATGTTTCTTGCGAAGTTCGGTGATATGCGAACCAAGCGACATGGCAGTCTCCTCTCCAGTTGTCAGCCCGTCGATTGCAGCACAGCTTTTGAGTCGTGTCACGGAAATGTCGTATAGTGACGGGGCATCTCCATCATTTTCGCGAAATCTTGCGAAAGCACTAACGAGGAATAGGCAATTTTTGACCTTCGCGCAGAATTTCGCGCGCAATATCCGTCAAATCCTCCGCATCGTGTGAATGCATCGGCGCCGCGTGCAAGATCAGCGGCGCGAGAAGCTGCAGCGGCGTTCGCACCCCCTTCCGCGCCGTCACGATCACCCGCCGCGCCGGGCGCCCCACCCGCGGCGCGATCGGCAGGACGGTGATCGCGCCCGCGCGCCCCTGGAGCCCCGCCAGAAGGTCTGCCAGCCGGTCGGCCTGCTGGATGAGCGTGATCCGCCCCTCGGGCTTGAGACGCCGCAACCCCGCGTCGAGCCATGCGCTGATCGGCGTCGCCTCCCGCTGCGCGCGCTCGCGACCGGGATCGGCGGCGGGTGTCCCGTCTTCGGGGCTGAAATAGGGCGGATTGGCGATGACATGATCGAAACTGCGCGCCCGCAATTCGGCGGGCATCTGCGCCAGATCGCCTTCGATCACCTCGAGCGCGATCCCGTTATCCGCCGCGTTGCACCGGGCGAGATCGGCATAGGCGGGCTGCAGTTCCAGCCCGCTTTGCGCAAGCCCCGGCACCCGCCAGCCAAGACACAGGCTCGCCACCCCTGCCCCGCAGCCGAGCTCCAGGACCGACTGGCCGGCCTGCGCCGGACAGGCCGCCGCCAGCAGGACCGGATCCATCGCGGCGCGGTAGCCCGCGCGCGGCTGGGCGATCCGCAACCGCCCGCCGAGAAAGCCATCGACTGTCAGATCTTCGGGCGCGAACCGATCCATGCGCTCAATCCGATTTTATCTCGTTATCGCGCAGCACCGCCTGCGCCATGAACATGTCGCTGTCGCGCACCATCAGGCGGCGCGGGAGAATCCCAAGCGAGCCTTCCAGCACGCTCGTATGGACGTCGAGTTGAAACGTGCTTATACCCTCGCCCTCGAGAAGGGCGGTCGCCATGGCCAGTTTCACCGGGTCCGTGCTGCGCAGTAGCTCTTTCATATCCCTCACTTACGGCCCCTTGCGAGGGCTGTCGAGATGAGGCAGATCGAAGGGATGAACATGAGCCTCGACGACAAGCCCGACAACACAGCGAAACCGCATGACCGGCTCGCGGAAGCCTTGGCCGACGACATGGCGGCGGTGGATGCGCTGATCGCCGAGCGCATGGCCTCGGAGAACGCGCCGCGCATCCCCGAAGTGACCGCCCATCTGGTCGGCGCGGGCGGCAAGCGGCTGCGGCCGATGCTAACGGTGGCGGCGGCACGGCTGTGCGGCTACGAGGGCAATCTGCACCATAACCTCGCCGCGGCGGTCGAATTCATCCATACCGCAACGCTGCTGCATGACGATGTGGTCGACGAGAGCAAGCAGCGCCGGGGCCGCCCGACCGCGAACCTGCTCTGGGACAACAAGTCGAGCGTGCTGGTTGGCGATTACCTCTTCGCGCGGTCGTTCCAGCTGATGACGGATACAGACAACCTGCGGGTTCTGTCTATCCTGTCGAACGCCTCCGCCGTCATCACCGAAGGCGAGGTGCTGCAGCTCTCGGCGGCCGAAGACCTGAACACGACCGAGGACACCTATTACAAGGTGGTGCGCGGCAAGACGGCGGCTCTGTTCTCGGCGGCGACCGAGGCGGGCGCGGTTCTGGCCGGCGCGCCGGAGGAACAGATCGCGGCGCTGCACGATTACGGCGAGAGCCTCGGGATCGCCTTCCAGGTGGTCGACGATCTGCTGGATTATCTCAGCGATGCCAAGACGATGGGCAAGAACGTGGGCGACGATTTCCGCGAGCGCAAGCTGACGCTGCCGCTGATCAAGGCGCTGGCCAAGGCCGACGGCGAGGCCCGCGCTTTCTGGACCCGCACCATCGACAAAGGCGATCAGCGCGAGGGCGATCTGGAGCATGCGTTGGAGTTGCTGAAGGCGACCGGCGCGCTGGAAGAGACCCGCGCGGCAGCCCTCGAGTGGGCCGATCGCGGGCGCGAGCGCCTGCAGATCCTGCCGGAAAGCGAGCTGCGGCAGATGCTGGACGATCTGGCCGATTACGTGGTGGCGCGGTTGCGCTGAGGGGGCACTACCCCCCGCCCTGCGGGCTCCCCACGGGATATTTGGGTCAAGAAGTAGAGGCGCGGCTATGGGGCTGCGCCTTTTGCGTCTGATCGCCGAGCATGCCGGAGGCCCGCCACCAGCCAGGGTGGCGCTGAGCCAGCGTGGCTTCCGCAGCCTGCGCGGCGTCCAGCGTCTCGAACAGCGCGAAACAGGTCGCACCAGAGCCCGACATGCGCGCGAGACGACAGCCGGGGAGCGTCATGAGCGCGTCCAGCACCTCCCCGATCACGGGGGCCGAGGCGATGGCAGGCGCCTGCAGATCGTTACGCTGCGTGGCCAGCCAGTCGATGCAGTCAGGCGCGCCAGTAAAAGTCGGCAGCACCTCGGGCATCGGCGGATTGTCCTTCGAATCTAGCCCCTTGAAGATCGCAGGCGTCGGCACCTCCACACGCGGGTTCACCAGTAGCGCGGGCAGCGGCGGCAGCGACACGAGGTCGAGCGCCTCACCAATGCCGCGCACGCGCTGGGGGCGTGGCGTCAGGCACATCGGCACGTCTGCCCCAAGTTGTGCGGTCTCCGCCGGAAGCGGATGGTCCCAAAGCGCAGCCAGCGCCCGCAGCGCAGCCGCCGCGTCTGACGATCCACCGCCGATGCCCGAGGCGGGCGGCAGATATTTGTCGAGATGGATTTCCGCCCCCTGCCCCGCCGGGCGCGACAGGAGGGACGCGGCTTTCAGCACGAGGTTCGACGGATCGGCAGGCACGCCCGCCGCCTCGGGGCCTGCCACGCTGAGCGACAGCGCGTCGCTTTCGCGCAGCACCAACCGGTCGCCCATCGGCCCGAAGGCCACGAGGCTGTCGAGCAGGTGATAGCCATCGGCCCTCTGGCCGATGACATGCAGCGTCAGGTTGATCTTCGCAGGCGCGAAAGCGTCAATTATTCGCATCGCTCGCGGGCGTTTCGGGGCCGGCCTTGGGGCTATCCTTGCTCGGGCCCTTATCCTCGAGCGGCGGCAGACCCTGCTCCTTGCGCTGCTGGTCCAGACCTACCTCGATCTTGCGGCGGATCGCATCGGGATCGAGTTCCTCGGTGGTCTCCGCGTCGTCGGTCGCGAAGGACAACGCGCGGCGCCACTGGAATTTCGCCTCGCGCTGGCGGCCCACGGCCCAGAGCACATCGCCCAAGTGGTCGTTGAGCAGCGGATCGCGCGGCTCGAGCTCCACGGCTCGCTCCATCTTCTGGGCCGCCTCTTGGTAA
Source organism: Thioclava sp. IC9 (assembly GCF_002213225.1). Classification (NCBI taxonomy): domain Bacteria; kingdom Pseudomonadati; phylum Pseudomonadota; class Alphaproteobacteria; order Rhodobacterales; family Paracoccaceae; genus Thioclava; species Thioclava sp. IC9. The sequence continues at coordinate 405,645 of NZ_NBNX01000003.1, forward strand.
TGGCCAAGCTTGAACAGCGCCCAGCCGAGGCTGTCGATGATGAAGCCCGCATCGGGACGCTCGGCGGCGGCCTTGCGGATCATGTCGAGCGCCTCGTCGAGGTTTTCGCCCTTGTCCACGTAGGAATAGCCCAGATAGTTCAGCACAGAGGGCTGATCGGGCGAAAGGCGCAGCGCCTCGCGGAAACCCTTCTCGGCCTCGTCCCAATTGCCAGAGCGTTCCTGCGCGATGGCGCGCGAATACCAGACGAACCAGTCCTTCGGCTCGGGTTGGCCGAGCAGGTCGATCGCCTTGTCATAGGCTTTCGCAGCCTCGGCGAAGCGGCTCTCGCGGCGCAGCGTATCGCCCAGAGCGGTCCAGACGCCGACGAGGTTGGGTCGGCTGCGCGACAGGTTCTCGAGCACTTCGATGGCCGCATCGTTGCGGCCCGCGCGCACCATCGATTCCGCGCGCCCGATTTCGGCGGCGTGGTAGATCGGGCTGTCGGGCTTGATATCGGCATAGGCTTCGATGGCCAGATCGTATTGGCCCTGCTGGTCGAGCATCGACGCGGTCAGCAGAGTGGCGTCATCCATGTCGGGCCGGATCATGTTGGCCAGCCGCGAATGCACCAGCGTGAACGTGTCGGGCGCATCGCCGATCAGCGCCTGCGCGACCGAGTAATAGACCTCTGCAACGCCGTCGGACGCATTGCGCACGACGTCGAAGGGCAGCGTGTCGCCCGCCTCCAGCTTGGAGCGGATATCTTTAAGCTGCGGGTCGAGATCCTTGCCGAAGCGATCCTCGATCAGCTTCAGCGCCTCCTTGTTCTTCTCGAGTTGCGAGAGCACCTCGACATGGGCCAGAACGCCGCGACGGGTCGAGGTGATCTTCTCGCCATCTTCGCCCGAGAGGATCGAATCAGCCCCCTCGTAATCGCCGACGAGCGCGAGTGCGAGCGCCTTGTGGAAACCCGCGAAGGCTGCGAGGCCCTGTTGCTTGCCGACCTCGTCGAAGGCAGCGGAGGCGTCGGACATCTTGCCGTCGCCCGCAAGCACCCAGGCCTTGGTCAGCCCGCCCACGAGCGGCCCCGGATCGGCATCGCTGTCGAGCAACTTGAGCGCGGCGCTCCAGTTCTTGTCATGCGCGTCCGCAGCGAGCACGGTCAGCGCCGCGATCTGGCTTCCAGTGCCGGCCTCGACCATCTGCTGCGCAAGCGGCTTGGCACGGTCGAAATCGGCGATCGCGATCTCTGAGACGAGCGTGGCCTCTGCCGTCGTGCCACTGGTATCGCCGCTGGCCATCAACTGGCGGTAGTAATGCGCGGCTTCGGCGAAATCGAATTGCTGCGACGCGATGCGCGCGGCGAGATAGGCCCCCGCCTCCGCAGGGCTCGGGTCATTCGCGGTGTCGCCTGCATCGCCTTTGGCAGCAGCAGTATCGGCAGCCTGCGCGGCATCCTCGGCGCTGCCGGCCGTCGGCGCATCCTGAGCGAACAGCGGCAGGGGCGCGGTGGAGCCCATCAAGAGGGCGAAGAGCGCAAGGCGCAGCGGGGTCTTAAAACTCGGCACGAAACGGTCCTCTCATTCGGGTCGAAATCGAGCGTAACGGGGCGCTGCGGGCATTACAATGAGCCGAACCACCGCACGCGGGAAGCCGCCGTCACAGACACGGCGTTGTGATGGGGGCGAGGAGGGGTGGAAACGAAAAAGGGACCCGCAGGCCCCTTTCGCGATCACATGTTCGGGTAGTTCGGCCCGTCGCCGCCTTGCGGGGTGGTCCAGTTGATGTTCTGGCTCGGATCCTTGATGTCGCAGGTCTTGCAGTGGACGCAGTTCTGGAAATTGATCTGGAACTTCGCGTCGTCGCCCTCGCCGACCACCTCGTAGACGCCCGCCGGGCAATAGCGCTGAGCGGGCTCGTCATATTTCGGCAGGTTCACCGAGATCGGGACCGACGCGTCCTTCAGCTTCAGGTGGCAGGGCTGGCTCTCTTCGTGGTTGGTGAAGGAGAAGCTGACATTGGTCAGGCGGTCGAAGCTAAGCTTGCCGTCGGGTTTGGGATAGTCGATCGGCTTGAAGTTTTTCGCCTCGCCGGTCGCTTTCGCATCCGACTTGCCATGCTTGAGCGTGCCGAAGAGCGAGAAGCCGAAGAGATCGTTGGTCCACATGTCGAGCCCGCCGAGGACGAGCGAGGGGACCATCCCCCATTTCGACCACATCGGCTTCACGTTGCGGACCTTCTTGAGGTCTTCCGCGATCGGACCGGAGCGCAGATCGGTCTCGTATTCGGTCAGTTCGTCGCCCGAACGCCCGCCCTTGATCGCGGCTGCCGCGGCTTCCGCCGCCGCGATGCCGGAGAGCATCGCGTTATGGTTGCCCTTGATGCGCGGCACGTTCACGAGCCCCGCCGAACAGCCCAGCAGCACCGCGCCCGGTACGGTCAGTTTCGGGATCGACTGCCAGCCGCCTTCCGAGATCGCCCGCGCGCCGTAAGCCACGCGCTTACCGCCCTCCAGCAGCTCCGCAACCATCGGGTGATGCTTGAAGCGCTGGAACTCCATATAGGGGTAGAGATGCGGATTCTCGTAGTTCAGGTGCACGACGAAGCCGACATAGACCTGATTGTTGTCGAGGTGATAGATGAACGACCCGCCGCCCGCATTGCCGCCCAAAGGCCAGCCCATCGTATGGGTCACGGTGCCCTCGCGGTGCTTCTCGGGGTCGATCTCCCAGATTTCCTTCATGCCGAGGCCGAATTTCTGCGGGCAGTGACCGTCGGAGAGGTTGTGCTTCTCCATCACCACCTTGGCGAGCGAGCCGCGCACGCCCTCGGCGATCATCACGTATTTGCCGCGCAGCTCCATGCCCGGCTCGTAGCCCGGGCCCTCGGCTCCATCAGGGTTCTTGCCGAATTCGCCCGCGACGACACCGGCCACCCGGTCTCCATCCCAGACGATTTCCGACGCGGCCATGCCCGGGAAAATCTCGACGCCGAGGGCTTCAGCCTGCTCGGCCATCCAGCGGCAGACATTGCCCATCGAGACGATGTATTTGCCATGGTTCGACATCAGGCGCGGCATCGGCCAGTTCGGAATGCGCATCGCTCCGGCCTCTCCGAGGACATAGAAATTGTCCTTCTTGACCGGCACGGTGATCGGCGCGCCCTTGTCCTTCCAGTCGGGGATCAGCTGATCCAACCCGCTGGTGTCGAGCACCGCGCCCGACAGGATATGCGCGCCCACTTCCGAGCCCTTCTCGAGCACGACGACCTCGAGCTCCGGGTCGATCTGTTTGAGGCGGATCGCCGCCGAAAGCCCTGCAGGCCCCGCGCCCACGATCACCACATCATATTCCATCGACTCGCGCGTCACGTCGGTCATGTCTGTCGAACCCCTTGCTGGTCGTCCTAGCTGGCGTCCTGCCTAGCCTACCTCGCGTAACGAGGCAATTGTTACGCTGCGATGCCGCGCAACAATCTTGCGCCAAATTGCGCCGCCTTCCCGAACTGACGAGATCGGCAATTCGCCGCGAAAATCGCGCTGTCCACTTGACTTCCGGGGGTGAGAGCAGATTTAGATGCCCTGAATTGGGGACAGTTCCGAGTTCGGGAGCCTTCCATGGACAAACAACCGATGACGCGCGCAGGTTTTGACGCGCTCAATACAGAATTGAAAAAGCTCAAGTCCGAAGAGCGTCCCGCGATCATTGCCGCGATCGCGGAAGCGCGGGAACTGGGCGACCTCTCGGAGAATGCCGAATACCATTCGGCACGCGAGAAGCAGGGCTTTATCGAAGGCCGGATCAAGGAGCTCGAAGGGCTTCTGGGCCGAGCCGAGGTGATCGACCCGTCGAAGATGTCAGGCGCCGTGAAATTCGGCGCGACAGTGACCATCGTCGACGAGGACACTGACGAAGAGAAGACCTACCAGATCGTCGGCGAACCCGAAGCCGATCTGGAGAAGGGCAAGCTCAACATGAAGTCGCCTCTGGCGCGCGCGCTGATCGGCAAGGACGAGGGCGACTCTGTCGAGGTTCGCACGCCGGGTGGCGACAAGGCTTACGAAATCCTCAAGATCGTTTTCGCCTGACACGGACGCCCCTGCGCGGCTGCCTCTGAGCATGTGCCCGTGCGCCACTGACGGAGAGCCTGAATGGAAGGACCCGCAGAGCAGGACAAGGATCGGTTCGCCATGCCCGGCGGATCGCACCCGCCTGCCGGTCGTCCACGCCTCAAGACACGCTTTCCCGGCGCGCCGGAATGGATCGCGCTGGGGCTGAGCATCCTGTGGGTCTTCCTGGTCGCGGCCTTCTGGTTCTTCGCACCCGGGATCGCGCGCGCCGCGTCGCTGTTTGCCACCGTCAGCCTCGTCGTGGGGATGGCGGTGCCGATCGTGATGGTCTGGGTCGCCGCCGTGACCGCGCGCGCTACCCGCGAGATGCGCGCCGAAACCGCCGCGCTGCGACAATCGATCGAGGCGATGCGTACCGCCTGGCTCAATCAGCAGGCGATGCGTACCGATCAGAATGTCGAGAAGAAGCTCGACGAGATCGCTGCCGTCGCCCGTCAGGCGGAGACCACGATCGCGACCTTCGCCTCGCGCCGCGACGTGCAGGCAAGCCAGCCCTCCGCCGACCGCAAGGCGGCGCTGGTCGCCCCGCCCCCGCCCCGACCCGATGACAGCGAACCGATGCTGGCGCTCGGCACCCCGGCGGAGGACCTTCGCGCGCCGCTCTCGGTCGCCGATTTCGTCCGCGCGCTGAACTTCCCGGATTCGCCCGACGATACCGAGGGCTTCCGCGCGCTACGCCGCGCGCTCGAAGACCGGTCGACGGCAAAGCTGCTGCGCTCGGCGCAGGATGTGCTGAACCTGCTCGCGCAGGACGGCATCTACATGGACGACCTCAAGCCCGACCGCGCCCGGCCCGAACTATGGCGCCGTTTTGCGCAAGGCGAGCGCGGCCGCGAGATCACCAGCCTCGGCGGCATTCGCGATCGCTCGTCGCTGGCGCTCAGCGCGGGCCGGATGCGCGGCGATACGATCTTCCGCGACGTGGCGCATCACTTCCTGCGCCAGTTCGACCGGACCTTCGCCGAGTTCGAGAAGAACGCCTCCGATCAGGACATCGCCGAGATGGCCGAAACCCGCACCGCCCGCGCCTTCATGCTGCTGGGGCGCGTCACCGGCAGTTTCGACTGACGGGCCAGCCCCTCGGGCTTCGCCCTCGCCCCCCGGGGATATTTGAGCCAATACGAAAGGGCGCGGCGGAGCCTTCAGAGCGCGCGGCGCATCAGTTGCACCGAACGGAAATCGAAGACCAGCCGCGTCAGTCGCGAACTGCGCCGCCCCGTCACCTCGAAACCCAGCCGTTGGTACAAGGCGCGTGCGCGCAGGTTCTCGTCGATCACGTCGAGACAGAGCGCCCGGTAGCCACGCCTGCGCGCCTCGTGGGACAGCGCCTCGATCAGCGCGCGCCCGATGCCTGCGCCGCGCAGTTCCGGGTGGACGGCGATCCCGTCGACCATCATTCCGCCTTCGGGCAGATCGTGGGCCAGAAGATGCAGGCAGGCACCGCGCCAGAGCCCACCACCGCGCCCGTAATGGCTGCGCAGATCGGCCCAGCTACCGCCGACGAAGGAGCCGCGCAGCGTGCGAAACCCGACCACCCCGACCAGCGCGCCATCGCCATCGAGCGCCGAGAGCGCGTGGCTCGGATCGATCACCTCGGCGATGAAGCCCAAGGCGCGCCGCTCCGGCCCCATCACGCGGCCGAGCTTGCCGCCGAAGGCCTGCCAGTAAAGCTCCGCCGCCGCTGCGCGATGCTCGCGTGCGAGCCCGTGCCGGATCGACACCTGGGTCACCGGGTCGCCTCAGCCAGATGCGCGGCCGCCGTGGCGAGATCCTCGGGCGTGTTGAGATTGGTGAACGGGTCTGGGCTGCCCTCGAACGCCACCCGCGTCGCCTCCGGGAAGGCCGCACGCAATCGGCGTTCGCCCGAGGCGAACAACTCGGCTATTCGCGCCCGCTCCATGACCGGGCACAGCGCGACGCTCGGGTGGTCGCGACCGGCCGAGGCGGCGTAAGCCGCGCCGCCGGGAGCGCCCAGCCGGGCAACGAGGTCGCGGGGCAGGAAAGGTGTATCGACGGGAACGCTGAGCAGCATATCCGCGCCCTGCTCCGCCGCCCAGTCCAGCGCGCTCAGGAGCCCCGCCAGGGGGCCCTCGCCCTGCCTTTGGGGCGGATCGGGTAGAACGTGGATCGGCGCGAATCGAACCGCCGCACCATTGGCGGAGATCGCGAGCCCCGCCACTTGCGGGCCGATCCGTGCTGCGACATGGGCAAATAGCGGGCGCCCGGCGAGCATCACCATCGCCTTGTCTACGCCGCCCATGCGCCGGCCCTGCCCGCCCGCAAGGATCACCGCGACCACGCGCGGCCCGACTTCTTCGCCAGCGGTCAAGATGATTGCCTCCAATACAATCGCGCGCTTTGCCTTTGCCCGCATCCTTCCCTATCTGTCCCGCAACTGAGAACGGGAGACAAGCATCATGTCGGACATGACTGCGAACGGGACGGCCCCGAAAGGCGCGGTGCGGGCCGCCTATTGGCGCGGATTTCGGCATGGCCTGCCGTTCCTTCTGGTCATCGTGCCTTTCGGCCTCCTGTTCGGCGTGGCCGCAACCAGTGCGGGGCTCGATCTGGTACAGGTGATGGGCTTCTCGGTGATGGTCATCGCGGGCGCCGCGCAGTTCACCGCATTGCAACTGATGGGCGATCACGCGCCGGTCGTGCTGATCCTCGCAGCCTCGCTTGCGGTCAATCTGCGCATGGCGATGTATTCGGCGGCCCTCACCCCGCATTTCGGCAAGGCGAAGACGTGGCAGAAAGCGTTGGTGGCCTATTTCATGGTCGATCAGGCCTATGCGATGGCGGCCAATGAATACGAGGCCGAGCCCGACATGAGCCGCGCCGAGAAGCTGGCCTATTACGCGGGCGTCTGCTCCCCGGTCTGCCCGAACTGGTATGTCGCGACCCTTGTCGGCGCATTGGTCGGCGCGCAAATCCCGCCGGAATTCGCGCTCGATTTCGCGGTGCCGATCACCTTTCTTGCGATGATCGGGCCGGCGCTGCGCACGTTGGCCCATGTCGCCGCGGCGGCCGTCTCGGTCGTGGGCGCACTGGCGCTCAGCTTCCTGCCCTCGGGCGTTGGGCTGATGATCGCCGCCGTCGCCGCGATGGTGACAGGCGCGCAGGTCGAGCTTTGGGTCGCGCGTAGAAAGGCGGTGCGGGAATGAACGGCTATTCGGACGCTTTGGTCTGGGGAATCATCGTCGCACTGGGGATCGGCACCTACTTCCTGCGCTATTCCTTCATGGGGTTTCTCGGCGACCGGCAATTGCCCGAATGGGCGCTGCGCTACCTGCGCTACACGCCGGTTGCGGTGCTGCCGGGACTCGTGGCCCCGCTGGTGCTGTGGCCCGCAGGTACCGGCGGTGAGACCGACCCCGCGCGGATGATCGCGGCCTTCGCGACGCTCGGCGTCGGGATCGCGACGCGCAACACGCTGTGGGCGATTCTGAGCGGGCTCGCAGCGCTTTACCTCTCGCTGTGGCTGGTGTGAGCCGCGGCCTGCGCTGAAGGCGCAGATCGGGGGCTCCAGAGAAGCCACCGAAGCGGCGAACGCGGATTGCGCGAGCAATGACCCGGGGAACCCCCGGTAACTCCATCTTGAGCTTCCAGAGGGCCGCGCCCGACCTCGGGTGGGCGCTTTCCCCGCCTATGGCAGGGTGCTTTATCTCGCAAGCCCGCAAGACACATAGACCCGCGACGACATCGCCAATGCGCCCTCCCCGGGGGAGGTCGGGCGCGGCCCGGGCCGCTTCGCGGCTGATCCGGGCAGCCAGCTTCCAATTCCAATACAAAAAGAAAAAGGCCGTGCCCGGAGGCACGGCCTTCTAACCGTCAAGGTCAGGCGATCTTACTTGATCTTGCCTTCCTTGTATTCGACGTGCTTGCGCGCGACCGGATCGTATTTGTTCACGGTCATCTTTTCGGTCATGGTGCGGGCGTTCTTCTTGGTCACATAGAAGTGCCCGGTGCCCGCCGTCGAGTTCAGACGGATCTTGATCGTCGTCGGCTTCGCCATTGTCTATCTCCTAGCTCCGGGCATCGAAAAAACTACGCACCCGCGGAATCCTTGAAGCCCGCCTTTTAGCGATGCGCGATGCGGAGTCAACCGGCAAACCGGGCCGCAAGCTGAAAATTCTTCGCCCGCGCCCCATAAAGCCGGAAGGCTCTCTCCGCTCAGATCAGCGGCTTGCCCATCGTCTCGTGGATCTGGGCGACTTTCTCCGTCTCGAGGCCCAGCGCGGCAGCCAGATTCGCCAGATATTGCTTCTCCGCCTCGGTATCGACTGTGATCGGAAGAAGCGCTGAGGAATAGACCTGCGACTTCATGTGATCCGAGGTGGCATTGGCCAGAGCGGTGATGTCGATCGGGCCGTCGAGTTCGGCCTTCACGAAGGCGATTTCCTCATCGGAGGCATCGGACAGGTGATCGAGAATGGTCTGCCGCTCTTTGTCGTCGATCTCGCCATCGGCTTTCGCGGCCTGAATCATTGCGCGGATCATCAGCTTGGCCTGATCTTCCATCATCGCGTTGACCGGCGTGCCGGAGGTCACGGCGCCGAGCATTTCCGAGATATTGCCCGCGCCCGTCTTCGCAGCGCCGGTCATGGCGCCGATCAGCGCGCCCAGTCCCGCCTCGGTCGCAGCCGTCGCGGAGGCCGCCTGAGAGCCGAACTGGCCGAACAGACCGCGCACGGTCTCCTTGCCGCCGGGCATGCCCATCTTCTCGGCCCACTCGCCCATCTGGTCACCCATACCGCCGGGTTCGCCCGCCTTGCCGAGCGCGTCCTTCATGCCGTCGAGACCGCCCATCTTGTTGAAACGCTCCACGCCCTTGGCAGCGGCGAAGCCCACCGCGAGCGTGGCCAATGTCTTCACGAAGCTCATATCATTCCCCCGAAATTCGGTTTCCTGTTGCGACAGCTTCGCGCGCGTCGGCGCGCTTGGCTAGAAAAAACTCGTGCGGCCTACAGTTTGGCGATCACGTCGGCGAGCATCTGGCGCACCTGGCTGGCGACTTCCACGAGATCGTCGTTCTCGACCGCCAGCATCGAAGCCACCGGGTCGACCGCGCTGACCTCGATCCCGTTTTCGACCTCGCGCAGGACCACGTTGCAGGGCAGCATCGCCCCGATCCGCGGCGCGAAGCCGATCGCCTCGTAGGCCAACTTCGGGTTGCAGGCACCGAGGATTTTGTAGCGCGGCATGTCCTTGTCGAGCTTGGCCTTCATCGTGGCCGAGACGTTGATCTCGGTCAGCACGCCGAAGCCCGCATCAGCCAATCCCTCGCGCACTTTCGCCTCGACCTCGTCGAATGCCCCGGTCATCACCTTGTCGATCGTATAGCCCATGGCAATCTCTCTCCCCTGTTCGTCTCAGCTTTGTTTGCCTTTGCTTCGAGCGTGGTTAATTCGGTCCGAAACGCAAGTCACGATCATGGCGAGGCCTGTGCTTCAACGCGCGCTCGCTGTGCCGCAATGGCGGGAACCCGTGCGGGTGGGAGCTTGTTCCATGCCCGCGTTTTCTGGCGATAGTGGAAGCGGAATTTGCGCGGACGGCCTGTAAGCCGGATTTTGTCCCGAGGGCTCGCGCCCCCCGTGGATGACCATTCCTCTCGCCCTGCGATTGCTCGCAGGGTCCAGCCGCCAACCCGGATCGCTCGGGGCGAAGCTCCCCTGCCATCACCGCAAGCGGCGCAGCACACGATCCCTATTCGGCGTTGCTCCCGGTGGGGCTTGCCGTGCCGGTCCTGTTGCCAGTCCCGCGGTGGGCTCTTACCCCACCGTTTCACCCTGACCCCGGCCGAAACCGGGGCGGTCTGTTTTCTGTGGCGCTTTCCGTCGGGTTTCCCCGCCCGGGCGTTACCCGGCACCGTTGCTTCATGGAGTCCGGACTTTCCTCGGGCACCCGGCTGCCCGCATTGCGCGGGGCTACGGGCGCTCGCGGCCATCCAGCCATCCGCGCAAGGCAGCAGATAGACATTCGCACTCATGCGGTCAATCGCCCGGATGGGCGCACCGCGCGCGCCCGTAGCCGGGCCGAGAGCGCCAGCCATCCATCACGAGGACGTGAAATTTGCGGAGCGATCCGTGCAATCGCTTGCTTTTCGACCCCGGCACGTCGAGGCTGAGCTTCCATTGAAGTGAAAGGGAGATCACGATGGACAAGGGAGGACTGCGCCTCGGGCTCGCGCTCGCGGCGATGGTTTGGGCGTTGCCCGCGATGGCGAACGAGAAGATCGCGATTCAGGTCAACAGCGCCGACCCACAAGTGATGAACATGGCGCTCAACAACGCGCTCAACATGATCCAATACTACAAGGACCAGGGCGAAGACGTGCAGATCGAGCTGGTCACCTACGGGCCCGGTCTCAACATGCTGCGCGCCGATACCTCGCCGGTGAAAGCCCGGATCGAGGAAATGGCGATGCTGGGCCAGCCGATCCATTTCCGCGCCTGCGCCAACACGCTCGCCGGTATGACGAAGAAGCTCGGCAAGGAGCCTCCGATGGTCGAAGAGGCGGAGATCGTCCCGTCCGGCGCGGCCTACCTCGTCGATCTGCAGCGCGACGGTTACGCCTATCTGCGCCCCTGACGGACGAGAGCGCGGGCAGCACCACGCATCCCGCGCACTCCACTCTGAATTGCGCCCCAGATCGCCCCGCTCGGCCTTCCGTGCGGGGCGGCTTACGTTGCAGGCAGGGCTGTTTGATTGACCCCCCGGCAGGATCGGCTATCCTCTTGACAAACAAGAGCAGTAACGGGCCCGCATGACCGCCCTTTCCGAATATGAGCGCCTCGAGGCGATCGGCATATGGCGTCCCGATGCGGACGCACAACGCCGCGAGGTGATCCTCTCGCTGGGCGACGCGACGCTTGTGCTGTCGGAGGTGCGCTCCGGCACGGCACTCGCACATTGGTCGCTGCCCGCGATGCACCGGCGCAATCCCGGCAAGCGCCCCGCGATCTTCGCCCCATCCGAGGAGCCGGGCGAAGAGCTCGAGGTCGAAGACGAAACGATGATCGCCGCGATCGAGAAGGTTCACGCGATGATCGCCGCACAGCGCCCGCATCCGGGGCGGCTGCGCGGCGTGCTCATCGGGGCTGTTCTGCTGGCAGTCGGCGCGGTGGCGCTGTTCTGGCTACCCTCGGCGCTGGTCGATCATGCCGCGCGCGTCGCACCCCAGGCAAAACGCGTCGAGATCGGGCGTAAGCTGCTGTCGGAGATGGTAAAGATGACGGGCGCTGCCTGTCACAGCCCCGGCGGCGATCGCGCGCTCTCGGCCCTCGCCGAGCGACTGCCCGGACAATCGGCGATCGCGGTCCTGCCGCAAGCGCTCGAAGGGGCGCGGCTGTTGCCCGGCGGGATGACCGTGGTCGGTCGCGACACGATCAACGGGCCGGACACGCCCGAGGTCGTCGCGGGCTACATCATCGCCGCGCAAAACAGCGCCGCCGGAGAACGCCCGCTGCACCGGATGCTCGACCGTCTCGGGCCCGCGGCGGCGCTGCGGCTACTGACGACGGGCGACCTTCCCGAGAGCGGACTGGCCGAGTATGCGCAGGACCTGTTACAGCGTCCGCCTGCTCGCGCCGATGGCGACACGCTTCTGCGCGCCTTCCGCGAGGCCGGGGTCAGCGCGACGCCCTACGCCTACGCGCTCGACCCGACCGGAGAGTCCGTGCTGGGCCTGATCGAGGCCGATCCGTTCAAGGGCCAGCCCGCGCCGAAGCCGGTTCTCGAAGATGCGCAATGGGTGGCCCTGCAGGATATCTGCTCAGCGCAATGAAAAACGGCCCCGAAGGGCCGCTCGATCTTGCTTCGGTCGTCATACTTCCTCAGCGCACGAGCGCATCGGGAAAGCCCGCTCGACGCGCCGAGGCCAGCGCCGAGTTCAGCTTCGCGGTATCGTAGAACGGCCCGGCATAGACCACAGTCAGCTCCTGCGTCTTGGACGTCGCGACCGGCAGGCCCAGCGCCTGCAGACGCTTCGTCGCGGTCGCAACATTCGCGACATTGGCGAAGCTGCCGACCTGCACATATTGCTTGCCGTTCGAGCCGACCGGCGCGACCGATTTGTTCGACACAGTGACGGTCGGCACCACCACGATCCGGGTTCTTGGCACCGGCGGGTGAGAGCTTTCGACATAGACCTGATCGGGCGTCGCGGTGGGCCGTAGCTGCATCGGCGTCTCCTCGGTCCAGCGCGCCCGCATCTGTTCGTTGCCCTGGACGGTGCGTGGACCGCGATAGGGGTTGAGGCGCCCGTCCTCGAAGGCATTCCTCCAGCCGTTCTCCGGCTGGGGCGCGCGGGTTACGATCGGGGCGAGCCCACCGACGCTCACCCTGTGCGACACGCGCGCGCTGTCGCGCGGCGCGGGCGGGGACGCAGGGGTCGGCGAATAGGGAGCGCGCGTTGCCACCTTCGCCCGGGTGGCAGGTTTCGCAGTTGCAGGCTTCGCCGCCAGCGTCACAGTAGGCTTATAGCCGCAGACGATGCCGCGGTCGCTATTCATTCGTGGCACCCAGCGCACGGCACCACCATAGTCGGCGCGCACGAAGACGCAGCCCTCGCTGTCGACATATTGCGGCTCGGTATAGCTTGCCGGGGGCATCTCGGCGGGCGCATATTGCTGCGCCCGCAATTCCGATGCGAAGCCTCCCAGCCCCAGCGTGAGAATTGCGGCCAGACCGACCGCTGCTCCTGCGTTCAATCGCATATACAACCCCTAAACTATCTAGGGGGAGGATAGCCGGGTTTTCCTTTGAGTAAAGGACGTTGCCCTTACTTCGTCCCGAACATCCGGTCGCCCGCGTCACCCAGACCCGGCACGATATAGGCGTGCTCGTTGAGCTTCTCGTCGAGCGCGGCGGTCACGATCGGCACGTCCGGGTGCGCCTCTTTCATGCGCGCGACGCCCTCGGGGGCGGCCAGCAGGCACATGAAGCGGATGTTCTTCGCGCCCTTTTCCTTGATCAGGTCGATCGCCGCGACCGAGGAGTTGCCGGTGGCCAGCATCGGGTCGACCACGATGGTCAGACGATCTTCGAGCTCGCTCGGCAGCTTGCAGTAATACTCGACCGGCTTCAGCGTCTCGGGGTCACGGTAGAGACCGACGAACCCCACGCGCGCCGCCGGCACCAGTTCCAGCACCCCATCCAGCAGACCGTTGCCCGCCCGCAGGATCGAGACCAGCGCGAGCTTCTTGCCCGCGAGGATCGGCGCGTCCATTTCCTGAAGCGGCGTCTCGATGTTCTTCGAGGTCAGTTCCAACTCCGACGTGATCTCGTAGGCCAGCAGCAGGCTGATCTCGCGCAGCAGACGACGGAAGGACGCGGTCGAGGTGTCCTTCTCGCGCATCAGGGTCAGTTTGTGCTGCACCAGCGGATGTTTGACGACGGTCAGATGGTCACTCATGGTCTTGTCCCTCACAGAAAGCTTTTGCCCGGCCCTTGCGCCGGAATGTTCAGATGCGTGGCGAGCGAGGCCGCTAGGTCGACATAGCCCACATTCCCCACGCTGCGCGACCCGATACCCGGGCCCGCGCCCAGAACAGGCACGCGTTCGCGGGTGTGATCGGTGCCGCGCCAGCTTGGATCATTGCCGTGATCGGCGGTGAAGATCGCCAGATCGCCCGGTTGCAGGCGGTCGAGAAATTGCTCCGCCACCGTGTCGAACCATTCCAGCGCGCGGGCATAACCCGAGACGTCGCGGCGATGGCCGTAGAGGCTGTCGAACTCGACGAAATTGGCGAAGGTGAGCGAGCCCTCCTCAGCCTCACCCGTCAGCCGGATCAAGTGATCGGCCAGATCGGCATCGCCCTTGCCCTTGTGCAGATGGGTGATGCCGCGATGCGAGAAGATATCCCCGATCTTGCCGATCGCATGTGTCACGCGGCCCGCGTCATAGGCCCAGTCTAGTAGCGTCGGCGACGGTGCCGGGATCGCGTAATCGCGGCGGTTCGGGGTGCGGGTGAACTCGCCATTCTCGCCGATGAACGGCCGCGCAATCACGCGCCCCACCTTCATCGCATGCAGCGTCGGCGCGAGCCCCTCGCAGAGCTTCAGAAGGCGGTCGAGGCCGAAATGCTCTTCATGGGCTGCAATCTGGAACACGCTATCGGCAGAGGTGTAACAGATCGGCCAGCCGGTGCGGATATGCTCGTCGCCCAGTTCCTCGATGATGTTCGTGCCCGAGGCGTGGCAATTGCCGAGGATGCCGTCGGTCCCAGCGATCTCGCAGGCTTTCGCGACGAGATCCGGCGGGAAGCTGTTCTCCTTGTCCGGGAAGTAATGCCATTCCCACGGCACCGGCACACCAGCCAGTTCCCAATGGCCCGAGGGCGTGTCCTTGCCGGGAGAGACCTCGGTGGCCGCGCCCCAGAGCCCGACAGGTTCAGCCATCAGCCCCGGCGCATCCTCGCCCGAGGCGAGCTTCACCGCAGCGCCCAGCCCCAGACCGGCCAATGTCGGCATCTTCAGCGGCCCCGAGCGGCCCTCCTCTGCCCGTCCTTCGGCGCAGGCCTGCGCGATATGGCCCACGGTATTCGCGCCCGTATCCGGCGCGCCGTCGTTGAAGAAACGATCCGCATCGGGCGCGCCGCCGATCCCGACGCTGTCCATGACGATCAGAAAGGCGCGGCTCATTGCACATCCTCCGGGCCGATACGTTCGTGGATCAGGGGCGGCTCTTCGGGGGCCTCGTCGCTCAGGTCGATCGCAGCCAGAAGGGCCGCTTCGGCGGCATCGGCGTCGCGATCATTCGCGGCATGGATCGTCACCAGCGGTTCGCCCGATGTCACGTCGTCGCCCAGCGAGACGATCTCCCACAGCCCGACCGAGGGATTGATCCTGTCGGTGCCGACCAGACGCCCGCCGCCCAGATGCACCACCGCTTCGCCCACCGCGCGGGTGTCGATGCGGCTGACGAAGCCCGCCCGCGGGGCCTCCACGGCGCGGATCACCGGGGCGGAGGGCAGTCGGTCGGGGAAACGTTCGACGAAATCGCTCGGGCCACCCAACGCGGCGACCATCTTGCCGAACACCTCGACCGCGCGCCCGTTGCTGAGCACCTCGTCGATCCGCGCCGTGCCGTCGACCGCGTCCTTGGCCAACCCCGCGAGAACCAACGCCTCGCCGCCCAGAGCCGCGGTCACGTCCCAAAGCGCCTCGTTCACACCGGTGCCGGTCAGCGTCTCCATCACCTCGATCACTTCCAGCGCATTGCCCGCCGAATGGCCGAGCGGCTGGTCCATGTCGGTGATCAGCGCCGTGGTCTTGCAGCCCGCACCGTTCGCGGTGGCGACGAGGCTCTGCGCCAGCGCCTTCGCATCCTCGGGCCGCGCCATGAACGCGCCCGAGCCGACCTTGACGTCGAGGATCAGCCCTTCGAGCCCGGCGGCCAGCTTCTTCGACAGGATGGAGGCGGTTATCAGGTCGATGCTCTCGACCGTGCCCGAGATGTCGCGGATCCCGTAGAGGCGCTTGTCGGCCGGGGCGATCTCGCCCGTCGCGCCGACGATCGCGCAGCCGACCTCGCCCACGACCTTGCGCAAAGCGCCGATACCGGGGGTCGCGTCATAGCCGGGGATCGCTTCCATCTTGTCGAGCGTGCCGCCAGTATGGCCCAAGCCCCGCCCCGAGATCATCGGCACGTAGCAGCCACAGGCCGCCAGCGCGGGCGCAAGCAGCAGCGAGACGGAATCCCCTACCCCGCCGGTCGAGTGTTTGTCGATCACCGGGCCGGGCATATCCCAGCGCAGCACCTCGCCGGAATCGCGCATCGCCTGCGTCAGCGCCACACGACCGTCGGTGCCGATACCTTTCAGCAGGACGGCCATCGCGAAGGCCCCCGCCTGCGCATCGGAGACCGAGCCGTCGGCCAGACCGCGCGCGAACCATTGGGCTTGATCTGCGCTCAAGCTTTTGCCGTCGCGCACCGATTGGATAATGCTGCGAGCATCCATCAGGTGTTTTCCATATGGCTCATATCGAAGCGACCGGGCAGCAGATCGCCCACCGTCGTATCGAGTCGCTCGCCCTCGGTCGTGGCCAGCGTCACCGGCGTGTCGTGACGCGCGAATTCCGCCAGCTTCTGACGGCAGCCGCCACAGGGCGGGACCGGCGTCGGGCTGTCGGCAATCACGGCGACCTCGGTGATCTCGGTCTCGCCCGCGGCCACCATCGCGGCGATCGCGCCGGCCTCGGCACAGGTGCCTTCGGGATAGGCCACGTTCTCGACATTCACGCCGCTATAGATGGTGCCGGACGCCCCGCGCACCGCCGCACCGACCTTGAATTTCGAATAGGGCGCATAGGCGTTTTCGCGCACCTGACGGGCAGAATCGAGCAGCGACATCGGCGGTCTCCGGTCCGTGGCCGGAGCGTAAAATTTGTCCAGCCGGTTGAGTTCTCCCGATCCTGCGCCGCACCTGCTCCGGATGCAAGCGCTCACCTCGCGCCACCCGTCCGCCTCGCGCGGAGTTCATGCCGCAACGTAATTCGCAGGGGTTGCAATCACTCCCTTCGTGCTATCTAGAACGACGGGAGAATCGCGCGCGAAAAATTAGTTTAGCGCTAAACCAGTTCGGGGAGGATCTCATGGAAGAGGCGCGTCAGGACACCCTGCGTCAGTCGGCACTGGAATATCACGCCAAGCCGAAACCCGGAAAACTGGAAATTCGTGCGACGAAGCCGCTCGCGAACGGCCGCGATCTGGCCCGCGCCTATTCGCCCGGCGTGGCCGAGGCGAGCCTCGCCATCAAGGAAGACCCCGACACCGCGCATGACTACACCGCGCGGGGCAACCTGGTGGCTGTCGTCACCAACGGCTCGGCGGTGCTGGGTCTGGGCAATATCGGCCCGCTCGCCGCGAAACCGGTGATGGAAGGCAAAGCGGTTCTGTTCAAGAAATTCGCCAATATCGACGCGTTCGACATCGAGGTGAACCAGAACGACCCCGAGAAGCTGGCCGAGATCGTCTGCGCGCTCGAGCCCTCTTTCGGCGCGATCAACCTTGAAGACATCAAGGCGCCCGACTGCTTCATCGTGGAGAAAATCTGCCGCGAGAAGATGAACATCCCAGTCTTCCACGACGACCAGCATGGCACCGCGATCGTTGTGGGGGCAGCCGCGACCAACGCGCTGCGCATCGCGAAGAAGAACTTCGAGGACATCAAGATCGTCTCGACCGGCGGCGGGGCGGCGGGCATCGCCTGTCTCAACATGCTGCTGAAACTGGGCGTGAAGCGCGAGAACGTCTGGCTCTGCGATATCGAAGGGCTGGTCTACAAGGGCCGCGAAGCCGACATGACGCCGCAGAAGGCCGAATTCGCGCAGGACAGCGATCTGCGCACGCTCGACGAGGTGATCGAAGGCGCGGACATGTTCCTCGGCCTTTCCGGTCCCGGCGTGCTGAAGCCCGAAATGGTGCAGAAGATGGCCAAGCAGCCGATCATCTTCGCGCTGGCGAACCCGAACCCGGAAATCCTGCCCGATCTCGCCCGCGAGGTCGCCCCCGACGCGCTCATCGCGACCGGGCGCAGCGATTTCCCGAACCAGGTCAACAACGTGCTGTGCTTCCCGTTCATCTTCCGGGGCGCGCTGGATGTGGGCGCGACGACGATCAACGACGAGATGCAGATCGCCTGCGTCGAAGGGATTGCCAAACTCGCGCGGCAGACCACCTCCGCCGAAGCCGCCGCCGCCTATCGCGGAGAGAAACTCACCTTCGGCGTGGACTACCTGATCCCCAAGCCGTTCGACCCGCGGCTGATCGGCATCGTCGCCTCCGCTGTGGCGAGAGCCGCGATGGAGACCGGCGTGGCGACCCGCCCGCTGGAAGATCTCGATGCCTACAAGGTCCAGCTCGACAGTTCGGTATTCAAATCGGCCCTGCTGATGCGTCCTGTCTTCGACGCCGCTGCGACTGTGAGCCGCCGTATCGTTTTCGCCGAGGGCGAGGACGAGCGGGTGCTGCGCGCCGCCAACGCGATGATCGAGGAAACCACCGACACGCCGATCCTGATCGGTCGTCCCGACGTGATCGAGATGCGCTGCGAACGGGCCGGCCTGCCGCTCGATCTCGGCGCGGTCGAGATCGTGAACCCGGAGAACGACCCGCGTTACCGCGACTATTGGGGCACCTATCACGAGCTGATGGCCCGCCGCGGTGTCACGCCCGACCTCGCGCGTGCGATCATGCGCACCAACTCCACCGCGATTGCCGGCGTTATGGTCCATCGCGAGGAAGCGGATTCGCTGATCTGCGGCACATTCGGGCAGTATCTGTGGCACCTGAAATACGTGCGCGAAATCCTTGCCCGCGACGGGCTCCATCCCCAGGGCGCGCTGAGCCTGATGATCCTGGAGGACGGCCCGCTTTTCGTGGCCGACACCCACGTCCATCACGCGCCGACGCCGGAGCAGATCATGGAAACGGTCTGCGGCGCGGCGCGGCACGTTTCGCGCTTCGGGCTGAAGCCGAAGATCGCGCTGTGTTCGCATAGCCAGTTCGGCAATCTCGACAGCGACTCGGGCGAGCGGATGCGCGCCGCGATGAATCTGCTGATCCAGCGCGAGGTGAATTTCGACTTCGAAGGCGAAATGCATGTCGACGCGGCGCTCGACCCCGACACCCGCGCCCGCCTGATGCCGAATTCGCGCTTCGAGGGGGCGGCCAACGTGCTGGTCTTCGCCAATACCGATGCGGCGTCGGGCGTGCGCAACATCCTCAAGATGAAAGCGGGCGGTTTGGAAGTCGGGCCGATCCTGATGGGGATGGGCAACAAGGCGCATATCGTCACGCCCTCGATCACCTCGCGCGGCCTCCTGAACATGTCGGCCATCGCAGGCACGCCGGTGGCGCATTACAGCTGAGTCGCGTTCGCCAGCGAAATTTGCAAACCCCCACGAGGGTGCAAATTACCTGAAAACTCGCCCGCAGTTTGCAAAAGTTTGCGGGCGATTTGTCGCGGTTTCTGCAAATTTTTTGGCAGGGCAACCGATTGTGCGCGGTAACATTCTTGCGTCAGCCGTTTCCGCTCCGTAACACATCTCCAAATTCCTGAGGAGGAGATGTTCGCATGGGCTACAAAGAGGTCTATTCCGCCTGGCAGGCCGATCCCGAGAAATTCTGGATGGACGCCGCCGAGAAGATCGACTGGGACGAGAAGCCCTCGAAGGCCCTGTTTGACGGGAACGCGCCGCTCTACGAGTGGTTCTCGGACGGGATGGTCAATACCTGCTGGAACGCGGTCGACCGCCATGTCGAGGAAGGACGTGGCGATCAGATCGCGATCATGCATGAAAGCCCGATCACCCACTCGACCAAGGGCATCACCTACAAGGAATTGCAGACGCGCGTTGCCTCGCTGGCGGGCGCGCTGAAGATGCGCGGCGTCGAGAAGGGCGATCGCGTCATCATCTACATGCCGATGATCCCCGAGGCGCTGGAGGCGATGCTCGCCTGCGCCCGGATCGGCGCGGTCCATTCGGTCGTGTTCGGCGGCTTCGCAGCGCATGAACTCGCGGTGCGGATCGACGACTGCACCCCCAAGGCGATCATCGCGGCCAGCTGTGGTCTCGAGCCGGGTCGCACAGTGCATTACAAGCCGCTTCTCGACGAGGCGATCGAGCAGGCCGAGCACAAGCCGGAATTCTGCGTCATCTTCCAGCGCGAACAGGAAGTGGCGAAGCTGATCGAGGGGCGCGACTTCTCGTGGCACGGTTTCCAATATGGCGTGAAGCCCGCAGACTGCGTGCCGGTCGAAGGCAACCACCCGGCCTATATCCTCTACACCTCGGGCACGACCGGACAGCCGAAGGGCGTCGTGCGCCATACCGGCGGCCATCTCGTCGCGCTGCAATGGTCGATGAAGAACATCTACAATATCGAAGCGGGCGACCGTTTCTGGGCGGCGTCCGATGTCGGCTGGGTCGTGGGTCACTCCTACATCTGCTACGGCCCGCTGATCGCAGGCGCCACCACGGTGGTTTTCGAAGGCAAGCCGATCGGCACGCCGCATCCGGGCGTATTCTGGCGGATTATTCAGAACAACCGCATCAAGAGCTTCTTCACCGCCCCCACGGCGCTGCGTGCGATCAAACGCGAAGACCCGAATGGCGAGTGGATCAAGCGCTATGCGCTGCACGACCTGCAGGCACTCTACCTCGCAGGCGAACGGGCCGATCCCGCGACCGTCGAATGGGCGCAGAAACATCTTCGCGTGCCGGTGGTCGATCACTGGTGGCAGACCGAGACCGGCTGGGCCATCGCCGCAAACCCGATCGGGATCGAGGAACTGCCGACCAAGGTGGGCAGCCCCTCGGTGCCGATGCCGGGCTATGACATTCAGGTGCTCGACGAGGGCGGCCACCCGGTCGAGGCGGGCCAGCTCGGCGCCATCGCGATCAAGCTGCCGCTGCCTCCGGGCACGCTGCCGACGCTGTGGAATGCCGAGGCGCGCTTCAAGAAGGCGTATCTCGAACAGTTCCCCGGCTATTACGAGACGGGCGACGCGGGCTATGTCGACGAAGATGGCTATCTCTACATCATGGCGCGCACCGATGACGTGATCAACGTCGCCGGTCACCGCCTCTCGACCGGCGCGATGGAGGAGGTTCTCGCTGGGCATCCCGACGTCGCCGAATGCGCCGTGATCGGCGTGGCGGACGAGCTTAAGGGGCAGACGCCGCTGGGCTTCCTGTGCCTCAGTTCTGGCTGCAACCGCCCGCATGAAGAGATCGTCAAGGAATGCGTGAGCCGCGTGCGCGAACAGATAGGTCCGGTCGCGGCCTTCAAGCTCGCCACTGTGGTGGATCGGCTGCCAAAGACCCGCTCTGGCAAGATCCTTCGCGCGACGATGGTGAAGATCGCGGACGGGCAGGAGTGGAAAATGCCTGCCACCATCGACGATCCGGCGATCCTCGACGAGATAACCGAGGCTCTCAAGGGGCTCGGTTATCCACGAAAGTAAGGCAAGCTTATAATAAGCGTCGCTGATTGTGAGAGACGCGAATAGGCACCACTTTAGAAGTTTACGCGAAAGTTAAGAAGCCGCATCCACAATGGGTGCGGCTTTACGTTATTGTTTATGCTATCAAAGATTGATTTGAGAACCGCACCCCGGAATCATCCATCGAGGGGTTATTTTGATGAACCGAGAGCTACCAGACCCCGCTGACCAAGCCCCTCTCGCGACATCGCGATGCGATCGGGGGCCTTTATGGCAGCACGATCTGCGCGCCGCGCTTGCCGATGTGATGTGCGGATTGGACGCGGCGCTCGCCGATCCCGGCGGGCGAGGCATGCATGGGCAACTCCAACGCGCACGCGAAGCGGCGAACGATCTCGCTCAGCTGATCGATCTGGACGACGCGGTGGCGGGTGCGCCCGTGGTCCAGAGCGATGACGCAGCCGATCGGGGCACCCCCTCCGAGACACCGCCCTTGGTCATCGCCGATGCGCTTGAACGTGTGCGCCGTCGCTGGACCAGCGCGGCCTCCGGTCGCGGCATGGCGCTCGCAGTTCATATGTCCCCCGATATTCCGCCGGTGCTGGCGATCGACCGCGTGCCGCTCACCCGCATCTTCGCCAACCTGATGCGCAACGCACTGTGCTATGCGCAGCGTGGCACGATCCATCTGTCGCTTGACTTCGACCAAGCCGAGGGGCTTTTGCTGACCGTGCGGGACGAGGGGGATGGCTTTCCCGCCGAACGCCTCAGCGATCCGGCATGCGCGGGGCAACGCAGCGAGACCGCGACGCTCCGCAGTCCAGAAGGGCAAGGCCTGGGGCTCGCGATCTGCCACGCGCTGGTGGCGGAGGCCGGCGGCCGGATCGAACTCGCCAACGGACTGGAAGGTGGCGCCGAAATTCGCGTGTCGCTTCCCGCCCGTCCCGTCGATATCGGCTCCACGATGCCAGACGCTCCGCTGCCCGATCTCAGCGGATGGAACGTGCTCGTCGCGGACGACAGCGAGACGAGCCGCGCCTTGCTCGAACAGTTCCTGAGCGCGTTGGGCGCGCAAGTGACAGGGTTGAGCAACGGCGGCACCGCCGCTGCCCAGTTATTGACCGAACGGTTCGATCTCGCGGTGCTGGACATCGAGATGCCGGGTCTCCGCGGCACCGAGGTGATTGCGGCTATTCGCCGCTCCGGGCTGCCTTGGGCGGACCTTCCGATCATTCAGTGTAGCGGCCATCGCAGAGCTCAGATGGGTGGGGCCGATGCCTGCCTCCTCAAGCCGATGCTGGGTCTGCAGCCGATCCTGCGCGCTCTGGAAGACGCCGGCTGCACGACGACGGTGCCGCGGGTGACCACACCGCCGCGCGGTCTGCTCGCGCACCTGCGCCTGACCGAGAAGGCGCTGCCGGCAGGGCTCGGGCGCGAGTTGATCGCCGATCTCGAGACGGTACGTCACGGACTCTCGCTCGCGTTGCCCCCTTTCGACCTCTGCGCCCTGCAATTACTTAGTCATAAGCTCAGTGCCGTGGCTGGAGCCGCCGGTGACACACCCCTGTCGCGGCAAGCACGGGCGCTTGACAGCGCTACCCGTCATGGGACTTATGAAGATATTCAAACCCTTGGCCGTGTCGCCCTCATTTTCATCGACCGGCTGATCGCCACCACTCGAAATAATTTGAACACGAAGACTGATTTACAGCATGAGACCCAGTGACTCCGATACGAAGACCCCGGACAGCGAGACGCACGGGGGGACGGACGACCAGCCTTACGCGTCAGGCCGACGCGCGCGGGACGGCGAAGACGCAGAAGCCGATCATTTCCTTCTGATCGAAGATGTCGGATCGCTGCGCGCGATCTACGACGCTTATCTGCGCAATGCCGGCTTCGTCACCCATCTCGCGGCAAGCGCCGAGGAAGGGATGCGCATCTTCCGCGAGAACCCGATCCGCATGGTTCTGCTCGATCTGATGCTGCCCGACCGTGATGGTGATGAGCTGATCCCGGAGATGCTGGCCCTCCGCCCCTACACGGCGATTATCGCGGTAACCGCCGACCGGTCGATCGATCGCGCGGTGCGAGCGATGCAGGAGGGCGCGATCGACTTTCTCGTCAAACCGATCGACGAACCGCGCTTCCGAAGCGCCATCGAGAGCGCGCGCAGCCTGTCGCTGCGAGCGGATGCCAACGATGCGAACGCGGTCGAAGGGACGGTCGGGGAGTTCATCGGCAGCGCGCCGAAGATGCGCGCGCTCTATGCCCGGACGCGCGCCGCCGCCCGCTCGACGGCGCCGGTCTATATCTGGGGCGAGAGCGGCACCGGCAAGGAACTCTGCGCCCATGCGGTTCACAGCACGAGCCCCCGCGCCGACGGCCCCTTCGTCGCGCTTGATTGCGGCGCCCTGCCCGCGGAACGGATCGACAGCGAGCTGTTCGGTCACAGCCGCGGCGCCTTCCCCGGCGCCTTGGAAGACAAACCCGGTGCGCTCCATGACGCAGATGGTGGCACTCTGTTGCTCGACAATATCGGCGAGCTCGCCCCCACCGCGCAGATCAAGCTGCTGCGATTTTTGCAAAGCGGCCAGATCAAACCGCTCGGTGCCAGCCAGGCGATTGACGTCAACGTGCGTATCGTCTGCGCCGCCACCAGTTCGCCGACGGCACTGCTGCAAAGCGGCGCGATCCGCGAAGACCTCTATTACCGGCTAGTGGTGCTCGCGATTGAGATGCCGCCGCTGAGGATGCACCGGCAGGATATCGGCCCTCTGGCGCGGATGGCGCTGGAGCGGTTCGCCTCCGAGGAAGATCGCTGCTTCAGCGAGATCGAGCCCGAAGCGATCGCCCGTCTTGAAGACCGCCCCTGGCCCGGCAACGTGCGCGAACTCATGAACGTGATCCGCGCGACGATCGTCATGCATGAGGGGCCGGTGCTGCGCGCCCATATGCTTCCGGAGTTCGACCCGACGATGGCCGCCGCCGCCGCGCCCGCCGCGCAAGCCGCCGATCCCTTCGCGAACCGCACCCTGGCAGAGATCGAGCGCTCCGCGATCGAAGCCGCGATAGACCGCCATGACGGATCTATCCCGCGGGCGGCGCTGGAACTGGGGGTCGCGCCCTCTACGATCTATCGAAAGCGCGATGCGTGGCTGTCGAAGGACTGAGCGTCAGGCGAATTGCTCGCGCATCAATCGCTCTTCGAGACCGTGGCCGGGATCGAAGAGGATGCAATGCTCGATCTCCGGCTCGGAGCGCACCTCGACCCATTTGACCGGCTTGACCGATCGGCTGTCCGCATCGGCCATGACCGGTCGCTTGTCGGATTCCAGAATGTCGAAGCGCACGAGCGCGGAGGATGGCAGGATCGCGCCCTGCCAGCGACGTGGCCGGAAGCTCGCGATGCCGGTCAGCGCCAGCACGTCGGATCCGATCGGCAAGATCGGCCCGTGGGCGGAGAAGTTGTAGGCGGTCGATCCGGCCGGGGTGGAGACGATCGCGCCGTCGCAGACCAGTTCTTCCATCCGCACCTTGCCGTTGATCGAGATCTTCAGCTTCGCGGCCTGCGGACCCGCGCGCAGCAGCGAGACCTCGTTGATGGCGAGCGCCTCATGCAGCATCCCGTCTTCTGTCTCGGCTTTCATCGACAGCGGATTGATCACCGCCTGCTCCGCCGCCTCCAGCCGCTCTGGCAGATCGTCGGCGACATAGTCGTTCATCAGGAAGCCGACCGAGCCGCGGTTCATCCCGTAGACCGGCAACCCCGTGCCCTCGTGGAGGCATTGCAGCATGAACCCGTCACCGCCAAGCGCCACGATCACATCGGCCGCATAGCGCGGCACCTGCCCGTAACGCGCCACCAGATCCTCGAGCGCCTTCTGCGCCGTCTCGGCATGGGAGGCTGCGAAATGGATATGGGTAAATTGCTTCGCCACCGCGCCGTCCTCCTGCTTGTCCAAGGTGTTGCAAGGGCTTGGACGAAAGACAAGCGTCAATCCGGCGCGGAAATGACCGATTTGGTCGTTTGTCTGCTTTCAGCCCTGCGAAATCTGCGCTAAACGGTCGGCGACCGGATCTTTGCGAGGAATGGCCATGAAAGACCAACGCGATGCGGGCTTCTTCACCGAAAGCCTCTCCAGCCGTGACCCCGAACTGTTCAAGTCGATCACCGATGAACTCGGTCGCCAGCGCGACGAGATCGAACTGATCGCCTCGGAAAACATCGTCTCGAAGGCGGTGATGGAGGCGCAGGGTTCGGTGATGACGAACAAATACGCCGAAGGGTACCCGGGCAAGCGCTACTACGGCGGTTGCCAATATGTCGACGTCGCGGAGAACCTCGCGATCGACCGCGCCAAGCAGCTCTTCGGCTGCGAATTCGCGAACGTCCAGCCGAACTCGGGCAGCCAGGCGAACCAGGGCGTGTTCACCGCGCTTCTGAAACCCGGCGACACCATCCTCGGCATGAGCCTCGATGCGGGCGGCCACCTGACCCACGGCGCCAAGCCGAACCAGTCGGGCAAGTGGTTCAACGCGATCCAGTACGGCGTGCGCAAGCAAGACAGCCTGCTGGACTACGAGCAGGTCCGTGAACTCGCGCTGGAGCACAAGCCGAAGCTTATCATCGCCGGTGGCTCGGCCATCCCGCGCCAGATCGACTTCGCCAAGTTCCGCGAAATCGCGGACGAGGTCGGCGCCTACCTGATGGTCGACATGGCCCACTTCGCGGGCCTCGTGGCGGGCGGTCAGCACCCCTCGCCCTTCCCCTATGCCGATGTCGCGACCACCACGACGCACAAGACGTTGCGCGGTCCGCGTGGCGGCATGATCCTCACCAACAACGAGGAGATTGCGAAGAAGGTGAACTCTGCGATCTTCCCGGGCATTCAGGGCGGTCCGCTGATGCATGTCATCGCCGGCAAGGCCGTGGCCTTCGGCGAAGCGCTGCGCCCCGAGTTCAAGAACTACGCAGCCCAGGTCGTGAAGAACGCTCAGGCGCTGGCCGACGAGCTGATGAAGGGTGGCCTCGACATCGTCACCGGCGGCACCGACACCCACGTGATGCTGGTCGACCTGCGCCCGAAAGGCGTGAAGGGCAACGCGACCGAGAAGGCTCTGGGCCGCGCGCACATCACCTGCAACAAGAACGGCATCCCGTTCGACCCGGAAAAGCCGATGGTCACCTCGGGCATCCGTCTGGGCACCCCGGCGGGCACGACCCGTGGCTTCGGCGAAGAAGAGTTCCGCGAGATCGCACGCCTGATCGTCGAAGTGGTCGACGGGCTCGCAGCGAATGGCGAAGAGGGCAATGGCGAGGTCGAAACGGCCGTGAAGGCCAAGGTCGCGGCCCTGCTCAGCGGCTTCCCTATCTACCCCGAACTCTGATCCGGATCCGAGATCACGACGAAGGCCCCCGCGTTCCGTGACGCATTCCGCGCCGTGGGACACAGTCTGTAGGAGCAGGCTCCGATAAGAATGGCCGCGATGAGAACCATCGCGGCCATTTTCTTGTGGTGAGAGACACGCATCTTACAAGATGGAGGGCTCTCGCAGGATCAGGTCCGGCCCGCCGTCTTCTCCTCGTCGGACGACAAGTCGGTCGGAATACCTAAAATCTCGGGAATCGGCACGACTTGTGTCTCTTTGAGGCCTACTTCCGGTTGGTCTGTCGGTTGGACTACCGCCTGAACCGCAGGAGCTTTCCACGAACGATCCAGCTTGGCGCCTACCTTCGTGCCGGCATAGAGCCAGGGTCGATAGAGGACTCGATAGAGATCAGGCACATCTTCGCCTCCGCCCTTCCGTAGCTTGCGCGCATCCAGACCGTGGCGCATTGCCGGCGTGCGCTTCTGCGGCGAGCGCCGCGCGCGGGGCGGAAGCTGGACATACTCGTCTGTCCCCGGGATGCGAAGGGCACGCGGCATGAGCTTTCCTGCCTTCGCGAAGTCGTCGATTTCCTCGTAGGGGGGCGTATAGACCCTCGGCTCGAAGAAGTTGTAGTTGATCCGGAAGATGTTGATGATCGAGATCAACATCGCAGGATTGAAGATTGCTCCCTGAACATACGATCCTCCGATCCGGGCGCCACCGCTACCGGCTCTGTCCGCCAGGCTGAGGCGCTCGCGAAGCGAGTTCATGAAGGTGCTCGCCGGTTGCAGGGTCGCCTTGTAGACCCAAGGTGCCAGCTCCGCCCGCACATCGGCATCGAGCGGGCCGTCGAACGGGATGTTCTTCAACTCCCGACGCAGATACCGAGGAAGGATCGGGAATCCGACCTTCTTGTCGAGTTCTCCGCTTGCCTGCGTAGGCGCAGACACCCAGAGCTTCGGAAATGCCGGGATCTGGTAGTTCGATCCGGGATACGGGCCGATTCCACGCAGCGCAGGCTCCATATGGTCCGCGATGTAGGCTTCCGTGACGGTTCGTGCATCGGTCTCCAGGGAGAAGCGACCGGCATACATGCCGTCGTTGTGGAACTGACGGCGGTCCTTCTTGTATGCCTTCACTTTCCCGAGCTTCTCCGGCTTCGTCGTCTTCTTCTTGAACTTCATCGCCAACCAAACGAAGCGGTCCGCCCGGATATCCTCTTCGAATACATGCGGAATGATATTGGGAAGGGTAGCTTCCAGCTCGGTCGTCAGGACAATCCGCCCCTTCGGTAGCATCTCCCTGAGCAGAACGAAGTGCGCGGCCTTCGTATAGAAGTCGTCGGTCGTCATTCCCTTGAACGAGCCGCGTTCGGCTCCGGTGTCCGCCGGGAATCCGAACCAGTCTTCAGCGATAACGCGGATGTCCTCCTTCATTCCGTTCACGCGGACGGTGAGATCGTTCCTGGCATTGGCATCGGCCTTCGACTTTTTGGGCATCCGGCGCCGCGCTCGCACGCGGAAGGCCTCCAGTTCATTGACGCAGGCCGAGAAGAACTGTGGTTCATGCAGACGCCCGGTGGGCCGTTGCCAGGAGAACTTCGGGGCTGATCCGAACTTGCTGCCTGGGTAGCTCTGCGAGAGGTTTCTTGGGCCTCCCTGGCCGTCGGTGTAGGTCTCGTTGAAGAGGTCGAGGGGTTTGACTCGTGGGTCGAAATCGACATCCATTCGATAGACATACCCGCTTTTCACGTCCGCCGTGATGGCGCAGTTGAGCTGCGTGTTGCGCTGATCAGTCGCCGTCTCCCAGTTCACTGTGAGGACCATGTCGTCGTGGCTGAGGCAGTGCTCTACCCGTTGACGGCTGCGTTCCACCTTTTCCCGCCAACGGCGGAGCATCTCTCGCTCATACGCGAGGAACACCTCCTCCAACCAGGCGATACGATCGTAGATCCGGGAGAACCCGATCGTCTTGCCGGTGGCCGCTGTGCCGAGCATGCGCTGCATGTCGGTGATGCCGGCGCTGTTCAGCACAGCCCCAAGAATCCGCAGGTTGTCCGCAGTTGTCTTTTGCCCGGCGTGTGGCAGCGAGATCGAGAACCGGGCGCCTTTCTTGCCTTTGCAGGGTTTGTGCAGGACCCTGACGGCCTTCGGTGTGGCCTTCTTTTTCGTGGCCTTGCCCTTGCTGTCGCGGGTCCGCTGATGTGCGCCATTCAGCGAGAACTCGTCTGGAGCCGCAAGGAAGCGGGTGCCACATGCACCACAGCCGGGTCCGTCCAAGATGCCGTTGTGATTGCGAAGGCGGGCGACCTCCTCGTCGAGATGCGCGGGCGATACGAGCGAGAAGGCGCTATTGCAGACCTTTTCTTCGAAGGTATGCCCTTGGCAGCGCACCGTGCGCTGGT
This sequence comes from Thioclava sp. IC9, assembly GCF_002213225.1. Taxonomy (NCBI): domain Bacteria; kingdom Pseudomonadati; phylum Pseudomonadota; class Alphaproteobacteria; order Rhodobacterales; family Paracoccaceae; genus Thioclava; species Thioclava sp. IC9. The sequence goes on from NZ_NBNX01000003.1 coordinate 434,485, forward strand.
CGGCCCATACATGAGGGGCGCGGCTATACTGGAACGCGCAGCTGACCCGCCGATGCTTCTTGTCCGCGCCCGAGAGCTTGTATGCGCCCGGGCCGTGTTTCGCGACGATGTCCAGCTGCTCTGGCGTGAAGTCTGGGCGTTTTTCTTCCCAAGTGCTCCTTCGCTCTGCCGCGTCCGTGAGTGGCCGCCCAAAGTTCCAGCAGTCCGGATTGGCGCAGGTGTTGAGATGATACTTGCCCGCGCCCGGATAGAGCTGGGACAGCTTGAAGTTGAAAGTCGCCAAACTTGCCATTCGGAACCTCGTCTTTCGCGGTTCCGCCTCGAGTCGTTTTTCCGACCAAAGAGCAGATTTTCCGCGGGTTTAGGAGTCTCACGATGCGGAAATCTCCGCGTGTTCTCCGGAGAGAACGGTCAAGCTTGCGGCACAAGAACATTGGCTTTATGTTCGAAAACAGAAGGAAAAAGAGCCGAAAGGGCTCAGTTTTCTGCTGGCAAGGGTTGCAATATGCGTGCGAGACTATTTTCTCGCACATCTTCTGCCTGATGCAGTTCAGGCGCCTTTCAAATCTTTCATTAAATCAATAGCCTGCCGCGTTTCCGCGACAGGCTTGGTTGTGGCTATGTCCCACCGGGCGGAATGCGTCACGCGTTCCGGGGGCCTTTTTTCATGTGGAAGATTGCGGGCGGATCAGATCGCCCCGGTCCAGACCATCGCCGCCAGCAAGGTGCCGCCCACGATCACCACGATCACCGCGATCGACGTGGCGAGGCCAAGCGCCGCAGAGCGCAACCGCTCTGCCGCGCCCAGCGGTTCGAGATAATCGCGGCAGGTCGCGAAGGCCGCCTCCACCCGGCGGGCATCCAGTTGTCGGGCGATCTTGGGGGCCTGCATCTTGCGCTCGGCATCGATCAGCACCAGCGCCGCCTTGCGCACCTTGCGCGGCAGCGCCCGGGCCCGCGAGGCGACCCGCGCCTCGAGCGTCGGCCCCTTAGCGCCCAGCCGCTGCGCCAGAAGCCGCGAGACCTGCCGCACCATCTCGTTTATCTTCTCCGGTCCCATGCGACCCTCTCACCTACGCGGCGTTCGGCACGACCGCACCGGACGCTAGCCGCCGCGCGAGATCAGCGCAACAGCGCGCATGGCCGCAGTTTTTTTCGCATCCGCTCTGGAAGCGCCTGGAAGAGCGATCTAGCTTAGGCCCCATGTTGAACACGACCCTCTACTCCTCCGACAGCAATCCCGGCGCGCGGCCCCTGATCATCGCGCCCGGCCTTTTCGGATCGGCCCGGAACTGGACCGCGATCGCCAAACGGCTGAGCGCGGACCGGCCCGTGATCGCGCTCGACATGCGCAATCACGGCGACAGCTTCTGGGACGACGATCACAGCTATGAGGCGATGGCGGGGGATATCGCCGAGGTGATCGAGGCGAATGGTGGGGTCGCGGACGTTCTGGGCCATTCGATGGGCGGCAAGGCGGCGATGACGCTCGCCCTGACGCGGCCGGAACGTGTCGAGCATCTCATCGTCGCGGATATCGCGCCCGAGAACTACGACCACGGCGACAACCACACTGCGCTGATCGAAGCGATGCAGGAGATGGATATCAGCGATCTGACCTCGCGTTCCACCGCGGACGAGCGGCTGGGCGAGCAGGTCTTCGATCCGGGCACCCGCGCCTTTCTGCTACAATCGCTGGTGCTTCGCGACGGCCCGCCGCGCTGGAAGTTCAACCTTGCGGCGCTGAAGGCGAATATGGACAGCATTCTCGGCTGGCCCGAGACACTCGAGGGCAAACAGTTCGACGGACCGACGCTGTTCCTGTCCGGCGCGGACTCGCATTATGTTCAGCCGGAGATGCACGAGCGTATCCGCGGCTTCTTCCCGCAGGCTCGCTTCGAGGAAGTCGACAACGCGGGGCACTGGCTGCACGCCGAGAAACCCCGCGAATTCGAAGCCGACGTGGCGCGTTTCCTCAACTCCGCGAGCTGAGGAAACCGCGTCCCTTCGTTCAGGCGCCCGGCTTCATCATCCGGCGGAGCAGATGATCGCGCTTGACGTATTGGTGGTAGAGCGCGGCCGCCACATGCAGACCGGCGAGCCACAGGAGGGCCGTCGTCAGGATCGAGTGCGTCTCGGCCGCCCATCCCAGCTGCCCGTAATAGGCCACGAGCCCCGCAATCGGGATCAGGAAGAGCAGCACGTAAAGGAGCCAGTGGATTGCCGCTGCGCCGAACCGCAGAATGGCAGGATCGTTCTCCGGCGGCTCGGGCGTTCCATGGCCTGCGCGCAGCGCCAAGCGCCAGATCGCAAGTACGAGCACAGTAATGCCGATGACGATGTGACCATAGGTCAGAAACCCGGCATCGGCCGATCCGTTCTTCATCAGGTCATGGAAAGTGTGGCCCATCTCGTCATTGAACAGGTACTGGACGATGAGCAGCAGGACGACGGCCCAGTGAAGCCATATCTGCGTTTTCGAATAACCGGGGGCGTAGGACATGTTACCTCTTCAAAATTGGCGAAACGGCTCTGCGCTTCGCCAGACTAGCGCGAGGAAGGCGCAGAGGTTCCGCCCCGTCACGAAGTTGGGATCCCCCCGCGACGACGGCTCGCGCGAATGCGATCAGGCGTTTTCGCGGATCGCCTTGGCGACGAACCACGCGATCGGAAGGGCCACGAGGAAGCCGATTACTGCCGAAACGATGATCGCGTTGGTCGTGACCATATTCATCGTCAATACGGCGATAATGAGGATGCCCGCAAGGGTCGGTCCGGCGAGGGCGTAGATGATACCGAAGAGGCGCATATCTGATCTCCAGTGAGAACACATTTCGGACGTCAGATTGGCCACGATCACGGCGATGTTACCTTGATCCGCATCAAATCCGCCTTCTCGACGCTGCGGCAGGGCGTCGCATCAGCAATCGAGCTGGAAGCGCGCTTCGCCCGTATCGCCGGGCAGCGAGGGCGACCGATAGAGCCCGCCCGCCGAACCCGTGACCTTGCAGCCAGATACCTGTTCCGCCGCGCGGATCAACAGGGGCGGCACGCGGCCCCTCTCTGCCCGGCGCAGATAGCCCATTCGCACGACCTCCGCCCGGTCCCCCTTGAGGAAGACGACGAAATCGATGCCGTCGAGCCTCACCTCGTGCCGCGACGCACCGAGGAACTGCGGCGCCGGGGAAGCGCAGCTCGTGAGGAGGCAAAGAGCGAGGAAAAACGAGGCTCTAGACATGGAAAGGCTCCGGGGAGGGACAACCCGGAGCCTTTCAGAGCTTGATTAACAATGAGTTAACCAGCTCGGGCGGAGTGTGCGGCCCCCGCGAGGGACATAGCAGGGGCCGCAAGACCGTTCTGACAGGGATCATGCCTGGCGGGGCGGCCAGAACGGGTCATTCCTTTTGTTACGCCGCTCGGACCGGAGTCCGGCGAAAATTCGATCCGGGAGGGCGACGACGAATAGGCGCAGAGGCGTCTTTCTTCGGGCTCTCCCTTATGTGTTCGAGGGCAAAACGCCGCTTCTTGCCTACAGTTCCACGGAACCGTAAATTTTTTCGTACGTTGGCCGACAATGGCTTAATAGGAGAGCGTAAGAGATGACGAAATCGGTTCAAATGGCAGCAATGACCGTGATTCTTCTGGGCCTCGCGGCCTGCAACACGGTGCAAGGCGCGGGTCAGGATCTGTCCGTCGCGGGCAGCACGATTGCGGGTGAAGCCCGTCAGGCGCGCTAAGCACGACCGAAGCTTGCCGGAAACATCAAAGGCCCCGGAAATTTCCGGGGCCTTTGCATTTCGAACTTCGGATCGATGCCGTCAGAGATGCGTCCGGCTCAGTATTTCACATGGGCGACGCGATCTTTCATCGACTCGCCCGGGTCCGACGACAGAAGGATTTTCGCGCCCGCCACCAAGGCATTGCCGCTGTCCCAGATCTCGGCCGCATCCGCATCGAAGCGCAACAGCACCAGCTTCGGGTCGTCCTTGCCGTCATACCAGGCGCTGACAAAGGGGTTCCACAGACGCTCGACGATCTCCGGGTCGGTGTTCTCCGTCAGACTGCCGGTGACGGTCGCGAAGACATCATGCCCCTTGTCGACGAAGGTGAACATCGCACCGGCGCCGGGAGCCAGCCCGTCCATCAATTCCGTGTCGCGCGCGGTGAAGAACCACACAGGGCCGGGCTTTTCCTCGACGATCGCCGTCATCGGACGCGGCGCCGCCGTATCGACGCCGGCCCGCGCCAACATCACTGTGCGATCCGAGTCGAGGGCGTCCCAGAAATCTTTCTCGATCTTGGCTTGGTCGGTCATGTCGTTTCCTCCTGAAATAGGTCTGGGAGGAGAACGTGAGCCCGCCTTCCCATGTTCCTCAGAAAGGCCGCCGCCCTGCGCCGCCAGAAACGAAAAGGCCCGGCGCAATCGCCGGGCCTTCAATCAAGAAATTTCGAAGAGGATCACTCGTCCATCTTCAGCGCAGCGATGAACGCGCTTTGCGGGATCTCGACCTTCCCGAACTGGCGCATCTTCTTCTTACCGGCTTTCTGCTTTTCCAGCAGCTTCTTCTTCCGGCTCGCGTCGCCGCCATAGCATTTCGCGGTCACGTCCTTACGCATCGCCGACAGGGTCTCGCGCGCGATCACGCGGCCTCCGATGGCGGCCTGGATCGGGATCTTGAACATGTGGCGCGGGATCAGGTCCTTGAGCTTTTCGCACATCGCGCGACCGCGGGCCTCGGCCCGGTCGCGGTGAACCATGATCGAGAGCGCGTCGACCGGCTCGTCATTCACCAGAATCGACATCTTCACGAGGTAGTCCTCGCGATATTCGGTGATCTGGTAATCGAAGCTGGCGTAACCCTTCGTGACCGACTTCAGCCGGTCGTAGAAGTCGAACACGACCTCGGCCAGCGGCAGGTCATAGACCACCATCGCGCGGCCACCGACATAGGTCAGGTCCTGCTGGATGCCGCGGCGGTCCTGACAGAGCTTGAGCACATCGCCCAGATATTCGTCCGGCACGAGGATCGTCGCCTTGATGCGCGGCTCCTCGATATGGTCGACATAGGTCAGGTCGGGCATGTCGGCGGGGTTGTGAAGCTCGATCACCTCCCCGTCCTTCATGTGGACCTTGAAGACCACCGACGGCGCGGTGGTGATCAGGTCGAGATCGTATTCCCGCTCCAGACGGTCGCGCACCACTTCGAGGTGCAACAGCCCGAGGAAGCCGCAGCGGAAGCCGAAGCCGAGCGCTGCCGAGGTTTCCATCTCCGCCGAGAAGCTCGCATCGTTCAGCTGCAGTTTCTCGATCGCGTCGCGCAGCGCCTCGAAATCGTTCGCATCGACCGGGAAGAGGCCGCAGAACACGACCGGGATCGAGGGTTTGAAGCCCGGCAGCGCGTTGGCGCAGGGCTTCTTTTCATGGGTGATCGTGTCGCCGACCTTGGTGTCGCGCACCTGCTTGATCGAGGCGGTGAAGACACCGATTTCGCCGGGGCCCAGCTCGTCGATATTCACCATCGCGGGTTTCAGAACGGCGAGACGGTCGAGCTTGTAGGTCGCCCCCGTCTTCATCATCTTGATCTGGTCGCCCTTCTTGATCACGCCATCCATGACGCGGATCAGAACGACGACGCCGAGATAGGGGTCGTACCACGAATCCACCAGCATCGCTTTCAGCGGCGCGTCACGGTCGCCCTGCGGCGCCGGAAGACGATGGACGATAGCTTCCAAAACGTCCGGGATGCCCAGGCCGGTCTTCGCGGAAATCTCGACCGCCTCGGAGGCGTCGATCCCGATCACATCCTCGATCTGCTCCTTCACGCGCTCCGGCTCTGCCGCCGGAAGGTCGATCTTGTTCAGGACCGGGACGATCTCGTGATCCGCGTCGATCGCCTGATAGACGTTGGCCAGCGTCTGCGCCTCGACGCCCTGCGAGGCGTCGACAACCAGCAGCGATCCCTCGACCGCCTGCATCGAGCGCGACACCTCATAGGCGAAGTCGACGTGGCCGGGGGTGTCGATCAGGTTCAGCACATAGGTTTTGCCGTCCTTGGCGGGATAGTCGATCCGCACCGAGTTGGCCTTGATCGTGATGCCGCGCTCTCGCTCGATATCCATCGCATCGAGGAGCTGGTCCTTCATATCGCGTTCGGCCACGGTACCGGTCAGCTGGATCAGCCGGTCGGCAAGCGTGGATTTACCGTGGTCGATATGCGCCACGATGGAGAAATTGCGGATGCGATCAAGATCAGTCATGGGCGCGCGTATACAGGGGAAAAAGCGGGCCGGGAAGAGGGATTGAACGCCATCTGCCATTGACCTCGGCCCGGTCGCGTCCGACATATCCCTGAGACACGAAACACGGGAGACGCAAGATGATCTATTCCGTTCCGAACATGACCTGCGGGCATTGCAAAGCCTCGGTCGAAGCCGCGATCGAAGAGGTGGGCGGCAAGGCCGATGTCTATCTGGAAGATCGCGAGGTCGAGGTGGAAGGGCTGCCCGAATCCACCGTGATCAGCGCGTTGAAAGGCGCGGGCTACGAGGCCACCCCGGTCGAAGAATGATCTGGAGGGGCGTCGCGGTCCAGATGTAGTAGGCCCAGCGCCGCGCAACGCGACGGTTAGAAATCGGGTTCCCTCCCCTGTCCCGAACCGGCGGAATTCTGCCTGTTTTATTGCCCGCTTTTTGAATTTGAGTTAGAATCGCGGACAAATGAGCAGGCAGGATCGGCAAATACATGCCGGCCGCAACGACAAAGGGGCAGTAGATGACTTTCAAGACGACACTCGGACTCTGCGCATTCTCGGGCGCCGTGGCGCTCGCTTCGATGGCCTCGGCCGGGCCCATCGACAACGCCTGCCTGAAGGCGGGGCGCGCCAGCAATCCCGGCACCTGTGGGTGCATCCAGCAAGTCGCCGACATGACGCTGAGCCACCGCGACCAGCGCCGCGCCGCCAGCTTCTTCCACGATCCCGACCGCGCGCAGGAAGTGCGCATGTCGGATCGCAAGTCGGATTCGGACTTCTGGGACCGCTACAAGAACTTCGCCTCCACCGCGGAAGGCTTCTGCAAGTAAGCGGTCAGTCTGCGGCGCGCGGTCTACTGCCCGCGCCGCTTTTCTTCCTCATCGGCCAGCAAATCGGCGATCAGCTGATCCGCGCCCGCCTCGATCATGTCGAGGGCTCCCTCGAAATTGCGAGTAAAATAAGGGTCGGGCACATCGCGCGGCCCGTCCGGCCCGTCGATGAACATCTGCACCTGCGCGCGCATCTCGCGCGGCGCCCCGTCCAGAGCATCGCGCAGGTTATTTTCATCCATCGCCAGGATCACATCGAACGCGTCGTAATCGGCGGGCTCGATTTTCCGTGCGCGCAGAGCGCGCATGTCATAGCCGCGCGCCTCCGCCGCCGCGATCATCGGTTCGTAGGGCGGTTCTCCCAGATGCCAGCTACCGGTGCCGGCGCTGTCGAACTCGATATCGAGGCCGGCCGCGGCGGCCTTGTGACGGGTCACCGCTTCGGCGGCGGGCGAGCGGCAGATATTGCCAAGGCAGAGAAAGAGGATACGCATAGGAGGAGTGATAACGGAGGGCAGCGCGATGGCCAAGGTCGTGATTCTGACTGGCGCCGGTATTTCCGCCGAAAGTGGTCTCAAGACGTTTCGGGCGAGTGACGGCCTTTGGGAAGAGCATCGCATCATGGACGTGGCGACGCCTGAGGGTTTTGCGCGCGACCCCGAATTGGTGCATCGCTTCTACAATGCGCGCCGGGCGGCGGCGCGCGCGGCACAGCCAAATCCTGCCCATGTCGCGTTGGCGAAACTCGAGGCCGATCCGGGCCACGAGGTTCTGGTGGTGACGCAGAATGTCGATGACCTGCACGAGCGCGCTGGCTCTCGGAACGTGATCCACATGCACGGCACGCTGTTTGGAGCCTTGTGCCACGCATGCGGCCATCGCTGGCCCGCACCGGAAGCGATGAAGCCGCGTGACACCTGCCCCGAGTGCGGGCGAAAAGCCACGCGGCCCGACATCGTCTGGTTCAACGAGATGCCCTACCAGATGGACCGGATAATCCGCGAGCTGGAAGCCGCGGACCTCTTCGTCTCGATCGGCACCAGCGGCAACGTCTATCCGGCGGCAGGCTTCGTACAGGATGCCGCGATGGCCGGTGTCGAGACGCTGGAGCTGAACCTCGACCGCTCGGCGGGCAGCGAGATGTTCGACATCTCGCGCCAGGGACCGGCGAGCGTGCTCGTCCCGCAATGGGTGCGCGAGCGGCTGGGATAGAGCGGCGGGGCGGCTAACCGCCCTGCCCTGTCCGTTAGTAGCTGTATTCGGCGTAGATCTTGCTCAGATCGCCATTCCACTCGCCGTGATATTTCTCGAGGAGTTCGTCGGCAGGCACGCGGCCGGTCTCGACGCTCTCTTCCAGCGCGTTGAGGAAATGGGTCTCGTCGGGGATCATTCCGCCTGCGCCGGGCTTCGCCCGTGCCGCCAGACCGGATTTCGCGATCGCCACCGTTTCGCGTGCGAGGTCATGCAGCTTCACGCCGTTGAACTCGCCCTGCAGCGCATCGACCGCCGCCGCACGGCGCAGACCTTCACGGGTCTCGTGATCGAAGCCCTTCACCAGATCCCAAGCCGCATCGAGCGCGGTCTGGTCATAGCACAGGCCGACCCACAGCGCGGGCAGCGCACACAAACGCCGCCAGGGCCCGCCATCGGCACCGCGCATCTCGATGAATTTTTTCGCCCGCGCCTCGGGGAAGACGGTCGTCAGGTGATCGGCCCAGTCACTCAGCGTCGGCTTCTCGCCGGGCAGCGCGGGCAGCTCGCCCTTGAGGAAGTCGCGGAAGGACTGGCCCAAAGCATTGATATATTTGCCGTCGCGATAGACGAAATACATCGGCACATCTAGAACGTAGTTCGCGTAGGCCTCGTAGCCCGCGCCCTCTTCGAACATGAAGGGGAGCATGCCCGTGCGCGCATCGTCGAGGTTCTGCCAGATATGGCTGCGCCACGATTTCATGCCGTTGGGCTTGCCATCGAGGAAGGGCGAGTTCGCGAAGAGCGCCGTCGCGACCGGCTGCAGCGCCAGCGCCACGCGCATCTTCTGCACCATGTCGGCCTCGGACGCGAAGTCGAGATTCACCTGCACGGTGCAGGTGCGATACATCATCTGCGTTCCGAGTTCGCCGACGCGGCCCATGTAATCGGTCATCAGCCGGTAGCGCCCCTTGGGCATCATCGGCATCTGCTCCTGCGACCAGATCGGAGCCGCGCCAAGGCCGATGAACCTTACGCCGAGATCGTCGGCGACCGACTGCACTTCGCGCAGGTGGAGGTTCACCTCGTCGCAGGTCTGGTGGATCGTCTCGAGCGGCGCGCCCGACAGTTCCAGCTGCCCACCGGGCTCGAGGCTCACATTCGCGCCGTTCAGCTCCAGCCCGATGATGTTGCCCTGCTCTTCCACCGGCTGCCAGCCAAAGCGGTCGCGCAGACCTTCCAGCATCGCCTTGATCGACCGCGGGCCGTCATAGGGCAGCGGCAATTGCTTGTCCGCGCAATAGCCGAATTTCTCGTGTTCGGTGCCGATGCGCCAATCGTCGCGCGGCTTCTCGCCCGCGGCCAGATATTCGGCCAGTTGCTCGAAGCGCTCGATCGGGCCACCGCCCTGCTGCGGAATGGACATGTCTTTTCTCGCGTCGCTTTATGGAGCGCCACAGGTGGCGCGGGGGCTAGCTCAAGTCAAGCGTGAAACCTGTTTACGGATCCAGAGGCTCTGTGCGGTAGTCTGCTGGTCGAGCGCGGCGGAGATTTTCCCCATATCGATCCCCGGCAAGCTCGCGAAGGCATCGTAGAGCGCATCCGCCCCCGCCGCGTCGAGCGGGATCAGGAGCGCCTCCCCCGACAGGCTGCGAAGCCGCCAATATTGCTTGCCCTGCAGTGTCAGCAGACGGATTTCGGCCAGTTCGCGCAGCGGCAATTCGCCGCCCATCCCGAGCGCCGAGACATTGCTGCCCGGCCCCGCAATGGCGCGCGCCCGGCTGGCTGCGAAATAGGAGATACGACCCTCGTCGATCTCGACCAGACCCGGCGCGCTGGTTTCACGCGCAAAGCGCAGCCGCCGCCAGCCGATCAGCGCCCAGCCGAGCCCGAGCGCCACGGCGACCAGTCCCAGCGGCATCAGGATCAATCCGCCGAGCCAGATCAGCCACGCGCCGAACGCCACAACAACTCCCGCCGCGATCACCTCGCCCCAGCGCTTGAAGCCTTCTGCAACTTCGGGACGGATCACCGCCAGTCTCCCAGCGCCGATTGCCACAATGTGATCGCCGCGCAGACCGCCGTATCGGCGCGCAGGATGCGCGGGCCGAGGCTGACGGGGGTCACGAAATCGCGACTGCGAAGCATCTCGCGCTCGGCCTCCGAGAACCCGCCTTCTGGCCCGATCAGGATCGCCCAAGGTCCCGGCTCCAACCCCGCGAGCGTCTCTGCGGGGCCCACCAAAGCCTCGTCGGCCCAGAGGATGCGACGGCTCGGATCCCAGCCATCCAGCAGCTTCTTGAGACCCTGCAAATCCTCGACCGGCGGCACATAGGTGCCCAGACATTGCTCCGCCGCTTCCTTGGCATGGGCCTGCAAGCGGTCCTGCCGGATGCGCGCGGAATTGGTGAACTCGGTCTGCACCGGCAGCACCTTGGCGCAGCCCAGCTCGGTCGCCTTTTCGACGATGAAATCAGTGCGCTCTTTCTTGATCGGCGCGAAGATCAGCCAGAGATCCGGCGGCGCGAGCTGCGGCGCGGCCTGCTCGACGCAGGCCAGAATACCGCGCTTCTTGTGAGCCTCGACGACCTCCGCCGTCCACTCGCCATCGCGCCCGTTGAACAGCGCAACACGGGCGCCCACGGCCAGCCGCATCACCGCGAAGAGGTAATGCGCTTCGTCCTGAGTCAGAGGCACGGCTTGCCCCGCGCCCAGCGGGTGCTCTACACAGAGCCTGATCTTGGCACGTTCCATGAGGCGGACTTTATGAGCGGAAAACCCGAAACGCCAGAGGCGGCGGAAGACGCAAACGGCACGGTCGCGGATGCTTATCGCGGCAACTGGGTCGACCGGCTGGCCCCGGCATGGACGCGGCCCTATCTGCGCCTGAGCCGCGCCGACCGGCCTATCGGGACGTGGCTGCTGCTGCTGCCCTGCTACTGGTCGATCGCGCTGGCGGCGTCCTCGACGGGCGGCTTCATCTGGTGGGATCTGTGGCTGGCCATCGGCGCCTCCGTCGGAGCCTTCCTGATGCGCGGCGCGGGCTGCACCTGGAACGACATCACCGACCGCGACATCGACGCCGGCGTGGCGCGCACCCGCTCGCGCCCGATCCCCTCGGGACAGGTCTCGACGAAACAGGCGCTGGCTTGGGCTGTGATCCAGTCGCTGATCTCCTTCGCGATCCTGCTGACCTTCAACACCCCCGCGATCATTCTCGGGATCGTCTCGCTCGGTCCGGTCGCGATCTACCCCTTCGCCAAGCGCTTCACCTGGTGGCCGCAGATCTTCCTCGGGATCGCCTTCAACTGGGGCGCGCTGCTGCTGTGGGTCGCGCATACCGGAAGCCTCAGCTGGCCGCCCGTCGTGCTTTATTTCGCGGGCATGGCCTGGACGTTGTTCTACGACACGATCTACGCGCATCAGGACAAGGAAGACGACGCGCTGATCGGCGTGAAATCCACCGCGCGGCTCTTCGGGGACGACAGCGCGAAATGGCTGGGCGGCTTCCTGATGACCTCCGTCGCGCTGATGACCATCGCCGTGATGGGCGCACTGTTGCCCGGCGCGCCGCCGCTGCGCCTCGCGCTCTCGTTGCTCGCGCCCTGGGCGATGGGGTGGCACATGCTCTGGCAGATGCGTCAGCTCGATATCGACGACCCGGACACCTGTCTGAAACTGTTCCGCGCGAACCGCGATACGGGCCTGATCGCTGCGCTGTTTCTCGCCGTTGGCGCAATCGTGTAACGGCGTATCGATTGATCCCCGCGCCCCTGCACCTTAAGGAAACGGGATAAAGATTCCCCTGGGGAGGGCCTGAGACCGATGCGCAGCCGCGCCACCTTGTTGACGATCGCCGCCTTTGTCCTCGCACTCGTCGTCTCCGCAGTCATCGCGGGCGGCGCGGCGACAATTGTCGAAAAATCCACGAAACAAGAAGTGCGCGTCGCGATGGAGGCGCAGGGCTACGGCTGGATGCGTATCCATACCGATGGGCTGCAGGTGATCCTCTCCGGCACCGCCCCGACCGAGGCCGAGCGCTTCCGCGCCGTTTCCGAGGTCGACAAATACGTCGACAGCTCGCGGGTCGTCGACAATACCGACACCCAGATCACGAAGCCGATCACGCCACCCGCCTTCTCGCTGGAAATGCTGCGCAACGAGAACGGCATCTCGCTGATCGGGCTGGTGCCATCCTCGATCGACCGCGAGGCGATCGTGGAGAAGCTCTCGAAAGTCGCAGGCGAGGATGGCGTCACCGACATGCTGGAGAGCGCCGATTACCCGGTGCCCGGCGGTTGGGACGAGGCGATGAAATTCGCGATGACGACGCTCGAGACGCTGCCGCGCTCGAAAGTGTCGGTCAGCGCGGGCAAAGTCTCGGTGGAGGCGATCACCGACAGCCCCGCCGAAAAGGGGCGAGTGGAGACTTCGCTGGCACGCCGCCGCCCCTCCGATCTCAAGCTCAGCTTCGACATCTCCGCACCGCGCCCCGTGATCACCCCCTTCACGCTGCGCTTTCTCATCGACAAGGCGGAAGGCCCGCATTTCGACGCCTGCTCCGCCGATAACGAACGTGCGCGCGACCGCATCCTGACTGCGGCCCGCGCGGCGGGCGCGAAAGGCACGCTGAGCTGCACGATCGGGATGGGCACGCCTTCGCCCGACTGGTCCAAGGCCGCGCAGATGGCGATCAAGGCGCTCGGCGATCTCGGCGCGGGCTCGGTGACCTTCTCGGATGCCGATATCGCGCTGGATGTGCCTTCGACCGTCGATCAGCAGCAATTCGACGATGTCGTGGGTGAGCTGGAATCGAACCTGCCCGGGGTGTTTTCGCTCAAGGCCAAGCGCGAGCCCGCCCCCGATGCGAAAGCCGGCGAGGCGAGCTTCACCGCCACCCGCGACGGCAACGGCCATGTCGACCTGAAGGGCCGCGTGACCGATGCGCGTGAGCGCCAGACCGTCGAGAGCTACGCACGCGCCAAGCTCGGCCATGCCAATGTCCATGGCGCGACCCGCGTCGACAAGGAGCTTCCCGCCGGTTGGCCGGTACGCACGCTGGCCGCCCTAGACGCCCTGTCGGTGCTGCACGAAGGCAAGGTCACCGTGACCCCCGACGGCATCTCGGTCAGCGGCGTCTCGGGCGATCCGCAGGCCTCCGACACGATCTCGCGCATTCTGACGAGCGAGCTTGGCGAAGATGCGCAGATCGACCTGAGCGTGAAATACGACAAGCGCCTCGATGAGCAGCTCGCCCTGCCGACCGGCAAGGAGTGCGTGGCCCGCCTGAACGACACGCTGAAGAAGAAGAAGGTCGATTTCGATCCGGGTTCGGCGCAGGTCGCCGCGGAAAGCCTCGACGCGCTCGACGCGTTGGCGAAGGCGATGAAGAACTGCACCGACTTCAAGATGGAAGTGGCCGGCTATACCGACAATCAGGGCCGCGAGGAAATGAACCTGCAGCTCTCGCAACAGCGCGCGCAGGCGGTGATCCGCGGGCTTCTGGACCGTGGCGTGCTGATCGGCAACCTGGAGGCAAAAGGCTACGGCGAAGCCCAGCCCATCGCCTCGAACGACACCGAAGCCGGCCGCGAGCAGAACCGCAGGATCGAGTTCGTGCTGCTGGACGAGGCGCCGGTGGGTGACGAGGCGCTGCCCGATGCCACGGCAGACGCCACGGCAGGCGCTGACGAGGGGACTGGGGATGGCGCTGGCGAGCCGCACTGGAACGGCGCCGTGACCGATGACGGCGCCCCCGCCACCGAGAACGGCGCGCAGGACAAATCCGGCGATGGGGACACCGCCGCAGAACCGGGGCAACAGCCCCCGCAACAAGAAGAAATTCCGGTCGAGACGCCCGGCGAGAAGACGCCGCGCCCGCAATCCCGGCCGGAGGACCTGTCGAAGGGCTGAAGGGACGCCATATGAACAGAGACGAATTCATCATCGCCACAGCGATCATCCTTTTCGTGGCTTTCGCGCTTGGCTGGTTCGCAAGCTGGCTGATCCACCGCCTCACCCGTGTGAGCCAGGCCGATATGGGCGAGCTGGAGCAGATGGCGCAGGCGTTGCATGAAGCCGAGGAGACCCGCGATCAGGCGCTCGTCTATGTCGAGCAGCGCGAGGCGGAACTGGCCAATCAGCTCAGCCAGACCGAGGCCGAGCTGCGCGCGGCGATGGATGGATTGCGCGACGCGCGTCACGAGGCCGAGGAATTGCGCGCCTATATAGAGCGTACGAAAGAGGCCTGATCTCTCGCGGCTCCCCGCCCGATATTGCCGCAGATTCTCCAAACGCTCATGTCAGGCGGCAGACGCCCGTGGCGCTTTGGCCCGCGCCCCGAAGTTGGTATCGAGTCCCGCCCGCCATGCGCGGCCGATCTGCAAGCCAATAGCTGCGCCATGCTCCAGACTTTTCCCGTGGCGCCCTCCCCTGCCGCACCGCCGGCATATGCGCCGAGCCCATGCCCCGTATCGCAAGCCGCAGCCTGCCCGATGCGATCTGGCCGCTGAGCATCGTCACCTATTTCGTGATCCAGACCCTGTACCGCACCGCGCTCGGCGGTGCGCGCGGGCTTGACGATGCGCAGATGATATGTCCGGGGCAGGTCTTCCGCGCGCGACCTATCCAGGCCATCCCGACTGGACGATCGGACCGGGGCAGCGGTTCGCGGCCCCCTACCCCTTCGCGGATGAGGCGAAGTTCACCCTCTCGGTCGCGCCAATCGTGACGCCGGGCGATCAGCCGCGCTGAGGGGGACGGATATCCGGCAGGGCCGCTTTCACCAGCGGGTGCAGCTCCAGCTTGTCCGCCGCCGCGAGGAACGTGTCGCGCATCGTGGGCGCCCAATTGGCATTGATGTGATCTGCCACGGCATGCGCCTGATCGCCGGGCTGGCTTTCGAAGAACTGTGCGATCTGATTGGCCATCCCGGCGAGTTTCTCAGGCTTCATGCGGTGGCCTCCTGCGGCGCGGTGTAAAGCGCGAGGCCCCGGCCTGCGCGTGCAATCACGGTAAGGCCCGCGTCCCGCGCCTCGCTCACCGCCAAAGCGGTGGGGGCGGAGGGGCCGACTATCACCGGAATACGTAGGGTCGCGACCTTCTGGATCAGGTCGACCGAAAGCCGCGAGGTCATCACCAGCGCGCCGCTCGCCGGGTCTATCCCGCCCCGGATCAGCGCCCCGATCAGCTTGTCGAGGGCGTTGTGGCGGCCGACATCTTCGCGCGTCAGCACGATCCCCTTGCCCGGCTGCCAGAAGCTCGACGCATGGGCGGCGCGGGTTTCGTCCTGCAGAGGCTGATGGTCACGCAGGGTCTCGAGCGCCTCCGAGGCCTGTTCCGGCGTCATGGTAAAGGCGGGCGGGAGAACCGGAGCGAGCTTGCGCCGCGCCTCCTCCAGTTGCTCGATCCCGCAGAGCCCGCAGCCCACCGGCCCCATCGTAGCGCGGCGGCGTTCGGCAAACCGGGCGCCTGCGGGAGCTGCCAGCCAGTTGCGCGCTTCGATCCCGGCCTCGGTCACTTCGAGCTCCTGCCGGGTAATCTCGGACGCGTCCTCGATGAGCCCTTCAGAGAGCGCGAATCCGAGTGCGAAATCCTCCAGATCGGCGGGGCTCGCCATCATCACCGCCTGCGTCACCCCGTCGAAAGACAGCGCCACGGGCACTTCCTCGGCAAGGCGCTGCACAGCGCCGCTGGGCATTTCCCAATCGGTCGCCGTCATTCAGCAGCCTCGACGCGGCGGGTCAACTTGGTCTGCGCGGTGTAGAGCTCCTGCCAGTCCGAGGGCCCGTTCGACAGCCCCACCTGCACCGCCGTCACCTTGTATTCCGGGCAGTTCGTCGCCCAGTCGGAATTGTCGGTTGTGACGACGTTCGCCTGCGTTTCGGGGTGGTGGAAAGTCGTATAGACGACGCCGGGCGAGACCCGATCGGTGATCGTCGCGCGCAAGGACGTCTCGCCCGCTCGGCTGGTGAGCCGGACCCAGTCGCCCTCGCGAATGCCGCGCGTCTCGGCATCATGCGGGTGAATTTCCAGCCGGTCCTCGGCATGCCAGACGGAATTCTCGGTCCGCCGCGTCTGCGCGCCCACGTTATACTGCGACAGGATGCGCCCGGTGGTCAGCAGCAGCGGGAAGCGCGGCCCGGTGCGCTCCTCGGTCGCGACATAGGCCGTGCGGATGAACCGCCCCTTGCCGCGCACGAAGCCATGTTCATGCATCACCGGCGAGCCTTGCGGATGCGCATCGTTACAAGGCCACTGCACCGAGCCCATACGGTCGATCAGGTCGTAGGTCACGCCCGCGAAGGCGGGCGTCGTACGACCAATCTCGGCCATGATCTCGGACGGGTGGGTGTAACTCCATCCCGCGCCCAGCGCATTGGCCAGCGCCTGCGTCGCCTCCCAGTCGGCCAGCCCTGCTTTCGGCGCCATGACCTTGCGCACCGGGTTGATCCGGCGCTCGGCATTGGTGAAGGTCCCGTCCTTCTCGAGGAAGGTGGAGCCCGGCAAAAAGACATGGGCGTAGCGCGCGGTCTCGTTCAGGAAGAGGTCATGCACGATCACGCAATCCATCGCCGCGAGGCCCGCGGCCACGTGATGGGTATCGGGATCGGATTGCAGAATATCCTCACCCTGAATGTAGATCGCCTTGAAGTCCCCCGCGACGGCGGCGTCGAGCATATTGGGAATACGCAGCCCCGGCTCGGGGTCGAGCGTCCTACCCCATTCCGCTTCGAACACCGCGCGCACGGAGTCGTCCGAGACATGGCGATAGCCCGGCAGTTCGTGGGGGAAGGAGCCCATATCGCACGAGCCCTGCACGTTGTTCTGCCCCCGCAGCGGGTTCACCCCCACACCGGGGCGTCCGATATTGCCGGTCATCATCGCGAGGTTGGCAATGGCGATCACGGTGGTCGAGCCCTGGCTGTGCTCGGTCACGCCCAGCCCGTAATAGATCGCCCCGTTCGGCGCGGCGGCATAGGTCCGCGCGGCGTGACGCAGCGCGTCGGCCGGCACGCCGGTCAACTCTTCGACCGCCTCGGGAGAATGGGCCGGATCGGCGGCGAACTCGGCATAATCCGTCCATTCGTCCCAATCGCAGCGCTCGCGGATGAACGCCTCGTCGAAAAGCTTCTCGGTGACGATCACATGGGCCATCGCGGTAAGCACCGCGACATTGGTTCCCGGACGTAGCGGTAGGTGATGCCCCTCGCCCATATGCGGGGTCTCCAGCAGATCGATCCGGCGCGGGTCCACGACGATCAGCTTCGCGCCCTGCCGCAGCCTTTTGCGCAGCCGCGAGGCGAAAACCGGATGGCCGTCGGTCGGGTTCGCCCCGATGACCACGGCGCAATCCACCTGCTCGACGGAGTCGAAATCCTGCGTGCCAGCCGAGGTCCCGAAGGTCTGCTTCAGCCCGTAGCCGGTCGGCGAATGGCAGACCCGGGCGCAGGTATCGGTGTTGTTCGTGCCCATAACCGCGCGGGCGAGTTTCTGCACGAGGAAGGTCTCCTCATTGGTGCAGCGCGACGAGGTGATGACGCCCACTGAATCCTTGCCGTGCTTGGCCTGCGCGCGCTTGATGCCGTTGGCAGCAAATTCCAGCGCCTCTTCCCACGACACTTCGCGCCACGGGTCAGTGATGCTGTCGCGGATCATCGGGTTGAGGATGCGGTCGCCATGGTTCGCATAGCCCCAGGCGAAACGGCCCTTCACGCAGCTATGGCCACGGTTCGCCTTGCCCTCTTTCCACGGCACCATGCGCACCAGCTGGTCGCCGCGCATCTGCGCCTCGAAAGAGCAGCCCACGCCGCAATAGGCACAGGTCGTAACCACGGAACGCTCCGGCACGCCGATCTCGTCGACGGTCTTCTCCTGCAGGGTCGCTGTCGGGCAGGCCTGCACACAGGCGCCGCAGCTGACGCAATCCGAGTTCAGGAAATCTTCCGTACCGGTCGAGATGCGGGCGTCGAAGCCGCGCCCGTCCACGGTCAGCGCGAAAGTGCCCTGCACCTCTTCGCAGGCGCGCACGCAGCGCATGCAGACGATGCATTTCGACGGATCGTAGAAGAAATACGGGTTGGAGTCGTCGCGCGGAATATAGAGCGGATTGGCGCCGTCCGCCGCGCGCGTCTCGACATGGTTCTCGCCCGGCGTGTAGCGCACGTCGCGCAGGCCCACGGCCCCTGCCATGTCCTGCAATTCGCAATCGCCGTTCGCCGCGCAGGTCAGACAGTCGAGCGGGTGATCGGAGATATAAAGCTCCATCACCCCGCGACGCAGCCTGTGCAGCTGCTCGGTCTGGGTTTTCACGACCATGCCTTCGCGCACGGGCGTGGTGCACGACGCAGGCGTTCCGCGCATCCCCTCGATCTCGACCACGCAAAGACGGCACGAGCCGTAAGCGTCGAGCATATCGGTCGCACACAGCTTCGGCACGGTGATCCCGGCCTCGGCGGCGGCGCGCATCACGGAGGTGCCCTCGGGCACGCTCACATCCATGCCGTCAATCACCAGCGTCACAGGCGGGCCCGATTTGGCAGGCGTGCCCATATC
Source organism: Thioclava sp. IC9 (assembly GCF_002213225.1). NCBI lineage: Bacteria > Pseudomonadati > Pseudomonadota > Alphaproteobacteria > Rhodobacterales > Paracoccaceae > Thioclava > Thioclava sp. IC9. Next base: position 453,311 of record NZ_NBNX01000003.1, read on the forward strand.
GGAGAGTTTCGGCCCGTGCACTCCGTCGGGGATGATGAAATCCTTCATTCCGCAGCCTCCTGTGAGAGCGAGAATTCTTGCGGGAAAAGCCGGATCGCCGAGCGCACCGGGAAGGGCGTGAAGCCCCCCATCGCGCAGAGCGAGCCCTTCTCCATCACTTCGCATAGCTCGTGCAGCAACTCGATCGCCGCCGGGTCGCCCGCCGCCACGCGGTCGAGCGTTTCCATGCCCCGCACCGCGCCGATCCGGCAGGGCGTGCATTTCCCGCAGCTCTCGACGGCGCAGAACTCCATCGCGTAGCGGGCGAGCGCGAGCATGTCGGCGCTGTCGTCATGCACCACGAAACCGGCATGGCCCACGAGGCCACCCTGATCGGCGAAAGCCTCGTAGCAGACCGGCAAATCGAAATCGTCCGGCCCGTGATAGGCGCCCAGCGGTCCGCCCACCTGCACCGCTTTGAACGGACGACCCGAAGCCGTACCGCCGCCGATCTCGTTGACCAGCGTGCCGAGCGACATCCCGAAACCGGTCTCGAACAACCCGCCATGTTTGACGTTGCCCGCGATCTGAAGCGGGATCGTCCCGCGCGAGCGACCCAGCCCGAACTCGGCATAGGCAGCGCCGCCGTGGATCAAGATCCACGGCACGGCGGCCAGCGAGAGCACGTTGTTCACCACGGTCGGCTTGCCGAACGCGCCTTCCAGCGCGGGCAGCGGCGGCTTGGCGCGCACCATCCCGCGCTTTCCTTCGAGCGAATTGAGAAGCGAGGTCTCCTCGCCGCAAATATAGGCGCCCGCGCCGACGCGCACCTCCAGATCGAAGGCCGGCCCCTGCCCCATCAGGCTGTCGCCGATGATCCCGGCCGCGCGCGCTGCCTTGATCGCTGCGTTCAGCGTGCGGATCGCGTGGGGATATTCCGAACGGACATAGATGAAGCCCTTGGTCGCGCCGACCGCAAGACCGGCAATCGCCATGCCCTCGAGCAGGCAGAAGGGATCGCCTTCCATCAGCATCCGATCCGCGAAAGAGCCGCTATCGCCTTCGTCCGCGTTGCAGACGATATATTTCTGCGAGGCCTCTGCCCCGGCGACAGTCTTCCATTTTATGCCGGTCGGGAAGCCCGCACCGCCACGACCGCGCAGCCCCGATGTGGTGACCTCTTCGATGGTCTGCTCCCCGCTCAGTTCCAACGCACGCTTGAGACCCTGCCAGCCCTCGCCCGCCTCATAATCGGACAGCGACAGCGGATCGGTCCGACCGCAGCGCGCGAAAGTCAGGCGGGTCTGTTTTGCGAAGAAGGGGATTTCCTCGACCGGGCCGAGCGCCTTCGGGTGATCGCCGTCTTCGAACAGCGCAGGTACGTCCTCGGGCGTCATCGGGCCGAAGCCGTAGCGCACACCGTCGCGCTCGATCTCGACCAAAGGCTCCAGCCAGATCATCCCGCGCGTGCCGTTGCGGATGATCTCGACCGTTTCGCCGCTCAGACCAGCCGCCGAGGCAATCGCCGCCGCGACCTCATCGGCCCCACAGGCTACGGCAGCGGCATCGCAGGGAACCCAGATCTTCATGCCGAGACCTCCGCAACCAGAGCCTCGATCCGCTCGGGCGTCGCCCGCCCGACCAACTGATCGCCCACCATCGCGGCGGGCGCGCAGGCACACAGCCCGAGGCAGTAGACCGCCTCAAGGGTCACGTCTCCCTTCGTTTCTCCGACTTTCATGCCGAGCGCGCGCTCCAGCCGCGCGATCATCTCCGTCCCGCCCATCGATTGGCAGGCCTCGGCACGGCACAGCTTGATCACATGCTTGCCCGCGGGCGCATCGCGGAAATCGTGATAGAAGGAGACGACGCCCGCCACCTCCGCCCGGCTCAACCGCAGCGCATCGGCAATCGGCTGATAGCTATCGGCGGGCACGCAGCCGTAAGCGGCCTGCACATCGTGAAGAATGGGCAGCAGCGCACCTTCGCGCCCCGCATGATCCGCCAGAATCGCGGCGAGCCTGTCGTCTTCGGTCATTTCCATCCTCCCGGCCCCGATGATGGGGCGAGCATGCCCCGGCCAGCAAGTCACGACTGGTTCAATCGCGAACAGGCGCGGACAGGAACCGTCATCGCCGTGCTTGCGCGGGCAGGGGTGAGCCTCTACATCCCTCACATGAGCCTGATCCAACGTCTCCCCTTCGTCAAGAAATCGCCCTTCGTCGCGGTGATCCGTCTGCACGGTGCCATTGGCATCTCGCGCCCGGGATCGCCCGGCCTGTCGGATGCCGCGATGGCCCCGATCATCGAGCGGGCTTTTTCCCGCGGGAAACCGGCGGCGGTGGCCCTGATGATCAATTCGCCCGGCGGATCGCCCGTGCAATCGGCGCTGATCGCGGGGCGTATCCGCAGGCTCGCGGACGAAAAAGGTATTCCCGTGCATGCCTTCGTCGAAGACGTCGCGGCCTCGGGCGGCTATTGGCTCGCCTGCGCCGCCGACCAGATCTGGGCCGACCCGACTTCGGTCGTGGGCTCGATCGGTGTGATCTCGGCAGGGTTCGGCCTCGACGAGTTCATCAGCCGTCACGGAATCCAGCGCCGTGTGCACACGGCAGGCGGCTCGAAAAGTTTCATGGACCCGTTCCGCCCAGAAAAGGACGAGGACGTCGCGCGGCTGAACAAGCTGCTCGAGGACATGCATGTCAGCTTCAAGGAACATGTCGTGTCCCGGCGCGGTGCAAAACTGGCCTCGGATCGCGACCTCTTTACCGGCGATATCTGGACCGGGCGACAAGCGCTGGCCGAGAAGACCGGCCTGATCGACGGGCTGGCCCATGCGGTACCGAAGCTGAAAGAAATCTACGGCGAGAAGACACGCATCGTGCCCTATGCGCCCAAGCGTTCTCTCTTCCGGCGTTTCGGCGCGCAGATCGGCGGCGAGATGGCGGCGGCGACGGCAGGCGCACTTATCGACACGACCGAAGAGCGCGCGCTCTGGGCGCGATACGGGCTGTAACCCGATGCTCATCAAGGGCATGACCCTCTTCCTGGTCGTCATGGCGGTGCTCGCCATGTTCGGCAAGCTGCGGATGCCGAAGATCAAGGGCCCGCGCGGTCCGGGCCGGCTGTCGGCACGTTGTCCCGATTGCGGACGTCCGAAAATAGGACGCGGCCCCTGCCCCTGCAAGACGACCTCCAAGACCAAGAGCAAGAAGACGGAGCGCCGGTCATGATCTGGGATTTCGGCGAGATCATTGCCGGGCTGGCGTTGCTGGTCGTGGCGGGCGATCTGCTGGTGAAAGGCGCGGTGGCGATGTCGCTGCGCCTTGGCATTCCGGCGCTGATCGTCGGGCTTACTGTCGTGGCCTTCGGCACCTCCGCGCCCGAGCTGATGGTCTCCGTCGCCGCCGTCCTCGACAATGCGCCGAGCATCGCGCTCGGAAACGTCGTGGGCTCGAATATCGCGAATATCCTGCTGGTGCTGGGACTGCCGGCGATCATCTCCGCGATCCGCACCGACCTGCACGACACGCGCGAAAGCTTCGTGCTGATGATGGGCGCGACGATTCTGTTCATTCTCGTCTGTTTCATGGGCCCGATCCGCTGGGCGCAGGGGCTGCTTCTGCTCTTTGCTCTGAGCATCGTCCTGTTCCGGCAGATCCGCGAGGCGCGCGCCCATCGCGCCAATCGCGGCAACGGGAGCGCGGCCGAGACCGAGGCGAATGAAGAGATCGAAAGCGTCGATCCGAAGATGCCGCTCTGGCGGATCGGGCTTTACGTTCTCGCGGGCCTCGTCGGCTTGCCGCTGGGCGCGAACTGGTTGGTCAGCGGCGCCTCGGAGATCGCCAGCGCCATGGGCATCTCGGATGCGGTGATCGGCCTGACGCTGGTGGCGCTCGGCACCTCGCTGCCGGAGCTGGCGACCTCGATCACGGCGGCGATGAAAGGCCGCTCGGACCTCGCGCTCGGCAACGTCGTGGGCTCGAACATCTTCAACCTGCTCTGCATCATCGGCGTTGCGGGGCTGTTCGGCGATATTCCGGTGCCTCGGCAGATGCTGCAGATCGACCTTTGGGTCATGGCAGCCGCCTCGATCGCGCTCGCGCCATTCATCTTCGGCAACCGCGTGATCACCCGCGGCGTCGGTATCGCTTTTTCCGTGGCTTATCTGGCCTATATGGTGGCCCTCTTCATTGGAGGCAGCGCATGAAACGAGCATTGGTGACAGGCGGCGCGAAGCGGCTGGGGCGCGCGATGGCGCTTTATCTGGCCGAACGCGGCCTGGACGTCGCGATCCATTATCACGGCTCCGCGGAGGACGCGGAGGCCACGGCAGCGGAGGCCCGCGCGAAGGGCGTGCGCGCCGAGATCGTCCAGGCCGACCTGCTGGACGAGGCAGCGACGGCGGCACTGGTGCCGCATGCGGCGCAACTGCTCGACGGGCCGCTCGATCTGCTGATCAACAATGCCTCGATCTTCGAATACGACACGATCCGCTCGGCTACGCGCGAAAGCTGGGACCGGCATATTGGCTCCAATCTGCGCGCACCCTTCGTGCTGATCCAGCATTTCGCGGCACAGGCTCCGCAAGCCGACCGCTCAGGCGCGGAACCCAAGGCCCGTGCCCTGGTGGTCAACATGGTCGATCAGCGGATGCGCAAGCTGACGCCCGAGTTCATGACCTACTCACTCGCGAAGATGGGGCTGTGGACGCTGACCCAGACCGGCGCGCAGGCGCTGGCCCCCGATATCCGGGTGAACGCGATCGGCCCCGGCCCCACCCTGCAGGGCGCGCGCCAGTCGGAAGATCACTTCAACCGGCAGCGCGCGGCGACGATCCTTGAGCGTGGCGCGGACCCTGCGGATATCGTCGCAGCGCTGGGATATTTCATGGATGCGCCGGCCGTCACAGGGCAGTTGCTCTGCGTAGATGGCGGCCAACATCTAGGCTGGCGGACGCCCGATGTATTAGGTCCGGAATGAGCCTGAAATCGAATCACAGGCCGAAGTTGTGCACTGCGCGGGGGCCTGTAACGAGACCGTCACAAAAGTATTAATCCTTTCAATAGCTTGGCAAATGTTCAGAAAATTTCTCAATGAAATCAATGCGCTCCGCAATTGCTCAAAAAACGGGCAAACACTCGATCAACCCTTATATTAAGGTCGGAACCCGCGGTCCCACATGTTTGCCAACAGACTTATCCCCAAATTTCGTGGACATGTTTTTTCTTGAAAACGGTCGCGCGAGGTTGCAGCCACGGGGGAGAATCGAAGCCTGCTCATGAATGATGACGAGAACAACAAGGACACCCTCGATCCCCCGGCGGCCACGCGCCCGCAACACGGGCTGACGGGCCATGCTCTGATCGCGGATTACCTCAAGCGTCTCGACGGATCGCCCGGCGTGTACCGGATGCTGAACGCGAAGGGCGAGGTGCTCTATGTGGGCAAGGCGCGCAACCTGAAGGCGCGGGTTTCGAACTATGCGCGGCCCTCGGGACACTCGGCACGGATCGCGCGGATGATCTTCGAGACCGCCTCGATGATGTTCCTCACGACGCGGACCGAGACCGAGGCGCTGCTGCTCGAGCAGAACCTGATCAAGCAGCTCAAGCCGCGCTACAACGTTCTCGCACGCGACGACAAGAGCTTCCCCAACATCCTGATCGCGACCGATCACCCCTACCCGATGATCAAGAAGCATCGCGGCGCGCGCAAAGAGAAGGGACATTACTTCGGCCCCTTCGCGAGCGCTGGCGCGGTGAACCGCACGCTGAACCAGCTGGAGCGGGTGTTCCTGCTGCGCAACTGCTCGGATTCGATGTTCGAGACCCGCACACGCCCCTGTCTGCAATACCAGATCAAACGCTGTTCGGGGCCTTGCGTCGGCAAGATCTCCGAGGAGGATTACGCAGCGCTGGTCGACGATGCGAAGCGCTTCCTGCAGGGCAAGTCCACCACGATCCAGCGCGAATTGGCGGAGCAGATGCAGCAAGCCTCGGACGATATGGAGTTCGAGCGCGCCGCGGCGCTCCGTGACCGGATCAAGGCGCTGACCAACGTGCAGCAAAGCCAGGGGATCAATCCTCGTACCACCGCCGAGGCCGATGTCATCGCGCTCCATCAGGAAGGCGGGCAGGCCTGTGTTCAGGTTTTCTTCATCCGCGCGAACCAAAGCTGGGGCAATCACGACTTCTACCCGAAGACCGGCTCCGGCGCCGAGGCGCCCGAAATCCTGCAGGCCTTCATCGCGCAGTTCTACACCAACCGCCCGCCGCCGAAGCTGATCCTGCTGTCGCACCCGGTCGAGGATGAGGAACTGGTAAGCGAATTCCTCTCCGAGCGCGCCGAGCGCAAGGTCGAGATCACCGTGCCGCAACGGGGCGAGAAAGCCGAACTCGTCGAGAACGCCGCGCGCAACGCCCGCGAGAGCCTCGGTCGGAAGATGTCGGAATCCGCGGCGCAGGCGAAGCTGCTGGCTGGCGTGGCCGAAGCTTTCGGGCTGGAGAAACCCCCGCAGCGGATCGAGGTCTACGACAACTCGCATATTCAGGGCGCGCATGCCGTGGGCGGGATGATCGTCGCGGGGCCGGAAGGATTCATCAAAAGCCAGTATCGCAAGTTCAACATCAAGAACGCGGACCTGACGCCGGGCGACGATTTCGGGATGATGAAAGAGGTGCTGACGCGCCGCTTCACCCGCTTGCTGAAGGAAGACCCAGAGCGCAAATCCGAATCCTGGCCCGATCTGCTGCTCATCGACGGCGGCGCCGGCCAGGTCTCGGCGGTGCGCGAGATCATGGACGAGATGGGCGTGAGTGACGTCGCGATGGTCGGCGTCGCGAAGGGCGTCGACCGCGACCACGGCAAGGAAGAATTCCACCGCACCGGCCAGCGCCCGATCGCCCTGCCCCGGCAATCGCCGGTCCTCTATTACATCCAGCGTCTGCGCGACGAGGCGCACCGCTGGGCCATCGGCACGCACCGCGCGAAACGCGCCAAGGCGCAGATGGCGAACCCGCTGGATGAAATTCCGGGCATCGGCGCGGCCCGCAAACGCGCGCTGCTGGCGCATTTCGGCTCCGCCAAGGCGGTGAGCCGCGCGGCGCCGATCGATCTTATGGAGGTCGACGGCATCTCCGAGGCGATGGCCGAGACCATCCACAATTTCTTCAACGAGAAGGGCTGAGATGACCGATCACAGCCGCCACCCCCGCGCGCTGACCCGCGTGGCCGATCTCGAACGCGACGGGCTGACCGCCTCGGGGGCGCGCGTCGATCTGGAGCGCGTCGCCAAGGAATTCCGCATCCGCGTGACACCCGAGATGCGTGGGGCCATCGCCGATCCGACCGATCCGGTGGCCGCGCAATTCGTGCCCTCCGCGGCGGAGCTGGTGACCCGCCCCGAAGAAATGGAAGACCCCATCGGCGACGATGCCCATTCCCCAGCGCCCGGGCTGACGCATCGCTATCCGGACCGGGTGATCCTGCACATCACCAAGACCTGCGATGTTTATTGCCGCTTCTGCTTCCGCCGCGAGACGGTGGGGGAGAACGGGCCGCTGCCGGAAGACCAATTGACGCAGGCGCTCGACTATATCGCCGCGACCCCGGCCATTCGCGAGGTGATCCTGACCGGGGGCGATCCGCTGACGCTGTCGACGCGCAGGCTCGGCGCGGTGCTGGAGCGTCTTTCCGGCATCCCCCATCTCGACCAGGTCCGGCTCCACACCCGCGTTCCGGTCGTTGCGCCAGAGCGCATCACCGATCAGCTTTGCGCTCTGTTGCGCAAGGCGCCTACTGCGTGGATCGTGCTGCACACCAACCACGCGCAGGAACTTACGCCTGTCGCTCGCGACGCCATCGCCCGACTTGTCGATCGCGGCATCCCAATGCTCTCTCAAACCGTACTGCTGCGGGGCATCAACGACAGTGCCGACGCGTTGGAGGGCCTGTTCCGCGCCCTGACCAAGCTGCGCGTCAAACCCTATTACCTGCACCATTGCGACCTCGCGCGCGGTACCTCGCATTTCCGCACCACCATCGCGGAAGGCCGCGCGCTGATGGCCGAGCTGCGCCGCCGCTGCTCGGGCACCATGCTGCCGACCTATGTGCTCGACATCCCCGGTGGGCATGGCAAAGTGCCGATCACGTCCGACCATTTCACGCCGGGGGACAGTCCCGGAGACTGGCATGTGACCGACCGACGCGGCACGGTGCATGCATATCGCGATCCCGCGACCCGTTAACGCGCCCTCTTCCGCTTTGCCAAGCACGCAGCTAGGTTGCCTCCCATGAAATGGACCCTTCCCAATATCCTGACCGTGCTCAGGCTCTTGGCTGCCCCGGGCGTGGCGGTCATGTTCCTCTATTTCTCGCGGCCCTGGGCCGACTGGCTGGCGCTCGCGCTGTTCATCGGCGCAGCAATCACTGACTGGTTCGATGGCTACCTTGCCCGGGCGTGGAAACAGGAGAGCCGCTTCGGCGCGATGCTCGACCCGATCGCAGACAAGGCGATGGTGGTGATCGCGCTTGTGGTGCTGACCGGCTACTCGGGCATGAACCCCTGGCTGATCCTGCCCGCCACCGTGATCCTGTTCCGCGAGGTCTTCGTCTCGGGGCTGCGCGAATTCCTCGGCGCGGATGCCGGGCGGCTGCGGGTGACCAAGCTCGCGAAGTGGAAAACGACCGCGCAGATGGTGGCGATCGCGGTGCTGTTCCTCGGTACCGGGCTCGCCTATCTCGAACAGGGTCAGGCCCCGCGCGCGGGGGAAGGTGATATCCGCATGGGCGCCACCCCCGCCGATGTCGCGACCCATGTGGGGCTTGCGCTGATCTGGATCGCCGCCGTGCTGACCGCGATCACCGGCTGGGACTATTTCCGCAAGGCCCTGCCCTATCTGAAGGAGCCGAGCCATGATTGACGTTCTCTATTTCGCATGGGTCCGCGAGCGGATCGGCCTGCCGAGGGAAAAGGTCGAGACCGAGGCAAAAACAGTGGCCGATCTGGTCGAGGAGCTGAAAGCGCGCGAGCCGCGCTACGAGGCGGCCTTTGCCGACATCTCGGCGCTGCGGGTCGCGCTCGATCAGGACTTGGCAGAGTTCGATGCGCCGCTCGAAGGTGTGCGCGAGGTGGCCTTCTTCCCGCCGATGACGGGAGGCTGAGATGAAAGTCTCCGTTCAGGCCGAGCCCTTCGATCTGGGCGCAGAGCTTGCCGATTTCGGCACGGGCCGCGCGGATGTCGGCGCGGTCGTCAGCTTCACCGGGATCGTGCGCGACGACACCGGCGCGATGGAAGCATTGGAGCTGGAGCATTACCCCGGCATGACCGAACGCGCGATCGCGGGTATCGTGGATCAGGCGGTCGAGCGTTGGTCCCTGTCGGACGTGACCGTGATCCACCGCCATGGACGTCTCGCCGTGGGCGAGCAGATCATGATGGTCGCCACCGCCGCACGCCACCGAGTCGCTGCCTTCGAGGCGGCCGAATTCCTGATGGATTACCTGAAATCCCGCGCGCCCTTCTGGAAGAAGGAACACGGGCCCGAAGGCACCTCCTGGGTCGCCGCGAAGGATGAGGATGAGGACGCGCTGAAACGCTGGTGATCAGTCGCCCAGCTTTGCGTGCACCTCGTCCAGATCGACCTCGCCCACCGGCATCTTGTTATCCGGATCGTCGAAATCGTATTGGAACAGCTGGAAATCCTTCTTGTAGATTTCCCAGATCAGGTGGCGCGACAGGTCGTCAAAATAATCGCTGACCTTATGCGCACGCTTCGGCCCGTGCCCTTCGGATTCGTTGAACCGCGGCACGTCGGCCAGATCGACCTTCACCGGCGTCTCGACCGCGTCGAGCACCGACTGCATCCCTTCGTTGAATTTCTCGGTAAAGAAGATGTTGTCGTAGCGCCCGCCATTGACGATGAAGGTCGAGATATGGCCCGACATGGACGACCAGTGAATGTCCGGCTCCATCGGGCGGCGCCAGCGGATCGTGTCTCGCGCGAACAGCAAGAAGCGGCGGAACGAGGCGATCTGGTCGAAATCGAAGTTATCTTCCGGCGAGCCGACCTCAATCCCGTACTTCTGCACGAGCTGCGGCACCAGATTTCCGCGATAGCGTTTGCCGTTGCGCTGGATGCCCGCGATCTTGTCGAAGAAGCTCGACAGGATGCGCTGATACGGGTTGCGAACGCAGGTGAAGGCGTAGCTTTTGTGCGCCACCACGTTCTCGGTGATCGGCGTCTGGCTTTCCTCCTGCGACCACTTATGCAGCCCGGTCTTGGAATCGTGGATGTCGCCGTCGAAGAATTTCCCGTGGTCGGAATAGAACATGATCTGCCCGATGGAGGAGCAGGCGCATTTCGGCACGACGCGATACACCATGCTTTCGCTCTCGGTCATCCAGGTTCCGGGAAATCCCATTCAAAGCCCTCCAGAAGGTCGCGCACCCGTGAATGGGTGACGCAGACATAATAAATATCGAGTAAAGAGCAAAGAAACCCTGTCTTTTCAACGCTCATTCCGGCTAACAAGTCGGATAATACCAGCAAGTGACAGCGCATCGTTTCCCGTATGGCCCGAATCGCCTTTATTCTTCTGACCCATAAGGACCCGGACGGGATCATCGCTCAGGCGGAACGACTGACGCAGACCGGCGATTATGTGGCGATCCATTTCGATGCCCGCGCCAAACCAGAGCATTACCGCAAGCTGCGCAGCGCGCTCGATGCCAATCCCAATGTCACCTTCGCGAAAAAGCGCGTCAAATGCGGCTGGGGCGAATGGAGCCTCGTCGCCGCGACCCTGGAGGCGGTAAAAGCCGCCGTCGCCGATTTCCCGCGCGCCACGCATTTCTACATGCTCTCGGGCGATTGCATGCAGATCAAATCGGCCGAATACGCGCATGACTTTCTCGACGCTGAAGAGGTCGATTACATCGAAAGCTTCGACTTCTTTTCGTCTGGCTGGATCAAGACCGGGATGAAGGAGGACCGGCTGGTCTATCGCCACTGGTTCAACGAGCGCAATCAGCCCAAGCGGTTCTACCTTGCCTATAACCTGCAGAAACGGCTGAAGCTATCGCGCGAGGTGCCGCGCGATCTGCAGATGATGATCGGCTCGCAATGGTGGTGCCTGCGGCGGCGCACGATGGAGCAGGTGCTCGATTTCATCAAGGCGCGGCCCGATGTGATGCGGTTCTTCCGCACGACATGGATTCCGGACGAAACCTTCTTTCAGACCATCGTCCACCACCTGATCCCCGAGACCGAGATCCGTGCCCGGACGCTGACCTTCCTCATGTTCACCGATTACGGTATGCCGGCGAATTTCTACAACGACCATTACGACCTGCTGCTCGCGCAGGATTACCTTTTCGCGCGCAAGATCAGCCCCGAGGCGAAGGAGCTGAAGCAGCGTCTGGGCGAGCTGTGGACACGCGAGGGCGTCCAATTCGCCGTCTCGAACGAAGGCCGCGCGCTGCATCGCTTCCTGACCGGGCGCGGTCGCGTCGGCCGTCGCTTCGCACCGCGCTTCTGGGAGGCGGAGGCGACCTTGGGGCGCGCCCGCACGCTGACCCTGATCCTGTGCAAGAAATGGCATGTCGCGAAGCGGCTGGTGGCCGAGTTCCGCAAACGCTCCTCGATCCCCGCGCTCGATTACGTTTTCAACGAGATGGCCCCCCTGCCCGATCTCGGCGGCATCGAGACCAGCCCTGAAAAGCGCAACCGTCACCGCCGCGCCCTGATGCGGATGGTGTTCGACCATGAGAACGCCGACCGCATGGTGATCTGCGTCGATCCGGCCGAGCTTGACGTGATCGAGGATTTCACCCGCGACAAATGCCAGACCCGCATCCTCGAGATCGAGTGCCAGTTCTCCGACGACTATCTCAAGGGGCACGCGCAACGCGTGGGCCTCGCTGGGCATCATACGCCGCCGCAGGTGCTCGATCAGATGCTGCCGACGATCCGCGCCGACCTGCATCATGAATCCGAACGGCTCCGCGATGCCGAGTTCGAGAATTACGCGCTCATGCGCGAGGGCGGCGAGATCGAGGACAACGCACGCGCGCTGGCCCATGCGCTCGACATCCCCTCCGATATGGCGCAGGAATTGGCCGAACTCGACTACATCTTCCGCGACTGAGGAGAGAGGCCATGGCCTATACCTATGACGATCAGAACATCTTCGCCAAAATCCTGCGCGGCGAGATCCCGAACGACACCGTTCTGGAGACCGAGCATACGCTCGCCTTCCGCGACATCGCCCCGAAAGCGCCCGAGCATGTGCTGGTGATCCCGAAAGGCGCCTATGTCGCGCTCGATCATTTCTGCGCTGAAGCCAGCGATGCAGAGATCGTCGATTTCCACCGCACCGTGGCCGAGGTCTGCAAGATGACCGGGGCGAGCCCGGGCGAAGGCGGCGAAGGCTATCGCGGCATTACCAATGCGGGCGAGAATGGCGTGCAGGAAGTGCCGCATTACCACCTGCATATCCTCGCAGGTCGCCCGCTCGGGCCGATGCTGCTGATGCGTTAAGGCTGGCGGCGCGCCCTTTCCCCGGGCGCGCCTGGCAGGTTCAGATGAGCCCGCGCTCTGCGAAGAGCGCCTTCACATCCACTTCCGGACGCGCGCCGTAATGGCCGATCACTTCGGCCGCCGCGGCGCAGCCCATCTTGCCCGCGGTCTCGAGGTTCTGCCCCGTCGCGTAGCCGTAGAGGAAGCCCGCCGCGAACTGATCGCCCGCGCCCGTCGCATCGACCGGCACCACGCGCTTGACTGGAACCGTGGCACGTTCCTCGCCACGGATCAGGATCACGTCGTCGCCCGAGCGGGTGCAGACCACCAGCTCGCATTCCTCGGCCGCCTGCTCCAGCGCCGCATCCAGATCGGTCTGGTAAAGCGATTCCCATTCGTGCTGGTTGCCGATCACGTAATCCATCTGGTCGCGCACCAGGCGACGGAAATCGGCGCGGTGACGGTCGACGCAGAACGGGTCCGACAGCGCAATCCCCGCCTTGCCGCCGCCCCGGTGACAGCCCTGCGCCGCCTTCAGGAATGCGGCCTTCCCGTGATCCTTGTCGAAGAGATAGCCTTCGAGGAACAGAATCTGCGTGTTCTCCACCACTTCGAGGCTGACATCCTCTGTCGAGACCTCCGCCGAGATCCCCAGATAGGTGTTCATCGAACGCTCACCATCCGGCGTCACGAAGATCATCGAACGCGAGGTCGGCAGCTCGCCATCCTTCACCGGCGGGTTCGGGAAATCCGTGCCCTCGCCATGCAGAGCCGCCTCGTAGAAGCGCCCCAGCGTGTCGTCGCGCACCCGGCCGATAAAGGCGGTGGTCAGGCCCAGATTGCCCAGCCCCGCGATCGTGTTGCCAACCGAGCCGCCCGGCGCCTGCGTGCGTTCTTTCATGGCGCCGTACAGCGTTTCGCCGCGCTCGCGCTCGATCAGTTGCATGATGCCTTTCTCGATGCCCATATGCTCGAGAAAGCTGTCGTCGCATTGCGCGATCACGTCCACGACGGCATTGCCGATGCCGACGACCTGATACTGTTTCAAAGGTTTTTCTCCTCGTGTTTCACACGGTCTTATCGTCGAACTGGCACAGATCCACGATCGGACAGGCCTGACATTTGGGTTTGCGCGCCACGCAGATATAGCGACCGTGCAGGATCAGCCAGTGATGGGCGTGGCGCTGGTATTCGACGGGCACGTTGTCTTCGATGGCGCGCTCGACCGCGTCGACATCCTTGCCCGGGCAGATGCCGCTGCGATTGCCGACCCGGAAGATATGCGTATCGACCGCCTGCGCGGGATGGCCGAACCACATGTTCAGCACGACATTCGCGGTCTTGCGCCCCACGCCCGGCAGCGATTGCAGCGCGGCACGCGAGGATGGCACCTCGCCGTTATACTGATCGACGAGGATCTGGCTCAGCTTGATGACGTTCTTCGCCTTCTGCCGAAAGAGACCGATCGTCTTGATATGCTCGGTCACGCCCTCAAGGCCCAGCTCCAGCATCTTCTCGGGCGTGTCGGCCACGGCGAAAAGCTTCCGCGTGGCCTTGTTCACGCCCGCATCGGTCGCCTGCGCCGACAGCGCCACGGCCACCACCAGCGTATAGGCGTTGACGTGCTCGAGCTCCCCCTTGGGATGGGGCTCGGAGGCTTCGAACCGCGCGAAGACCTCTTTCATCGTGGCATAATCGAATTGCTTGGCCATGCTTTCCTAATGCCCGCCACGCGCGCGAAGGGCAAGGCCACGCGAAAACCGCAGCTTTCGGGTCGCGCGCCTGCCGCCCGCGTCCTAGGATCGGGGAAAGCCCAAGAGGTGCGTGATGAACGACCACAGCGACATCGCCGACAGCTACCACTATCAGGTCATCGCCCGCGCGCTGGCCGAGATCGACGCGGCACAGGCGGCGGGCGAGTTGCTGACGCTCGAGGCGATCTCGGCGCGGCTCTCGATGAGCCCGGCGCATTTCCAGCGGCTGTTCTCTGCCTGGGTCGGGGTCTCTCCGAAACGCTACCAGCAATATCTGACGCTCGACTTCGTGCGCGAGTTACTCAGCCAACGCCTGCCGCTCGACGAGGTGGCCGACCGTGCGGGACTGTCCGGCACGGGCCGGCTGCACGATCTGGTGCTGCGCTGGGAAGCGATGACGCCCGGCGCCTTCGCGCGTGGCGGCGAAGGCGTCGCGATCCGCTGGGGACGGTTCGACAGCCCCTTCGGCCCGGTGATCGCGATGGGCACGGATCAGGGGCTTTGCGGCATGGGCTTCACCGCCGAGATGGGCGAGCAGGAGACATTTGACGATCTCGCCCGCCGCTGGCCCGAGGCCCGCTTCACCGAAGACCCCGAGCTGCTGCGCGCCTGGGTCGACGCCGCCTTCTCCCGCCATGGCGAGGCGAAGCTGACGCTGATCGGCGCGCCCTTCCAGATCAAGGTGTGGGAGGCGCTGCTCTCGATCCCCTCGGGACAGGTCACGACCTATTCCGACATCGCCGAGGCGATCGGCCACCCGAAAGCGGTGCGCGCCGTCGGCACCGCCGTAGGCCGCAACTCGATTTCCTTCCTGATTCCCTGCCACCGCGCCTTACGCAAATCGGGCGGATTGGGCGGCTATCACTGGGGTTTGGGCGTCAAACGCGCGATTCTGGGCTGGGAAGGCGCCCGCGCAGAGGCAGATTGAGCGTCGCTCCGCCGCTTCTACCGGCAGATGATGCGCGGAATTCCGCGCTTCGCGAAAAGGGCATGGAACCTGCGCGTTTTTTACGCGTATCTTCCGTCAAGCCTCGAAACATGGGGCGACCAGAGAAGGCAGAGACAGAACATGACCACCGTTCTCAAGACCAAAACGATTCTTCTGAGTGCCGCCGCAGCGATGGCGCTCACCGCTTGTGTGCCGGGCGGCTATACTGGGGCGAACAACCCCGACCAGAGCCCGAACGCAAATCGCAATGCCGGTGCGATCACCGGTGCGCTGATCGGCGGCGCCCTCGGCGCGAAAAGCAAAGGCGACGAGAAGCTGACCAAAGCCGCAGCCGGCGCAATCGTCGGCGGCGTGATCGGCGGCGCGATCGGTTCGCAGCTTGACCGTCAGGCACAGGAACTGCGTCGCGACCTGACCACCAACGGCGTCAGCGTCGTGCGTCAGGGCAACCAGCTGATCGTGACGATGCCGCAAGACGTGCTCTTCGCGACCGACAGCGCAGCCGTGCGTCCCGATCTGCAGCGCGATCTGTACACGCTCGCCGGCAGCCTCAACCGCTATCCGGATACCACCGTCGAGGTCGTCGGCCACACCGACAACACCGGCGATGCGGCCTACAACATGCGCCTTTCGCGTCAGCGCGCGCAGTCGGTGGCCAATGTCCTCATCAATGGCGGCGTCCCGAGCTACCGCGTCATCCCAACCGGTCGTGGCGAGGATCAGCCCATCGCGAGCAACCTCACGCCGGAAGGCCGTCAGGCCAACCGCCGGGTCGAATTCATCATTCGTCCGAACAACTAAATCGCTCATCAGAGCGGGAAAAGGGCCGGGAAATCCCGGCCTTTTTTCATTGCCTACCCCCTGATCTGGTCATACATCTTGACCACATGGAGGGGGAAATGCCGTTTCAGAAGATTGAATCCGAGAAGCTCGCGAATGCCGTCGTGCGACAGATCGAGCAGCTCATCCTGCAGGGCATCCTGCGCCCAGGAGAGCGCCTCCCCTCGGAGCGAGAGCTCTCCGAGCGTCTCGGCGTGTCGCGCCCAAGTCTGCGCGAAGCGGTCGCGGAGCTGCAGGAATCCGGCCTTCTGACGACCCGCGCCGGGGCGGGCATCTATGTCGCCGAAGTGCTCGATTCCGCCTTTTCGCCCGCCCTGATCCGGCTCTTTGCCCGCAACGACCAGGCGCTGTTCGATTACATCTCGTTCCGCCGCGACATGGAAGGATTGGCCGCCGAGCGCGCCGCGCAATGCGGTTCGGACACCGATCTCGAAGTGATCCAGACCCTGTTCTCTCAGATGGAAGCGGCCCATTCAAAGCGCAATCCCACGCAGGAAGCGCAGCTCGATGCACAGTTCCACATGGCGATCATCGAGGCGAGCCATAACGTCATCATGATCCATATGATGCGCGCGATGTTCGATCTTCTGGCCGAAGGCGTGTTCTACAACCGCTCCATGATGTTCAAGAACCGCGGCACGCGCAGCAAGCTGCTCGACCAGCACCGCGCGATCAACGATGCGATCCAGCGCCGCGACGCCAACTCCGCGCGCAAGGCCATCGCGGCCCATATGGAATTCGTCGAGGTCGAGATGGCGGCGATGCGCCGGGCCGAGCGCAATGAGGCCACCGCGCGATTACGTCTCGAACATAACCGCTGAATAAAGAAAAACCCCGGCCCATCGGACCGGGGTTTTCAATGTCACCCGTAAGGGAAGATCAGTTCAGGCGCTGTTCGACTTCCGAAAGCGAGCTGTCGATCATCGCGGCGCGGTCCGACGCGCTCAGCTGCTTGGCGAGCACATCGCCAGCGGCGGCCACGGCGACCGACACGGCGCGGTCCTTGACCTCTTTCAGAGCCTGCGCCTCGGCCGAGGCGATCTGCTCGTCAGCGGCCTTCAGGCGGCGCTCGATCGAGACCTTCAGATCTTCCTTGGCCTTCTCTGCGGCGGCTTCGGCGTCGCGCTTGGCGGCGGCGACGATCTGGTCGGCCTGCCCCTGCACTTCGCGCGCCTTGCGCTCGTAGCTGGCCAGAACCGCCTGTGCCTCGTCACGCAGCTTGCGAGCTTCGTCGAGATCCGAACGGATGTTCGCCGCACGCTTGTCGAGCATCTTGCCCAGCGTCGCCGGCACCTTCGCGTAGAGCACGATGGCCACGAAGATGATGAAGGCGATGGTCACGATGAAATTCGTGTTCCACAGCGAGAAGAACGGACCAGTTGCCGCGAAGGCGGGCTGTGCCGCCACGAGCGGAAGGAGAAGCGAGAGTTTCTTCATCGTCTTACCCTTTCAGCCGTTGTTCGACAGCTGCGTTCACAGCCGCTGCGTCCGAGTTGCCACCCAGAGCCGCGACGATCTCGCCGGCGGTATCCTTGGCGACCTGATCGACCGCTGCAAGTGCGCCGTCCCGGATTTCCGCGATGCGCGCTTCCGATTCCGCGGAGCGTGCCGCGATCTCGGCATCTGCCTTGGCGATGGCCGCGTCGAGGTCCTTCTGGATCTCGGCCTTGGTTTCGCCTGCGATCTTCTGCGCCTGAGCGCGTGCTTCGGCCAGAGCTTTCTCGTAAGCGGCTTCGGCCTCTTCGGCCTTGCGCTTGAAGTCCTCGGCCGCGGCGATGTCACCCGCGATCGTGCCCTGACGGTCGGCGAGAACTGCCTCGATCCGGGGCAGTGCGATGCGCGTCAGCAGCCAGTAGATCGCGACGAGAGCGACCAGAAGCCAGAAGATCTGGTTCGGGTAGCTCGAGAAGTCGAGCTGCGGCATGCCGCCCTGCTGCGCGGAATGTGCCGCGCCTTGGGCCGCATCAGCGGCTGCGTGCGCCGTATTTTGCGTTTCGCTTGCCATGTCGTCCCTCGACCCTGATCACAAATCCCCTTGCGGGTCACGGGATGGGCTCCGAATGAGCCCACCCGCCCTCAAGGAAAAGCGTGCTGGATCAGACTGCGAACATCAGCAGCAGAGCGACGAGGAACGAGAAGATCCCGAGCGCTTCTGCGAAGGCGATGCCGATGAAGAGGGTCGCGGTCTGGCCAGCGGCCGCCGAGGGGTTGCGCAGGGCACCCGACAGGAAGTTGCCGGCAACGTTGCCCACACCGATAGCCGAGCCGCCCATGCCCATGCAGGCCAGACCAGCGCCGATGTAAGCACCCATTTGAACGATATTGCCTTCCATTGTCGTAACTCCTTGAGGTTGGAAGTGGCAGAAACTTGGTGAACTGGTTCGATCCGCTATCCGGTCAGTGTGCCGGGTGCAGCGCGTCGCGCAGGTAGACGCAGGTCAGGATCGTGAAGACATAGGCCTGGATGAAGGCCACGAGAACTTCGAGCCCGTACATCGCGGTGATCGCGAGGATCGACAGCGGGGTCACAGCGAGGCCGACGCCGGAGAACAGGATCAGCGGCGCGAAGGCGGCGAACACTTTCATAACCGCGTGGCCGGCCATCATGTTGCCCGCAAGACGAATGGAGTGGCTGACGGGACGCACGAAGTAGGAGATCACCTCGATGATCGCGAGGATCGGGCGCAGCGCCAGCGGGGCCGAAGCCACCCAGAACAGGCTCAGGAAGCCCGCGCCGTTCTTGACGAAACCGATGACGGTCACCGCAACGAACACCGCGACTGCCAGCAGACCGGTCACCGCGATATGCGAAGTCGTGGTGAAGCCGCGCGGCAGCAGGCCGAGGAAGTTCGAGAAGACGATGAACAGGAAGACCGTGAAGATATAGGGGAAGAACTTCAGCGCGTCCTTGCCCGCCACGTCCTCGACCATCTTGTGGATGAAGCCGTAGGACAGTTCCGCGATCGACTGGGCGCGCGAGGGTACCACGGCGCGGCCACGGGTGCCGATGACCAGCATGAAGAAGATCGCCAGAACGGCAATCGCCATCCACAGCGTCGCATTGGTCGGCGTGTACCAGTGAACCGGACCCTCGCCGAAGAGGGGCTTAACGATGAACTGATCCATCGGGTGGAAGGTCAGTTCACTGCGCATTTCCTGTTCAAGATTTGCCACGGTCGTCTTCCTCTTCATCGGCCATTTCGGCCGCACGCTCTTCGTTCATTTCCTTGGCCGAGCGAAGCATCACCTTCACCCCGGCCGCGAGCCCGAGAAGCGTGAACAGCACCATCATCCAAGGCATCGTGCCAAGCAGCACATCAAGCCCGTATCCGATGCCGAAGCCGATCCCCAGCCCCGAAACCATTTCGATCACCATACGCCAGGCCATGTTCGCCTGGGACAGATGATGATCGGCACGTTGCGGAGGCGGTTCTTGCGTCTTTCTCACTGCCGCAAGCTTCTTCTCAAGCGCTGCGAGGCGCTCGGGATCGGGCTCGTCGGAGCGGTGATCAGGCATGGTTCGGCCCCCACTCAGGTCCCAGCCGTGATAGCCGCGCCCCCAGCCTGAGTCAATTCCGGATAGCCCCTTGAAGGCACCGCGCAACCCATTGATCCGTAACGATTTTGAAAATAGGCATCAATTTCGCGCCGCGCCAAGCTCACGGGAATGCGAGCAATGGCATATTCAACCGATCGGTTGACGTTTGTCGCGTACCGCCCCATCAAGGAGCGATGCTACCGCCGCCCGCCCCTTCTCTCGATGCGATCTTCGCCGCGCTCGCCGACCCGACCCGGCGGACGATCCTGACGATGCTGCTCGAAGACGACATGGCGGTGACCGACGTGGCAGAGCCCTTCGAGATGTCGCTCGCCGCGGTTTCCAAGCACCTCGCGATCCTGACCAATGCCGGGCTGATCTCGCAGGAGAAACGCGGCCGGGTGAAATGGTGCAAGCTGGAGCCGCTCGCAATGTCTGCCGCGACGACATGGATCCAGGGCTTCGGCCAGTTCGAACCGCTGGACTTCGATGCGTTCGAGAAATTCCTCGAAACCGAACTCGCGCAGGTCGAGATCGAACCCGTCGAGCCCTTGGAGACCGGGCAAAGCGACGCGCCGTCGAACAACGCGCCGCAACCCGATTAAATCGAACCCGCCTCGACCATGTAGTTGTTCGCGGTGCACATAGCCGCATCGTCGGACGCGAGGAACAGCACCATCCGCGCGACATATTCCGGCTGGATCAGATCCGGCAGGCATTGATTGCGACGATGATCCTCCAGCGCCTCGGGCGTCGCCCAGAGTGTTTTCTGCCGATCCGTCATGATCCAGCCCGGCACGACCGTGTTGACCCGGATGCGATGCCCGCCCAACTCGCGTGCCATCGTGCGGGTCAGCCCGTGCACCGCCGCTTTCGCCGTCGCGTAGGCCGGGAAACCGCTGCCGGCCTCCCACCACGAATTCGAGCCCATATTGATGATCGACCCCGCCCCTTTCGAGATCATGTCCGGCGCAACCGTCTGGATCGCGAAGAACATGTGGCGCAGGTTGGTGTGCTGGCGTTCGTCCCAGTACTCCGCATCGATCTCGCGCCAGTCGTGGCGGTCGTCGCGCGCGGCATTGTTCACCAGAACTTCCGCGGGGCCAATCTTCTCGCGCAGCTGACCCAGCGCCTCCTTCATCGCGGCGATGTCGCGCAGGTCGCACAGCTCGTACTCGACGCCCAGCCGTTTCGCGACCGCCGCACTCCCCTCCGCATCGCGGTCGAGAAAGCCGACTTTCGCCCCCTGCGCGGCGAAGCCGTCGACGATCAGCGCTCCGATCCCCGAGGCGCCCCCGGTCACGATCACGGATTTGCCCTTCAGGCTCGGATAAGTGGCGAATTCCGGCATCTGTTCCTCCTCTTCTCGACGGGAGCATCGCGCCCGGGGTCGCGACTGTCCAGCCGGTGGCGGCGCGGCCCGCGTCACAAATCCTTCGCCCCTGCGTCAGCGGGCTGTCACAGCCCGGCGTATTATGACGCCCGAAGCGCCCCGAGCCGACGGTCTGCCGCCCGATGCACCGCGCCACCCTCTGGGCCTTCGTCATATCAAGTCTACCTTGGGGGTATCTATGCCACGTCCTTCCCGTTCGATCACGCTTTGCGCGGCGCTCGCTGCTGCCGTTCTCTCCACTGCCCTGTTGGCTCCGGCCCATGCACAATCCGCCTCCGACGCGGGCGTGCTGAAGGTCGCGCTCTGGGGCGACGAGTTCTACAGCAAGGACCCGGAGGAAAAGGCGAACTGGATCGACCAGACCGTCGACTCGATGAACGCACACGATCTCGACTTCACGATCTTCGCCGGCGACACCAAGAGCGGCAGCAGCGAGTGCACCGATCAGGCGATCGGGGCGGACGTGCAGGCGATCTTCAACCGCCTCGACATGCCGACACTCTACGCCCTCGGTGACAATGAATGGGTCGACTGCCACCGGACCAACAACGGCAGCTACGACCCGGTCGAGCGGCTGTCCTACCTGCGCAAGACCTTCTTTGCTGCCGCGAAGTCGCAAGGCCAGAACCCGATCGACGTCGAACGTCAGGGCACGCCGGGCGAAGCTTACAGCGAGAACAGCCGTTTCGAGCGCGACAACGTCATGTTCGTGGCCCTCAACGTGCCGGGCAGCAACAACAACCTCGTCGTGACCGACAAGCAGTGCACCAAGAAATCCGACCGCACGCAGGCCGATTGCGATGCCGCAACCGCGGAATACGAAGCCCGCAATCCGAAGAACGTCGAATGGCTCAAGGAGTCCTTCGCGAAGGCGCGCGAGAATAACGACGCGGGCATCCTGATCGACATTCAGGCCGACATCTTCTTCCCGTTCGAGCTAAGCGACGGCGGCTACGAAGAGGATTTCCTTCCGACCCTCGACGACAAGAACGGCTTCACCGACTTCTACAAGACTCTCGTCGAGGAGACGCATAACTTCGAAGGTCAGGTCCTGTTGGTCCATGGCGACTCCCATTACTTCAAGGTCGACAAGCCGATGATCCAGCCCGATGGCCGCAGCACCGCGAACTTCACCCGCGTCGAGGTCTTCGGCAGCAGCGACAACAGCTGGGTCGAGATGACGGTCGATCCGAAATCCGACGCCGTGTTCTCGTTCCAGCCGGTGGTGCTGAAGCAGTAAGTCGCGGCTGCAGCGGAACAGGGCCGTCTCTCGAGCAACTCACTCCGCCATATCAGCGACGGGCGACGGTTCATTCGTCGCCCGTGTTCCTTTTCCATCCTCAGCGATGCGAAACGTCGCACCCGCAATGTGAAAAGGCCGCCCCCGATGGAGCGGCCCTGATCTTTCGCAATGGCGACAACTTATTTGTGGTTGTCGTCTTCGTCCTCGTCCTCGTTGTCGTCGGGCAGGTTGAAGAAGCTGTCCGCGTCCGAATAGTCGGCATTGTCCGCGGTCTCTTCCTCTTCCTCGGTCTCCTGCTTGAGATCGGAGGAGGAGAAGTTCTCCAGGCCGGCGATGCCCGAGGGCAGACGCGGTTCGTCGGGCATGCCCAGCGACTGCTCGGTCGAGACCAGCTTGCGGCGCTCGTCATCGCTCATCACGCCTTCGGCGGCGGCTTTCTTCGCGGCCTTCTGCACTTCGATATCCAGTTCCGACTGGCGGCAAAGACCCAGCGCGACCGGATCGATCGGGGTCATGTTCTGGATGTTCCAGTGCGTGCGCTCGCGGATCGACTGGATCGTGGGTTTGGTGGTGCCAACGAGACGCGCAATCTGCGCATCGGCCAGTTCCGGATGGAATTTCACCAGCCACAGGATCGCGTTCGGACGGTCCTGACGCTTCGACAGCGGGGTGTACCGCGGGCCGCGACGCTTGTCCTCGCCCAGCGCCGCCTTGTTGAACTTCAGCTTCAGCTTGTGCAGCGGGTCTTTCTCGGCCTTGTCGATCTCTTCCTGATCGAGCTGGTTCGAGGCGACCGGATCGAAGCCTTTCACGCCGGTGGCGACGTCACCATCGGCGATGCCCTGTACTTCCAGCTCGTGCAGGCCGCAGAAATCCGCGATCTGCTTGAAGCTGAGCGTCGTATTGTCCACCAGCCACACGGCGGTGGCCTTTGCCATCAGGGGCTTGTTCGTCATTGCAGCCATCCTTTACATATCTCTCCCGGGCCGAGAAATCGGCTGCGGCGCGAGATTTCCCTGCCGCGGTCCATTTCTGGAAGGGGAATTGCCGCCTCATATAGTCAATCGCGCGTCAGGAGAAAAGAGAAAATGACTCGTTTGAGCCTTCTGACCGCAGCCCTGCTTGCGCTTTCGACCCTCACATCCAGCGTCTCCGCCGAGGGCGAGCGCGCGGGCGATTTCGACTATTACCTCCTCTCGCTCAGCTGGTCGCCCACGTGGTGCGCGCTGACCGGCGACGCGCGCAACTCGCCGCAATGTGACCCGGCGGAGGATCGCGGCTTCGTGCTGCACGGGCTCTGGCCGCAATACGAGACCGGCTGGCCCAGCTTCTGCCGCACGCCGCAGCGCGATCCGTCGCGCCAGCAGACCGCAGCGATGGAGGACCTGACCGGCGCGCCGGGGCTGGCGTGGTACGAGTGGAAGAAGCACGGGCGCTGCTCGGGGCTGTCCGCCACGGATTACTTCGCGTTGGAGCGCAAGGCTTACGAGAGCATCGAAATTCCGCGCGTGCTGGCGAACCTCGACCGCGACGTAAGATTGCCCGCGAAAGTGGTCGAGCAGGCGTTTCTCGAGGCCAATCCCGGCCTCGATGCCGACGAGATCACCATCACCTGCAAATCCGGACGCATCCAAGAAGCGCGCATCTGCCTGACCAAGGAGCTGGAGCCGCGCCGCTGCGGGGCCGATACGATCCGCGATTGCAGCCTGTCGGACGCGCTGATGGAAAAGGTGCGCTGAGGCGCTATTCGTCGAGCGGCGGCTGACGATCTTCCAGCGTCGGGAGCTTGTGTGTCGCCGCGACGTCGTGACTGTGATCTTCCTCCGGCTTGCCCGAGGAACAGATCCACGCTTTCGCCTGCTCGAGCTCGCTGAGATGAAACAGCTTGACCGTGCCGGGGATCATCGGCGCGAAGGCCTGCACGCCCCAGCGGATCCAGTCGACATCGCTGACCAGCGCCACGGCGGCGAAATCACCCAGATGCGACAGGCCCAGCTTGGTGTCGTCCCATGCTCCCTTCGCAGTGTAGCCGTCGAATTCTTCCCCGATGATATAGAGCAGCTTCACCTTTCCCTCGGCGGCGATCTTCTTCTCCACCGCCGGGATGAGGTGTTTTTCGTAGGCTTCCGCACCGATCGTGCCTTTGGCTTCGAAAGCCAGCACATCCGCCGGAAATCCATCCAGAAATTCAAAGCGTCCTTCGCTCATGACTGCCTCCCCTCGTTGGTTCGCGCGCGCCGCAAGCATACACCCGGCGCGCGCTTCACGAAAGTTTAGCCGCCCGCAACTTCCAACACGATCTTGCCAATATGCTCGCTCGTCTCCATCCGGGTATGAGCTTTTGCGGCCTCGGCCAGCGGGAAGCTGCTGTCATGGATCACCCGCAGTTTGCCCGAATTGATCATCGGCCAGACATTGGCGCGCAATTGCCGCGCGATCTCTGCCTTGGCCGCAACCGATTGCGGGCGCAGCGTCGCTCCGGTAAGCGTCAGCCGCTTCGCCATGACCTGCGCAAAATTGATTTCAGCCTTCGGACCGCCGAGGAAAGCGATGAAGACCAGCCGCGCGTCATCGGCCATCGCCTTGATGTTGCGCGCGATATAGTCGCCGCCCACCATGTCGAGCACGAGGTTCGCCCCGCCTTCGGCCTTCAGCACGTCGACGAAATCGCCGGTCTTGTAGTTGATCGCGGTCGCGCCGAGTTCTTCGCAGACCGCGCATTTCTCCGCTGACCCGGCGGTGGTGAACACCCGCGCACCCAGCGCCGTCGCGATCTGGATCGCGGTGGTGCCGATGCCCGACGAGCCGCCATGCACGAGGAACCGCTCGCCCGCCTGCAAGCCGCCGCGCATCACAACGGTCGACCAGACGGTGAAGCAGGTCTCGGGAAGGCAGGCCGCCGATTTCAGATCGAGCCCGGCGGGCACGGGTAACGCATGTTCCGCCGGGCAGGTCGCGTATTCCGCGTATCCGCCACCGGGCAGCAGCGCGCAGACCTCGTCGCCAATCTCCCAATCGGTGACGCCCGGGCCGATCGCCGCGACCCGACCCGAGCATTCCAGCCCCGGCAGATCCGACGCGCCG
Source organism: Thioclava sp. IC9 (assembly GCF_002213225.1). Classification (NCBI taxonomy): domain Bacteria; kingdom Pseudomonadati; phylum Pseudomonadota; class Alphaproteobacteria; order Rhodobacterales; family Paracoccaceae; genus Thioclava; species Thioclava sp. IC9. The sequence continues at coordinate 478,613 of NZ_NBNX01000003.1, forward strand.
GGCGGCGGATTGTAGGCGCCCGCACGCTGCAGCGCGTCCGGGCGGTTCACTCCGGCATAGGCCACCTCGATCAGGATCTCGCCATGTCCCGCGACCGGCACGGCGCGGGTCACTTCCTTCAGCACCTCCGGCTTGCCATGTTCGGAAATCTCGACGCAGCGCATCCCGGTCGGCATCTCGACAGGCTCCATCACTGCGCCTCCCGACCCGGCATGTCGGCATTGCCCTTGGGCGCACGGATGCCGCCAAGGAGTTTCGGCAGGAAGGGCAGCTTCATCGCGGCCTCCTTCACCTTCTCGAACTGCATCACGTCCTCGATCCGGCGGTCGAGGAAGGCCCAGGTGTCGCCCTTGCCCTCGCTCTCGTCGCCCATCCAGTAGAGCACCGTTGAGCTGTAGACCCCAGAAAGCGTCATCCGCTTCGTGTACCAGTTGTAATCCTCGCTGACATCACCCAGCGCGCGCCAGATCTTGTCCGACGTTTCCCAGATCAGCTTCGAGCCGGTCGTGGCATTCTGCGGTAGCGCGAAGATCGCGGCGCCACGGCGCACCAGCTCCGGATCGGCCTCTTCCAGACGGAAGCGCACGGCAGTCGCGATCCGGTCGCGGAACTTCAGTCCCGACAAATCCGCCTCTTCCAGACGCTTGAGCATTTCGGCATCGCCCTCGCGGTGATAGGCCACCGCCAGATCGACGGCACCACGCGGACACACGACCCGCGCCAACCCCGGATCGAGCCCCAGATCGGACACTGCGAGCTTGAAGGCAGGCTCGGACCAGCCATCGAAAGGGACATGCGGCTTGATCGCCGCCAACAGCTCGGACCGCGTGCGTTCCATATCGAGATGGTCGTTTTTCATCGCGTTTCCTCTCTCAGCTTTGACGGTAGACAAACCGCCTTTTGGTGACTATATGGAGCGCTCCTGCAAGCAACTGCAACTCTAACTTAGGAAGGTGGTGACACCACATGCAGGTCAGCGTTCGCGACAACAACGTCGAACAGGCGCTCCGTGCTCTGAAGAAAAAGCTTCAGCGCGAGGGTGTGTTCCGCGAAATGAAGCTCAAGCAGCATTTCGAGAAACCCTCGGTCAAAAAAGCGCGCGAGAAAGCCGAAGCCGTCCGCCGTGCCCGTAAACTGGCACGTAAGAAGGCTCAGCGCGAAGGCGCGCTCTAAGCGCACCGCTCCGCGTCTGAAAAGGCGCCTGAAAATGCTGGCGGGCTTGCCCGCACCGATGACCCCCGAGGCTTGGCCGCGGGGGTTTTTGGTTTCTGGAGGACACCGCTACAAGAAAGCGCAATCGCCGCCGCTTTGATCTTGCCTAAAGCGCTGCGCCCCCTACCCTAGCGCCAGCACTTCGCTCTGGCGGGAACCGCTTTCAAATGTCCGATATCCGGCCCGTCCTGCACCTATTTGGCCTGATCGTCACAGCCCTCGGAACCGCTATGCTGGTGCCCGCGGCGCTGGATTTCAGCGACCTCAACCCGAACTGGCAGGACTTCCTGGAAGCGGCGTTCGAGACTGCGCTGATCGGGGGCGCTCTCGCGCTCGCGACCCGCACCAAGAGCGCGAGCGGGCTCACCACGCGGCAGGCCTATCTGCTCACCGCGGCGATCTGGCTCGGCCTGCCGATCTTCGCCGCCCTCCCTTTCATCGAAGGCGCACCGCATGCGACCTGGACGAATGCCTATTTCGAAGCCGCCTCGGGCATCACCACGACCGGCTACACCGTCTTCGAACATCTCGACACGCTGCCACGCGGTGTCGTGTTGTGGCGCGGGATGCTGAACTGGTTCGGCGGGCTCGGGATCGCCTTCGTCGCGATGATCTTCCTGCCGGTGCTCCGCATCGGCGGGATGCGTTATTTCCAGGCGGAAGGCTTCGACACGCTGGGCAAGGTCATGCCGCGCGCCCATAACATCGCGCGCTCGCTGCTCTGGGTCTATGTTTCGCTGACCCTGGCCTGCGCGATCAGCTACACCGCCACGGGCATGACCTCCTTCGACGCGATCTGCTACGCAATGGCGACGATCGCGACCGGGGGCTTCGGCACGCATGACAGCTCCTTCGCGAACTTCTCGCCCGGGTCGCAATATGCGGGCGTCGTCTTCATGCTGGGTTCGGCCTTGCCCTTCATCCGCTATGTCCAGCTTGGCCGAGGCGACCTGCGCCCGTTCTGGGACGACCCGCAAATCCACGCCTTCTTTCGTTGGTTCGGCCTCGCGCTCGCGGCACTCCTGATCTGGCTCTACACCCACGCGCCCGACGGGATCGAGCCGACCTTCCGTTCCGCCGCTTTCAACCTGTCCTCGATCATGACCGGCACCGGCTTCGGCACGGCCAACGTCTCGAATTGGGGCAGCTTCGCGATGGTGCTGGCCTATTGGGTCGGGCTGATCGGCGGCTGCACCGGGTCCAGCTCGGGCGCGCTGTCAGTTTTTCGCTGGCAGGCACTCGGCGCGGTGATCCGCGCCGCCGTGCGCCGATTGCAGATGCCACATCGGGTACTGCAGCCGCGCCTCGGCGAAAGGCTGCTGGAGGAAGACATCCTCTCCTCTCTGATCCTCTATTTTACCGGCTACATCCTGACGCTGGGCCTGATCTCGGTCGGGATTTCGATGACCGGGGCCGATTTCGTCTCGGCCATCTTCGCGACCTGGGGGGCTCTCGGCAATATAGGCTACGGGGTCGGTCCGCTGACCGATCGCACCGGCACGATGATCGACTTCAGCGACACCGCGACATGGCTGCTGACGCTCGCAATGCTGCTGGGCCGGATCGGTATGCTCGCGATCCTCGTCGTGTTCCTGCCGCGCTTCTGGCGCGCCTGACTCTCAGACCGGCATCGCCGTGGTGGAGACCACGCATTTGAGCGAGAAGCTCGACTGGATCTGCGCCACGCCCGGAATGTTGGCCAGCTTCGCCCGGTGCAGCCGCGCAAAATCCTCGGCATCGGCGGCGACCACTTTCAGAAGGTAATCCGCAGCCCCCGCCATCAGATGACATTCGAGCACCTCCGGGACCTGCTGCACACCCTTCTCGAAGGCATCCAGAACCTCGTCGGCCTGACTGGACAGCTTGATCTCGACATAGACCGTCGTCGTCCGCCCCAGCTTGCGCGGGTTCAGCAGGGCGACGTAATCGCGGATGTAACCCTCCTCCTCCAGTCGCTGCACCCGCCGGTGACAGGCCGAGGGCGAGAGGTTCACCCGCTCGCTCAACTCGGCATTGGAGATTCGCCCCTGCCGCTGCAAAACCTCCAGCAACCGACGATCTGTCGCGTCCAGCTTGTCGCTCATGCAAAATCCTGCCGCTATTCACGTATTTTATCGAAGATACGAGCGGCCCACCCCATCCACAACCGCCAAATGGCAAAGCACTTGCTTGTGACGGAGCGCATACTGATCGCAGGACGTTTCCATGTTTTGGAGGAGGACACGCGATGAAGATCGGAACCGTACGCGAAATCAAGGCGCAGGAATTCCGCGTCGGGCTGACCCCGGCCGCGGCGCAAGAGGCGGTCGCCCATGGCCACGAAGTGCTGGTGGAAACCGGCGCAGGCCTGGGCGCGGGTTTCAATGACAGCGATTACGAGGCCGCCGGCGCGAAGATCCTCGGCGATGCGGCAAAGGTGTTCGCCGAGGCCGAGATGATCGTGAAGGTGAAAGAGCCGCAGGCCTCCGAGCGCGCGATGCTCCGCGAAGGCCAGCTTCTGTTCACCTATCTGCATCTGGCCGCCGACCCGGCGCAGACTCATGACCTGATGAAATCGGGCGCGACCTGCATCGCCTACGAGACGGTGACGGCGAAGGACGGCACCCTGCCGCTGCTCGCGCCGATGTCCGAGGTGGCTGGTCGCCTCGCGCCGCAGATGGGCGCGTGGACCCTGCAGAAGGCCAATGGTGGGCGCGGTGTGCTGTTGGGCGGCGTGCCCGGCGTGTCGCCCGCGAAGGTCGTCGTGATCGGCGGCGGCGTCGTGGGCACCAACGCCGCGCGCGTGGCTGCCGGGATGGGCGCGGATGTGACCGTGCTCGACAAGTCGCTGCCGCGTCTGCGCTATCTCGATGACACGTTCGGCGGAACCTTCCGCACCGCCTATGCCTCGAAAGCCGAGACCGAGGCGCTGGTCGCGGCCTCCGATCTGGTGATCGGGGCGGTGCTGATCCCCGGGGCCGCCGCCCCGAAACTGGTAACCCGCGAAATGCTCAAGACGATGAAGCCCGGCGCGGCGATCGTCGATGTCGCGATCGATCAGGGCGGCTGCGTCGAGACCTCGCACCCGACCACCCATGACGACCCGATCTACGAGGTCGAGGGCATCATGCATTACTGCGTGGCCAATATGCCCGGCGCGGTCGCGCGCACCGCGACGCTCGCGCTGTCGAACGCGACCCAGCCCTTCCTGCTCGCATTGGCCGACAAGGGATGGGAGCGCGCCTGTGCCGAGGATCCGCATCTCGCGGCGGGGCTTAACGTCCATGCCGGCAAGGTGACCTATAAGGCAGTGGCCGAAGCGCTCGACTTGCCGTTCGACGCGCCGGACGCGGTGATGCACGCGGCCGAATAAAGGCCACGACGCCAAGAACAACTGCACCCATGACGAGGACGGCCCGGCGCTTTGCCCCGGGCCGTTCTTCTATCTTCAGGCGGCGCTGCGCGCCGCGCCGTCACTTCCGAAGTGCGTCGCGAATTTCGAGCAACACGTCGAGCTGGCTCGGACCGGTATGCACCTCGGGCGCGACATCGTCCGGCTTCTCCGCCGCAGCCTTGATGCGGTTGACCATCTTCACCAGCATGAAGACCACGAAGGCGATAATGAAGAAATTGATCACCGCCATCAGGAACGCGCCATAGGCGAAGACCGAGGCACCTGCCTTGCGCGCCTCTTCAAGGCTCGCCCCGGTGGGAACCTCGCCGGAGAGCACAGCGTAGTTATTCGTGAAATCAACGCCTCCGGTGAACAGACCGATGATCGGGTTGATGATGTCGCCGACCAGCGAGGTCACGATGGCGGTGAAGGCCGCGCCGATGATGATGCCCACCGCCATGTCCATGACATTGCCCTTGGCGATGAAATCCTTGAATTCCTGAATCATTCCAGCCCCTCATTGCGATGCGCGTTCTGCGCGACGACAGGCTACCACGATCTTTGCGTCTGCATAGCCTCAAGCAGCGAGCGCGAGGCAGGCTTGCCGGTTTCGCTTTAGCACAACCTTCGGCGTGCATCCTCGACAAGGCGGCGGGCGACCTGCGCCGCCGTGGACACCGTGTCGCCGCCGGAACGGGACGAGAGAGGCGCGGCGACCGGCAAGGCCGCGAAACCGTCGCTGAGCCGTGCGCGCGCTTCCTGTCTGGCGATGTCGGCGATGGCGTCTGCATCACAGCGGAGCGCCTGCTGGATTCGCTCTGCCACCCCCGAGCAGGGTCCCGCCCCGTCGCCCTCAGAGGGACAGTCAAAGCCGCAGGCACAGCCGAAATGCTGGGGCATTTGTGAGATATTGCGCAGACGCCGCTGCGCAGCACGGATGCGATCGCAGGCCGCGTCGCGTTGGTCGGCGCGCAGGGCAAGCTCCAGCGGCATGGTCTCTGCCACGGCCGCCCGCTCCTCCTGAAGCCCCTCGGCCGCCGTGCGCAGCGCCGCCGCAGTGTCCGCCTCCGCCGTTTCGGCATCGTCGAGGCAGCCCGAAATCATCTCGTCCAGGAAGGCGACCCGATGCCGCGCGATCAACTCGGCGGCCTCCGCAAAGGCGAGATCGGACACCGCCTGCCGTAACTCCTCCAACGCGCGTTCGACCGCGCAATCGCCCGGCCCGTGCAGCGCAGTCAATGCGCGCTGTTCAAGCGCGAGTGACGCGGACCCGAATTCCTGTCCAACCATGGCGGCATCCCCTTTCTGGTAACCGCTTCAGGCTGGCACAACGGAATGAACGAAAGGTGAACTTTCACTCACCTTTCGCCGCCTCATAGAATTTTCAGAGATTTCTCAGTCGTTTGACCGAAGTGCCTTGGTGAGAGCCGGGAACATTTCAGCATTCGACGCGATCACCGAACCCGATTCGAGAACGTCGCGCCCCTCGCGCACTGCTTCCACGAAACCGCCCGCTTCTTTCACGAGGAGAATGCCCGCGGCGATGTCCCAGGCGTTGAGCCCGCGCTCCCAATAGCCCTCGTAGCGGCCCGCCGCGACATAGGCGAGGTCGAGCGAGGCCGCGCCCCAGCGACGAACGCCCGCGCATTGCGGCATCAGCTTCGCAAGGTCCTGCAGCGTCGCCGGAAGGGTCGACTTGCCGCCGAAGGGCACGCCCGTCGCGAAGATCGATTCGATCATCTTGTGACGGCCCGAGACCCGCAGACGCGTATCGTTCATGTAGGCGCCGAGGCCCTTCTCGGCGAAATACATCTCGTCTTTCGCGGCGTCAAACACCACGGCCGCAATGATTTCGCCCTTATGCTCCAGCGCGATCGAGATCGCCCAATGCGGCAGGCCGTGCAGGAAGTTCGTGGTGCCGTCGAGCGGGTCGACGATCCAGCGGCGGGTCGGGTCATCGCCCGCCTCTTCACCGGTCTCCTCGCCGAGCCAGCCATAAGAAGGGCGCGCGCCGCGCAGCTCGTCCTTGATGATCTTCTCGGCTTCGCGGTCGGCCTTCGAGACGAAATCGCCCGGACCCTTCGAGGAGACCTGAAGGTTCTCGACCTCGCGGAAATCCTTGACGAGCGAGCGGCCTGCCTTGCGGGCGGCCTTGATCATCAGGTTGAGGTTTGCGCTGCCTTGCATCTCTGGGCTCCTTCGCGTTTCAAGCGGTCGCCTTACAGGGGTTGCGCGGAAAATCCAAGAGCTTTGGCACGTAAGGCAAACTGAGGAGGGGCTCTGCCCCGCTCGCTGCGCGAGCCCCCGGGATATTCGGACAAGCCCGATGGATCAGGCACGCTGAAGCTTCACCGGCTCGGTGCGTGCAAGCCGCAGGAAATGCGCCATGAAGGGCTGGGTGGCATCCTCGGACCGCGTCGCGGCGTAAAGGCGCTTGGTCAGCCCGTGTTCGGTCACAGGTTTGGTGATGTAGTCAGGCTGGTACTTCACCTCGCGCAGCACCCAGTCGGGCAGCACCGCCACGCCGCGATTCGAGGCGACCAGCATCAGGATCACCGCCGTCAGCTCCACCTGTCGCACGGCTTTCGGCTCCACCCGTGCGGGCGTGAGCAGCTGGGTGAAGATGTCCGAGCGACCGCGGTCGATCGGATAGGTGATCAGCGTCTGATCCGCGAAGTCCTGCGCCTCGATATATGGCTTCGCCGCCAGCGGTGAATTCGCGGCGGCGATGAAGGTCGGCGCGTAGTCGAAAAGCGGATTGAAGGTGACGCCGTCGATCTTTTCCGGATCCGACGATATCACCAGATCGACCTCTTCGCGGCTCAGCGCGGGAAGCGCGTTGAAAGCCAGACCGGGCCGGATATCAACGTCGATATCGGGCCAGGCATGGCGGAAACGCTCCAGCACCGGAAACAGCCAGTCGAAACAGGCGTGGCACTCGATCGCAATATGCAGACGGCCCGCCCGCCCCGACCGCAGCGCGTCGAACTCGGCCTCGGTTGCCGCGATCTCGGGCAGGATGCGTTCGGCCAGCCGCAACAGCTTCTGCCCCGCCGCCGAGAGCTTCAGCGGCTTCGAGCGGCGCACGAACAGCTCCACCCCGGTCTGGTCCTCGAGCCCTTTGATTTGGTGCGACAGCGCCGATTGTGTTATGTGCAGAACGTCCGCTGCCTTCGCGAGCCCTCCGGCATCGTGAATCGCCTTGATTGTGCGCAGGTGACGGAACTCGAGATGCATCTTGCTGTTACACTCATAACCATTTTGAGGATTATGAGTTTGTCTCACAAAGCCCGATCTGGCACAAGAGAGCGAACGAAAGGACAAAATCCCATGACGACGCCCAAGGTCAGTTTCGAATTTTTCCCGCCGAAGACGCTCGATGCGTCGTTCCGGCTGTGGGAAACCGCGCAGGTTCTGGCACCGCTCAAACCCGAGTTCACCTCCGTGACCTATGGCGCGGGCGGCACGACGCGCAAGCTGACCCACGAGGCGGTGGGGACCATCCACAAGAATTACGGCCTCAATGTCGCCGCCCACCTGACCTGCGTGGAAGCGACGAAGGCTGAGACGATGGACATCGTGGACGCCTATGCCGAGGTCGGCGTGACCGAGATCGTGGCGCTGCGGGGCGACCCGCCGCAGGGTGCCAAGCATTTCACGCCGCATCCCGAGGGCTTCGCCTCTTCGGTCGAACTGATCGAGGCGCTGGCCGAGGATGGCCGCTTCACGATCCGGGCCGGCGCCTATCCCGAGCCGCATCCGGACGCCGCCGACAATATGGCCGATGTGCGCTGGCTCAAGCGCAAGGTCGAGGCGGGTGCGACGTCGGCGATCACCCAGTTCTTCTTCGAGCCCGAGACCTTCTTCCGCTTCCGCGATGCCTGCGAGCGCGAAGGGATCGACGCCAAGATCATCCCCGGCATCCTGCCGATCCAGTCGTGGAAAGGCGCCAAGAAGTTCGCGCAAAGCTGCGGCACCTCCATCCCCGCCTGGGTCGAGGAAGCCTTCGAGGCCGCGATCCGCGACGGGCGCGAGCATCTTCTGGCGACCGCGCTGTGCACCGAGCTGTGCGACAAGCTGATCGAGGGCGGCGTGGAAGACCTGCATTTCTACACGCTTAACCGTCCCGGCCTGACCCGCGACGTCTGCCACGCGCTGGGTGTGACGCCTGACACGGTGCTCGAGAAAGTGGCCTGAAAGGGTACTCAAATGGATTGAACGAAGGGGCCCGGCTGGGCCCCTTTCCTTTTTTGGTCGTGGTGCGTCACGCGTCTGACGCTTGTCGCAACGCCCACACCACCGCCGAGAAGACGCTCAGGAAATCGCGCCGGTCGTGATAATGTTTACCCAGCGGAAACCAGTTCAAATCTGCCGACGAGATCGCGCCGATGACTGGCGTCCGTTCTAGGGAGGTAACACATGGGACGTTTCGTGATCACGGGGAGCTTCTCTCCTCAGGCCATAAAGGGCTTCATGGACAGCCCGACGGACCGATGGGAGACCATCGACGCGTTGATAAAGGCGGCTGGGGGGAAACTGGAAAACTACTACATAACCACCGGTCCGAGTGACTTTTTGATCATCGCCACGGGCGACGACATGAAGAAGGTGCTGCCGGCGATCATGGCCGCCGCTGGCTCGGGGTCATTGTCGAAGGTGCAGACGCAGGAGGCCTTCACGACCGCCGACTTCAAGGAGATGCAGAAGGCTGCGGCCGGCATCCGTTCGAACTTCGTGCCGCCGGGCAGTTGAAGCCAGTTCGGTCGCAGGTCGAAACCTACCTCCCCTTTCCTTTCCGCTCGGCGACGATAGCTTAGTGCCGACCCGGAAAAGGAACCAAAGATGCCCGACCAATATTTCGCCGAAGGCCCCGAAGATTTCCTCCCACTCGAGGAGGTGCTTTCGATGCCGGGGCTCGACTACGTCAGGAAGATGGTCACCGGCGACGTTCCCTCGCCCACCGTGCAGAAGCTGATGGCCTATCGGATTACCGAGGCCGAGGAAGGCCGCGTCACCTGCCGCGGGACGCCGGGCCATCCGCAGACCAACGGCTATGGCGGCATTCACGGCGGCTGGTATGCGATGATGCTAGATACGGTGATGACCTGTTCGGTGATCACCGGACTGAAGAAGGGTCAGACGCAGACCACGCTTGAATTCAAGGTGAACCTGATCCGCGCGATCAAGCCCGGCACCGAGGTGATCGGCGTGGGACAGCTCGATCACATCGGCCGGTCAACCGGCGTCGCGCGGGGTGAGATCCGGGGCGCCGAGGATGGACGCCTCTACGCGACCGGCACCGCCACCTGTTTCGTCATGGCGCCTGACCTCTGAGACAGGCTCGGACCGGCGCGCGAGACGACGGATTTCGGGACGCAGGATGCGCGGCCTGAAAATCGCGCGCGAGCCTTCGGGCAAGACCACGCTCTCATGCAGCCCTTCAGAGGGGTCGCGCCCCACGACGCGCGGCGCGCGCAGCCAGAACAGCTTGCCCCAGCCAGTCCAGGTGCCGACCGAGGGCGCATTCGGATCGCGCGGGAACTCCGCCTGCCAACCGGGCGGCAGGCTCAGACCCAGCGATTCCGCCCGCTCCAGCATCCACACGAGCGGAATATTGGCGAGCGGGCGCGCATCCGCGAAATGCCCGAGCATTCCGCCGATATCGCCATGGGCGCCGCGAAACCAGCGCTGCTCGATCCGGGTGGCGGAAGAATCGGCGTCGGAAGCGCCCTCGTCGCTTTCCCACACCAGCGGCTCCAGCACAGAGCGCCTCTCGTCGAGCGCGAGCGCCTGAAACCCGTGGCGCACATGGTCGCTCAGGTGGTGGTCGTGAAAGCGCACGCGCTCCTCGTTGACGATCCAGAAGAACGGCACGCGGATGCCCAGCGCCTGAACCGTATCAAAGGCGCCGACCATCTCGATGTCGACATTCTCGTGGCACAGGCTGTTGCGGAAGCTTTGCAGGACGTCCGCGGGCGTCTCTTCCTCGTAATGGCGCCATGCAAGCCGCGTGTTGCGTTCGATCGCATGCTCCGGGCGCAACAGACCGATCCGCCCGATCATCCCCGCCAGCGAGCGCGCAGCGAAGCCGCCCCTGGAATAGCCGATCAGGAAGATGCGGTCGCCCGGGCGGTATCGCATCGCGAGCCAGCCATAGGCGCGCGAGATCTGCTGATTCACGCCCCAGCCGAACCAGACATCCGACATGTCGTGCCAGTCGCGCCAGCGCAGGCCGCGCCCGTAATAGACCGAGACTTTCGGCGCTGCCCGGCGCAGGAAGCGATAGATCAGCCCGATCGAGGTCAGCCGGTCGGCGCGCAGCGAGCCGAGCGTCCCGTCGAGCAACACGACATGATCGACCGGGCCACGGCCCGCGCCTGCCGCCGAGCGCGCCTCGGCCCGTTCCGGGCTGCGGCGGCGCAGGGCAGAGATCACACGCTCGAAGAGACCGCGCATATCAGCGCTCCACATAAGTTGGGCTTATACTATCCAATGTAGGATAAGTTTCACTTATCTTCAGGGGCAATCGCGGCAGTTTGTTGACCCGATCGTGCCCGCCGCGCTTTTTCGGACCGCGCGCACGGGGTTTTCCTTGTCGCCTGCGCGGGCTAAACAGCCCTCAAGCCGAGCCAAGGATGCCTGACATGACGATGGACAAGACTTTCGATGCCGCGAGCGCCGAGCCGCGGATCTACGCGAAATGGGAAGAGGCTGGAGCCTTCAAGGCCGGGGCCAACGCGTCGCGCGACGAGACCTTCTGCGTGATGATCCCGCCGCCCAACGTGACGGGCGCGCTGCATGTGGGCCACGCCTTCAACAACACCGTGCAGGATATCCTCGTGCGCTGGCACCGGATGCGCGGCTTCGACACGCTCTGGCAGCCGGGACAGGACCATGCGGGTATCGCGACCCAGCTGATGGTCGAGAAGGAACTGGCCAAGACCGGTCAGCCCAAGCGCATCGAACTCGGCCGTGAGAAATTCCTCGAGAAGGTCTGGGAGTGGAAAGGCGAATACGGCTCGACCATCATCAACCAGCTCAAGCGTCTGGGCTCGAGCTGCGATTGGTCGCGCAACGCCTTCACCATGTCGGGGGCTCCCGGCGCGCCGGAAGGCAACGAGGGTAACTTCCATGACGCCGTGATCAAGGTCTTCGTCGACATGTACGAGAAGGGCCTGATCTATCGCGGCAAGCGGCTGGTGAACTGGGATCCCCATTTCGAGACCGCGATCTCCGATCTCGAGGTCGAGAATATCGAAGTCGCCGGTCACATGTGGCACTTCAAATACCCGCTCGCGGGCGGCGAGACCTATACCTATGTCGAGAAGGACGAAGAGGGGAACGTCGTCTTCACGGAAGAGCGCGACTACATCTCGATCGCGACGACCCGCCCCGAGACGATGCTGGGCGACGGCGCTGTCGCGGTGCACCCGTCCGATGAGCGTTACGCGCCGATCGTCGGCAAGCTCTGCGAAATCCCGGTGGGCCCGAAAGAGCATCGCCGCCTGATCCCGATCATCACCGATCAATATCCCGATCCCGAATTCGGCTCGGGCGCGGTGAAGATCACCGGCGCGCATGACTTCAACGACTACATGGTCGCCAAACGCGGCGGCATCCCGATGTATCGCCTCATGGACACCAAGGGCGCGATGCGCGCCGACGGGCTGTCCTACGAAGAATGCGCGGCCCGCGCGATGGAGATCTCCCGCGGCGCGGATTTCACCGAGGCAGAGATCGACGCGCTCAACCTCGTGCCCGAGGAACTGCGCGGTCTCGACCGGTTCGAGGCGCGCGAAGCCGTGATCCGTCAGATCACCGAGGAAGGCCTCGCGGTGACGACCACGAAGACCGTCACCGACGAAGACGGCGTTGAGACCGAAACCACCGTTCCGTATGTCGAAGACAAGCCGATCATGCAGCCCTTCGGTGACCGCTCGAAAGTGGTGATCGAGCCGATGCTGACCGATCAGTGGTTCGTCGATGCCGAGCAGATCGTCGGCAAGGCGCTGGACGCCGTGCGCAACGGCGACACCGTGATCATGCCCGAAGCGGGCGAGAAAACCTATTTCCACTGGCTGGAAAACATCGAGCCCTGGTGCATCTCGCGCCAGCTCTGGTGGGGCCACCAGATCCCGGTCTGGTACGGCCTGGACATGGAAGCGCCCGACTTCCGCGATGACGAAGGCGATGGCACGATCGACCTCGTGGAGATGGGCCGCCTGCTCGTCGAGACGAAGATGGTGCATCGCGACGACCGCTACCACTGCGCCTCGGATTTCGAGAGCGTCATCGGCTGGTTCAAGGCGCAGAATGCCGAGCTGCCGACGCCGCTGAACGTGGCGCGCATCGTTGAAGTGGAAGATCGCCACAAGGCGATCGAAGTGCTGGCCGCGAGCCTCGCGCAATACGAGATGACCGAGGACCCGACGCAGCTAGTCTACCCGGTCTGGCGCGATGCCGATGTGCTCGACACCTGGTTCTCGTCGGGCCTCTGGCCGATCGGCACGCTGGGCTGGCCCGAGGATACCGAGGAGATGCGCAAGTATTTCCCGACCGACGTCCTCGTGACCGGCTTCGACATCCTGTTCTTCTGGGTGGCGCGGATGATGATGATGCAGCTGGCCGTTATGGATCAGGTGCCCTTCCACACCGTCTACCTGCACCAGCTCGTCCGCGACGAGAAGGGCAAGAAGATGTCGAAGACGACGGGCAACGTGATCGACCCGCTCGAGATCATCGACGCTTACGGCGCGGATGCGCTGCGCTTCACCAATGCCGCAATGGCGGCGATGGGCGGCGTGCTGAAGCTCTCTGAGGAGCGCATCAAGGGCTATCGGAACTTCGGCACGAAAATCTGGAACGCGACCCGCTTCGCCGAGATGAACGGCGTATTCGAGGGCCCGGTCGTGACCGAGATCCCGCAGCCCACCCACACGGTGAACCGCTGGATCATCGGCGAGACCGCGAAGATCCGCGAGCAGGTGGACGAGGCCTTCGCCGCCTACCGCTTCAACGACGCGGCGCTCGGGCTTTACGGCTTTGTCTGGGGCAAGGTCTGCGACTGGTATGTCGAATTCGCCAAGCCGCTGTTCGACGGCGAGCATGCGGAGGAAACCCGCGCCACGATGCGTTGGGTGCTCGATCAGTGCTACACGCTGCTGCACCCGATCATGCCCTTCATCACCGAAGAGCTGTGGGAACTGACTGCGCCGCAGGGCGACCGCGCGAAGATGCTCGTCCATGCCGACTGGCCGGATTACAAAGCCGCCGATCTGGTGGACGAGGCCGCCGACCGCGAGATGAACTGGGTGATCGAACTGATCGAGGCGATCCGGTCGTCGCGCACGCAGATGGGCGTGCCGGTGGGTCTGAAACTGCCGATGGTTCTGGCCGAGGCCGATGACGCGGCGCGCGCAGCGCTCGCCAATAACGAGGCGCTGATTTTCAAGCTGGCCCGCATCGAAAGCGTCACCGAGGGACCGATCCCGAAAGGCGCGATCTCGATCCCGGCGCAGGGCGCGCTGTTCGGGCTGCCGCTGGAAGGCGTGATCGACATCGCCAAGGAGAAGGCACGTCTGGAGAAGGCTCTGGGCAAGATGGAGAAGGAAATCGGCGGCATGAAGGGTCGTCTGAACAATCCGAAATTCATCGCCAATGCCGATCCCGACGTGGTCGTGGAAACCCGCGAAAACCTCGCCCGCGCCGAGGAAGAGGCCGAGAAGGTGCGTCAGGCCGTCGCGCGTCTGGCGGAGCTGGGCTGAGCGAGGCTTTTAGCGATCAGGGCCGCGCCTGCCCCTCGGGTGGGCGCGGCCCGGGCCTGGTCGTCCCGCGCCGTGAGCTGAGCGGAGACCTTACTCCGACACTTCCTTCATCGTGAACGCCACGCCCGAGGCGACCACGCAGATCCCCGCATAGACGATCAGCACCATATCCGGCCCCGCTATCGCGAGCGCCGAACTCGCCGCGCCGAAGGCCAGCAGCATCACGCCTACACTCGTGTTCGACACCGCCGTATAGGCCGCGCGATCGTCCTTGGGCGACATGTCCACGAGGTAGGTCGAGCGGCCCAGTCGCACCCCCTGATAGCCGATCATCAGCCCGAACAGCGCCACCGGCGAGGCCCAGATCGTGCCCATCAGCCCCGACCAACTCAATCCCACCGCAAGCGCCAGGAACGCGGCGGCGACCAGCCCGGTGAAGATCAACACCTTGCGCGAGGAGCGATCCGCCAGCCGCCCCCAGATATAGGAACTCACCAGCGAGGCCAACGCCGAGGCCAGCACCATCGCCCCCAGCGCCCCGAAACGGTTGTCTCCGGCATTCGCGGCGAGCAGCACGATATAGGGCGGCGCGAGCGCGGTCGGCAGCAGCAGCACCCGCGCGATCACGAACTTGCCAAGATCGGCATCCTTCCACAGCAGGCTAAGCTCTGACAGGCCAATGCTGCCCTTCGCCTCGCCCGGCTGGTCTTCCTCGCGCAGCGTCGAGAACAGCGCAGCCGCCGCCACCCAGAGCACGGCGGCCAGTGAAATCGCCCCGATCACGAGGCTCATCCGCGGGACGAAACCGCTCATCAGGATCAGCGCGAACAGGATCACCCCGGCCGCAGAAACGCTCGTCGCGATGCCGGTCGTCGTGCCACGCCGCGTGCGGTCCACGGTCTTGCCCAGCACGTCCTTGTAGCTCACCGAGGACAGCGAGCGCGCGATGGCCAGCACGCCCAGCGCGGCGAGCATCGCAAGCCCCGCGGCCATCCCCTGCATCGTCAGCGCAATCACCACGATCGCCGCCGCCGCCAGCCCCTGGATCATGCTACCGGCGGCCCAGGCCCATTTGCGCTGGGGCATCTTGCGGACATGCGGTGCGGTGAACAGCTGCGGCAATAGCGAGCCCGCCTCGCGCACCGGCACCAGCCAACTGACCAGAGCGGCGGGCGCGCCCACCGCCTGCATGAGCCAGCTGAGCACCAGCTTCGGGTCGATCAGCCCGTCTGCCAGCTTGGTCATCGACAGCGATCCGACATGGCGCAAAAAACTGCCGGGTTCGTGCTTGGCGGCGGTGTCGCTCAGCTCTTTCACATTCCCCGGCGCATCGCCGGTCAGCGTTTCGAATAGGGAGGAGGAGAAAGAGGTGTCGCTGGCGCTCATCGGCTGGCTTCCCGAACTTATGTCATTTCACGATATTACGCAGGGAAAAGCGCTTGGCCCAGTCCCCGGTTCCGCCGCGAGGAACCGATCGACGCACCCTCTTGCCGCATCCGCGCTTTGCGCTTACGCCTGTAGCCATGACCGGACCTCGATATACCCGCCTGATCGACAGCCTTCCCGCCACCGTGCCCTTCGTCGGGCCCGAGGAACACGAGCGCCTTGCCGGTCGCCGCTTCACTGCGCGGCTCGGAGCCAACGAGAACGGCTTTGGCCCCTCGCCGCGGGCGATTTCCGCGATGGCGGCTGCGGCCGGCGATGCCTGGAAATACGGCGACTCGACGAGCTTCGATCTGCGTACGGCGATTGCCGCGCATCACGATGTCGCGGTCGAGAACGTTCTGGTCGGCGAAGGGATCGACGGGCTGCTGGGCTACCTGTGCCGCCTGATGATCGAACCGGGCGATCCCGTTGTCACCTCGGAAGGTGCCTACCCGACCTTCAATTACCATGTCGCGGGCTTCGGCGGAGTGCTTCACAAAGTGCCCTATGCCGGGGATCACGAAGACCCGCAGGCGCTGATCGCGAAGGCCGCCGAGGTGGGCGCGAAGCTCGTCTATATAGCCAATCCCGATAACCCGATGGGCACGCATCATCCGAGCGAGACGATCGAGGCGATGATCGACGCGGTGCCGGATGGCACGCTGATGGTGCTGGACGAGGCCTATGTGGAATTCGCCGACGACGGGACCGAGGCGCGCATCGCGGCCGACGATCCCCGGGTGATTCGGATGCGGACCTTCTCGAAGGCCCATGGTCTGGCGGGCGCGCGCGTGGGCTATGCGCTTGCGGCCCCCGGCCTGATCGCGGCTTTCGACAAGATACGCAATCATTTCGGCATGTGCCGCATCTCTCAGGCAGGCGCGCTGGCCGCGCTGCAGGACAAGACGTGGCAGGCCTACATGCGTCTCCTCGTGGCAGGCGCACGCGACCGGATCGACGAGATCGCGCGCGAGAACGGGCTGAGCACCCTGCCCTCCGCCACGAATTTCGTCGCCGTGGACTGCGGGCAGGATGGTGATTTCGCGCGGGCCGTGCTGCAGGAACTGGACGCGCGCGCGGTGTTCGTGCGGATGCCCTTCGTCGCCCCGCAAAACCGTTGCATCCGCGTCTCGGTCGGGCCCGAAGCCGAGCTCGACGCTTTTGCCGCGGCCCTCCCTGACGCGCTGGATGCCGCCCGCGCGCGCTGATCTGCGCGCCCTCCCGGACACAAATCCGCCTACCAAATCGGCAAAAAAGCACCGGCGTCAGCACGTCTCGCCGCAAGGTGAATTGCGCCGACTCGGGGCCGGGCCCATGTTTTGCTCGACAACAGGAGCAGACACATGAGCCGCAAGATCCGCAACGCCCGTATCGCAATGTTGAGCCCGCTGGCCTTCGCGTTGGCCTTCGGTGCCTATGCAGGCAACACCCAGACCAGCCGCGAGATGCGGCTGTCGTCCTCGCGCACCGAGGCGCCGCAGGTCTCGCGGGAAGCCTCGGAAGAGGTCGAACAGCTCACCGACTGGCTGGAGCGTCACGGTCAGGCCTGACCGGCGCCTTTCGCGATCGCACCAGCCGCCGCGGCGATGCCGCCGGGGTTGTGCGGGATTTTCAGCGCCTGCATCCCGGCCTCCATCGTCGCCAGCGCGCCCAGCGTCATATGGGCGTTCACATGACCCATATGGGCGACCCGCAGGAAGTCATTTGCCTCGGGCGTGCCGGGTTCGGCCATGCCGAGCCCGATGCCGAGCGTCACCCCCGCCTCGCGCTCCAACCAGCTGCGCAGCCGCTGCGCATTGCCCGCGCCGATCCGCGCCGCCGTCACCGAATGGGCGCGATGGGCCGGGTTGGCGATGTTGAGCGCGATATCCCCTTCCTGCCCCCAGGTCTCGAAAGCAGCCCAGACGGCGGAGGCGAGCGTCGCGTGACGCGCCCAGATATGGGTGAGCCCCTCTTCCTCGAGGATCATCTTGAGCGACTCGTCGAGGCCGAAGAGGTGATGCGTCGGGGCGGTGCCTCCGAAATACTGGTAGACCATCTCGGGGAAGGCGCGCGGCTGCCAGTCCCAATAAGGCGTGACCATATCGGCCTCGCGGCTCGCCGCCAGCGCCTTGTCGGAGAACCACACAAAGCCCAGACCCGGCGGCACCATCAGCCCCTTCTGGCTGGCGGCGACCATCACATCGACGCCCCAATCGTCCATCCGGAACTCGTCGCAGGCGAGCGAGGCGATGCAATCGACCATCAAAAGCGCCGGATGCCCCGCTGCGTCGATCGCCGCACGGATCGCCGCCACGTCGTTGACCACGGAAGTCGCGGTATCGACATGGGTCAGCAGCACGGCCTTGATCTCGTGATCCTTGTCGGCGCGCAGGGCCTCTTCGACGCGGGCCGGATCGGCGGGCGCCTTCAGGCCGAATTCCAGCCGCTCCACATGAACGCCCATCGTCGCCGCGTTACGCGCCCAGATATTGCCGAAGCGCCCTGTCACGAGGCTCAGCGCCTTATCCCCGCGCGAGAAGACGTTCGCGATCGAGGCCTCCCATGCACCGTGGCCGTTGGCGATGTAGATCGCGACATGGGACGACGACATTGCCACCCGCCGCAGATTCGCCGCGACCCGCACCGAGATCTCCTCGATCTCGCCCTCATAGATGTTGGGCGCCGGGCGATGCATCGCGGCCAAAACACGGTCGGGCATCGTCGAGGGGCCGGGAATTGCGAGGTAAGGGCGACCTTGGGCAAGGCTCATCGGGTATCTCCGTCTGGCACAACGAATAATCGGTAATGCCGCCCGCGCGCGGCGTCAATCTCGCGCCCGGCTTGCACGCAGGCCCCGTCTCGCGGTAATTCACGGACTTAACCGCGCGCTCGAGAGGCGCGCCTATCGCATGGTGCCTCGTGGCCAAGACTGCAAACCCTTACACGTCGAAACACCTCGCCGGCCGGATGTGGCGCGATTATCTGCGCAAGCACTGGCCGATGATCGGGGTGTCGATGGTCCTTCTGATGATCGAAGGCTCAACGCTGGGCGCACTGAGCTGGATGCTCAAACCGCTCTTCGACAAGGTCTTCGTGCAGGGCGAGAGCGAGTTGATCTGGTGGGTCGGCGCCGCGATCTTCGGGCTGTTCGTGGTCCGGGCGACGACTTCGGTGGCCTCGCGCACGGTGATGACCAGCGTCTCGCTGCGCACGTCGAGCGACATGCAGACCGATCTGTTCCGCCACATGCTGCGGCTCGACCAGCGCTTCTACCAGGCCAACCCGCCCGGCGCCCTGATCGAACGGGTGCAAGGCGATACGAGCGCCGTGCAGGACGTCTGGAAGATCTTCATTTCCAGCACCGGGCGCGATGCGGTCTCGCTTATCTCGCTGTTCGCCGTTGCGGTCGCCATCGATCCGGGCTGGACCATGGGCGCCGTGATCGGCGCGCCGCTTCTGATCCTGCCGGTCGCGATGGCGCAGCGCTACATTCGCCGCAAAACCCGGCAGATGCGCGAAAGCTCCTCCGACCGCGCGACCCGGCTCGACGAGGTGTTCCACGGTATCGCTGCGGTGAAGCTCAACGGGATCGAGGACTATCAGGCGGGGCGCTTCGCGCGGCTGGTGGACGAGGTCCGCATCGCGCAGATCAAGACCACCTTCATCTCGGGGCTGGTGCCCGCGATGATCGACATCATCACCGGGCTTGGCTTCTTCGTGGTACTGATCCTCGGCGGTCAGGAAATCATGGCGGGCGAGCGTTCGGTCGGCGATTTCATGTCCTTCTTCACCGCAATGGCGCTGGCCTTCCAGCCGCTTCGCCGCCTCGCGAATTCGGCGGGCTCTTGGCAGACGGCGGCGGCGAGCCTCGAGCGGATTTATCGCCTGTTCGATACCGAACCGTCGATCACCTCGCCCGCGCACCCCGCCGCCCTGCCCGAGACCACGCGGATCGAGTTCGACGGCGTACATCTGCATTACGGCGACAAGCATGTCCTGCGCGGCCTCAGCTTCGTGGCGGAGCCCGGCCAGACCACCGCACTCGTCGGCCCTTCGGGCGCGGGCAAGACCACCGTGTTCAACCTGCTGACCCGGCTCGTCGATCCCGATAGAGGGCGCATCACTCTGGGCGGCACGCCGCTGAGCGATCTCGGCCTTGCCGAACTGCGCCAGCATTTTTCGACCGTGTCGCAGGACTCGGCTCTCTTCGACGAGACGATCCGCGAGAACGTCCTGCTCGGCCGGCAGGAGGTAGATCCCGACCATATCCAGACCGCGCTCGAAGCCGCGCACGTGACCGAGTTCACAGACCTTCTGCAGAACGGCATCAATACCGGCGCAGGCCCGCGCGGCTCGGCGCTCTCGGGCGGACAACGGCAAAGGGTCGCGATTGCGCGCGCCGTGCTGCGCGACGCGCCGATCCTGCTGCTCGACGAGGCGACCTCGGCGCTTGACACCGTCTCCGAGGCAAAGGTGGCGCAGGCGCTCTCGGAGCTCAGCGAGGGCCGCACGACGCTGGTCATCGCCCACCGCCTGTCGACCGTGCGCAACGCCGACAAGATCGTCGTGGTGGTTGAAGGTCAGGTCGTCGAACAGGGCACGCATGACGAACTGCTGGCCAAGAACGGGCCCTATGCGGGGCTGTGCCGGATGCAGCTTCTCGATTGAGTTGGCATTCCCGCCCCGGCTGCCTACATGGGCGGGGAAAGGAGACCTCCATGGCCGAGCGCATTCTCTACGAGATCACTGGCACGGATCGCGAGCACTTCCTGCAAGGGCTGGTGACGAACGACGTGCGCCACGTGAATGACGGGCTGGTCTATACCGCCCTGCTGACGCCGCAGGGAAAATACCTTGCCGATTTCTTCTTGCTAGCGCGAGGCGACGCGATCGTCATCGATATCGACGAAAGCATCGCCGAGGCGACGATCAAACGACTGGGCATGTACAAGCTCCGCGCCGACGTCGCGATCGCGCCCTCGGATCTGAAGGTCTACCGCGGCACAGGTCCGGCACCCGAGGGCGCGCTGACCGATCCACGCCATCCCGACATGGGCTGGCGGCTTTACGGCGACGAGGCGGGCGATGACGGCACCGATTGGGATGCGATCCGGGTCGAGCATTGCATCCCCGAGACCGGTATCGAACTGACCCCCGACACTTTCATCCTCGAAGCCGGGTTCGCTCAGCTAAATGGCGTCGATTTCCGCAAGGGCTGCTATGTCGGGCAAGAGGTCACGGCGCGGATGAAGCACAAAACGGAGCTGCGTAAAGGCTTCGTCACCGTAGGTGTCGAAGGGCCCGCGGAACCGGGTACCGAGATTACCTCCGAAGATCGCAGCGTGGGGCGTCTTTTCACGCGTTCGGGCGATCGCGCGATCGCCTATCTGCGCTTCGGGCGCGCCGATGGCGAGTTGTCGGCTGGCGAGGCCGTGGTCACTTATTTATGACCGCCGCGGATCAACTGTTTCGAAAAGCGCAAGCCCCACGGCGGAGATTTGCGGAACATCGTGACGCAGAGGAAACGACGATCGGCCGCACCTGGGGCACCAAAGGTTTTTTCGCTGCGCCCATCCCGTAAACTTCTAATGTTTACAGAATATTAACCGGCTCTTGATGCGATACGGGTTTCGCGCTTCGCGAATGACAGCCCTTGAATTTCGAGCGCCCGCGCTTAATTCGCCTTCAATGCGATCCTTCGCGAAGGACCAGGTTTTGGAAACGGGCAAAGGTGCTATGCGTCAAGCGCATAGCTGCCATGTGACCCAAGCCATATCGAATCGGGGGCCGAAAGGCCTAGATGGCCCTCACGCCAGGAAACGCAAGAGCAATAACAAAGGACGGAAGAATGCGCGATTTCGTTGACGGCTCGGCCTTCAATTACGAGCAGGGCCAACGAGCCCGCAAACTGTTCGCCGCTGTGGTCCTCGCGGCCTTGGACGATGCGATTGCAGACGACAAGAAATACGGCAATGGCCCCGAGCAGATCGCCCGCTGGGCACGCTCGCGCGATGGCCGTGAAGTTCTGTCCTGCGCCGGCATCGATCCGAACGAGCGCGTCGTCCGGGGTTTGATGGAATTCGTCGGCAAGGGTGTCCGTACGTCGGTCGCGCTGTCGCGCGAAGAAAGCGAACGCCGCCTCGCCGCGATCTCGGACGAGCACGAGGCCGAAGCGGCCTGATCCTGTCAGGCGCCACGGCGACAGTTGAGTACCCAAAACGGCGCGTCCCTCAGGGCGCGCCGTTTTGAATTTTCAAGGGCAGCTTTGCGCCGAGATTACCGCAATCGCGGCTGAAGCGCATGTTCGCGGGGGCAAACAGCGCGCGATCGTCGCCCCTGCCCCGGCTGTGTTGGCGATGGCGCGAGTCAGTCCAGATCGCGGCTCATCAGCGCGCGCTGCACTTCGCGGCGAACCATCTTGCGCAGATTACGTGTGATCTTCGCGCCAAGTGCGCCTTGCAACTCTTCGCGCAGCATCGCCGAGACGATCTGACGAAGTTGGGTTTCGTTCATCGATTGCACCGCCGGATGCAGCGGCGCTTCGGGTTGGTCCGGCGTCGACGCGAGTTCAGCCTCGAGCGCGGCGATCTCGTCGGCTTCGGAATCCTCTTCCAGCGTCGCACGCAATTCGGCATAGCTCGACATACGTGGCTCCGGCTCCGGGATGCGCGCCCCGGCATCGCTGAGATGCAGGCGGCGTGGCGGTGCGGAATCGGTCGGTGGCGCGGTTGTCGCCTCCGGCGCGGCAGCACGACCCGCGTCCGGTTCCGGTGCAAGATCTTCCCAATCCTGTGCCGAAGGCGCCTCCTCCGGTGTCTCAGCTCCCGGCGGGACATCGAAGCCCGAGATGGCCTTTGCCTCGAACGGCGTTTCGCCGAGATTAACGTCTTCCGGCTCCCCTTCGTCTGTGTCGGCCGCAGCGAAATCAAGCCCGGCCAAGGGATCGGTTTCGGCAGGCGCGTCGGCATCCTCGGCCGGGAGCGGCTCTGTGATACCTTCGTCCGCGGCCCCAAACTGATCCGGCGATTGCGGCGCGACGAACCCGGCCACGTCCTCCCAATCGGCAGTGGCAAAAGTCTGCTCCGGATCCGCACCTTGGGACCAGACCGGCGTGAAGCTCTCGGGAAGTTCGGTCAGGGGTGCAGTGCCGGCAGGTTCGAACCTGTCGCCTGTCTCGGATTCGAAATCTGAGCCATCGCGCGCGACTTCCGCCTCGAGTTGCGCGAGCGACCCTTCCAGCCGCTTGAGCTCATCGTCGAACCCGCCCTGCTGCAGTTCCGCCTCCGACGGCCAGGGCTCGGCCTCGGCATCGTCGAATTCGGGTTCGAAATTCTGCGGCTTCCGACGTGCCTCGGACAGTGGCGCGGGCGACTCGACCCCGGCAGGCGCGGCGGCCTTCTCCGGCTGGTCCTGCGCGAAATCCTGCGGTTCGGTTGCCTCTTCTTCAGGCGTCACTCCCGGCGCGGACCATTCGAGATCATGGATGTCGCCCTTCGGCTCCGCCTGCGTGTCGGAGACGAGATGCGCGGGCGTCAGAACCAGCGGATCGGGGGCCGCACGCTCGGCCTTGGAGGCCGGATAACTCTCGGCCATACGCGGGCTGTCCTGCGACACCAGTCGCCGGATCGATGCCAGCACATCTTCGATTTCAGGTCTGGGTCGGGTATCAGCCATAATCACTCCATCCTGCAGCGCGCACGCGCGCCTGTCCAGCCGTGACGGATCCGAAACTGCGAGGGACACCCGGAGGCTGCGATACCCGCGCCACTATGGCGCGGCGGGCGGGCCCCAAGAGCCCGCCGGAACACCGGTTGGTCGTTACTGGCCGATGGCCTTGAGCACACGATCCAGACGCTTGCCCTGCGGGCTGAGCGTAAGGGGCGCGGTGCGGACCGCATTGTAATAAGCCGCGGGATCATAGGTCGGAATTCCAAGCTTCAGGTTTTCTACCGTCAACAGCCCCATAGCGGACAAAAGTTGATAATAAGCTACCTGCAGCGTGGCGGCCGCGTCGATCCGTCCGGCCTGCGCGTCAAGCAGATCCTGTTCTGCCGAGAGCACGTCGAGCGTGGTGCGGGCGCCCAGAAGCGCCTCTTCCTTGACGCCCTGATAGGCGGTACGCGCTGCGGTGATCTGCTGGTCATAAGCCGAGATCTGCGCCTTCGCGATGTCGATCGCCGACCAGGCATTGGCCACGTTCTGCGCGACCGTCACGCCGGCCTGGCTGAGTTGTGCACGGGCCGACTGGTCGTTCGCCACGGCCTGGCGCTGTGCCGAGAGAAGCGCACCGCCGGAATAGAGCGTCTGGCTCATTTCGATCCCGGCCGACTGCGTCTGGATGCCCTGCTCTTCCTGCTTCAGGCCGAGCGAACCGGTGATTTTCGGCAGACGATTGGCGCGGGCGTAATCAACGCCGAGGTCATAGACCGCAACAGTGTGCTGCAGTTGCTTGATGCTCGGATGGCTGCGTAGGGCGATATCGCGCGCGGCATCCAGCGAGCCCGGCAGCGAGGGCCGCTTCGGGAACGCCGCGAGATTGCTCGGGTAGTGCCCGGTCGCGGCCTTGTAGGCCTCGCGCGCGGAACGCAGCTTGCCCTGTGCCGCGGCGAGCGACGCGCGGGCGGAAGCCAGCTGCGCCTGTGCGAGCGAGACGTCGGTCTTGGTGACTTCACCCACTTCGAACCGGTCGTTCGACGCCTTGAGTTCCTCGTTCAGGACGCGCGCGGAATTCTGGTTGATCGCAACCTGCTCGGAGGCCGACTTCACGTCCGAATAGGCCTGGATCGCTGCCAGAAGCACGTTCTGCTCGACCGAACGCAGCCCCTCGCGGGTGGCGAGCACGGTCTCTTTCTTCATCGAGACATTCAGCTTGTTACGGCCGAAATCGAACAGTGTCATCGACGCGCCGAGCGTGGTCGAGGCTTTTTGCGAGATCGTGCGCGTGGCGTCGGCATTGAGGTAATCGTAGCTCGCGGTCCATTGCAGGACCGGGCGCAGATTCGCGACGGCTTGCGCGACGTCTTCATCCGCGGCCCGCAGCGCAGCACGGTTCTGCTCCAGCAGGTTCGAATGGCGATAAGCAGAGACCAGCGCGTCGGCCAGCGTCTCGGCCCCGGCCGTGATCGGCGCCATGGCGGTCGCCGCGACCAAAGCGGTCCATGTCAGTGTCTTGCGCAGCATCGAATGCCCCTCGTTTTCCTGTATCGCCACAGATGCAGGAGTCCCTCTGCCGCCGGGCGCAATTACTTTAAGTTTATCGGCTCGCCGCTCGATTGCATATCCTGCAAAACAGCTAGCCTATTCGATGTGCCTTTCAGAGCACGAATTCACGCGGCTGCACGAAGCCCGGAAGGACCGGTGCGGTGCCATTGAACAGGTCGCGCCAGCTCATCGCTCCGTCGATCTTGTAGCCGATCCGAGCGATGCCGAGGGCGCCTTCCATGAAAATCGCGGCGATCCGACCGCCTTCCTTGAGCTGCTCGATCAGCGCGGGCGGAATGGCTTCCACTGCGCCTTCGATCAGAATTGCGTCATATGGGCCGTGCTGCGCCGCACCCTCGGTCAGCGCGCCGGTCACGACGGCGACATTGTCGGCCCCGGCCTCGGCCAGCGCGGCCTCCGCCTGCGACGCCATGTCCCCGTCTTCCAGCGCGACGACTGCCTCGGCCATCCGCGCGATCACCGCGGAGGAATAGCCGAGCCCCGCGCCCACATCGAGCACCAGATCGTCGGGCTGAATGTCGAGCGCGTCGAGCATCTTCGCGAAATTGCGCGGCTCGAGCAGGACCCGGCCCGGTGCCAGTTCGAGGTTTTCCCCGATATAGGCGGCTTCGCGCTTGGCCGCGGGCACGAATTGCTCGCGCGGCACATGCAGCATCGCCGCGATGATCGGGAATTTGGTCACGTCGTTGGGGCGGACCTGCGTGTCGACCATCACGGTGCGGCGCGTAGCGAAATCTTGCATGTCGAGAACTCTTCGGTAGCAAACCCTTGTGGGCGGTTTTGCCACAGAAGCAGGGCCTGAGCAAGTTATGCGAGAGCCAGATCCGACCTGCCGTCGCGCTCAGGGGCGATGGCGCCCGCGCACAATGCATCTCGGACGCAACTCGCCTCTTGCGCGGGCGCCTGCGATACCGTATCTGACGCCCACACCACGGTGGCGAGTTGGCGGAGTGGTGACGCAGCGGATTGCAAATCCGTGTACACCGGTTCGATTCCGGTACTCGCCTCCAAATATTTTCAATGACTTACGAGCGATTGAGCCGGCGGACGAACGGAAGTTCCGACACCGGTTCCGACATTCATGTTCTGGGCGTGTTCTGTTCTCGCTCGATTTGCACTTGCTTCGCGCGCGCTTTCTGACGAGCGGGACCCGCGTATTTCGCGACCATTGCGCGAGTTTTGTGGCCGGTCACGGCCATTATCAGCTCGTCGCTGCACCCCATTGCAGCGAGCTCTGCCGCTGCGGTGTAGCGCAAGCCGTGCAGATCGTAGGCTTCAGCGCCAATCTTCTTTCGCACGTCCATTACGAGGCCGGCGGCACTCCGGTAACTCGTCACCTTTCCCGCGCTTCCCCACGCACATATCGTCAGCCCGAGCCGCGGCGTCTTGTCCAAGACCGCGCGAAGTTGAGGCGTGAACGGCACCCAGAGGCGCGCGCCCGTCTTTCCCTGCCGCACATTGACGCCATCGCCTTCGATGTCATCCCAGCGCATCCGGAGGACATCGCCAATTCGCTGCCCGGTCCCAACACACAGCTCAAAGACTAGGAGCGCCCGGTCCGGCGCAGCCTTACGAAACTTGACGAGCATCTCCGCGGGCCATGCCTCGCGCGGCGCCCTCGTGGACTGGAGCAGCGAGACACCCTTTGCCGGGTTATCATCGCGCCAGCCTTCATCAATCGCGTGCTCCATCAAGACCCGCAGCACCTGGACAATGTAATTTGCGAAGCGCACTGTCTCTGAGTTCGTGTCGCGGGCCCGGATTACGTCTTTTCGCTGGAGCTTGTCGGCGGGCAGCGGTCCGAGCTTTTCGAGCACCCAGGAAAGAATCTTCTCGTAATCTTTAACGGTGCGCGGCGCCAAGCGCTTGAACCTCTGGCTCTTTCGATACGATGCGACGAGCTCCGTGAATGATCTGCGCTCGGGGATGCTCGACACGGAATTCAGGATCTTCGCGTATTCGATCGCAAATTCCGGCGTCCCGGGCTCAGAGTAGATCCGCTGGGACTTGCTGCCGCGCCGCTCGTAATAGAGCAACCCACCCTTGCGGCGGTAAACGTAGGCGGGCAAATCGCGCTTCATTTCTTCATGTCCACCAAATCAAAAGCATCGCGAGAATCTGGGTGCCCCGCGGGCGAGACCCGGATCTTGCCGTCGGGCATGATCTCAACAGAGCATCCTAATGCGACCCACTCTGCCACGGCGCGGCGCAGGTCGGAAGGTCGCATGAGCGGCTTTGAGTCACTCATTACGCCAACCTCCGCTGGTGGGGACGAGCAAAGGCGCCAAGGCTTGCGCTTCGATATCCTCGAGCAGCGCAAGATTGTGGCAAGCATTGCGGAGCCACCGAACATAGCGGTTCGCCTGCATGATCTCTTCGCGCGACCAGCGCTTCCTGCGCACAAGCGGCTGTTCGGCCCAAAAGCGGACGAGTTCGGCGGCACACGCCAAGCCCTGAACCGCGCGGGCCCGGTCTGAGATGTCCAAGAAAAACCCCGCCACCGGAATTCTTAGGCGGGATATGGTGAAAATCAGCGATTCCCGCATATCATCGCCAAGCCTTGGTGCGCTCAAGGTTGCTCGCATCTGCAACGACGCGAGGCCATGTGACAGGTGATACGCCGCGTCTGGGCCCGCGAGCGTGCGGCGGAACTCGTCTTCGATCATTAAACCCTGCTCGACAGGCTCTACGGTTGCATGGTGGAACATCGGCTTCCCCTTTCACCCCAAAGGCTGTGCCCTCTCGGTGTTCAAGAACAGCAAGAAACGAATATGCCACTGTGAACAGGATCGGCCCCAAGAGGCGCGGCGGCGTGCGGCTCGATCGGGGCAAAAAGTTCGGAGCGGCGGCAAATTTCTACGCCGGTCGGCCGGTGCCGCGCGGTTGCGGTTGAACTATCCACCAGGGGGCGGGGTCGGCCTCTCTAGAGTGGGCCTCGCCACGCTCGCCGATCTGTCGCGTAAAGCGGGTCTACACGGCGATCGCTCGATGATCGGTCAGCGCGCAGGCTGCCCGCCCCCTTACCGAAACGCGCTTGCGACGCCCCGGGGTGTGATTGCCATATGCTCGCAAGGGTATACCGCAGCGAACACACGAAAACTGTCACAGACAGTGCTCGTTGTCCTTGACATTCGCTTACGAACACCCAATCTAACGAACACAAGCAATACGAACGCCCATCATGAAGGACACGCCCCAATGGACATCAAAGAACTCGAATATTTTTTCAAACTCTCGTCGAACTTCAACAAAGCTCGCAGGGAAGGTCAGCAAGACCTCATCGAAGAAGCAAAGAGCGACTTGGAAATGCTCTTGTTGCACGCAGATTCCGACGCGCTGCAAGCGCGTGCGCACTCGCTCTTGGCGATCGCTGCGTGAACAGGGGCGGCGGCCGGACCGCCGCTCTTCTTCTCTGAAATCGAAGGCGTCACGCGATGAGAACTATTCTTTATGCACGGGTTTCGACCCGCGACCAGACGGCCGCCCACCAACTTACCCAAGCGCAAGCGGCGGGCTTCACTGTCGACGAAGTAGTAACTGACGAGGGCGTCTCAGGGATCAGCACGCGCCTTGCGGAGCGACCGCAGGGCCGCCGCTTATTCGACATGCTCCGCGAGGGTGACACCTTGCTCGTGCGCTGGGTTGATCGCCTCGGCAGGGATTATGCCGACGTGAGCGACACCATTCGCGAATTCATGCGGCGCGGCGTCGTCGTGCGAACAGTGATAAACGGGATGGTCTTTGATGGGGCCACAAAAGACCCCATGCAGCAGGCAGTTCGCGATGCGCTGATCGCGTTCATGGCGGCCCTATCGCAAGCGCAAGCCGAAGCGATGAAGGAAGCTCGGCGCGCGGGCATCGCACATGCAAAATCACTGCCTGACGCGAAGCGAAAGTTTCGAGGGCGCAAACCGAGCTATACCCGCGCCCAATTCAAAGAAGCCCAAGACATGCTCGCCCAAGGCGCCGGGTTGTCGGAAATCTCTCGCGTGACCGAACTATCTCGCGCTACCATTTGGCGCATAAAGACAGATCCGGCAGGCTGCGAAGCGGCGCTTGAGCTTTGGGGGGAGTAGCCGCGATATCCCCGGGATTTCTAAATACCAGCGTGCAGACCGTCGGTGACAATTCGTTCTGGTAACTGCATTGGAGCAAACTATGACCTCAAATCGATGGAGCCTAAAGAGGGCCGCAGCGTTCGGGGCGGTTTTATCGCCCGTTGGCCTTGTAGCGCAAAACGCCATGGGAAACGCATCTTTCAACGGCAGCACGGCGCACCTTATCGGCATGGGAATAGGCAGCGCGCTAGGAGGTGCAATCCTCTTCGTGCTGGTGGCGTCAATCCGAAACGCATTTGCCTCTTAGTGTCTTTTGCCAGCGGGGCCGATTTGATTACGGTTTCGCCCCTAGCACAGACGCATAAGTTAAAGTGTCAGACGATTGACTCCGGCCTTGCCCTGCTGGGCGCAAGTAATCCGCACAAGGGTGTGCAGGAAGTCGCGCGCCGCCTTCGTCCAGAGGGCGTCGGCCAGCGCGTTGTGCTCAGTGCTCTCCTGCGGCGGCAGAACCTCGACACCGATCTCGGCGCGCAGCTGCTGGACGTCGCGGCAGAACATCGGCCAACCCGCCGGTATATCAATCATTCGACCGTACAGCTGACAGAGCACCACCCAATCGTAGGCGGCATAGTAGGCCCAGAACTCGGGCGCGGCGCCGGCGAACTGGATCAGCTCATCGGCGATCTCCGCTCGAGGCCGCACGTGGCCATGAAGATGCGGCAGGACTTTCGTAGTCACCCACTCATCCGCCCGAGAACGGTCCGTCTTGGCCGGCTCGGCGTAGTAGGTCGCGCCGTCCTCGCGCACCATTCCGATCGAAAGCAACTCGATCGTGTTACCATCCTCGATAAATTCCGTGTCGAACTATATCCGCATGGCCTCGCTCCCCGCCCAAGCGCTATTGCAAGGCATCAATGGTCGGATCGCTATCTTTCGTCGCGAGGTCCGAAGCCATTGCGTTCGACAGTTCGTTCCCCATCCAGCCTTTCGACATCTGGCGAAGAGCAGCCCGGTTCGCCGGGTTATTCTCGGAAAGGAGCTTTGCCGCGTATTCCGGGTCGATCAGCGCCCGATCAAGCGCCATTTCGTAGGCCTTCGACGCTTGCTTGGCGACCGCACGGTTCGCAAGGCGACTTGCCAGATATGTCACCATGTATAGAGGATTCACGCGTCCGCGGGCGACTTCGTAGCCCTTCGCCTGGACCTCGGCGAGCGTCAGAGTCTTGTTTCTGTGCATCAAGGCGGTGCCAGATGGGTTTGCCGCCGTGCGCTGCGCGGGCTGCACACCCGCTTGGCGAAGCGTCGTGGCAATGTCCCGGATGCGTTGCAGCTGCTCCGGGTCGTCGCGATAAAGGCGCTCTGCCGCAGCTGCAACGCCCGGGTCATCCAAGAACGCCTTCCACTTCTTCGGTGCCCACGCCATCACGCCGTCGGAGCTCATAGTCGCGAGGTTTTGGCCTCGTCCTTCTTGCTCCATCACATCCCAGAACGCGCGGCGTGCGCCTTGGATCGCATGCGGATCATTACCCACGAAGCTCAGAATTTCGTCCATCGCCTCCGCCGGACGCGGGTTGTTGCGGAGCACCTGGCGCATGGCGCGCGCTGCGGTTTCATCTCCATATCGGAGATATTTCGCCACGGCGCTCGTGCCGTTCTCGCCAATGTCCTTGGCGATCCGTTCGGCCGAGGCTTGCGCGCCCTCCGCGGTCGCGCGCTTGGCTGCCGCGGTGCGAAGCTCCTGCTCGAGGCCGGGGAAGCGTTTGATCTGCTCGCCGTAGTCCTGCATGAACTTCTCGGCCCCCGCTGCGGTCGAAAAATCACCGCGCGACAGGATCTCTTGCTTCACCGCTTCGCGCGTCTGGGGCGTCGTGGCGCGGGCGAACAGTTCATCGATATTCTGCGGATCGGAGAACGTGGAAGCCACGCGGTCGTCGCGCATCTTCGGGCGGCCACCTTCGCCCTCTGCGAGAGCGGATGCAATGGGGCTGCCAGGGCGCGCGAAAGCATCGGCCTCGTTCAGCTTCGCCTGTTTCGCCGCCAATAGCGCGTCGCGCTGCTCGGAAGTCATGGCGCCTTGCAGGTAGTCATCGAGCGCAGAGCGCACCCGGCCAATAGCCTCTGCCGCGTTCCGCCCGCCTTTCTCGGCGCGCGGGTCCGCGAGCGCGGCGCGCTGGAGGCGGCTAAGTTCGCTGTCGAGATCCACGACTTCCGTCAGACTGACGGGCGCGCCTTCATCCAAGGAGTTCAGCACACGGTCAATAGTTGCCTCGGGCAGCAGGCCCTTGCGAGTTTCTGTGAGCGTGCCTTTCGCATCGGCAACTGCGGCGCGCAGCGCGTCACCGCTGCCTTGAGCTCCGGAAAAGCCCGTGCTGTTGCGCAAGTTTTCATACGCAGCATCAGTCTGCCCCCGCGCAACATCACGCGCTGCGGCCAAATCCTCGCGGATCGCGCCGCCCCGCTCGGCGCGGGTAGTGTTGACGCCAAATGGCGCGGCCGCGCGGTCGGCCTCCTGCCCGAACATCTGCGCCAGCGCGTCAGCTTCCGACAATCGACGGGAGCGCTCGGCCTGCATGGCATCCGACAGCGCCGCGGAAGGCTGCGTCGGGGCCATTTCCCCTGTTGCGCGCTCCACCGCCGCGTTGTTCGCCCCGAGCGCATCAGTGTAGCGCCCTTGGTTCGGGCCCCGAGCGCGGGCGGCCTCAAGCGCGCCGATCCCTGCGTCGCCTGTCCTGTTTGCCGTTGTAGCGCGAAACCCCGGCACGACGTTTTCGACCGGTGCGGGCTCTCTGAGGGCCGCGACAAGAGGGTCCGTGTTCATTCCAGTGCCAGGCGGGGCATCGACTGACTGTCGCGCCACGAGATCGCTATTGGACGCCAGCGTGTCGGCGACCCGCTCATTCACGACGCGCGAAGCGTATTTCGGGCTACCCGTGATTGCAGACCCGATAGTCCCGACGTGAGACGCGACCCCGCGTCCGATTGCAGTTGCTCCAGCACCGCCGATACCGCCAAGCAACTCGGCCACCCAGTTATCGGGTCCGAAGACTTCGTTCGCCGTCGCGGCTCCGGCTCCGGCGCCGGCTCCCATTGCCAGTTCCTTGGCTGCGGTTTGAGCCGGGGCGGCGGCCATTGGGGCGCCGATATTCTTCGCCACCCCGGGAAGCCATGTTTGGGGCTTAGAGGCCGCGAAAGACTCGAGGGCGCGCACGCCTTCCGCGCCCAAAGCTCGCGCAAGCGCCCCGCCGGCGATGACTGGAACAGCCGCTGCGCCAACGTCCTGCATTGCGCGATCGGCAAACCGCCCGACGCCGCTTTGCGGTTCGTATTTAGGCACGGCGCCGCCATATCGAAGCGCGTTGTCGATGCTGGCCGAACCGCCTACCGGGGCTTCCGACGACAGATAGTCCCCCAGAATCGGAACTTTCGAAAGCGTCCAGTTCGCCGCGTCTACCGGCAGGCCAATTAGGTTCGAAATGCCCTGCCGGAAACCGGAGGCCGCCGAAGCCCCGATATCAAGGGCTCCTGTGCCGAGTGCGCTAAGCAGACCGTCATCGGGCTGCGGAGCGGGTTGCGTCTGAGCCGGAGCGGGCGCTTCTACGCCGCCCCGCCCCGCTTGCACATAGCTCGGAGTGGCGGGTGCCGCCGGGGTCGCGGGCGGTTGCGCCGCGCCTTCCGCCATCGGGAAGTTGGCCCACGGATCGTTACCGGCGGGCTGGACGATGGGGAAATCTCGCCAAGGGTCGTCGGCAGGGCGGATATTGCCGACTGCATCTGCGAGCGGGAAAG
Source organism: Thioclava sp. IC9 (assembly GCF_002213225.1). Lineage (NCBI taxonomy): Bacteria > Pseudomonadati > Pseudomonadota > Alphaproteobacteria > Rhodobacterales > Paracoccaceae > Thioclava > Thioclava sp. IC9. The sequence continues at coordinate 511,435 of NZ_NBNX01000003.1, forward strand.
CCGCCCAAGGATCGGTCGCATCACTGGATCCAGGACGAACCTCGCCATTTGGCCGATAAGGCTTCGTTTGCTCGATTTCCGCCATCTTGAACCCTCTCACATCATCGCGTTTGTGTGGCCCCTACAAGCTGCCCGGGGCTTGTGTTCGTTGCCAGAGCATTCGCGCCGCACGATTTTGAACACTCAGCCGAACGACTGGTCGGCTAAGCCGTCGTGGGCCCCATCCTGTCCTGGGTCGGGTCGAAGCGAACGCAATTCGAGAATTCGAGAATTCAACTCGTCAGCGCTCATTTCGTGCGGTTGCTTAGGCGCGATGTCGTCTTTCGCGGAGAGATAACCGCCCGCGCGCAAGATCGTCGTTGCACACGTCGCCCGCGCCGGTGCGGGCGCCTTTTTATCCCGGCATACCTCGAGCGCGGCCGTATACGCGGCCTCTGCCCCTTCGGTCTGGATACGCTCGATCAAATCGCGCTTCCGCGCGTTCACATCGCTCTGTGTCATCCGAATGCCTTCCTTTCCGCTTCGGTCGTCGTCTGTCGCTCGCTCTTGTCTGAAATCGAAGCGCGCCGTTTCTCCAACTCTTCTTTCAAGTATTCGATGCGCTCGACGATCTCCGCATAGGCTGGATCGATGGTTTCGCTTGCGGCAGAGACGCTCGAGAAAGCCCGCCGAGCGTCCTCGGCCTCCCTGCGTCGCTGCCGCTCAGCTTGACGCGCCCCCGACGCCCCCGCAGGGCGCAGTCGGTGCCATTCTTCGTAGCGCTCCCGCTCTTTGGGGGTCATTCGCGCCCAGCGCGCCTTGCGCTCCCGCTCGGCTTCCTGGAGGGCGCGCAATTTCGCGTTAAGCCGCGCCTCCGCATTCGGGCTGGACTTGTCCGGCCACACGGGACGGTGCCACCCGTCACCCGAGGGCGTTTTTCCTCCATGCAGCCGACAGCGCCCGTTTGCCAGCGGCAGGTTCTGACATGGCCCGCCGTCCGATCGTCTGGCGGCACCGCATTTCGGAAGACTTGCGCGGCGAGCGTTCCAGCGCGCGAGCGCAGCGTTCGCAATCGCGCGAAACTCGGCCGAGCGGTGATAAGCGCTCCGCCCGCCTTTCCCGCCCCGTTTCATCGGCGGCACCCAATCGAAACGTCCGCATGGGGTATTATAGAACCCCGCCCGCAAGGCAACCTCGAGTGTGGCAAACGTGGCTTGCGCGCGCGTTGAATATAATTCCCCGCTAATTTCTTAGTTAGCTGGGGAATTAAGATTAAGAGAGAGGGAAAGGATATTTCTGTCTCGCGTACGCAAGCCACAATTGCCACACTCATCGCTCAAACTCCCCCTGTGGGTACTGTTTCAGACACCAGCCACTCGTTTCGCGCGGCGCCAGCCCGCGCAATTGCCGCTTGCTTGCGCTTACGCTCGATCTCTTCCGCCGCAGCGCGTTCTTTGAAGCAAGCGTAGACAGCGGGGTTAACGGCCCAGCGTGACGGTCCGTCCGCCCCTCTCTCTGTCGGCCGTATCCAGTCGACTTCCTCCAACCGCCGCATCGCCGATAGCGCTGCTTTCGGATCGCGTAGCGAGCGCTGGGCTTGGCCGATATCGCGCCGCGTAAATTCCGCTTTCTCTGGGTGGGTGAGCAGATAGCCTGCAAAGCTCCGCGCCTCTCTCATCGCGGGCGCCGCGTCGAAATTGCGTTCGTAGAAGGCGAGAGAGTGACGCAGCAGGAACTTGCCAAAAGCGACGGCACGCGCCGCAGTCTGCTCCTCCAGCGGCGCGCCCGCCGGGACAAAGCCCAAAGCTTTCTGGCACCCCCACAATTCTACGGCATGGAACGCGAGCGCGATCCTCGGCAAAATCCCTGCCCATTTCGCGACATGCCCCTCCCAGGCGACCGAAGCGCCGGGATATTTCGCCAACGCTTGGATCTGGCGCTTTGCGTCTTCCAAGGCTCTGTAGGCCGCTTCTGACAGCCGTACCGGATCCGCCCCGAACTCAGCGATCGCCAGATATTTCACGAGCGCGGCATACTCATTCGCCGCCGTGCGGTCCGGTTCGACATCATCACCGCCGGCACGATCGACGCCATCGCCCACCACGAAAAGGAAACGCTGCAGCATCCCATCGGCCCCGAGATCGCGGACGCTCTTGCTGATCCGATCAGGTTGCGTCCCTGCCAAGATGCTGAGAAGCGCGCGCTCGGCCCGCTTCGTTCCGCCCCCGACGCGATCGACCGTAATCCCGCCGCCGTCAAACAGCCTCAAGAGCTGGCTTCGGTCGGCTGTGCCGTTCGCCTTGTAGGCGCCCAGCGCCCCAAATACCTGGGCGAGCTCGTCTGGCGTCTGCATCAGCCCTCTTGGGTTCTCCTCGAACAGCGAAATCAGCTTTTCCATTGTCGCGTCGTCCACGAGCGTACGCGGCAATCGGGGCCGAGCGGCCTGTTGCGTTTTCCGCTTGCCGCGCTGCTCTGCCTCCCAACGCTCCAAGGCGGGCTTTGCAGCGCGGAAGCGTTCGCCATCCAATTCTCTCAGCGGCCGCAGCGCGGCGGAAATGATCGGACTCTTCCCGCCGCCGGGATCATCCACGAGCGCCACCCAGAGGCAGCAAGGGACGCGCCAATCCGTATCGCGAAGCCGCGGACAAATGGTCAGACCGTTACCCAGCGCACCAGCAACAGCGCTCAAAGCCGCCGCCGCGGCGAATGCCTTGGGAACGCCTTTGCGGCGGCTCTCGCTTTCGGCCCAGCGATCGAGAACGGCAGGAAGTGAACCGGCAGGGGGCGAAGAAATATTCAACGGCGCAGCGGCCCCGAAAATGTCCAAAGGCTCGCCCCACTCTGCACCGTCTTCCGCCTCGGCGGGGATCGGCTCAAAGTAAACGGATGGGTCAAGCTGCGCGTTGCGGGTAGGTTGCGCCCGCGCCCAATCGCGCGCCAACTGCCGAGGCGTCAGCTTTTCGTCCCGATCGTCACCAGCTCTCACAGAATGGGGCCAAACATAGGCCAGATGTGCGTAATCTTCGGCACCGTAACGCCCCGTACCCTGAAGCGCGCCCGCCAGCGCAAAACGAAATGCTGAGCCAGATTGATCGGCGCTCTTGATCTGCCCGCCCCAAATCTTCGCGAGCCCCGGATAGGCGCCCAGGTCCTCTTCGAAATGCGCCCTCAGTTCGCCGGGCAGGTCTTGGAAGTCGTTGTTGAGATCGTAACCCGAATGCTCGATGTCGCGCTGGACCTGATAGATTGCCTCGTCATCGCCGGTGCTTTCGTCGGCCTGCATCGGTTTGACCCGGGCTTCGACCTCTGCGGCGTCGATCCGTTCGGCACGCCGCCTGATAACCCGCGCGGGCCTCGCCTCGACATAGCCTTTCGCCCGCTTGGCCGGGGTCGGGATATTCAGAGGACCGGGGAGGCGAAGGAGCCGGTCGACGTTTTGGACTGCGTCGCCGCCCAGCGCCGCACAGAGCCCGCGGCCATACTGCTCGGCCCATTCGCGTGCCGCATCGGTTGCCCTGCGCTTTTCCGCGAATATGGCGAGCGCCTGGTAGCCCCTCCCGCTGTCCACAATTTCACCGAACAGCACCGGAGCGCCTTCAAGTGCCGACTTGATGCGCGCGCGCTCCGCCTCGATCTCGGCCGCGGGGTGCGGGTCCAGATCCACGAACAAGGCGCGGACATTTGCAATGTCGGATTTTCCCGGTTTCGCGTTCCCGAACCCTTCCCGAACTTCGTTCACGGTGTAGTAGAGGTTCCGCTGCCCGCTCCAATGGGAGACCCATTCCGTGATTTCTGCCCAGCTACCTGGCGCGAAGGATCTGGAAATCGGAGCGCCGCCATTGGGATCGATCGCTGCGAGATTATGCCAGCCCGAGGCATCGAGGCGTTTCAGAAACTGGACCGCCTGCTCCGCTGCGTCGTGCGCTTGCCCGCTCGGACTCAAAACCGTATCTTTCATATGCACACTTTCTGGCCGGTTGCTCCTGCACGAGCGCCGGCCTTTCTTATTTCGTGTTGTCGACGACGAGGCGAAGGTGGCGGCGTCTGCGGCTTTCCGACGCTTGCTGCGTTTTGACCCGTCGATCGCGGGCGATTGCAGCTCGGACGCTTTGGGCACTGACGAACACGCGCCGCCCGCAGCCGTCCCGTCGCTCGAAAACCCCTACCGCGGCGCGGTCGCGGGCCCACGCATACGAACGCCCCGCCAATCGCGCCGCGCTCGCCAATGTGAGCCACTCGTCTTTTTCCGACTGCTTCTGCATTGAACCTCCTACGCGGCGGCCGTGTCTCGATGAGACTGGACCCGCTGTCGCGAACGAGCATCGACTTGCAAGTTGTGCGTTCCAAACAAGAACGCTCACCGGATTTCGAACACCTTCCTCAGGAGGCCTCTAGCCTCTTTCGCCAGCCCGGACGAAATAACTCTTGGAAGTGCGTTATCGCTCTGATCTGGAGGTCGCGGCCTTCTTTCGTCTGGGAGTTCACCATGCTGACGACATAGGCCACCGCCCGGCGAACTGATGCGCGATTGAGCGGGGCCCCGGCGCCCCCGAGGCGTTCGGCGGTTTTTTCGAAACAGTAGTTCAAGCTCGCGCCCGGGTACTCGTTTTGAACGTTCAAGAATTCGGCAAAGACGAGAACTTTGGCGGAATCTCCGGGATCCACGGTTGGCTCTTTGCTGCGCTCTGCCGCAGTCGCTTCGAGAAATTCCAGCCGCTGAAGGTCTTGCGCATACGACATCGCAAGTGCGCTATTTTCAGCCAAGCAATCGGCCGCCTCCGCCCCGTACTTTTGCGCGAGATAGAACGGCAAATAGTGTCGCGCGATCAAGTTAGTCGGATGCTTCCAGATCCTTGGGTCATGCTCGAGAGCGAGCAATTCGCCCGTCTCAATCAGGATCTCATCAGAGTACGAAGCGCCCAACTCGCGCAAGCAATCTGCCCGCGACTGATTAGCTTTAATCGCGACATAGCGCGCGGCGAGCTCGGAACCTTTCGGCGGTTCGACAAAAACGGAGCGCCCCATATTAAGCGCCCCCCTTGCCTGCAACCGTGGGCTTGTCCGCTTTCGCGGCCCGTGCCTTGGTAGCACGCTCACAAGGCCGCCAAGTCTCGACCCCATCGGCCAAGCGGGCGACTTCCTCGGAGCGTACCAGCGTGCGCCCTCCGAGCCTGACGAGCGACACCTCGCCAGCGTTCGCCATTTTGTAGAGCGACGACCGCGAGATCCCCAGAACCTTTGCGGCATTGGGGAGGCTGAGAAGCGCGCGGGACCGCCAGTTTTCGACAGCGCTCTGCGAGTTAGAGATTGGGGGTGTAGGCATTCCTCGGCTCCTGAGATGACATGAACTCAAGCCGCTTCAGGAAAGCATGTTCATCAGGAAAGCGAGGTAAGCGCGGCTCGCTTTATAGTCTCATCAGCGTGCGTAGAGGTCAACCGCGTTTGAAGTCGTCCACAATCGTCGAGATGAGCTCGAAAACTCCCGAACCTATCTAACAACACCTGTCTGGAAGAATTAATTAACCTACAAGGTTGACAGGTTCAGCCTCGCAAGGCATGTTGAGGAAAACCACCAGGAGAGCAAGGATGACCACAGAAATCGGGAAGGAGCTGCGGAAACTTCGTATTGATGAGGACGAACGCCTGCTGGATATGTCACAGCGTTTGAATAAGTCCTCGGCTTTCATTTCCGCCGTCGAACGCGGGACGAAAAGCCCGCCCTCGGGCTTTGAAGAACTTGTCATCAAAGCCTATCGGCTTGCTGGGGACGCTGCGGACGTGCTGCGCCGCGCCGCTGATCGGTCTCGGAAAGCATTCACCATCGAGGCTGACAGTCCGCTGGCCCGAGACACGGCTGGGCTCATGGCTCGACGCATGGACAGCCTATCTGATGATGAGCTCAAAAGCATCTTCCAGATCCTCAGCAAGAAGGAAACAAAATGAGTGCTGGTGATGACTACAAAGTGCCGCCCATGAGCTGGGCGGCCATCGGCGGAAGGGCTGAACACTTCCGCCGGCAGTTTGGCCTAGACGCCTTCCCTGAGGCACCGGTAGTCGAGCTGATCGAGCAGGTCCTTGACTACCAACTGGGGATGCTGCGCTTCGAAGTAGGCTCCCATCACGAGATGGGCAGTGCGGAAGGCTATACCTGCCCGAACGGCGAATTCATCATGCTCCGTGAGGACGTGTATGAGAAGGCTTGCGCCGGAGAAGGACGCGCGCGGTTCACCGCCGCTCATGAGCTCGGCCACTGGGCGCTTCATACGAACGTGCCACTGGCTCGGGCGAAGCGTGGGGACGGCACCAAACCCTACTGCCTCGCAGAACCTCAAGCGAATCAATTCGCTGCGCAATTCCTCATGCCGCAGACCTTCATCTACGCAACGGACCGCGAACAGGACTTGGTGGACAGGTTCGGCGTCTCTTGGGACGCAGCCCATCACCGCCTCCGTTCGATCCGCAAGAGTGGGGGTCGGTAAAGAAAGAAGGCTCAGGTTGCCGCCCGAGCCTCCAAACAGATTTCTTCATCGTGCATCAGGGGCTTGACGATGCAGAGCCTCCCGGAAGCGCAAATCAGTCTCCTTCGCAAGGACTGCTCTTAGCGCATTTCGGGCCAAATGGCAAGATACGCCCCGAAGTGGAGAGTGCTATGACCAAGCGTCACACACCCCCTCCTGCTGGCTACCGGTACGTTTTCCGCCCTTGGCGGACGTGCCCGCAAACCGGCGAACGGCTCTACGCGAAAGCGTTTGGGCTGCGGGCTTGGCCCATTCTGGTCCCCGAGTAAGGACCTCAAAGCTTAGATGAGCGGCTGCGCCGCTCATCTTTCCGAAACTTGCCAACGAATGAGGTAATCCCATGGCAAAGAAGAGCATCAAGATCGGCCGTAGCGCCAAAACGGGCCGTTTTACGACGGTGAAGACTGCGCAGAAGAAGAAATCCACGCATGTCGTCGAAACCATCCGGCGCCCCAAATAACCAACCGTTCCTAAAGCTTCTGAGGGGTTTTCCTCTCAGAAGCGACACATCCCCTAGCCCGCAGGTTTAAAAGGGCAACTACGCGGCGCTCTCACTGCCATTCATTCAAGAAGTTGGTTCCGACATTCACCCTAGGTTCGCCATATGTCCGCCGGAACTTTCCGCCATAACTTATTGAAAACAAAAACAATGCGCGCGGATTGCAAATCCGTGTACACCGGTTCGATTCCGGTACTCGCCTCCAAATATTTCAATGACTTACGTCGCGCTTTCTCGTTCAGAAATCGGATGTTGAAACAAGCGTTGAAACTTTCACGTTCCCTTCTTGTTCTGTTCCATTCGATTCCGGGCTTCTTGGGCCTGCTGTGCAAAAAGTCGCTGTCGGACCTCACCACCATATTTTTTCAGCATTTCTACGCCCGAGTGACCTGTGACGGCCTTCACCATTTCGTCGTCGCATCCAGCTAAGTAGAGCTCGATCGTCGCATTCTTGCGTAGACCGTGCGTGACATATTTCTTAGCTTGCGGGTGCTTCATGCTTGCCTTCACCTTACGCATCTCCTCGGCGATCATGCGGTAGCTTACTGGCCGCCCCTTCGCATCTGTGATCACGTTAAGTCCCTTCTTGGGAACCGCAGATAGATACTCCGCCAAGCGTTCGGTGAGCGGGATCCACAACTCCTTGTCAGTTTTGCCTTGCTTAACCCGATAGACGCCCTCCGAAAGGTCGCCCCAACGGATCTTCACCACATCGCCAATGCGCTGGCCGGTCCCGATACAAAGTTCGTAAACAAGCCTTGCTCTCGCTGTCGCAATTTCTTCGAACTCTTCGCGCACATCCTGCGGCCACGGCTCCCAGCCGTCACTTTTTTGCTTCAGGAGAGGAACGCCATGCGCCGCGGTTTTGTCACCGGTTCCTTTAATAAAGCCTTTCAGTCTTGCATGGTTGAGGAGCACCACCATAACCTGAACGAGATAGTTCGCTTGGCGCCAATGATGCCTGTTCGCTTGCTGTAACTCGTAGATGTGCGTTGTTTCGATCTTAGCCGGCTCATAATCGCCCCAAATATCTCGAATATGGCTAATATACTTGTGGTAGTCGCTTTTCGTGCGGGGAGCGAGTTTCTGAAAAGCCTCGCTTTCATAATAGCTTAGAATAAGGGCCTCAAAGTTCCTCTTGGAAGGAGCTGACTTTTCTGCCTTAAGAAGCCGATTATAATGATCCCAGAATTCTGGCGACCCCGGTTCCTCATGCATCATCTCTGACTGGCCGCGAGCCCGGCGAATAAACCGAACATACTCACGATCTTCGTAGACATATTTAGGGAGCGCTCTCCTCGTCATTTCTTCCCCATCCTCAGATCACCGCTGAGGAAGTCATCAGGGTGTTCTTGTTCAATCTTCGTCATGTGGAGGATGACACAGCCATCTGGCTTAATCTCGATCCGCGCGCCGGCCAATCCAGCGTCGGACAATTCGCGCACAAGTGTGGCGACAAGTCTTTTCGAGTGTGCCTGGGGGCTTGTGGCCATCTTCTTTTCCTAGCGATATTCCCTCTTGGGACCTGAATTTCCGAGGTTTTGGCCCCGCACTCCCTATTGTGGTGCTTTGGGGTGAAATACCGAAGAGGTTTCGTTCCTCAATCCACAGGAAATCGTGGACAGGATGTAGCCGCTCCCTACGCCACATGGGCCCAGGCGCGGCTCTTCTGCTTCGGCGTGAGGATTAGCTTGATTGATCTGGAGCTTTGATTTTCTTTACTTCGACCTGGATCGGCAACCATTCTCTTGTGAATAAACCGCGCGGATCGAGCACACGAAGTTTTCTTCAATCACGTGTTCGGAACACGTGGGAGACCTCAGATGACATCCAACTCGAACGCTCCGGCAAAAGAAGATTTCACAACCTTCAGCACGCAAAGGACGGCCTTCGTCGTGCTGCATCAGTAACGCTCCCCACTCCGCCTCGAGTGTCACCCAACTACTTCAGCGTCTGCAAACAAGCTGAAACGCGCGACCAACGCGAAATTCTCGGCAAAAAGCGCACCTTCATGACATTCCCCCGAGGCATCTTTCACAGAAGCGAATAGCACCTCCTGTTTGTGCAGAAGATGAACCTTTGCCGCGCAGCCCCAATATTCGGAAGACAAGCGACGCAACGCCTTCTTCGCGGAAATTCCTCACGCTTCGATCAGTGCCCCGTCGCGGAGATGGATCAGCCGATCGAAGCGGTCGAAGATTTTCTCGTCATGCGTCACGGTGAGAATACAGGCTTCCTGCTCGACTGCGAGCTTTCGCAACAAATCCATCACAAGCTGAGCCCGCACGGAATCGAGAGCCGCCGTTGGCTCGTCGGCAAGAATGATCCGGGGTCGGTTCGCCAGCGCGCGCGCGATGGCAACGCGCTGCGCTTCCCCGCCTGACAGATGCGCGGGCTTGACCCCGGCGCGATGTCCGACCTCGAGATAATCCAGCAATTCGCGTGCCCGTGCTTTCGCCGCCGCAGGCTTCCAGCCCGCGAGATTCAGCACCACCGAGACATTCTCTTCGGCTGTGAGGAACGGAAGCAAGTTATGCGCCTGAAAGATGAAGCCGATCTTGTCGAGACGAAGTTGGCGCAGGTTGCCACGCAGCCATCGGCCGTCAAACACCGTCTCGCCATCAAGCAAGAGACGGCCTGCCGAGGGGTCAACAATGCAGCCGATAATGTTGAGCAGTGTGGTCTTTCCCGAACCCGAAGGGCCGAGCATCGCCACCACCTCGCCCGCATGGATCTGCAATTCGACCACGCGCAATGCATCGACGCGTGTTTCACCCTCGCCATAATGCTTGGCTACGCCTGACACATCGACGAGAAGATCACCAATTGCCATCTCAGCCTCCAATCGCCGTCGCAGGGTCGACCTTGAGCGCGGCACGGATACCGAGCCCGGAGGCCACGATGCAGACACCAACGATGATCCCGGCAAGCACCAATGCGTTGGTGGGCTCCAGCACAACACGGCGAGGAAAATTGTCTTTCACCAGCAAAATCAAAGACAGCCCGATCGCCCAGCCGGAAATTCCCAGGATCAGAGCCTGCTGAACGATGAGACCGAGGATCGTGCGATCTGGTGCCCCGATCAGCTTGAGCGTCGCGATCTGTTTAAGCTTCTCCATCGTCATCGTGTAGATGATCAGCGCTATCACCACTGCCGAGACCGTCAGCAGGATTCCCAGAAACAGCCCGATCTGGCGGCGTGCGCGATCGACGACCGATGCGAGCAAAAGTTCTTCTTGCTGTGCCTGGGTCAGAGCGCCCAAATGCTTCCATTGCCTGATCGTCGTAGCCACCCGCTCAACATCGGCATCGGGCTCAATCCGTGCAATTACTGCGGCGACATTGCTGGCGTCTGGCGACGTAGCGCCACGCGCCGCGCGGACCCTCTCGGCAGCGGGATCGAGTTCGCTTTGCAAAGCCATTGCATCGGAAAGCGTCATGAAGACCGCGGGGTCACCGCCGGAGTTCATCGCATTTTCTGTCAGCCCGACGACGGTAAACCGGTTACGTCCGATACGGATCGTGTCGCCGACCTGAAGCCCTGACTTTCGATCGGCCACCAATTCGTAGTGGCTGCGCCCAAGCCCACGCCCATCAGTGATGGTGAAGGGACCTCCCGGACGACCGCGCTCGTAACCTATAACATATAGCCGGAGCGTCTGCGTCCCGAGCTGTGCCTCGATCGTCTGGTAAGTGATCGCGCCCGCGTCAGAGATCCCCGGAAGGCGCGCCACCGCATCGCGCGTCGCGGAAGGTAGCGAAGACGCCTCGGCAAAGGGCCCCTGAGTATTCGCCTCAACGACCCAGAGATCTGCGCGCGGTGCTTTAACCGCCGCAAGTGCATCCGAAACAAGACCGTTATAAATCCCGATCATCGCCAGCACGACAGTCATCAGTAACCCCAACCCGAAGCAGGTCAGGACAAAGCGAAACAGGCTATGCCGGATATCCTTGAGCGCAAGATTCATTCGTCCACCTCGACGCTCACCTTTCGGCCTTCGACCGCGCCTTTGGGAACCGGCGAAACAACCTCTGCGCCTTCCGGCAGACCGTCCGTCACCTCTGCGCGGCCGAGATCGTCGCGCGCACCGAATTCCAGGGTCGCCTGCGCGAGCGCACCATCCTGCGCGATCCAGACCGTTCCCGAAGCACCGTCGAAGCCCGTGATATCGACCTCGGGCACCATCAACGCCTGATCGCGATGACCAGTCGTGACCAGAGTCTCAGCCTGTTCGCCCAGATACATTTCGGCGGGGCAATCCGTGCAGGCGAGCCAGACCTTGCGCTCCTCGTTGACGCGGTCGCTTTCCAGCCCGATCCGCACGATTTCGCCATGAAACTCTTGTTGCGAGCGCGAACGAAGACGGATGGCGCCCACCTGCCCCAGCGCAAGCTGACCCGCGCGCTCCTCGTCGATATAGGCCTGAATCCAGATCGTCTGCGGATCAATCAGGCTGAAGATCGTGTCACCCGCCTTGACCACCGTGCCGGCCTCGGCCTTGCGCGCAATGATCAAGGCATCATAGGGCGCCGCCAGAACGTGTTTTTCCAGAAGCGTGCGGGCCGATTGCAGATTAGCATCCGCTTCCGCCGCCTGAGCCCGCAGCACCATCAGCTCGGTTTCGGCCACCGCGAGATCGGCGCGCGCCACATCGAGATCGCGCTGGGTTTCCTCCGCGCTCTGCTTTGAGGCGCGATCCGTTCGTGCAAGTTCCTGCTGGCGCGTATTGGCCGCCTCGCGCTGTGACAAAACCGCCTGAGCGCGTGGCAGGGCAGCTTCCGCCTTGGCGAGCGCTGCACGTGCCGCTTCCACCCCCGCATCAGCCTGGGCAACGCGCGCCTGTTGTTCTTCGGGATGCAAACGCGCCAATTCCTGCCCAGCCATAACACGATCACCAGCATCTGCTGACAGGCTCTGCACGGCGCCCCCCAGTTCGAAGCCAACGGCGCTCAGCACACGTGCCTCAACTGTTCCCAAACCATAAATCCGGAGCGTGACATCCGTCTCTGGCGAAAGCACCGTTACCGGCAGCGGACGGTGGCGCAGCACCCAGATCCCAACCGCCAGCGCGACTGCGGCTACACCGACGACAAACCAGCTCTTACGCATCTCTCAGCCATCCTTCCTGCATTCGAGCAAGCGCAGTTGCACATCCAGCAGCGCCAGCCCGGTCTCTTCCATTGAAGTCGTGCGCGGCCCGAGCGCCCATCGGATCGCGGCGCCCTGGACAAGCGAGCTCAGCAGATAAGCAGCATCACGCGGCGTGAGATCGACCGTTATCCGCCCCTGTGCCTGTGCGGCGGCGATGTCCGCCTCAAGCGTTTCATGAAATACGCTTAGGCGCTCCCGAAAAGCCCCGCGCAGAACTTCGTTCTCGGTCGTCAATTCTCGCGAGAACAGGAGCATTGGGATCGCCGGAGTGTGCGCGATCACCCCAAGCTGTGCCGCCACCAATGCGCGCACCCGCTCCAGCGGATCTGACACACCCTCGAGCGCTGCCTCCCAGGCTGCCGCCAGGGTGCCGGTGACATGTTCGGCGACCGCACCCCAAAGCTCCGCCTTGGACGGGAAGTGCCGGAACAGAGCCGCCTGTGTCAGCCCGATCTGTTTCGCGACCGCATTCGTAGTCACGCGATCAGGGCCGATCTGGTCGGCCATCTCGAGGACGGTCGAGACGATTTCTGCTTTTCGTAGATCTGCGGATTTTCGCATCACATGCCCTTAGTTAGTTATTGATTACTTACTAGGGGACAGCTGTCGAAACGTCAACTGGCTCTTTGAACTGAAACCAATCCCGCATTGCCAGCGACCATTGCTCTCGGAATTTACGAAATCGAAAGCGCCCTCGGTGGCCCCTCAGGTGCCCACAAGACCTCGCGCTTCGTCGAACCAGTCGTTGAGCGCCTTGAGTGAGAAAGGAAGGCGACAACCATATCCGCCCGTAAACTCGTCATAAGCATGTTCGTTCAGGCCGTTGATGCCCACGAGGACGGGAATGCCCCGCGTGACCGCCTCCGCGATAACCGGGCGAAACCCGCGCCCTTCAGCTTCCATTTTGCCGAACTTGTTCACCACGAGCAGATCGGGCCCGTCGGCGAGACTGCGTGACACCGCCGCGACGGAGGTCTCGAGCGCGGCGGGATCAAGACGGCATCCGCGAGATCCCGCGCCGAGTGCCTGAGAGATCGATAGAACGGGTCCATTGGGCAGGACCTGGATGTCCATGTCGCAAGCGTGGCTTTGGGGTCGATCGATATTGACCTGCACAACGCCACACACGCGAAGTCCTCGCGAAATCGTCTGTCGCGCAAATCGCGCCATCAGGAAGTCCGCGTCGCCCCGACCGGGGCTTTCGATAGCGGCAATGGGAAACATCTTTTGTCCTTTCCGTTCAATCCGCTGCAGTGCTCAGATGCGGAACATCCTCACCGAAAACACTGGCGCGGGTGATCGTGCAGTCAAGATCGGCAAGCACGCCGTCCTTGAGGCCATAGATTAGTCCGTGAACCTTGACTGGCTCGCCGGCGGCCCAAGCGCGCTGAAGAATTGGTGTCTCAGCAATACGCCGCACGCCCTCGATCACATTGAGCTCCGCCAGCCTGTCGCGTCGGGACTCGATCTCGGCCAGTTGGCCAAGATCGATCGCGTAAGCGCGCGCCAGGCGACGAATGGGCTCGAGCCAGTGATCCGTCAGACCGCCCAGCATATCCTCGGTCGCCGCCTTGACCCCGCCGCAGCCGTAATGACCACAGACGATAATCTCGCGAATACCAAGGCTTTCGACGGCAAATTCAAGCGCACTCAGCAAGTTCATGTCTGAAGAATGCACGACGTTGGCGACGTTCCGGTGGACGAAGACCTCGCCGGGATCAAGCCCCGCAACAACATTCGCAGGCACGCGGCTATCGGCGCAACCAACCCAGAAGAACTCCGGGTTTTGCCGCGTCGCAAGACGTGAGAAATAGCCAGGCTCCTCCGCCTTGCGGCGTTCCGACCAAGTGCGGTTGCGGGTGAAAAGATCGCTCAGCATCGCTTTCGTCCCTATGCCGCCAGATCGACCCCAGAGATATCTGCTCGTGCGGCGAGCTCCGCCACGAAGGCGCGCACTGCGCGTGTCCAGGCTGCCTTCTCCATCGCTTCGGCAATACGCGGACGCACGGTCTCGTATGGCAGTGGAGCGCCTTCGGCGACCGCATCGAGCCGGATCACATGCCAGCCGAAGCGACTGAGCACGGGCTCCGCGGTAAGCTCTCCTTCGCCAAGCGCACGCAGCGCTTTCTCGAACTCAGGAACGGTGTCGCCCGGGCCGAGCTGGCCGAGGAAGCCGCCCTCGCCGCGCGACGAGCAGTCGCTATTCTCCTTGGCTAGACGCGCAAAGCTTTTGGGTTTTTCGATCGCCTCTGTCGCCAAGGCGCGCGCGCGGGCCTCAGCTGTCTCGCGTTGCGCCTCGTTGCGCGGATCGCAGGCGATCAGTATATGCGCGGCTTCCCAAAGCGGCGGGGCGCGGAACCGCGTGGGATCACGGCTCCATTCGACTTGGATATCCTCCTCGGAGGGAGGCGTCACCTCGACGGCATCCTCGAGAAGCGCACGGATCAGAGCCTCGTCCTCGGTCTCGATCTGTCCCGGAGCGACATCCTGAGGGTCGGCGTCAATCGCACGGTGCTCCGCTTCTTGCAGAAGAAGCGCGCGAACCGCGAGCGCATTGGCCGCCTTGCGCCAGGCAATGCCGGGTTTGTCACTCGGGCCGTTATGATGCTGGGCTTCCGCAGCAATCGCCGCGGAAGGGATAGTCTGGCCATTCACGACGACATCGGGAAAGAGCGGTTTGGTCATTACTCTCACTCCGCAGCCGAAGGTCGCTTCGCCGCAGCGATACGCCCCTTATTGATGTCGGCAGCACTGCGCTCAGGCAACTTGGAGCTCCGGCGAGACCGCACGATCTGATAACCGGGGCGCAGCAGCAAATAACGTAGCGGCGCGAAGATCCCCGAAGCTATGTGAACGAGGCGGGTGAAGGGGACCAACAGGAAAATGGTCAGTCCGAGCGCGATGTGCAGCTTGAACACAAGCGCCGCGCCCGCGACATAGTCCGCAGCACCCGGCTGGAACGTCCAGATCATCTGCGCCCATGTCATGAACTTGACCATCTCGTGACCGTCGGAGTGTTGCCAGCTCACCGGAACCGTCCCGAGACCGAGCAGAAGCTGAGCCAGCAGGAGCACGAGGATCGCGATATCGGCAAAGCTCGACGTCAACCGGATACGTTGGTCGGTCCAGCGGCGATAGAGCAGCATCCCGCCGCCGATCGTCGCCATCACGCCCGCGATCCCGCCTGCCACGATTGCGAGGATTTGTTTGGCGCCGTGGCTGACATGGAGCATGTCGAATACCCAGATCGGCGTCAGAAGGCCGACGACATGGCCCACGAAGATCACAAGAACCCCGACATGGAACAGGATCGATGCGATCGCGAAATGACGCTGTCGCAGCAACTGGCTCGACGAGGTTTTCCAAGTGAAGGGATCACGATCGTAACGCGCGATCGATCCCAGGAAGAGCACGGAAAGTGCGATGTAGGGGTAGATGCCAAAGAGAAACGTATTCATCTGAGCCTCCGTCATTCCGCCGCGGTTTTCGCGTGGCGCAGTTTGGGCGGATCCATCTGCGCGAGCATGTCGCGCACCTGCGGACAGCCTGCATTCGGGTCGGGACCGAAGGTAACCTCGGTTTCTTCCCAGATCTTGTCGATCTCCTCGAGATCGTCGGGGGACGGATCAGGTCGCGCGAGAATCTCGGCCACAGCCTCCTCGTCAGCCATCTCACCCGACATTTGCACGAGCGCCGTGAAGATCGCCGCATAGGCGCTCTCGCGCTTGCCCAACCGTTCCCCGACCGCAGCGAGGATATGGGCTGCATCCGCTAGCATATCGCGCGCTTCCTCGGGCGGACGAGCCGCAAGGAACTCGAGCAGCACGGGAAGATGGTCGGGCAGTTCGGTCGTTGCTGGCTCAAAACCTGCCGCACGATAGGTCTCGAGCAGGTCGACCATGGCACCGCCACGATCACGGCTTTCTCCATGGACATGTTCGAAGAGGTTGAGCGACAGGCTGCGCGAGCGGTCGAAGAGCATCACATAGTCCTCTTCGAGCGCGTAGATGTCACGGGCACCGAGTTCTTCGATCAGCGGGCGCAAGTCCCGCCGTGCCGCCGCCGTGAGCCGCGTCTCGGAGGCGAGAACGCCCCCGATTTCCGGCATCGCTTGTTGCAGTTCCTGCGTCGGATAGCTCAGCAGGACCGAGAAGGCCTTGAGCGTGCGATCGTTGAGTTGATGGTCCATCACTGCACCTCCTGCGGCATCTTGAGCGGTCTTTTGGAGCCCCCGAAGAGCGAGCCCTTCGAGATCCCGGTCGAGCAGCCGTTGCAATCGGTGAACCCGGTGCCCGCGCGCAGGTCATAGGCATCCTCGACCTGTTCACGATGGGTCGTCGGGATCACGAAGCGGTCCTCGTAATCGGCGAGCGCCATGATCTTATACATATCCTCGATCACACGACCCGAGAGACCGACACGTGCGGCGATCCCTTCGTCGCGAACCCCGTCGACGGTCTTGGCCCGCATGTAGGAACGCATCGCAAGCATCCGCTCAAGCGCGGTAGCGATCGGCGCCTCGTCACCGGCTGTCAGCATGTTGGCGAGGTAGCGCAGCGGAATACGCAGGCTCTTCACGTCCGGCATCGCGCCATCCATGCCGATCGCGCCCGCCTCGGCGGCGTTCTGGATCGGTGAGAGCGGCGGAATATACCAGACCATCGGCAGCGTCCGGTATTCGGGATGCAGCGGGAAGGCGACCTTCCACTCCATCGCCATCTTCCAGATCGGGCTTTGCTGCGCCGACTTGATCCATTCCTCCGGAACGCCATCGGCTCGTGCGGCCTCGATTACGACCGGATCGTTGGGATCGAGGAACACGTCGAGCTGCGCGTCATAGAGCTGCTGCTCGGAGGGCGCATTCGCCGCTTGCTCGATCTTGTCGGCATCATAGAGCATGACGCCGAGATACCGAATCCGGCCCACGCAGGTTTCCGAACAAACGGTCGGGTTGCCGCTCTCGATCCGCGGGTAGCACAGGGTGCATTTCTCGGATTTTCCGGTCGACCAGTTGTAATAGACCTTCTTGTAGGGGCAGCCCGAGACGCACATCCGCCAGCCGCGGCATTTTTCCTGGTCGATCAGGACGATGCCGTCTTCCTCACGTTTGTAGATCGCACCCGAAGGACACGACGCTGCACAGGCCGGATTAAGGCAATGCTCGCACAGTCGCGGCAGATACATCATGAAGGTGTTCTCGTATTCCCCGTAGATCTCCTTCTGCACCCCCTCGAAGTTGTAGTCCTTCGAGCGTTTCGAGAATTCGCCGCCAAGGATTTCTTCCCAGTTCGGCCCCTTTTCGATTTTCTCGATCCGTTCGCCAGTGATCTTGGAGCGCGGGCGGGCGGTCGGAAAAGCCTTCATCTCGGGCGCGTTGGCGAGATGCTCGTAGTCGAAATCGAACGGCTCATAATAATCGTCGATCGCAGGCAGGTCGGGGTTGGCGAAGATATTCGCCACGATCCGCCATTTCGAACCCTGCCGCGGGATCAGCTTACCGGAACGGGTGCGTTTCCAGCCACCGTTCCAGCGTTTCTGATTTTCCCAGTCGGTCGGGTAGCCGGTGCCGGGCTTAGTCTCGACGTTGTTGAACCAAGCGTATTCGACACCGTCGCGGCTGGTCCAGACGTTCTTGCAAGTCACGGAGCAGGTGTGACACCCGATACATTTGTCGAGGTTCAGCACCATGCCGATTTGTGCGCGGACTCTCATTCTGCTGCCTCCTGGGTAGCGGGCTCATCGAGCCAGTCGATCTTCTTCATCTTGCGGACCACGACGAATTCGTCGCGGTTCGCACCCACGGTGCCGTAGTAGTTGAACCCGTAGGAAAGCTGAGCGTAGCCACCGATCATATGCGTGGGCTTGAGCGTCGCGCGGGTCACCGAATTGTGGATGCCTCCACGCAGGCCGGTCTTCTGAGAGCCGGGCGTATTCACGATCTTCTCCTGGGCGTGATACATGAAGATCGTGCCTTCCTTCATCCGCTGCGAGACAACCGCCCGCGCGGTCAGCGCGCCGTTAACGTTGTAGGCTTCAACCCAGTCGTTATCTTCGATTCCCGCTTTCTTCGCGTCGGTCTCCGAAATCCAGACCACCGGCCCGCCGCGGTTCAGCGTGAGCATCAGCAGGTTGTCGGTATAGGTGGAGTGGATGCCCCACTTCTGGTGCGGAGTGATGAAGTTCAGCACAACATGCTTGTCGTCGCCGGCGAGCACATCTTGCGTCACAGTCTTCAGGTCGACCGGCGGACGATAGGACACGAAGCCCTCGCCGAAAGCGCGCATCCAGAGGTGGTCCTGATAGAGCTGCTGACGACCTGAAAGGGTGCGCCATGGGATCAGCTCATGCACGTTGGTGTAGCCGGCGTTGTAGCAGACTTCCTCGCTCTCGATACCCGACCAGGTCGGGGACGAGATGATCTTGCGCGGTTGCGCGGCGATATCACGGAAGCGGATCTTCGTGTGCTCCTGCCCTTCGGCAAGGTGCTTATGCCCGCGGCCGGTGGGCTTCTCGAGCGCCCCCCAAGCCTTGACCGCAACCTCGCCGTTGGTTTCGGGCGCGAGCATTAGGATCACCTCGGTTGCGTCGATGTCGGTATCGATTTTCGGACAACCTTTGGTGGGACCATCCTCCCATTCGCCATTGAGTTTGCGAAGCGCTTCGACCTCGTGCTTGGTATCCCAGCCAATGCCCTTGCCGCCATTGCCCAGCTTGTCCATCAGCGGACCGAGCGCCACATACCGATCGTAGATCGCACCGTAGTCACGCTCGACAGTGACGTAGTTAGGCGCGGTTTTACCCGGGATCAGGTCGCATTCACCCTTCTTCCAATCGCGCACCTCGGGCTGAGCCAATTCGCCTGCCGTGTCGTGCAGGATCGGCGCCTGGACAATGTCGGTTTCCTGACCAAGAACCTCCGGCGAAACCTCTTGGAATTTCTTGGCGATCGCCTTGAAGATCTCCCAGTCGGACTTCGACTCGTAAGCTGGGTCTACAGCCGCTTGAAGCGGGTGAATGAACGGGTGCATGTCCGAGGTGTTGAGGTCGTTCTTCTCATACCACGAAGCGGTCGGCAGAACGACGTCGGAATAGACTGCGGTCGTCGACATACGGAAGTCGATGCAAACGAGCAGGTCGAGTTTGCCTTCCGGTGCCTCGTCATGCCAAACGGCCTCCTTCGGCTTCGCCCGACCTTCCTCGCCGAGATCCTTTCCGAGAATCCCGCTGTCGGTGCCGAGTAGGTGACGAATGAAATATTCGTGCCCCTTGCCCGACGAACCCAAGAGGTTCGAGCGCCACACATAGAGATTGCGCATCCAGTTTTCAGGAGCGTCAGGGTCCTCGCAGGACATCTGCAGCTCACCGGACTTCAGCTTTTCGGCCACGTAGTCTTTGGGATCCATGCCCGCTGCCTTGGCAGCCTTGGTGACCTCAAGCGGGTTCGTCTTGAGTTGCGGCGCCGAAGGCAACCACCCCATACGCTCGGCGCGTATGTTGTAGTCGATCAGCGAGATGTCCCAGTCACCCTTCGGCGCGGTCGGAGACAGGATCTCGTCCACCCCGAGCGTTTCGTAACGCCATTGGTCGGAATGGGCATAGAAGGCTGAGGTGCCGTTCATCTGACGCGGCGGGCGCCCCCAATCCAGAGCGAAGGCGAGCGGAAGCCAACCCGTTTGCGGGCGCAGTTTCTCCTGACCGACATAGTGGCTCCAACCACCACCTTCCTGACCGACGCAACCGCACATCACCAGCAGGTTGATGATGCCACGGTAGTTCATGTCCATATGATACCAGTGGTTCAGACCCGCCCCCAGGATCACCATGGATTTGCCGTGAGTCTTTTCGGCATTGCTGGCGAACTCGCGTGCGACCGCGATGATCTTGTCGGCGGAGACCCCGGTGATCTTCTCGGCCCATTTCGGCGTGTAGGGCAGGTCCTCATTGAAGTCATGGCTGACCCAGTCGCCCCCCAAACCACGATCGAGACCGTAATTCGCACAAAGGAGGTCAAACACGGTCGCGACCATGGCCTCGCGGCCATCAGCGAGCGTGACCTTTCTAACCGGCACGTTTCGGGTCAGGACGTCAGGGTGTTGGCACTTGACGAAATTCTCCGTAGCGGCGCCGCCGAAATAGGGGAAATCGACACCGACGACATCGTCATGGCACTCTTCCATAACCTGGCTAAGCCGAAGCTTCGCCTCTCCCGTGCTGGCGCGGTCCTCGAGGTTCCACTTGCCCTCTTCCCCCCAACGGAAACCGATGGACCCGTTCGGCACGACCATCGCCCCGGAGGCTTCATCATAGGCAACGGTCTTCCATTCGGGGTTGTTGCTCTCACCCAATCCGTCTGCGAGGTCCGAAGCCCGAAGCATCTTGCCGGGGATGTGGCGGCCATCCTCCTCATCGAGCAGCACGAGCATCGGCATGTCCGAATAGCGACGCGCATAATCCTCGAAATACTCGGCCTGACGGTCGAGATGATATTCGCGCAGGACCACATGCCCCATCGCCATCGCCAGCGCCGAGTCGGTGCCCTGCTTGGGATTGAGCCAGATGTCACCGAATTTCGAGGCTTCCGAGTAATCAGGGCAAATCACGGCGGATTTGGTGCCGCGGTAGCGGGCCTCGGTATAGAAATGAGCGTCCGGCGTGCGGGTTTGCGGCACGTTCGAGCCCCAAATCAGCAGATAGCCCGCATTATACCAATCCGCAGATTCCGGGACGTCGGTCTGCTCGCCCCAGGTCTGCGGCGAGGCAGGCGGAAGATCGCAATACCAGTCATAGAAGGACAGACAGGTGCCGCCCAGCAGAGACAGGTAACGCGCACCTGCAGCGTAGCTGACCATCGACATGGCCGGGATCGGCGAGAAGCCGAAGACGCGATCGGGCCCGTAGGTCTTTGCAGTATAGGCATTGGCGGTCGCAGCGATCTCGGTAGCTTCGTCCCAGCTCGCGCGCACAAAACCGCCCTTCCCGCGGGCCTTGGTGTATTCGGCGCGCAGCAGAGGATCGCTCTGGATGGCAGTCCATGCTTCGATTGGCGACTTGGTCTTGCGCATCTCGCGCCACATTTTCAGCAGCTTGCCACGCACCATCGGGTGCTTCATCCGCGCTGCGGAATAGAGATACCAGCTATAGGAGGCGCCGCGGGCACAGCCGCGCGGTTCGTGGTTGGGCAATCCGGGACGCGTGCGCGGGTAATCGGTCTGCTGGGTCTCCCATGTCACGATCCCCGACTTCACGTAAATCTTCCAGCTGCAAGACCCGGTGCAGTTCACACCATGGGTCGAGCGGACGATCTTGTCGTGACGCCAGCGGGACCGATAGGTCTCTTCCCATTTACGGTCCTCGCGGGTCACCTGCCCGTGGCCGTCGGAGAACTGCTCCAACTCCTTGGATTGCAGGAAATTAAGTCTGTCGAGCAAGTGGCTCATGTCGCGTCTCCTTGCGGAAATGGATTGGAAGCGCGCGCCGCGGGACGCCACGGCGCGCGCCGGTCGCGTCAGCAGGGAACGGAGGCGCCCTTGCGGCTGTAGAAGAACCACGTCACCACCACGCAGAGCGCGTAGAAGATCATGAAGCCCCACAGAGCTGCGTTGGGAGCGCCGGTCAGGCTGATCGACGTGCCGTAGAATTTCGGGATGAAGAAGGCACCATAGGCCGCGATCGCCGAGGTGAAGGCGATGATCGCCGAGCTCTCCAGCTCCGATTGCTTGAGCGTGGCGGCCGCGTCGAGATGCGGGTTCAGACGCGGCACTTCCTGACGCATGATCGAGGGGATCATCTGGAAGGTCGAGGCATTGCCCACGCCGGTCAGGAAGAACAGCGCCATGAAGCAGGCGAAGAAGCCCCAGAAGCTACCGGCGTCACCGGCCGAGGGCAGGAACTGCAGCACCCCCCAGACGGCGACGATCATGCCGACGAAGGTCCAGAAGGTCACGCGACCGCCACCGAACTTGTCGGAAATCCAACCCGTGCCGGCCCGGCTCAGCGCGCCCACGAGCGGCCCGAGGAAGGCGAACTGCAGCACGTCCACCTCAGGAAACTGCGTCTTCATGAGCAGCGGGAAGCCAGCGGAATAGCCGATGAAGCTTCCGAACGTGCCGGTGTAGAGGACGCACATCACCCAGTTGTGGAAGCGCGAGAAAATCACTGATTGCTGTTTGAACGAAGCGCTGGCCGATGCGATGTCATTCATCCCGAACCATGCGGCGATCGCCGAAAGGACGATGAAGGGCACCCAGACGAAACCAGCGTTCTGCAGGAAGAGCTCACCCCCTGCCGACAATTGCTGGGGCGCGCCGCCGAGGGAGCCGAAGACGCCCGTGGTGATCACGATCGGCACGAGGAACTGCATCACCGAGACGCCCGCGTTGCCGAGGCCTGCATTGAGAGCCAGCGCGTTCCCCTTGGTCTTCTTGGGGTAGAAATAAGCGATGTTGGCCATCGAGGAGGCGAAGTTTCCACCACCGAAGCCGCAGAGCAGCGCGAGCAGCAGGAAGATGGCGTAGGGGGTCTCGGGGTTCTGCACCGCAAAGCCGATACCGAGCGCGGGCAAAAGCAGCGTGGCGGTCGAGAAGGCCGTCCATTTGCGGCCGCCGAAGATCGGGATCATGAAGCTGTAGAAGATGCGCAGTGTCGCGCCCGACAGGCCCGGCAGTGCCGCCAGCCAGAACAGTTGTCCGGTAGAGTAGTCGAAGCCGATTGCGGGAAGCTTGGCGACCACGACGGACCACACCATCCAGACCGAGAAGGCGAGGAGAAGCGCGGGGATCGATATCCAGAGGTTGCGGGTGGCGATCGCATGCCCGCGGGTTTTCCAGAACTCCGGATCCTCGGGACGCCAGTCGGTCAGCACGTGGCCGCTTTGACCGGAGGTTGCTGTTGTGGTGGCCATTGGAGTGGCTCCTTCAGAAATGTGCGAGGGGGGCGGGCCACCCAGCGGGAAGCCCGTTGGGTATTCATCAAGGCATGGACTTCGCGAGCGGCTCATCGGGCACATCGGAAAGATACTTCTCTCCTTTGAGACCAGGATGCCGTGCATGTTCCATGCGGCGGATGGCGATGTGCATCCAGACCGTCGAGACGAGGACCAGCACGAAGAGCAACATGAAGGGAGCAGTCCAGACACCGCTTTGGTCGAGCAAGAAGCCGAAGCTGATGGGCAGGAAGAAACCACCCAGTCCCCCGATCATGCCGACGAGTCCGCCAACGGCCCCGACGTGATGCGGGTAATAAACCGGGATATGCTTGTAGACGGCAGCCTTTCCGAGGCTCATCACGAAGCCCAAGATCACGGTCATCACCATAAACATCGTCGCGTTGAGGCCGAAGGTGAACGAGATCGGGCCGTGGATGCCTTCAACTGTGTAGCTGGTCTCGGGGTAGCTCATGACGAACAGGAGCACGAGCGAGACAATGAAGGTCAAATACATGACGAAACGCGCGCCCCATTTGTCGGACATCCACCCACCAAGAGCGCGGAAAACGGAACCAGGCAGGGAGTAGAAGCCAGCAAAGACTCCGGCCGTCGTGAGCGGCAGCCCATAAGCCCCGACATAGTAGCGCGGCAAGAACGAGGCGAGCGCAACAAAACCGCCGAAGACGAAGAAGTAATAGGTAGCGAAACGCCAAACCTGGATATTCTTGAGCGGTGCGAGTTGGTCCCCTGCAGATACCGGTTTGGCGCCAGTCTTCTTGCGTTCCTGTTGCACCGGATCGGTCTTCGCAGTCAGGTAGAAAACCACCGCCGTCGCGGCGAGAACCAGAGCGTAGACTTTCGCAGTGCCTTCCCAACCGAGCGCGACGACGAGGAACGGCGCGGCGAAGTTCGTCACCGCGGCCCCGACGTTTCCCGCACCGAAGATGCCCAAGGCAGTGCCCTGACGTTCTTTCTCGAACCAGCGTGACGTGTATGCGACGCCGACAATGAAGGACCCCCCCGCCAGGCCAAGGCCAAGTGCTGCGATCAGGAAAACCTCGTAGGTGTGAACCGTTGCCAGCAGCCAGACAGCAACAGCCGTAATGAGCATCTGCAGCGGAAACATGATCCGGCCGCCGAACTGCTCGGTCCAGACGCCAAGGAAGATACGGCTGATTGACCCGGTCAGAACCGGCGTCGCGACCAGCAGCCCGAATTGGGTATCGGACAACCCGAGCTCTTGTTTGATCTTCACGCCGATGATTGAGAAAATCGTCCAGACCGCGAAGCAGACGGTGAAGGCGAATGTGCTGAGCCCCAGTGCCCGATATTGGTCCGAGCGCGTGACTCCTTCGAGTGTATGCATTGTCTCTCTCCGAAGTTTGGCCGACGTGAACCGCCGGTCCGGTTGCGGACAGATCAACAGGGAGGGAGACTGGAACTGGTTGATCGAAATCAAACCGATTAGCTGGTAGGATCGAAATAAGTCACCGCTCGGCAAGGATCACGCCGACAGAAAACACCTATCAACCCGCTCGCCAATCGGTGACAATTGACCGCTTGATATTTATCAAGCATCACCGTCAGGCACGATTAGAGGTGAAGCATGGCCATCCGCTTGCGCGACGATGAATCTTCCGAGATTCGCGCGCTACGACTGTTTTCCGGGATCGACGACGAGAATTTTTCTGCGTTGATCCGAGGTGCCTATGTCCAAAACTTTCCGCCGCAAATCGAGTTGTTCACTGAGGGCGAGACTAGTGATTTCCTTCACGTCGTCATCAGTGGGTCGGTGGAATTGTTCGCAACATGGAATGGGCGCGAAACGACGATGGAGACGCTGCAGCCCGTCTCAACCTTCATCGTGGCGGCTACCGTCAAAGCAGCGCCCTACCTGATGTCTGCGCGCACGCTTGAGAAGTCGCGCATCATCTTGGTGCCATCAGAGGATGTTCGTGCAATCTTCGATGCCGACCAGACATTCGCACGCAACGTCGTAACAGAGCTCGCTCAGGGATATCGTGGGGTTGTGCGGAACACAAAGAACCTAAAGCTCCGAACTTCCCTTGAGCGCCTGGCCAACTACCTTGTTCATCGCCACACATGCGAGGATAAGGCAGATGTCTATGATCTTGGGATCGAAAAACGGCGTCTGGCTTCTTACTTGGGCATGACACCAGAAAACCTGAGTCGAGCGATCCGTCAGTTGGAACCCTACGGCGTGCAAATCGATGGAAGCTGCGTTACGATCACCAATGCAAAAGATCTTCGTGCTTTTGCCAAACCTTCTGACCTGATCGACGATCCCTGTTCCTGAAGGTCAGCGCCTTCCCTCGGCCTCGTCGATCGCCCCCTTCACCCAGAGCGAGAAACTCCATGATGCGGGCACGCCCAGCGGCAGCGAGAGCGCCACGAGCGGCGGGATTGCGGGCAGGCCGATCCATTGCCCCATCAGCCCAAACATGAAGAAGTTGATCGCGACCGCCGCCGCGGCGAAGGGATAGGGCAGCAGCATCAGCCGCGACAGGCGCGGTCCCTCAGTGGCTGGTGCCGTCATCGAAGGTGATCTTGTTCCACATTGTATTTCCCCGAGGGCTTGCGCATCGGCAGTCGCTTCCGCTGACCCGCGCGGTGCGCGAAGGCGCGATCTGCTATCTCGACGAGGTGGTGGGGGCCCGCAAGGAAGTGACGGCCGTTCTGCATCCGCTGACCGACGACCGGCGTATCCTGCCGATCGATCGCACCGGGGAAGAGTTGGAGGCCGCACCGGGTTTCATGCTCGTGGCTTCCTACAGCGCCGTTACCAGAACATTCTCAAGACCCTCAAACCCTCGACCCGGCAGCGCTTCGTTGCGATGGAGTTCGACTTCTCCCCGCCGCAACTCGAATGCGAAGTCGTCGCGCGCGAAAGCGGGCCGGCCGAGGACCGCGTGAAATCGCTTGTGCGTCTCTGGCGCCAGTCCCGGCCCCCGAAGCGCGATCTCGCGGTCTCGATCCTGCTCGATGTGTCGCGATCCACCGAAAGCGCGGTCTCGGGCTGTCACAGTCACTACATGACCGACGTCGGACACTCGTATCCTTGACAATTGACAAGCGCTACGGAGTTGATCTCCAAAGTAGTCGTCCGAGAGGTCCGCTATCCGCTGCCTTAACGCGACTCCGAAAAAAGGCGAGGCAGTCGGACAATCGATCTCGCAGCGTTTCACTGGCAGTTTGCGCTCGAGTCGATTTCGCTGAGCCGCACGAAGCCAAAACTAATGCGACATCAGCTCTTACTTTTTTCCTCCTCTTGCTTGCGGCCGTCGTCATTTAGCTCCTCCCAAGCTTCACGAGCCCTCATTTCAAGATCGTGTCCCACTTCGAGCTGCTCCACCTGCGCATTGAACCAACGGACCTCCTCCTCGGTCAGCGGCGCATTGGATCGTTTCCACGAGCGCCGCTCAAACCAAATGGTCGCCCAAAGAGCGATGATCACCAGGACGCCAAAACCTTCGGCAACCAAGATCGCTAGGTCCAAATTCGGGCTCCCACAATCCGCCATTTCAATCTCCCTGTTTCACTGCAGTGGAGGACGGTTTTCGTGCGCGACTAGGCCCTCGATCAGTTTGATCACCGCGCGCAGATCCCACCCGCGCTCGGCTCCTCGCAGCATGTCCGTTAGCGCATCGACCGTATCCGCTGGGAGGCCTCGTGCCGCCCCTTCGCGCCGCGCGAAATACGCCAGATGTGCGCCGGCGAGCGGCGGGATATAAACCACGCGACAGCGGCTTTGCAGCGGCGCTGGAACGGCAAGACGGCTGTTCGAGGTCAGGATCCAGCTGATCCAGCGCATGTCGAACCGCACGCGGAAAAATGGGCAGCTCCAGGTCCGCGCACTGAGGGGTTCCAGCAGCGGCAATAGCGCATTGCTCAGCGCAAAGTTGAAGCCCTTGTTCGACCGCACATCGCCACACTTATCCACTTCGTCGATCACGATGACCGGGTTACCCACGCGCTGATGCAGGATGAGCTCCACAGGCCGGCCCGGATGGGCCGTCGACCAGCCTCGCTGGCTTCCGGCCACCGCGAAGCCCGCCGGTTCATTCGATGCGTCGATCAGTTCTGTCGGCGTGCCGATCAATTCCGCCAATCGACGCGCCCAGTGGCTCTTTCCGATGCCAGGAGGCCCATCAAGCAAGAGCGGCGGCAGACGGAGGGCGGGAGCACCTTTGCGCATGCTTTCACGCATCGCATACCACGCGATTTCTGTCGCACTGGACATCCAAGGCATCTCCTCGTGTAGCGCCGCGGCAATTTCGTCCGCCCTATGCTCGCTCTCAAGCTGAATAAGCTGGACGCCGTTTTGGAGTGCCGAGAGCTTCTTCCGTTCGTCATAGCTGAGATGGCTCATTCTGGAGGCCTGCTGTCGAAGCTCTACGAGCTTTTGAGCGCGGCGGCGGATCTTGTCCCTGTCTTTGCGGGTTGGGGAGATCTGATCCGTCACATCAGACCATTCCTCGCCTCGATCGAGGTTCGAAAACCAGTCTTCATCGATCCCTAGATTCTTGCGGCGCAGTTCCGAGAGTGTCTTAGAGAGCCGGGTCTCAATGTCATTTGCTGTGTCCGACGGGAAGAATCGAATATCGGCAATCTGAAAGTGAACCGAGCGACGCGGGCTGCTCCTGGTGGGGACGGAACGTCTCGTCATTCCAACGACCCTGCAGTTCGACAGATAATCAAGGGTTCACGGCTATGCACGATAGAAAACCTCACCCGTGGTTCGCACGAGCGGCGAGCCGTCCTCCGAGAGAACTCATGAGGTCTGCACTCCGGCGACATTCCACGAACGGGGTCAATACATGCGGCTCTCTTGTCAGGAGCGCTTTTGAGCGTCGTCATTGAAAAAACTCCCGCCACTCATCGTCGGAGAAATTGCAGGAAAGATCGTCGTGAACCTTTTCCAAGGCCAGACGTTCAAACGCAGCTGTGCGATATGCCTCAGCGGTTCTTTCGCTTCGGTGACCACAGGCCTTCATGGCTAACTCGACGCCGCGGGAACCGAAACGTGCGAATTCATCATGGAGCTTCGTTCGCGCCGCGTGCGATCCTGTCCCCAGAACTTGGCTCCAGAGGAAGCTCACGTAATTCTTGTGAGGTGGTGTGTCGTCATAGTTCACAAACAACAATCGTCGTTTCTGGAAACAAGATTCTCGCATTTCCGACAAGTAGATCGGCGCACACCCTTGCAGCACGACTTGATCAATGAAGAAGGCAAAGACTGGATGGATGCGGGACTGAAACCGGCGACCAGTCTTCGATACCTTCAAATCGAATTTGTAGCCAGCTTCGTCCCAGGTAAGTTCCCTGCCGAACGAGATGCGTGTATCCGCGACGCGCAACGGTAGTGCTGCAAACAAAGTGATCGCAAGCGCGGCATTCCGTCGATACTGAGCATGTCGTGGATTTGGCAGCCGGTCGGCTTCTCCAAGCATCTCGAAAGCTATCGCAAACATCTCCGAATATGTCGGCAATGAGAGGACCTTTGTCTCCTTCTTTGGCTGAATCTTGGCGGAACGACGCTCGTGGAAACGAACACGCTCAAGAAGATAATCGAGAACCTCCTCCTTGGCGCCGATGTATCGTGCGAAGTCGCGCACTTGTCGGATCGCAGAATGAATAGTGACCGGTGAGAGTGGGCGCTCTCGGTTGAACAGGGACTTCTCATACTCCCGGGTTGCCTCCAATGTCAGGTCCATCGCCAGACCGCGATCACGTGCGACTTTGGCAAACTCCCGCAACTTCACTTTCGTCGTTGCAATCATGGAAGGCGCAGGAGGATTGGCCGCAACGCCCGGCAAGCCATCTTCCATCGCTGCAAGGGCCTCCAACCAGCTGTGCGGAAGATCACTAATATCCAGGGAGAACCTTTTCTCGCGCGGCTTGTGAGATCTATGCCTGTCTTCTGGGGGGCCGTGCCATCGCGCAATGGCGATGTCCAATTCACGTTCAAGAGGAGAGCGCTCAAAGATTTTCCTGAGCGCCGCTCGCAGCGAGGTCAGTTTACCCCACGTCCAATATTCGGTAGCTTTCGATATAAGGCCTGCATCAATGTGTGCCTCAGCATCCAGTTTCAGTGCAGAAAAAACTCGTCTACAATCGAAATCTGCGCAACCGAAATTTCACGTCTAGCGATCTGTGTCAGAGTTTGATCAATATCCAGTATTTGTGTTAGTCGCCCGCGCTCGATAATTGCCTTTGCCCTTTTCACGCGATGCGTAGATGCGCTTGCATTCTTCATTTGGAAAACCCCGCCATCTCAATAATCTTACCCTGAACTTCGAGAAGCTCTCGCTCTTCATCAATCCAAGCATAATATTTACGAACTACGTTCGGGGTATTACACAAAAGCCGCGCGGCGCCAGCGTAGTCTCCAGGCTGGGCTCGCAAGTAAAGAGAAGCGAGCCCATGTCGAAAATTATGCGGGAACATTTGAAGATGATGATTGCGTGCGTGGCGATGCAGCCAGCCCCGCAAAACTTTTGAAGAAAGTTGGGGAACTCTATAGCCAGGAAAGAGAAAATCCGAATCTTCCGATCCATGAATCTCTGGACGAATTTCATCCAGATACCAGATCAATACCTCCAGCGCTCGCGTTGGACCGTCCACAAGCAATGCCTTGATATCACGCCTATTTTTCACGGAGTGCGCTGGTAGAATTAAATATGCTTGCCTCCGCGCCCCAACGGGAAGAATAAGATTTGCATCCTCTCCCTTATGTCGAAGTTGAAGCATATTCGACACTCGCAGCGGCACCCCCCATAACGCGATCGCGGAAAAGCATGCAAGAACGCCCAGCTGAATAATCCTTCGCTCTTTGTAAGGAGAATTAAAGACTTCCGCTCGTAATGACTGAGCGTCCCTCATGAATGCCAGATGCAAACTTTGAAATGTAAGTTCGGCACGACGATTTCGAAGAAGATGCTGGCAAAACGCTTTTGCCGGTTCAGACATCTCTTGCGCGTCGCGTTGCCCCTTTTTTAAGGTAGGGTTTATCTTGAGCGATGCTCTCATGAAGCTCGTATCAAGGTTCAACCACTCTGCGAGGATGGCGATGTTAGTTATATAGGAACGCATCGTGCGTTCCGAAATGCGGATGTTTCCATCTTGGTCTTGGATCCAAGCCCGAACAATTTCGAGAAATACAGTGCGATCGAAAATCTTCTCAAACGCGAGGATCTCATGTCTGATAACACCGATCATTAATCCGGTCCGAAGATACTTATTGAGAGCCGCCTGGCGCACATTTTGCGCAGCTTTGGAAAGCCCAAAGACCGCTTCCCCACTAATTTCATCCATCTCGCCGGACGAGGCGTTTTCGATCAACTGATGGGCTTGCTGTTGTAGATGAAAGGGAATGTGATCGGGTGCCGACCTCCGCACCCTATCCGGAACCTCCAGGTCGCATGTTGGCAGAGTCCCCGCGATTTCGGATGAAAGGTGTCGATACTCATTCAGCCTGCGCACCGCCTGAGAAATGGTTCGACGACGTTTTGCATCGAGTGCATCAGAGAGGGTAGAGAGCCATGCGCCGTCAAGTTCATGAGGCTGGCGTCCAGCACGTCTAGCTTCTTTTGCAAGCTGCACGATCGGTATAAGTTCCTGGCGCCTGCGGCCAAAGGTTCCATCGACTAGCCTTTCGCATTCGAAAAGTAATTTGCTCCAGAGATCATTGGGGACGACCGTGGTCGCTGTCGTGGCTCCGCTGCTCTTTTTCAGAATGGAAACGACCCTCTGGCGCCAACCTTTGTAGGATTTGAATGTTTTAAAAAGATCGGGGTCATAGTTTTTGCGATGGAAACGCCCCTCAAACGCCACCACATCCGCAGGGATATTAGCGAGACTGTTGACTTGATAGATTTTCAAGCAGCGGCGGATCGTATCTCGGTAAATCTTTTTCGTTCCATCCGTATATTCCGCCTCACATTCAACCCACCGAAGCACATCTGCCATTGTGCCAACTGCGCGATCTTCTTTCTTTCCGGACATGTTCGCTAATTCCACTTTTCTTCGATATAACCGACTGGAAAACTGAACACTCCATTTCTTTGAGACGCCGAAAAAGAGAGAGTGTTCCGTTGTTTTCTCGCTAATACCCACTCTGTTCCTTATTACGCAGGTAGAGCATCGTGCTCGCCTTCGCCGTGTCGCCCCCTGTAGTGTCAACGAGACGCACAGCCTTCCCAAATCGCGGCTCAAGCCACCATTCGAATGGCTCGTTCAAGCGCCACGCATCGACGTGCGCGGGCAGGTAGCGACGAATTCGCGGGCCAAGATCCGCGTGATGCGGCAACCTCCACTTCGGGTCTCTTTCGTTGCCAGCCCGGCGGATCGTGTGTTCCTCGACGCCCGCCATCGCCGCTAGCTGCTTCACCGAAAGAAGTGGCCGCTGGAGCTGTGGCAGCTCTGAAGATGGGATCTGATGAAGTCGCCACAATCGGCGGAGCAGGTCGACGAAATTCACGCGCCCGCCCGGCATCATCTCGCAAGAGAGCTCGCCCACTACTTTCGTGGCGGTCTTGCGTGTAACGCTCAGGTGCTCTGCGATCCTCGATATCGTCATCGGATGATAGCTCGCATATTTGATGGCAATTTTTCTCATGCCATCATTTTTTCACATCACACCTCTAAACGGGAACGCCCAAAGACGGTCAAAAGCCACGAAACAGCAAAAAACTTGTGGATTACGAGGCATCTCCGAACTCGAACAAGAAGGCTCAAAGCGAATTAGGAGATAATTGCGCAATTTTAGCCGAAATCGACCCTTCTATTGCGCAAAAACATATATTTTTTCGCACAGGAAATTGCCATTACTGATACGATTTAATTTTCGATTTTTAGACGAAAGAAACCGGCGAGTAGGCAGGCAAAAGCAATTGCCTTGGCACGGGTTCTCAACCTGGCGATCGGATGTAAGTGACACATCGCTGTATTTAACTGAAGCGTTGGTCGGCGTGGAGACCGTTGTGCTCCTCAAGCCAACAGGATCAAAGCCAGTGGCCGTGCGGCGCGCATGATGGGCGTGCGGTCATCCTTCGCGCCCGCGACGAGCATACGCGCGACCTCCCGGCAGCCCCCTGCCAGTTCTAGGGGCTCGCGTTCGATTTCGACCGTTCCCGGCTGCATCTGGGACAGTCGTAGAGTTGCCGCGAAAGCCTTCCCCTTCATCGTTGCTTTCGCCGCGACAGCAATATTCTGGATATTGGATCCTGAGCCTAAGCGGAAAGTTCATCGATAGAGTCGAGGCGAACATGCAGCTTCACCAGATCTGCTTGGCGCGCCAGGACCTAACGACGTCCAGTATGCCAGAGAGAAAAGGCGAGACTGACAATGACGATCACGCCGCCAGCCAGCATGGACGGCGTTGGCTGAATGCCGGTTCCGGCCCAGATCCAGATTGGGCCGAGAACGGTTTCGAGAAACATCAGCAGGCTCACGTTCGATGGGTGCGTGTAGCGAGATGAAAGCGAGAGCGAGAAGAACGACACGGGGAGCACCAGCCCGCCTGCGAGGGCAATTGCCCAAACGTGCCCCTCAGTCAATGCGCCCGGTTCCGTCAATGCAAGACATGCAAGCCCCGCCAGTGTGGCCCACCACCTACCAGGAGCAGGATCGGCAATTGCGCATTGGCTCGGATGGTAACGAAACTGATCGCCAAACACATCGCGACGCCCAGACCTATTGCTGCACCAAGCAGTGGACTACCGGTGGTCTGCCCGGGATCCGTCCCGAAAACTGCAATGCCGATTCAGGACAGCACGACTGCGGTCGTGACCCAGGTCGTCCAATGTGCCCGTTCGCCCAGAAACATCTAGGACAACAGCGCAGCAAAGATCGGCACGGTGGCAACGCTGAATAAAACAACCGAGACCGGCGCAACCGCGATGTCAAATGCGAAAGGCGAAGCGTTGCAAGATTGACAAAGCAGGACGAGCACACCGGCCCAGCAGATAGTGACACGCAAATCTTTGCGAAGTTGCCGTCGCCGGAAAATCAGCCAAGCCAGCAACGTCGTAGAGCCCATCAGGAGCCCGCGCCAAGCCATCATCTGGCTGCCGCTCATCTCCGACCACCGCATGAGCAGAGTGTCAGGTGAGATCGCCAGCGCCCCAAAGAGGGCGAGGAAGATACCGAACCTGGGGTTGCTTGTCATTTTCGGTTCCAGAAGCGAGGAAGCGCCCAAGCCTTACCGGTCCACTGGTAGCATTCCAAGCTTTGTCGAAGCATCGTTAGGTCTCAAAAGGAACAGAGCAGCATCTCGTCGCTTCCGACCCTTACCTGCCGTCCGCTTCGCGTCCGAGCGCTGCGGTGCAGCGTCTCGAGAGCGGCCATTGGTTCATCGTGCAGCATTTTTGGAGGATGACGGTCTGCTGTGCGGACGAAGCCGACGGTCGCGCCCTCGTCGTCTGGTTGTTGCCCGAGATGCATTATCGGCGCGACCGTTCAGCCGGGAAGCCCGTCGATCCTTTCGATGGCGACCAGGTCGTTGTCCCAGGTCGCGCGACTGGAACAGCAGATATGCGCGTTGGGTCGTATGTCGATCCGGCTGTCAAGCGACCCCGCTGGCACGACAAGCAAACCAATCTCCGGTTGAGAAACAGGCAGCGCGGCCCCGCAGTCGGAGCAAAAGCCCTTAACATGGCGTGAACCGGCGAGCCGGAACGTCTTGATGTTTTCCTCACCTGACATCCATTTAATTTTGGCCGTGGACGAAAACAGGTTTGCCGAATGGGCCGAACCGCTGCCCTTGCGGCAGCGGGCGCAGTGGCACAGGAAAAAGCTCTCGAATTCTCCCGATATGCGGAATTTCACAGCGCCGCACAGGCATTGTCCTATGGCCTGATTGTCGTCCATTCACACTCCTCTCGAGAGACAAGCCCCTGTCGCCAGTCGAATGCATTTTCATTTCCTCCTTGTATCCGCGTGTTGGATCACGGTCAAAAAGGGGCTCGAAGCGGGCTTGCGGCGTCGCGGCGCGGCTGGGCGCTCTCAGTGAGCAAAGATCGTCGCTCTCAGCCCTGAGTTGGACATTGAAGCTGGCGGGTCTGCGCAAATGCTGCTTGATCGAACCCGCCATTCGCGCATCGTGCAGCCGTCGTTCACGTCTTGTAGACGAATGATGCTTCGCCAAGAGATGGTGCTCACTTTAGTCGTTGCGGTGGTTGGTCTCGTCGCGATCACGTTCATATCTTTTCATGTCCGGAAATTCCGGTAGCCAGGCTTCGCGACGAACGACCCAATTCTCATAGGTTGGTTTCAATTGGTCGGGCGCATCGAGGCAACCGAGATGCAGTTCGACCTCATCGCCACTTCGCGCGAAAACGGACGATCCGCAGCGTGGACAAAAATTCCTCCCGGCATAGTCACGCGTGTCGCCGTCGATGTTCACCGCGTCTTCAGGGAAAACGGCGGCCGCGTAGAATAGGGCGCCATGATGTTTGCGACAGTCGAGGCAGTGACATATGCCGACCCGATAGGGGCGGCCCGAAGCCACAATTCGAACATCGCCGCACATACAACCGCCCGTGAAACGCTTCATAATCGTGTTTCCCTTCGATCAAACCTGTGAAAATTCAGCCGCGCGCTGCAGCATCGCCGGTCTCGCCGGCAACATGAACAGCCAGTTTGCCAAGCGTTTGAGCGCCAAATTCGACAGCCCCAAAGCCGATAACCACTGCGCGGCGTGCTGGCGTCGGATGCATCTGGCGCAGGGTGACAACGGTCTTTCCATTATCCTGCTTGTCGAAAGTGACCAGAAGCCGGAACCGGTCAGGATCATCATCGACATCGCGACCGTGATCGGCCTCGATCAGGCTTGGTGCCTCGACCCGCAGAAAATCCATACGGTTCGAGAACCGCGTGCCGTCCGGGGCAATCATGTCGAACCGCCATACACCGCCTGCCCGGATGTCGGCTTCATGCGACTCGATCTGGAAGCCGTCAGGCCCAAACCATTGCACGATCTGCGCTGGATCGGTCCATGCTGCGAAGGCGGTTTCTCGGTCAGCGTCGACGACACGCGAGATGACAATTTCTTTGTCCAAAGGCCACTCAGCCCATGCAGAGACGATATCGGCGGCTCCATCAGTCATCGGATTTCTCCTCCTTTATTCTCTCAAGGTGGGTCTCAAAGCGATCCAGGCGGCTCTCCCATTGCTTGCGGTGGGAGGCCATCCAATCTTCCGCAGCCTTCAAAGCCAACGGGTCCAACGTGCAGACACGGCTTCGCCCCTGTCGTTGCGACACGATAAGGCCAGCGTCTTCCAGAACACCGAGATGCTGTGTGAAGGACGGCAGCGCCATGTCGAATGGCTGGGCCAATTGTGAGACGGTGGCCGACCTCTCGCTAAGTTTCTGAACTACTGCCCGCCGCGTCGGATCGGACAATGCGATGAAGACCTGTTCTATGGGGCGCTTTGAGTTAGGCATGCGCCTAAGCATGTGGCTGCAATAAGGTTAGGTCAATACCTAACCTTGAGAAGCCTGCAGGGGCATAGCCGAGTTCGGTGCGACGCACAGCAACGGGAATGCTCAGCTCAGTGCGGCTTTGCGGGTCCATAGAGAGCAGAAGTTCAGGCAGGGAAGAAAACGTTGGCCTTCGGCCCTTTGCGGCCCTTGATCCCAAGGCGCACCGCTGCGGCGCAGCGTCACCGAACCGGTCCTCCGCCCCTTGCGCAGCAAACCGGTTCCGGCAGAGGTCCACATTGCGGACAAAGCCGCCGCGTCTTGGCTTTGGTCTTGTCCAGATGCCGCGTTACCATGCCGAGGCGGCTCTGACCGCCCGCGAGTTCGTCGAGGTTCTGACCGATTTTCCGCCGTCACTCTCGCCGGTTTCCATCCTTTATCCTGACAACCGGCAGCTCTCCCCCGCCTGTGGATGTTTCGAGATTGGTTGGTGGCAGTGTTCTGAAGGCGCAGGACCCGGGCGGAGCGGCACCGCTGTCAGGGCGGCAGACCGGACCCGCACATGGCCGCGAAGATCGTCTGCAGGTGCCTGCGCATGGCATCCGCGGCGGCGTCGGCCGCGCCCCGTTGAATGCACGCGACCACCTCCTCATGCTGTAGGCTGTGACGTTCGGTGAATTCGGCGACACCGAGTTTTCGGTAAGTGACTTCCCATTCGCGCTGCCAGGCGGCATGGCGGCGCGCGCCCGCGAGATAGTCGAGTAGGCCAAGCAGGATGGGATTGCCTGTTACCTCTGCGATACCACGATGAAAGGCGGCATCGAGCCGTTCGCAGTCGGCCCGGGTTGCGGCACGGCGGCCCCGGTTGACCAGATCGGAAAGATAGGCGATCTCGGCAGGGGTCGCGAGCGCAGCGGCCTCGGCGGCGACGGAGGGCTCGAGGGTCAGGCGCGCCTGCATCAGCTGAAGCGGTGAAGCGCCTTGCACTAGAATGGTCTCGCGCACCGGGTGGCCCCGCGGGCGGGGGCCAAGGAACGTGCCTTGCCCGACATGCCGCCAGAGATCGCCAGCGAGCTCCAGCTCGGCCAAGGCATTGCGCAGCGTCTCACGGCTGCACCCCAACCGTCGCGCCAGATCCCGCTCCGGCGGCAGCTGTCCGCCCGGCGCGATGGCGGCCGCCGTGCAATAGTCGCGCAGCGCTTCCATAACCTTTCGAGTTCGCTTCGTGGTCATTTGCACCCCCATACAGACCAATTTGCAGACCAATCCGGCATCATGCAACAGCGGCGCGGTTTGAAGGAGAACGAACATGCTGACAGGTCTAATACTCGTGCTGGCCGGCTTGGGCGCCGGTGCGCTCAATGCAATCGCGGGTGGTGGCACCTTTCTGACGTTTCCGGCACTCGTCTGGGCCGGTGTTCCGCCCATCATGGCGAATGCGACCGCGACCTTTGCCGCCCTTCCGGGCTATGTGGGCAGCGCCTGGGCCTATCGCACAGATATCGAGCGCGGCGGGAAGCCTCCTCTCGCCCATCTTTTCGGCACGGCGATCGTCGGGGGGCTCGCTGGCGCTAGTCTGCTGCTGGTCACGCCGGAAGAGCTGTTCTCGGGCGTGGTGCCCTGGCTCTTGTTGATGGCGACCTTGGCCTTTGCCACCGGACCGTCCTTCGTTCGGTATCTCGCGAAGTCCGGGCGCGAGACGCCCAGCCCCACCGCACTTGCTCTTGTGTTCGTGGTCTCGGTCTATGGCGGCTATTTCAACGGTGGCCTCGGCATCATGCTGCTCGCGGCTTTCGGCGTCATCGGCATGACCGACCTGCACCGGATGAATGGGTTGAAGAACTTGATGTCCGTGATCCTGTCGGTGGTCTCGGTCGCGACATATGCCATTGCGGGCCTGATCGACTGGGGCAACTTGCTGATCGTCGGCCTGTCCTGCGCCATGGGCGGATACATCGGCGCGGTTCTGGCGCGGCGGGTTAGGAACACGGCCGTGCTGCGTCTGTTCATTATCGCAATCGGCTTGATCATGACCGTTGCCTTCTTTATGCGCCCCGCAGGTTGATCTTTCGTCAAACCGGTGAAACTTTCGGCGATAGCTGATGTTGAGGCGTCGCGTTGCACATTCTGAAGTCACTTGGCCCGGCTGTGGCCCGCGTTCCAACCAAGGAGGCGCTGCGCGCGGGGCTTGGCGCGCTGATCGGATTGGCGCTAACCGGATTGTTCCTGTTGTCGCCGACCGTCGATCTGGACCTCGGTCTTTATCTCGTCGCGCCCTTTGGGGCGTCCTCGGTTCTGCTCTTCGCCGTTCCGAACAGCCCCCTGGCGCAGCCCTGGTCGGCGATCGTGGGCAATACCGTCGCGGCCTTTGTCGGGGTTGCGGTGTGCCTTTTTGTAACGGACCCCGCCTTGCGCATCGCGCTCGCCGTCGGGCTTGCCATCACCGCAACCATCCTGTGCCGCGCAGTCCATCCGCCCGCTGGTGCCGTCGCCATGACCGCGGCCATGTCCCC
Source organism: Thioclava sp. IC9 (assembly GCF_002213225.1). Taxonomy (NCBI): domain Bacteria; kingdom Pseudomonadati; phylum Pseudomonadota; class Alphaproteobacteria; order Rhodobacterales; family Paracoccaceae; genus Thioclava; species Thioclava sp. IC9. Next base: position 549,461 of record NZ_NBNX01000003.1, read on the forward strand.
GGACGCCATCGCGCATCTGGGGTTTTGGTTCGCCCTGACGCCAATTGCGTTCGGAACCATCGCACTGGTTCTGCTGGCAACCCTCTATGCGCGGCTGACGGGACGCCACTATCCTTTCCGGCAATTCGAGGATCCCAATATTCATGGAACCGCAGATCGCAATCCGATCGAGCGACTTGGGCTTTCGGAAGAGGAGCTGACCGGGATTCTCGAACGCTATCGTCAGTCGTTCAACCTCGGCGTCGAAGACCTGGCCCGACTGATCGGGGCCGCCGAACTGCAGGCGGCGGCGCATTCGTCGGGCCCGTTGACTGCGCAAGACATCATGTCGCGCAATCTCGTCACCGTCACGTCGAACGCCCCATTGGGCGAGATCGCGGATCTGTTCCGGCGGCATCACTTCACATCGCTTCCGGTCGTTGGCGTGGATCAAACCTTTCTGGGCGTGATCTTCCAGATGCATCTCATCAGCCAGGCCCGCGACGATGCCCTGCGCCTTGATCGCGGCTTTCGGGCAGCGTTCCGCAGGTTGTTGGATCGGGACCGGGAAAGACCGATGACCGCCGCTGATATCATGAGTGTCGCCAGCCCCCGCGCCACCGGCGACACCCCGATCGGGGCCTTGCTGCCGATGATGGCCGAGGGAGATACAGATGCCGTTCCGGTCCTTGAATACGGCAAGATCGTCGGCATCGTCACCCGGACCGACCTCGTGGCAGCGCTGTCCCGGAGCGCGGCGCGCGCCGGCTCCGCCTGACCGGGGTGCCTGGGACCTGGATGCGGCTCAGACCACGTCTCTCACGGTCTGGATCCCTTTCTCGGTCACGATGAGATCGAGCGGGATGTCACAAGGTTGCGGGAAGATGGTCTGAAGGCGCGCCTCTTGAAACCCGATACCGACGACAAAGGGTTTCGGTTCCAGCGCGGCTAGAGTTCGGTCGAAATAGCCCCCGCCATATCCGAGGCGATAGCCTTCTGTGGTCCAGCCGACGAGCGGCGCAATTGCGATATCGGGCGTGACGATCCGAGCGTGCGGAGGCGGGACGGGAATGTTCCAGTCGCCGCGCGCCATGCGGGTATCGGGCGTCCAGCGGCGAAAGGTGAGCGGGTCCGCGTTGGTGTCGACCAATAGCAGGGCGACGGTGATCGGTCTTGTGACGCTTGGCCATCAGTTGGCGCAGGTCGGGTTTACTCTTGATCGGCCAGTAGGCGGAAAAGACCTTGCCTGGTGCCCCGCCGAAGCCGTCTTTCAATACCTGCCGCAGATGCCGGCCAGCGGCTCGCCGATCTCCTTGCGCTCTGCAACCGACAGAGCCAGACGCGCAGTGCGGCCGCGGTCGGCCTTTCGCCAACGGGCCACGTCGCGGGCCTGTTCGCGATCGACGGCCAGCGAATCGAAATAGTCCGGACGACCTCGGAGGCAGGTCAATGCCGCCTCTGGTCCGACCAATTAGACGGCCACGCATCCTTTTTTGGCGGCCATGCTGGTCGCCGTTCGATGGGCCTTGAGGTATGTCGCGTCGATCATCACGGCCTTTTCTCCGCCGTGTTCCGACGCCAGCCCAGACATCATTCGCGCGAAGATGCCTTTTTCGCTCCGACGCCTCCATCGGCTGTAGAGCGTCTTGTGGGGGCCATAAGCAGCAGGAGCGTCGCACCTGCGCAAGCCATTGCGGCTGACGAAGATAATCCTGCTCAGCACCCGCTTGTAGTCAATTGGGCACTAGCACATCGTGCGGTCATAAGCTTCATCGTCCAAACGGTAGAACAGCTGACCGGCAAAGAGGTATCGCCGGTTGTCGCCAATGCCCTCAAGTAGATACGCGATGGCAACCTAGCGATGGTGGCCCACGACAGCCCACTTAGCAAAGGCACCGATGAGGAGCTCGATAATCTCATCGAAAGGTCCTAAGTATGATAGGCCAGCCGGCCCCCGCGCACAGGTAAGCGCAGAGGCCTATTGATTCCCGACTGTTTTTGTTCTAAATATGATCGCATGACCTTTCATCGAGAGTTGGGTTGAAAAGGCCGTTGGGTGTGTCGCAGCCTCAATGGCCTTTACTTTTGCACGGCGCCGAACGAGGGCCGCGCGCGCTCGAAAACAGGCTGCCGCGCTGCGTTTAGAGATGCTGACGGCGCCCTCGTTGCAGGACCACTGTCATGCGCCCTCATATCGTCGTTCAGTTGACTGGTGCGCCGCCTCTGCGCATCTTCGCCTCGATAGACCGTTTCGTCGTTAGGAGCGCGCGAAGCCAGAAAAGACTGAGTCACGAATTCGGTAGATATGAAGAGGTTGCTTCGCGTAGCAGACATCGGTGTAAAGCGCAGCGAACGACCGCATTCCGCCCGCCCCGAACAACCCGACTCGTCGGTTTTGGCCTTTTGTGGACATTCGCGCGACAGCCATTGCTGCCGCGCAATGCCTCCGAACCAGCATTTGGCGGCGACGTGCAGCATTGTCCGGCAGGCGAAGGCCCCACAGCGGCCAGTTCAGCCGGCCAGCTTATTGCCAGCAAGCCCGCCAGATTTAGCTGATCGGGCGTAAAGCGGCGGGAATGGGTCAGGTCCGATTGTGGTTAGAGGCGTGACGAGGCAGCGACACAGTTCCTCTCTGCACTATCTCGTCAAATGGGTTCCATCCGACAGAAGGATCTCGTCCATCGGCACATCCCAAGGCATCGGGTAGATGGTCGGCAAGACGCAGCCCGAAAAACCTATGCCGACGATCCGCGGTTTTTTCTCAAAACGAACGAGCGTCCGGTCGTAATAGCCTCCCCCGTTTCCGAGGCGATGAAGCGTCGTGTCGACACCGACAAGGGGGACGATCACGAGGTCGGGCGTGCGGAGTTCGCCTGCGGCCGGCACGGGGATGTTCCAGGCGCCGCGCACCATCCGGCACGCCGGGGACCACGTATGGAATTCGAGCGGCGCATCTCGCTCGATGACGACGGGCAACAGAATTTCGGCCCCGGCCTCATGTGCCTTGCCCATCCAGCCCCGCAGATCCGGCTCGCCCCTGATCGGCCAATAGACAGCCGCGGTGATGCGGGCATCGAGAGGAACTATCAGGTCGAGACCGTCAATCAGCCGGTCGGTCGCGCGCTCTCGATCTTCTGCGGACAAGGCCCGCGCGGCCACAAGCCGAGCGCGCTCCGCCCGTCTGAATCGCGCCACATCGCGTGCCGCCTCGGGATCGACCAGGTGCCCATCGACCAGAAGATGGGCAAAGCAGGCGGGGGCTCCTCCGGTAGCATCGTCATCCATATCTATGCCATCCGCTCACGTTTCTGAGGTGGAAAGATCGTATCGTATCCCCAAGTGAAAACGAAGGCGTAGACGAGGTAGAAGCCTGCAAAGGACAGTTCCATCACGACAATGGTCAGCAGGGAAGCGTCGAGCCACCATGCGAAAACCGGCAGAAGCAGGGTAAGCAGCGTCACCTCGAAAAGCACCGCGTGAGAGATCCGAATTGGCATAGTCTTACGGACATCGCCACGACGCCAGAGCAGGAGATGATCGAAGGCCAGGTTGAAAAGATAGTTCCAGGCAGTAGCCGCTGTTGCGCCAAGCACGACCAGCACGCCCATTTCCTCCATCGGATGATCGAAAGCCCAGGCGAAAAGCGGCGTTACGATGAGGAGGCCGATGATTTCAAAGCTCACGGCTTGGCGGATACGGTCTGGGGTGCTGCGCATGGAAAATGTTCAATCGTGGGTCACGCGGTCCAGCGTGCAGAGCTTGTGATTGGGCGAGGTCATCCCCGGGAAGCCTTATGGTGGGACCCGTGCGTCCGCTTTTCAAGCATGGGCGCACGTCGCGCGGTCACGATGTCCAACCTCTCGGTGCGGCCCTCGCCGATCTTGTGCATCTCAAGTGCAGGGCAGCGGAGGACAGCCTCAAGGAAGCTGGCGAGCGCCTCTTCACCTTCAGCAGGCTCGACCCGTCGCAATGGAAATCGGCCAAGACCGCAAACGCCATCAAACGCCTGAACGAGGAATTCCGCCGCCGGATCAAGACCTAGACCGTGCTGCCCTGTGCCGAGACCGTGCCGATGCTGCTTTGGGGGCTACTGGCCTCTTCTTTCGCTATTTCTGTAGACACTTGATCAGCGCTGCTATGGTCAAAACCACCAACACCAGAATAAGAAGGCCGAAAAGCCAACCGATCACCATTTCGAAACTCATTCCATTTTCCATGTCACTCTGGTCCACTGTTTCGTTGTCATGATCTTCGGTCGACGCGCCGCGACGCACGCGGCTATTCGCGACTAACCATCGGCGGGCCGAGCTAATCCACTGCGAACTCCACCGCGAATGAGTGCGGAGACGAGAGCATCCCGATGCCGCGGCCATCGTTGTCTTCCATCACGCTGGGATCTCTCAAACGGCTGTTTGCTGATGCGGTCAGCACAGCGGACGATGTGCGCGGTGCCTCGAGTGGGAGCCGGCCTCACAGTTCGAGCGTGCGTCGAATGGCACCCGCTCCCCACAGCAGCAGGCCGGTGGTCAGCGCGCTGACCCCAACGCTGTGCGCCCATGGCCCCGCAATGCCCGTGTCGCCGAAGGTGATGAGGGTGATGCCGGCCAACGAAAGCCCGAGCCCAGCCATGAGCCGACATTCTCCCGGGGTCGGGCACGGCCTCCGCCCGTCATTGCTCTCCTCCTTCGGCGCGGCGGGATCGCTCCCCGTCACGCTGTTCGCTCCGTTCAAATCGCTGTTTCTCATGGCCTTGCGAACCTCCTTTCGAGATACTCTTTCAGCGCAACGTCAGTCGCATAGATCTATAGCGCGGGTCGGGCGGGCGCCGAATTCTGCCCAATGCGCGGCTTCGAGGTTGCCCACCGGCCCGCGGCGTGTCGGAGCCTGCGGCGGAGTTCCAGGCTCCGCGGTTTTCGGAGCTTCTGACCCCGGCAGCTTCTCCCACGCCACGCTTTGCGGCCAGACGCGATCCAAGAGACGCTGTTGACTGCCGGAAACCCTGCGGCCCGGTAAGCTCGTTTAATCCATATGCCGGTCATCTTCCGGTCGTCCGAGGGAAGCGCGGACTTCAAGTATTGCGCGATTCATAATATTGGGAAAGCAAATATAAATGCGATATGATATTCGCAAATGCGATACATGGGGGATCCATGAACATCGAACATGCCCGAACTTTCCTTGCCGTCGCCGATACCGGCAGCTTCGTAGCGGCCGCCGAAAGGCTTCACGTCACCCAGTCAACCGTGAGCGCTCGTATCCGAGCACTCGAAGATCAGTTGGGCACCAGGCTTTTCACTCGCAACAAGGCCGGCGCGGCGCTGACTGCGGGCGGTGGCCGGTTCCTGAAGCATGCAGCGCAGATGGTGCGAGCCCTCGAACGCGCGCGGCACGACGTCGGCCTTCCTGGACAATTCCGCGCGCGTGTCGTCATCGGTGCGCGCTTCGGCCTGTGGGAAGGGCTGATGATGAAATGGTTCGCCAATATCCAGCGGACCCATCCCCGAGTTTCGTTTCATTCCGAAATCGGCTTCGAGCCTGAACTGATGCAGGCGCTGGTCGACGGGCGGATGGATATCGGAGTCATGTTCACCCCGCAGCGCCGTCCGATGCTCGAGCTCCTGCCATTGCTTACTGAACAGCTGGTGCTCGTCTCTACCGAACCGACCGCTAGCATGCAGCCTGACGGCTATATCCATGTCGAGTGGGGCCCGGAATTCGACAATCAGTTCCGCGCTGGCTTTCCGGAGTTTCCCGGTCCTGCACTCTCGGCCAACATCGCCTGGCTCGGCCTTCAATATCTCAAGCTCAATGGCGGCAGCGGCTATTTTCCCCGGCGTCTGGTCGAACACCAGATCGATAGCGGCGCCCTGTTCCCGGTGCCCGGTGCGCCAGTGTTCGAATTGCCGGCGTGGATCGTGATCCGCGAGGATCGCAACAAAGCGCTTGTTGATCCGATGGTCCAGAGTTTGATGGTTGGCCTTGTGGCGCCTTGATCTGCGATCAATTTCCGCTCTTGTCCTTTCCCAGCGGCCTGTCGCTCGCGTTCGGTATCCTGCTGGAACATTCCCGATCGGTCACCTCGCGTTCGGGCTCGCTGCGTAGTGCTTTCGCGGGATCGAAAAAACTCCTTCCGGCAAGGTTTCGTCCGCCCTTTGGTCGATCGAACCGAGTATGTCTGTCAGAGGCTTCATGCCGCGACCGAGGGTCCATAACTGATCGTTAGACGACCATCCACGCGGGAAGCAGTCGCGCCAGTTCTCTGACCGGCGCGCAAAGCGAGGTGGTGAGCAAAAGCAACCTTGGCAGCTGAGCTCTTGAATTCGTCGTTCACGGCTTCGACTTAAAAGCACGTCAAAACGGGTGTTCCAGGAGATGACGGGCCTGCGCGACCATGCCGTCCAGACGTGCAGCGGCCGTGGGGACATCGTTGAGCGCACCCACACCCTGACCCGCATAGAGTGCCATCGCCTCCAAGTCGCCGGTCGTGGTTCGCAGCGGCGAATCCGTGCTGAAGCGCAGGCGCGGCTGCTCGCCGTCGCGGGCGATGGCCTCGCGCGGAAGACTGTCAGGGTCGTGGCCGAGGTAATGTCCGTCCAGGCTCTCGGTCACGCTATTGGCGATCACCCGCACCGCAGCGCCCTTGGGCCAATTCAGAACGAAAACATCGGTCAGAACCGTGTGGTCGCCGGTGGCCTCCGTGATTCGGGATTTGTGATAGGGATGAGCGAAGGATTCCTCGGTCGCCAGAAAGGCCGTGCCGCATTGCACGCCATCGGCGCCGATGGTCAACGCGGCGGCGAGGCCCTCGCCCGTTGCGATCCCTCCGGAGACGACGACCGGCAGGTCGGTCTGCGCAAGGATTTGCTCGGCCAGCCCGAAAGCCGGGTGTCGTCCATGCACGTGACCGCCCGCCTCGACGCCCTGCGCGATGATCACATCCGCTCCGGCCTCTTCGGCGATCCGCGCGGCCTCGACCGTGCCGACCTGATGCAGAACAAGGCAACCGGCACGTTTCACGCGGGCCACCACGTCAGGCATCACGTCCCAGAAAAAGCTGAAGGCCGGCACGCCAAGATCGAGACAGCAGGCGATCTGCGCATCGAGCAGCGCTGGTTCGGTCGCCGCGGGGATCAAGTTGACGGCAAAAGGTCGGTCAGTCGCGTCCCGCAGCGCAGTAACCTCTGCGGCGATCAGGGCTGGGTCTTCGCGCACCATGCCCAAAATCCCGTAACCGCCCGCATTGGCCACGGCGGCGGCCAGTTCCCAGCGGGAAACGCCGCCCATCCCGGCCAGCAGAACTGGCTGGGCGCACCCCAGCAGGTCGCAAAGCGGTGTGTGCAGCGGGTTTATTGGCTGGTCCGTCATGCTTGCTCCTCCCGTTCTATAACCATTGGCGCAGGTAATCGCGTAACACGACGGCGTTATTATGTGCCTCGTCCTTTGAAGCATAAAGTAGCGTAACGACGTTCTCGCGTGCATATCCGGCGAGCTCGCGGACCAAATCGTCATGAGCGGCAAGTTCCGCCTCATAACGCGTGGTGAACTCCTGCCACCTATCAGGGTGCTCGTGGAACCAGCGCCGCAATTCGTCGCTCGGCGCGATCTCCTTGCACCAGTGAAACAGTCTGGCGCGGTCCTTCGCCATGCCGCGCGGCCAGAGACGATCGACCAATATCCGCTTGCCATCTGACACGCGTGCCGCGCGATAGATCCGCTTGACGCGGATAAGCTCGCCAGGAGCTTCGGAGGTGGGGGGGCTTGCTGACGGCATCAGCTGTCCGGCTTGTCCGTGTCGCCGATCATCTCAACTGCTTTCAGAGCATGGGTCCAAGAGGCGCCGGCGCGCATTTCCGCGGCGACCCAAATCGCTTCCATGACCTGTTCGTCCGAGGCGCCCGCACGCCGGGCGGCTTTGACATGGCTCTCGATGCACCATGGGCACTGCGTTACGTGCGCGACGGCCACGGCGATAAGCTGCTTGCTGCGCGCATCGAGCGCCCCTTCAGTGAACACCGCTTTCGAAAATGCGCGGAAGGCGTCCTCGGTCTTCGGCGCCAAGGCATGACGCCGCTCGAAGAGATCCTTAGTTGGGTTGGGAAGATACATCTCAGACATGGCCTGCGCCTTTGGTTTCGAATTGCGGGAATAACACGTCGTTTTCCAGCCGAATATGGGCTGCCAGGTCTTCAAGAAATTCACCGACCCCGGCATAGAGCCGCGTCCAGCTTTGGCATGCACCGTCCGGCAATGTGAGATCGTTTGTCAATTGCCGGATCTGTCCGACCTCCGCCTCATGGTCGTCGTGATCCGCGCGCATCGCAGCGATCGGCCCGTCCAGCCTCGGTGCCGCGTTGCGAATGGCGGGAAACAGAACCAGCTCCTCCTTCTTCATGTGGACTTCGAGCTCGCCGATCATCCGGTGCAGTAGCGCGGACAGCCCTGCAGGGACATCTGCTTGCCCGGCATGGACGGTTTCCACCTTTTCCGAGAGCGCCGCCAGTTCAGGCAATTGAGTGCGATGCTTGGCGTGATACTCTGCCTCGATGTAGCGGGTGAGGCTGGCGGAATCTTGCGGGGGTAGCGGTCTCGTCATGTTGGTATCCTTTGGTCAGAGCAAAGAGGGGACGGTTCGGGGCGTGGCGTTCTCGACCGCCATATGCAGCGAGCGCGCGATCCGCTCGGCGCGTTCGATGAGATGGGCGGCCCCCTCGGGGGGACAGGTCTCGGTTGCGGTCTCGCGGAACAGCATCAGCCACCGTTCGAAATGATCCCATTCCACTGGCAAGGACGCATGGACCTGCATCGGGGCGCCGTGAAAACGACCGGTCATGAGTGCGACCGAAGACCAGAACTCCACCATCCGCTGCAAATGCGGCGCCCAGTCGGAAATCCTGGAGGCGAAGATCGGCCCGAGAACCGCATCAGCACGCACCTTGTCGTAGAAACGATGCACCAACTGGGTCAGTTTATCCTCGTCCAAACCCGTTTGCGCCATGATCGCAGCGGTCGTTTCGGGGCGCGCGGATATGATCTGTCGATCAGCAGGTGACATGGGATCCCCCGAGAATTTGAACTTGAGGCTCATGCTATCTCCACAAAATAAGCATTGTAAATACCTATTGCGGTGAGTGTAGGATGCCCATGAACTTCGCATTCTCGCAAATTACGGGCGGAGCATTTCGAGCCGGATGGCAAGCGTCCGCGAATCTGGTCTTCCCGACCGCACGCCCTCGGCTGAATCCTTGATGCTCAAGAGGGTGCAGGGGTTACGTTTTCGGACCGTAGCCAGAAGACACGAAACCCTTCAGCACCTCGTCCCTGGCGAAGGTTTGGTCTGGGCTTCCTGCGTGGCGCATCAACACGCGCAGGCCTTTATCGGCGGAAGAGGTGGGGCGAATTGTCGCGGCTCACAATGAATATTTGAATTACTTGCGCGCCTTGCCGCCCTATGCGGGGAGGTCGGACTAAGTAACGGCTTCTATCACGGCGAAGCTGGGTATCGTCGGATCGTCATGGCAGCGACGGCCTGATGCCCGCACCTCTCGTCGCGAAATTCGCGCAACGGGGGTTGTCCAATCGGACCGGCTCACATCAGGTTGTTCGAGGAGCAGAGCGCATCAGGCGAGCGTTGCAAATGCAGGTTCGATGGTCGTTACCGAACAGACCAGCGGGTTCCCTATAGCCCCAGTGGCGCGAGATAGAGCACCAGCAACAGGAGGCACACGCCTGTCAGCGCCACATCGAAGCCGCGCTGCCAAGCGGGCGCCTGCACCAATCCCAGATATTTTCCGAGGATGATCCGCGCCTTTTGCCAGGCAAGTGCCATCACGACCACCGCTGCCGCCCCTGGCCACTTGGCCCAGACCCCCGAGAATGAAAGCAAGGACGAGCCAAGGGTGAGGAGAACAAGCGTGCCGAGGGCGATATAGAGGGACCGGCGTGTCATTGCAGGAGATAGACCACTGGAAAGAGCAACACCCAGATCAGATCGACCATGTGCCAGAACGCGGTCGCATCCTCGATATTTCCCACATGATCGCGCCACGCCACCAGCAGTAACAGGATGATGCCGGCTGCGACATGCGCGGCGTGAAATCCGGTCAGCAGGAAATAGAAATTGAAGAAAGGGTGCGTGTCCCAGACGATGCCGTTCGCAGCCTTGGACGCGAATTCGGCGCCCTTGATCCACAGAAACGCCGCGCCAAGCAACGCGGCGCTAACAAGAGAAACGCGTGCGCCGTTACGTCTACCCGATTGCCTCAGATCCAACGCCAGGGCAGCAAAAAAGCCGCTCGTCAGCAAGATAATCGTGTTGGTCGCAGCGGCAGTCCGGTTCAGCGCATTCTGCGCCTCGGCAAAGCCCGTCGGATCAGTGATCCGCACCGACAAGAAAACGATCAACCCCGCCCCGAAAACCAGCAATTCGCTGATAATGAGAACCCACATCAAAAGATCGCCGGGCAACTCGTCCAATGCAGTTTGAGTTTGATCCGTCATTCAGCAAGACCTTTGCAAGAGCCTTCGGCCCGTCACGACTCAATCGGCTTCAACCTTCGTCGTCATGATCTCTCACTGCACTATTCGAATACGTATTGTAAATACCAATTACCACACACAAGATGACTCGATGCCCTTCTGTCCGTTTCGCCGCGGAACGATGAGACCTGTGCGGCCACCGGCCGCATGGTCGCACATTTAGTTTGAGCCACAGCAAAGAAGCCCGCTTCTGTCTGTCTGATAATAGGGCATGGAACACACAGAAACACTTCGGGCCCTTGGCCTCTTCGATGCGCGCGTGCCGCGTTACACGTCCTACCCGACTGCGGCGGCCTTTTCGCCCGACACAGGCGCGTCCTTTCAACGCCATGCGCTTGAACAGTTGGACCCCAGCGAGCCTGTGTCGGTCTACATGCACATCCCGTTTTGCGAGCGGCTATGCTGGTTCTGCGCCTGTCACACACAAGGCACGAAAACCCTTGGCCCGGTGGAAAGCTATATCGAGGCGCTCGAGGCAGAGCTCGAAATGGTGCGCGCCATCATACCGAACGGCCTGAAAATGGGCCGCCTTCACTGGGGTGGCGGAACGCCCACCATCCTGCCGCCGGAATTGATACATCGTCTCTCGGAATCGATACGCCGTGTGTTTCCACCAGCTCAGGAGTTCGAGTTCTCGGTGGAGATCGACCCGACCATGGTCGATCGCGCGAAGATCGAGGCTCTCGCCTCCGAAGGCATGAACCGCGCGTCGATCGGCATTCAGGATTTCGATCCTGAAGTCCAGAAAGCAATCGGCCGCCTGCAACCGTTCGAAACCACACGCGCGTGCGTCGAAGACTTGCGCGCGGCCGGCATCGCCTCTCTCAACACCGATCTGGTCTATGGCCTCCCGCACCAGAGCCTCGCGCGCATCGAAGACACGATTGAAAAGGTTCTCACCTTTACGCCGGACCGCGTAGCGCTCTTTGGTTACGCGCATGTGCCTTGGGTTTCAAAACGGCAAAAGCTGATCGACGAAGCGGCGCTGCCGGACGATCTGTCGCGCTACCACCTCGTCACGCGCGCTGGAGAACTGTTTGTTGCAGCCGGTCTTACAGCTATCGGCATCGACCATTTTGCGCGCCCCGACGACACTCTGACGGCGTCGCTCGAGGCCGGACGACTGCGCCGCAATTTCCAAGGATACACGACCGACACATGCAGCACCCTCATAGGGCTCGGGGCATCGTCGATTTCGCGCTTTTCGGAAGGTTATGTCCAGAATGCGCCCGCGACCGCCGCGTATCAGCAGCGGATCGCAACCGGTGTTTTTCCGGGCGCTCGTGGCTACCAGTTAAGCCCCGAAGACCAGCTGCGCGCTCGGGCGATCGAGGAGTTGATGTGTCGGTTCGCGGTGGATCTTGACGATTTGAGCCAGGAGTTCGGCACCGATGCCCAGAAGCTGCTACCGTGCCTGACGGAAATGGCCACGCGCTTCGCGCCATTCGCAAGGCTTACGGGAAAGCGCATCGCCATTGCACCGGAAGGTCGCCCGTTAACACGGATGATCGCTTCGGTTCTCGATCAGCACGTGCCCGAGGGTGTGCGCTATTCGCGCGCGTCCTGAAAGTTTGGCGCGCCATCGGAAAATGTCCGCTCTGCTTCAGTGGCACATCTACATGGTGCGGCTGGTGGAGAAACGTGCCTACAAGGCGCAACGCTAGCCGGCTCGTTTTCAGGAAAAAGCAGCCGGGGCGACATCTGGCGACCACTCCGGCTGCGTTGGATCACTCGTCGGGCGTCTCGTTTTGTTGCTTGCGCAACCAAGCCCGCATCGCGGAGATTTCTTGCTGCTGGTCGGCAATGATGTGACGGGCGAGCTCGCGGATTTCTGGATCGGTTCCGCTTGCCAGTTCGATCTTAGCCATATCAAGCGCGCCTTGGTGGTGGGGGAGCATACCCAACACGAAGGCCGCGTCTGGGTCGTCATGCTGAATGCCCGCCATCATGTCCTGGCGCATACTCTTCATCGAGACCTCGTAGGCGGCGGTTACTGAAGCTGCTTTGATCGGCTTCGAAATATCGATCTTTGGATCTTTTCCGCGATCGCGTAGCGTGACTTCAGCCTGTGGTCCGTGAGGATGCTCGGCCGAATACGAATGTGTTGCCATCTGTCCCTCTCCGGCTCGGATTTGCGCCATCGTCTGGACGTCGGTGCCGTAGAAAGCCGCATGCAGACCCCAGTAGGCGGTCGCAAAGATCACCAGTGCAGATGCAAGACCGATCGGGACCCCGAGGAGGGCGCGCCTGATCCAAGACCAGAAGTGCAGCTCACGCGTATGATCGACCGCAATCACGACGATGATGGCCATGATCAGTGCATGCCCGATGAGGTCGATCCGTCCGAAGGGATAGACTGCAGAGTTGAAGATCACGAAGAGCGCTATCGCTGAAAGTCGCCGCACGAGTGGGGTCGCAAGCAGACCGAAGCCCATTGTGAACTCGGCGACCCCAGCCATCGGAATGAACATGTCGCGCGGAATGCCAAAGGTGAGAAAAGGCTTTTCCTGCACGAGCGGATAGAACCATTCAGGATATGCAAACTTCTCGAGGCTCGACCACATCAGCGCGATGGCAACACCCCAGCGGAGGACTTCGAAGCGATGCTTGCGCCATTCAGGACGATCGGCCGCCTCGAGGACCAGGTAAGTCGCCACGGCGACGCCGAGCGCGAGGTAGTCGAGCAGGTGGAAGGGATCGTAGTCGCGTAGAGCGAGCACCCAGAGGAAGATGATACCCGCCGCCGAAAGGGGCTGCGTGCGACGCGAAACGATGCCAAGGGCGATCAGGAGCTGGACCCAGCTTACCCATTCCGCAGGAGTCTGGAGATCAGGCGTGAGGTAAACGCCTCCCACCGCGAAGATAGCAACAAAAAAACCTGCGACGACAATTCGAACGAAATTGTCTAGCTCCAGCCAGAGGGGATTAGAAAGGCTATCCATTGCATCGAGCGCAGCCACTCCGACGGTCGTGCGCTCCACCAGTCGCGTCGCGATGAAAAAGACCAGCACCAACACGATCCCGGACCAGAACCAAGTATCCGTCAGCGTCCGCGTGATAGGGGCCGGAGCTGCGCCGACGATATAGGGTGCGAACCACTTTACGTGGGCTGAGGCCGCAACTGGTGTAAGCGCGCTAAAGATCGCAAGGGAAGCGCCATGGCTCAGCTTGCGGGGGAGAGAGGGTAGCATCATCGTCCCTTTCCGGTGGGGATTGATGGTCAGGTTTTCGAACGGGTCGTCGCAAGGTCGCGCGGAGCCGCAACGGGTGCGTGTGAGGGAAAGGTGCCGCGTGACAGGATCGTGCCGTTCTCATCGACAACGAGGCGTAGCGCGCGACCGCCAAAGTAGAAGGTCAGCCGCCACCGCCCGGCATCGTCGTCGACACCGGCCTCGCATCTGCTTGTGACTTCGCCGTCGCGGAGTTTCGCGAGAACATCGGATGGTGAAAGGCCGAAAGCGCGTCCAACGAGTTCTGCATCGACCGTGAAACCCTCGGTGGTGAAAGACACGTTACGCATCACTATTTCCTTTCAGACCGTAGCCGGAAGAGTGGCCGGCAAGGCGATGTCTGCCAGCGTCGAACGATCGAGTTCCGCCAAAAACGCGGCCTCTGCGGCGTGGAGTCTACCCTTCAGGCCACAGACAGGGGTAATGCAGCACGCGCCGTCAGGAGAGAAACATTCGACAATGGCCTGGTCCTGCTCGAGAAGTCGCACGAGGTCTCCAAGAACGATCTCGTGAGCGGGCTGGCCGAGCATTGCGCCGCCACCGCTCCCGCGCCGCGTGGTCACGAAGCCGTGCCGGGCCAGGCGCTGAATGACTTTATTCAGGTGGTGGCGAGAGATACCGAACTCATCGGCGATCTCGGCCGTCGAGAAGGCGCGCTCCGGCGCGCTGGCCATCCGCATCAGCGCTCGGAGGCCAAAATCTGTGAAACTGGTCAGGCGCATATGGTGCCTCCAACAAACAAGCATCAGAAATGCTTGTTATAGAATTAGCCACGATCGCGCAATGATCTTCGTGTCGAGTCAGTCATATTCAGGCGCGCTCGCGGTCGCTGAGGGCCGTGAGCGGGGCCGGGACGCCGGTGTCGAGGGCGCGCTCGAAATGCAGAAGGGCGAGCCGCGCCGCCAGTCGGGCGAGGTCTGGATCGCAGACGTCGTCCTCCGCCTCGACCGTCTAGAAGCTGGCGACGAGACGCAATGTCTCGCTCAAGTCGAGCACCGTCGTCGTCGCCTTGAGGCGCGGCCGTTGACCGGGCGATCTCTGTTCCAATGTCTTGGATGAACGAACGCCCCGCTGTTCGAAAAGCTAGCTGGCAATCCCGTTGGAAAACAAGAGCACCATATATGCGGCATAGGCGGCCAACATCAGCGCACCCCACACACGACCAATCTTCTTAGTAGCGAAGAGCAAGCCCAGCATTAGGAGAGACGACGCCAGCATGACTGGGGTATCAATCTCGCGAAAGCGTGTGCTGACTTCGATCGGCTGGATCACAACCGTGACGCCGAGGATCGCGAGGATGTTAAAGATATTCGAGCCGATCACGTTGCCGAGCACCACATCGGGGTGGCGCCGGATCGCCGCGACTATACTGGTGGCTAGCTCTGGTAGCGACGTTCCGATGGCCACGAGCGATAGACCGATTACCGCGTCGGGCACCCCGAACTCGCGGGCGATGTTTACTGCCCCTTCGACCAGTAAGTCCGCTCCGAACACCAGAGCGGCAATGCCAACAATGACCAAGAGCGACGCAAGCCAAGGTCGCGGTAGCGGAATGTCTTCGAACTCCTCTGCTTCATGTTGAAATGCCGTTGCCCGGCGGTTGCGTCTTTCCAACCAGTAGCTGGAAAAGAGGTAACCCGTGAGGACGAGAAGCATTGCGATGCCTTCGATCCGAGTGATGATTTCACCCTGAACAAGAGCGTAGGTCGCCAGCGAAACAAGTGTTGCGACCAGCGCCTCGCGCAGAGCTGTTCGCGCCCAGCCGAGGATCGGTGTGATAACTGCTGCCACGCCGACAATGAGCAGAATGTTCGCGATGTTCGAGCCTACAACGTTACCCAAAGCAATCTCAGGCGCGCCGTCTATGGCTGCGTTCACGGAAACAAGCAACTCCGGTGTCGATGTGCCGAAACCGACAATGATCAGACCGATTAGAAGCTTAGATATGCCGAGGCGCTCGGCAATTGCGACCGAGCCACGCACGAGCCCTTCGCCGCCGACAAAAAGGAGAACAAGGCCGGCAGCCACTAGGAGGAGGTCATGCAACATTTCTATTTCTGCCCCAAAGTTGTGCTCGCCTAAGAAGACGTTTCGCCATGACTTAGTCCGCCGGATACAGGAAAAGAATAGGAAGGCTGCATATTCAGGAGCGGACCGGTCGGTATACCGCCAAAGTGCATTGATCCAGCTAGTCTGTCTTTCATCTTTTCCTGAGCTTAGCCTCCTCATCAGCTCTTTCAGAAAACACTCCCGACGTGGGCCGACAATCGTGGTTCTCGGAACGCGTAACTCGGTCATGCTGATATAAGTCGGAGCCGCCCCGAAATTCGGACACTGAAATAAGCTACGATTTGCGGTCTGCTGATCTTCGCCGAGAAGGAGGTCAGAGATGTCGAAACGCACGCAGCACGCGCCCGAGTCCAAGGCAAAGGTCGCGCTAGAAGCCTGAAGGGTGAAGAGACAGCGGCCGAGCTGGCGAGCCGGTTCGGGGTGCATCCGACGATGATCCATCAATTGAAACGGACCCTGCTCGAAGGCGCGTCCGATATGTTCGAGTGCGGGGGGCGCACTGGGGAGCGGATCAAAGTTGGGTTGGACTCTAATCGATGGTCGTGGAAAAATCCCATGGCAGGCCAGGTGGTCAACGACAGCCCACTTAGTAAAGGCACCGATGAGGAGTTCGAAAATCTCATCGAAAGGTTCTCAGTATGATAGGCCAGCTGGCCCCCGCGCGCAGGTAAGCGCAGAGGCGTATTGATTCCCGACTGTTTTTGTTCTAAATTGATTATATAACCTTTCATCGAGAGTTGGGTTGAAAAGGCCGTTGGGTGTGTCGCAGCCTCAATGGCCTTTACTTTTGCACAGCGCCGAACGAGGGCAGCGCGCGCTCGAAAACAGGCTGCCGCACTGAGTTTAGAAATGCTGGCGGTGCCCTCGTTGCAGGACCACCGCCATGCGGCGTCATATCGTCGTTCAGTTGGCTGGTGCGCCGCCTCTGCGCATCTTCGCCTCGATAGCCCGTTTCGTCATTAGGAGCGCGCGCGAAGCCAGGAAAGACCGAGTCACGAATGCTGTCGATATGAAGACGTTGCTTCGCGTAGCAAACATTGGTGTAAAGCGCAGAAAAAGACCGCGTTCCGCCTTTCCTGCTTGGGAGCAGTGAACGGCCCATACCAGTCATCGGCCGGCCTCCTGACCGCCGCGACGCGGCGTCTCCAAACCTGCCGTTCATTTCAAAGAACAGCGATTGTGCAAGTCGGGCAACCGCGCAGCGGACGGAGCAGAGGTTCGTTTCCAGATTTTCGGCTTGCTCTCTACGAGACGCACCAAGCCCATAGAGCAATTGACCGAGGTCGGGTGCGCCGTCCGGGACAGTTATTGTGACCTTCAGATCAGCTACATCTCGAGCCCGATGTCAGCGCGCAAATTGGTAAGCTGGTAGCCGCGGAAGCCGCACACACGGGCTATCTCGATCGTGATCGGGAGCGAGACGACATGACCAAAGAAGGGTCCTCCCCTAAAGTGATTGTAAAGAAGAGTTGGCTTGCTCAGGATCAAAGCGGCGGTCCAGGGATCCACTACCGTAGCGACGCTCCAGAACAGAGGCTCAGACATGGAGACCCAGAAGGATCATCATCGCCTCGAAGCAATCGCTATGGCCACGAAGCGAATGCTGTTGCCGTTGGTCGCACTATCGCTGGGTGTCGGCGGAATAGCCTATCTTACCGGTCGGTCGGATCTGACAGATGTGACATGGGCCGCCGGCACCGTGGTCGCGCTCTTAGCGCTTGTCATCTCGATCGGCGCGCGTATCAGGTGAGGAGAACTTGGCCTCGACCTTATTGCCGCACTGGCGATGGGGGGGGCACTTCTGCTCGGTGAGCACCTGGCGGGTATAATCATCGCTGTGATGTTCACGGGGGGAGAGGCGCTCGAGGACCTCGCCCAACGTCGCGCGCAGCGTGAGTTGACCGCCCTGCTGAGCCGTCTGCCGCGCACGGCAGCACGATATCGGGATGGTGGCGTCGAAGAAGTATCAATCGAGGATATTCAGATCGGGGATCGCCTCCTTGTTCGGCATGGTGAGTGTGTGCCAACTGACGGAACAGTCGTCATGGGGTCCGCATTGCTCGATGAGTCAGCGGTTACAGGCGAGGCCATTCCAGTTCATCGCAGAGTGGCTCAGACGGTGCTGAGCGGTTCCATAAATTCTGGCAATCCCTTCGACCTCAAGGTCTCGGCCGCGGCGGATCAGAGCACCTATGCCGGGATCGTGCGACTGGTGCGAGAGGCACAGAAGTCGAAGGCACCCATCGCCCGGATGGCCGATCGGTTCGCGCTCGCTTTCCTCCCGCTGACACTTGCGCTCGCCGGCGCCGCGTGGATCGTAAGCGGAAACCCTGACCGGGCACTCGCGGTTCTCGTCGTAGCGACGCCCTGTCCGCTAATCTTGGCGGTGCCAGTTGCCATCATTTCCGGGGTCTCGCGCTGCGCTGCTAAAGGGGTTCTCGTCAAGGGGGGCGGCGCTCTCGAAACACTGGCGCGTGTCCGCACGGTCCTATTCGACAAGACCGGCACGGTGACCGCAGGCAGCAACCGCCTCGTCGATTTGAAGGTGCCACATGACGCGAACCCCAAGGAGATCCTGCGTCTTGCAGCCTCTGTGGACCAGGGATCCCAACATGTGATCGCAGAAGCGCTCGTCGCCGCCGCTCGGGAGCGCGGGCTCGAACTCGTGGCGCCTTCGGTGGTGAGGGAAGTTCCCGGAGCGGGAGTCGAGGGTCAGATCGGCGGTAGGCACATCGTTGTCGGCGGTTGGGATTTCGTAGCCGGACAGGTGACGCAGTCCGACTTCAGAACAGAACTCGACCGATGGATTCGGCGATCGGGGACTGTAAGCGTTCTTGTCGCGATAGACGGCGAGATCGCTGGCGCCTTTCTATTTGCAGACGAAGTCCGACCAGAAGCCGGAACCGTTCTACGTCGACTGCGAGATACAGGGACAGAAAGAATCGTTCTTGCAACTGGGGACCGCTCAGACCTCGCGGCGAATGTAGCCTCTTTCCTTGGCGTGGATTATGTCGTCTCCGAGATGAAGCCGGCTGACAAGATCCGGATCGTCGAGGCCGAGCGCGCGACGCGTGGCCCGGTCATGATGGTCGGGGATGGTGTCAACGACGCGCCGGCCTTGGCCGCTGCCGATATCGGGGTCGCTATGGGGGCAAGAGGCGCGGCGGCGTCCTCCGAGGCAGCCGATGTGGTCATCCTGTTGGATCGCCTGGACCGCCTTGCAAGTGCAATAGCCATTGCCCGCCGATCTCGACAAATTGCACTGCAGAGCGTCTACGCCGGAATGGGAATGTCCGGGGCGGCAATGGTTGTCGCGGCCCTCGGGTATCTCACGCCGGTGCAGGGTGCCATCCTTCAGGAGGCAATCGATGTCGCAGTCATTTTGAATGCCCTGCGTGCACTTGGCCCTCCGATCCGGGATCGCCTTACGAAAGCGCAGATTCCTGCCAAGATGCTATCCAAGCTTGAGGAAGAGCATCGGGAGCTGGCGGACGTTCTCGAGACCATCAATGCAGTCGCTGATGGTTCGCGGCATTCAACTGCCGCGGAGCTGCGGCGCGATCTTGAGGCGCTCGAACACATGCTCAGCGAAAGGCTATTGCCACATGAAATGCACGACGATCGAGAAATTTATGCGAGTATTCGCAGAAATTCCGATGATCACGACGCTCTGGCAGGCATGAGCCGAACCCACATGGAAATGAACAGGATGGTCCAGGTGACCTGCCACTGAACTTTCATCCAGCCGCGACCGGAGCCCGGTTGGTGTTGATCCGCACCCCAGAGCTCTACCGCCCTTAGGCAGAGTTTCCCGGCTTTGCTCAGGGTGACGGGCTGGTGACGCCC